>CAVXGE010000005.1:0-164403 GCA_963761225.1 uncultured Chloroflexia bacterium | reverse complement strand
TATGTGTCGTTTTTGACGCGTACGTATTGCTTACCAAGGCTCCGCCTTCCGCTGCGCCGGTCGACATACAGGTGGAGCCTGCCGCCGGCAGCTATCTCACCGGCTACTGGGGCGAGTCAACGAACATCATGCTGACCGACGTCAGCGTGAACATCGGAGCGTGTGGAACAGCATACGTGACGCACTGGGTAGCCTATGATGTCGACCTCAAACGAAGGCGATACCTGTCTTCTCGTCACCGGGCACGTCGAGAACCATGACAAAGAAGAGAAGCTCCTGAATGGGGTGTTTGCCCGCGGCTATGATGAGAACGGAGTCTCGGTAGCCGAGACTCTGGACAACGAAGATGTCCGCGGCTCAGTTACGTTCGACATAGAGCCCGGAGAGACTCGTGAGTTCGTGCTCCACATGAACCCGTCCGACGGCGTCCAAACCATACGTGTCTTCGGTGGCAGCTTCCGAGGCAGGTTGACCGGACCGACCACCCCCATCCCGGACAAACCCTCTCACGCCCGGCACTCCCCTCCCGGAGTCCGCGATGACCCACATCACCTTCTCCCGGGAGTGGCTGCTGGACGCGGGAAGGAGCTCCAGAAGAGAGCGACGTCAAGGTCACCTTCCCCGCGGCATGGCTGGTCGCGCCGCCAAAGCTACCCGAGGGCGAGGGAGAGCGTCGAGCTTGGCGTGCCAACCCTGTGGCTAGAACAGCACAACACGAGCAATAACCCGGACGAGATAACGGTATCGTTCCCGCGCACTTCCTGAAAGGGCTTTGACAGTCTTCATGCACGACGGCACGGCAGCATCCAGGCAGCATGCCGGTGAAGCAACGAAGGCAGGGGAGACAACATGCGACCACTACGGGCATGAAGAGGCGATTCGGAAACGGGCGGGGAGTCTGTCTCGCTCCCTGTGCGAGGGCTGTCGCTGCGCCCTCTCTGGCGCTGATTGCGACGTGCACCTTTGTCTTCTCCTGTAGTGACGGCAGCTTGCCATACGAAGAGGACGAAGACCTCAACTTCGCGACAGAGCCCACGTCAAGGACTCCCGAGGTTGCGGACGCCGGTATCGAGCCGGCGCCGGGCACTGAGTTGATGGAGGGTGTCGCAGCTGGAGGAGGCCGCGGCGCGGGCGCAGCTGGTTGAAGAATCATCGAACTCGGGACGGGCCAACGGCATGCGGCGGGCAGACGCTGATGCTGGTCCGGGTACCTCCGCAACACCACCTCTGCCACTCAAGCCGTCGACATGTGGATCGACGGCTACGACTCGAAGGGACGCCAGGTGGCCTCAACCCTGGTATCCGAAACGCAGCCGGGACATATCCACCTCGACGGAATGTGCCGGCCGGAGCCGGCGCAGAGTTCGAGGTGTACCTTGACTGGCCATATCGCCTGTCAAACCTGCAGTTCAGGACAGCCGAGGAAGGAGTCGCGGTTGAATCCCGCCTATGCCGAGGGACAGGTGCTGGAGGTCGCCATCGAACCGGCGTTAAGAGCATTCATCGCGGAGGGCATACGTCTGGAGGAAGTCATCCGCACCGTCGGTGTTCTTGACCACCAACCTTCAATCCGAACCTGGCATTGTGGACCCGAGGAGACTGGTGCGTGGTGATTTCAGGACGGGTCCACACAACACGACCCGAAGATGCGCGACGTCGATATCTGGGTCGACGGCTTCGACATCGAAGGAGAACTGGTGGCGTCGACGCTCGGTACCGAGCTCAGGAAGGATTCCTGCACCTCGTTGTCCCCGGCGAGACCTCCCAGCACTTCGAGATTATTGTCAGTTGGAGCGACGAGATACACACGCTCAGAGTATCCGCGGACATCGACGACCGGATGATTCCATCTCCTCCGGCGCTGCCGCCCTCAAGTATCCGGAGAGCCTCACCGTGTTCCCTTCCGCAGGCGAATACCTGTCCACAAGTCCGAATGGCGACCACTCCGAGCTTCTGCTGCTTGCGGTTGTGGTCGAACAGGTCGAAAGCTCAGAAGAGTACAAGTACGGACCAAGGGATGATCGGCACGCGATTCTACGCGGCGACCCGGTTCTCGTGGTCAGAGGGACCGTACAGAACCGCCACAGGACCTACACGCAGATCGGGATGCATGCAGCGGGTCTCGACGAGACGGGAGAGCGGGTGTCCTACACACTGGACGCTTCATACCTCCCTGGTACGATTGCGCTGAACATTGAACCGGGAGAAATCGGCGAGTTTCTGCTCCACATGAACGCCGCCGACAACCTGAAGACGATCATATCTACGGAATCACCTCTCCGATACCGCTGCCGTAGTGACGCCACGGCTGCAAGAAATGGCACAGAACCCTGTGCCTCGGAATTATGGGGACACCATACTCATTTTTGAATCCAAGGCCGAAGTGACAACTGCCGACCCGCCACAGGCACCGTCCGAATGCATTCTGAACATGATACCGAAGTAAGCATGGTGTCTCCGGAATTGGAATTAAATTACCCTGACTATCGCAGCACAGACAAGCAAGAATGGTGGCATCAAGATGCCAACGGCTGTGAGACAGAGAGTAGCCCATTGCGCTTGCGGAACCTGCCAGGAGTATTATGACCACCACAGGTTGACTGTCGTCGGTCACCGACGTAATGATTAGGTGTGACGACGCCAGCTCCCGAGACGCTATGGTGCCTTCTGCTGATCGTGCTGTGTCGAGCCTTTCTGCGAAAGTCACGTTCGGCTCGACTCACAACAAGGAGGAACAGGATTGGAGACATATTTCTAGAGCACTTCGGCATAGACAAAGAAGTCCTTGATGACTACGGCGCGTTCGATGTATCTCTACTCGAGAATCTCCGCTCTTCGTTGACCCATTTCTACTCTTCTACTCTGACAAGACTGAGTACCAGCGACTTCATTCGGGCATTATCGATTACTTGCGCCACCTTCGCACACTATCTGAATCCAGACTGTCAGACGCAACAATCGAGCACTTGTTTTGCTTCCGCGAAGTCAAGCAAAACTGGCTTCGGATTCTCATCGATGGGCAATTCCGGCGCGGACTGGGAAAGACTTCGCAGTTGCCCTCAGTACAAACCTAGATACCTGTTCCAGAACTTCGGCAATGAGACTATCACCCGAGAGACACATCTGGAGAAGCTGACCCTTGTTAGAAGTGGCATAGGCCGGGACATGATCAGTGACTTCACGACGAACCTAATCAAGAGCTATCTTCTGGAGTATACGCAGGCGTTCGCGACAACATATCTGAATCCAAGACACGTCCGGAAACAATCGGTCCCGCGAGTTGCTTTCGACTACGCCCATGGCGTTTGGGTGCATGCCTCATCTGGTTGCCGACGATCGGGTCCCAATTCGTTCTCCTTACGCCCCGAGACATGTTGACCAAGGACGACACTTGGATAAATCGAACGGAGTTTCTGGAAAACCTCCGGACGGTTCCCGAAGCAATGCCCGACGGCCTGTTGCGGCAGCGTTTCGAGGCGTTCCTCATGGAAGCACTTGCCAGCATCCCTCCTGAACAGACCCCTTCAAGACGAGACTACTATCAAGTCGTCGATCGCTTCGTCCAGATGTCACCTGAGGTGCTGGACTATTACATTAGGTTCAAAGAGGACACAGGTGCTGATGCCGTTCGCCGAAGCATCCGGAGGGTAGACGCATCGGACAAGTTGTACGTTCTACAGGTCCGAGACCTGGTCTCGTACCTCCAAAGTACGAGATTCTACCTACTACGGCCTGACAGTGCTGGGAGAGGCGCGCCAGCGAATTGCCTATCTGAAACATGCCATTGAAGACAAGGGCTGCTGGCGCATCTTCTATGTCGATGGGAAGCCCGTTCGCAATGAGGACGACCTGAAGATCTGTTACAGTCTGACTTGGTTTGGCACGCGCGCCGACTTAAGTCGGGAAGTCAACGATGGACTTGGTGCTGCCGACTTCAAAGTGTCTCACGGAAATCGAGACAAGTCGGTAGTTGAATTCAAGCTAGCCTCCAATCCAAACCTGAGAAAGAATCTGAAGGGACAAGTTCCTGCGTATCAGAAGGCGAGTGACGCGAAGACTGGTTTGACCGTCATACAATACTACAATGAGGAGGAGCACGAGAAGGTGACGGCCTTGCTCGCAGAATTGGGTCTAACCAATGATCCAAATATCTACCTCATAGATGCAAGTCCGAAGACCTCCGCCTCTCGCATCTAGCTGGCGGTAGTGAATCACTGTTACGACCGAACCAAACTGTAGTGGTACATGATTAGACTCCCTTCGGGCGTGTCACGCAGTGCAGCCACGTCGTCGGCACTCATCGCCGACATGAGGCGGTCAGTTGCTTCGGTGAGGGTTGAGAGCCAATCAGTACTTGGTGCCTCTGCGCACTGCGCGAACTCCTGCTCAGCCTGACGTGCTTCGTAGAGGAAGGTGCTCCAACCTCTGAGGTAGGAGTCCAGCCACCCCATCAGTTCCTTCAACCGTACAAGGTCGATGCACAAGGCGGGAACACTGATTCTCTTGCCCTTGGTGTCTATTGGGTATCGGAATGCCTGGGCATCGTGGTCGATGCGGTCAAACTTTGTGATGATTGCGTCCGCCACTCGGTCTGCCGTCCGTCCGTCCTCAGTGATGGAGTTGTCGCCCCCGCGATGGTCGAGGGTCTGCAACAGCCTCCACAGTTCAATGAGCGGGTGTACGTTCGGAGCAGGGTGACCGCAGGCTAGGATCAGTTCCTTTGAGTCTCAACTCTAACCAGTGGCGATACAGATAGAGCGCAGCATAGGCTGGAGACTCTCCAAACGCTGAGTGATCTCGCAGTACATCTTGGACTCGTGGTTGTACAACCCCATCGACCGTGAGATTCGCCGCCCTCAGGAAACCATGGCAGTAGGTATCGAAGTCGCACTGATTGCACAGAATCTGGACTTGCTGGTCGCGGTCCCCTGAATCTGCCAACAAGTCAACAGGTTCTGTCGGTTGGGGGTATCTCTTGAGGAAGAGTTATCTCCTCAATCTCCAAGAGGGAGATGAAACTCATGTTGTGACTCTTTCGGTTCATGGGCACTCATTTGTCCTTCCAATCAAGACGGCGTTGTGATTCATCCTCATTCTGACCATCTCCATGAAATCTCTCACCACTCCCTGTTTATCCTCACTCATCCCTGGCAATACATCCCTAAAGAACAACCTCCTCTCCGGCTCCAAGTGTTGATCATCCGAAGGTTCATATTCACGGCTCACGTGGCCGGCGGCAATGAACATCTCAGTCTCACGAAGGCCGAGCGCCTCGCGACCATCCACGTAGGACGCCTCCCATCTGTTCAATCATGTGGCTTCTTGGCTAATACTGCTCGCGCGGCAGTCTCAAGCTTGTGCTCCAAATCTCCCCAACCTGTCTCATTGTCGTCATATGTGAAATGGCGAAGATGGCCGACGTCAAACGGAACATCACCCTCGTTCTGGGTCAGCACGATGACATCTTTGCCGACAGTATGAGCGACACCCAACTCATAGAACACATTTGGGTTCCGTCCCGTGACATCTGCAACGATCACTCGGGCCCTGTTGATGAATTCCCAGATGTCTTCAACGATGACAGTCGGAGTGAAAAGGTCGTCCGCCTTCAGAACGCGCAGCCCCACTGACTCCAGCGTCGGCTTGATGTGCTTAGAGTAGAGCCGCAGGAAAGGTTCACGAAGTGGAATCACAACAAAACACAGATCGTCTTCAACCAGGAAGTCACGCCCTCGAAAGATAGGATTCAGTTTCACGATTCGAGCCTGCCTTTCCGCCTCTTGGATGACTTTGGCAACCGATCTTCTTGCAAGGCTGTGCAGTTGAGCCATTCGTGCACCAGGATCTTGCCGCAAGAGAGTTGCGAGGAAATGACAGTGTGAAGATCCGTTCCCATCCGAAGATCATGTTGTACTGCCACAACAAGGTCTTTGAGCGTTGGGGTTGGCAGCTTCGCCTGCCAATCAAACCAGTGTTGGGTTGGCACTCCACGACCGGGCGCCACAGCCAGAAGCACCGCGCCGGCGGTGAGAACAGCAACAAGGTCGAATTATCGAACAATGGAAACACAAAACGATTTACCTTGGCAGCCTCAGCCTCTCGTTCAAGCGCAATCCAAAAGTCATCGACCAGCTCGTGAATCCTCTGTCTATTCTCCTCATCAAGGTCACCTCCGGTCATGGAAACGTTTGGCCACACAACCTTGCTCTCGCGCTTCCCATCGCTCATTGATTGACCTCCGCATTGTGTGTATCACCGACTCTCCGGATTCGGGGAACTATCGCCGAGCTTGCTCGGCTACAGCAGGCACCAGACTCCATTCGTGAATCAAGTCTAGTCAACTGCCTCACTGGTCGTCAACGACTACCGCTTGGACCCACTTACAACACCAAGCCCAACGCTTCTTGCCATGAATGCCACGGGCGCCGCAAACACAGGCTCAGCACACCAGCTGCCTTGCGCAGGGAACTAGCTGCTGAGAGTAGCAGTCAGTTGTGAATGGCCAGCAAGCAGTGGGGGGAAACTGCGGCGTATGCTTGGCACCTGCCCAATAGGTAATCAGGGCCTCATGGGACTCCGATTCCCACTAGCGCCAACTGCTTGGAAAGATCAAGTCCTATCTAGAGCGCGGGCCTGACAGACGTGACCACGAAAGCCACTCGTCCTTCAATTCTGGCCATGCAGACGGTAGAACGACGCCGTTCATGTTCAGTATTGAGAACAGTTGAATGGAGAGTCTGCGCATGACCACAAGGGCAGACGAGACCTCCAGAACACTGAAGGTTCTCTCATCCAGCCAGCGGGTGGGAACATAAGCGCCGAAATGCTTGGACGGGACATTGATCAAAGCATTGAATTTCAGCAGTTCCTCAGCTAGTTTCAGCGAGAGAATGCCGGATGCTCCGAGGGGGATGGATCAAGCGACCGAAAGGTTGCGGAGGTACTCCCGTCTTAGGTGGAGGCGAGGGTGTCAAGTACATCAGACAGCCCTCGAGATGGGCACTGATAGCCATCATGAAGGGCCTCGCATAATCCTTGCAGTTGCCTCCGTCGCTGTACATGTGCACATAGTAGAGGGGTCGGTATATTGTCAGGAAATAGTTGACGGCGCCTGTCCCCGACTTGTTCCCAATAGACAGGTATCATCTCCTCGACGAGAGTGCCCGCATCGTAGACGTCATCATCTAACACCAGTGCCAGCCGTTCGACCAACTGCCACTCACGCCTTTCCAATAGGTTGGCTGCAAATCGCTCAATTCTGATCGTCGAAGGTCCCACCGGCGTCTCCTGTCTCTATGGCCGTCATTCTGCAACTACTCTCCGACGTCAGTGTCCTGCCTCTCACGTTCATCCCCAAGCACGTCCCTCATCAACTTGCGTTCCTCATCCAATCCTAGGCCAATCCTCAGTGAAGAACAACCTCCAATCATGCTTCAATGGAGCGCCTCCCTCGCGACGCTTGTCGCTCGCGGTGAATCCCTCCCGCTCACGATCGGCTTGAGCCAACAGATTGCTAAGGTGTTGCGCGCCTCAATCGAAGTGCCATCGACATCCGTACACTCGAACCGCTACTTGACCATGTCACCGAAGACGGGTTTCAGGGCTTCCTTGACGGACTTTGCGTCGCCATCCACTTTGAACTCGAACTTGGACCCGGCCTCTATCTTCAACTCGGTGTAGCTTTGGCCAACCTGGTCCGAGCCTCGCGAGTCCTCTTTGGAACTCACCTTGAGCTTCTTGACGGATGAGTTCGGAATGGCGAAATTGCCGGGGTTCTCGTGCAGCGCTTCATCGGGCGGCATAGTCCGGTAGCGCTCCGAGAAGGTCATGCAGGCCTTTATCTGGTCACCCCACCGCGCGAAGAAGCCTTTGCCCTCTTCCTTGCCCTGCCGTTGCGCGTCTGCGGCGGCCTGCTTCATCATGTCAGCGGTCATCTCGGCGAAGACCATCCGGCTGTCGGTCACAATCAAAGTATAGGTATCGGACCTCCCGAATGACTTGGGTTTGCGAACCAGGGGAATCAACGCGACGATGCTCTCGCTCAATGGGGCCTCCCTCAACGTTGCGATTTGTCCGTGAATGCGACAGAGGGCCGGCTGCCAAGCAGCAGGCCCTCTGTATCGAGTCAATTGCACGACAGGTCAGAGCTACCGCCCCATCCAGCCGCCGTCCACGGGCAGGATAACGCCATGCACGTAGCTGGCCGCATCCGAGCACAGATACACAACGGCGCCCTGCAGGTCCTCGGGCGTGCCCCATTCACCGGCGGGAATGCGCGACGTGATGGCCGGGCCGCGAACCGGGTCCGCTTTGAGCGCGCCCGACAGATCAGTGTCCATGTAGCCGGGCGCGATCGCATTCACATTGACGCCCTTGGAAGCCCACTCATTTGCGAGCGCCTTGGTGAGCTGCGCGATTCCGCCCTTGGCGGCCGCATATCCGGGAACGGTGAGCCCCCCTGGAACGACAGCAATGAAGCGGTGAAGACTATCTTGCCGTAGCCGCGCGCTACCATGTCCTTGCCGAATTCACGCGCCATGATGAAGTGCTGATTGAGATTCAGTTCAATCACCCTGTCCCACTGCGCGTCGGTGTGCGTCACACTGGGCGTGCGCTCAATCGTTCCCGCGTTGCTGACCAGGATGTCGACAACCGGAAAGTCCTTCTTGACCTTCGCGATGAACTCATACATCGCCTTGCGGTTCGAAAGGTCAGCGCGGTAACACTTGCACTTGCGACCCCGTGCGACGACCGCCTTCTCCAGTGCGCTGCCGGATTCCTCCAGCGTCGAACTGACACCGATGATGTCCGCTCCCGCCTCCGCGAGCCCAAGCGCCATTCCCATGCCAAGCCCGCTCCTGGCGCCACTGACAAGGGCGACTCTGCCCTTCAGGCTGAACTTGTCGAGTATTCCCATGTACGTGCCTCCTTCTCCAGCGATTCACCATCACCCACCGGTAGCGGCAATGGCGACAAGCAAGCCGATTATACACCACGCTTTTCTCCGGCTCGATTGGCGCGTGCGCCGCATCATGGCGTAGAATACCCGCCAGTCAATGCGCGTACATCCCCGGAGCCAACCGGACATTCTGCCCTGCATGTACACCCACAACAGGACTCTTTGCGAGTGCCGAGGTTCGTGCAGTCCGTGAGTAGCGTTCTGCTGAATGCTGTCGCGTGTCGTCGCAGCCCGGGCCGGTATGCCGGTCGCCCGGGGCGGCAGAGGTCACCCGTCTGGAACGTGCGACTTGCGGGCTCGTTGCATCGTTTCCACGGGCCTCGGGACATGGATCGCTTCGCGGAACGTGAACGCCACCTGATGCCGTCCGGAAGCGCAAGCCGCCGTGTTGTCTGTGGCCTGCCAACCGGCGGCGGAATACTGTCTGCGAATAACGAGCCGGCATGAATGCGACTGATGGCGGACACATGACGATCAACGGACATCCGCGCTGGACCGACATGATGGCGAAGGCGTACAGCCAGCGCTGGCGTATCTGGTTCGTTGCGGTCCTCGGACACTCGGTAGGCCTGTTCTATCGGGCGGCTCTCAGCCCGATGGCCGACCAGCTGATGGCTGACTTCGGGCTGACGGCAGCCGCGTTCGGCAGCCTCGGGGCTATCTACTTCTACGTCTATGCAGCGATGCAATTGCCTTCCGGCACGGTCGCCGACACGCTAGGCCCGCGCAAGGCCATCACGCTTGCGTTGCTGATAGAAACGGCGGGAAGCACAATCATGGGATTGGCCCCCTCATTCGCCGTGCTCTACTTTGGGCGGCTCCTCGTCAGCTTCGGTGCATCGTTCGCGTGGCTCAGCGCTTTGAAAATCATCATGAACTGGTTCCGCTCGCGAGAGGTGGCCACCGTCACCGGCTTTTCGGGCGCCATCAACAACACCGGACAACTTATTGCCGCCACGCCGCTTGCCTTGCTCATCATCGCAGTCGGCTGGCGCATGTCGTTCTTCGCCGCCGCCGCCGTCAGCCTTCTGGTTGCGATTCTGAACTGGGTCATCGTGAAGGACAAGCCGGAACAGGTGGGATTGCCTTCCATCGAGGCATTGGAAGGGTATCAACCTCCACCGGGCGACTCTGCCGTGGCGTCTCTGACCGTCATGCAGAGGTTCAATCGGATCGTCCGTACGCGGCAGATCTGGCCGCTATTCCTGGTCACCCTCGGAGTGTATGGCTCCTACGCCACGTTCTTCTTGAACTGGCTGGTCGTCTATCTCATGCAGACATACGGGCTCACCCGTGATTACGCTTCCAACTTCGCCCTCGTGTCGGCGGTGGGCGCGATACTTGGCACTTCCGCGCTCGGATTCATGTCTGACTATCTACACAGCCGGCGGAAGCCGATTCTCGCGGGGACCACAGTGTCCCTGGCATGCTATCTTCTCATCGCCTTCTGGGGCGGCGGACGAGCCCCGATTATCGCCTTCTGGCCGCTATCGTTCCTCATCGGTTTCTGCGTTGGAGCCATGTCGGTCTCGTTTGCGACCGTCCGGGACATCGTTCCATCGGAAGTGCGCGGCATGGGGGCCGGACTGGTCAACATGGGGGCGTTTGTCGGCGCGGCCGTTGCCCAACCTATATTCGGTTATGTCCTGGACAGCCAATGGCAGGGTGAAATGATGGGAGGCATTCGCCATTACCCGGTTCATGCGTTTCAACTAGCGCTGCTTCTCCCCTGCGTTCTCATCGCCCTGGGATTCATCGGCTCGATCCTGCTGAAAGAACCACGGCCCCACGTCGACCCCTCGTGACCACTCGACGCCGCGCTGCACCGTGGTCGCCGCACAGGCCAGGTGACGGGCACACAGGTCTCTTCGCCGGTTGATCCGCGACTGCGCGAGACCGAGGCACGTCCGCGGCCGTCACACATTCCACCAGTCACCCGGCTCCCTCACCCAGGATCAGTCTCTTCAGTCGGGCCACCGCATGCGGACGGCGGTGATGCGTCACTAATCCCCGGACGAGTGCAATTCCTTGACACCGTTTGGCACTGGCACTAAACTGACGAGCGAGGAGTCGCCCGATGGGTACTTCCGGTCCAATGTGGTGTGATTGCATGTTCGTTCACGTCAGCATTACCGCACTTTCTTAACCAGATGGCATAGGCTCCCCGGCTGCGCTCGGATTGGGCCACAATGCAACAAGGAGAACGAGCCATGGCAGATGAACACAGGGCAGAACATGGATTCATCGGCGAGACAATCATAGGTGACGACGTCGTCGCATCCATCGCCGGCATGGCAGCCCAGGAGGTTCCCGGTGTTGGCAGCCTCGGACGTAGCGCAGTTCGCAGGGCGATTGCAGGCGCGTTCGCGGATGCAGCAGAGAAAGCCCGGTCCGGCGTGACCGTCGAAGTGGGCAAGCGAGAGTGCATCGTCGATCTTCAGTTGAACGTGATGTACGGGTACAGCATTCCCAATATCATCAACGAGGTACGCAAGAAGGTCGCCGCACGGTTGCTGGAATTCACCGGACTCATCGCAAAAGAGATCAACATCCGAATCGTGGGCATCGACGTGATACCGCAGAAACCTCCATCCAAAGTGCAATAGCCAGAGACTCGTATCATTCGAGGCGTACCCCGTGTTGGGGACGCGGTTGAAGTGCGGCATATCAGGAAGCGGAGGGGACATGATGATCTCCGTGTTTAACAGGTTGCTGGCGATAGCGGCAGCCCTCGTTATGCTGGCTGCGGCGGTGATAGCGGTGGGAGTCGCCATACAGGCTTGGTCGCCTGACATCCTGGCAGGGTGGTTTCAACCACAGTTGCAGTCAGCAGCGACGGCTCCGTGGTCGACGCGGATGGCAGTCGTGGCGCTCGGCGCCATAGCGGCCGTCGGCATGCTCGCCTTGCTGCTCGCGGAGATTCTGCCTCTGCGCGACGATGTCGTTCACACACTGAGCGTAACGGACAAAGGCACGGCAACGATAGACAATGACAGCCTTTGCCTCCTCGCGGAGCGCACGGGAGAGACCGTCCACGGCGTCAAGGACGTACGATGTATGGTCCAGGAGCGGCCCGAGGGACTGAAAGTGCGATGCCACGCGACCGTGGCTCTCGGCTCAAGCCTTCTTGAAATCAATCCGGAGATGAAGTGCAAGATCCATGAGGCAGTGCAACAACTCACCGGCCTTGCCGTGGCGCGCGTGGATATCAAGTACAAGTATCAGACAGACAAGCGAGGGCACGTAGCCGTACGTTGACTGGAGTAGACCAATGCTGCATCCAAAGACTATCGGTGTAGTGGGCGGGCTTATCGCGGGCATCATCATCATGTGGCTGGGATTCGGCGCGTTTCTCGTGGTCGTGCTCTGCGTGATTATCGGCTGGTTCGCCGCGAAGGTATACCTCGGGGAAATAGACCTGCTCGACAAGTATGAGAAGTTTCAGGCTGACCGCGGCCATAAGCGCCGCGAATAGCGTCAACTGCCCTGTGTCCCCGCTCTGAGGCGCACCATGGCCCGCGCCATTGGGCACAACCGGCCTGTTGCCGCTACAATGTGCAGTAAATATCGCCGGTAGCTCTCTGACGTTGAGGACTTCGAGCGCCACCGGAAGAGTACAAAGGAGCGACTCATAACGTGACCAGGAAACAAGTTCTACTTGCAGCGCTCGTCGCGATGATTGCGCTTTCGGGTGCACTCACTGCCTGCAGCGCTGCGGGCGACAAGACAGCGACAGATAAGAACTACACCGGCACCGAGAAGGAGAAGCCATTGACCTACAGCGCACCGCCCGCGATGACCATCGACACCAGCAAGTCCTATACCGCAACGATCGAAACCACACGGGGAGACATGGTCTGCGAGTTATTTCCCGCGGATGCTCCGGTGACGGTGAATAGTTTTGTCTTCCTTGCCCGGGAGGGATTCTACGATGGCGTGACGTTTCACCGCGTGGTCCCGGGCTTCGTGATACAAGGAGGAGACCCGACCGGAACCGGCAGAGGCGGCCCGGGCTACAAGTTCCAGGACGAGATCAACTCACATCGTCACGGCACCGGCACACTCGCGATGGCCAACGCCGGACCCGACACCAACGGGTCTCAATTCTATTTGACCCTCGCCCCCCAGCCCAGTCTTGACGGCGGGTACACCGTCTTCGGCCAACTCATCGAGGGTGAAGACGTGATGCTGAGCATCAAGCAAGGCGACGTCATCAAGACGATTCGCATCACCGAGTCGTAATCATGATGGTCCGGCGCAGTTGAGTGCGCCGGACCATCATCCCGTTAACCGAGACGCCCGCAGCCGGGCATACAGCCCGCCCCCCTCAGTCGGCCACAACCCGGCGCCATCGCCCGTTGCGAATTGGACGGCCGGGCAACGCTTCGCCACGGAGCCTCGCGGCTCCGAGGCATCATTGACGTGTCTCGTGAATCCATGGTAACTTCGCCGCCAGCGCGAAACCGCGACGGACGGTTTACGCGGGAAAAGGAGGCTTCAAGACCATGCCTACACCGAAGCTCGCCGGAAAGGCCCAGACCGTTCTCGGTCCGGTTGACAGCGCAGAACTTGGAATCACCCTGGCCCACGAACATATTCTGTTCGATGGCAGCGCCCTCTACTCGGAGCCCTCCATCTCATCGGACAAGGGCAAGGCATTCAGGCCCGTCGACTGGGACGTCTTGAGCTGGCTACGGTACCACCCGTTTGAGAACATCGACAACCTCCGTTTGCTCGACGAAGAGACCATGACGCGCGAGGTGCTGCTCTTCAAGGCGGCCGGAGGGCGGACGATTGTTGACCAGGGAAACAACGGCCTCGGCAGGGACGTCGATGCCCTGACCCGCGTGTCACGCCTCACCGGCCTGAACATCATTATGGGGTCAGGCTACTACACCGCCGGTTCACTGAAACCCGCCGTCTACTCGAAATCGGTCGACGAAATGGCGGATGAAATCATTCGAGATATTTCGGAGGGGGTGGGAGACACCGGCATCAAAGCCGGCCTCATCGGTGAAGTGGGTACGTCATGGCCGATCCATGAGTTCGAGAAGAAATCCATGCTCGCGGCGGTCAAGGCACAACGGGCGACCGGTGCTCCTATGAACGTTCATCCCGGCCGTCATCCCCTCGGTCCGATAACCGCCGCCCGGCTACTCGTGGATGCCGGGGCTGACATGACGCGCGTGGCATTCAGTCACATCGACGGCCGGATTCGCACACGCGAAGGCAGGTTGGAACTGGCGCGCCTCGGCTGTTATCTTGAATACGATCTATTCGGCTACGAAGGTCACTTCCCCGTCTTCACCGGTTCCGACCCCATCGACCTGCCGAACGACACCACACGCATCTACGAATTGCAGGACCTCATCGAAGCCGGCTACCACGACCGCATACTCATCTCCCATGACATCGTGTGCAAGACAAAACTGGTCCGCTATGGCGGCTGGGGCTACGCGCACATCTCGAACTACGTCGTGCCCATGATGCTCAAGAGGGGTATGACCAGGAGCGCGATCGACACCATCATGATTGCGAACCCGGAGCGGTTCTTGAGATTTGTGTAGCGCCACAGTGCCGAACCGAGTGAGGGTGGGCTGCCCCGGTCCGGGCCGCCCACCCTCACTTCACTCTCACTACCGTGTCTGCTGACTGACCGCCGCCAAGTTCCCCTTTCGACGGAATTGGACCTGACACAATCGGCCGATCCACGTTTCTGTATGTGACGTGCCTGAAATAACCGGCGGAATTCGCGGCCTGTCAGTGCCACTGTATACTGGGAGGGAACTGGATGGCCCGGGATCAGAAGGCATGGAACTGGACTTCGAGAGAACGCTCAAACCCGGCCACCAGAGCAAAGACGAGCGCCTCGCGCAACTGTTCGATTCCTGCTACCCGCGGCTCGCCAGGTACGCGTTTGCCCGCACGGGCGACCGTGCCGATGCGGAAGACATCGCTTCGGAAGTATTCACACGAGCTCTCGAGGGGCTGGATTCGTACCGTGAACGAGGCCTGCCCATGGAAGCCTGGCTTTTCCGCATCGCGCATAACCTTGTCGTGGATCGGCTGCGACGAGCAGGCCGCTTCGACCCCCTGGACGAGAGCACGGGAGAATTGCCCGATTCGCCGGACCCCGCACACATCGCGGAGGAAAATCTGATGGTCGCCGACGTGAAAAGCGCGATGGCCCATCTGACTCCACAGCAGCGAGACGTGGTCTCCCTCCGTTTCTTCGCCGGACTCGATTCGAAGGAGATCGCCGCCGTGCTTCACAAGAGCAACGGCTCCGTTAGGGAGATGCAGCGCGCCGCGCTCGAACGGCTCAGGGCTCTGCTGACCAGGTAAGACACCATGCGAAGCAACGAGTTTGACCGAATATTAGACGAATGCCTTGACAGGCTGGCCCGAGGTGACTCGGTGGTTCATTGCACCGCGGACCATCCCGAGTACGCATCTCGACTCGAACCGCTGCTCCATATCGCCGCGCGTGTCACAGGATGCGAGTGACTTCGCACCCTCAACCGAATCCATGACGCGGGCCCAATCCCGGCTGCGCATCGGGATAGCACAACGTCGTTTGAACGCGCCCGCCCCACGCAAGACGCCGCTGCTCATCCGGGCACTGGCCCGTCCATTCCCGCTGGCAGCGATAGCCTCAACTGCCGTGCTCGCGCTGGTCGTCGCGCTGGTCGCCGGCGCGCTCGGGCCGTTCGCGCCGGCATCCCCGCCGACCATCCCACCGCAGCAGACCAATAGCACCGTGCCTGGCCCGACCACCGGCGCCAATCCGCCGGAGACAACTCCTGTCGATTCCGGATCGGCGACGACGCCCCCACCCAACGCGGGCACAGTCGCCGCCATACCAAACGCAGAAGGCAACTTCGTCTTCTACCTCAGCGATGCACCCAATGACATCGGTGATTTCAGCAGCCTCGCCATCACTGTCGACTCCGTTGAACTGAAGCCGCAGGGCGGCGGCCCATGGGTCACCATTACGCCCGAAGCGATAGTGGCGGACCTGGTCCAACTCCAGGGAGATGTGGCCGTAGAGCTGTGGCGCGGCGACGTGCCTGAGGGCGAGTACACGACTGCATTCATCCACGTCTCGACCATCCAGGGTATCCTTGCCTCCTCGGGAGAGCAAGCCACCGTTACCCTTCCGTCGGACAAGCTGCACGTTACCACCGATTTCTCCGTGGTCAACGGCACTCCCACCGAATTTGTGTTTGATATCACCGTCCACGCGACAGGAAACGCCGGAGAGGCAGCGCGCTACCTGATTCAGCCCCAGGCCGATGAAAGCGGCGTCGGCCGTTCGATTCAGATCGCCGGTCCCGGCCACATGGGCGAGGGCGTCTCCGGCCAGCAGGGTAATGCGGGCGACTCTTCCCAGGGGGAGAATCCGGGCCACCACGACAACTCGCCGTCTCCCGTGGAGCCCCCGACACCCGGGCCGGGGCCCGGCCCGTCGTCCCAGCGGCCACGGAATCGAACTGACATCTCGTCCACCTGACAGACCTCCCTTCTGCGCGTTTCTCCAGTCAGAAGAGCGGACAACTCAGTTCCGCAGAAAGGAGTTTCATGCTATGAAGCGATTCATTGCGCTGGTAATCTCTCTGTCCATGCTTTCCCTGGCAGTGGCTGGTTGCGCCTCAACCCCGCCGACGGCGCCATTGGTTCCAACCGTCGCGGACACGGCGGCGACGACGGCCCCGGTGGGCGCCGAGGTCAGTCCCCTGGCCTCAGAGTCCATCGCGACCGTGTGCGACGTCGAGAATCCGAATTTCCTTCTGCTCATCAGTGACGAGGCAAACGACATCGGCGACTTTTCGGAACTCTGGGTTCTGATTTCCGGCGTGGGCTTCGTCCTTGGCGATGAGGAAGGGATCGAAGAGACGATATTCGAGACACCGGTTGAGGTGAACCTGGTGGGATTGACCGCTGATGCGGCAATCGCTCTCTGGGAGGGCTACGTGCCGGAAGGAGACTACACCAGGGTCTTCATCTATGTCGATGATGTGTGGGGAACAAGCGTGTCATCACCGGAACCCATCGAAATCAAACTCCCCTCCAACAAATTGCAGTTGGCGATGCCCGTGACGGTTGACGGGCAGGAACCAACAGAATTCGTGTTCGATATCACCGTGCTCCGCGCCGGAAACAGCGGACAGTACATCCTCAAGCCACAGATTACCGAGAGCGGCCAGGGGGTCGCCTATCGACTGCTCGATCAGACCCGCGAACGCGTCCGCCTCGACAGGCCGGATGGGGCGGGAACCGGAAATGGAAACGGTAAGCCCGAAGACACCGGCACCGGCAACGGGCAATCCACTGGCACTCCCTCATGGGCATCGAAACCGGACTGGGCAGGCAATCCGGATTGGGCACGAGACGACGCTCAGGACGAGGACAACGGCGCCAATCCTGGAAGGCCGTCAGGAGCCGGCCGGCCTGATGGAGCGGGCAAACCCGTCTGACCAGCGTTCACAACCATGCATTCTCATCCGGTTGCCGGGTCGGGGGCACGAAAGGCATCAGCCCTGCGCGTGCCCCCGACCCACCGGACTTGTGATCCCGGCACCAGTAAAGCAACAAGCATAGACTCCATCTTCATGCATACGTACCCCAGTACGATTTCATGCGACAATTGGGCTGCTGCAAGCATGATTTTTCGCCCCTGCCCACTGGTGTCCCAGAAGACGCCGGTGTACCATGAGCGAAGTTCACCTCCTTAACCGTACTGCCGCGCCATGGGGACGCGGGTAATGTGGGGGCCAGTCCACGCAGGCGACGAACTGCGGAAACGAGGCGTTGCTCTCGTCGGGGGATCGTGGCGCGACAGTACCAATACCAGGCTGAAGGCATGGTCGCTGCAGGCGCTTTGCCGACAGTCTCACAAGCGACACCATAGCCCTGCTTGACGTGCGTTGCGTATACTGAAGCCCATGAATGACGAGACTGCGGCCGGAAGCGACCCCCAAGGCGTCTACAGTGAGCTGACACGATTGAACAACCAGCTACGCACGATGCAATTCGAACTGGAGAAGAAGAACAGCGAACTTGAACGACTGGCCTATTTCGATACTTTGACGGGACTGTTCAATCGCCGGGCCATCCTTGCCAAACTCGATGAGTGGCTCCATCTGGTCAAGAGGTACGGCGACCGCCTCAGCGTCGTCATGCTGGATCTCGACAATTTCAAACAGGTAAATGACACGTTCGGGCATCGCGTGGGAGATCGCGTGCTCGCGGACATCGCGAACCTGTTGCGGCGCAGCGTGCGCCAGACCGACTTCTGCGGGCGATACGGCGGTGAAGAGTTCCTGATGATCCTGCCGCAGACCGACGTCGCGGGCGCCGTAATCATGGCGGAGAGGATGCGCGCCGCAATCGATGGCTGCCCGATGCATGGTCCGCAATCGAACACGTTCAAGGTGACCGCGAGTCTTGGCGCCGCGGAGTACTGTGACGGCGACGACGAAGACCTGCTGGTCGGCCGCGCCGATGCCGCCCTCTATATAGCCAAGGACAACGGTCGCAATCGAGTCGAAATAGCGCCCTGTCCACCCTCCGATTGAGTCCGAGGTAGACCGGCTTCCCGCGCTACCGTCATGGAGCCGGATTTCGGAACTTCGCCGCTCCAGAGATTCGCGGCGCCACGTGCTGCTACTCAGGCAATCCGGGCATCAAGGATGATCTCTGCCGCCTTGCGGGCTGCCTTCGACACAACTCCCGCACACAACTCGTGTCCTCCCGCGGCCGCAAATTTCTTCGCTTCCTCAGGGTCTTCCATGTCGTAGAACCGCCCCAGGTTCACTTCACGGATGTCAAAGCAATTGACGTGGCCGATTTCCTTTTCGAACCAGCGATAGAACTGCTTGGACGCAACCATAACAGGCTTCCGCGCCTGCGGATTAGCGGTACGCGCGTCATACTGCACCATGGCGATTCCAATGGCCATGATGCCGCCAATCAGTCCCCCGCACTGATGCCTGGTGCCTGCAACGCCTCCGCTCAGCGGGATAGCTGCTCGCAGTGCCACCTCAAGGCATTCGTCATCAGCCAACTTGAGGTCGCGACCGATAGCGTAGAGGGCGCAACGCGCACATGCATGCAACTCCTTCTGCAATTTGGATGCATCCGCCTCAACACGGTCAAGCAACTGCGCTCGTGATTCGTCAACGGGCATAAGGTCGCCTCCCTTGTCTCAGAATGGCTGACATTCTAACAACCCCGGCGTCTCGAATCGAACTGCCGGACCAGAGACGGTCCGGCCGGTCACGCGTCTGGTGTGGAGAGCGGCACATATACCCGGAAGGGAGTTCAAGACAGATAGACGGTGTGCTACAGTCAACTCTGAGCCGGCCCCCTGGCGCCGGCCTCGAGGAGGCAGGGACATGATAACCGGCATCCAGCACATCAGCTACACGGTCAGTGACGTCGAACAGGCACGCGAATTCTTCGCGACAACACTTGGGCTCGAAGCCACTCCGATTCGCGAACTGAGTGGTGAACGCATCGAGCGGATGTTCGGCCTGCCGGAACTTCGAATGAGGATCTCCAACGTAGTGCTCCCCGACAATGGCAACATCGAGCTCGCCGAGTACCTTTCGCCACCGGGCGCTCGGGTCGACCTGACACCCTGCAATACCGGATTGGCCCATCTGGCGTTCACTGTGGACGACCTGCAGAGCGAGTACGAGGACTTGTGCGAGAAGGGCGTCCATTTCGTGCACGCGCCTATCTGGGCGAAAGAGGGTGCACTCAAGGGCTGGGGCATCTGCCGCTGCTATGGACCCGACGGCATCACACTTGAACTCATGGAGGCGCCGCAGCGAGTCCAGCTTGACCCCGCAACGGGCTTCCCGATTGAGGACTAGCGCCCGGGGCGCGCCACCGCAACCGGGATCGATCCTCAACGGTGCAGCAGGTTCTCAAGCGGTGCTCCGTGCGCAGCGGTCGGGGTTGCGTCCCGGCCGGCGCCGTGTTAAGGCGTTGACTCAGGCACCGGCCAACGATACCATCTGTCTATGACAACACCCATTCTCAACGTCCCCAGACTGCCACTCTTTCCCAGGGATGCCGCCGTCAATTCCGCGGGACACCTCATCCTTGGAGGCTGCGACGCATACGACCTCGCCAAGGAGTTCGGCACGCCTCTATACGTGTTCGACGAAGGCACGATTCGACATCAGTGCCGCGAGTTCACCGAGCGCTTCGGCGGCCGCTATCCCGACATGAACATCTGCTACGCCGCCAAAGCGTTCCTCAACAAGGCAATGGCGAAAGTTGTTATGGAACAGGGAATGGGACTTGACGTCGTGTCAATGGGCGAGTTCGCTATCGCGCAGTCCGTGGGATTCCCGCCTGAGCGAGTCTACTTCCACGGCAACAATAAACTGCCGGGTGAACTCGCGACGGCGCTCGATTACGGCATAGGCCGGGTGGTAGTCGACAACACACAGGAACTGCGCACACTCGACGCGCTGGCGCGCCAGCGAAGCACCCGCCAGGACATCCTGCTGCGGCTCACGCCGAACGTTGACCCGCACACGCACGAGTTCACCACCACCGGTGTTCTCGACAGCAAGTTCGGATTCCCGATAAGCACCGGTCAAGCGGAGGAGGCGGTTGAAGAAGCGATGACACTCGAGGGAGTGAATCTGCTGGGACTGCACTTTCACCTCGGTTCGCCCATACCGGAGACGGAGCCATACGAGGCTGCACTGCAAATCGTGCTTGAATTCGCCCACGACATGAAGCACAAGTATGACTTCGACATGGTTGAACTGAACGTGGGAGGTGGCTTCCCCGTTGCATATACAACCGCGGACGCACAACCATCCGTGGGCGCGTATGCCGATGCCATAGTCCGCACGATGTCCAATCTGCTTCTGAAACAGAGCCTGTTGCCTCCGCGGCTGACGATTGAACCGGGGAGAGCCATAGTGGCGAAAGCGGGAGTGGCTCTGTACACGGTCGGAGTGCTCAAAGAAGTACCCGGCGTGCGCAAGTTCGTGTGCGTCGATGGCGGGATGTCCGATAACATCCGGCCTCCATTGTACGGAGCCAGATACGAAGCGCTGGTCGCCAACAGGGCGGCCGAGCCGGATGTCAGCACCGTGACGATCGCAGGGAAGCTCTGCGAGTCGGGTGATATACTAATAAAAGATATCCAGTTGCCGAGGGTGGTTCCCGGCGATGTGATTGCCGTGCCGGTGTGCGGGGCCTACTGCATACCGATGTCAAGCAACTACAATGCCATTCCCCGTCCCGCCATCGTCTTCGTTGAGAGGGGGCGCGCGCGTGTGGTGCGCCGGCGCGAGACGAATGAAGACCTCCTTCGGCTGGACGAGTCTTAACACATGTGGCGCACACTTGGCCAGCAGAGCACGATTGAACGGCTGTCACGCAGCGTAGCCGACGGCAATTCGCATCACGCCTATCTCTTCCTCGGGCCGGAGCATGTGGGCAAGAGGACTCTGGCCATCGACCTTGCGTGTGCGTTGAATTGCGAGAGCGTAGACGCCCCCTGCGGAACCTGCAGGTCCTGTACCCGCATTCTCGACGGCCGGCACTCCGACATCCACGCGATGGCGCTGGACGCTTCAGCGGCGGCCGAGGACCCTGACGCCGACGACGAGGTCCGGAAACGCCGCATGCGGATCGTGACCGAGCAGATTGAGGACCTCCAGCGCGCTGCGACTCTGCCGCCATTCGAGGGGCGGTGCAAGGTGCTGCTCGTGGAACATGCCGACAGGATGACCAACGAGGCCGCGAATCGAATCCTGAAGTCGCTGGAGGAGCCGCCGCCTCACGTGGTGTGGATGCTGCTCGCGGAATCCGAGGGCAAGCTCCTTGAGACCGTCGTCTCCCGCTGTCAGCGGGTTGACGTTCACCTTATGCCGGTCCCCGAACTCGAGCATCATCTCTTGAATGTTGTCGGCGTGCCCGCCGAACAGGCCAGACTGATTGCGCGGATATCCCGCGGCCGCACGGGATGGGCGCTGCAGGCGATCGAGGACTCTTCTCTCGTTGCCGAACGCTCGGCGCGGGTGGAGAGCATGATACAGCTTGTTTCGATGACCTACGGTGCGCGATTCGACTTTTCGCGTGAAATGGACGCGCAGTACCGCCGGGAACCGGCCGAAGTTCTCGAAACACTGGACCAGTGGCTCACGTGGTGGCGTGACCTCCTGATGGTCAAGACCGGTTGCGCGGATAGCGTGGTCAACGTAGACTATGTCAACGACATCAATGAGCAATCTCAGCGCCTGGGTCTTGAGCAGGTGCGTGATTATATCGGAAAGCTCAATGAGGCGAGGCAGGACCTGGACCTCAACGTGATACCCAGGCTTGTATTTGACTCGCTTGTCTATACGATGCCGCGCACTTCGAAGTCTGCGGGGACTACCGCGGTGGGCCGAGAAGTGCTCCCGGACAGAAGCGAGACCTAATGAATGAACAATACAATTCCTTCGATGCACACGAGAGGCATTGCGATAGTTGTCCGGCAGGGTCCGACGATGCATCAGACGCGCCACTGAACGAAGCGTCAACTCCGTTCAATGACACGGGTGTCGAAACGGACTCCCGCCAGGCCTCCGGCGGCGATGACAACGTCGTTCAACCCGAGAGACTGGAGCAACCGGAGCATCAGGCGCACGGCTTCGACGATACCACGGCGCCTGCCGGCTACCCCGCGCAAGGTGACGAGAAGCCCGAACCACCCTCGATTGCGCCCCGGATTGCTCCGGACCAGGAGGCCACGAGGCAATCGGAAGCTGGGGGCGAGGTCGCGGGCGCGGCTACAGGCCAGGCGGCGGCGCCAGGAGCAGAAGGGGAAGGCCAACCGGGCACGGAACCGGAGGGACAACTCCGACGGGTCCTGCTCGAGGCCGGCACGGACGAAGAGTCCCTCAAGGCTCTCGCTCTTTGCCGTGAAAAAGTCTCCCAGTTGCATCTCAGGATGCACCCGCTGGCAGCGCGGTGGGAGAGCGACCGGCACGTGGTCATCTTCTTCAGAGCTGATGACAAAGTCGATTTCCGAAAACTTGTCCGCGAATTGAGCCGGCTGTTGCACGCGCGAATAGAGTTGCGACAGGTTGGTCCGCGCGAACAGGGAAAACTGTGCGGCCTCGTGGGAAAGTGCGGCTACCGGCTCTGTTGCCAGACGTTCCTGGGTCAGTTCGCGCAGTCTACCATCAAGATGGCGAAGACCCAGGAGTTGGCTCTCAATCCGATGAAGATTTCAGGCGTGTGCGGACGTCTACTGTGTTGCCTCAACTACGAGCAGGAGATGTACCTGGACGCGAAGTCGCGCATGCCCCGCGTCAACAGGATGGTCCAGACCGAGTTCGGTGTTGGCCGTGTCGTGGGGGTGAATGTGCTCAAGGAAACGGTGACCGTCCAATTCGAGACGATGACTAAAGAACTGCGTCCTGATGAGGTTCAGCCTGCGGAGGTTCAGGGTTGAGCCCGCTTCTCTGCGAGATGTACTTCTGCCACTCTGTGTGCGAACAGAAGTAGTGATACGGCACGAGATATCCGTATCCGCGCGGCGCCTTGGGCTCACTCAGTAATTTCATGCCCGCCTGCTCGGGCGTGCGCCCGCCCTTGCGACGGTTACAGGTTTTGCACGCACTTACCACATTTTCCCACGTATGAACTCCGCCCTGGCTGCGCGGCTCCACGTGGTCGAGCGTAAGGTCGCGTGTCGTTCGACCGCAATACTGGCAGGTGTAGCTATCTCGCGTGAACACTTCCAGCCGGGTCAAACGCCGCTCGTGAAAGGGTCGCTTGACACGTTCGGTCAGTCGGATAACTGACGGGATAGCGAACGACTGGGAGACGGTGTGCAATTCGCCGCGGCTATCCTCCACCAACTCAGCCTTGCCACAATATACAAGCACGATAGCCCTGCGGGTGCGGCACACGTCGTGAGGCTCAAAGCCCTGGTTCAGGACGAGTACGGGAGCATCTGTCATGCTGAGGCTCTCGGCGTATTCTAGCAACGAGTCCAGGGCCCCGCAACAATCCGACGCGAACGACGCACTGCTCGCGTCCGGCGGCTACAGCTTCGTCAAGAAGTGCGTCATGCCTCCACTCACCACGATGGTTTCGCCGGTGATGAAGCTTGATGCGTCCGAGGCAAGGAATACCGCGACCCGTCCCAATTCCTCGGGTTCCGCCCATCGCCCAACCGGAATGATGCGGTTCTGCGCGGCACGCAGGTCTTCACGCCCCTTGTATAACGCCTCGGGTATCGGCGTCCTCACGTGTCCGGGCGCAATACAGTTAACCCGTACCCCGTACGGGCCATACTCGGCGGCCAGCGTCCGGGTCATGCTCACTACACCTGCCTTGGCGGCGCCATAGACCACTGACGTCTCGTAGGGCACCATCGCCGCCAACGATGCGATGTTGATAATCGCACCCCTCCTGCGGTTCTCGACGAGGTACGTTATGAATGCTTTGCAGCAGATGAATTGCGAGGTCAGATTCAGTTTCAACAGCGATTCCCACTGCGAAAGGTCAAGTTCCATAATGGTCGTCTTCTTCGGTCGCGCGCCGAGTCCCCCGACGTTGTTGACGAGTATGTCCAGCGCACCGAACTCTCGCTCCGCGACCGACATCATCGCATTGACGCTGTCAACGCTCGTCACATCGGTGAGCGTGACTATCGCCTGGCGGCCAAGCTCGCGAACCATGGCTGCAGTCTCCTGCGCCGCATCCGGCTGGAGCTCGGCGATGACTATGTCCGCCCCGGCGTTCGCCATCTCGAGCGCCGTTCCCCGGCCGATGCCTGAACCTGCTCCGGTCACTATCGCTATCCTGCCATCAAGCGCGTATACAGAGGAATCCCTCATCTCGTGTCACCTCGCGTCAAGAATCGCCCATCGCAACCGCCTCGCACCCCGGCGCACCGCGGCGTTCCGTAGTATGGCATATCGGAAGTGAGAATCGCACGACTCCGCGACAACGCCCCATGCACATCCACATTCGTCGCGGGGGCTGCTCAGTTGCACTCCCTCAAACCGACAGCGCCGCCAACCCGGCGCGGGCGGGCGAATCGCCCAGAAGCACTCCAACGTACACGGCCGGCAGGCAGCACTCAGTCACGACCGATGAGTGACTCATCGAACAGCAGTCTGCGCAGGAGCACCGGCCCCATTGGCGCGCCAACCGAAAGGTCAGCCAGTACTCCGGCAGTCAGACGCCTCACCGCGATCGCGCACAGTACCAGCAACAGCCCCGCGGTTACGGCAGCAGGTTGGCCGGAACTCCAGGTTAACCACGGCGCAGCACAGAACCCCGACAAAACCGCAACCGGCACCAGGAGCGACATCGGGTGGTCGGGGCCCAGGCGTTCAATCGACGCCGGGTGCATCATGTAGATGCGAATGGCAGCGGCAAACGCGAACAAGGCCAGACTCCATAGCGCCGGGTAGGCGTCACTCACCAGCGCAAGCGTCACCAGAGCCCCGATGCCGGTGACGTCGCCCCGGCCTCCGTGCCCGCGCAACGGTGGCCACATCTGGCCTACCACCGCAGCCGCGGCGGCAAGAGACACCGCCCATCCCGACAGTGAGAATCCAAAGCCCAGCAGCACCGGGAATACCCCCTTGGCGACATCAACTACCACGGCACTCACGGACTGCACCCAGCCGACCTCGCGACCGATCGCGGAGTAAATGTCGGTCTCGGCGGCGGGATCAATTCCGTGCGCAACGGCCAGCGCCACGGCGAACGGCAACGCCCCGATCAGGTAGCCGAATGCCACCAGCAAGACTGCCCCGATGGTTCCGCCTCCTTCCGCCCGGTGCGGCTTCGCCGTCACCGTCCGGACGGGTGATCGTACACGTCCACATTGAAGTGAGACGCGAGAATATTGAAGACCGTTCCAAAACGCGGATCCGCGAATCGAGAACTGATGCGCATCTCCATCTCGTCGAGAGAGAGGCATGTGGTCACTACCATCGGCAGGCGGGCATTGTAGCGGTGATTAATCAGTTGGAAGAGCTTCGACCGCGCCCACGGGGTGCCGGATTGTTCGCCGAAGTCATCAAGTATCAGGAGCGGGCTCTGTTTCACCTCTTCAAAGAATCGGGCGTAGGACACGCGACTGTCCGGCCCGAAAGCAGCCCTCAGATAATCGAGCAAGTCCGCCTCCACGATAAACAGAACCTGCTGTCCCGCGGCGAGGCGCGCATTGGCGATGGCGGCAGCGAGGTGCGTCTTGCCACATCCGTGTGCCCCCTGAAAGACCAGCCACCCCTCCGGCTGGTTGGCGAACTCGACGGCGAGATTGTGGGCAATCTCGAGGTTCTGCTGCTGCTCGAGGGACAGCTCCGTACGCCTGCAATCGAAGTTCTCGAGCGTCTCACGTCGTAGCCCTTCTGGAAGAGCGGGCAACTGCGGTCCATTGTTGCGCTGCCGACCGAGGGTGAGCACCTTGCAGAACGCAGAATCCGTGAAACGTTCGCTTATGGACGGCTCGAGGTCTTCCAATGCCAGGTCCGTGGTGATGACGGTCGGCAACCTCAGGTTATAGCGGTGATTGAGTATCTGCTCGAGTTTCTGTCGCGCCCACTCACTGGCGCCTTCGGGACGCACATCGTCAAGCACGAGGAGCGGGGCATTCCGCACCTGGTTGAACAGGTCATCGTAAGTCAACTCGCTGCCCGGATTGAATGCCGCCCGCAGGTGGTCGAGAAGATCGGCGGCACTGACATAGAATGCCGGACGTCCGGTCGACACCCTGGCATTCGCGATAGCGCACGCGAGGTTCGTCTTGCCTGTCCCCACGGGGCCGACGAGCACCAACCACCCCTGCGGCTCCTCCGCGAATCGACGGCACGCTTCGAGCGCGGTCGAGTATCCGTGCGTTGTCTGCATGCGGCCGTCCGCGCGCAACACGCTGAACGAGCAGCTTCCCAGAGAGCCGAGATTGCTGAGACGTTCGAGGAACGCCTGTTTCTCACGTATGAGCGATGACTCTCTGCACGAGCAGGGAACCACGCGCGAATAGTCAGGTTGCCCCGAAGACAGCAGCGGATGCACGAATCCCGCGCCGCGGCAGAGCGGGCATCGCGCTTCGTCGTCACTGTCGGCGCGGACGGCCTCGGGTTCGGACTCAGCGCCGGACGACGCGGCCGTATCTGCCTTTGACGTATTTGTCGGGGTCATCCGGGACAGTACCCGGTCTATTCGCTCCACTCCCTTTGCCCTCTGAAGTCCAGCGTTCCAGTATCCTGCTGACGTATCTCCAATTCTGCTTGCGGCCTTTCACCGCTTCGCGGAAAGCCTCTTCGATCCACTCAGCGGGGTAGGTCCTCTGCGCATCTTTGAGTTCCTCGGCCATCATTGGTGTGATGATACCAATGTTCTGTTCATATAGCTCGAAGATGTTCGGCGTCCGTGACGCAACGGCGCCGCTGCGGCCGGAAGCGGCCGTCGTCTTCAACTGCTCGATAGCCACGATATCGGCCTCGAGATTGGCCAGATACACCGGGCTCATCTCTCCATCCAGGCTCAGCGACATCCTCACAAAGACCCCTCGCGCCACCGCGGCTTCGATGCCGCTGTCACACGCTGCAGCGTCCAAGCCGAGCAGCGAAGCTGCCCGCATCACGAGGTCGGCGTGGGTCACGTATCCGGGATAGTCATGAGACTTCGTCAGAAGATGAAACATGAGCAACGTCACCTTCAGTTCAACGACGTCCTCTACCTGTCGCATGACCTGGCCGACGTAGGTGTCCGGCACGAACACGAACGACCCGGGCTGAGCAGCACTGTACGGCACACGGTGTACCATGTCTTAACCTAGATAAGCGACGACGGAGTGGCTTCCTGCTCGAAGGCGTCAAAACGGACGACCCTGTCCACGAACCGCATCTTTACCTGGCCGAGAGGGCCGTTGCGATGCTTGGCCACGATGACATCCGCAATACCCTTCGGGTATGGCTCGCCCATGATGTCGTGAAGCCGATTCCACTCTTCCTCGTTGACGTACTTGTCTTCGCGGTAGATGAACATCACTATGTCCGCGTCCTGCTCGATGGTACCCGACTCTCGCAGGTCCGCAAGCTGCGGCACGTGTGTAGTACGCCATTCCACCGCGCGGCTCAGCTGTGACACCGCGATGACCGGGACGTTCAACTCCCGGGCGAGCAGCTTGAGCGCACGCGTTATCTGGCTCAATTCCTGCACGCGTGTTTCCTTCCTGCTATCGCCCTGAATGAGTTGAAGATAGTCGATGATAACCAGATCGAGGCGCCGCTCGAAATCGAGTCGCTTGGCTTTGCTCGTCACGGACATCGTGCCGACCTGCGGAGTATCATCGATGTAAATAGCGGTGTCCGAGAGGGTGCCGGCCGCCTTCATTATCTTCTTTTCTTCATGTTCCAGGAACTTGCCCAGGCGCACCTGCCAGAAGTCCACATCGGCCTGTGCCGACAACATGCGTTGCACGACCGATTCCGCGGACATCTCAAGGCTGAAGAGTGCGACACAAGCTTTCTGGTCGACCGCCGCCCTGCGTGCGATATCCAGTGCCAGCGTGGTCTTGCCAATGCTGGGCCGGGCTGCAAGGATGATGAGGTCCGACCGCTGCAATCCGCCGAGTAAGCCGTCAAGTCCGGGGAATCCGGTCTTGACCTGCGCCAGCCCCTTGGCATTGTCAGCCCCGGGCTGTCCCGCCTCCTCAAAATAGCCGTCCAGAACATCCCGAATGGACACGAAGTCACGACTGCTCTCGCGCATCCGGACCTGGAATAGAGCGTCTTCAGCTTTGCGCAGGCTCTCATCGACGTCCGGGCCAGATTCATACCCTACGGCCGCGATACGTCCACCGGCCACGATGAGTTTGCGCATGATAGACATGCGCTCCACGATCCGGCCATAGAACTCGGCGTGCAGCGACGTGGGGACGCTGCCGATGAGGTGATTCAGGAATGAGGCTCCGCCGCACTGCTCCAGGCGGCCGAGTCGCATAAGCTCGTGGGCCACGGTGATCTGGTTGATAGGCTCGCTGCGCGTGTAGAGCTCCGCACACGCCCCGTATATGGCGGCGTGCGCAGGATCGAAGAAGTCACCCACCTTAAGCAGGGTGACGACTTTCAGGATGGCATCGGGGTCGATGAGCAGGGAACCGAGTAACGCCTCCTCCGCCTCGATGTCGTGGGGCAGGAGTCTCCCCTGTTCCTCCATGGCAACTGCCTAAGTTGCTTCCGTCTCGGGCTCTATGGTGACTGTAACGGTCGCCTCGGCCTTGCCCGAAAGCCTTATGAGAACCTCGTGGCTGCCCGCCTCTCGCAACGGCCGTTCCAATACGACCTGCTTCTTATCCACGGGTGTGTCCACCGTCTTGCTCAGTTCTTCAGCTATTTGAGCTGCGGTGATGGAACCAAACAACTTATCCTCAGTCCCGACTCGCGCTTTGAAGTGCAACTGCTGGCCCTGAAGTCGCCCTGCGAGCAACTCCAGCTTCTTGGCCTCCTGCTCCTTGCGGTCCTTCTCCTGCTTGATGCGGGATTCCGCCTGCTTCATCGCGCCGGCATTCGCCTCGACCGCAAGACCATTGGGCAGGAGATAGTTCCGACCATAACCTCGGGCGACCTCTTTCACCTCTCCTACGTCGCCGGAGCCGGGAACATCCTTGACGAAGATTACCTTCATAGTGAGCTGATATACCTCCTTGCCGATAGTGCGGCCGTCGCCCCGTCACCCGCTGCAGTGATAACCTGGCGCGCCGAGTTGTGGCGCACATCCCCCGCGGCGAACACGCCCGCGATGTTTGTCTCCATCAGTTCATCGGTAATGACGCATCCCGTTTCGTCCAGTGGGAGGACTTCTCCGAGGAAGCCGGTGGACGGAACCGAGCCTACCGCCACAAAGACGCCGTCCACGGCCAGTTCGGAGATTATACCATCCTTCGTATTGCGCAGTCGCAGACTACTGACCACGGGGTCACCTTCCACTCGTTCGACAACGGAATTCCAGGCGAACTTGATCTTCGGCGCCTTGAGGGCCTTGTCCTGCAAAGCCTTGCTCGCACGGAGTTCGCCCCTGCGATGCACCACCGTAACTTCGCTGGCGAAGTGCGTCAGTTCCAGTGCGTCCGTAAGTGCCGTGTCTCCACCACCGATAACCGCCACCTTCTTACCACGGTAGAAAGGACCATCGCACGTTGCGCAATACGATACGCCCTTGCCCGTCAACTCAACTTCACCGGGTACTCCGAGCAGCCGGTATGCGGATCCCGTAGCGATAATTACCGTTCGAGCCTGCAACTTACCCTCGGATGTCTTGACCGTGTGAGGCCCCTCCCCGACGGCGGAGACGATAGCCGATACTTCCGCCATCATCACCTTGGCGCCCTGAACCTGGGCCTGACTGTGCATCAGTTCTCCCAGTTCCATGCCGGACACACCGTCAGGGAAACCGGGAAAGTTGTCAACGCGCGACGAACTGGTGATCTGGCCGCCGGGCAGTCCTTTCTCCACGACGATCGTCGAGAAGCCCGAGCGGGCCGCGTAGATGGCTGCGGTCAGTCCTGCGGGCCCCCCACCGATAATGACGACGTCGTATTTCATGGGAATCGGCTCAATGGTAGCAGATTGCCGACGGCTTTTCACACGGCGGAGTATTCGCCGGGCGGGCGGATCACGTTTGCACGGGCAGCGGTTTCTGTTGTACCTTTCTGTTCGCAAATGCTCTCGCTGGAGTCACTTTCCGGCAATCCGCTCAACATCATCTTCAATGTGAGCGGTCTGCTGCAGCAGCCTGTGGGCACAAGTATCCTGTGCCACATTGAAGATTTGCTGCCTGACGGCCAGGCCGGGCTTGCGTCAGGGGATATAACACTCACGCATACCAGCCGCGGACTGACGGTGTTCGGCGAAGGGGCCGCGGATGTGCTGCTCACGTGTATTCGATGTCTGGAAGAATATCCCGAGCGTGTGCGCTTCGAGATAGAGGAGGAGTTCCATCCGGAACCGGGATTTGTCCGTCGACGGGGAGCGGACGGTTTCGAGGACGAGGGCGAGGTTCGTATTGCGCCCGATCGCACGCTTGACTTAGGGGAGATAATACGACAACATATCCTTTTGCAGTTGCCCCTGAAACCGTTATGCCGGACAGATTGTCCCGGCTTGGAGGAGATAGGTCCAGATGTCTGAGCCCAAGAAGAAGCGTTCGCAATCCCGTAAAGGCAAGCGCAGGAGCCACCACGCGCTGGTGGGTCCCGCGTTGATATTGTGTTCCAACTGTAAGAGCCCGAAGCTTTCGCACCGTGTGTGTCCCACGTGCGGTATGTACGATGGAAGACAGACTATTCTCGTCGACAGCGCCGCGAAGAAGAAGTAGTCATGTCATCCTGGGCTGCATACGTGTTCCCCGGGCAGGCCTCGCAGAAGGTCGGCATGGGACAAGGCGTCTACGCCAAGTACCGGTCGGCTCGAACCGTATTTGAGGTGGCCGACGAAAGCCTGGGATTCCCGCTGTCGCAGCTATGCTTCGAGGGTCCAGCCGAGGAACTGACGAAGACGGTCAACGTCCAACCCGCCATCCTCGCAACCAGTGTCGCCTGTCTGGAGGCAGCGCGGGAGGCCATGGGGCGGAAGCTGCCCACCCCCGCCTACGTAGCGGGTCACAGCCTGGGGGAGTATACGGCGCTTGTCGCCTCAGATGCCCTGCCATTGGCAGATGCCTTGAAACTTGTGCGCGAGCGGGGTCGGCTCATGTACGAGGCCGGCCTCAAGATGCCGGGAAGCATGATGGCAGTAATCGCGTTCGACCGTGCTCCACTCATGGAGGTATGCGCCGAAACCGGTGTCGAGATTTCCAATATCAATGCACCTGGACAACTCGTGATAAGCGGCGCACTGGACAAGCTGGAGAAGGCGGCGGCTCTCGCCAAGCAACGCGGCGCCCGGCGTCTTATTCCGCTCAATGTGAGCGGCGCATTCCACTCCACGCTCATGGAACCCGTGCTGGATGAATTCAAACTAGTGCTTGAGAATTTCGAATTCCGGAATCCCCGCTTCCCCATCGTCTCCAACGTGACTGCATCTACCTCTCGCCAACGGCCGGCAATTCCGCGACGAACTACTCTCGCAGCTTCGCCATTGCATCCAATGGCAAGCTTCGGTCGAGTTTATGACCCGCCAGGGTGTGACCACCTACTATGAAATAGGTCCGGGCACGGTCCTGAGCGGCCTCATCAAGAGAATCAGTCCCGATGCCCAGACCATTAACGTGTCAGGGGTCGAGGATATCGCGGCGCTTATCGATCCGGCTCCACACCCATAGCATGGCCTCAAGACGCAAGGCACGCGGAATAGCCCTTCAGATCCTGTACGAACTAGACTGCACGCAGCACAGGACCGACGAGGTGCTTGCCCGGCTGCTCTACGACGAGACTATCGATGTCGAGACTCACAGTTTCATCGAACAGTTGGTAACCGGTGTGCAATCCCATCGCCGCCAGCTGGATTCCATCATCGAAGAGCATGCCCCGGCGTTTCCCGTCACCCAGATGGCGCCTATAGACCGCACCATTCTCCGAATAGGGCTGTTCGAACTGGTCTTTGCGCGCGAGAACCCTTTCAAGGTCAGCATCAACGAGGCGGTGGAACTAGCGAAAGCCTTTGGCGGTGACAGCACTCCACGTCTGGTGAACGGCGTCCTTGGTGCGGTGGTGAACGAAGACCAGCCCGAGGCGCCCAAGGACTAATGCTGCCCCCGCCCACGGCAGGTCCCCCATTATGCACGAATACGGAATCACCGAGAGCCTCCTGCAGATCGTGGAGGACAAAGCGAAGGAGGCCGGCGTCACGAAGGTGTCGGTCATACGCGTGGTCGTCGGGGCGCTGACAGGATTCGTGCCGGACTCCATACAGTTTTATTACGACACAATGAGCAAGAATACCGTGGCCGAGGGGGCGGTACTCGAGTTCGAGGAATTGCCGGTCAGGCTCCGCTGCAGGAACTGCGCGGCGACGTTCGAGCCTGAGACACGAGACTGGCAGTGCCCGCAGTGCGGTTCAGCGGAGGTGGATATCGAGGGCGGACGCGAACTCTATATCAAGGAGATGGAGGTATCGTGAGGAAGATCGAGATAGTACAAGGCATACTTGACGCCAATGAGGCCACCGCCGATAGCAACCGCGCGGTGTTCGACGCACATGACTGTCTCGCCGTCAACATCATGGCTTCACCCGGAGCCGGCAAGACCAGTTTCATACTTCGTACTATCGAGGGTCTGAAAAAGGAACGTCGGGTCGGGGTCATAGAGGGAGACATGGTGTCTACCGTGGACGCGGAAAAGGTACAAGGCAGCGCTCACGCCGTTGTCCAGATAAACACCAAGGGGATGCCTGAGAGCTGTGCGCTTGTAGCAGACATGATCCACGTTGCTCTCCAACGTCTGCCGCTGGACGAACTCGACGTCGTACTGATTGAGAACGTCGGCAATCTGCTGTGCCCGGCGGAGTTCCGCCTGGGCGAGCATCTGAGGGTGGTGGTGGCAAGCACGCCCGAAGGTGACGATAAGCCATTGAAGTACCCGATGATCTTCGCAGATGCAGATGCCATAGTCATCAACAAGATGGACCTGCTTCCGTACGTAAATTTCGATGTCGAGGCGTTCAAAAAGTCCATTCGAAACCTCAACCCCAACGTTCCATTCTTTCCGATGTCATGCACCACAGGCCAGGGCGTGGCAGAATGGGTGACATGGCTTCAGAACCAGCACCCCACCCTGTGAACGCCCGGGAACCTGCGGCGAGGAGCAAGCCACTGGAGCACCGCTACGCCGACATACGTGTGGAAGGCGTCGTCCAGGGCGTCGGATTCCGGCCACACGTTTATCGACTCGCCTGCGCCCTGGGGTTGACAGGCTACGTGCGAAACACGTCGCAGAACGTCCGCATCGTGGTCGAGGGCCTGCCGGATGACGTGGTGGAGTTCATTCGGCGACTGGTCGACGAGGCGCCCCCCCTCGCGCATATCGAGCGTCTCGCCGTTGAAGACTCATCCTGCGCCGGCGCAGTGAGATTCGAGATTCTGGACAGCATTTTCGAGGAAGGCCCGAGCCAACTTGTATCTCCGGACGTGGCCACCTGTTCCGCGTGCCTGCATGAATTGCTGGATAGCCACGATCGCCGCTACCGATACCCGTTCACGAATTGCACGAACTGCGGGCCGCGCTTCACCATCATCACCGGTATGCCATACGACAGACCCAACACAACGATGGCGGCTTTCGAAATGTGCCCTGCCTGTCTCGCGGAATACGGTAACCCGGCCGACCGGCGTTTTCACGCACAGCCAAATGCGTGTCCGGTGTGCGGGCCATCGCTGGAACTCGTCGATTCAGGCGGTCATCCAGTGCCCTGCGGCGGAGACGCGATACACCAAACGGCAGGGCTCATTCACGACGGCCACATCGTGGCGGTCAAAGGTCTCGGGGGGTTCCTGCTTACGTGCGACTCGACGTCTCCCGATGTCGTACATACACTGCGCCTGCGCAAGCACAGGCCCTCCAAGCCCTTTGCCGTCATGGTCAGGGATATCGAAGCGGCCCGCCTGCATTGCGAGTTGACACCTGAAGAGGAGTCTCTGCTACTGTCTCCGCCCGCCCCAATCGTGCTGGCGCGCTGGAAGGAGGGCTCGACGGTGTGCCGGGACGTCGCCCCGGGGCTGCTGTTCCTCGGCATCATGCTGCCGTACACACCGATGCATCACCTGCTTCTACGAGAGTGCAACGGCCCGTTGGTTATGACAAGCGGGAATCTCAGCGAGGAGCCAATCGTTGCGGAGAACTCCGAAGCGCTGACTCGCCTCCACGGCATCGCGGACTACTTCCTGATGCACAACAGGCCGATTCACTCGCGGTATGACGACAGCGTCGTGATGGCGCCCGGCGGCCTGCCAACCATGCTGCGGCGCGCCCGTGGGTACGCTCCGTACCCCATCCATTTGCCGTTTCCCTCTCCGGCGGTGCTGGCTGTTGGCCCCCAGACGAAGAACACATTCTGTCTCGCCGAAGGGCATCGGGCGTTCGTGTCACAGCATATCGGTGACCTCGACAGCATCGAAACCCTCGACCACTTCGAAGCGACGATAGAACTCTACCGCTCTCTTTTTCACATCGAACCGAAGCTCGTCGCTCATGACCTCCACCCGGACTACGTATCCACCGAGTACGCCCATCGTCTGGCGGCCGAAGGACTCGCCACGTACGCGGTGCAGCACCACCATGCGCACATCGTGAGCTGCATGATGGAAAATGAGTTCCAGGAACCGGTCATCGGCGTCGCGTATGATGGCTCAGGCCTCGGCGCTGACGGCAACATCTGGGGCGGGGAGTTTCTCGTGTGCGACGCGTCGACCGTCCGCAGAGCCGGCCACCTGGAGTATCTTCCTCTCCCCGGCGGTGACGCAGCCACACTTCGTCCTTACAGAATTGCGGCGGCCTATATCGCCACGCTTCTGGGCGAACATAGACTGACGCAAAGCCTGACACCGTCTCACACTCTGGAAGGGGACGAACGAACAACGCTCCTGCGCCAACTTGAGACTCGATTCAATACACCTCTTACTTCCAGCATGGGAAGGCTCTTCGATGCCATAGCGGCCCTTACCGGGGTCAGAAGCACCATCGATTATGACGGTCAGGCAGCGATAGAACTGGAGATGCAGGCGCATCGCCAGCCGAGTCCTGCCGCTTCCCGCCGTTACGCGTTCGGCACGGACAAGGCAGACCATGCCTACGTGATAAGGGTAGCCCCGGTTCTCGACGCTGTCCTGCGAGACCTGTCGCGGCGGAATAGCCGTCCCGTGCATCGCGGCTTCCTTCCACGAGGCAGTTGCCGATATGACAGTCGATATCTGCCGCATGGTAGCCGGGGACACCGGCATCAGAACTGTCGCATTGAGCGGAGGGGTGTTCCAGAACAGGATACTGCTCGAAACGATACCTGCGAAACTGGAAGCCCAGGGCTTCCGGGTGCTGCGGCACATACACCTGCCATCGAACGACGGCTGCGTATCACTGGGGCAGGCCGCAATCGCCGCGGCGGCGACTTCGCGTGATGTGCCTTGCGCCTAAGGGCGAGGCTCGCGGTCCGCGACTATCAGCCGGCAAGAGGTCTTCGACCAGTTTGTGTGTCTGGCGGCCCACGGGCTACAATGTGGCTTATCATGTGTCTCGCTATTCCCGCGCTGGTACTTTCGTTAGACGGCGAAAACGCCGAGGTGGATGTCGGCGGTATCCAGCGGCGTATCGGCACAATGCTCACCCCGCAGGTAAAGGTGGGCGACTACGTGTTGCTCCATACCGGCTTTTCCATCGGCATTTTGAAGCCGGAGGAAGCGGAGCAAACCCTCGCGCTGTTCCGCGAATTGGCAGAGGTCAGTGAGATTCGTTGATGAGTTTCATGACGCGGCCGTCGCCCAGGCCCTCGCACGCCGCATCACCGCAACCTCAGTAAGACCCGCGCAATTCATGGAGTTCTGTGGCAGCCACACTCATGCGCTGCTGCGGTATGGCATCCGCGACCTCCTCCCTCCAACCATCACAATGTTGTCCGGGCCAGGTTGTCCGGTCTGCGTGACTTCAACGCGTGACATCGACACGGCCATCGCCATCGCGATGGCGCCCGGAACCATCGTCGCCACGTATGGCGACCTGGTGCGCGTTCCCGGCAGCAACGGCAGTCTGGAACGGGCAAGGGCCGCCGGAGCCGATGTTCGAGTGGTCTATTCGGCCCTGGATGCTATCGCCATCGCCGAGCAGAATCCGACGCGTCAGGTCGTACTTCTGGGGATTGGTTTCGAGACGACTGCCCCCACCGTGGCGGCATCAATCGTGACCGCGTCCGGCAAAGGGCTCCGCAACTACCGTGTGCTGTCGTTACTTAAGCTCACTCCACCGGTGATGCAGGCGCTTCTGCAGCGTGGGGAGCTGCGCATCGACGGCATTCTCTGCCCGGGTCATGTCAGTGTTATTACCGGCGTCGAGCCCTATCGATGTATCCCCGAACGCTTCCGCGTGGGCTGCGCGGTTGCAGGATTCGAACCTCTCGATATCCTGCGGGCCATCAGTGTGCTCGTAGAACAGATAGAAGCGGATTCGCCCGCTGTGGCCAATACGTACGAGCGGGCTGTCTCCGAAAAGGGCAACGAGGTTGCCCAACAGCTCATTGGCCGCGTGTTCGAATCATGCCCGGCGGATTGGCGAGGCCTTGGCCACGTGCCAGACAGCGGGCTGGCACTGCGCCCTGAGTACGAATGCTTCGACGCAACAGCCTTGTACCATATCGACATCGAGGAATCGTTTGAACCGGCGGGTTGCCGCTGTGGGGACGTGCTGCGCGGGCACGTCACTCCGCCGGATTGTCCTCTATTCGGAACAGTCTGCACGCCTGACCGCCCCGTTGGTCCGTGCATGGTGTCACACGAGGGGGCTTGTGCCGCCCACTTCTCCTACTCGGATGCTACGTGACATACTACGTGACATACTGTGTCACGCCGGAGACACAAAGGAGGCGCCTCCCATGAGCAACTTGCCAAACTACAGCGGCGAATTCCGACCTGATTTCAAGTTCTCAGACTTTTCGCCTGCGTTCCTGTCAGACTTGCTCCGCATGTACGGGCGCTCCTACATCGCCATCGACGGGTTCTGGTACCTGGGAGTGAAAGAACACGCCGATAACGAACTGGCTTTGAAGGTGGACCTGTGGGCCTGGGACAAGGCGACGAGATACGAACTCAAGCGCCTTACGGCACTCGCCGGCATCGAAGGTAATGGAATAGACGCCCTGTTCAAATTCCTGCAACTGGTTCCATGGATGCAGGTGACCGAGTATCGACTTGAACTCGAATCGGCCAGGCGAGGGACACTCACAGTCGCCAAGTGTTCCATCCTCGAGGCGCTCGAGAAGGAAGGGCAGGGGCGGGAGAAGGACATCTGCACCCAGGTGGACGGGGCCGTTTTCCGAAAGTACGCAGCCTACTTCAATCCCAACATGAAGGTGGCGCCACTCTTCCTCCCTCCGCGTGAAGACAAGCAGGGCATCTGTTGCAGGTGGGAGTTCACGCTCGAATGAATACCGGCAATCCTGAACGCGTCGTCCTGCTGGCACACGGAAGCGGCGGAGCGCTCAGCCGTGAACTCGTCGAACGGCAGATCCTTGCCCAAATCGGGAATCCGACTCTGTCCCGGCTCGATGATGCCGCCGTGCTCACGTGCAATGGAAGGATGGCCTTCACTACCGACAGCTACATCGTATCGCCACTCATCTTCCCGGGTGGTGACATCGGAAGGCTATCGGTGTGCGGCACGGTAAACGACCTGGCGATGATGGGAGCCCAAGCCTCCTCCCTCAGTCTAGCCCTCATCATCGAAGAGGGGTTCCCGTTCTCGACTCTCGACGTCGTGATGCGTTCGATCCGGACCGCGTGCGACGAAGCGAATGTGGAAATCGTCACGGGGGATACCAAGGTTGTGAACCGCGGCAAGGCTGACGGGCTGTTCATCACCACTGCCGGGTTTGGCGTCATTCCAGATGGCGTGAACGTGTCGGGCAGGCAAGCCCGGGTGGGTGACCACGTTCTCATCAGCGGTGGTCTCGCGGAGCACGGAGTGGCAATCATGAGCGCGCGCGAAGGTTTGACTTTCTCGACGCCAACTCTTAGCGATTGCGCCCCGCTTAATGGACTGGTGCTCGCCATGACGATGGCCTGTCCCGGCGCATTGCATTGCATGCGCGACCCTACCCGCGGGGGAGCCGCGTCCACGTTAAACGAGATAGCATCACAGTCGGCGGTCGGCATCATGATCGACGAAGAGTCCATTCCTATCCAACCCGAGGTGAAAGCAGCCTGTGAGATGCTGGGCCTGGACCCGCTCCACGTTGCCAACGAGGGCAAGCTTATCGCAATCGTGGAGGCTGCGCAGTCCGCCGAATTGCTGCAAATCATGCGCGGTCATCCCCTGGGCAAGCGCGCCGCCGATATCGGCATGGTAGTAAGCGGGAGGCCGGGCAGGGTCATGATGAGGACACGCATGGGACCTACGCGCTTGGTGCAGATGCTGGCAGGCGAGCTACTTCCGCGTATTTGCTGATTCAGTCGCTCGAACCTGGTGCACTTGCGACCGTCGAACTTGGACGACTCCCGGTGTGGAATGCCTCACGAGACAAGTCGGGCACCATTCGAATCTGAGAGAAGATCATCCGGGCGACCCTGCGCCACTATCTTGCCCTTCTCCATGAAGTAGCCGTGGTCGGCGATGTGACTTACCGCCTTTACATTCTGTTCGACCAGCAGCGTCGCGATGTCGTGAGCGCGTAACTCGGAAATGGCGCTCATGACCTTGCGCACCAGTATCGGCGCCAGCCGCAGTGACGGGCAGTCGAGCAGCAGGAGCCGGGGTCCGGACATGAATGCTCTGCCTATCGCCAGCATCTGCTTCTCGCCACCTGACAACGTGCCTGCAGTCTGCGACAGTCTCTCCTCGAGCACCGGAAACAGTTGAAACACCGTGGCCCTCGCCGAGGACAGTTCCCTCGCGTCCCTCCGTCGCCTGCGGTACGCACCGAGCGCAAGGTTGTCGGCCACGGTCATGGACGGAAAGATGAGCCGCTTCTCGTCCACGTAGGCAATTCCCAGTCCCACCAGTTGCTCCATGGACGTGCCGTTGACCACACGGCCCTCGAAACATATCTCGCCGCCGCATATGGGCAACAAACCACAGATGGCCTTCAGCGCCGCACTCTTGCCCGCGCCGTGAGGACCAATCAACGCCGCGATCTCGCCGCGACCCACAGCGAAAGACATCCCGTCAAGGGCCGTGATGAGCCCGTACTTTGCCCGGACATCACGTAGTTCCAGAATCGTCGCGCCGGATGTCATGGTCATCGGTTCACCCCTTAGTCCCCGAGGTACGTGGAGACGACCTGCTCATTCTCTCGAATCGCATCGGGGCTGTCTTCCGCAATCTTTTCACCATAGTGGAGGACTACCACCCGATCTGCGATATCCATGACCACGTCCATGAGATGTTCCACCATGAGAATTGTCATGCCATCGGACTGAAGCGCCCTGAGCAGGGCGCTGAGGCGGCTAATCTCCTCGGTGTCGAGCCCACCGTACGGCTCGTCGAGCAGCAGCAGTTTGGGTCTACACAGCAGAGCCCTTGCCAGCCCGACCAGTTTCTGTTCGCCCCAGGAGAGTTCGGCCGGGAAATCGTGCAGCACTCCCGTGAGCCCGACCTGCGCCAGTTGATCCACGGCGGCCATGCGGATCCGCCGCTCCTCCTCCACCGCGCTCCGAAAACGCAGGCTCGTGGCAATCAATCCGCTGCGTGTCCAGACGTGCGCCCCGGTCATCACGTTATCTAATACCGACATGTTGCTGAACAACTGGATGTCTTGAAACAGTTGGGTGGAACCAAGAGCGGCAATCCTGTGGGCTGGCAAATGATCGATGCGGCGTCCGTCGAACCATATTTCGCCGCCGGTCGGCTTCAGAAGTCCGCTCGTCATGCGCAGCAGAGTGCTCTTACCGGCGCCATTCGGACCGATGATGCACAGAATCTGGCTACGTCGAACCGCGAAACTCACATCGCTCACGGCCACCAGTTCCCCGTACGAGGCCGTGACGCCCCGGTACTCGAGCATGGGATTGTGTGCATTCAGCTCCGAGGATACCGTCCCCCGTCGGTCTAAGGCCGCATTCATATTCGTGGCCCCTTGCGCCACCGCGATAGCCGTGCAGGCAGGGAACAAAGGCCCGCCGGCAGGAACAGGAGACTGACAACGAGCACGACTCCATACGCCACAAGTTCGTAGGCTCCGGTGGGCCCGCCGATCACGATGGGTGCTACTTCACGCAGGAATTCGGACAGCAGCACTATCAGCGCGGAGCCGACAATGGCCCCCCACGGAGTCGTCACTCCGCCCACGACAACCATGATGGCAACGAGAACCGAGACGTTGACACTGAAAGCCCCGGGGTCTATCACTCTCGTATGGTGCGCATACACTCCACCGGCAACGCCTGCGAACACCGCCGCAACGACGAAAGCAAGCACTTTGTAGTGCATGACATCAACGCCAAGCACCTGCACGGTATCCTCGCTGCCACCGGAGAGGACATTAACTGACTTGAGGGCGCGGCCGACGCGCGAAGAGGTGATGTTGCTGGCAAGCACGAGCACCGTGAACGCCATGACCCACACGAGATAGAACACGAACGTCGTGTACGTCACGCCGCTCGGATGCGGCAGACTCGGAATCTGCACAAGGCCGGTAGCACCGCCAGTCAGGCCCGCAAGACTGACAACAAGGTAGTAGAAGATGAGATTAACCGTAAGCGTGACGCCTGCGACAATGATGCCGCGAAGCCGCAGGATAGCTCTTCCGATTGGCACCGCAAGCAGGCCGCTCGCGGCTGCAGCCAGCGGAATCGTGAGCCACGGCGAGAATCCGAGTCTGAAAGACAACAGCGCCGAAACATAAGCGCCGGTGCCGTAAAAGACACCCTGACCCAGCGAGACTTGACCCGCGAGACCCGTCAATAGCACGAGACCCATCGCCACCGTGGCGTATATCCCGATGCTGATGAATATGCTCAGTATGTATGGACTGCCGGACAGAGGGAGAAGCACCATGACCACCAGCAGTACCAATGCCGCTCGAGAAACACGAGGCATGCTCCACGACGAGGGTACCCGGGCCCTGATGGCTTCACCGATGGCGCTCACGCCAAACCACCTCGAGCGGGCAGAAGTCCGCGCGGGCGAATAAGAAAGACTGTCAGAAGAACACCAAGCGCGATAACGTCATGGTAGCCTGTCGGCATCAGTCCCGCACACAAGGCCTCGGCAAAACCCACGAGCAATCCTCCCAGTATGACGCCTTCCGCTCTCTGCAATCCTCCCACAAATGCAGCAAGAAGCCCCTTGATGGTAAGGGGGATGCCAACGTTGTATGCCGTCATCGTCAGAGGGGTTATGGTCGCCCCCGCCACGGCGCCGAGACCGGCGGCCAACAGGAATGACAGCAGCGCCATACGTTCGACGCTAATGCCGACCGAACGCGCTCCGAGGGGCTCGTCGGCACACGCGCGGAGCCCCTTTCCAATCATTGTGTAGTCGAAGAACAGATACAGTCCGATTACCATCAGCACAGTCATTCCGACTACCCACGGTGCCTGCCCGAAGATGGTTGCTCCCCACAGATGAATGCTGGAACTGCCAAGGAAATTGGTGAGCGAGCGATATTCCCACCCCCAGACAAGCAGCGTGATGCCCTCGATCGCGAAGGCGAACCCTACGGTGAGGAAGGCAAGGGTCGCGCCCGATGCATTCCGCGCCGGCCGGATAACGAGCAGATAGAGCGCTGCTCCACTGACGATAGTAACGAGAACGGCGAGCACGATTGCACCCGAGAGCGGCACCCCCATGGTGGTGAAGCTGACCGTCAACATGCCACCCAGCATCACGAATTCACCCTGGGCGAGATTGAGTACCCGCGTCACGCCGTAGACAACAAACAGGCCCAGCCCGAGTGCAGCGTAGATGCACCCGAGCGTGAGCCCGCTTATCAACGATTGCAGTACAGTCGTTACTTCCACTAAGAAGGTCTACCTCTAGCCGTTCACCTTCAAGAGGACCTTCTCGCCATTCTTGAAGGTCACCAGTACTTCCTTGGGGACGACTCTGCCATAGTGGTCGGTGGGTGACAGGGTGAACGTCCCGATAATCAGGCTGAGGTTCTTCGTCTGTTCGTAGGCAGTCTTCAATTGGCTGCGCGCCTTCACGATGTCACTCATGTCGGGATTGGCACGCTGCAATCCATCGGCAATGAACGTGATGAAGGAGTCGCCGATGGCCTCGTATATCCCGGGGATGGTTCCATACTCGGCTTTGTACGCTGCTTCAAAGTCGCGGCACATCGCCTTGTCAGGGTCGCTGTCGGGCAACTGCTGCCAGATTGTCGGCTTGTTGTCGAGACACGCCACCGACGGAGTCATCTCATAGGCATCCTTGAACGCATTGTAGTAGCTGAGCGAAGACTGCGCAGGCGTGGTGGCTATCGGTATCATGAGTCCCATCTCACGTGCCTGCTTGATGGCCAGCGCACCAGCGGGGCCGCTGCCCCATATGAGCATGGATTCGGCGCCCGACGCCTTGATATTCGCAAGCTGCGGAGTCATGTCCGTGGCGCCCGGGTCGAACCGCTGAGTCTCAACGACCGTCATGCCGAGGTCGGCCGCTACTCCGGGCAGATAGGTTAACCCACCCTCACCGTAACCGCTGTTCTCAATCAAGGCGCCAATAGTCGTTGCGTGCATATCGTCCCTGAGGTACTTGAGAGGCAAGGGCATATAGTCTGATTCAATCGACGAAGGCTTGAATGCCCACGCACCGAGCTGATCCAGGACGAGTCCCGTGCCGGAAACGATGAGTCCGGGTGTCTTGTTGTCATTCAGTATCGGTATCGCCGCATTGGAGAGCGCCGTCGCCGTGGCCGAAGCCAAAGTGATGACTCCCTCAACCTCAATCAACTTCTGCGCTCCAAGCGCCGTGTCAGTCGTCGTGCCTTTGTCATCAACAACGATGAGTTCAATCATCTTGCCGTTGATGCCGCCGGCATCGTTAATCTGCTTGACCTTCAGCTGCGCCCCCTGGAGCGAGGCCTGGCCAAGAGCGGTGTAGGGTCCAGTCTCGGAGGCGAGGTAACCGACCTTGTACGTGTCGGAACCGCCGCTCGCACAACCGGGAGCTCCAATCGCCAGCATGACAATACAACAGAACATCAAACCCAGCTTTCGCATATTCATCCCTCCATTATTCATTCCGCCGCGATTCTGACTTGAAATAGCGCCACCCGCTCAACCCATGAGGCCGCAAAGCGTGCGAAACACGAGTGGCGTGAGCGAATTCATGCCCTGAAGAAACCAAAAGTTACGAAGCCCTCGCCGTTCTGAATTGCGGTAACCGCCCGGCCATGTGAGACATACAACCAGTCACACTGCAATTCAGCTCGAAGCATGCGTTCCAGGCAGGCGGCATCCTGCGCCGCGTTCACATGCACTATCGCTCCTCTCAAGCGATTTCCATCAACGCGCTCGGCGGCGAGCTGCACCATCATCTTCACCAGTTGCTTCTTCGCGCGTGACCGTGACACGAGATTGACCGTTCCTCCGGTTGAGTGGTCCACCTCGATCATTGCTTTGAAGCCGGTGCCGCCATTGCCTTCGGCTTCGGCCCAGGGCTTGGCCTTAAACACTCTGCCTCCTTTGTCTCGGAAGAACAGAGTCTCGAAACAATAGAGCGAGCACAGGGCATCGCGCACCTGATATGTCCTCTGCACCACCTCCTCGAAGCTTGCGCCCTGCATGGCGAGTTCTGCTGCCTCAATGGCGATGGGCATCTCCCCGGCCTCCACGGTCTGAGAGTCGATGACTTCTATCTGCATGTTCGGGTGTTTCTCGAGCGCCAGCTTGCGCGCCTCGAGGGCGGCGCCGTAGCCCTTGCTGAATAGCGAGGTCATGTGTATAGAGATAGCCGAATCAGCACGCTGCGCTGCCCATTCGTACGCCAGGAGTATCTCGCCGATAGACGGAGCCGAAGTCGTGGGCACTTCCCCTTTCTGCCTCAACCTGGTGAGGAGCCAGTCCATGTCGACTTCCGTCTCGAGATAGTCCTTGCCGTCGACAATCGCGTGCAGAGGCACCACACCCATGTCCAGCCTGTCCACCACCTCCTGGGGCACTGCCGCGGGAGCATCGACGATAACTGCAACTTTGCGTCGCATAGCCTTCACCTTCCTCCGTTCAGGCCTTGCGCCGAAAGTACCTCGGATAGAGATACCTCGGCATGCGATACATGTTTGCGTACCTGAATGTCTTTGTCAAGCCATCACGCAGTCGCTGTGTTAAATACGCGACGCTCGGCGGGGTTCGGGGAATCCGCCGGGCAACCTTCATCACGTGGCGTGAATCGGCGCACCATCCATGGCCCATGACCTTTGGCGCCCGGTTGCGGACACAGACAGCGGGACACTATATAATTGAACCGGTATCGTCACGGAGGACAAGAGGATGAAGAACCGAGTCGTATTGTCGGCAGCACTCGCACTTGTCATCTCAGTGAGCACTCTGCCACTCGGGGGATGCAGCGGTGAAATGAGCTTCACCACCGCGAAACTGAGCGAGGCGACCATGTGCCTCGGCGTGGATGCGGACTCGATGCCGGTGAATCCCACGGACACGTTCGGTTCGACGACCCCTGAGATCTTCTGCTCAGTGAAGTTGTCAAACGCTCCGGAGGACACCGAGATCCTGTCTGAGTGGGTCTACGTCAAAGGAGCGCTCGCCGGCGTAACGGACTATGTGATTGATTCGGTGCCCGTTACCACCGACGGCACCCGATATCTGGTGTTTTCGCTGGCAATACCTACCGATGGCTGGCCGGTCGGCGAGTACCAACTCAATCTCTACATCGACGGCAAGGAATCATTGTCCGTGCCATTTACGGTGATAGTCGGAGCGAGTTTAAGCGAGGCGACGATAGCCCTGGGCGTGGATTCACTGATGCGTCCGCTGAACGCCACCTCGACGATTCCGCCAACCACTCCGGAGGTCTTCTGCTCGGTGTTAGTATCGGACGCGCCCGAGGGAACCGAGGTAGGGTGCGAGTGGTATTATGTCGGTGGCGAACTTGAGGGAATCTCCAACATGCTGATTGACACCTTCACGATGCCCGTCGACGGCACGCAGTATGTTGAGTTCTCCCTGCCCATCGCCGCGGATGCCTGGCCCGCCGGCGAATACGTGGTAAACCTCTACGTGGACGGCATCCTGGAAGGGCAAGTCCCGTTCACCGTTGCTCAGGCGGCCGTCACCGCAACGATGGCGGTGAACATCGACGCGAACAACCAGCCGATCAATCCCACAACTCAGTTCCAGTCCGGCGTCGAGAAGATATGGACGGTCGTATTCGTCAACGACGAGCCCGCGGGCACGAAGCTGAAGATAGAGTGGTATGAGACCGGAGGGACCGTCGATACGTACATCAACAAATACGAACAGGACGTAGAGACCAGGGAGACACCCTACGCGGTCTACCTCACTCGGGGCACCGGCGGCTGGCCGAAGGGTGACTATGCGTGCGTCATATCAATCAACGGCGAGCGACAGATCGTGCTGCCTTTCACCGTGACCTAGTAGTAACGCTATGCCTTGCAAAGGGGTGCGCGCTACGTAGCGCGCACCCCTTCTCTGTACATAGTGCTTCACAATCGCCAGTCATTCAGGCGCGCCCGGCGCAGGCGTCAGCTCGCAGCCACTCTTGAGATGAGCGGCCTGCGTGCGGCATACTTGTGCGGGCCAACGCAGCATTCCCCGAGGAGACCCACACAAATGCTCCGACCGGCATCCACGTTTCGGAGTCGAGCTTCGGAAGACAGTGAAGGAGAGTTCCCTGCCATGAGGATCCGGAACGCAGAAGACTTGACCTCACACGGAAACACCGCCGGTAGACGGGCCATGGTCGCAATCCTGGAGGCGGGACTCCAGGCGGCCGACCCCTATCAGAACACCCGGGAGCTGATTCGCATCGAGAACGGCATGCTTGTCATCGGCGGCCGGCGTTTCGAGCCAGCCGGTTCTCCACACACTGGAGAGGAATTCTTCGACCTCTCCGGGCCGGGCCGCATCCTCGTTCTGGGGGCCGGAAAAGGACTCCAGCGCGTCGCGAAGGCGCTTGAGGACGTCCTGGGAGACCGTCTCACCGGTGGACACATTATCGACAAGAAAGGCCATCCTGTGATACTCAAACGTATCGAAGTCACCCTCGGCGGGCACCCGGTCCCCGACGAGGATTGCGTGCGCGGCTGCCGCCGCATCCTTGAGATGACGCGCGGCCTCACCGAGGATGACCTTGTCTTCACCTGCATCGGCAACGGCGTCTCCGCCCTGCTGACACTGCCCGTTCCGGGGGTGTCGCTGGAGGATGTAAAGACGATGACCCGCATCATGCAGATAGAGCACGGCGCGCCGACGCCCGACCTCAACCCTGTGCGAAACCATCTCGACATGCTGAAAGGGGGTCGCATCGCCCGCCTGCTGCAACCGGCGCGGGTCATCGATATAGTGGCCATCGAACCAGGCGATTATCGGGAATTGATGTGCGAGAACTTCTGGCTGCACACATTGCCTGACGGCACCTCCTACGACATGGCAATCGAAAGCCTTCACAAGTGGAATGCATGGGAAGAAGTTCCCGCATCCATACGCGCGTTTCTCTCTGGGAAGGACCCGGCGTGTGACACCGTCAAGGCCGAGGAATACGAGCGCCTGGGGCACCGCATATTCGGCGTGATGCCGGGCCCGCGGCAGACGGCGAAATTGCCGGCAGCGATGGCCAAGGCCCAGGAACTCGGGTATGCGCCTCACCTGCTGGGGGAAGAGGTATCGGCCATAGAAGCGTCGCAGGCGGCTGCCTATCTCTCGGAAGTCGCCAAGACCATCGAACGCCGTGGGGACCCCTTTGTACCGCCGTGTGCCGTATTCACGAGCGGGGAAATGGTGGTGACCGTTGGCAAGGAGGGCGGCATGGGAGGACGAAATCAAGAATTCGCGCTTGCGGCGGCCCGCAGGATAGCCGGCAGCACCCGGATCCTGATTGCGTCTGTCGACACTGACGGCACCGACGGACCAGGTGCTCAATTCTTCTCAGGAGAAGCAGCTCTGCCTTGCCTCGCGGGCGGCATCGTCGATGGCTTCACCTGTCAGGAGGCTCCCGAAGCCGGAGTCGACATCGCCGACGCATTGAGGCGGCACGACACTTCTCCTGCACTATGGAAGCTGAGGGAGCGGCATCCTGGCAGAGCCGAGTATCAGCTTGAACGATATGACCGTCGCGCTCATAATGGGCCCGTCATGAATAAGGAGTATCGCACATGAGTCATGGTTCGAGGATCACGTCCATAACCGCGTTGCAGGCATGGAGCTGGCGCGGCCACCCCGCCCTGGAGGCCAGGGTAACCACCGAAGACGGTTCGGTCGGAGTCGCGCAGGTACAAGCCGGCACGTCCGTCGGTCAACACGAAGTGCAATTCATACACGACGGCGGCCCCCGCTGGGGTGGACTCGGCGTCCAGAAGGCCGTCGCGATGGTCAAAGAGACGATCGCCCCGGCACTGATCGGTATGGATGTCACCCGCCAGAGGGAAATCGACTACCGCATGCTGGAGATGGACGGAACGCCGAATAAGGCGAAACTGGGAGGCAACTGCATCGGGGCTATCTCGGCGGCCGTACTGAAAGCCGGCGCAATAAGCGTCAACCTCCCTCTGTACCAGTACATCGGTGGCCCGAATGCCTGCGTATTGCCCGTCCCCGGGGTACTTGCCGTTCTCGGCCCCAAGCGATACGGGGGAGGCGAGAGGGGCGGTGAGAAGCCGACGTACTCATTCTACTGCTATGGCTTCGATAGTTTCAGCGATGCATCTCAGGGCTGCTGGCAGGTCAGGCAGGCGTTTCGGAAGGTGCTGCTCGAGAAGAAGGGACTCAATGCCCAGCGCATCGATCGCTTGTTCATCGACCAGGAGGGCGTCTTCCAACACGACCGTGAACTGTGGGCGCTCATGACAGAAGCCATTGAGCGTTCGGGAAACACGGGGCGCATCGGCATTCAAGTCGACGTTGCCGCGGGCTGCTACTACGACAAGAAGGCCGGACTGTACAAGGGGCTGTTCTCACGAGAGGACAAGACACGCGAGGAACTCATGGCGTCTCTACCGCGACGCGGTGAAGCAATTCCCATTCGTCATCATCGAGGACCCGCTGGACGAGGACGATTTCGAGGGACATGCGCAATTGACCAGGGAACTTGGAATCCAGATTTCCGGCGACGATCTCTTCACCACCAACCCGAACAGGCTGAAGCTGGGCATCGAGATGGGGGCGGCGAACGCTGTCCTTCTGAAGGTCAACCAGGTGGGCAGCCTGACGGAGGCGTTCGACATGGTGGACCTCGCGTACCGGCACGGATACGGCGTCATGCCGTGCAACAGCCGGGGCGAGGGTGCGGATATCGCCGACTACGCGGTCGGCCTCAAGACGGGGCACATGCGTGAAGGCGGACTTGACGACGCCACGACGCGGTTGCTCGAGATCGAGGCGGAACTGGGTGCCCGTGCGACGTTCCTTGGGAGGAAAGGGTTCAAGCCATAGGGTGGAGGAGGAGGGGGCATGGACAGCCCGCATATCATCGAGGTTGAATCGTTATCGAAGCATTTCGGCCCGATAACGGCGGTTGATTCGGTGACTTTCTCGGTCGAGGCGGGCGAACTATTCGCCTTCCTCGGCCCGAACGGCGCCGGCAAATCCAGCACCATCAACATGCTCTGTACCCTCTTCAAGCCGACAGGGGGACGAGCCACCGTCAACGGCTACGACATCGTCACCAACAGAAGCGATGTCCGCCGTTCGATCGGCCTTGTCTTCCAGGACCCCACACTGGACGAATACCTTACCGCCGAGCAGAATCTGCGCTTTCACGCGTACGCATATCGCGTGCCCCGAGCCGTAGCCGAGCAGCGCATCGGCGAGCTGCTGGAATTGGTGGAGCTGTCCGACAGGAGGCGCAGCCGGGTACGCACATTCTCGGGAGGCATGAAGAGGCGGCTCGAGATTGCGCGCGGACTTCTCCACAATCCACGGGTATTGTTTCTCGACGAGCCCACGCTCGGACTCGACCCGCAAACGCGAAAACTCATCTGGGATCACATACTTGAGTTGCGTGAGAAACATGGTCTGACCATCTTTCTGACCACTCACTATATGGAGGAAGCGGAGGTGGCCGGCCGTATCGGCATAATCGACCGGGGACGCATCGTCGCCCTCGATACCCCGGACCGTCTCAAGGACTCGATGGGCGGCGACGTCATCACGCTTGAAGCAAAGGACAATGTCGCGGCGGCGGCCGAAATACAGAAGAAGTTTGAGGTCACCGCGGCCCCCGAGAACGGCTCGCTCAGCTTCAGCGTGCCGCATGGCGACCATTTCCTGCCCCAGCTTATTCGAGATTTGGAAACGCCGATAGTGTCCGTCGCCCTGCGCAGACCCACACTTGAGGATGTGTTCCTGAAACTCACGGGCCACGCTATCAGACAGGAACAGGCAGATCCGATGGCCGATGCGCGCGCCTTCAGGTCACATCACGGGCGGGGAGGATAGACGATGACTGAGGTGCTGGTCGCTGTCCAGGTTGTCGCGTACCGTGAACTGCTGCGGTTCGTTCAGGAAAGGTCGCGGATAATCTCGTCGTTCGCAATGCCATTGCTATTCCTCGTCATTTTCGGCGCGGGCTTCACACGCACCATAGGCGACCTGGCGCCGGGGGTCAACTTCGTGCAGTTCATCTACCCCGGCATCATCGCCATGACCGTGCTGATGAATTCGGTCATGTCGGGCCTATCGGTGGTATGGGACCGTGAATTCGGTTTTCTGAAGGAGATTCTCGTCGCGCCAATCTCACGCAGCGGCATCGTACTCGGGAAGGCAGTTGGAGCCGCCGCCGTGGCCATCATGCAGGGCATCATTATGCTTGTCCTGGCCCCGCTCGTCGGGGTGTCGCTCACTCCGCTCATGGTACTGGAGCTCATCCCTCTACTGGTCATCATCTCCATCTCTCTGTCAGGCATGGGGCTGCTGGTCGCCGCGAGGATGCGTTCCCAACAGGGATTTCAGCTCATCGTTCAGCTTCTCATCTTTCCGCTGATATTCCTCTCCGGCGTCTTTTTCCCGGTGAACAACGTCCCCACCTGGCTGGAGATAGTCTCAAAGCTCAATCCACTCACCTACGCCGTTGACGCCGTGCGGCAACTGTTTCTCTCGGAACAATCAGGAGCGGCCCAGGCGATAGCGGTAACGCTGTTCGGCCACACCATGACGGTGCTGCAGGATGCACTCGTGGTGGCCATATTTGGTATGGTATTGCTGTCGCTGGCGACGTGGTCATTCGAGAAGCAGGAATAGGGGTCCACGCCTCCAGAGGCGCGAATCGCCGACCGCGACGAAACGGATGGGAGCCGTAAGTTACTTGTCCGAGCGGAACCACCAGGAACAATCAGATGCAGCCGAGGCCGGTAACGTCTACGACGTCATAGTCGTGGGCGCGGGGTTTGCGGGGCTCGCTGCCGCCATCGAGGCCCGCAATGCGGGGGCGTCAGTGATCGTGCTCGAGAAGATGCGGGCACCCGGCGGCAACTCCATCATCAGCGACGGGGGCATTGCGGCGGCAGGAACCGAACTGCAGCGGCAGGCAGGCATTGACGACTCCCCGGAACTGATGTACTGCGGATATGGTGCGGGCTGGTCTGGGACTGAACCACCCCGAGCTGGTGCGCAGACTGACCTCAGCTTCGGCTGCTGCGTTCCAGTGGACCAGGGACTATCTCGGCGTCGCCTACCTCGACAGGGTCGACCAGTTCGGCGGCCATTCGGTGCCGCGGTGCTACACACCGGTTGGTGTGTCCGGTTCGCTTCTCATCAAGAGACAGGCCGAGAAGTTGAAGGAACTCGGGGGCAAGATTCTGATTGAAACACGTTTCGAAGGCTTCGTCCGCAGTGCAGACGGCACGATTTCCGGCGTTCGGGCACGACCGTGGTCTCGTGTCGGCACAATCCGCAGTCGGCGAAGGCGTGACATACTCCGCGGAACCAAAGGCATCGTGCTCGCCACAGGCGGCTTCGGTGCCGACATCGCCTTCAGGAAGGCCCAAGATCCGCGTTTGGACGAAGGCATCGACACAACCAACGTTCCCTTCGCCACGGCTGAGGCGCTCGTAGAAGCGCTCCGAATCGGGGCCTCCCCTGTGCAACTGTCACACATCCAACTTGGCCCCTGGGCCTCACCCGATGAGAAGGGCTACGGCGTAGGACCCCGTTTCGGTGACTACGTGGCGTTCCAGTACGGGCTGGTGGTATCGCCCCTGACCAGTGCGCGCATCGTAAATGAACTTGGTGACCGCAAGATGGTTGCCGACGCGATCCTCGCAGTCGGCGCTCCCTGTATCGGCATCGCGGATTCTCAATGCGGTGCAGCACATCCGGATGGTCTATCGACCAGTGCATCAGAAGGGGCGTCGTGAGGAGCTTCGATAGCCTCCCCGACCTCGCCACGTACTACGGACTGGACAACGATCGTCTCACGTTCCACCGTCGATAGATTCAACGGGTCTCGTTGCGGAGCGATGCGATACCGACTTCAACAAGCCTATCCTCGACGGCGCGGCTCCGGTTGACGCATCCACCCTACTACGGCATGCGTGTCTGGCCCAAGGTGCACCACACAATGGGCGGCATCCAAATCAATTCGAATGCGCAGGTCATCGACCTCGACGGACATCCTATCGTGGGACTGTATGCAGCCGGCGAGGTCACGGGCGGAGTGCATGGCGCGTGCCGGCTCGGAAGCTGCGCCATCACGGACTGCATCGTGTTCGGGCGTATCGCCGGTAGAAACGCGGCGTGGCGCCTTCCATGACGAAGTACTCGCCCCCCTTGCTTCATTCGCCGCTTTTCGGGCACGTACGCGAAAGCTCGTCGATGGCGCCGCGAAAAGGCTACAATGAGGCCGTGCCGTGTAACTCACGCCAGGGGCCGAAAAGTCGCGGGAACCCTGACATTCACCGGCGGCAATAAGGTTGCGTATCTCATGATTCTCGGTGCGAGTCTGGAATGAAACGCCATGGAACAGCGCGTCGCCAGTTGCTCTCCGCGGTGGTGCTGTTAATGGCGATTCTCATGATTCCAGGCGGATGCGTCCGCACATCCGGGTCACCGGACGAGCCGCCGGGAACATCGGCAACGGTCACCGCTGCTTCAACGCCGGTCAACCATTACACGTACGAAGTGGTGAACGCCTATCCGCACGATGACCGCGCGTTCACAGAGGGGCTTGCGTTCGTCAACGGCATCCTTTACGAAGGCACAGGCTTGTGGGGAAGGTCCTCGCTGCGGATCGTGGACCTGGAGACCGGAGCGGTGCAACAGAGCGTTTCGCTTTCGAATGACCTCTTCGGAGAAGGCATCACGGTCGTCGGCGACAGGATCGTACAACTGACATGGCTCTCGGGGCTGGGTCTCGTCTACGACCGGGAGACTCTCAGTCTGATGCGTGAATTCGCGTACAGCACAGAAGGGTGGGGCCTTACCTATGACGGCAAACGCCTCATCATGAGCGATGGCACAGACACGTTGTACTTCCGCGACCCCGAGACCTTTGCCGTAGAAGGTCACGTCACCGTCAGCGACGAGGGAACGGCCGTCACGAACCTGAACGAACTTGAATACATCGATGGGCTGGTCTACGCCAACGTTTGGAAGACGGACAGGATAGCCATGATCGACCCGGAAGACGGCCATGTCACCGGCTGGCTCGATCTGACAGGCCTGCTTGCATCTCGGAAAGTCAATCAGCCGGTCGACGTACTCAACGGTATCGCCTACGACACGCGGAATGATCGATTGTTCGTCACGGGAAAGCTGTGGCCCTGGCTGTTTGAGATTGAGCTCGTCCGGCAATGACCGCGCGGCACCGCGCGGGATGGCTCGGGCAACGCCAACAAAGTGGTGGGACTGCAATAACGCGGCTATCCGTGCTTCGACTTAGCGCGCACACGTTGACGAACAAGAGACCACATGGTGCTAGTAGCCAGCCTCGCATGCTATAGTTCGCGCCGGAATTCGTCATGGCACCGTTCACACACCAAACTCTGAAACCGTAGGAGGTCGTACGTGAAATCGCAGGACATCTCGTGGGACATTGATGCTACGGTGGTTGATGCCACAGTCACTACACCGGACCAGCAAGGCGTCTATCCCGGCGTTGTGTTCGTCGCGGGTTCGGGACCCACCGACAGGAATTGGGAGTCGCCGCTCCTGCCCGGCTCGAATGGCAGCGCCCGTCTGCTGGCAGAGTACCTGACCTCGCACGGTTATGTAACCATCAGGTACGATAAACGTGCCTCTGGCCCACGTGCGATGCAGAATGTCGCGTTGCTCGCGGGGCGAATCAGCCTCGAAAGTCACTTCGAAGAACTTCAAGGCGCGGTGGGGGCACTGCTGAGCCGGCCTGAGGTGGACGGCGCCCGTGTTTTCGTGCTGACCAGCAGCGAAGGCGCCCTCCACGCGTTCTACTATCAGACACACGCTGGAGTCGTGCCGTTCAGAGGCCTGGTTCTCACCGGCGCCCCGGGACGCGCGATGAACGACATTGCCAACTATCAGGTTGTCTCTCAACTAAGCGGTCTACCGAACGGGCAAGAACTCGTGTCTCGTTATCGCAAGCTCATCGAGAGATTCGAGAGCGGCTTGCCGTTCGTTCCTGACGCCGGTCTGCCCGAAGGAGTCAACGCTCTTGTGGGCAATCTCAGTGCACCGGTTAATCAGCCGTTTTCCAGAGAATTCTGGTCCTTTCGACCGGCGGACTACATGCAGAAGATTCGCCAACCCATGCTGGTGGTAATCGGGAAGAAGGACATTCAGACCGACTGGAAGCTGGATGGTGGAGCCTTGGAAAAGGCGGCCAGGAGAAGACCGGATGTCACGTTCTTCTACCCCGAAAACGCCAACCATGTGCTCAAGCGCGACCCAACGCCGCGAGCCGAGCTTACCGCGGCAAACGCGGTGCAGAACTATAACGGCCCCGATGCGGTTCTCGACCCCGAAACATGCCAGACCATAGTGCATTGGCTCGGTACCCACTAAACGGGGAATACCGTGCCGCGGCCACGCGCGGAGTCGACCCGGGTCGTCGCTCGTCCGACCCGGGCTTCGTCCTTGACGCTTAGCTCATAAGATCCGCCGGAGCGCACCCGCGAACGGCCCCCGTTACGTATTGGCGCAGCGGAGGGGCGGCACCATCGCGTACCCGGTCACCGAAGCGGGCATGCAATAGTCCCTGCCCGTGCGGCAACGTCTGCCCCGGGGTTCTGTGCACGGCCGGTCACCCGGAGAACGCCACCCTGCCGGCACAAGTGCTGTCCGGACCGAACGTGGCGGAAGAGAGACGCCTGCGCCGGAATCGTGCGCAAAGGCGGTCAACAGACCGCGAGTGTCACTTCCTATCGCACTTCAGCGTGCCGGCCTTCGACAGGTGCTCATCCGCGATTTCACGTATGACGATGGTCACGACGTCCGGAGTAACCTTGTAATTCTTGACCACGGCGTCGGTTATGTCCTTCACCAGCCCGCGCTTCTGTTCCAGAGACCTTCCTGCCGATGCTTCCACGGTGATAATAGGCATTCGCTTGTCCCTCCTTGATCGTCGGACCGGGGCTCCGACATGGACTGCCATTCTACCAGCAACGGATGCGTGACACATGCTGACCACAGCGGGGCCGACAAGTCTCCTGCGAGTTGCTCCCGGGACCGTCCGGGAGCTGACTCGGGTGGAGGATTCACCAGGATTATTGTCACAGCCACGGCCCGCGAACCCTGACCGCCGGTGTCGCTGCTGCGCCGCCGCGGACGAAGCCTGTCATTCGTGATACAGGAGGTCCCAACTGAGCACGGGAGCGAGTGCCACGCCGAATGCGCGCCAACTCGGGCCTCGCCACGCCCGCACAAGCTGCCGTCACGGGCTTGAGGTTCGAATGGGACTGGACTCGCCTTCGGAGAAGCGCCGGCAAAAGTGCCTGCATCACCCGGTCCTGTCGTCGTCAGGTCGGCCGATAGACAAAGAGCAATTGCCACGCATTGTACACAGCGACCCCCACCAGGAAGATGAGCGCCGGAGCCACCGCCACCAGACCGCGAAAGTCAGAGAAACTCCAAATGCTGCTGGTTGCGAGCACGAGATAGCAGGCCAGCAGGGGTACAAAGGCAACAAAGCTCCTGCCCCGTGACAGCCTGCCGTGTGCCCTCACCCAGCGTCTGACGACAAGGAATACGCCAAGGGCACTGAGCGACGTCAGAATGATGGCGAAGGCTGTTGGTGACGAATCGGGAATGAGAAACACCATGCTGAAAACGAACACTATGAAGAAATTGATGAAAGTCTGCCATGCAACCTCTTTGGGCTCATGGAGGCCACTGCGAGTGAACACATCCAATCTCAACGAGACGGCCAGAAATATCAACCCCATGAGCACGGTGGTGCTACCCGCGAGGGCCGTGTAGAAGGTACTCCAACTGTTGAGAAAAACACCGAAGTCAGTCATCGTTGGTTGTGCCTCCGACGCTCGGACAAACACCGGGATTTGTTCCGGTCAAGCGATACCGTCGCAGCTAACCGGCCCTATTTCCTTTCCATGAAAGAACGCAGGGCGAGAGCAACCAGCCCTATGCCGAGCATCACGAACCCGGAATTCGCTGAGAGCGAATTTGATATACCCATGACTATGACGGCAACCCCCAGGGCAAAAGCCACGGCAGTGAAGACCAATCCCGAAGTCTTGTTCATCTCTTACCCTCCCTCCACACGTTCACGTGCCGGAATTCTATGGAGCGCGTCGCGGCGAGTCAATGGGTGCGCCCCACGGCAACAGCGTTTGCGCTGGTCTCCCATCTTCAGCAATCCTCCGACACGCAGTGACATGTTGGAAGCTGCGCGCTACCGGGCTTGTCATTGGGTTTCATCGCAGGTCGACCGCCACTCGACTCTATAAAGGCACATGACTGTCTGGTCAACGTCAAGCGTCAGGAGGATAGGCTGGGAGACCGGTATCCGACAATGAAGGCGTCCCCAGTCACTTCCCAATGCACTTCAACGTGCCGGCCTTGGACCGATGTTCGTCCGCAATCTCGCAAATGAAGATCGCTCCTGCGTGCGGGGTGACTTTGCAGCACTTAACCAGAACGTCGATTATGTTCTTCTCAGACCCCCCCGTTCGCACGACCTCCCGGCAGAGGCTCCAACGGCGCTTATCGGCTTCTAGCCAATTCTCCTTCCTTGCACGAGTCAGTTGCCATCACGGACGGCCATTCTGTCAGAGGCACTTGATTCGTGAAGTCCCATCTCCGGTCAAGAAGGGCTTCGCTCATGAGCGACGCGCCGCTTCGCATAGCTTCCTTGAGCGCATTGGACAAGATTCAAGACCCGGTGCTACATTTCCGCCACCGAAAGACCTCCGGTGCGAGCGCAGCACTGGGGAGGTCGCCCCGGCGACGCATCGAAGGTGAGGGAAGACGAAGAAGGAGGATGAGGGACGATGCCAAAATTCTTAGTTATCCAGAAACAAGGACCCATGCCCATACCCATGGAGGCGTTGAAGAAGCTTATCCCCGCACAGTTTGCCTTTATGAACGGGCTTCAGAAGAGCGGCAAGATGGAAGCAGGCTACGGTCTGGCGACCGAGAAAGGCGGCTGCTTAATCTTGAATGTCTCCTCGCACGAGGAATTGCAGCAGATCATCGACAGCAACCCGATGTGGCCCTTCAGCACCATGGAAACGTACGCACTCGTTTCATTGGAAGCGGCAGAGAAGAACATATCTGCCATGGTGGCTAAACTGCCATAGTAAGAGGCGCTTCGTTCGGCGGGTAGACTCGTGAAGCAAGGCGGACGGCGCGGCGCCGTCCGCCCTGGTTCGCGCGCTCACATTCGAGGGCGGCGGGCCACTTACGTTCAGAATGTTCCAGCGCGGAAGCCGGGCAAACAGTTGGCGTGTCGACACGCTGAGACGTATCCGGAACCAACCGGCGGGGTCCGGCGGGCCATTGACATTCGAAATCGCCTGCCCCACGCTCGGGCCCCGCATCTGACGCGTGTTTGTGTTCGAACACCAGCCCTGCTTCTCGGCGTCACGCTGAATCGGCGTAGTGAAGGTCGCCGCGCCGTCTGCTTCGACTGCACTCAGCATGCAGGGGGCGGCACATCGCTATGGGTCGTCAGCCCCATGTCGAGCGGTCGACACGCGAAATTCAGTCGAGCGCCGAGATGATGCTGGACGAGTTCAGACTATTGCGCGACATCTGGTGCGCACGGCACAATGCATACGTCGCCTCCGCTGCCTCGCACATTCCGTGCACCAGCGTCGGTCTCGACGGTAGGTTACACTGAGCGTCGCGCTGAGGCGACGACCTGCTTATCAACGTTGACAGTCAGGAGGACAACATGGGGGACCAATATGCAAAGTTCAAGGCTGCAGCGGTGCAGGCATCACCCGTATTCTTGAACCGGGATGCCACGGTAGACAAGGCCTGCCAGTTGATACAGGAGGCCGGTCGCAACGGGGCGAAGCTCGTTGCTTTCCCCGAAACATTCATCCCGGGCTACCCCTACTGGATATGGCTGGATTCGCCTCTCAAGCACGACGAGTTGTTCGTTCGCCTCTTCGAGGAGGCGGTGGAGATACCCGGCCCCGCGACTGACGCTCTATGCCGGGCCGCCAGGGCTGCCGATGTGTATGTGGTCATGGGCGTGAATGAGAAAGTGGCCACCAACATGGGGACAATGTGGAACACTAACGTCGTCATCGATCGGAACGGCACAATCATCGGGAAGCATCGCAAGCTGGTGCCCACCTTCGCCGAAAAGATGATCTGGTCCAGAGGCGACGGCTCGGGGATGAAGGTGTGGAATACGGACATCGGCAAACTCGGAACGCTCGCCTGCGGTGAGAATAGCAATACGCTGGCGAGATACGCCTTGCTCGCGCAGGGCGAGCAGATACATGTGGCGAACTATCCGTCAATCGGCCTCGGCTCGAAGTTAGGGCAGAACACCTGGATACAGTTCAGGGCGGGGGCCCACTCTCTCGAAGGCAAGGTGTTCACTGTAGTATCGACAAGCAGCATCAATCAGGAGATGGTGGACATGCTCGGTGTGACGGAAGAAAAGCGTCGGTTCATGACCAGCGCAAACCCGTTCAGTGCCATCTACGGTCCGAACGCCGAGGTCCTGGCCAGTATCGAAGGGGAAGACGGCATCATCTATGCGGACATCGATATCGAGCTCGAGATAGCGCGCAAGCAGTGGCACGACATCATCGGTCACTACACCCGCTGCGATGTGCTCTCGTTGAACCTGAACACGGACGCCGACCAGCCGATACGGTTCCTATCGAGCCGCCCTGGCACCCAGGATAGTGGCCCGTTCACCGACGATGCCGTGGCGAAGCTCCTGGCGCAGAATCAGGCCGAGCAGCAGGAACTCCGGCGTGCCATGGAACTCCTGACACAGCGGCTCGACGGAGAGGGGAAGTAGCAGGTCCGAACGCGCCGGCGCTCGTCAGCCGCGGTCCGCCACTGACGCCTCAGTTTCTCCCGGGGGGGACGAATTCTTTTCGGCTCCGGGAGCCGGATGCGGACATCGGAAGTGATGATGCCGTTGCACGAATGAACAAGAGGCTCGCAACTGCCTACTCTTCGTCATGCCTTACTTCGCGTGGCGTTCTGCCTCCATCCGGTGTCAGAGCCAACTGTTCACCAGCAGGGCTTGGAACGACCGCGTCAGTCCGATGTCCAGTGTCCGCGCGTTGCTCCAGACTCACGGCTTCGCGTCAGATAGCTGTCCTGGGCCGACTTCTTTGTAGCCAAGCCGACCCCGCGTCACGATGAGAACAAGCAGCGCAAACACCCCGGTACCGACCAGGGCACCGCGGTCCATGATTGTGAAGCTAATCGCGGAAAAGAGCGGCACCAGAGCAAGCTGAGGGGTGTTGACGCTGGCGTGCGCCAGCAGAGCGGTAAAGATGCTGCTACGAGTGTGGTTGAAGATCCACGTGAAGATGATAGCAAGCGACATCACCATGAGGAAGAATACGGGGAAATTTGTCAGAAACGTTGACCAGCCTGTACCCGGTCCTCCCCCCTGGGCTGCAGAATCCAGAAAGTCCGGTAGATGCCAGAATGTCCACAACACCCCGAGCAACAGAGTCCCCCAGAGGGGGCCATAGCGCGGCTGCATGCGGGGCAGTGCGAATCCGCGCCAGCCGAGTTCCTCGCCCAGCGACCCACCTCCAAACAGCACGGCGACATAGTAGATGGGGTAGCTCACCAGCAACGCGGGCGTCACACCTTGAAAGCTTGCCAGCACCCCGGGTTGAGCGATGATACCAACCATTACCAAAGCGGGAATGCCCAGCAAGAGAAAGAGGTACCATTGCCAGCCGGCGCGCCACTGCCGGACGCGGTTCCGCAAAAGAAATAGACCCGCTTTCCCCCCGACAACACCAGTCATAATAAGGGCAGCAATGGTGGGCCCAAAACCCTTCAGAACAAAGGCAAGTGTGAAATTTCCCGACAGAAAGCCCCAACCGGAGAGCAGATACGGGATTTCCAGCAGCCACGAGATTGCGTACGCAAGGACGAAGAAGGAGAACAAGGGGTGGCGACGCATCAGCCTCAACAGACTTCCGGCATCAGCTTCCGAAGGGTCAGACACCTTTGAAATACTCATAACTTGCCTCATGTGCAGACCACTGTATGCAGTAAAACTCGTGTGATTTGTTGACTACTGCCCATACGCAATCGGTGATTTCGACCTGACTCAGAATAGTCTGTGAACTGAGTTGAAGGCCACCGTAAGACATGTGAACGCGCGTCACCGTCAGACGAGTAGTTTCACGATTCGTTCCCGCGAGGTCGGGTGTCACTCCTACGTGCCCGCGGTTCCAGCCAACCGGGTTTCGCAACTCGTTCGTCAGCATTATATGCCTCGGCGATACACCCGTGTACCGCCCTTCTTGCCGTGTCATCGGCCGTGTGAGGTCTTCATGGAGTCCGTTCACAGATGGAGTCTCCACGGCATCACGAAAGGATCGACGCCTCAGCGGTTGAGTCTTGCACGACGCTGAGCGAGGCTCCCTGCGTGGAACCGGACGGGCGACAATCAAGATGTGCGGCAGCACCTGGTTCCTCCCGGTTGAGTCGCTTGCGCAGATTGCAGAGTGCAAGCGCCTTGCTGCACATCGTTCATGGATTCGGTCCTTTGTGTGGCCGGCCTCGATGTGGCCGATGAAACCGTCGACCGTGGAGACCGAGCGATTTGAGGCCGCCCCGTCTGGTACGGGCGACCCCGCTTCAAGTATCGTGTGGCGCGGACGCACGCGGTTCTGCAGTCAGTAAGGAATTTCCGGCCCGGTCAGCGTAGGTGGTGGAAGGCATCGGGTCCCGGAAGCCGCGGAACGAATACGAACGAGAGGCCCGGCCGGGCCTCCCGCTTGTCGCTCTACCAGTCCACCCGATTGGCCAGAAGGGCACTGCCCCCTAAAGACGAAGACTGCGCGACATTAGCCACCTCATGCGGCGCCAGCATCTCAGTGCTGTATCTCAAGCCATACGGCGGGACTGTTGCCCACGGTCCAACCATCATGTCCCGGCGGAATCGCCCCCATGTCGCCCGGGCCAAATTCCATCTCTTTTCCGTCATCCATCCTCACGCGAATCGTACCCGATATGAAGTAGATGAGATGGTCTACCTGACAACTCGCCGTCTTCACGACAGGCTTAACGTCCTTGGACCATTGCCATCCAGGTGCCGCAGTGTTGCGCTGGAACTTGAGACCCCTCATCATGATGGTCTCCACTTTGACCTTCCCCATCGTCTGGGTTTGCTCCGGTTGATTCAGACTCTTCCTCTCGATGGTTGCCATTCCCTCACCCCTTTTCCGAAACGATCCTCACTGCCTCAATCCGGTCAGTCCTACGTTCCGGTGAGTCCCCCCAACAATGATGTGTCAACCCGCTCGGAAACTCAAGTGGACGACTCGGGTGCTCTGATGTAAGAAAGGGCGACAAGCGGCATTAGCAAGGTTCAAGTGCTCGCTCACAAGCAGATTCCGCGCTGCCGAATGCAATCGACTTAAGGAGTAGCCGCAACGACGGTGCAGCCGGGCAACAACGAACCGGACAAGCGCAGGCGCCGGAGCAAGAAGGCGCCTAAGCCCGACCGAACCTGCGCCTCTCTTCCATCCGGACTCCGTGGTCATCAAAGGCTCAATTCAGCCGACAGCACTCACCTTGGGCGGATGAAACCCGCATTCCGCTAGCCGCGGAGGAGACGAGCTCGCCTTTAGCGCCGCTCGCGCCCATAATTGTGTACATCACTGGCCGGTTAGCCCCTGACCACAAGGCGGGTCGTATTCCAGGAGATTCTTCTTGATCGTGGCAGTCGTACTTGCCGGCTAGAGTATCCAGCGGCGCCGCACGTTCTTGAGACTGAGCCAGAATAGCGCGGCGCAGTATGCGCCGAGCACCGCGAAATCCAACGGGATGGGCATCATGTTCTCCGAGCCAAACATGCTCTGCAACACGTCCACGCCGTACGTGAGCGGCAGAACGTACGAAAGCGGTTGCAGGAACGAGGGCAGAGCGGCGATGGGGAAGAACAGGCCGCACAGGAATATCATGGGGAAACGAACGAAGTTGGAGAAGGTCTGGGCCTCGAAGACCTCGCTCACTGACACCGCTATGAACAGTCCCAGGAAGGTCGACGTCATCGCGATGAGAAGCACCACCGCAAGAAACATGCCCCAGTTGACTCCCGCCAGGCCGATGATGAAGCTGGCGAGCAAGATTGGCACGAAGGCGTTGATGATGCCGAAGAGTATGGCGCCAGATGTCTTTGCCAGCATCAGGAGTTCCAGAGGAATGGGCGCCAGCAGTAGCCGTTCAAAGGAACGCCCCTTCTTCTCGAAGGTGACAGTGACCGCGAGCACCGACGTCGTGCCGAAGAGGACTGATAGGGACACCAGTCCCGGGAGGAGCGATGCGATAGTCCCTATACCGGTCCCCGACTTCACGAAGAACATTCCGGCCCACGCGAGGGGAAACACAATGCCCCAACTGATATTCGGCGGCTTCAGATAGTAGGACCGGATGTCCTTGAGCAGGATGTTCCAGAAGGCGATGCGGTAGTTCATGAGCCTCCGCCTCCGCCTCCACCCCCGCCGGCGCGTTCCTTCTCCCGTTTCATCTCCTGCGCAGCCAGCCCAGTGAGTCGCACGAAGACGTCCTCCAGGGAAGAGCGCATCTCTCGCGCCTCAGATACCGCCAGGCCATGCTCCTCCATGAAGACGACGAGTTTTCCCACTCGCAGAGGTTGCGTCGACACCGCTCTCATCTCTGAGTCCGAGGTCACCTCGAACCGCGTCCCCGGAAACGTTGTCGAAAGACTGGCCGCGATTTCAGGTGTGGCCTTGGACACGGTGAACTGCACGGTGTAGGTGCCGGCAACAGGCTGCATGAGGTTCTCGACCGTGTCATCGCGCACTATGCGTCCAGACACGATGAACGCCACATGGCTGCACAAGCGCTCGGCTTCCTCGATATAGTGCGTGGTCAGGAACACTGTTGTCCCGGCGTGATTCATCTCACCGATGAGCTGCCGCACCTGACGTGCGCTGGCGACATCGATTCCGGTGGTCGGCTCGTCGAGAAACAGGATGGGAGGCCGGTGCATGATCCCGGCAGCGATGGTGAGACGCCGTTTCATGCCGCGCGAGTAGCCTGCAAACTTGCGTTGTGCCGCACCCTCAAGGTCGAAATATGCGAGAAGTTCGCGTGCACGATGCTCTCTGTCGGCACGAGTCATGCCATACAGTGCGCCACAGAAACAGAGATTCTCGAAGCCCGTCAGCTCGGGATACAGGTTGCTTTCATCAGGCACAACTCCCATCAAATGCTGGGCGGCTTTCAGATGACGGGAGCAATCGATGCCTCCGACTCGAATATCTCCGGAAACCGGACGAGCGAGACCGGTGAGCATGTTGATGGTGGTGGTCTTTCCCGCGCCGTTCGGCCCAAGCAGACCGAACATTTCGCCGCCGGGAACCGAAAACGAAATGCCATCGACGGCGGTCACGTCACCAAACCGTTTGACGAGGTGTGTCACCTCGATAGCGGGCACAAGCGAGTCTGCTATGGCGGCAGTTGACATCTTTGGGATTGTACTCCTCAAAGGCACGCGGAGTACATGGGCCACTTAATGGCGCAACGCGACGAATTCGAACCCCGAAGTCATCGAAAACTGCGCTCAGTCGCGGCCGCTTGTCACCGCACAAGCGTTGGATCGTGTCCTGCCGTGCGTCTGTTTCACGTACCGCAGCGCGTGTCGCGCCTGAAGGTTCGAGTCCGGTATCGCCCACGCTGAAGAGGCCACGCAGATCAGTCGGAGTCTGCTTGAACGTCCCGGTATCAACGGTCCTCTATCTCCTTCCTTCTTTGTAGATAGTGCCGAGCACCCTTCCCAGGTTCAGATAAACCGTGCCCATGATAACCAGCGGGTCAATCTTAAGTGGGTCAGGTTTCTCCGAGGTCAAGCATTCACGGTTCGCATACACTGCCACAACTTTCCCCAGGAACATTTCAAAATCAAAGATGGGAATGCTCCTGATCACTTCGCACAAATAGTTCAGCGGTCATTCCTCGATCATCGGAGCTTTGCCTATATCATCATAGAATGAGGCGAAGACAGGACTCTTGTCGGCAAGTCCACCAGAGACTATGCCGCAATAGTCTGTCTTCTGAACCATATTGTCAGATGGGATATTGAGACTGAAGTACCCGTTGTCTCGCACTCCTGCAGTTGTGTAGTGGCTGTGTTTCAAGGATACGTATAACACCGGCTCCTGGCACACAACACCACATGCTCCGACAGTGGCATAGTTGGGTTTGCCGTTCACGTGGGCCCCGGCCAAAGCGACTGGAAAGGGACCGACGGGCCAATTCGCAATCTTCACTTTTTCCAATCTCGAATCTCCCCTTCGATCTCAGCTTTAGTGAACGTACGTGTCGCGAGCGGCGGTTGTCTTCGATGTCGATAGCATTACCATGTCCGGCCTTGCGGTTCCGTCAGGCTCGCACCAACCGGGCCAAGTCTGCATGCATTGGCCAAGACAGGCAAGAACACGTGACGGACCGGATTGGGGCGCGTGCATGGACGCGCGCCCCAAGGACCACCTACGGCACCTGCACGACGGTAAGCAGGTCTCCATCTGGATCGTTGACCTGAAACCACTTGACCCCGGAGCCCGGGCCGTAAAGATCATCTCCGATGGGGCCCGTGGGCTTCGCGCCTTTGGCGTTCATCTGCTTATAAGATGCTTGAATGTCGGAGGTGACAAACTGAATCTGCATGGTCCCGGGAATGGCTTTCCCATAGGCAGTAGTGAGAGCCATAGACGTACCGCCACCTGGCAAGTCCAAGGTAACCCAACGCATATTGCCCTGCCCTATGTCCCTGGCGACTTTCAAGCCCAATCGGTCCACATAGAACGCTTTGGCCTTGTCCATGTCAGTCACAGCCACGTTGAATATGATGATTTTGTCCACAATCTTGTTCATCTGCCTCCCCTCCCCTATGTCTTCAGCTACCCACTTCTTCGGGCTCAAGACGAAGTCAATAACCTGTAACAGGCTCCCCGTTCACCCTCGACTGTTCGGGACGTGTGAGATCTCCTGCGCAGGGCTGTAGAGGTGCAGGGTCGGACGTTGACCATGTCCGGGCGCCGCCTCGCGCGGGCCTCTGTGGACTGGTCCAGTCAGACTCACGCTATTGCTGGACCAGTCCTTCGGAGTTAGTTCCATCTTATCTACAACTCAGAATACGCTCCAGACGCCTGCGAAGAGTTCACGTTACGGTCGGGCGAGCTCGAAGCGGTCAAGGTTCATCACCTTGTTCCACGCCGCAACAAAGTCCTCCACGAACTTCTCCTGCGCCATCCGCACTTGCGTAGACTTCCGCCAGGGCCCGGAGTTGGGAATTCGAACCGAAGATGAGATCGACACGGGTGCCGGTCCACTTGAGCTTCGCCTGTTGCACGATCGCGCCCCTCGAACACGTCATTGTCGCTTCGGAGGCCGCCTTCCATGTCGTACCCATATCCAGCAGGTTCACGAAGAAATCATTGGTGAGCGCCTCCGGACGCTTAGTGAATACCCCATGCGGTGACTGCCCGAAATTCGCATTCAAGACGCGCATACCACCAACGAGCACCGTCATTTCGGGTGCGGTCAGAGTCAGCAATTGCGCCTTGTCCACCAGCAATTCCTCGGCTGATACGGCAATAACGGGTCTTCTGGTAGTTGCGGAAGCCGTCCGCGACCGGTTCGAGCACGGCGAAGGAGGCCGCATCGGTCTGCTCCTGCGAGCGTCCATGCGTCCCGGCGTGAAGGCAACCGTCACCTTGTGGCCGGCATTTTTCGCAGCCTGCTCGACGCCGGCGCAGCCGGCCAGAACGATCAGGTCAGCCAGTGATACCTTCTTGCTGCCATCGGCTGTGCGCGCTGTTGAACTCGCTCTGGATGCCCTGCAAGGTCTTGAGCACTTTCGCCAGCCTGGCAGGCTGGTTGACTTCCCAATCCTTCTGCGGCGCCAGTCGAATTCGGGCACCGTTCGCGCCACCGCGCTTGTCGGAGCCGCGGAAGGTGGACGCTGACGCCCAGGCGGTCGAAACCAGGTCCGAGATTGACAGGCCGGAAGCCAGAATCTTGCTCTTGAGAGAGGCGATATCCCTTGCATCGATCAACTTGTGATTGACTGCGGGGATGGGGTCCTGCCAGATGAGCTCTTCTGCAGGGACCTCGGGGCCAAGATAGCGCGCTGCGGGGACCCATATCCCGGTGCGTCAACTTGAACCAGGCACGGGCGAATGCATCTGCCAACTGGTCCGGGTTCTCAAAGAAGCGCCTCGATATCTTTTCGTAGACGGGGTCGAAGCGCAGGGCAAGGTCTGTGGTAAGCATGGATGGTGCGTGATGCTTCGACGGATCGTGTGCATCCGGTACGTTGCCTTCACCCGCAGTACCCTTTGGCTTCCACTGGTGAGCGCCGGCCGGGCTCTTCGTCAGTTCCCATTCGTTGCCAAACAATATCCTGAAGAAATTGTTGCTCCAGTGCGTCGGCGTGTTGGTCCAGGTGACTTCCAGTCCACTGGTAATCGTGTCGGCACCCTTTCCCGTGCGGAACCTGCTCTTCCAGCCCAGTCCTTGCTCCTCGATACCTGCCGCTTCGGGCTCAGGACCCACATTCTTGGCGTCTCCGGCACCATGGGTCTTGCCGAAAGCATGGCCACCTGCGATGAGTGCCACCGTCTCCTCGTCATTCATCGCCATGCGCGCGAAGACTTCGCGGATATCCTTGGCTGCCGCAAGGGGATCGGGGTTGCCGTTGGGGCCTTCCGGATTGACGTAAATGAGACCCATCTGCACGGCAGCGAGTGGATTCTCGAGATTCCGGTCGCCGGAATAGCGCTTGTCATCCAACCACTTTTCTTCAGAGCCCCAGTAGGTATCTTCCGGTTCCCAGATGTCCTCACGCCCGCCCCCAAAACCGAACGTCTTGAATCCCATCGATTCCAGAGCGACGTTGCCGGTGAGGATCATCAGGTCGGCCCAGGAAATCTTCCGGCCGTACTTCTGCTTAATCGGCCAGAGCAGCCGGCGCGCCTTGTCGAGATTGACGTTGTCGGGCCAACTGTTGAGTGGAGCAAAGCGCTGTTTGCCGCGCCCCCCACCACCGCGTCCGTCAGAGATTCGATAGGTGCCCGCGCTGTGCCACGCCATGCGAATGAACAGAGGGCCGTAGTGGCCGAAGTCCGCCGGCCACCAGTCCTGCGACTTGGTCATCAGTTCACGCAGGTCCTTCTTCACCGCCGCAAGGTCCAGGCTCTTGAACTCCCTGGCGTAATTGAAGTCCTCGCCCATGGGATTGGAATCGCAGGAATGCTGGCGCAGGATATTGAGCCGCAACTGGTTTGGCCACCAGTCTCGATTCGTGGCGCCGCTGCTCATAGAATGTTGGGGAGCCATGCCCGCCACCGGGCGCTTGTCATCTTTGTTTGCCATCATTCCACCTCCAGTTAGCTGCACCCATGCAGCCTGCTTCCTTCAATGTTAGCGCTCAGTGCCCATATTTCCAACCTGCTTTGATGAAGCAGCCGGTCGGTCCCGGTAACAACTACAGACACGTCCCAGCAACCGGGATAACTCCGTACGGGGATACCGACTGCATGTGCCTTCGAGGATCCGGCGGGTGGGCGGCAGCACTAACGCTCAAGATGACGGAACATCTCAAGGATTCACTACTATGTCGAACGTCTCCAACTGCTGAGGAGGCTTGCTGGCGACGTACAAGATAATCCGGAACGTGCCCGCCTCAAGCGCTTTGAAGAGAAACGCATTGGGTCCATAGGGATTAGGTTCATTGGCCTGATCCCGGCACTGTCTTCGTCTCTAGTAGTGAGAATGCACTCAAGTCATTGTTCTGCCATCCCCAGCCGAAGAGAGGGGCAGGTGGCAGCACGATCGAGAAGGTTTCATTAACCCGCGTCACTATCGGGCTCTTTGAGTCTCGATAGGCATACACGTCCGGCCAGGGGCCTGGGTTCTGCACCTCCGTTGGAGTTGGTGGCGGCGTCGGAGGCGATACCGGCGTTGGAGAGCATCCGGCAACGACAATAACCGTTGCCATGCAGGCAGTCAGAATCGATAATGACGTTGTCTTCATTGCACCGATGCCCTTACCAGACCGCAGTGATGATTGTAGCGCGATTCTGTTTCTCTTCTTTCAACCGCACCGTCGGCGAGTAGCAGACGTAGGACGAACATGCGGGATATTTTGACATCCCGTGCATTCGTGTCTGCGCAGCACCCCGTCACCTCTGAATGCCTCGTCTCCTCGACCCGGCTTGCCCGAAACATCCGTCAACCCTGGTGCTAGAATCCACGTTTGAGGCTCTGGGGCCGGACGGAATTGAACTGTTTCCGTATCAGTGAGGCAAGGGGGTTGGCGTGAGATTCTATAAGGAGCACTGGTATTACATTGGCGGTCTGTATTTTGTTGCGCTGTCCTTCATCATGGGTTTCTGGGGCAGTCACGTCAGCCATGTCCAACTGATCCTGATATTCAGCTTCATGGCGCTGTTGATGCACCAATTCGAAGAATATGCGTTGCCGGGTGGTTTCCCCGCTGTCTTCAACATGGCTGTTGGGGGAGAACTCAAGAAACCGGACAGGTACCCGCTGAACAGCGAGCAAGCTTTCATCGTAAACGTAGCACTGGCATACCCATTCTACATCGCTGCAATCTTGCTCCCGGGAGTAATCTGGCTTGGCCTCGCACAGGTACTGTTTGGAATGTTTCAGATCATCGTGCACGGCATCGTTTTCAACGTAAAGATGAGAAGCTGGTACAATCCGGGCCTTGCAACGGTTGTCTTCCTGCATTTCCCTATCGGCATCTATTACATCTGGTACGTGGCAACGAACGGGCTGGCGACTACTGGAGACTATGTCGGTGGAGTCGTTGCCACGATTGTGGCGGCCCTGCTGCTTGTTGCGATGCCCTTGAAATTTCTGGCAGACAAAGAATCGAAGCACCCGTTTTCGGACGCCGAAATGAAACGATTTGGTGTGAGGGAACGGCTGAAGAAGGCTCAAGACTGATAGAGAGTCATCCGCGGGTGGCCGCCATGCCCTGCTGATTCGCGCACTGGCGCTGCGGTGACCCGGCGGTCTGAGAGGAGGCGAGGGGACTATGACCTATCGAGCATACAACACTCTGGTTCTGATAGTGGTGCGGTTGCTGTGCGTGGCTTTGATCGCAGTTACACTCAGGGCGCCCGGCATTCCGCAGGCCGAGGTGTGGATAATCGTGGCTTCGGCGAGCGTCGTGTTGATAGGAAGTCTTTTCGTTATCGGCCTCGTCGTATCACCGACCAGCGAGCTGACTTGTCCGGACAGTGGAGAGAAAGTCGTAGCAAGAGTGAAGCTGGGCGTGAGTTCAGGTCACTTGTACCTCACGTCCAGGAAAGAAAGCTAGGCTCGACGATCGTCAGTGCAACACCTCTGGTGACCTGCCTGCCGTAACCAGGGTGAAGGTCTTCCCCCGATTGCATACGTGCCCCGCACGGTGAACGCACACGACTGAGGAGTCACACGCAGTCGGACGACTTGGACCGGCACCCGCGAGGATGGAGTGCCCCCTAGTGCCCGCCCCGGACAACTGCACATGTTAGAGCAAGAAGGAAGCCTACGCGTACCTCGACCTGCGGGTCACTGCCACTCTGGAGGCCGTCGACATCAAGGGCTACGTAGAGCCAAAGCTAATAATCATTGGACGCAATTGGACACACATGGGGATGTCTGCCATTTCATTCGCACGCACGTTCCCGGTTGCCAAGCCTGCCCGGCAGGGTGCTGACGGCCGCCGGTACTGGTTCGGGACGGTCATGGGGATGCTGTCAGTTCACCAAGAGCGGGTTTGTTTGACTCCGTGTCATGCAACCGGCTGGTCTGTGAGAAGGCCAACAGTTCTGAAACCACAACCGGGCAGACCGACAGGATAACCTTGCCTCCCCGGTACCTGCTGAAGGCACCGTGGCATGCGAAATAGTGACAACTTATGATCGAGCGCTGCGGCTTCTAACGGCAAACCACCCGCCAAGCCCCAGCAGCGCCAGACAGATCCAGGGCGCTACGATGCCCACTTTGTTCACCGGAGCCACTTCTCCACCGACAGTGAAAGAACTCCGCAGGCGAACGGGCGCCGGCTGCACCTCCTCGGTGTTGGTGAAGGTGACGGTGACTTCGTCGCCGGCCACGAGGCCTATTGTCACTCCGTCAGTGATAGGACTATCGGTGCTGCCGCCAAGAGCTGTGACGTCGACGCTCGTCAGCAACCAGCCTGAAGGCAGAGGCACAACCTCATACACGTCATAGTCGCCGGGCAGAAACGGACCAAACAACATAGTGCCATCGTCGTCCAGAGAAAACGTGCCCAGATCGCCGTCGAAGTTGAATCCCGCACCACCTTCGGGTTCGGTCTGCTTGTTCACGCGGATGTACGCCGGCTCCGGATCGTCTGCAAACGTGCAGATGATACACTCGCCTTCGTCAAGATCAATGCTCACGTTGTCGATGCCGATGACACTCCCGTTGTCCAGATCGCCTGTCACCACAATGCTGGTGAGGTCCCATCCGGCTGGAACAATCTCGGTCACCCCATAGGTCCCGGGGCTTAGCGCCTGCGATTCCTGGTAGTCGTACGTAAGGTCAGCGCTGTCGTCATCCAACGTAAAAGCACCAAGGTCGCCGGTGAACGAGAAAGTCTGGGGACTACCCGGCAGCCCGTCCAACACGACATGGACGGAATTCGGGCAGGAGTCATCACACTCGATGTTGGAGGGCGTGTTGATGCCGCCACCAAGCCGGGCGCAATCGAACCCCGGTCCGCCATCAACGGTATCGTTGCCATCTCCGGCGTATATGACATCATTCCCGCCGCCTGAATTGACAGTGTTGTCATTGCCCCCTGCATTGATGAAATCATCCCCGGAGCCGGTCGTTATGTTGTCGTCGCCGTTGGCAGTCGTGACAATGTTGTTGCCGTCGCCGGCGTCGACAGTATCGTCGCCGACTCCCGTGTCGATGATATCGTTCCCGGAGCCTGTCGTAACGTTGTCGGCGCCGCCGTCGGTCGTAACACTGTTGTCGCCGTCACCGGCGTTGACGATGTCGTTGCCGTTTCCGGAATCGATGACATCGTCACCGGACCCGGTCGTGATGTTGTCCACGCCGCCCTCGGTTGTGACAGTGTTATTACCATCGCCGGCGTTGACAGTGTCGTTGCCATCTCCCGAATCGATGATATCGTTCCCGGAACCGGTCGTGATGCTGTCGGCACCGCCATCGGTTGTCACACTGTTGTTGCCGTCACCGGCCACGATAGTGTCGCTACCATCTCCCGAATCGATGACGTTGTTGCCATCGCCGACGTGGATATCATCCTTTCCGGTCCCGCCTGTGATGGTGTTGTTGCCATCGCCGGCCATGACGGTATTCTTGCCGTCACCCGCAGCAATGGTGTTATTGCCATCACCCGCATTGATCCAGTCGTCGCCGCCCAGGCAGGTGATGGTGTTGTCGCCATCGCCTGCACAGACGGTGTCATTTCCTCCGCCGCCATTTATTATGTCGCCGTCGCTGGTACCGACTATCACATCGTCACCCGCAGTGCCTTGCAGCACGGTGGTGCCTGCCACGTACGCCACACCATTATTTGGTCCGCCGACGACAAACCCTGAGTCGACGTAAATGGTCGCCGTGTTTCCATTGCATTCCGGGGGCGCAGCGACGACCAGCGAGGGAGCTACAGTTGCAGCCACCATCGCAATCGCCAACGCGATTCCAACACACTTGTACGATTTCATATTCTCCGCACCTCTGCCCCCGACTTTGGTCCTGTTCCTGTACGACCATACCACATCCACGACTCCGTGTCACTAGTCCAAGCGGGAAATGTGACGATGCGGTCCGCCCCGAGGTGGAGCGTCAGAGGAAGACGACTGACAGCCCAACCAACGGTGGTTGCGCCTTGGTGCTCTGGTAAATTACCAAGGGGCGCCGCCGCACGAACATAGGGATGCTTTGCCATTTCGCGCGTACGCGAACGCACACGACTGAGGAGTCACACGCAGTCGGATGACCTGGACCGGCACCCGCGAAGATGGAGCGACCCGATAGTACCCGACCTGGACAACTGCACGTGCCAGGACAAGAAGGACGCCTACGCCTACCTGGACCTCCGCGGTGACCGCCACTCCGGAGGCCGTAGACATCAAGGGCTACGTTCAGCCGAAGCTACTCACCACTGGACAAACATGGGCATTATGACATGCACATAGTTGTCCGTGCCGATGGGGCGGACCACTCCGGGGCTCGAAGGCGTCGTTACCTCAAGCGCAACCTGTGACTGCTTCACCACGCTGAGCACGTCGAGCAGGTACTTCACGTTGAAGGCGATCTTGGCCTCGTTGCCATCGACGAGGGCATCGAGATCGCCGGTATTGCCTCCGACCTCTTCAGCCTGAGCCGTCACCGTGATCTTGCCCGCCTTCAGGTCGCCACCCGGGGTGACAAGCAATCGCACGATGTTGCTCGCGTCACGGGCAAACACAGACGCCATCTTGGCCACGCGGATGAACTCTCCCACGTCCGCCACCGCACGCGTGTCGTACTTGGTGGGTATGACCTGCGAGTAGTTCGGGAACGTTCCCTGGACAAGCTGGGACACCATTTCCGCGCTGTTGAGGCGGAAGAGCGCCTGGCTCCTCTGTTCATTGACCGTAATGTAAACCGGCTCCTCCTGGTCTCCCAGGAGTCGGTGCACCTCGTTTAACGTCTTTGCCGGCACGATGACCGTGGTCTTGCCTTCCACCGCTTTGGCCAGCGGCATCTTGTACACCGCGAGACGGAATCCATCGGCAGCAGCAAGGGTCAATCGCTCGCCCTCGAACTCCATGCTGATACCCGTAAGAACGGGCCGAGATTCATCGGTGGCAGCCGCCATCGCGACGCGCGAGATGGCTTCACGCAAACCATCAGCGCCGATCTCCGCGGACACACCCTCGGCCACCTGCGGCACGGGAGGGAAGTCATCGGCATCGATGCCGTTCATGTGCGCCTGGAAGCGGCCACACGTGAACTGGACCGTCCGGCCACCGGCCGGCATCTCGATCTTGACCAGCTCGTTCGGCAGCGAGCTCACGAATTCGCCCAGCAGTCGCGCGGGCACGGTGATGCTGCCTTCCTCTTCCACCTTAGCTCCCACCCAGCAGGTGGTTGCCATCTCAAGGTTGGTCGCGACCAGCTTCAGTCGTGACTCTTCGGCGACGATGAGTATGTTCTGGGCGACCGGCAACGTTGACCTGACAGCGACAGAACGTCCCACCATGCCCAGGCCACGGCTCAGGTTCTCCTGCAAACAAGATACTCGCATGCGCCTACCTCCTCGGATAAGGGAGCCCTATCATACTATCGGCTCCTCCCACCGTCAATGAATTGTTCAAGCACCACACGGGCCTTTGCGGCGGCCCTGCCGCGATGGCTCAGCCGGTTCTTCATCTCGGGCGTCAGTTCCGCCATGGTGACCCCCAGCTCAGGCAGGAAGAACGCCGGGTCGTATCCGAAGCCTCTCCCGCCGCGGGGTTCTATCACGATAGCGCCGGGGCACTCCCCCCTGCAGAAGGTGACACCGCCGTCGGGAACGGCGATGGCGATGACACACACAAATCGAGCTCCCCGCCGCTCCTGTGGCACATCTTTAAGCTTCTCCAGCAGGTATGCAACGCGCTGAGCATCGGTCGCGCCCGGGCCCGCATACCTTGCCGAGCGCACGCCCGGCTCACCGCCGAGAGCATCAACCTCGAGACCGGAGTCGTCTGCGAGCGTAACCAGACCGGAGCGGGCGGCGCACGTGACAGCCTTGAGGCGCGCGTTCTCTTCGTACGTCTGGCCCGTCTCCTCCACGTCGCCGGATATGCCCGCGTCCTGCACCGACAGGAGGTCGCATTCGAGTCCCTCCAGCAGTTCGCGATACTCGGCTACTTTGCCTTGATTGGCGCTCGCTATGAGCAGTTGTAGTCTGGTGTTCATGGTTCGGGCGTCATTGAGACGGGGCGAGCGGATCGCATTGCGCGGGCATCGCGGCCCACCACAACCCATCATCCGCGGCGTCGTCCCCGCGTGGGAGCATGTGGCTCAAGTCTAGCAATGCACGTTTGCAGGGGTCAATAGAGAATGGCCCACCGAATCCGGCACGGTTCCCCGATGGCACAGGTTCGGGTGAGACGGGAATCCCCGCCTCGGCGCGCGATTAACCCGGCAAACGGCGAGCCGACTTTCAGGACCGCCGCAATACCTCACGGGCGGCGACAACCCCCGAGATAGACGCTTGTACCAGCCCGCGGCTGACTCCTGCTCCATCGCCGACTGCAAACACGTTCCCTATTCGTGTCTCGAGACACGGCGAAAGACTGAGACGGTCCGAGTAGAACTTGACCTCCACGCCGTAGAGCAACGTGTGGGGTGACGCCACTCCCGGAGCGAGTCGATCAAGCGCCTTCAGCATCTCGACGATATCCGTCAGATACCGGTACGGAAGCACGAAACTCAGATCGCCCGGAGTGGCGGACTTGAGCGACGGCCGCACAAGGCTGCGGTTGATACGTTCCTCGGTGGAGCGCCGGCCCTCCAGCAGGTCGCCAAGCCTCTGCACCAGCACTCCGCCGCTCAGCAGGTTGGCGAGCCTCGCCAGGTACTTGCCGTAGGCGATGGGTTCGTGGAACGGCTCGGTGAACGAGGTGGATACGAGTATTGCGAAGTTGGTATTTGCCGTAAGGTGTTCGGCATATCCGACACCGTTGACGGTGACCACCGGATCGACCCCGCCGGTCGATTCCATGACTACGTCGCCGTTGGGACACATGCAGAACGTGCGCACTCTGTCATCGAACGTCGACGAGTAGTACTCCAGCTTGGCTTCGTACAGGACGCGACACAACTCTTCGGTGACCTGCGCCGGCACTTCAACCCTCACGCCCACGTCTACGGGATTGGCAGACACTCGTCAGACCATGACCACGCGCCAGTTTGGTCAACCACTCCGCGCCCTCCCGGCCCGGCGCACAGACGAGGTACCGGCATGAGAACTTCTCGCCCGAAGCTGTGCGTACAGCCGTGATGTGTCCGCCATCGGTGTCAACGCCGGTCACGTCCGTTGACACGCGAATCTCCACCCGTGAGCGCAGGTGTCCGCGCATCTGCTCGAGGACGCGCAGGCAGTTCTCGCAACCGAGATGGCGTATCTTTACCGGCACAAGCCGCAGACCGGCGAGCATCGCGCGGTTGGTGAGCGATTCCACCTCAGGCCCGGTACCGAAGACCCGCTCGGGCGCACCGAAACGCACGTACAATGAGTCGACGTACTCGATCAGTTCCGGCAACTGTCCGGGGGGCAGCAGCGCCCCCAGCAACCCACCGACATCCGCGCTGAGCGTGAGTTTGCCGTCGCTGTAGGCTCCGGCGCCGCCGAATCCGCTCACCATGCTGCACGGACGGCACGACAGACACCCATCAGCGCGGCCCGCCACCGGGCACACTCGCTCCTCCAGGTCTCTGCCTTTCTCGAGCAGCAACACGCGAAGACCGGAATCCGAAAGCTCGAGCGCGGCGAATATGCCCGCAGGTCCGGCTCCCACGATGATGACATCGTAGTCGTGTTCAGAGAGATGTGAGTCTCCCATATCTTTCACCCCGGTTCGATTGTAGGAGTACGCAGCCGCACCGTCAATCATCGGCTGAAGCGCCCGGTCTGCCGCCCCGCGTATGTCACGCCTCGGCCTGCGGCGCCCCCCCAATGCGGAAGTTGGCCACTAATCCCGCTTCACGCTCGAAGTGCTAGCATACTCACACATGGTATACGAGCCGCGGGAACCAAGCACGATGTCGCAGTTGAAGGCCACCCTGCGCAGCCACAACATGCGCGCCAACAAGCGCATGGGGCAGCACTTCCTGGTCGACCGGGGAATCCTCAGGTCCATCGCCGCAGCCGCACGTCTCACGAGTGACGACACCGTGATTGAGGTCGGCCCCGGCACCGGACTTCTGACCAGAGAACTTCATTCCGGGGCAGGTGCGGTTATCGCCGTTGAATTGGACAGAGGCATGGTCGCACTGCTTCACGAGACGTTTGCCGGCGTTCCCAATGTGCACGTGGTCGAGGGTGACATCCTCACATTCCCACCCGAACAGTTGCTCACACGGCACAGTCTGGTTCACCCGCAACGCTACAAGGTGGTAGCCAACCTGCCCTACAACATCACGTCGCCCGTGCTGCGCCATTTCCTGCACGCGGCCGTCCCGCCGACCGTGATGGTCGTGATGGTGCAACAGGAGGTCGGGCGCTCCATCACCGCGCCGCCGGGCGACATGCGGCTGCTCAGCGTCAGCGTTCAAACGTTTGCCCGCGCTTCAGTGGTGAGGCGAGTCTCCGCGCACAGCTTCCACCCGGCACCCAAGGTCGATTCCCTCGTCCTCCGACTCGAAACGCTCGAGAATCCACCCATTCCCACGGATGAGGTGGCCGGTTTCCTCGACTTCGTCGGTGCAGGATTCCATTCGCCTCGGAAGCAGTTGCACAATTCCTTCGCGCATGGCTTATGTGCGTCCCCACAGTACGTGAGCGAACTGCTGTCCCGAGGCAGCATCGATCCGGTTCGCCGTGCCGAAACGCTTAGTGTTGACGAATGGGTGCGTCTGTGGCACATCCGCGGCACCATGCCAGCCGAGGACACACCGCCGTGTTAAGGGTACACGCGCCCGCGAAAATCAACCTCGTGCTGGAAGTCGCTGGCCCGGCACGATACCCACCATGACATCGCCAGCATAGTCCAGACCATTGACCTGTGCGATACGCTGACGTTCGAGCCCGCGTCCGATATCATCTTCACGTGCAGCGAGCCGTCGCTGCTGGCGGACAACCTCGTGTCCCGGGCCGCCCATCTGCTGAAGGACCGCCGGCGCCTTGCCAAAGGCGCGCGCATCCATCTCGACAAGCACATCCCCTGGGCAGCGGGACTCGGAGGCGGCAGCAGTGACGCCGCCTCGACACTGGTTGCGCTCAATCGCCTGTGGGGAGCCGGGTTGAACACAAACATCTCAGTGAATTGGCATCGGAGTTGGGTTCAGATGTGGCAATGTTTCTGACGGGCGGTACGATGCGTATCGAAGGCCACGGGGAACGGGTGCTGGCCCTCCCCGGCCATCCACGGATGCACATTGTGATTCTCTGTCCCGATGCGCCCGCAACTGAAGGCAAGACCGGGCTGATGTACCGCAGCCTCTCTCCGCAGATGTTCACCACCGGCCAGTTCGTGCGCGCGGCGGAGTATTCCTTGCAGCAGGGCGAGCGAATCCCTGAGGAGTTGATGTTCAATGTCTTCGAGAAAGTAGCGGGTGACATCTTTCCCGCGGTCTCTCCGGCCTGCGGGACGCTCGAGGGTGCGACGGGTGCGCGGGCGCATCTGGCCGGTTCAGGGCCGTGCCTTTACGCACTGCTCGAGTCAGCGAAAGTCGCGGAGGAGGCCGTTGTGGCTCTTCGCGCCGGTGGACTGCACGCGTACGGCGCATGCACTCTCGGCGACACTGCATCTGCATTTGAGCCTCAGTAGCCGGGTTGCCGCGAGACACCGGTTGCCAGGCCGGTTGACTGCCCGCACGGCTCGCAGGTAGCATTGGGCGGCAGCACGGAGGTTCGTCTTGGCTCTGATGATTCCGGCGACCTTGCCCGAGGAGACTGAGAGCGCGGCTGAACGTCTGCTGCACCCCCTGCTTCGAGATCAACTGGACGATACCTACACGGTATTCCACTCTTTCAAGACCCTCACGACGAATCGGGAAGGTCTGCTCCTTGACGGTGAGATTGACTTCCTCATCTTCTCGCCAGTCGAGGGATTCCTGGTTCTGGAAGCCAAGAGTGGAACCGTGGTCTACGATGGCCCTACCCGCCGATGGTACCTGAACGGCATGCCCATTCGCGACCCCGTCGACCAAGCCAGAGCGGGCAAATACAAGATCAGGGACTTCCTGCACCGAAGACTCGGGAAGTCACTTCCCTGTACTTTCGCACACGCGTTGTGTTTTCCGTACACGTTTGCCGAACCTTCCTCATTGCCCCCGGACATCGACCGAACCATCCTGTTCACCGCGACCGACCTCGAAGACATCGCCGCCCGGGTGAAACAGGTGTTCGCCTCTGCCGGCCCACCCCATCGGCCGCTGGGGCAGAAGGAGATAGAACAGGTCAGGTACGCGCTGATGCCCCATTGTGAGTTCGGAACCAGCTTGCCCGACCGGATCGGCGTTGAAGAACGCCGGATGTTCTCCCTCACTGAAGACCAGTGCCGGATGCTCGATTTCATCAGGAACCGGCGCACCGCATTGGTGGAAGGCTGTGCGGGCTCAGGCAAGACCGTCATGGCGGTGAAGAAAGCCAAAGAACTGGCTGCGGAAGGGCACCGCGTGCTGTTGCTCGCCTATAACCAACTCATCGGGCAGCACCTCACCGCCGCTGTGGCGGACGTGCCCGAAATCACCGCAGGCACCTATCATGACTATTGCATCGCGCGCCTCGAGGCCGCGGGCCGGCTCCCACACCGCGAACACGACAGCGAGTATTTCGAGAGAGCGATTCCGGAGGCGTTCTACGAACTGGTTCGGGAGATTGAACCCGAGTATGACGCGCTCATCGTTGATGAAGGACAGGACTTTCAAGCGGATTACTGGATATCCATCAGCTGCCTACTGCGGCAGGACGGCTATTTCTACATCTTCTACGATCCCGCTCAGAACGTATTCAACACTGAGATGGTGTTCCCCATAGATGAGCCGCCGTTCGTTCTGAATGAAGATTGCCGCAACACAAAGGCGATCTGCAACTATGTCAGCAGCTATGCCGACCAGCCGCTACGCCCGATGACGGGCAGCCCGGACGGAGTGATGGTGCAGGAGTCAATTCACCCATCGGCCGCGGGACGCCGCCGCCGGGTGGGCGCCATACTCCACGAACTCGTCAACGAGCAGGGCTTGTCTCCCGAGCGTATCGTCGTCCTCGGCGGACATCATCTGGCAGGGACTTCGACTCCTCCCGGCAGCCGCGTTGGAAATTTCACGCTGGCCGAGGGCGGAGGAGGAGGGCAGACCACTATCCGCTACCACACGTATATGAAGTTCAAAGGGTGTGAGGCCGACGCAGTGATATTACTCGATATGGACCCCGGCGACGACCGCTGGTCCAATCGCGCCGTGTACACGGCCGCCAGCCGCGCGAAGCACTCTCTGCACGTGGTGCGGGCGGCCTAGCGTGCAGCAGCCCGAAGACGCCTGACGAGCGACTCCTCGTCCTCACGCGTGGACACCGCGCCATTTAATCGCGCATCGCGCAGCCTCGTGAGCAGGCGGCCCATCTCGGGTCCGTCCGTCACTCCCATGGCGCGGAGGTCGGTGCCCGTCAGCAGAGGGCGCACATGCCTCAAATGCTGAACGAACGACGACACGTTCTCCCGCGCAGCCGGCCGTGCGCTCATCAACTCAGCCGCCAGCAGAGCGGGGTGTGCGAATCCACTCAATAGTGCATACACGTCACTGCGGCTCAGTTGAGGATTGTCCAGCTCCGGCTCCAACTCCCGAATTCCGGCCGCCGCAAGCACTGCGTCTCTGAAGCGCCTCGACAGATTGAGTCGAGCAGTCAGCGTGTCAGCTTCTCCCGTGGGCATCCCCCACGTCAGCAGGCACCAGTGGAGGGCTTGAACATGGGCAGCCGGGCACTTGTTCTTGCGCGTCTGATCGAAAGCCCATTCCTTCCGCTCGTCAAAGGCAAGCGCCGGATGAATGGCGTGCAGCACCCCCAACGCGTCGAGTCGCCGCATCGTACGTTCGGGCTCGTCCTCGGCAAACGTCCGGTCGAGCTCGTGGCGAATTCTGTCGGCGCTGATGCCGTCGAGGTACGGCAGCGCGGAAACGAGCAACTCAAGAGTAGCGTCATCAAACGCGAACCCGAAGCGCTGTTCGTAACGCACGCCTCGCAGGATACGCGTGGCGTCGTCAACGAAGCTCCCGTCGTGCAGCACGCGCAGCAGACCATGGTCAAGGTCCACGCGGCCGCAGTGGGGGTCGAGCAATTCGCCACGGTGCCGGCCATCCAGTGCCAGCGCCATGGCATTGACGGTGAAATCACGACGCACCAGGTCCTGCTCTATCGTCCCGGGCCGAACCGCAGGCAGCGCCCCCGGACGTTCGTAGGATTCCGCGCGCGAGGTCGCCAGGTCGATTCGAAAGACTCCCGAGGTGATGGTCGCGGTGCCGAACGCAGGATGGGTAACGGGAGCGGGCTCCCTCGGGCCAACAACCGCCCGGGCCACCGCCGGAGCGTCTCCCTCCACAACCACGTCAAGGTCGAGGCTCGTGCGTCCAAGGAGCATGTCGCGAACCGGGCCGCCCACCAGAAACGCATGGCAGCCGAGGCTTTCGGCGGAATGACCGACGCGAATGAGCAGTTCGCGCGTCGCGGGAACAAGCCACCTGTCCAATTCGGCTGAGAGATTCATTGATGCCACCAATCGGTCCGGGCCGATTATAGCACCGGCCCTGCGGCCTACGTACGTTGTGACAGTCCGGCTTTACCACGGCTTCACGAACGCCTAAAATGGCAGCCACGGCCCCCCCATCGTTCTGACACCCGGAACGGTGGTCAGTGGCCGGCCGGACACAACAAACTACAGGAGGCATGATGAGTTTCAAGGGATACGTACGTTCTGATGGAAGCGTGGGGGTCAGAAACCACGTGGGCATCATTTCGACCGTGGCCTGCGCCAACGACGTGACCAGGTGGATCGCCGACCGCGTTCCGGGCAGCGCTGCGTTCGTGCACCAACAGGGGTGCGGCAACGCCGGACCGGACATGGCGCTGGTGCGCCGCACACTGACCAGCCTGGGCGCGCACCCCAACCTTGGCGCGGTACTGCTGGTGAGCCTCGGCTGCGAAGGTCCGGCCGACGATATCCGTGAGGCCATTGCGGCCACGGGCAAGCCGGTAGAAAACGTGGTGCTCCAGCAGATCGGTGGAGCCAGCAAGGCGGTCGAGGAGGGCGGACGCATCGCGCGTCAAATGCTGGCGTCCATCTCCGGACAGCAGCGCGTGGACATAGACGATTCCCAGCTTATTATCGGCGTCAAGTGCGGTGCGTCCGACACCACGCAGGGCATCGTCGCCAACCCCGCCATAGGCGCGATGTGTGACCTGCTGATCGAAGCAGGCGGCACCTGCATCTTCGGAGAGACTCCCGAAATGCTCGGCACGGAGCATATCCTGTGCCGCAGAGCGCAGAGCGAACAGGTATGCAACAGGATATGTGAGATAGTGACAGACGTGGAGAAACGGGCGGGCATGCTCGGAGTGGACATCCGTGGCGCCAACCCTTCGCGTGGTAACATCGCCGCCGGTCTCAGCACTATCGAAGAGAAGTCTCTCGGCGCGATAGTCAAGGGTGGGACATCCACCATCAAAGGAGTCCTGGAGCACGGCGAACGGGTGAAGGGCAAGGGTCTGTACCTGATTGACAGCCCGGGCCAGGAGCCGAAGGCGGTCACAGCCCTCGCCGCCGCAGGCGCCCACATCATCATGTTTGCGACGGGCATCGGCGCACCCCAGGGCTTCCCGTTCGTTCCTGTCATCAAGGTGACGGCGAACCCCCGGACCGCTGCACATCTCGCCGAGCATATCGACATGCTGGTCGACGTGTTCAGCGACACGACCATCGACGAGCATGGCCGCAACCTGTACACAGAGATGCTGGCGACCGCCAACGGCCGGGCCACCAAGGCGGAGGCGCTCGGCTATGCAGGCTACCCGGACATCTGGGTTTCGGGAACTGTCTTCTAGACCGGCAAGGACGCCCTGCACGGCAACCAAACACAAGAGAGGCCGCAAGCACGCTTGCGGCCTCTTCTACTACTCATTATCATTGCTCACTCGATTCGGCTGCCGTGAGCAGGTGGAGTCAGGTCGCGGCGACCACGGAGGCAGCGATGCAATTCCAGGGATACCCCCGCTCAGACGGCAGCGCCGGCACGCGAAACTATGTGGGAATCATACCCACCGTGGGATGTTCCTGTGACACCGCCCGGCAGATCGCTCAGGGCGTGCAGGGTACCGCGTTATTCACCCACTTCCAGGGGTGCGACCTCATCCCGGATGAGCTGGAGGTGCTGGAACGCACCCTCGTGAACCTTGGCCGTCATCCGAATCTATCGTCGGTCATCTACGTGAGCCTCGGATGTGAACCTTCGGACGTATGACCGTATCGCGCATCGCGCATCGCAGTCGGGCAAACGCGTGGAGACGCTGGTCATACAGAAAGATGGCGGCACGATTCACACCATCGAGCGCGGCATACAACTGGCTCGTGAGTTGGAAGCCAGGGCGGCCCGGCAAGCCAGGGAAGCCTGTTCCGTATCACAGCTCTCGTTTGGTGCGGAGTGCGGCGGCTCTGACAGCACCTCAGGTCTCGCCGCAAATCCCGCCATCGGCAGCGCGCTCGACCTCCTGCTCGATGCAGGTGGAACAGGCCTTTTCAGCGAGACACAGGAATTCATTGGAGCCGAACACCTCCTGGCAGCGCGTGCCTCATCGCCTGACGTCGGGGAACGCATCATGCGCATGGTGGCCGCGAGCGAACGGCGCTTCCTCGACAAGGGAGTGGACATGCGGGGCTCAAATCCCGCCCGGGGCAATATCGAGGGCGGTCTGACAACCATCGAGGAGAAATCACTTGGCGCCATCTGTAAGGGCGGCACCCATCCCATCGATGGAGTAGTCGAATACGGGGAGCGTCCTGACCGCCACGGGCTGTTCATAGTGAACGGCATGGGCATGGACTCGGAGAACCTGACGTGCCTCGCCGCAGCAGGCGCCAACGTCATGTTCTTTTCAACGGGAAGAGGCACGCCAATCGGTTTCTCGTTTGTGCCCGTTATCAAGGTCACCGGCAACCGTGCCACGTATGACATGATGCGCGACAACGTGGACAGATACGTTGACCTCGCGTCTGCCGGCTCGGTGGAATCGAGCGGGAGACAGCTCTTCGATGCCGCCGTCGCGGTCGCGTCAGGCTTAAGCACGAGCGCGGAGTTGCTGCACCAGTCTACTTACAACGGGATCTGTGTCACCGGAGCCTGACCGTCCCTGTGAGAGGCGCGGTCTATTGCAATGGCATCGGGAAATCGCTACTATACGACCTGGCTGAATGTCAGGCTGTCTGCGTGCGGCGCACATCCGCAGTCACCGGGAAACAGACACTTGCACAAGCGTGCGATATCGCTCCAAGTCAATTGGAATATCGGCTCGAACCGCAATCCCACCAGCGGACTAGAGAGTTCTTTCCTTACGTACAGCAAGGAGGTACCAGCATGATCAGTGTGGATGCCCTCAAGCGCATCGTTGGCGACGACTATGTCGTCACACAGCGCGACCAGATTCAGGGTTACCTCGCGGACGAGACCTACCTCGGCGTTTTGCCCAAGCCGGCCGAACACGTCATCGTGGTGAAGCCCGCCAATCCCCAGGAGATTTCCGAAATACTCAAGCTCGCGAACGAAACCAAGACACCCGTATACCCGCGTGGCGGCGGCACAGGCCTCGTCGGCGCGGCCGTCCCCACAAGAGACGGAGTCGTCCTGTCACTTGAGCGCCTCGACAAGATTATCGAGGTCGACAAAGATAACATGATGGTTGTCGCCGAGGGGGGCGTGACCCTCGAGCACTTGCTCAAGGCCGTCGAGGATGCCGACCTGCTCTTTCCCCCGCATCCCGGCGACGAAGGCGCGCAGGTGGGCGGCATGATCGCCTGCAACGCCGGCGGCACCCGTGCGGTGAAGTACGGCGTGGTTCGCAACTATGTCAAAGGCCTCGAGGTCGTTTTGCCGACCGGCGAGATTGTGACGATGGGCGGCAAGCTGCTCAAGAACAACACGGGCCTTGACCTCATGCACCTCATCATCGATTCCGAGGGCATCCTCGGCATCATCACAAAGGCTACCATGCGGCTGTATCCCAAGTTCGGCGCAACCGCGACTCTCGTCATCTCCTTCGACGACCGCCGCGCCGCCATCGGCATGGTACCCCACATACTGCAGGCCGGCATCATTCCGCTGGCCATCGAATACACTGAGAAGTCCTTGATGGAAGACACCGCGAAACACGTCAACATGACGTGGCCCGCGAAACAAGGCACGGCGCAGATCATCGTCATCATGGCCGAGGCCAACGAGGACCAGCTCTACGGCATGTGCGAGCAGCTATCCGCCATCGCTGAGAAGAGCGGCGCGGTGGACGTCCTCATGGCTGAGACTACGGCCGAGCAGGCCACAATCCTGAAGATCCGCAGCGAGGTCGGCAACGCCGTCAAGTCGAAGGTCTGCGACGCCCTGGACGTGACGGTTCCCCCGGCGTCCATCCCCGACATGCTCGACGCCCTCGACGCAGTAGGCAACAAGTACGGCATCTTCATACCGGTGGTGGGCCACGCTGGTGACGGCAACCTGCACCCGAACATGTTCTGGGAGTGGCATGAGAAGGGTCTCCTGAAGGAGGCCAAGCACGAGATCTACTCTGCCGCCATCGCGATGGGCGGCGTGGTTTCGGGCGAGCACGGCATGGGCAAGACGAGGATGGACCAGATGGAGATCAGTTTCGACAAGAAGACGCGCCAATTGATGCTCGGCATCAAGAAGCTCTTCGACCCGAACAACATCCTGAGCCCGGACAATGCCATCGGCTAGACCGTGCTCAGACACGCCTTAGAAAACATGTAGACGAGAAGAGGGGCGGTCTCGTACGAGACCGCCCTCTTTGCATTTCCGGAATTCCAGCTACCACGAGATGCGTTCGAGGCCCGCTACCTCTCGCAGCAGGTTTATGAATAATTGATACATCCGGAACGGAACGTCCGGCGGCACCAGGTGGTCGACCGACGGGAAGTAGCCTCCGGTCTTCAACAGGTAGGGCACCTTCGACATGACTTCGTCGCGGAGGACATCGTCGGACTTGAGGAATGCGCGTTTGTCGATGTTACCGGCGAGAATAATCTCATTGCCGTACTGCTTCCGCAAAGCCACCGCGTCGTTGCCCGCCGCGCACTCCAGTGGCCAGAACCCATTGATGCCCGCTCCCAACCAAAGCGGAATCAATGCGCTCAGATTGCCATCGCTGTCGACAAATATCGAATTCACACCCGCCGAATGCAGCAATTCCGTCACCTTCTTGTAGCGCGGAACCATAAAGCGTGTGAACATCTTGGGCGAGATGAGAGGCCCTGTCTTGAAACACATGTCCTCCCAGAACATGGCGCAATCAACGTGGATATCGGCTAGCACGCGCTTGACGACCTCGACCTGGAGGTACGCCATATGCTCCATCATGTCATCGAACAGGGCAGGGTCATCGTAAACCAGGTAGAGCACGCGTTCGACGCCCATCCATTCCCTGACGTAGCCGAACAAACCACCGACATTGAGCATCACCGGCTCGTCCTTGGAGTTGATGCGCTGCACATACGCGGGCCAGTCCGCAGGCCACCGATCGGGACTGTTAGGATCCAGACGCTTCTTGTATTCCTCCCAGGTCGCCCTGTCTTTCACCGGGAAGTCGAGATACATGGGCATCTTCTCCGGGTGCTTCTTGGAGGCGCGAAGCTTCTGCCCGCCGGCGTTCACGATGACCACGTGTTCCTCATCTTCCTCAAGTACGGCTGTGTCATACTCGGGAACGATGGGCGGAATCCCGTACACGTAGGGCAAGCCATGAACGTCAATCACCTTATCCATGAACAGGCCAAGCTTGATCTCACGCAGCATGCGGATATGGTCCATGTGGAAGTACTCACCGCGAAATTTCGCCCGCTTGATGTCAGCAGGCGCTCCCTGCGCAACCCACGCGTCAAGAGTCTCCGTCCAGAAATCGTGAAAGTACGGGGTCACCAGCATCAGGTCGCCCGTTCGCTCAAATTCGCAGATACCTCTGAATCTCTCTCTGGCACTGGTGGTCATCGGTGCACTCCTTGCCCCCTAGAATACCCATGGCATTATAGAGAATCACGAGCGCGCGGGAACAGGGGAGAGGCGAATGCGTGCGGAAATGCGCGTCTAGCGACTGCGGCGCAGTTGCGTATTGCGCTCCCGCTCCCTATGATTGAAAGCCCATGAGCGACATACTTGAATTGCTGCGTCTTGCCAAGCGACGAGATGCTTCCGACCTCCATCTCGTGGTTGGCTCTCCACCGATGGCCCGCATAGACGGAGCACTGCAACTGCTGGACGGCTACGGCGAGATGAAGCCTGAAGACGTGCAGACAGCGTTGGAAACGATGGCCACCGCCGACCAACAGGCCGAATTCGCCACGAATCTGGAACTCGATTTTGGAATGGCGCTCGCCGATGTCGGCAGGTTGCGCTGCAACGCCGCCCGTCAACGGGGCGAGATAAGTTTCGCAATCCGACTTCTGCCCGCGAAGATACCGACGGTCGACGGCCTGCAATTGCCTGAAGTGTACAAGGACCTCGCCATGAAACAGCACGGACTGGTCATCGCCTCCGGACCGACGGGGAGCGGGAAGTCCACTTCGCTTGCCACGATGATCAACCACATCAACCACAACCGCACGTCGCACGTCGTGACCATTGAGGACCCGATAGAGTACACCCACACCAACATCAGGTCCGCCATCACCCAGCGGCAACTCGGCACGGATACACTGTCCTTCGCCTCGGCTCTTAAACATGTGCTGCGTCAGGACCCGGACGTGATACTCGTTGGAGAGATGCGCGACCTCGAGACGGCGTCAGCCGCACTCACTGTGGCGGAAACCGGCCACCTTGTTCTGACTACTGGACACGCCACCGGAGCGGCGGAGGCCATCGACCGCGTCGTCGGATTGTTTCCCCCAACTCAGCGCTACCTCGCCCAGATTCGCCTCGCAGCGACACTGGTTGCGGTGCTGGGACAGACGCTGGTGCCGCGCGCGGGCGGCAAAGGACGCATCGCGGCAGTGGAGATAATGCTGGGCACGTCGGCCGTCAAGAACCTCGTGCGCGAGGGAAAGATTCACCAGCTTCATAACGTCATCCGCACGAGTTCGAAGCTCGGCATGATGACCATGGACCAGTCTCTCGCAAGGCTCTATGTTCAGGGCTTCATCGACGCGAACACGCTCCTGGAGTACTGCCAGAACAGAGACGAGGTCGAGGAGATTGCCGGAACCAGGCTGGGTAGTCTGCGATAGCCCACCGTGCCTGGTTCAACTCGCCTCGACAGTTCACGTTCTTCAGGGCACCGGCGAACTGACCGTCACCTCCCCCACGTGGCAGGTGTAGTAGCCCGGGTACTGCGAGTCGGCCGATAACACCACCAGAACCGTCACTTCGTCCGGGATCGGCCATCCGGCTTCTTTCCAATACTTGGCAACGTCTATCGAGTGGTCCGACCAGTTGTACAACGGCGCCGGCTGAATGACCGCCACGTGGCCGCATTCCTCGCAAACGGACACCTCTTCCTCCTGTACCGTATCTGAGAACCCGAGAATTACGGAATGCCCCTGGTCGTCTATGAAATGAATCGCGGGCCCGAGTGGCGTTGCTCCCAGTGACTCAGTATTCACCTCCGGCAGAACGCGCACTGATACGGTGCCCCTCGGGAAGGCAAGCCGGCGAGACAGGCCAGCGTGCGTGGAGGTGGCTCCCGGCTCTGTCACACCGTCTTCATAGACAATCAGCCGAACGCCACCCGTACCTAACCCGGATGGACTTATGTCCGCAGCATCCCCGGCGCCACCGATGAGCACGGGATTCCAGCCGGTGGGAATGCTCAAGCCCGTATAGTCGGACCAGTACGCGAAATCTCCGTTGACCAGGGTTTCCGGCGCCGGACCAAGGCGGTAGACCTCAACCCAGTGAGCTGTGTCTGGTTCGACCAGAGCAACCAGACTGCCCTCGACCCTGATTTCGCGCACCATGTCCTGCATCAGATCTTGATACGGAGGGGTCTGCCAGAACCGGGTCCACTCTTCGACGATGACGTAGTCCACGCCTTCTTCCCTCAGCGTCGCGAGAATTTCCGCAGCCGATTTTTCTTCCAGGAAGACCACGGCGAAGACATCGAAACTCAGACTACTCTCGTAGCTGTCTGACAGAGCCGGATAGATGGGATTTGTTGAAAACACCCGAGAAGCGCCCAGCTTCTCAAGTACGGCGTTTGTCTCGTCATAGATGGCTCTCGATGTGGGCGCACCCGGCTGGCCAACGTCATAGCCCGTATAGTTCGTCAACAACACGACACTCAGACTCCCGCACAGCAACAGCACGGCAAGCGCCGCGAAAGAGCCCACGCGGCTCCATTGGGGATTCTTGTCTGACGACCGGAATGCAAAGCTCGCGATTGCCACCAAACCGAAGAGCAGCGCCGACGCGTAGTACCGAGGTAGTTGATAAAACGCCTGCGACAACGCAATTGTTACTACAATGACAACGGCAAGGAAGCAGTCACCACGTGTGAAGGGTTTCCGGTTGAGCAGCACAAGTGCAAGCGGCACCATTGCGACTATCGAAAGCAGCGACATCCTGAAGAACGCCGAGGACAGGAATGCGATCCGCGCCATCCCCACAAGGGAAGGCACCTCGGTGGTGGCGCGCCCCATCTGCCAGAATACGGTTTGCTGCAGGTAGGCACCGGGCATGGTGATCCAGAAGTACCCCGTCACAGCCAGGAATCCGGCCAGACTTCCCACCACCAGCAGCCACAAACGTTGACGGATAACCTCCGTCCACACGGACCGAAACCACGGCACCACATGAAGGCCCCGAGTCCACCAACGCCAGAGGAGCAGCAGAGGAACACCGAACACAAGCAGAGATACCGCCAGGTCCCCCGGGGCGGTCTGCAACGGATCCGCGAAGGGTAGTGCCACCGGTATCCGCAACGTGTAGCGGAGCACAAACAGTATGGAGTAGATTGCGGCCGAGAGGAAAGTGTACTGCGCCCAGAAGCGCAGGGAGCCCAGTTTGTGAGTGGATTTCCACATGTCACGAGGCAGCGCAAGCAACAGCACGGCGCAGCCGATGGCCACGGTCACCGGCACGAAGACATACTTGGTGGAAATCGCCAAACCGAGAACGAGCCCACACCAGAAGAGCAAGCCGGTGCGGCGCTGCTCAAGGTAGCGAACTGCCAGCGTTGCGCCGATGAGCACCAGAAGAAGTCCCAGCGCCTCCTGCACGCATCTCCTGCCCAGGTACACCATCATTGGTTCGACGGCGAACAGCAGCGCAGCAATGATTCCGACGCGACGACCATAAAGATGCCGCCCAAGAAAGTACACGAGAACAAGGCTCGCGAGCGAGAGACAAACCGATAGATAGCGCCCGTAGAGAAACTCGTAGCCGAACACCTTGAATACCGCGGCCAACACGAAGTCATACAGAGGCGGATGAACCTGCGCAAAATCGCGATACGGCAGGTATCCTTCGGTAATGAACCGCGCCGCCAACGCGTGCACTCCGGGATCGTAGTCATGAACAGCGTTGAAGAGACTGTCGATGCCCCAGAGCCTGAGGACCGCTCCCACAACGACAGTCACCGACACTGCGAGAATCACCCGTTTTCGCTGTGCTAGCCCCATCACTCTCTTCGGTGAATTCATGAACAATCCCTCTTTGTACGATTAGACATCCAAACGCGACCGGGCACTCTCACGACCCGTCAAACAACAGGGCACCATCTCGTAGACAAACCAACCTGTTGCCAGCCAGGTCAAACCGGGCCACAACACTTGCAGGGCATCCGCAGTGAGTGGCTGAAACGCGCGTCGAACATCGTCTCCATCGCCCCGTGTCATTCGCCGCAGTCTCTCGCCAGCCTTTCTGCTGCGTAGACTCGTCATACCATTCCGCCAACGGCGCACACTACCATCTGGCGGAATTCCATCGCCATGGTTGCGGCCTCGAAGTCGCTCCATCGTCAAACTCGCCTTCATGCCGGAGTGTGGTGGTTGTCCGCCCGGCCAACAACATATCGCCCAATTCACGGTGTCGCGGGCCAGGGGGAGACGCCGGGCACTGGCGTGCCGGAGCGCATGGCCTATCCGGTCGCACCGTTCACCATACCCTTGAGAATTTGCCTCTTCAAGGCTCCCGTGCAGTCGTGGCATGCGCTCTTATTGCTCATTGACATTTCGCTGTCAATCGACATCACGATCGGCCCGCAGTGAATTTCGAACTGGGAGGTCCAGGGGACCGAGTTCAATCACCCCGCCCCACCGCATAGTACCGAAGGCCCGCCTTTCTCACCTCGCACGGCTCGAATAGGTTGCGCCCGTCCACAACTACCGGCTGGCGGAGGTGCGCCTTGAGCCAGTCCAAGTCTGCAGTGCGGAACACCTTCCACTCAGTGCAAATAACCAGGGCGTCGGCACCGAGCACCGCATCATCCCGGCTGTGCGATAGATGTAAGTCCGCCCGTGAACCGTAGATTCGTTGAGCCTCCTGCATAGCTGCCGGGTCAAACGCCCGTACGCGCCCCCCCACCGACCACAGTGCCTCGAGTAGCGCTCGGCTGGGTGCGCCTCGCATATCATCCGTGTTGGGCTTGAAAGCTAACCCCCATACAGCGATAGTCTTCCCCTGCAGTTCACCTCCGAGCGCACGGGACAACTTCTCAAAGAGCACGCCCTTCTGTCTGACGTTCAACGCATCCACTGCGCGCAAGACGGGTGCTTCGTACCCCACCTGCTCCGCGGTTCGAATAAGAGCCTGGAGGTCTTTTGGCAGGCAGGAACCACCGAATCCGCAGCCAGGATAGATGAAATCGTAGCCAATGCGAGGGTCGGACCCGATCCCCCTGCGAACCTGCTCGACATCTGCTCCGACACGCTCGGCGAGATTGGCTATCTCGTTCATGAAACTGATTTTGGTTGACAACATCGCGTTCGCCGCGTATTTGGTCAATTCCGCTGACCGCGCATCCATGAAGACCATCTTATCGTGCTTCCGATTGTAGGGAGCGTAACACTCGCGCATCGTCTCACGTACACGTTCCGAATCGGTACCCACAACGATGCGGGCGGCCTTGGTGAAATCCTCGATGGCCGTTCCTTCCTTCAGGAATTCGGGATTCGAGCAGACGTCAAAGGACACGTCCATGCCGCGTTCCCGTAGAGCCGCTGTGATTACGGTATTGACTGCATCGGTGGTGCCCACCGGCGCAGTGGACTTGTTCACAACGACCTTGTGGCTCTGCATATACTTCCCGATTACGCCCGCAACGCCGAGCACGTGTCTGAGATCAGCGGAGCCATCCTCATCGCAGGGAGTACCGACAGCAATGAACAGCACTTGCCCGAATTCCACGCTCCGGGCAGCGTCGGCGGTGAGCCGCAGGTTGCCCGCCTCGATGTTCCTGGCAACCATTGTCCCGAGTCCGGCTTCGCAGATAACGACACTACCCTGCTTTAGACCATCGATCCTCGACTCATCAACGTCCACGCACATCACATCGTGGCCCGCGTCAGCCAGGCAGGCGCCGACAACTAGACCTACGTATCCCGTGCCGAAGACGGTGATTTTCATCTGTCCCTCCTTACAGTTCAGTTGCCCGCGGCTGGCGCCGGTGTGCCGGAAACGGGAACCAGTTCGAACCCATCCAGCCGGACATCGTCCTCCGGCCCGACATAGACACGCACCTCGAGATACGTCACGTCTTCATCGAGGACCACGGTTCCCGAAGCGAGTACGCCCGCCAGCCCGCCCGTCGGCGACAGGGCGAACCGGGCGTGTTGCACCCTCCCCAGACCCGAGGTAACATCGACCCACGCCGACGAGACTGCGGTGGCCGCACCCGTCACAATCAGAGTGTACTCGCCCGCATTCATGCGGACGTAGGGCCCGTACGAGAAACCCCCCGCGCCCCTCCGAATACACGCTCCCCTCCTCATAGTGTCCGACCTGTCTCAACATTGCACGCAGGGCATCTCCCTCGACCCGGAGACCGTCCACCGCGATGAAGCGATCGGGTGCAAGAATCCGTTCCAGCTCACCGGATTCAAGCTGGTCGTGCAAATCAGGTGCTATGCGCACCACTGCGTAGTATTCCCGTTCTTCTACCGTGACAAACCCCGTAGTTCGCAAGTAAGCAATCACCGGGGCCAGTTCGCCCTGAAACTCCGCCGGTGCCGGCCAGGCGTGTGCTGCCCAAAGCATGTCGATATACGGCAACACAACAGCATCGGCGTCGCGTCCTGCGAGCAGCAGCACCACTCTGTCCGCGAACCCGCTGTCTATCTCCCCCATTCGGAATTGCCTCATTATGTCGGGCCAATGCGCGCGCGCGCAGTCCAGGTTCTTGTCTCCTCCCAATGTTGTAGGTGCGAATTCCCAAGCTTGGGCGCGATGTAATTGACCATTGCGTCATTTCTGTAGGGCAGGAACGCGACCAGTTCGTTCGGCTTCAGATCGTGGAACAACATGTCCACGAGGTCCGTGTCTATCTGGAAAAACGATTCACGATTGTTGACATCGGAGGACCACTTGCTCTCGAGGTGAGGTAGATTCGAAACCACCAATGCCACCAGGGCCGCTGCCATAATGAGCTTGCTGCGGCGCGCCCGCAGCGTACCGCTGTAGGCGACCGCCAGCGCCCAGAAGCGAGAAGATCATCAACGCGCTCCAACGGTACGTCGCTCGCATGTCATTGAAACCCGGGATATTCTCGTCCAGAAATGCGTTGCCTGTTGGAGCAATCGCCAGATTGGCGGGCATCAACACCCCCATCGGTTCCGGCTTGGTAGAGTCAATCTTGACGGACGGCCCCATGGCCAACCACAGGCCCAGCACCGCAAGGATGACAAAAGCGTGGGCAAGTCGACTCCTCGACCTCAGTCGCCACCAGCTCACCAGACCCACAACTATCAGTGGCAACGAGAAGGTCGTCTGCCAAACGGATGCGTCGCCGAAGAACTGGTCCGCTGATCTCGGCACGCTCAAGTGCAGACCGTCCCAGAGCCATTGCATTCCCTGGGTGGGTGCGGCAAGAAATGTCAGATCAACCCCCCAACCCCGGAAATGATCAAGCACGGCCGGTTCAAACAGGGACCCACCAACGTACGACACGTAGAGCAGTGCAGCGAAGCCAAAACCGGCCAGATGGACCGGTAGCGCCGACACAAGAAGATGCCGGCGCAGCCGGCGCGACCGAATGAACGCGTAAACGCCGATGAAACTTGCAGCCACGGCGAACATCATGAAGCTGTATCCATCCATGAACGCAGAAGTGATGCAGGCAACGACAAAGAGGAGATAGTGCACCGTTCCCGCTTTGCCGGCAGCACCTTCCGGAATGGCGAAAATCCGGCAGGCCAGAAACAGATAGAGGGGCATGAGCGCAATGCCGAACGAGAGGGACGAGTAGCTGGCGTGGGCCCAGACAACGGGCATGCTCATCCACAGCAAAGCCATCAGTGCGGAGAACTCGGCTTTCGCCCCGAACAACCTGGCAAACAAGAACGCCCCAACGAACGCGAGGGACAGCCACACCGCAGCCATTGCTGCGTACGCGTCGGCTGCGTGCATGCCGCCTCTGATCAGGAACTCGGCCGGGTACGCCACGGGCAGGCCCATCACAAGGGCAGCCGGTGTTGGGTGGCCGAAGTAGTGCGAATAGATGGTCAAAATGGAATCACTTGCGAATGACTCCGAGAACCCCATCATTGCAACCGCCTGCCCCAGAGTCGGTAGAGGCACACAAAAGGGACCGCTCCATGCAGCATCAAGACGGCTGCAAGGGCTCCCGAAGGCACCAGCCTTGGTCCAGCGCTCCAACCCACGAACATCTGGCGCCTGATCGGACGTGCGCATCTCCAGTCCGTCAAGTGACGCGGACGGTTGTTCCTCTGCCTCTGGATAGCCCCATCGACGAACTCTCCTGCACAGTGCCATCAGCCCACTCGCGAGTGCCCCCAGCAGTGCCTTGGCCCTCGGCGACATCTTCACTGCTTGGACCTCACGAAGGATCCGAGACCGAAGAACAGCACGTCGCCGCCGACGGTGATTCCCCGCCAGAGCACCGCAGCGAACAGCAAGTCAGCCTCATTCACTATTCCCTTCAGGAGAAACAACAGGGCCAATTCCCGCACCCCCAAGCCAGCCGGGGCTCCGGGTGTCAGAAAACCCACCAGCCAGGCCAGGACATAGGCCCCAGCTGCCGACACCAACGGCACGCCCAGTCCCTCCGGTTGCGCGGAAACCAATTCGACCAGGGCGACAAAGAGCGCTCCCGAGACGGCGAGGAATCCACAATAGCTGGCGAGCGCTCGTACCGCATGTCGTCCAAATTTTTGTCTCGCCGCGTAAGCCGCAAGACAAACAGCGACCGCGAACGCGGCCACCGCGGCTGGCAGACTAATGCTGGTCGTCAAGAGAGGCAGCGCGAGTAATCCAAACACCGCGCCGGTGGCGGCGAGCAATGCAAGTTCGCCCAGTGCAGACTTGGCCATAGGCCAGCCTGGCACGTCCGCAGCAGCACCCATCGCTTGTCGGCTCACCAGGTGAAAAATATTACCTGGCACGTATTTCGCAATCTGCGAAACACCGTACGCGCCCAGCGCCCAAGCGCCACGATATGTGGACACCCAAGCGACTCAGAAGGCTCCACCATGCGAGCGCAAGCATAATATTTGCCGCCCCGTATGACACTATAAGGACAACGATCAGCAGCCAGGTCGCAAGGTCCAGGCGCGCAACGTCGAACTGCCCGGCATAGTCACGAAGGCGCAGCACCACGAAGACCACGCCAACAAACGCGAGCGTTCGCCCGACCCATGGAAGACCACGCCTCACGATTGGCCACATTGCGACGATACTACCCTAGCCGTCTGCACAAGAGCATGGTCCACAGCACGCAGTGTCTCACTTCCAGCACCTCAAAGTATTTGGCGACAAGACGCACGATTCCCCTCCGGGTCCAGTGTTGAATGTGCCCCGGCGTGTTGCCCAGACGTCCGATGTACCGTCCCTGTGCGATGTTGAGCAATCGCCATACCGGTTCCCAAGGAACGCTCACTATCAAGTGCCTGTCTACCACCCTCCGTAGCGCCTGCAGGCCCTGTTCCGGTCGTTCCAAATGCTCAAGCACCTCGGAACAGACTACACAATCCGCGTTATCGCGACCTGCCTCCATCTGATAGATGTCACGCACCTGGAATATCAAAGGTGACAGCATTCGCGCCGCTGCGCCCGCCCGCGCAATTTCAATGATGCGAGCGGAGGAATCGGAACCCCTTGCAGGGATACCCCGTTCATTCCAACGGAGCACCCAGAAGCCTTCACCGCACCCCACCTCATGCACAGTCATCGGTTCTGCCCTGGCAATCAACTCTGACAGCGTGGCGTCGAACCGCCGCATCACCCATCGGACGAGCGGATTCCTTGAGCCGTACTTGTCGTATATGTTGCCGGCAAGGACGCCGCCGTCTTCGGCCTCAACGCAGTCCGTGGTTTTCATCCGCCGGCCTCCGATGATGTCCGAGCAGAAGCCACCTTTGACATAGGGACCGGCCCCTCGCACCGCCAATCGACGACGTTCACTGACGTCATGTGGCTTTCCTAAGTATCAACAATTGATTGGCACCCAGCAAGAAGCGTCTGTAGGACACGAGCCTCAGCCCCGCCGGGGACGCTGCCGCCTCGAGCTTTGCACGATCAAGGAGCACGCGATGTTCTTCACAAGCATGTCGGCTGAACAGGTCCAGCCTGGCGCCCAAAGCATAGACCCAGCCCATGGACGGATGGGGGGTCGTGACAATCAGGCGTGAGTCGGCAGAATCGCCCAAGTACGTCGCGAGGATATGCAGCAAACCGGCAGGATCGTCTACGTGCTCGACTATCGCCAGCGCAACAACCGTTTCGAACCGTTCATCCGCAGGTTGCGACGCTGAGAATCTATGCCCGGGAAACCGTCGTTGAGCCAGTTGCAGGGAATAAGGGCCCGATTCGACTCCGCAATACCGCCCGGGCGGCACTTCCGCTAGCCAGGCCTCCCGTGCCGCACCCAGAATCCAGAACTCTGCCGTTCAGGCAAGGGGTCACTGTCCTGAACCTTGCCCTTCTCAGAAGAGGTGACAGCAGACCTTCCGCAGCCTGGTCAGCCATTGCTCCTCCCCTGATCGGGCGACCCCATCCTCGATCTGAACCGGAGGTCCTCCATCAGCCTCCGATTCGCAGCCAGCAAGTCAGCAAGGAATGCAGCGAGCAATGTGGTGAATCCACTTACCAACAGGATGCTCGCCAGGATGAGGGATTGCACATGTCCGGGCGACGGCTCCTGTGTCAGGAGCCAGAGATAGCGCAAGCCAAGAACGACCCCCGGAACAATGAGTAGGGCGGCAATCGTCCCGAAGAAGCGAAATGGACGATAGATCACAAAGATCCGAGTGATAGTGATGACCGACCTCCAAATGTACGACGGAACGCTCTTCATCAGCCGCGATGGGCGAAGGTCATCGTTGACCCGCACAGGCACCCAGGTGATTGCCATGTTCTTCTGGCCCGCCTGTATGATGGTCTCCAGAGTGTAGGTGTAGTCGCTGAACACCATCAATCGCTGTGCCGCCTCGCGGCTGAAGGCGCGAAAGCCGCTGGGCGCGTCTGGAACATTTGTGTTGCTTGCCACCCGGACCACCCAACTCCCCAGCTTCTGCAGCAGCTTCTTGCCGGGCGAAAAATGTGCAATGGTCTGGATAGGGCGTGCGCCGACCACAATGTCCGCGGCCTGCTGCACTATCGGAGCAGTCAGGGCAGGGATGTCATCGGCGTTGTACTGGTTATCTGCATCGGTGTTGACGATGACGTCCGCACCCAGAAGAAGACAGGTGTCCAAACCGGTCATGAACGCGCGGGCCAATCCCTGGTTGCAGGTATGGCGCACGATGTGATCCACGCCTGCCTCTCGGGCAACACGTGCCGTGTCATCATCGCTGCCGTCGTCGACAACCAGCCATTCAACCTTGTCGAAACCCGGCACCTGGCGCGGCAGGGCCGCCAGAGTGACGCCCAGGGTTGCACTTTCCCTGTAACAGGGAATCTGGATAATCAGCTTCATTGCCGGCCATCCAATACAGTCATCAGTATCCCTCTGAGGTCAACCCCCTGTTGCCGTCGTCATCGCGCCACGCTGCGTCGGAGGGGCGGCCGACCTGTGCGACATTTTCAGTATCGCCCAACGCTCCGTCTCCGCTCATGCTGCAATTTCGGCCCCAACTTCGTCAGTTCATGTGGAGTCGAACCATCTTGCAGCCAGCGTTTCCAGTCAACCGGCGCGTGAGTGTCGCCACACTGGCCAGGACATTCCTGCAGCAATCGCGCAACATGCCAATGGCGCTGCCTACTCGCTCCCAATGATGGTACATCCCCGAATGCGCGCTGAATAGCCGTCGCAAAGCAACAACGACATCGGGCCCTCGAGCTGATTGAAATACACGTCGCCCGTCCGATGTCGACCCCGTACTCCCACTCGAAGATACTCTTATTCTCAGCGCTGACCAACCTGACGCCGCGACGAGTGCCGGTTGCCCGGCGAGCTGCACGAAGGTATCGCCCAGGTGCGACGGCCGCCGGAGTAACCAAGAAGGGGGAGGCGAGCAAGCGGCTCACCTCCCCCGCGGCCCCTGTGCGTTGGTTGACTCTCACCAATCAGTCAACACCAGGTGCGAACGTCACCCATTATCTGCTACGGACAGGTCCACGAACCGGTCGCGAACGTACAAGTAGCCCACTTGCCACCCGCGGTAGGCGAAGCAGCGGTAATCGAGCCGCCAGCAATCGTGTAGGTCGCCTGCAAAGTGCCCTGGTTCAACAGATATGCCTCTGGGCCCGTGCTCGTCGCGGGGCCGACATCGCCATCGAAAGTCGTGGCGCCAGCGTTCGCCATGTAGGCGATGACCGCGGTCTGCACCTGGTGCGCTTCCGTGTTTGCTGACTGCTCAGCTCCAGTACCAATGAAGCTACCGATGTTCAACACCACAACCGCGGCGATGATGCCGAGGATGGCGACGACCACCAGCAACTCGATGAGCGTAAAGCCACGCTCCCCCGAGCCCACTCTCCTCACGAGACTCTTGATTGTACCCATCAGGTTTCCCTCCTCAACGCTATTTGCTCTGCTATGAATCGATCGCTCGACGAAGCGAATTGTATGTACTGTTACGATATCCACTCACAGGACCTGTATCGACCTACCAAATCCTCTTGCACACTAGTCATAATAGGCGTTCCTCGAACGTGGTGTCAACGCGATATGGTCCTCTATGCCCATCACAAAGTACTGACTACCGGAGTGACCTTAGGCTAGTTCGCAAGGTCGGTACCTAAGTCACCCCGAGTTCCGGTCCCACGAAATGCCGCACAGCCTTGGAACAATTGACTTTCACGTATTCTCTCTGACACGGCCGGCGCCTCCCACGCCCGTCAGGGCATAATGGGAGGGCGCACACGTGCCCAAACGGAGATGCGCTGCGATTGCTCACGTTGGTGGCATCCAGTGGGCGGTTCGAAGATGCAGGTTGACAGGAGAGTCGAGCAACACGGCTGGCGCCGGCAGGTGACAAGGGGAGCCAGCGCGCCCGGCTACATGCTCACGGGCGGCCAGTCCACACGCCCGTAGTCGTCCTCAAGCCGCACCACATCGTCAAGTTCGGGTGAGGATACCTCTACTACTTCTGCGTCACTGAGCGCCACAAGCCGATGAATAGTGCCGGGGGCCACCGCCTCGGCTTGAATCAGCGCATGCGTAGTGACGATGCCGTTGCAGTGAGTCTCGAGAGCGACGTTGCCGCTCGCGGGGAACATCGTTTCGTGCTTCGCGCGATGATACTGGAGACTCGTGCGGCAACCCGAGTTCAGGTGAAGCACCTTCACCACGTATGTGTCAGTACGCCGCAGCAGCGTTTCTCCGCCCCAAGGCTTCGGCGTGAACTCGTTCAATTCGCTCATCTTATAGCTGGAACCTTATCCATGGTCCGACACCGACAATGATATACAACCGTCATTCCCCGTCATAGATACCCACGAAGGTATCCCCTCGTCACGTCGAGCCGCAGGCCGGATCCGCGCCCGTGGGGCCGTTGACATAGACATGTCCTGCCTCCACAATTCCCGCGATGAGTATCGCACTGGCCATCCTCGCCGGTCTTGCCGGGCTGGCAATCGGTAGCTTCCTAAACGTCTGCATCGATCGCCTGCCGGCAGGTGAATCGGTCGTGGGCGGACGGTCTCACTGTGACTCCTGCAAGAGGCAGTTGCGACCACTTGATCTGATCCCCGTTCTCAGTTACGCCGTTTTGAAGGGGCGGTGCCGCGACTGCGGGGCACGCATACCTCGCAGGGTGGTGCTGGTCGAAGTCATCACCGGCCTCACGTTTGCCGGTCTGTTCGTAGCTTACGGGCCAACGCTTGCATTTGGCTTGCTGGCAGCATATGCCGCCATCCTTGTCGTGGTGTTTGTGATCGACCTGGAACACAGCCTTATACTGAATAAGGTTGTCTATCCGTCTCTCGTGTTCGCATTCGTGATTGCCGTACTGGCGCCACCGGCGTGGCTAGGCGACTTCGGCCCCTATCCCCTGGTGAGTGCTGTCGCGGGCGCGGCGACAGGATTCGCCATGCTGTTTGTCATCGCACTGGTCGCGCGTGGGGGGATGGGGTGGGGCGACGTCAAGTTCGCGGCGTTCATGGGCGCCGCGACCGGGCTGCCACTCATATTTGTCGCCCTGTTTTGCGGCATCATCCTTGGCGGCATCACGGGTATCGTGCTGATACTCACGCGCAAGAAGACCAGAAAGCAGACCATTCCCTTCGGGCCGTTCCTGGCTCTCGGCACGATGGCCGCGCTCTTGTGGGGCACGCAGATACTGAATTGGTACCTGGGATTGATGTAACGCGGTATCGGTGAGCGGCGTATTTCAGCGCTTGAACAGCGCGAGAAACCGGTCCTCGTACTCCTGGTAAAGGCCCCAACGATTCAGCTCGGTAACCAGTTCGGACGCGCGCGAGCGGTCTTCGCGCACCTCGGCAAAGAGCAACTCTATCTGCTGCCGCGCGGCAGAGGGAACGCCCGCCGCGTCCGTACCGAACATACCCCGGCGTTGAAAATCGGCGTAGTTTCCACCGACCGCACGGCGAGTGAGGTCATAGATGAACATCATGACCGCGAGGTCCCAAACCTCCTCCACTCCTCGCACGATGGCGCTCAGCGGACGGTCCTCGGATTCGAGGCGAGCGCTGAGGTTACCGACGACCACGCCAAGCGGCTCAGACACAATGTTCAACGAGTGGGGTTCATTCCTATATGAGTAGAAGATGCCTGGTTCATGCGGGTTCTCTTCGGCCATCATCCCGAGGAAGCGCTTTGCGTCATCACTGAATCCCTCGACATGAAGTAGATAATACGGAGTGACGATTTTCGGGCGTTCGGCCAGCACCTTGCCATCACGAACGGCGCTCATCTGCTCCGCCAGTTCCGTGACCACGTAGTAGTCCATGGTGGTGCTTCCAAATGTCGCGAGGCGGCGCCGCGGAACGCGGATCAGTTCCGTCTTGCGCATCGCTTCAAGAAACCTGTCGTCTATTTCCATTCTCGTGCATCACCGCAGAAGGCGCACGTCTCCTAGAAGAACATTCGTACCATCTGGAAATTCCGGGCCACATTCTCCTTTCCGGAAACTATCGGGGCAGCCATGCTGCTGTGCCCGGAAAGGATGTACTCTATGTCCAATTGCGAGAGGCGGCCGATGCTTTCCTTCATCTGCCGAACGCTGCCACCGGCAAAATCCATGCGTCCGATGCTGCCCGGAAAAACGACGTCGCCACTCACGAGCACCCCGGTATCCGGCATGTGCAGACAGACGGAACCCGGCGAATGACCCGGCGTAATAAGCGCATTGACGTGCCAACCGGCGCCTTCATCCAGCGTTAATGCTCCTTCTTCAATCAAGAGAGTAGGTTTGGTAGATGGAGGTGTCGAGCCAAACGAGCCATAGAACGCTCCGCCTGCGCCCTTCAGGAATTCGTACTCGGGCGCTGAAAGCGCCAGCGCGGCGCCACTGCGCCGGACCACTTCGTCCACCGCCTGGAAGTGATCGGGATGGCAATGGGTCCCGATGACTAGGCCGACATCCTCAATCCGGAAGCCGTCGCTCTTCATCGCCTCCTCCAGCGACTGCAGAGGGTCTTCTCCCATTTCGCTGCCGGTCATGCCCGGGTCGATAAGCACATGAGGCTTCGCCCCACCCAGTGCATCGGCCAGCAGCACGGAATTTGAATTCATTCCCCGGCCGACCCAGAGATAGAAGTAAACCCCGTTCACAATCCTGGCCGACCTGTGCAACTGCATCTGCGCGTCTCCTCCGGATACAACCCGCCAACTCACCGGAATGAGCGGTGAATCCACTCGCATTATAGGAGATTGCCGAGCCATCGTCGAACGTGAGCAACCGGGCAGACTACCCCACCAGGCATGCGGCAAATCCGCAGCCGGATTCGGACGGGACCCGCCCGGCCATGCGATGCCATCAACCCAAAGCCGGAGATTTCCGTTTACAAGGTATGCGGAAAGGCGTCGCTCGCCAACCCACACTGCGCCGGGGCCACCGGGTCGTGGCGCACGCTCCGCCGGCCACTCCGACGTCGGGAGTAAGAAGGGACGAGTACGCCCATTGAAACGTCACCCGCAAGTGATAAACTAGCGGTTGAGTAGCACTGACCTTCGATTGGAGGAAGGCATAATGGCCAGAGTGTTCATCGTCGACGAGCAGCCAATGTATCGACAGGGTATCCGCGCAGCTCTCGCGCGAATGCACGACGTGGAAATTGCAGGGGAGGCTGACCTTACAGAGTCAGCACTTGCGCCTATCGAATCCCAGATGCCCGATGTGGTTATCATGGGGGCCGACGCATTGTTCACTGAATGTCTGCGATTATGCAAGATTGTCAAACAACGTGCTCCCAGCGTATCCATAATCGTCCTGTCGGGGGACGGCCAGCAGGACGAACAGGTGTTCCAGGCAATCAAGGCTCAAGCGTCGGCGTTCCACGGACGCAACGTCAGTGCCGATGAACTGTCACGTTCTATAGCGCGTTGCGCACATGGAGAGCATCCGATCAATGACACAATGGCGACCAGACCTCGCGTGGCTGAACAGATACTTCAGCAGTTCCGCGAGCTGTCCCGTGAGAAAGAGACCGCGAGTTTCATGTCTCCGCTCACGCCAAAAGAGATGGAAGTCTTGAAGGGCATGGCCGAGGGGTATCTCAACAAGCAGATTGCTGACAAGCTCGACGTGACCGAGCAGACTATCAAGAACCACATCACGTCCATCCTGCGCAAGTTGAATGCCAACGCGCGAACGCAGGCTGTGGTAATCGCGATCAAGAAGGGTCTCGTCGTCCTGTCCAAAGACTGAGGCGCAACTGCCCTGGCCGCGAACCTGACATGCACGGCTACGAGCGGTGTGCGATGAGGTCATTCACAGGATTCTTACATGTTTACAGTTGTCACCGGGCGATTTGACGACTCTCCGTACGTATGGTAGTCTGGCGGCGACGCGAGTGCGATGAGCCGCCGCATGACGCCAGTCTTCCCACCGCTTCACACTAACGGCACAAAAACTGCAACTATCGTTTACCTTCGGCATCCTGTCGCGTTGTTAGTAGTGAGCCACATCCTAAGGAGGTCTTTTGCACATGAAAGTGGTATCTCGTCTACTTGCCGCACTGATTGTAGCCGGACTGGTGCTGCCACTGGTGGCATCTCCGATCTTGGCCGCAGTGGACATCAACACACATGAATATCAAGCCGAGCACCAGTGGCCCCGTGGGCACAGAGGTCTATCTCACAGGCGAAGGCGACGATGACAGCAATGGCTACGTATATTTCGAGATCAAGCCCGGACGACGAAGAATGGATCGAAGCAGCTCAGCAACGGCAGCAGCAACTGGAGTTGGGACGACGAGCTGGTTGATACCGATCCGGATGAGTATATCTACTACTTCGAGACGGACCCGTTCGAGATACCCGAGTGCATCGGCGGCACTCACCGCATCGTGATAGTGGACACTAATCTGGGCAGCACCGCGGACTACGATGAGGTCGAACGACAACAACGTCGGTCCTTTCCGGGACTTCACCGTTGAGCCCACGATTGAGACGCTATCCGACGACCGTGGTCCCGCCGGTACGGAGGTTGAAGTTCGGGGAACCGGATTTGGCGACCGAGAGGATATCATTATCTATTTCGACGGTGAAGAAGTTGACGTCGTTTCCGACGTAGTTTCCAGCACTGAGGGCACGTGGACCGGCAGGTTCATCGTGCCGCCGGCCAGCCAGGGCTCCCACGATATCACCGCCGGCGGAGACTTCACGGATGAGGACGACGTGACTGCCGCAACATTCGAAGTCACCCCCGGCATCACACATCTCGCCCACCAAGGGCATAGTGGGCTCGCAATTCATCGTTGATGGCAGCGGTTTCCGTGCAAACGAGCGGAACATCGAGATACTGCTCGGCGGGAAGACAGCCAAGTCAGGTATCACCGCCGATTCTGACGGCGTTTTCGAGACAAGCGTCACTGTACCTCCAAGCCCCATGGGCATTCAGGACGTTGGCGCCCGAGGCCAAACTACCTCACTATCCAGCGTTGCAAAGCGCACCTTTGAGATCCAATCGCAGCTTGTCGTGACGCCCCTGAGCGGCAACGTGGGCACGCAGGTTGAGGTCAGCGGCAACGGCCTTCCCGCCAACACAGCGGTGACGGTTGCCTATGACGGCGTCACCAAGGGCACGGGAACCACGACCTCTGATGGTACGCTGGCCGCAATCACCATCTCGGCGACACACGCCCAAACAGTGCACACGGCCGACCATCCGATTACGGCGGTATTCAACAACACCACCATCACCGAGACTTTCGTGATGGAGTCCACTCCACCCGACCGGCCCATACCCAGGACCCCACTCTCAGGCGCGCGCATCGGAGTCCTTGGCAAGCAGACGCCCACCCTTACCTGGAGCGTCGTGGATGATCCAAGCGGTGTGACGTACGGACTACAGATATCCGCCACGCCGGATTTCAGCCAGATACTGATTTCCAAGAGCGGCATGCTGGCGCAGGGAGCCGCCATCATCGTTGCCTCTTCGGGCCCGGAAGTGAGCTACACGCTGACGGAAGCTGAAGCTCTGCCATTCGGGACCTATTACTGGCGCGTCAAAGCAGTCGACGGGGCTCTCAACGACAGTGGCTGGAGCGCGTCAAGCACCTTCAAGGCAGGACTCCTGCCGACATGGGCGCTCATAGTCATCGTTGTGCTCGGGGTGGTCCTGATAGGTGCGCTCGTCTATGTGCTCATCATTCGGGACCGAGTGGGTCTCTACGACTAGTCCAATCATGATCAGCGGGCAAACTTAACGGAGGTATTACGTATGAAACTGGCGGTAATCGGACTGGGGCAGTGCGGAAGCCGCATCGCTGACCAATTCGCGAGACTCAACCTCAAGGCACAGTCAGAGCGCAAGGCGACGATCGCCCCGATCGTCGTCGCAGCGAACACGGACCAGGCGGATCTCACGGGGCTGCGGTTTATCAAGAATGACTACTCCCACAGGATTCTCATGGGATTGCGGCAGACGCTGGGTCACGGCGTGGGAAAGATCAATGAACTCGGCGCCCAGCTCGCACGCGAGGATGGCGACAAGATACTGGAGGCGCTCAAGGCCGAGCGGCGCTTCTATGAGACTCACGCCTTCCTGGTGATCGGCGGCACCGCAGGGGGCACGGGTTCCGGCTCGCTTCCGGTTATCGTCAAGATGCTTAAGGAGCGCTACATCAATAAGCCGGTCTACGCGCTTGCGGTGTTGCCGTTCGAGCATGAGCAGTACAGCGAGGCCCGCAGCGTCTATAACAGTGCCACCTCGCTGAAATCCACGTACGAAGTGGCGGACGCCGTGTTTCTGGCGGACAATCAGCGTTATGTGAAGAAAGATGCAAGCCTGGCGAACAATATGGAGCAGATCAACCGCATCATTGTGGAGCCGTTCTACGACATGATGTGCGCGGGCGAAGTCACCACCCGAAAGCTGGTGGGCGCGCGGACCGTGGACGCGGGCGACCTTATCGCCTCGTTCGAGGGCTGGACCGCCATCGGTATGGGACGAGCGGATCTTCCTTCGTTCCGATTCCCCTGGGAGATGGTGAAGACAAAATTCCGCGACAAGGCCATCGAGAGCTTCAGGGGCACGCAGGCGCTCGACGCATCAATCACGGATCTTTCTATTGCCTGCAGCCCGCGCGACTCAGCCAAGTGCATCTACATCATGTCCGGACCCGCCAAAGAGATGAACATGGACATGGTCAAAGCTATCAGCGATCACATCGCGGAGATCGCACCTAATTCTCTTATCCGTGGAGGCGATTTCCCGGGAGAGAAGCACTTCATCGACTTGACGCTGATCCTGTCGCAACTCTCGAATGTACCTCGCATCGCCGAGATGTACGACCAGGCTACCAAGTACGCAGAAGAGCACAAGGGGCAACTGCTGGATACACAGTGCAAGATTCAGCAACTCAGCGACATAGGTAGAGAACTGCCGCTTCTATAGGTTCAAGAGCTTGAAATGGCGGCGTTGCGCGTGGCGCGGCGCCGCCATTTCCGTGTTCAAGCGACGGAACGCAACAACAGCCCCAGCATGAACCCCAGCAGCATGCAACCGGGAAACGTCAATATCCACGTTCGCACGATGTTGCCCGCCAGGCTCCATCGCACGGCTGACAGACGCTTGGTGGCCCCCACGCCCATGATTGCCGAACTCACACAGTGGGTGGTGCTGACGGGAATCCCGAGATGAGAGGCGATTTCAATGATAGTGGCGGCCGAGGCTTCGGCCGAGAAGCCCATGGCCGGGTTCAGGGCGGTCATCTTGAGCCCCATGGTCCTGATGACCTGTCTGCCGCCAACGACGGTGCCGAAACTGATGGCACACGCCGAAAGAACGATGGACCAGGTGGGTATGACAAATTCGCCTGCACCCCCCGCCACCATCAATCCCATAGCAATCAACCCGATTGGCATCTGTCCGTCGTTCTTTCCATGGCTGTAAGCCAGAAAAGCGGCGGATGCCACCTCCAACTTGGAGAACAATACGCGCACCGTCGCGGGCCGAGTCTTGTTGAAGACCCACAGGATGGACAGGAACACCGTGAAACCGCCGATGAATCCCAGCAGCGGCGCGATGGCCACAGCGGAGAATACACGGGCCAGCACGCTCCACTGGATGATATTGGGATTTCCGTTTGCAAGCGCCGCGCCAACCATGCCGGCGACCAATCCATGTGTCAAGCTCACCGGCAGACCCTTGATGGTCGCAGCGACCGACCAGATGATAACTGCGGTGACTCCGGCGATGACGATTCCCATCGTCAACGCCTCGGGCACGATGATTCCTTTGCCGATGGTCCTGGCCACTGCGGTACCGGTAGTCGCGCCCGTGAACTCGCAAATGCCCGCGAGGATGAGCGCGGCCCGGGGGGACAGATTCCGCGTGCCAATCACCGTCGCAATGGAATTGGCAGCATCATTGGCCCCGTTGGTGACTCCAAACGCTACGGCGGCGACCACAACTATCGCCAGGACGATTTGGGATTCAGGCATGCTTCAACACGATACCTTCAAGAGCGTTCGCGACGTCCTCACCGAGGTCGGTGGCGTTCTCGAGATGCTGGTAGAGTTCACGCCACTTGATGACATCGATAGCATTTGGGCAGGACTCGAACAATTCCGCCTGCGCTGCATGGTGAACGGCATCCGCTTCGTTCTCCAGGCGGTTGATGTCAACGCACGCTCTTAAGATTCGTGCGAATTGCTTACGTTGGCGAAGGCACGGCATGACCTCATGCAACCTGGTCGCGACGCCAAGCACTATCCTCGCTAGTTCCTTCGCCCGCGTGGTCGGCTCAGGCATCCGGTACAAGACCAGCGTCCGTGCCGCAGCTTCAACGAAATCCATAACACTGTCGAGCGTGTGAGCAAGCGTGGCGATGTCCTCACGATCGATAGGGGTGACGAACGAACGGTGGAGGCGCTTGATTATCTCGTGCGTGATGGAATCGCCATGTTCCTCAAATCCCTTGATCTCCTGAGCCCGGGCCGCCCTGTCCTGACAGGCCTCGTCGAACATGTCGACGAGAGCGCGGGCGCCCGTCAGAAGGTTAGTCGTATCCTGCTCAAAGAGGTCATAGAAGCGCGTGTCCTTGGGCGTCAGAATGAATCGTGGCACTGGTCCCCTTTTCGGCGGCACTTATTCTGCGTGGGTGATTCACTTGTAGCGCCTGACCTCGAAACGATACAACCGGATCGGCTCATCGGGACCGATTCCGGCCTTCAAACGAGATATCCTGATCTGATCCTCAACAGTATCGACCCCTTCGAGGTCGGGCAGGAGCAGACCCCTGCGCCACCCGGACTCGACGATCACCCCATACCGTCGTGGATCCAACTCGCTCACGTCTTCCACCGGTTCAGGACTGGTCAATATGTCGACGCTGTAGTCGAGGTCGCCCAGTTCCTCCGGTCTCACTGCGCGAAATCGAGGGTCTCGAGTGGCCGAGCTGATAGCATTGGATACTATCTCCTCGGCTACATCATTGCGCGTGGGCTCGAAGGTGCCGATGCAACCTCTGAGTTCACCGTGCTTATGCAGGGAGACGAACACACCGGCTCGTATGTCCATCTCGGGACAGGTTCTATGTGGCTGGACAACCTTGCTATTCTTGACGTACTCCTCGACCGCTTCGCGGGCGAGCTTCGCAACGGGATGCTGTGGTGTTTCGCTCATGCCGCACCCTCCTCAGGCCGTGACTCGCCGGCATCACAGCCGTCCCCGTGACCGCCTGGCGCCTCCGCATTGCGGAAATTCAGATTAGCGCCACAATTAGTGCAAACGGAGCCTCGAAGCTCAAGCACAGTGGTGTCATATCCCCGTCTGCGGACGGCAGTGTGGCCGCACGAATAGCAGACGGTGTCATCACTCTGGTCGCCAACGTTGCCGGTGTATACGAACTTGAGTCCGGCGGCGCGGCCAGCACGTACGGCGTTCATAATGGAAGTGAGTGGCGTCGCGGCGACGTCCCGTAGCTGGTTCATCGGGAAGAACCGGGTAACGTGCCAGGGAGTCAGCTCTCCCAACTCGTCCGAGATCCAGCGTGCAATTCCGCGCACCTGCTCCTCATCATCATTCCAGCCCGGAATCACGTTTGTGACCACCTCGACGTGCATGTCCCACTGCCTGCGAGCCCGCACTGCCACATCGAGAATACCGCGCCAATCGCGTATCCGCGCGAGGCGTGAGTACACGTCACTGTTGAAGCCTTTGACATCGACACGCCAGCAATCCAACCACGGGCCTATCTCGTCAAGTGCCTCGGGAGTCATGAACCCGTTCGTCACATACACCGTGTACAGACCACGCTGCCGTGCGAGCTTGGCACAATCGAGCGTGTACTCAAACCACATCGAAGGTTCGTTGTAGGTCCACGCGACGCCTTCGCAATGGTGACTCAACGCCAGCTTCACCTGGTCTTCGGGCGAAAGGTATCGTGACCCCGACGGGACATCGGTGCACGCTATCTCCCAATTCTGACAGTGCAGACAATGGAAATTGCAGCCCCAGCCACCGACCGAAAAGACATCGGTGGCCGGATAGAAATGAAAGAGTGGCTTCTTCTCGATAGGATCCACCGCGGCGGAGGACACTTCACCATAGTTCAGTGTATACAACACCCCATCGCGATTCTGCCTGACGCGACACACACCCAGCCTGCCCGGGTTGATAACGCATCTCCACTGGCACACGTGACACTGCACACGCGAGCCCGGACGCTTCTCGTATAGGAGAGCCTCTCGCACCATACCCACCTCCATTATACAACCAAGCCGCACACATCTCAGCCTGACTGTGCCGCGAAACCCGCCACCGGAGAAAGAACCCCAGTACCCGACAGGTATGTACGCACTTCAAACTATATAATATCCCGCGAAGTGAGAGTTTTAGGGGTTACGGGTACCATTGGAAGCGGCAAATCGACGGTCTGCGGGATACTGTCCGACCTGCAGTGCCCCGTTATCGACGCTGACCGTGAAGCACATCTGAGTTATAGACGAGGCACTCGCGCCCATCGTCAAATCGTCACGGAATTCGGCCGAGGCGTGCTCGACAGAGAAGGTCGAATTGATAGAGCCGCGCTGGGATCGATTGTCTTCTCAGATACGGCATCTCGTGTGCGCTTGAACGCTATCGTCCATCCCGCCACGCGCCAGCGCGTGGTGCGGCGCCTCGCCAGGCTGGGTGCCGACGATCACTCCTGGGCGGTGCTCGAAGCCACGCTCCTGATCGAGGCCGGCTGGCTCGACATGGTAGACAGGCTGTGGGTCGTGGCCGCACCTGAGAATGCCGTGGTCACCCGATTGCTCCGTGACCGCGGTCAGGACGAGAACGAAGTCCGGCATCGCCTGGCAGCTCAGATGCCCGCCGTCGAGATGATGGAGCAGGCCGACGACATCATCTTCAACGATGGAGACCTGGCAGGTCTCCATCGGAGAGTGCTGGCGCTCTGGAGCCGACTTGACGCTTCAGCGTCGACGGAACCCACTACGGCCGGTCGACTCGCACCTTCGTCAGATCGGGAATTCCGAGCGGACTCAACTTGTAGCCGGACACATAGGGCTTGACGAGGACGTGGTTGGCACCGTACGTGAGGGGCAAACACGGTGCGTCAGCGACGATCACCCGCTCAGCCTGGCGGTAAAGCTCCAGACGCTGTGCTTCGTCTTCTTCCGCTGCGGCCTGCTTGAGTAGGATCTCCAGTTCGGGGTTCGAATATCCGGATATGTTATATGACTCCCCCGCTCCGAAAAGAGTTCCCAGGAAGTTCTGTGGACTAGGGTAATCTGCGACCCACCCCATTGAAAATGCCTGATCATGCTCAGAATCGAGATTGTACAAGAACACGTCGGGCTCCAGTTGCCGTACCGAAACGCTCACTCCAAGATTCTGCTGCCATTCGTAGAGCGCCGCAGCGATATATGAAGGCACATCGTTAGCGTACCCGGAAACGGTAACGGTGATGGGAGGCAACGCGTCCGCCGAGCCGTACGACGACTTGGCCAGCAACTGGCGGGCCAGGTCCGGATCGTAGTTGTAGGGGTCAAGCGTGGAGTCATAGCCCGGCATGCCGGCAGGCAGGATACCTCCGGCGCGAGTCACGCCGTCTTTGAACAATATGGACACGATTCGTTGTCTGTCCACAGCGTGGCAAAACGCCAGTCGCACATTCTCATCATCAAACGGCGGCTTCGTCACGTCGAACCCGATGTAGTACAGGCTCAATTCCGGCGTTGACTGAAGTTCCAGATGCAACGGATTGGCGGGGTCCGTCACCTGATCCATATAGTCGCTGCCGACGGAAACGACGTCGATGTCACCGTTCTCATACAGTGACATCGGCACCCCTGCAAGCAACTGGAACTGGACGGTGTCCACGAGCGGCTTCTCGCCATAGTAATCCGGATTCGCTTTGAGTTCGATGAGACTGCCGGGATTCCACTGCGATAGCGTGAACGGCCCTGTGCCGTTGGGTTGACGCCACCAATCGGCGCCTTTCGCGACCGTCTCGCTGTCCACCACAAAGGCCGTAGGATACGTCAACTTCTCCAGGAAGTAGGCCCGTGGAGCGTCGATATCCACCTGCAGAGTATGAGCATCGAGAACCGTGACGCCGCTCAATGCCGCCGTTCGCCCTTGAAGGACATCATCCGCGCCGACAATGTCTCCGAGGTAGGTAGCCGCAGTCATCGAGTGCGTAGACGGGCTGCATGCCCGTTCCCACGAATACTTGACATCATTCGCCGTCAGTGCCTTGCCGGACTCGAATCGGACATCATCCCGGAGTTCGAACGTATATCGCGTCCCACCGTTGCTGATGGTCCAATTTTTCGCGATGTCCGGCTTGACCTGCATAGTCTCGTCCAGCGCGACAAGCCCGCTATAGAGGTTCGTGACGTAGAGGTGTGAGGTCATGTCCGCTGACACGGCCGGATCCAGGGTGACGGGCCCAACGTCATATAGACGGAGCACGGAGTCCACCGACTTGCAGGACAACGCCGGCGTCAACAGCAGAACGCAACCCGCGGCAAACAAAAGGGTGCGACACCCCTGTTGACCGATGTAACGTAACACGCGAGACCTCCCCTGCCACACCACATTATCCATTTGCCACCTGCCCTTCTACCCATGCATGCCAGGCAACCTCGATGCCATCGAGCCCGGCTCCATAGCTTTGCGTCAGCGCTGAGTCCAACGTCTCGCCCCGCGCGAGCGAAAGGAGCAGCGCGTGCATCGGCTCCGCCCCATACGTATCCAGGAGGTAGCTCACTACACTGAGACTCTCCGCATACGACAGATACGCTTTCTGCGTGTCCGACGAGAATGGACCGTTCAGAGTACGCAGGGAGATCAAGTAGTTATTGAGGACAGCTTCCCGAAGTACCGACACGAATGGCTCAGTTGCTTCCCCTTCGCTGTGCATAGCCAGGCCCTCGTCCAACCACGTAGGCAAATCGCCGAACGGGGTAAACGTGAGACTGTGAACGACGAGATGAGTCAATTCATGCCGCAGCGAGCGGACCCCCCACTGCATGTCGCCCGGGCCGATGCCGATAGCGATGATCCCGTAATCGGTGAACGCCACGCCTCCGGTCCAGTCCTGCGAATAGACCATCGCATTCTGAAGGTCCGTTGCGGAACTGTAGATATAAAAAACGACATGCCGGTCAATCCTGGCGCCGATGTCCGAGGCAATCGTCTCGATGGCGGAATCGCACACGTCGAGCAACGCCTGTCCGAATGCCTGGTCTCCGTAGTACCAGTTGAGAGTCACCGCGCTCGACTCGAGACTCTGCCAGTCATAGCGGTCGTCAGTGAAATTGATCTTTCTTGGGGTAGTCTCCACAACTGCCCCGCTCGCGTCGCGCACTTTCCACCAGTACGTGATACCAGCGCCCGGAGGCAGGCTCGACTGGCGCATATCCCACGTCCATGTCGCATTGACGCTGGTGGACGGTTCGAACGACGCCCATGACTCGCTCACCACCGGCAGGTAATTCATCTTATCAATCTGATACAGCAACCGAATGTCAGTGATTTCCTGCGGTCCCTGGGCAGACACCGTAAACTCCAGACTGTTCGGAAACTGCGCAACTACTCCGGTGTCGGATACCGCAAGAGACGAGGTCGCCGAGGCGACAGGGGACAAACCGAGAAGCGTCACCGACAGGACCAGTAACCCAACCGACAATATCCTTCGCATTAGTCCTCCCCCACCCGCGAACGCAGGAACGCCGCGACGAAATCATCCAGCGCCCCATCAAGCACTGCCTCAGCAGCGGAAGTCTCACAACCGGTCCGATGATCTTTCACCATCTTGTATGGATGAAGGACATAACTGCGAATCTGGTTGCCCCATGCGTTATCCACCCGCTCGCCCTTCAACTTGGCCCGGGCCGCGTCGCGGTCTTTCTGCTGCACCTCGAGCACACGAGAATAGAGTATCTTGAGCGCGACCTCTTTGTTCTGATGCTGCGAGCGCTGGCTCTGGCTCGAAGCTACAATGCCGGTTGGCAGATGGGTAATGCGAACGGCGCTGCTCACCTTCTGCATGTTCTGTCCGCCCGGGCCGCTCGAACGGAATGTATCTATCTTCAACTCTTCGGCGGGAATCTCGAGGTCCAGTTGTGGTTCCGCCTCAGGGAGCACTTCGACCAGAGCGAACGATGTATGCCTCGCGTGGTCCGCGTCAAACGGAGACAACCGCACTAAACGGTGTACTCCGCGCTCGCCCCTCAGATACCCGTAGGCGTGGTCCCCCTTGATGCTGAGGACAGCGCTCTTGATGCCAGCTTCGTCACCTTCGGAGACGTCCAACACCTCGGCCTCGTAGCCCTGCCTCTCCGCCCAGCGGATGTACATGCGCAGCAGCATGCTCGCCCAATCCTGGGACTCGGTGCCGCCGGCACCGGCGTGCAATGCGCATAACGCGTTGCGGTCGTCGTACTCGCCGGACAGCAGCAGGGTGGTCTCCTGCTTCTCAAAACGTGACCACAGAGCAGCCGTCTCCGTAGTGAGATCGGCTACAACAGAATCATCATCGTCAGACAGCGCGAGTTGCACCATGCTCGCCAGGTCTTTCGCTTCGGCCTCCATCGATTTCCACCTGGCAACGAGGTCCTTCTTCCCGTTCAGCGTACGCATGAGCGCTTTGGCCGCACGCTGATCTCTCCAGAAGTCCGGCTGCGCAGTCTGCTGTTCGAGGTCCGCTATCTGTTGCTCTACGGTTGGGAGGTCAAAGACGCACCATGACATCGGACAGCCGGCGAAGCAGTGTTTCAAGACTATCACGCAATTCGTACACGATGACCTCCGAGAGCAACAGCAGAGAAGCAGAGAATCTAGCGGCTCAGCTTGCCGCCCGCCGCGAGATGCGCCAGCCTCGTCGGTTCAGGTAACCGATATCTGCTTGTGCAATGTAGCACCGATTCAACCGCATCTGCAAAACCGCACTTGTGGCCGACCGACACGTATACCGGTTTCACACCGCGTCGAGTCCTCACCGCAATCCCGACCGTTTCGCCCTGATGGACAATGTTAGCGGTGTCCCCACGCTCGTTGCCCAGCTCGGGATGCGTCCCGCACAATAGCGACTTGGCACATCCGACGGTGGGCAAGTCTAGAAAGAGGCCCAGATGAGACGCGATTCCAAGGCGGCGCGGATGAGCGATGCCCTGTCCGTCTACCAGTACGATGTCCGGTGCCGTGCCGACCGTCTCGAACGCAGCGAGAATAAGCGGCATCTCGCGGAACGACAGAAATCCCGGCACGTAAGGCCAGGTGAGCGCTCCTTCGGCCGTTCGGACTTCAACGAGTTCCAGCTGCGGAAAACTGAGAACGACGACCGCAGCCCGCCCGAGTCCGTGAATGCGGTCCACGCTCATGTCCACACCGCCCACATAGCGGGGTGGCTGAAAAAGGCAGCGCGACCTCACCACCGCTCCGGCGAGGTCGCGCTGAATAGTTCCCGCCTCTCTGGTACTGACGTTCCACGCGTGAAGGCTCGAGACACGCATGACCGGTGGAAGCTAGAGCAGCTTCAGCGCTTTCAAGTCGTTCTTCACGCGCTGCACAATCTCAAGCGACACGGGAGTAAACGGCAGTCGCGGCACGCCGGCATCGACGCCACGGAGTTCCAGGATCGCGTGACACGTCGGCACCGTCAGTCCGTACTTCGTAATCTGCCTGACCCTGAGTACCTTCATCTGAGTCTCCATCATCTTGCGCCGGTCGCCCGACTGATACTCCTGGTACAACTGGGCCACGAGATCAGGATACACATTGCCGAGTCCGGTTACGGCCGCCTGCGCACCCGCATCAAACGTCGCCACCAGCATCGCCTCAGTGCCGATGATGAGGTTCAACTCCGGAAAATCCTTGAGCGCCATGGCAGTGTGGTAGTAGTTGACGATATCGAACGTGCTGTCCTTGACGCCCGCGATGCCGTCTTTGGCGAGTTTCTTTATGGTATCGATAGACACCGTGTTACCCGAAAGCTTGGGATTGTTGTAGAGAAAAACCGGGATGCCGACGGAATCGAGCAGCGTCTTGAAGTGCACATAGACGCACTGCTGATCGTACTCATTGTAGTAGGGGGTTACGGCACCGACAGCTGCGGCGCCGATGGACTCGGCGTGCTTCGCCAGTTCGACAGTGTTCTTGGTATCCGAGCAGCCCACGTGCACGATGACCGGCACGCGCCCCTTCGCCTGGTCGATAACGATTTCGGCCGTTCGCTTGCGTTCCGCGATGGACATCATCGGGCCGCTGCCGTAACTGCCGACCGGATATAGTCCCTGGACATGGGGCACGATGAAGTCGACAATCTCCCTCGTACCTTTCTCATAGATCTCGCCGTCTTTGGTGAACGCCGTCATCATCGGAGGGATGATTCCGCGCAAGTCCTTGGCTTTCATGTTTCTACTGACCTCCTTGATCCCTATCCGCAACCCTACCTCGACACCTCTTCTTTGCCGGCAAGGAACGCCTGCAGTTCGGGCATCGTGGGGCAGGAATGGAATGGCCCGTACGCCATTGTGCAAAAAGCGCCGACGGCATTGCCCCAGCGCACACACGTCTGCACCGGCTGTCCGCTGAGCAAACCCGCAGTAAATCCACCAACGAAACAATCGCCGGCGCCCATGGGACTCACGGGTTTCGTCAACTTGAAGCCGGGCACATGCTGCAACTCCTGGCCATGGAGAGCAAGCGTGGCCCCTCCGGCGCCCGCCTTGATGATGATGTTGTGAATCCCCAGCGAGTGCGCCTTCGCGACGGCCGAATTCACGTCCGCCTTGTCCATGATCTTCATCAGTTCGTCGGCACCGGGCAAGACGTACGTCGCCTTCTGCATCAACGGGATGACCATGTCGCGGGCTGCCTCGGCGCTCATCATCGTGAGCCGCAGATTCGGGTCGAAGATGATGATGCGCTCGTGCTTGACCGCCACATCGAACAGCCTTTCGACGGCCTTGCGGGCGGAATCGCTGGCGTATAGTAGAATGCCTTCAGGATAGACAACCTTTGCCTGGGATACATACTCTTCGTCCACATCGTCCGGACACAGATTCGTCGCCGCAGAATTGGACCGGTAGAAATGGCACTTGAAGTTGCTCTCGGGCGAGCGCCGTTCCACGAGAAACAGGCCGGTAGGCTTCGTTGAGTCAATCTTCACCCGCGATACGTCGACACCCTCTCCGCGAATCCACCTGTGGATGAACCGTCCCAGTTCATCGTCGCCCAAGCGGGAGAACCAACCGCAGTCGAAGCCAAGCCGGGCCAGAGTGATGATGAAATTGTCTGCGGCGCCACCAACCCACTTCTTGAAATCCTCGGCTTCCCTCAAGGGGCCGAAACTCTGCGCCTCAAAGGCAACCATGGACTCGCCCATAGAAATGACGTCGTACATAGCGCTGGAAATTATGCGCTAAACCGCGGTAGACGGTCAATTTGAAATATCCCCGATTGGAGCACCGGAAGATTGCCGCAGGAAAAACTACGGTGGTATACTGAGTCGGTTTACGGTTGCCGATAGCTTCGGCACGTTCACGACTTCTCGAGAATGAGATACGCTAATCAGGTCACACAGTTTCGTGTTGGAGTTCGAAGGCAGCCCGTTTCGGGTATGCCCCTCCCGTTTCTCTCTACCCAATCTCCCAGAGTACCGTCAAGGAGTGTGCAATGGCCAGTGACATAACCGGCAGCGTGAAGGCGATGGAGGCCGAGGCAACACAGGTAATCGATGAGGCCAAAGCCAAAGCAGCTGACATACTCCAGAAAGCCCGCGAAGAGGCAAAGAAGATGGCGTCAACGCAACTTCCCCTCGACGACGTCAAGGCAGAGGGCGCGAAGATTGTGAAGGACGCCGAGCACAAGGCGGGCGCGGAGATGAAGCAGGCTGAGAAACAGGCGGCCGACATCAAGGCCGGTGCCGCCGGCAAGACGAACGAATATTCGAAGTCGATGGTTAGCATCGTCCTCGGAGAGAAGACGGCGTAATGGGCGCCATAGTCAATACCCCGGAACCCATGAGCCGCATGCGTGTGGTGACCTCGAACGATCGCGCTGCGCAAACGCTCAAGGTGCTCCAGCGAGCGGGCGTGCTTCACGCGGAAGAGAGCACCGAACTGAAGCCTATCGACAGAGAAGCTATCGAGAAGGAACGACGTCAAGTTGGTGAACTTCTCTCCTGCATAGAGGACGTTCTCAAGTACGTCCCGGGCGAGCAACTGGTGCGCCTGAAGCAGGATGTGGACGTCTACTACACAAAGCCGCTTTCCGAGATCGACTCCCAAACCCGGAAGCTATGCACGAAGCTCGGTGCGATGCACCAGCGCGCGCGCAAGCTCGAGCAGGAAAAGGAGTCGATGGAGGAGTTGACCCGGGTGGCGGCGGGGCTCGCGTCTCGCACGGACCTCACACTTGCCGACCTCGATTTTACCGGCACTAACCTCTTCTCACGTCTCATAGCCCTGCCGCAGGAGATGTACCAGGCGGTCGGGCCGCAGCTCGATGCATTGACGTTGAGCCGCGAGACCGTTGAAGGGGGAGAGAATATCTATGTCTTCCTCATCGGTAAGGCCCCCGAGCTGCCCGCACTGGAAAGCTGGGTGGCTGACAACTCGGGCCGAATCGTCGCAACTCCCCACGAAACAACGTCACTGAAGGCCTTCGCGGCCAAGGACAATCAGATGGCAACTCGCATAGACGGCGAAGTTGCCGTCATTCGCCAGGATATCGAGAAGCAGACGATGGACAACATCGAGATGCTCGTCCTGCTGCGTGAAGCCCTGTTCGCTGAGAACGATCGACTCGGAGTGCTTGAGAAGGCCTGTGAGGCCAAGTACGTTACGCTCATCGAGGGTTGGGTCCCCGACAGTGCCGTGCAGACGGCGACGGGAGACCTGCGCGAAGAGGTCGGCTATGTCTACATCGACACTCGACCCCCCACCAGGGAAGAGCAGCCGCCAACCAAGATGCGCAACGCCAACATCCTGAAGCCCTTCGAGATTATCGTCAACCTCTTCGGCACGCCCAAGTACCGCGAGTGGGACCCCACTCCGATAATCGCTTACTCATTTGCCTTCTTCTACGGCGTCATGCTTGGCGACGCTGCCTATGGCCTCCTGCTTCTGTTGCTCGTCAAATACGCGCTTCCGAAGCTCGTGGAAGACTCACAGGGAGAGGGCTTCAAGGTGTTCCAGCGACTCTTGTACATGAGCGCGGGGAGCGCCATCGTCGTTGGTGCTCTGACCGGCACCTACTTCGGCGATTTCTTCTCGAAGTTCTTCAATGCTCCCAACCTGGCAATCTCCAAGGCTGTCCAGGGCGCTTACCTCGACACGATGACGTTCATCGTCCTGGCCCTGGGAATCGGGTTGGTTCACGTCAACATCGGACACATCCTGATGTTCATACGGGGCATCAGAGAGAAGAAGAGCTATCTGGTTATCGGCAGGCTCGGCCTGTTCATACTGCAGATTGCCGGCATCCCCTGGATGATGCACTTCATCGGCTCCGACTTATTGCCGCTTTCCGAAGGTACCTACTCCATACTTCTTTATATTGTGGGCGTCGCAATAGTGCTCATCATCATCGCGTCTGTCATGGAGAAGGGCACGTTCCTGGGCGGCATCTTCTGGATCTTCGATATTACCGGCATCCTGGGCGATGTTATGTCGTACGCGCGACTTGCGGGAGTTGGCCTTGCCACGTACTTCCTGGCGTACTGTTTCAACCTTATGTCGCTCCTTATTGCCAATATGCTGCCGGCGGGCTTCATCCGCCTGGTGGTCGGGACGCTGGTTATCATTCTTATCCTTCTCTTCGGGCACACATTGAACCTGGTATTGAGTTCCATCACCTGTTTCGTTCACTCGCTGCGACTGTGCTTCGTGGAGTTTCTGTTCAAGTTCTACGAGGGCGGCGGCAGGCAGTACAGCCCGTTGCGTCTGCGCAAGCGTGAACTTGTGCCGGTGAAGGCTCGGGCTTGAACGGAGTGAGAGAGAAATGCTCATAGATACAGCAGCGCTCGCAACTCTTGGTGGAGGCATTGCACTTGCGGGGGGCCTCGCAGGCTCGTCCCTCGGCATCGCGATATCCGGCGCCGCCGGCGCCGCCATGCTGGGACAGGATTCAAAGCAACTCCGCAACGTGATTATCCTGGCGGCGCTACCGATGTCGCGCGCCTTCTATGCCTTCATCTTCCTCATACTTGTGGTTACCACCGTCCAACCCGCCCTCGCAGCGATGGCCGATCCATCTGGAGCGGGATTCGCCGTCTTCGCCATCGGGGTGATGGCGGCGATGGCTTTCGGTGTTTCCGGAGCCTTTCAGGGCTCGGTCTGCGCGGCCGGCATCTGCGTCCTGTCGAAGACGAGCGGCCGTATTCTCACCAACGCCATCATGCTCGCGGTCTTCGTCGAGTTGCTCGCGGTGTTGGGACTTGTATTCAGCATTATGGCCCTCAGCATGCTGGGGCTCATGTAGCACCACACACGGAATCAATGAACCTAGATTCGGAGGTGTACGATGTTAATCAGTCCTGAATCCCTGGCTGTGCTGGGTGGAGCCCTGGCCCTGGCCGGAGGCCTGGCAGGTTCCTCGATCGGTCTGGGCTGGGCTGGCGCACCGGCGGCCGCAACGCTTGCCGAGGAGCCCGGTCAGCTCAGGAACGTGATTGTTCTTGTGTCTCTGCCTATGACACAGACCTTCTACGGGCTTATCATCCTGATTCTGATCCTGACGACGGTCATCCCCAAGATATCCACGATGGCCGATCCGGCCGGCGCAGGTTTCGCGGTATTCGCCTGTGGACTCATCGCGGCGTCCGCAGAGTTGGTATCCGCCGCCTACCAGGGCGCTGTATGCGCATCGGGTATCTCTCTGCTCCCGAAGACCAAGGGACAGATACTCACGAATGCCATGATGCTCGCTGTGTTTGTTGAGCTTCTGGGCGTTCTCGGCCTGGTCTTCACAATCATGGCTCTCAGTATGCTGGGGCTATTCTAGAAACCTGTCCATCGAGGAGCTGAGCAAATGCAGACAATCAGCGAAGCGGTAGTTGACAAAGTGCGGGAGGATGCCCGCGCCATAGTCAGCGATGCAGAAGCAGAAGCAAAGAAAGAACTCGACAAAGCCCGCGTGCAACGAGACACCAGGCTCGACGCCGAGAAGAAGCGCCTCCTGGCGGCGTCGCAAGAAGAGGCCGCCCGCATTGTGGCTCAGAACGCCATGCAGGCACGCCAGAAGGTTGCAAACGCCAAGGCGGCCGTCCTCGATGAGATCGTGCAGAAGGCTCGCGCCACGTTGCAGACGGCCACGGTTTCTCGCGAGTCCCTGGCTTTCCTCATTGGCGATGCAGTGCAGGGGCTGGGCGGAGACCAGAAATTCACGGTCTCGGTATCAAAGAAGGACCTCCCGCTTGCGCAGGAGATCGTCAAGGCAGACAAGAAGTTGTCCGCCGTGGTATCGGAAGTGAACGCCTGCGATTGCACGGGCGGTGTCATCATTGAGAACAGCGACAAGACACTTAGCGTTGACAACACGTACACAACCCGACTCGAAATGTTACTGCCAAGGATTCTTCCCGAGATCAGCAAGAAATTGTTCTGACGATTAACCAGGTAAGGAGCGCATGGTGCTCGACCCAAGAAACGCATATATGTCGGCCTACCTCAAAGCAGAGGAGCCGAAGATGGTCGGCGGAACTCACATCGACCGTATGTCACGCGCGACAAACGTCAGCGATGCACTCGGCATTATCCGCGAGACGGACATCGGTTCCTATCTCGAGGGAGTGAGTGTTCGCACCTTCGATGACATCGACCGGGCCCTGTGGGAATACTTTGCTGCGCGCATCGCGCATGTCGAGGCGTTCAGATACATGCCCGGCGACATGCGCAAGGTGTCGAGAGCGTACGTCGTCAAGTTCGACGTGGCAAACGTCAAGTCAACTCTCCAGGGTATTGTGACCGGAGAGAAGACGCCGCTCTTGCCCCTCGGCGTGATACATGATGGCGGCTTGTCCGCGGATCTGCAATCATCCGAAACGGTACAGGACGTGGCCGACGTGCTGACTCGCAGCCGGCTGCCCGACTTTGCGCCGGCGGTGAAGAACTATGACCCGGCCGGCGGCGTGAAAGCCAAGATTGCCGTGGAGTCTGCACTGGAGAGTGAGTACTATCACGGCCTGATGAAGGTGTCGCGCGACGTTCGCGAGGGGGCCGTGCTAGCCAAGGCGTACGGCATGGTTATCGACCTCGCAAATCTCGGCATCGTATCGCGGGCGGTAGTGGAGGGCATCGGCCCCGCGGCCGGAGACTTCCTCATTTCAGACGGCTACATAATCGAGGAAAAGATGCTTCGCGACGTCCTTCCCTACAAGCTTCCCGACGTCCCTCGCCGCATCGACCTTCCTCAATACCGCGATATCGCCAATGAGATTGCCAGCGCATATGACAAGACGAAGTCTGTCACCGTAGTAGATGAGGTGATTGAACGGCACAAGTTCGCCACTTTGCGTGATCTTCTTTCGCCCAGAGTGCTGTCGCCGCTGGTAATGGCCTGGTACCTCATTCTCAAAGACACCGAGGTCCGGAACCTCAGGCTCATCCTGAAGGCCATCTACGATGGCGTCGCAGTCGAAGAGGTTAAGAGGTACTTGCTGCTATGAGTACAAGTTCAATACAGAATCTGCAGGTTGCCGTCATCGGTGACCTGGAATTGGTGAGCACCCTACGCCTGGCAGGCGTGCGCAAGACGCACGTTGTCCAGAGCGAACGTCATGCCGCGGACGATATTCGCACGGCATTGCAGGAGTACATGGGCGACCCCGAAGTGGGCGTTGTCATGTTGCTTGAAGAATTCGCCGAGATGGCGAGCGACACGGTGTCGCACTACCGGCAAAGTAAGAACGTACTGCCGGTAATCGTTGAGGTGCCATCAAAACGCGGAACTCAGCATCCGGATGTCGTCGGCTACTACCGGCAGTTCAGCCGGGAGTTCCTCGGATTCGACATCGTGATATAGCCGACAATCCGATCCGCCTAGAAGCGAGCGGAGCAGTCTTAGGAGGTTACAGACATGGGTAAAATCTGGAGAGTATCCGGACCTCTGGTCATCGCCGATGAGATGAGAGGCTCGCAAGTCTACGAAGTTGTTGAAATCGGCGAAGAGGGCATCGTCGGAGAGGTGATTGGCCTCGAGGGCGACAAGGCGATTATTCAGGCTCACGAGGAGACTCTCGGTCTAAGGACCGGCGAAGAGGTGCGTCCTACCGGCCGGATCCTGAGTGCCGAGCTTGGCCCGGGACTGATGGGCTCGATCTACGATGGTCTTCAGAAGTCGCTGCTCACATTGGTTGAGACTTCCGGAGCGTTCATCAAGCGCGGCGTCAAGGCTGTCGCCCTCCCGCGCGATAAGAAGTGGCAATTTACACCGACAATGAAAGTCGGCGATGAGGTCAAATACGGCGACATTCTGGGCACGGTTCCGGAAACGTTCCTTGTGGAACACAAGATTATGGTGCCCTGGGGAGTGTCCGGCACGCTCAAGTCAATCATGAAAGGCGACTTCACCGTCGAAGAGACGATTGCGGTTGTCGAGAAGGATGGCAAGAAGCGCGAATTGACACTCATGCAAGAGTGGCCGGTACGCAAGCCAAGACCCTATCTCAGGCGGCAGAATCCCTCCGGTCTGCTGACGACAGGGATGCGCATCCTCGATTACATGTTCCCGCTTGCCATGGGCGGCAAGGCGGCCATTCCGGGCGGTTTCGGCACCGGGAAGACCGTCACACAGCAGCAGCTCGTGCGCTGGGCCGAAACGAAACTGAACATTTACGTTGGATGCGGTGAACGCGGCAACGAGATGGCGGACGTGCTTTACAGCTTCAGGGAATTGAAGGAACCTAAGACAGGCCGCCTGCTCCTGGAGAAAGAGATATTCATCGCCAACACGTCCAATATGCCGGTCGTAGCGCGTGAAGCCAGCATTTTCGTCGGCGTGACCATGGCCGAGTACTTCCGCGACATGGGCTACAACGTGCTACTGGTGGCCGATTCCACGTCTCGCTGGGCCGAAGCAATGCGTGAAATGGGTGGCCGCCTTGAAGAGATGCCCGGTGAAGAAGGTTTCCCGTCTTACATGGGTTCCAGACTCGCAGGCTTCTATGAGCGCGCCGGCATGGTGGACTGTCTGGGCAGTCCCGAACGCACCGGCTCAGTCACTATTGCGGGCGCGGTGAGCCCGCCCGGGGCGGATTTCAGCGAGCCGGTCACCCAGAATACCCTGCGCATCGTCGACGCCTTGTACGCACTTGACGTCGGATTGGCCAATAAGCGCCACTTCCCCGCTATCAGCTGGCTGCAGAGCTACAGCCTGTACGTCGACGCAGTCAAGGACTGGTGGAACAAGTTCGACCCCGGTTGGGAAGAGACGCGCGGACGCGGTCTTCGCATCCTCCAACAGGAAGCGGAGCTTGAGGAAATCGTCAGGCTCGTCGGTCCGGAGGCCCTGCCGGAGAGTGATAAGTTGCTCTTGCTGGTTGCCAGGATGATCAGGGAAGACTTCCTGCAACAGAGCGCGTACAACGATGCCGACACCTATTGCACGCCAAACAAAGCGGGCTTGATGCTTAAGAGCATCCTTAAGTTCCACGAGATGGCTCAGGATATGCTGAACGGCGGTATCGCGTTTGATACCATCCGCAACTCGCCGATCGTGTACCGCATAGCCCGAATGAAAGAGATTTTCAATGAGGAGTTCACGGAGAAGAACGCTGAACTGTGGGCGGAGATGGATGAGACGCTGGTGGCCCACAAGCGAGCGTAGGAACTCCACATCCCGTTTGCACGATTAAGGAGGAAGCCCATGGATCCAACTGGACTCTATGTGAGGGAAGGCAGACAGATTAACAAGGCGAAGGGCGCGTTGCTCATCGCCGAAGCGATACCGGGTACGCAGTACAACGAGATTGTTGATGTTGTGCTGAGTAACGGAGAGATCCGTAGCGGCCAGGCAATCGACATCAGCGATGATGCGACGGTGGTACAGGTCTTCGGCGGGGTAAGTGAAGTCGACCTCAAAGGCTCCACTATCCGTTGCAAAGGAGAGACCCTGCGGCTGCCGGTGTCGATGGATATGCTCGGGCGTATCTTCAACGGCATGGGCAAACCATTGGATGGCGGACCAGCCGTAATTGCGGACGAGTATCTGGACATCAACGGCGAATCCATAAACCCAGCGGCGAGGCAGCCCCCCGCGGAGTTCATCGAGACCGGCATTTCGGCGATCGACGGACTGAACGTGCTCGTGCGCGGACAGAAGCTGCCCATCTTCAGCGGTTCCGGGCTGCCCCACAATCGTATTGCGGCGCAGATTATCCGGCAGGCAACGGTGAAGGGAACCGATGAGAAGTTCGCTATCGTGTTCGGCGCCATCGGTATCAGTTTCGACGACGCGTCATTCTTTATCAACAACCTGGAGCGAACCGGCGCCCTTGAACGGTCGGTTGCCTTCATCAACACCGCATCGGACCCCGCCATCGAGCGTATTTCAACTCCCCGACTGGCTCTCACCGCGGCGGAATACCTCGCCTGGAAACACGACATGCACGTCCTTGTCATCCTGACCGATATGACCAACTATTGCGAAGCACTTCGAGAATTGTCCTCGATGCGTGAGGAAATTCCTTCAAGGCGTGGCTATCCCGGATACATGTACACCGATCTTGCTCAGATATACGAGCGGGCGGGACGAATCATCGGCCGTGAAGGTTCGGTCACCATCATGCCGATCCTTACCATGCCGGACGACGACATCACTCATCCCATTCCTGACCTGACCGGGTACATTACCGAGGGACAGATAGTGCTTTCCCGTAACTTGGAACGCAAAGGCGTTTATCCTCCTATTGATGTCTTCCTCTCGTTGTCACGTATGATGAAGGAAGGCATCGGACCGGGAAAGACACGCGAGGATCACAACAACGTATTCATGCAACTCTACGCGTCCTACGCGGAAGGCATATACCTAAGGGAGATTTCCACTATCATCGGTGCCGACGCGTTGGGCGACCGCGACCGCCTGTATCTGACCAACGCGGATGAAGTCGAGCGGAAATTCATCGCCCAGGGAGAGCAGGACAAACGCAAGATCGAGGACACCCTCGGGATCGGCTGGGAACTGTTCTCCACCCTGCCGGAAGAAGACCTCAAGCTCATTAAGGAGGACTTCATCAAGAAGTATCTCCCGAAACACGAACACGAAACCGCCGGCAGCGATAAGAAGTAGGACGTTATGGCACACCTCATCAAAGTACGACCCACCAAGATCGAGCTGGTCAAGCTCAAACGCCGCCTCAAGCTGTCGCAGAGGGTGCAGAAGATCGTCAAGGACAGGCTGTCCATCCTTACGATGGAATTCCTCCAGGCAGCACGCGAGACGGTGACCGCGAAGCATCGGACCATCTCTGCGATGAACGAAGCATACAAAGCCATGACTATCGCCAGTGGATACCATGGATATGTCGCCCTTCAGAAAGAGCTGGTAGCCTGCGAAGCTGACATCAGCGTTACGGCGGGCCCGCGTGGCGTCGCCGGCATTCGACTGCCATCTCTGGAGTTGAATGAGCCATCAGGCGGCTTGCGAGGCTACAACCTGACGCAGACGTCATCTCTTGTCGACAGTGCGTCAGATGCCGCCCGTGAGGCATTGCGCGCCATCATCGAACTGGCTGAGTTGCAACGTGGCTTGGAACTGCTGGGTGCAGAAATCAACCGCACGAAGCGAATCACCAACGCACTCGAGTACATCGTCATCCCGAGCCTCCAGGTGACTATTCGCTTTCTTACGATGAAATTCGAAGAACGAGACCGCGAGGAGAAGGCAAGGCTCAAGCGCGTCAAGGTGCTGCTGGCGAGGAAAGAAGGCTAGAACCACGTGAACGGGGATGTTGCTCACCAGCTTCCGGAATCCGGCTACGACAAGCTCCTGCAGGGGTGGCTAAGCGGAGAATTGCGTCTCGTCAATTCGGGGCTTCCCCGGCGACGTCGCAGCCTGGCCGAGTTGTTGGCCGATGACCAGCCTTCCGTCCCGTGCACCGACGGGACCGACCAGTTGTTCAAGCGTGCCGAACTGCGCTATCTCGCGGAACTACTGACTGAGGACGAGCGTGAGCAACTCCTTCTTCCTATCATCATCGAAATGGCGGGAGATGAATCCGAGGCCATCGTACTCTGCCCAACGGACGCAGAACTCAAAGTCGTAACTACGGTGCTGGGCATGCCGCTCACCTGCGAGCGGCCAGGCAGACTGCGGTTATACCGGCCGCAACTGGGCCTGCTTCGCAGGAAGCTCCGCACCACCAGCCAGTATGCTTTCTCGGCCCGTACAGGCGAGTAGCCTCTCGTTGACAAACGAACCGAAATAGGGAATAATTAGGCGGCAATTATGGTAAAAATAAGACTTAGCCGAGTAGGCAGAACCCACAAGCCCGTGTACAGAGTCGTGGTGGCAGACAGCAGAGCGCCGCGAGATGGGTCCATCGTTGAGGTCATAGGGCACTATGACCCTCAAAAGGACCGCTCCATGGTTCAGATTGACCGCGAGAAAGCTGCTCTCTGGCTGTCTCGTGGCGCCAGACCTTCTGAGACTGTCGCAGTCCTTCTCACCAAAGCAGGAATCACCGCCGGCTCCAGCCAGCTCTCAGGCTGACATCCCGCGCTCAAGGAGAAGCGATGAAGGAACTAATCGAGTACATCGTCAAGTCCATCGTCAGCGATCCAGACAAGGTGACCATCACCACAGAGGATGGCGAAGAAGGCCTGATTCTCAAACTTGAAGTTGCTCCCGAAGACAAGGGCAGGGTCATCGGAAAGCAAGGCAGGGTCGCTGAAGCCATGCGCACCCTCCTGAGAGTCAAGGCTGCGAAGGAAGAGACACGGGTCAGGCTCCAGATCGTGTAGTCTCTCCTCTGCTCTTTCAGCACTGCACTCCATTGTCCGCGCGACCCATCGTTTGCCGCGTGGCGTTTCCCCGATGATGCGACCGTCACGGTGACTGGCGCACACTACCCGCCACGTGAACTCTTTGGCGTGTGGAGGGTACATGTGCGGTTGTCCCGCAGATAATGCCAGTCCCAAAGGGGGTCCCGTCGTAGAATCCACTAACGCGCGCGACGTCAAGCGCCCCGGTAAACGGCACGATTCCGCACCTCGCCCGGCCTCCGTGCAGCAATCGCACGCGTGCTGTCCATCGTCGTCAGCCGCAGAGCGTTCCTGGCTGACATCGGACCGGCCACGTCTGTACCTGCGTAACCCTGCTTCGGGCCAGGCATTCCACGCAGTGTCGCCCGAACTTGTGCCACCAATCGAACCGCCAGCACGGGTCGGCCGACAGCGGCACGGCAACTCGCCCCGTCATACGCGCACATCCATGGCCCGGTCAGCCCCGTCGCAGCCCCCGCATTCAACATCCTTTCCAGGTCCGTCGACCCATCATAGCCGCTCCGGCGTAATTCGGGCCGTCGACGCTGTCTGTACTGGCGCTACCGGCGCTTTGCGGTCTGCAGAGAAGCTCCTGCGGCCTCTCAAGGCCTCAGAACACTGCCTGGTTGCGCTTCACCGGAATGCGGTATCCGCACGCTTTCCGCAACCTTACCTCCACGCGTGGTTGTTCGGCGACGTCCGCCGTGTCGGCAAGACATTGTTCATGCCCACATAGCTCAACTCACCTTTGCGTCCCGAGCAATCTGTCTGTCTCGCGCGCGATGAGACCATGCGCACTTCTCCCGCGTTACCGGAGGACTATTTCATGACGCTGGCCCAAGTCCTCGCTGTGACGATCTTTCTCGTCATGTTCGGCGTCATTACCTGGGGAAAGGTCCATCGATATATTCCTGCGCTGGGCGGGGCCCTTCTCGTTCTCGTCGTTGTATTCCTCATCGCAATGGGCGATCCCTCACACGTGCGTAACGTGTTGAACGTGGGACAGCTCTTTGACCTGAGGTTCTGGTTGCCCCGCGAAGGAGGCGTTGCCTCCCATGGCATCAACTGGCAGACCATCGTCTTCATCGCGGGCATGATGATCATGGTGGAAGGATTGGCCAAGGTCGGATTCTTCAGATGGATGTGTCTGGGCATGGCCAGAATTGTCCGCTACAACGTCATCTTGATCTTGATCAGCTTCATGTTCCTCGCGGGATTCCTATCGATGTTCATCGACAGCATCACGGTAATGCTGTTCCTCGCCTCGGTCATCGTGGAGATTGCGCGCCTGCTCAAGTTCGACCCCGTGCCCCTCATCATCGCTGTGATTTTCGCCTCTAACACCGGAGGCAGCGCCACCATGTCTGGTGACCCCCCAAACATCATTATTGGCACGTCGTTCGGATACACATTCATTGATTTCGTTCGAGGGATTGCGCCGATAGCCTGGGTATGCATGGTTGTAGCCATTGTGTACTTCTACCTGGTGCTGCGGAAACAGTTTGCGGCCTCCATGAGCGCCAACTCCGGAGTGCCGGTCGGAGGTTATCCGAATGCCGCAGAGGCCATCACCAACCCTGTTCTGTTCGTGATTCACACCGGAATATTCGTTGGCGTCATAGGGCTCCTGATTGCGCACGCCCACATTGGTATTTCCGTTGCCACGACCGGCGTCATCGCCGCGGCCCTGACGCTTGTGGCAACCGGAAAAGACGCCGGCAGAGTACTGAAGAGGATCGATTGGCGGACTCTGTTGTTCTTCATCGGCCTGTTCGTCTGCGTTGGAGGATTGGAAGAAACGGGCGTGCAGAAACTGATAGCCCAGCAAATCGGGGGGATGTCGGGAGGCAGTCTATCGTCAGTCATGGCCATCATCCTCTGGCTGTCCGCCTTTGCGTCAGCAATTGTCGACAACATCCCGTTTGCCGCTACGATGGTACCCGTGGTGAGCCACCTGGCAATGACTCCGGGGTCTGCATTTAACTCCCATGGCCTTCGCTCTTGCGTTGGGAACCGACATCGGCGGCAATGCCACCCCGATCGGCGCCTCTGCCAATGTGGTGGGCACGGCGGTTTCGGAGCGTGAAGGTTACCCGATCGGCTGGGGAAGGTATCTCAAGTATGCGATTCCCCCGATGATAATTTCCATCGCCCTATGCAACATTCTGCTTTTCGTGAAGTACTAGTACTGGTCTCAGGCACCACAGAACACATGCCCGTGACACAACCGAGGAGGTAGGAGAGATGTTCGCGAAAGTCCTGGTGCCGCTCGACCGCTCCAAGCTCGCGGAACAGGTGTTTCCGGCAGTCACGGAAATCGCTGAAGCGTTCAACTCGGAGATACACCTCGTCGGCGTGTGCGAGCCGGGCAATCGAGACGATCATCAAGCGTGCACAGAGTATATGAACCGGAAGGCAGCCGAACTGAGTACCGGACGCGCCGGTTCTCCACTCTCGATCAAGACTGTCGTCACCTTCGGCACATCGGCCGAGCAAATTCTGACATATGCCGGTTCCGCCAAGGTGGAACTGGTGGTCATGTCATCTCACGGGCATTCGGGAATCAACCGCTGGTCTTTGGGGGGCACTGTAGACAAAGTGCTCAGGCACACGCATATCCCCCTTCTGGTTGTGCGAACCAAGGACCCGCCGGAGCACGAAAGCATCTTCAGCCGCATCATTGTCCCCCTCGACGGCTCGGAGAGAAGCGCGGCCGTGATGCCCACGGTTACGGCGATCGCCAGCAGAATGCCATGCGAGTTGTTCCTGTTCCAGGTAGTTGAACCCGGAATACATGTGCGAACGATAGGCGGGCTCGACTATGTCCCGTTCAAGGAAAGAAACGACGAGTGGGCAGCGCACTCGGCGAGGACGTACCTGGAAGGCCTGGCAGCACCGCTGGCGCACAGCAAGGCGACGGTATCGTACGATGTCGGGGCAGGAGAGGCGGCACACGAGATATTGGCTCGCGCAAACAAGCGACGATGCACTCTGATAGCAATGTGCAGCTACCGCAACTCGCCGATGGAAGCGTGGGTTATGGGGCGAATCGCAAGCACCGTCCTGGAGGCCACTACAACACAATCGGTCTGGCTGGTGCCTTCGTTCTCCAGTGATTGACCCCGGCCTCCACAGTGGACCGCAGCACTATCGGTCCTCCGGCGGAAGTCCTCGCAGAGAACCACACCTGCCTTTCACTTAACGGCGTCGTGGACCAGAGCCCGAGGGCCTATATCGAAGTAGAGACAGCGTTTCCAAGCGAGCTATCTTCGGGACGGTACTTCGAGCAGGCGAACCATGCCGCGCAGCGCCAGGTCGCGGTTTCGTATCCGCCCAGCAGGTAGAAGGCATCAGCGCAACGCTACGACTTGCGGCGCTTAAAGTCCTCAAGATCGAGGTTGCTGATGAAGTCCTTGAACGCCGACAGCCCTTCCATCTCTCGATCGTCAACCTTGCCTTCGTTGACAGGCTTGCCCGTATCTTCGTCAAGCGTGATGCCTGCCTTGGCGAGTACGGCCTCTTCGGCGTAGATGGGCACTTCGGCGCGCACGGCGAGAGCCAGCGCATCGCTCGGCCGGGAGTCGACTTCTATGTCCTCGGCATTCAGCTTGAGCGCAAGTTTGGCGTAGAACGTATCCTTCTGCAGGTCATTCACAACGACATACTGAGGCGTGGCGCCAAGCGACGCTATGACTGACTGCAACAGGTCGTGAGTTAGCGGACGGGCCAATTCGACGTTCTGCAGCTTGACCGCAATCGCGTCAGCTTCCGCCGGACCGATCCAGATGGGAAGATAGCGATTAGAGTACTTCTCTTTGAGGATGACTACCCTCTGGTAGTTCATCAAGCTTACTCGAATGCTGTCGATAGTCATTTCGACCATGTGTCACCCCTCTGGCCACCGTTCGAGGAACAGGAACGTGCTAACGTTATGATACCACAGTGCCATCTGGCCGAATCAATTCGCCGCGCCTACCTCGGTTGCCCCACGAAGTCCTGTCCTCTATAATCGGCGAGTCATCGTCCCCGCTTTGGGCCGCGCGGCGTTCCGCGGGGCGCTGCGGCCACAGGGAGGTTACATCTCATGCGATATATCAAGAGACTCGATGAGGTCGGCATTACTGACATCGCGCTGGTGGGCGGCAAGAACGCATCTCTGGGGGAAATGCTTCAGACACTCGACCGCAAGGGCGTGCGCGTCCCATCAGGATTCGCCATAACGGCCGATGGATACCGCTACTTCGTGGAGGAAGCCGGTCTCGACAGGCAAATCCGGGATATCCTGGATGGCCTCAACACGCGCGACATGCAGGGGTTGGCATCTCGGGGAGCGCGGGTCAGGAAGGCCATCACGGATGCGCCGTTGCCGCCGACGCTCGAGCAGGAAATTATCGAGGCCTACGCATTGATGGAGCAGGAATACGGCAGCCAGGTCGATGTCGCAGTTCGCAGCAGCGCGACCGCCGAGGACCTGCCCGATGCGTCGTTTGCCGGCCAGCAGGAAACCTATCTCAATGTCACCGGCACCTCAGACCTGCTGTCCAAGGTGCGCATGTGCTTCGCCTCGCTCTTCACGAACCGCGCTATCTCCTACCGCGAGGACAAAGGCTTTGACCATTTTGATATCTACCTCTCGGTGGGCGTCCAGAAGATGGTTCGTTCGGACCTGGCCTGTTCGGGCGTGATGTTCTCAATTGACACTGAGTCAGGGTTTAAAGAAGCGGTATACATTACGGGCGCCTACGGACTGGGCGAGAACGTGGTCCAGGGCACGGTTAACCCGGACCAGTTCTATGTGTTCAAGCCGACACTGCGCGAAGGCTACCGGGCCATCATCGAGAAGCGGCTCGGTACGAAGACTCAGAAGCTCATCTACCGGGCGAGTGGCCGCGGTACGCGCCAGGCGCCGGTCGGCCCGCGGGACCGGGAGCGTTTCATTCTGGCTGATGATGAACTGCTCCAGTTGGCGCAATGGGCGTGCACCATTGAGGACCACTACGGCAAACCCATGGATATCGAGTGGGCCAAAGACGGACAGTCCGGCAGTCTGTTCATTCTGCAGGCCAGGCCGGAAACCGTGCATGCGCGTGCCACTGCTGCGGTTCTCACGACGTACGTTCTGGAAGAACCGGGCAAGTTGCTTGTCACCGGCGAGTCGGTAGGCATGAAGATAGGACAAGGCAAGGTGCGGGTTATCGCGAACGCGTCCGAGATACAGGACTTCCAGGAGGGCGAAGTTCTGGTGACCGTGATGACGGACCCGGACTGGGAACCGATCATGAAGATAGCCGGCGCCATCGTTACGAACCAGGGAGGACGAACCTGTCATGCGGCCATCGTCAGCCGCGAGCTGGGCGTTCCGTGCGTCATCGGGACCGGCACGGGAACGCGGGCACTTGCACACGCTGACAACGTGACGGTTGACTGTTCGGAAGGACGCGGCAAAGTGTACCGCGGGAAACTGAAATACCGCATTGAAGAGGTTGAACTGAAGAACGTGCCCCGGCCGCGCACCCACGTAATGATAAACGTGGGCATCCCCGACGAGGCGTTCATCAAGGGGCAGATTCCGAACGATGGAGTGGGACTCGCCAGGGAGGAGTTCATCATCAACTCCTACATCGGCATCCATCCGATGGCGCTGATTGAGTATGAGCGCTTGAAGGAGCGCGCAAAGGCGGACCCCCATATCGACCGTGTCATCCGTGCAATAGACAAACGTACGGCTGGATATGACAGCAAGACGCAATTCTACGTGGACAATCTCGCCATGGGAGTCGCGATGATTGGCGCGGGGTTCTATCCTCATGACGTCATCGTGCGCTTCTCGGACTTCAAGACCAACGAGTATGCGAATCTGCTCGGCGGCTATCTTTACGAACCGCTTGAGAGCAACCCCATGATTGGCTGGCGCGGAGCGTCGCGGTATTACGACGAGAGGTTCAAGCCGGCATTCGGCATGGAGTGCGCGGCTATCAAGCGTGTACGAAATGAGATGGGACTGGTCAACGTCAAGGTCATGATTCCATTTTGCCGAACGCCTCGCGAAGGCCAGAAGGTGATCGACGTGATGCGAGAGTTCGGACTCGTGCAGGGCGAAAATGGTCTCGAGGTCTACATGATGTGCGAGATTCCATCCAACGTGACGCTCGCGGATGAGTTTGCTGACGTGTTTGACGGATTCAGCATAGGCTCGAACGACCTGACACAATTGATGCTGGGGATCGACAGGGATTCAGAGACGCTCTCCAAGATATCTGACGAACGGGACGAGGCAGTAAAGCGGGTCATCAAGCGCTTGATTGATTCGGCACACTCTCACAAGCCGCCGAGGAAGGTTGGCATCTGCGGGCAGGCGCCAAGCGATTTCCCCGAGTTTGCCGAGTATCTGGTGCAGTGCGGCATCGACTCGATGTCGCTCAATTCGGATGTCGTTCTGCAAACTCGCATGCGCGTAGCTCAACTTGAGATGCTCGGACTCGTTGACAGCTAGACTGGCCGTAAGCCCCGCCGACCCCGGGGCGGAGTCGCCCCCAAAGCACATGGCGTGCTATCCTGATGTGGGTCACTCCGGCTACGGCGCGGCATTTCCATCTCTCTTCCCGCGGCCACGCGGCCGATTCAGCGTATGAGTACAGTATCCGACGTCAAAGAACGAATCGACATCGTGTCGGTCGTGTCCGACTACGTCCAACTCACCAAGGCCGGCAAGAACTACAAGGGCCTGTGTCCTTTTCACAGTGAGAAGCACGGCTCGTTCTTCGTATTCCCTGACCGCCAATCCTGGCACTGCTTCGGCGCCTGCGGCACCGGCGGGGATGCGTTCGAATTCGTCATGAGGAAGGAGAACGTGGACTTTCACGGTGCCCTTCAATTGCTTGCCGCCCGCGCTGGAATAGTGCTGGAGCCCCCATCGGAGCGTGCGAAAGAACGTGACGAGCAGAAGGAACGGCTGCTTTCCGCGGTTGACACTGCTGCACACTACTATCACGACCTGCTGCTCACCTCCAGCGCTGCCGCAGGTGCCCGCGCCTATGCGGTGAGGCGCAGTCTCCCGATAGACGGCGACGGTGGCAACACGTTCCTCCTGGGATACAGCCCGGCGGGTTGGACCACACTCAAGGAACTGTTGCTTTCCCGTGGCTTCCTGGAACAGGAACTCATCGATGCAGGACTGCTGATACAACGCGAAGACGGCGGGACCTACGACCGTTTTCGCGAGCGCCTGATGTTTCCCATCCTCGATGAGGCGGGCAAAGTCATCGGATTCGGCGCCCGTGCGCTTGGCGACCTGGAACCCAAGTACCTCAATTCACCCCAGAGCCGGATATTCGACAAGAGTCGCGTGCTGTATGGCATCCACGAGGCACGGACGTCAGCTCGACGGCAGGACCGCATCATCCTCGTGGAAGGGTACACAGACGTGATACAGGCGCATCTTCATGGCTGGGACAACGTCGTGGCGCCAATGGGTACATCGCTGACGGAGCACCATGCAGCGGCGCTTTCTCGTATCACGAAGAATATCTACCTGGCGCTGGACGGTGATGCCGCGGGGCGCGCCGCCGCGATGAAGACTATTCGAGAGACTACGGGAAGGTTTCGTGAAGCGTTCGGCCAACGGTCAGTTGTCGAGTTGGGACCGAAGGGAAAACAGTCACAGAGATCGGTGCTTGACGCGGACATACGGATAATCATGCTCCCGGACGGCCGCGACCCGGATGAACTCATAATAGGTGCTCCCGAAATGTGGAAGGAGCTTGTCGGCAACGCCGTGCCATACGTAGACTTCTACGTTGACACACTCGTGAAATCCATCGACACCAGCACGGCGCGGGGCAAACGGGAACTCATCGCAGCCTGCGAACCAGTCATTTCCGAGCTTGAGGATGCGATGGACCGCGCACGATTTTATTCCCGCCTCAGCCATGCACTTAAGTTGCCCGAGCGAGACCTGATGGCCGAATTGCGCCGGGTGGAACGAAGCACTCCTCCAACCAGGGCAGGAAATCCGCCTTCGACAGTCAAGCCGCCCGCGCGCGCGCCATCACGCACCGTTGAAGAGTATTGTCTGTGCCTGCTCCTCACCAATCCCGCCCTCCGCGCTCAGGCGGCGCGGCTTGAATGCCTGCACTTCGACAGCACCGAGAACCGCCAACTGTATGACGCGTGGCAGAAGGATGGTGATATGGACCACGTACGCGCATCGCTTGACGTCACCCTCGTCGAGCATCTAGACTTCCTGCTGTCAAAACCTTTCCCTCCTGGCATTCCCAGTGATGAAGAAACCCAGAAACGTGCACTTGATGAGTGCATTCTCCGCCTTCAAGAGCGCCAGGCAAAACGCCATCAATTCATGATGGAGACCACGCTTGAGCAGCAAAGGCAAGAACAGGGGTTGGAAGCAGAGCTTGCGACGCTGGACCAGACGGGTGTGACTTCAAATGAAGCACTTCAACAGATCTTCCTGCAGCGAGACCGCAGAGCACGGGAGAAGCGAGGCTAATCCATGGAGATGATACGAGATACTAACTCACCAGATATCCAGGACGATTCGGTAGCCCCCACGGCCGATGGCTACGGAGAGGAAGAAACCGAAGAGCCGGACATCCCCACAGATGCGGACGCCTCTGAGGAGGCGAACCTGGCGCTGGTAGCCGACGACGTAAAGACACTCATAAGTCTCGAGGACCACGAAGTAATCGATGACTCTGTCCGCATGTACCTCCGCGAGATAGGGCAGGTACCGCTGCTGACCGCTGCACAGGAGCGCACGTTATCCGGCGCAATCGAGCGAGGACGCCATCTTGCCAAGCTCGAAGACGCGCACTTCAGAAAGCACAAGGTGGAACTCTCAGCGGTGGACCTCACGGTTGACCTCATCGGACGCATCGTACGAACATATCCCGTGCTGGAGGTCGTTCGCCAACAACTCGGCATCGCCGAAGGGCTTGGGTTGGCTGAACTGCTACGCGTTCCTGAATTACGAACGGCAATAGACAACGACATCAAGCCAAACCTCCTCACGGCCGTCCAGGAGGAGACCAACAGAGCTGCCCCGGCATCGGACGAAGCAATCGTAAGTCTGTCCGTTAACAGCAGTGTGCTGCCCCCCCGCGCCATGGAACTGCTCAACTCCAATAGCATCGACGATCTGCGTCAGCTCGTTGCAAACAATGAACTGGCGGAGATACTTGCTCCCTATGAGGAAGAATTCCGCTGTTACTTCGATGGCTTGAAACAGGAGGCGCGACACGCGGAGAACCACCTCACTCAGGCTAACCTCCGCCTGGTGGTAAGCATCGCAAAGAAGTACATCGGGCACGGCATGTCGCTCCTCGACTTGATTCAAGAGGGCAACATCGGCCTGATGCGCGCCGTCGAGAAGTTTCGGCACCGCAAGGGCTTCAAGTTCAGCACGTACGCCACGTGGTGGATCCGGCAGGGAATCACCCGCGCCATCGCCGACCAGGCCCGCACCATCCGGATACCGGTTCACATGGTTGAAACGATGAATCGGCTGCTCAGAACCACGCGCCAGTTAAGCCAGGAGTTGAAACGGGAGCCGAGCTACGAAGAGATTGGACTGCGCTTGAACATGAACTCCGAGCGCGTGGAAGAGGTGATGGACCTGTTCCACCACGAGCCAATCTCGCTTGAGACTCCAATCGGCGAAGATGGCGATACGCGTCTTGGAGACTTCGTCGAGGACCAGACGAGCCCCGCACCCGCCGAAGTTGCCACCCAGGAGCTGCTGAAGGAACAGCTCGATAGAGTTCTGGATGAACTCACGCCGAGAGAAAAGCGCGTTCTCCAACTGCGCTTCGGGCTCAAAGACGGACACGCGCGTACGCTCGAGGAAGTTGGGCAGGAGTTTAACGTCACGCGAGAGCGAATACGCCAGATAGAAGCCAAGGCACTGCGCAAGCTCCGCCATCCGAGCAGAAGCCGCAAACTCAAGGACTATCTCGACTAGAAACGGAGGTCCGCGTGGACAACGACGCTGCGACAGCGGAATATCTGACTCGTCTCTGGGCGCCGTGGCGCATTCAATACATCCGTCATGCAAAGAGCACTGAGTGCGTCCTCTGTGCCGCGCCCGCCGACGGTAATGATGAGAAGAACCTGATCCTTTTCCGAGGGGAACTCAACTTCATCATCATGAATGCGTTCCCCTACAGTCCAGGTCACCTGATGGTTGCTCCTTTCAGGCACACGGCCGACCTTGAGGCGGTCACGGCCGAAGAGAGTGCCGAACATCAGAAGCTGATCAAATTGGGAATCGCGCTACTGAGGCGTGCGATTAACCCGGAAGGATTCAACGTGGGGCTCAACCTGGGACGTGTTGCCGGTGCAGGCATTGACCAGCATTTGCATACGCACATCGTGCCGCGATGGTTCGGCGACACCAATTTCATGCCGGTGCTCACAGGCACCCGTGTTCTGTCTGAAAGCCTGATTTCGATGTACCAACGCTTGAAGGTAGCGCTGGCGCAGGACCCGGCATTCGGCTCAACTGAGCCTGTCGGCTAGTTGAGCCCGCTTGCCCCGGCGGGGGGCATCAGGGGACTGCGGGACCAGGCTCCGCCACTTCAGTTCGAAGCTTCTCCAGCTTATCGTAGGCCACGACGCAAATGAGGCTGTCACCCACAAGCAACTTGGTGGACTCGACGGCCATCTGAGGGCTGCTTCCGGCTCTCACCACGCATGCGGACTCAGCGAGGAACGCAACTGCGGTCTCGCCAAGCTTCTTGTTGTTAAGAGGTGACGATTCCGTCACCCTCACCTGCACGACTTCCATACCTTCCGCTTCAAGGCTCAGGACACGCACAAAAGTGAAAACGGGGATGTGTGCCTTCAGGTTCTCCAACACAAGGGCTGCCACGTCAACGATATCTTCGATGCCGAGTTTGCGGAAGATGTTGCGATTCCGCGGATTGTTGACTTTCGCGACAACGCGCGGCACATGGTACTTCAGCTTGGCGAGTTGGCACGCAGCAAGGTTACTCTCATCCGTGTCACGGGCGGCGATAAAGACGTCGGCGCGGGACACGCCGGCCTGGTCGAGGCACTGGATGCGGCAGCCTTCACCGGTCAGGGTAACGTCTCCGAGTTCCTCCTCCAGCCTTTCGCGCTGCTTGGCGTCGGGTTCGATGACAAGCACCTCGTGCCCGCCATCTATGAACTCTCTTGCCAGATAGAACCCGACCTCGCCCCCTCCAACGATTATGATGTACACGGAGTCACTCCTCGAGGCGTCCTCTGACAAGTCGGGCGAAAACCATTATCGGACTGATTGCCTCCAGGCCGAGAGTCTTGTAGAACTCCTCCCGCAAAGGATCGTAGATTCGACAGATGACCTTGCGCACTCCGAAGATATGCTTCGCGATTTGGGCGGCCATGGCGTTCCGGTCATCGTCACGTGTCAGAGCGATAAACGCGTCGGCAGTGGCCAATCCCGCCTTCCGCAACACCTCCTCATCTGTGGCATCCCCGACCAGGGTCTTGCCTCCAAATGTTGGCGGGAGTCTTTCAAACTGGGAAGCCTCAACGTCGATGACGACGACACTGTGACCTTCCTGATCGAGCAGGGTGGCCAACTCCGATGCCACTCTGCCGCTTCCCATAATGACTACATTCATGGAAGGTCACCAGGTGCAGCGGCAGCACGGTAGAGCACCACGTGGCAAGGTGCGTCCCTCAGCACGTGAGAAATAGTGTCTCCTATGTCGAAGACGCCCAGCCGCCGGCGATATCCCACGCCCATGACGATAAGGTCAGCCCGGCCTTCGCTCGCTTCATGAACGATTGCGGGACCTGCCTCGCGAGCCTGCAGCAGGCCCGTGTCGATCTCGTGGCCTAACTCATGCGCCACGGCCCGAACACTATTGAGAATCGCCTCCGCCCTGGCAGACTGCTGCTCAAGAGAAGCATCCAGCGGCAGGCTTCTCTCGACCTCAATGACATACACCGCATACACGGATGCGTTGCTATCCTCAGCGAGGTCGCAGGCCATTCGAATAACCTCCGCATCCACCTCGTTTCCACTGACGGGTACCAGGACCTTTCCAATTTCCATACGGCGAAGCATGGTAAAGGCTTGTTCCCGATTAGTCAACATGCTCATCTCCCCTACCGCCATTTCCAGAACGATCGACTGGCCAAAGCCATCACGGTCACGAATTCGAGTCTACCGACAAGCATCAGTGCCGACAGCACGAACTTGCCGGCATCGGGAATGAATGCGTAATGCAGGGAAGGTCCCACCGCGCCTAACCCGGGCCCCACGTTTCCTGTCGTGGCAGCAACCGCCGTGAAGGCGGTCACGGCATCCAGTCCCAGCGCGCTCATGATAAGAAAACCCGCGACAAGCGCCAGTACGTAGAGCAACGCCATTCCCACGATGGCGGCGACCATCGGCTCCGGGACGCTGTCTCCCCCGACTTTGAGCGGGGTCACCAGCCGGGGGCTGAACGCGGCCACCACCTGCCGGAATGCGTACTTGACGGACACAAGTAGTCTCACCGTCTTGAGACCGCCACCTGTCGAGCCGGCACAAGCGCCGACCAACATCAGTGCGACCAGTAGGCCCCGCGAATACGAAGGCCACAGATCGAAATCGGTGGTGGCAAAACCGGTGGTTGTCTGCATCGACGCGACCTGAAACGCTGCGTACTGGAAGGCCTCTCCCGGCGCCATTCCCGTTGCGGCGACAAGATTGACGGTGACGGTAACGGCGCAGAAGGCGAAGATGCCGATATACAAACGGAACTCCGGATTGCCGAACAGTACTCCCAGCGTTCGGCGGCGAATCGCGTAGAAGTACAGTGCGAAGTTAACTCCGGCCCCCAACATGAACACAGTGACCACGGTGATGACGAACGGGTTGTCAACGTAGGCTCCAAGGCTATCCTGGATATGAAGAAAACCTCCCGTGGGCATGGTTCCGAACGTGATGTTCATGGCGTCGTAGAACGGCAGTTCAGCTACTATCCACAGCAAGGATAGTTGGACGATCGAGAAGATCACATAGAGTATCCACAGGGCACGCGCGGTATCGATGACCCGCGCCCGTAGTCGTTCCTTCTGCGGGCCGGGCATCTCTGCTTCGAACAAGCGCGCAGCTCCGATTCCCAACATCGGGAACAACGCAACAAAGAAAGTGATAATGCCCATGCCGCCTATCCACTGTGAGAAGTTCCTCCAGAGGAGGATGCTCTGCGGCTGGCTGCCGATGGTCGTCAAGACCGTCGCTCCAGTGGTGGTGAAGCCCGACATCGTTTCGAAGAATGCGTCGGCGAATCCCGGGAGCGTGCCGGAAATCATGTATGGCAGCGCCCCCACGAGCGCGCCTCCAACCCAGGTACCGGTCACCAGCGCGAGTCCCTCACGCCGGGACAGGCTCCGTGTCTCTTTCGGAATGAGGCGGAAGAGCAGCAAGCCGCCGGGCAACGCGATGGCTATCGGGACAATGAAACTGACGTGCGCTCCATCGTGGGCGATGGCAACGGACCAAAACAGAGGAAAAACCAGGAGTGCGCCGACAATCGCCAGCACAAGACCCAGGTATTTGAGGACAGGTCGAATCCTCACGGCGCTTTGAAGAGACGCTCCACGTTCGGAATCTCGTCAAGAAGGGCTGCGACAATCACCGTGTCGCCTGGCTCGATTGTCGTCGCCTCAGACGCCATCATCACGGTATCTCCGCGCACGATTGCGCCCATTACCGCATTCTTCGGCCACTCGAGCTCGCCTATCGCATGTTTACTGATACGCGCGTTCGAGCCTACGATGAACTCGATAACCTGGGCATCTTCCTTGCCCAGGAGGGCAACTGACACGGCACCGCCGTGCAGAATGTAATGCGCGATGCGGCTGCCGACGAGTAGGAGGGGGGACATTGCCACGTCTACCCCTACTGCTTCTGCGAGCGGAATGTACTCGGGCTCGTCAACCACAACGATGTTGCGGGACACGCCAACGTCTCTCGCCACCAACCCCGCGAGGATATTGAGAGACTCGTCGCCGGTGGCAGCCACGAATGCATCCGATTGCGCGACGCCTTCGTCAACGAGAAGATCCCGATCAGGACGCCCTCCCTGTATGACGACGGTGCGTTTGAGTTTTGCGCTGAGCTCTTGAGCCCGCGCGGCGTTCTTCTCCACAAGTTTCACCTGCACGCCGCGCATCTCAAGGGCCTCCGCGACGTGAAATCCAATCGTGCCACCTCCAAAAATGACGACGGTTCGCGGCGAGCGCCGCGGCACTTCGAAGATGGCTCCCAGCTGGTCCATGTCTTTCCTGGCGGCAACCAGATAGAGACGGTCGCCCTTCTGAACCTTTTCGTCACCTGACGGAACGCTCAGTTGCTCGCCGCGTTCCTGCATGACAACCACGCACGGCCTTGGAAATGGTATGTCGGCAAGCCGCTTGCCAACGACGGCCGCGCTTTCAGCCTTAAATTCGCGGAGTTGCACACGGCCATCCGCAAACTCTTCCATCGGAGTGACGTAGAGCCCCGAGAGAATCGACACGATTTCACGGGCTGCTTCAATCTCAGGGTTAACAAACAGGTCGACGCCCAGACTGCGGGGCCGCACCACCTTCCTGGTCGCATACGGGGACTTGCCGCCGACGAGCAGGTAGCTTGAGTATTCCGGGTTGCGGACCCGGGCTATAGTCTTCTTGGCGCCCAGTTCCTTCCCCATGAAACACGTAATCATGTTGGTTTCATCGGCGCGAGTAACAGCGACCAGCAGGTCGGCCCGCTGTACCTCTGCCTGCCACAGCACGCGGGGAGTGGCGGCATTGCCGACCACCACGCTGACGTCAAGGGTTCGGCGCACTTGCTCCGCTATTTCCTCGTCTTCCTCGATGACGGCAATCTCCTGCTTCTCTTTCGAGAGGAGACTCGCCACATAGAAGCCTGCCGCACCGGCGCCAACCACTACTATGTACATAATGCAAACCGTGTCGTGTACCGATTGCTACCGAAGAGACACTCTCAGCCTGCGGCCGAGACTGCTATGAGAAGGCGACACACTGATCATCGCCGGGCATCCAGACTGCCGACGCCGGGAGCATCGTCAGGACTACGACGCCCTACTGTTCCAACTCAGGTCTGCGGGCGATTGTAGAAGCTTCACTACTGCCTGTCAACAGTGCCTCACTGCGAAGGCGCCTGAGCCAATCCCGAGACCTTACGTCACGTTGCAGTACGTTGTCCAGAAAACGGTGCAGATGTTCCTCGACTTCGGTGGCCAACCCGGTTTGAAGCCTGGCGCGACAGGATACAGCCAGAGAATTCGCCAGCAAGAACCTCAATACTTTCAGAGCATCCAGGCTGAGAGGTTGTGCATCAGGTGCAGACCGGGCACACTCGGGACAGAGAACACCTCCAAGCGTGGCGCTCAGCGCGTTCTCGACCGGTCGAATCTCGGCTCCACAGCCGACGCACCGACGCAGAGATGGGCAGAATCCAACCTGCTGAAGCACTCGAATCTCAACGAACCGAAGCAGCGCTTCACTCGCCCCTTTTTGATCGGCAAACTCAAGTGCTTCGACCAGAAGGTCGAAGAGGGGCTGGTTCGGTGCCCCTTCCACGGTCGCCGCGTCCACGAGTTCGGCAAGATACAGACCGCAGGCGGTGCCCCACAACCCGGCTTTGACGGTGGCGTAGGAGTCAACGACCGCCGCTTGCACGATGAGATGCAGCGCACGGCGTCTTACGCACTGGAATCGGCCTCGCGTCAGCATCTGGACACAGGGACCGAGGCTGCTGCCCGGTCTACGGGCGCCGCGCGCGAGAAACGTGAGCTTGCCCTCGTCGCGAGTGAAGAGGGTGATTATTCGGTCTCGCTCACCTGTCTCCGCATGTCTGACTACGATGCCCTCAACCTGATAGTCTCTGGAACCAGCCATAGACCGCCACTAGAAACCCTGGCGCGACTCAATCGCCTGGCCAAGCGTTATGTCATCGGCGTACTCGATATCCGCTCCGAAGGGAAGACCGCGTGCGAGCCTGGTGACCCTCAACCCGGACCCAATGACCAACTGACGGATGTACATCGCGGTGGCCTCTCCCTCTACCGTGGGATTGGTAGCCAGGATGACCTCTCGAACCGCAGTGCCCCTGACTCTGGGCAACAACTGCTCGATCTTCAAGTCGTCGGGGCCGACTCCCCGGGCAGGATTCAGACATCCGTGCAGCACGTGATAGTAGCCATGATATCGCCCCGTACGTTCCACCGGAGGGATGTCGACCGGTCGCTCCACGATGCACAGCATGGAAGCATCGCGGTTTGCGTCGGCACAGATGCTACATGGATCGGTTTCCGCGATGTTGAAGCACCTGGAACACATCGAGAGGCTCCCTTTGAGCTTCAGAAGCGAATCAGCCAATTCCTGAAGTTCCGCATCCGGCATCTGAAGGAGATGATAGGCCAAACGCTGAGCGCTCTTGGGACCGATGCCCGGCAATCTACTGAATGCGAGCACTACTCGTGATATGGGTTCAGCGGTGACTGACATATTCGCTCCTGACGCCCGTTCTCGCGGGGCGCCTATTTCAGGTTCTTGAGGCGCGCTCCCATCCCCAGTGCCGCATCGACCATTGTCTGACGTTTCGCCTGCGGAGCTTGCACGCCCGCGTCTGCTTCCAGTGAAGCCTCGAGCACACACGACACCTTGAACGGATGACCATAGAACTCCTCAAGCCGTTCTTCGACAACGTGGCGGTACTTCGGGTCTTCTATCTTGCTCTTGTGAAACTCATAGGCGAATTTCAACACAAGCACATCCTCGTCAAGCGAGATGGGCTCACACGCGCTTCGCAGGAATGCGTCGAGGTTTCCGGTGGACCCGAGCCCCCGCAGTGACTCGACATACTCCTTCCATGATGCCCGCACACGGCCCAATTCGCCCTGGCCCGCCGTCTCCGATTCAACCGGGCTCGCCGGCGCTGAATCGGCGGCTGCTTCCTCGACGACGCTCTCATCCGGGTGCCCTCGGTCCGCAACAGATGACGGGGGCGCCACCTGTGCCTGTGAAGACTCCGGACTGTCCGATGCAGCACCTGGTGGCTCAACTTCGGCAGGCGCCGGCACACGCGTCGTATCCGGAGGTGCAGGTGGCGATGCAACGCGTCGCTCTCCGCGAACGGAGACCTGATGGCCATGTGTCTTCGACGTGGCATGGCTGCCGCGAACGGGGCCTTCGACGACCTGCTCGGCTGTCTTCTTCCTCGCCGGCGCGTCCGGGCCCGCAACCTCGCCGAACCCGCTCCCTGCAACGCGGTCAAGAACGCTATCAACCAGAGCCAATTCAAGAGCCAGCAATGGTTGAGCCGCATCGCGGGCCGATGTCTCGGCGAACCGACGCGCCACCAGTGCCAGCCGCTCCAGAGGCACCCCATTCACGGCCGACTGGAGTTCGCCAAGACGTTCAATTCCACCCTCGACGATGTCGCCGCATCCCGATTGAAGCAGCATTGCGTCGCGTAAAGCCGACACTATCTGACGGCCAAGCTGTCTCATTTCGACGCCTGCGTCACTCGCCTCATGCAGAACCCGGAAACCACCCTGGAGGTCGTTCTTCCCAACAGTGCCGACCAACCGCAGTACGTACGATTCGTCGGCGATGCCAAGCGCGACGCGCACGTCGCCGATTGTGAGTCTCTCACCCATGCTCGACACAAGCTGTTGCAGAACATTCTCCGCATCGCGAAGGCTGCCACCCGCGCTTCGAGAAATGGCCGCGAGGACGTCATCCGATGCTTCGATGCCTTCGCGAGCACATACCACGAGCAGCTTGGCCGCTATCGCGTTCAACGTCAAACGGCGAAAATGGAAGGTCTGACACCGGGACACGATAGTAGGCAGCACTCTGTGGTATTCCGTAGTTGCCAATATGAACATGACATGCGCGGGAGGCTCTTCGAGTGTCTTGAGCAGCGCGTTGGAGGCCGCGTCGGTGAGCATGTGCACTTCGTCGACGATGTACACTTTGCGCCTCACCATGCCTGCCGCGTAGTGCACTCGTTCCCGGAGCGTTCGAATGTCGTCGACTCCACGATTGCTGGCGGCATCGATCTCAATGACGTCCAGACAACGGCCCTCGGAGATGGACACGCATGCCTCACACACATTGCACGGTTCGCCACCGGAAGGATTCAGGCAATTTACCGCTTTCGCCAGGATTCTCCCGGTGCTGGTCTTCCCCGTGCCTCGAGGGCCGCAAAACAGATACGCGTGCCCAACGTGGTTGGTGCGTACGGCGTTCAGTAGTGTTGTGGTAACCGATGACTGCCCCATTACCTCAGCGAGAGTCTGGGGCCGCCACTTGCGATAGAGAACTTCTGATGACATGAGGTACAGGTATTATAGCAGCGGGTGAAAACGGGACCCAGGACACCGAGCGTCAGGAGGCCGTCTTAGTCTCCAGATACGCGATTGTTGTGTCGAAGTCTCGCGACAATTCGGTCATCAGTCGCTCAATATCGGGTTTCAGGTCGTCGGGCGCGGCCGCAAGCACGCTTTCCAGAAGCGCGAGCGACTGAGTCCGGTCCTCGTTGAGCACGGCAACCGGAGCAAGAGTTGCATCTGAAGTGGCAGGAGCCAGTATCAACGGGCCCCCCTCGCCTCCCGAGAGGCCGAATAAGGCACTGGCGGCCGTTTGCAGAATAAGTTGATTTACCTGACCTGCCAGCAGCACCGCCGTTTCAGCATCTCCCCTATCGGCCATGGTGGTCATTTCGGAGAGCCTGCGCTCGGCATATTCAAACCGGAGTTCAGCCCGCTCGTAGTCCGACGTCGACAGGGCGAGTCTCGCCTGTTCGCTCGTCACCTTCACCGGATAGAAGAAGCCACTGGGGAGCGCGTTAAATGAAGCCGCCAGGACACCCAGCCCTGCAAGACACAGCACCATAGCCGTCGCCATCGCCGTAGCCCAGCGCTGCTGCCACCACAATGACAGGACACTCGGCCGTGACTCCCTCCTGGCGAGACGCGCAAAGAATAGCCCGCGCATCCGGGTTTGGGCCGCAAATCTAAACCGAGGCGAAGGTTCGACAGTACGGAGTTGCCGGGCAACAAGCTCGGTCGTCTGCAGCAACGGCGCCAGGACCGTAGCCAGTTCGGACGTCTCCCGCAGGCAAGCGGGAGCTTCGTCTCCGGATAGGAGACTATCCACATATTGATCGAACAGGTCTTCGATACTCTGACTCATCAAAGCAACTCCATCAACTTCCTCAGTGCAACTATGCCGTTGTACTGCAAGGCCTTCACTGTGCCGGTACTCTTTCCCAACGCGCCAGCCACTTCAGTGGTGCTCAATCCGGCGCCGAACCTCAGCCAGATAACTTCACGCTGTGCCGGCGACAACTTACCGATATTATGTCTAACTCTCTCAAGTTGCAGATTGTGTTCCGCAATGTCCGCGGGATCCGGATCGTCAAGTGAGAGTACCGTCTCCTCGGAGTCGTCCCGCTCGACCCGTTTCTCCTTCCGGATATGGTCGATCATCTTGTTGTGGGCGATGCGAAACAGCCATGAAGCGAAGGGGACATCGCGCCACTGAAACGAACCAATCACCTCCAGGACTTTGGCAAATACCTCCTGCGTCAGGTCCTCTGATTCTGCCTCATTGCCCAGCCTTACGTAGAGGTAACGGAAGACGCGGTCGAAGTGCTCCTCATACAGCTTCGAAAACGCATCCGCATCCCCCTTCGCAGCCCGGGCCACCAACTCATGTTCGTCAGACATCACAACGACGTCTATTATAAGGCAAACGTGACAGCATGCATTGCGGTTTACGCTCACGCGAGATTCTTGGCCGGTTCTCCCGGGCGGCGCCCGCATCGAGGCGGTGGCCACGTCGGAGACTCCGACCGCCGGGCGTGTGACAGGCGGGTGGTAGGCGGGTGTCGTGAGGCGGCTTAAGCCGCCTCACGACACACCGGAACCGACCTAGCGGACACCCTTGCGGGCGACAAATGCGGCGAGGTCAGCCAGTCTGCAACTGTAACCCCACTCGTTGTCATACCACGCAAGCACCTTAACCATCGTGTCGTCAAGCACCATCGTGCTGAGACTATCCAGTATGGCGCTGTAATGCGACCCTTTGAAATCGGTGCTGACAAGCGGCTCGGTCGAGTACTGCAGCAACCCGTTGAGGCTGCCCTTGGAGGCATCAAGGAATGCCTGGTTCACCGTGTCCGCAGTCACGTTCATCTTGACGTCCGCCACGAAATCAACGATTGACACTGTGGGAGTCGGCACGCGTATCGCGATGCCGTGCAATTTGCCTTTCAGCTCGGGAATGACGACACCCACGACTTTCGCCGCGCCCGTGGTGGTGGGAATCATGTTGAGCGCTGCTGCGCGCGCGCGGCGCAGGTCCTTGTGAAATACGTCAAGTATTCTCTGGTCATTGGTGTAGGAGTGAATCGTGGTCATCAGTCCGCGAGAGATACCGAAGCTGTCCTGCAGAACCTTGATGACCGGGGCAACACAGTTCGTGGTGCACGACGCATTGGAGATAATGTGATGCTTCCCCGCGTCGTACCAGCCTTCGTTCACTCCCAGCACGATGGTGACGTCTTCATTCTTGGCGGGCGCCGAAATGATCACTTTCTTCGCCCCACCGGTGAGATGGGCCCGAGCTTTGTCAGCGTCGGTGAACAGCCCGGTGGATTCGATCACGATGTCAACGCCCAGATCACCCCACGGGATCTTCGCGGGATCTCGCTCCGCAAGCACCCGGACCGAGGCTCCGTCAATGATGATAGCGTCCGCCTTGGCCTCGACAGAGCCGGAATATGCACCATAGTTGCTGTCATACTTGAACAGATGCGCGTTAGTCGCAGCATCGGTAAGATCATTGACCGCTACGACCTCCAGCGAGCCATTCGCTCTCTGGAGCATCGATTTAAGCGCGAGACGACCGATTCGCCCAAATCCGTTGATACCCACTTTCGTTGCCATTCTCGAGCCTCCCTATCCACTATTTCACAAGATACACGGTCTTCCCGTTCTGGTTGAGCGCGGCTACCTTTCCTTCATTGCTCAGGCGCTTGAGCCATGCAGCCATCTCACACACCCCGGCGCGGCGCTCACGCGCCTGCAATTCTTCATACCCCACGTCAGCTCCACCCACCTTCCATGGCATGGCGCGCGTGACCTCGTACGCACTCTTAAGGCCCTCCTCCAGGACGGAAAGCACCTGGTGCTGACGCGCCTCCAGGAGCCGCAGAATCTCCTCGGTACGGATGATCAGACCGTTGAACACCGGCCCGTGCCCCGGAAATACAAAACTCACTGACTTCTGCCCCAGGTACTCCAGGGACTCGATATATTCTCCCGCCGGATTATCTCCGGATTGCGGGTCGATTCCAACGTGCGGAATCGCGTCGAACAGCAGCGTGTCGCCGCAGAAGAGACGCTTCTTCCGCGGGTCGTACAGACAGAGGTGACCCGGCGTATGACCGGGGGTGTGCAGGACATCCAACTGAAACGTTCCGTTCGATACGGTATCGCCATCCTCCACGACAACGTCTGGATCTGCCGCGGTCACATATTGGGCTGCCCACGCGGATGCCGTACGCATTTCGCGCGCCTCATCGGCGGGCACTCCAAACGACACCAGCATCGCCTCGGTGTCGTCAGCGAGTTTGCGGTAGTCGACGTAGCGCGATTTCACCAATTCTGCGTCGGCCTTATGCATGATGATCTTCGCGCCACACAGTTCCCGCAGCTTGGAAGCCAGCCCGAAGTGATCGGGATGCACGTGCGTCACGACCACCCAATTGATGTCCTCAAACGATAGGCGCTCGCCTCGCAACTCTTCCCGGAACGCCCAGATGGCCTCCGAGCTATCCCATCCACAATCAATGAGAATGCTTCCCCGGCTGCCCTCGACCACGTAGGCGTTCGTAAAACGGTCGATGCCCTCCGGAAAGGGGATACGTAGTTGATGTACGCCAGTCACAATTTCCACGAATCATTGCCTCACGCTGTAGAACGCGCTTCTGCCGGCATACCTCGCCGAGGCACCCAACTCCTCCTCAATGCGCAGGAGTTGGTTGTATTTGGCTACACGCTCGCCCCGGCACGGCGCTCCGGTCTTTATCAACCCTGAGTTCACCGCTACCGCCAGGTCGGCAATTGTGGTGTCCTCGGTTTCGCCGGACCGATGGCTCACGACCGCTGTCCAGCCTTCCTTCTGCGCACGCTCCACTACAGCCAGAGTTTCGGTCAGGGTGCCGATCTGGTTGACTTTGATGAGCACGGAATTTGACGCCTTGAGCTCGATCCCCTTTTCAAGCCTCGCGAGATTGGTGACATACAGATCATCACCAACGAGCTGAATGCGCTTCCCCAACCGGCCGTTCAACTGGCGCCAACCATCCCAGTCCTCTTCGGCCAGCCCATCCTCGATGCTCAATATCGGATAGTCCGTCACCCACTTCGAATACAATTCCACCATCCCGGCGCTACTCAAGGTCTGGCCGTCACGCTTCAGGACATATTTTCCATCCTGGTAGAAACTCGTGGCCGCAGGGTCCAGCGCAAGCACGAAGTCGATTCCAGGCTGGTATCCCGCTTTGCCGATGGCTTCAAGTATCAACTCCATTGCTTCGCGATTCGATGTGACCGCGGGAGCAAATCCTCCTTCATCCCCAACCGTGGTACTTAATCCCTTGGAGTGCAGGTCCTTGTGCAGGGTCTGGTATACCTCACAGCTCATGCGCAGTCCCTGAGAAAACGTGGCCGCACCCACGGGAACAATCATGTATTCCTGGATGTCGGTAGAGTCTTGAGCGTGTTTGCCACCGTTGAAGACATTGAGCATCGGCACCGGAAGCAGAGTCGCGTGCGCGCCACCAAGATAGCGGTACAACGGCACCTGCAAGAGCGCCGCAGCCGCTTTCGCGCTGGCCATGGAGACTCCCAACAGCGCGTTTGCGCCGAGGCGCGACTTGTTCGGAGTGCCGTCAAGTTCACAGAGCACACGGTCAATCTCCGCCTGCTTGAACACGGACAGGCCCTCAACCTCGGGTTTGATGAACTCCGTCACGTTGCAGACTGCCTGGAGCACGCCCTTGCCGCCAAAGCGTCCAGGCTCGCCGTCGCGCAGTTCGACCGCCTCGTGCGCGCCCGTGCTTGCGCCGGACGGCACGGCCGCAGTGCCGCGCTGACCGCCTGCGGTCCATACGTCAACTTCGATAGTGGGATTGCCCCGCGAGTCGATGATCTCGCGAGCCTTGACTTCGGATATTCGCGATGCTTCCTCAATCACACCCATGGCACGTCACTCCTTTTCCGCAGCCAGTTGCAAAGCAACGTTGACCGCCTCCGCCGGGGTGGTTGCTTCCCACACGAGGTCGGAGGAGGCACGCGCTTCGCTCAAACGCCACGTCCCTATGCCCACAACAGGAATGTCCGAATCCAACGCAAACGCGATCTCACTCAACGTGCCAAACGCCCCGCCTATCGCAATAACCGCCTGGCACGAGCGCACGACCGCGATATTTCTCGCCTGACCAACACCGGTGACAATCGGGAGAGAAACCCATTGATTTGCTGCTCCACGGTCATTGCCCGGCAGGATGCCCACCGTGAATCCCCCTCTCGACGCTGCTCCCCTGCACGCCGCCTCCATCACTCCACCCAGGCCACCACATATGACCGTGGCTCCCCTCTCGGCGAGCAGCGCGCCCACTTCCTCGGCCGCCGCCACGTCAGCGGGAGAGCATTCCGCCCTGCCAATCACCGCGACGGTAAGCATCTCTGCGCCTATACTACACTGTTGAAGCGATTCATTGCAGCATCGACGCCCTCAGCGATAATAGCCTCAAGGACCTCGGCCACTTTCACGACCGCCTGCTGAATGACGGCTTCTTCCTGGGCAGCGAAACGCCCCAGCACGTAATCGATAAGTGAGTCTTCGGAATACGCGGCGAATGCTGCGTCTTCAGGTCGTCCGATCCCCACGCGAACCCGTGGAAAGCGGTCACTGTTGAGCGCCGCCACGATGGACTTGACGCCATTGTGGCCTCCAGGCCCACCCGAGGAACGCACCCGCAATCTCCCGAGGGGCAAATCAACGTCGTCGTACACCACAACAAGGCTCTCAACGGGAATATGGAACGAGTGCACCAATCCAGCCACGGACTGGCCGCTCAAATTCATGAAGGTGCGGGGTTTAGCCAGCACGACGTGGGCACCCCTCATGTCAAGTTCAGCCAGCCGGGCGTTACAGCCGGTTCGGGAGAACTTGACGTGCTGCTGCGCCGCAAAATGATCAACGCACCTGAAACCGACGTTGTGGCGCGTCTTCGCATAGCCCGGCCCCGGATTACCCAATCCTACAACCACAACAGTGCCCATCGATGAATGCGCATTATAGTGGACGTGCCCGCACGGTCCAACCGAAGTTCGAGTGCGCTCTGCGTTTCTTGACACCCTCTGAGGCTCACGCTACCATTGCGGAACTGTGCCTGAGGCACGTTTGGACGTTCTTGTCGCCACAGGTCAGGGAGTATTACCGCCAACACGGCAGCGATACATCAACAGGGAGGTTTCGGAATGTTCTACGAGGTCAATGTCCCGGATCCCGGCAAAGACAAGGTCAACGCGCTCATCACGTTGAACCCGGCGGCATCGAGACGACTTCTCGCAAAGGCGGCTGTCGCCCTGCCGGAAGTCCAGGCCGCAATGAAGAAAGGCTGGATCATCATCGCCCGCGGCATTACGGCAGCGTACGTGAGCGAAGAGATGTTCCACATCACCGTCGAGCCCAAGTCGCAACAGACCGCCGGTCTCGTCGTGAAGGGTGCGACGAACGCAAACACCGCACCGCCTCCATGCACCAAGCATGTCGTGCACGACGGCAAGGTAGTCGAGAACGCGGATTCCAACAAGGAGATCTTGAACTTCGGACCCAACGACGTGTTCATCAAGGGCGCCAATGCGGTCGACCCGATGGGCAACGCCGGCATCATGGCGTCTTCGCTCAGGGGCGGCACATGGGGCATGTTCACCCCCGTCGTCACCGGCCGCAACTCTCAGGTCATCATCACCGTGGGTCTCGAGAAACTGGTCTCATCGGTCGCGGATGCCTGCGCTCACAGCGGTGTCTACTACTACAAGTGGAGCCTTGGATTGCCCGCGAAACTGACCCCTGTTGTGCAGGGCAAGGTTGTCACTGAGATCCAGGCTCTCGGCGTGCTGTGCGGCGTGAAGGCCTATCACATCTGCTCCGGCGGCGTGGGTGGCTCCGAGGGCGCCGTGACGCTGTCCATCGAAGGCAGCGAGGGCAACGTAAAGAAGGCCCTGGACCTTGTGAACTCCATCAAGCACGAACCGCCCGTGTCCACTGCGGACACCTATCGTGTCAGTTCGCCCGAGGACTACAAGTTCGATGCTCTGGCGCAGCTCGCCACTCTCGGTGGCACGTAGTCTTCGATCCCGATTCGCACTCAGCTGGAAGGCACGGGGTAACCCCGTGCCTTCCTTAGTTCGGAACGCCATCACAGTACGGCTCGATCACGCTTGACCACTGACGGCGACTAATCTAAAGTGAGTCGTTTGATTGGTTGTTTGCGTAATCACCGCGTGTACCACATCGGCAAGGAGGAATCATGAAGCTCGCTCGAATCCAGTACAAGGGAGCCCCGACATGGGCAATCATCGAAGGTGCGGACGTGTATGGAGTCCACGGCAGCGTTTACGGCGATTTCAAGAAGGCAGCGCGCCTCGGTGCCCTCGCTGAGGTAAAACTGCTGGCTCCGGCTGAGCCGACCATTATCGTCGCCTGCGGACTCAACTACATGGGAGAGATCAAGCACCTGGGAGCGGCAGTTCCGAAGGAGCCGTCCTTGTTCTTCAAGCCTCCCACCACCGTGCTCGACCCGGGAGTGACGATACCTTACCCAAGACTGACCAACAATCTGTCGCATGAAGCGGAACTGTGCTGCGTCATCAAGAACACGACCCGCTACGTGGCTGAGGGAGACGCGCTCAAGCACGTTCTCGGCTACACGTGCGGAAATGATATCGGGATGATGGACATCCTGAAGCAGGATAACAGCCTCATCACGCGGGCGAAGGGTTTCGATATGTCATCAGCGCTCGGCCCCTGGCTCGAGACCGACCTCAACCCGACGAACCTCGATATCAAGGGCATCATCAACGGAAAGGTCATCCAGGACAGCAATACCCGCGAAATGCTCTTCAGTGCGGCGTTCATCGTGAGCTACATTTCGCAATTCATGACGCTACGTGCAGGCGATGTGGTCTTCACGGGTACTCCCGAGAACGGCCACTATCCCGTCAAGGTTGGCGACGTGATGGAAGTTGACATCCAGGGAATCGGCAGACTCACCACGCCGGTCGGACCGAAAGATATCGCGAAATAGCGATTGGCACGCGCCTGCAAGCAGACAGGCGCGTAATCGTGACGCTCGGGCAAAACGAGAGGGGGTCGGGCTTACAAGCCCGACCCCCTCTTTCGATTCACTTACGCGCGCACTCTCGCCGCAGGACTCTACCAGGCACCCCTGGCTTTCTTCCAAGGATGCGCCCGCAGCACCTTTTCGTTGATCTCAGTGCCCCATCCGGGGCCGGTAGGGATCTTCATACGCCCACCGGATATCTCGGGCACCTTGGTCATCAATTCATCCTTCAGGGGCAGTTGGTCGACGTCAGTCTCCATGATGTGCACGTTCGGAAGAACTGCGCACAGGCTGGAACTGATAAAGGTCGATAGATGGCTGTAGTAGTTGTGCGGCGCCATGTTGAACTCGAACAATTGGGCCAATTCGCCTACCTTCTTGGCCTGGCTGAAACCAACCCACGGGACGTCCACCATGAACACATCCGCGCTTCGGTTCTGGAAATACGGCAGGAACTCGCGCATGTAGATGAGGTTTTCGCCGGTGCATATCGGCGTCCTGCTGGAGTCACGGATATTCCGCAGGGCCTCGGGGCTGTACATGTCCACCTCGAGCCACATGAGCTTATACGGCTCAAGCATACGCGCGATGCGGATGCAGCTTTCGGGCTTGAAGTTGAAGTTGAGATCGAGACAAACATCGCACTTCGGGCCGACGGCATCGCGGAACGTCCCGATGAGCGTCTCGATGTGGCTGAGCATCGCATTGTCAGCGACCTGGTCGGTCGACCCGGGGCCTCCACCGAACCCGTTGAAGTGCACGTGGGAAGGGTTGCCCGGAAAAATGATATTCGTTTTTAGTGCGGAGTAACCGGTGGCGACCACCTCTTTCCCAAGCGCATGGATGTCAGCCATCGTGCGTATCGGTGGCTTGCCCATCTGGGGGTACAGAGCGCGGGTGGTGCCGCAATGGGACCAGTAGAGCCTCAGGTCTTCTCTTGTCGGGCCGCCAAACAGTTCCACCACGGAGATGCCGAGAGCTTTCGCCTTGATATCGATCAGCGCAAGCTCGACGCCCGCAGCGGCCTGCGCCCTGACCCCGAGAGGCCCCTGGATTGCGAGCCGCGCCATATCCGAGAATCGCATCTCGTAGGCTCTAGGATCGGTACCGACGAGTATGTTCTTCAGGTCCTCAACCGCACCGACCACCGCGAACGGCGCTCTCGGCACGCTGCATTCGCCCCAGCCCACTATCCCCTCATCGGTGCTCACCTTGACGAAGGTCCACGATTGCCAACCGGCATCGAAGACGATTCCCTCGACATCAGTAATCTTCATCTGTTTCCTCCATGAGAAAGAGTGCGGCAAGTGTAACAGATGAGAATTGGGAAATGGATGGCACGTAAACGCCATCTACAGGAATGTAATCGAATACGGCACGCGTTGCTGTGCAGCCGCGTCAGCCGCCATGTGCGCATGGCGACTGGCTGGTCAAGCGTGCAGCGGCGGGCGTTGCGGCGGATATCAGAAACTGAACAGGCCGGCGCCGCCGACCCTGTCGAAATCAGAGTCCTCAGACTCGTAATCGAGCTGGTCTCCGAAGAAGCGGCCCGCGTAGGGATCGATCTCCGGCTCGGGGGCATCTTCCGCGTCAAGGTTCAGCAGCCAACGGTCCACCGTCGGTGCCGGCTTTTTGGGTGCTCGAACATGTTTCACTTCTGCCATCGTGTGCGCCTCTCTCAAGTCAACAGACTATACATTCGATTCTAACGGGGTTCCGCAATCTCTCGCAGCAAAGCGGCGAAGCACGACAGCATGGTTCGCTGAAGCTGGATGTGGAAAACCCCCAGCCACCCGTCCACCACACCCCAAACGAGACGCAATTATAGCGCCTTGCGTGGGGCTGTCAAGTACTTTTCGGAGCATTCTGCAGTCATGTCAGCACCAGGTGAGAGCGCGATTCAACACTACGCATTGACACGCACACCACACGCGCATACCATACGGCGGCGTACCTGCGGGCATTCTCGCACCAACCGGCAGTAGACAGGGAGATCGCGAATGGCGATACACAGACAGAAAGATCGACCCTCCGACGAGACCATCGAGAGAGTCCGCTTCATCGTCAGCTTTCGCGCTACCCACGCGCCGCCCAAGCAACACCTGACTCCGGTCGACACCGACCCACTGAACACGGAGTTCTACGCGCAACTCATTGCGAAGCTGGACAGTATCGGGCTGGCCGTTCTCTTTCGAAAGGGCAAGGGCTTATTCGAGAAGGAAGAGAAGCTCCATTACCGGGTGATGGAACACAAGCTCGTACGCCTGGAGTTTTCCGACCGTCTGACGGTGGGAGTGGTGGACGGCCCACGCGAACTCAGCGGTGTCACTCGCTACACGCCGGGTGGCTGGGAAGAGCGTCTCAAGGAAGCATACGACGAGGCCTTGCGCCTCAGCGTGCTACTGGATGAAGTCACCTCGATAGAGGATGTTCTCGCGAGAAGCGAGACACCGGAAGACGTCGTGGCGCTGCTCGATTCGGTGCATGATCGTGACGCAATGCTCAGGATGCTCTGTCTGAGCGCGAAGCGCAGCAGCAACGCGTACACGCTTTACATGTCGCATATCCTCGCGGACAGGATCAAGGACGCGCATCACATAATTGAGATGGCAACGGAATTGAACCCCACGGATGCACGCATGCACTTGACCCTCGGCAATTTCTATTGGGCAGCTCTGTCCAACGCTAAAGGCTGGGGGACAGGCAAAGATCCTGGTCCTCTCAGGATGGTCACGCTGGATGCCCTTGAGTTAACCTATGAGAAAGCGCGCAGCCTTGCCCGCACACACTATCTGGAGGCGATGCGCTTATCCTCACGGCGTGAGATAGAGGAAGAAGCGAGCGCACAACTCTCAACTTTGCGCTCCTAGGCCGGACCATAGCTTCGGCGCCTCCACTTCGGCACGCGCCGTCTGCCTCCGCGGAGTTCAATCGGCCCCGTTGGGACGGTTCCCGATATCGTTCAGGAACTGCACGACGTCCGGTGGCAATGGAGCCGCTCGCGATTCACGCTTGTGCAGTTTGTTTTCATAGCGAACTTCAAAATGGGCCAACACCGTTGCGAGATCCTGGTTCTCCGACACATACTGGTCCATCGTTTCTATCTGCTCTGACGCGCGTTGCATATCAGCATCACGTATCGAGATCGGGTACAGTTCCTTGAGAACCTGCAACAGCCTCAATTTGCCCGCGTAATCCTCTTCCACCTGCAGATACTGCGGCAGATGCACGATGCACCACATTGTCTCGATGCCCATAAGCGGGGCGCGCTGCACGATCTGAAATGTCAGCGTCGACGGTCCTTGATAATCGGTATCAAGGATGTTCAGGCGGCGAGCCTCTGCTTCAACGGCCTCACCACTGGCGCCGCCACTGACCAGCAGCGGGCGTGTGTGAGGCACCATGTCGTACATGCTCCCAACCCAGAGGTAACGGCGCACTCCAAGCGCCCGCAGAAGAGAGAGCACAGAGTTGACATACGCCTCCGCGAACATGTGGGGTTCCAGCATCTTTATCACGACGAGGTCCGGACCATCCGGGGGCGAGGCGACGGTGACAACTGTGTTGGGCACGGACAACCGGCGTCTACCCTGTTGCAGATACACGGTGGGGCGGTACCGGGTCAGGTCATAGAACGAACCGGGGCGGACCAGAGACGCCAATTGCCTCGACCCGAATTGCTCCTCGATCTCCAATAGAGCAAGCGCACCGACGTTGCCGGCATCGATCCATGGTCGCAGCATCGCTATCGCGTGCGGCTCGCGCAGAACCGGAAGCGGCTCGATCACCTCAAATGCACCGACTCTCATCGTACCCCGACCCCGTGTGCCATGTGACCATTGTCGATGCACGGACATCGTCTGTCAAATGAGCCAACTCGGTGCCGCACGAAGGCTGGGACATGTCGTCATCGTGCTCGCACGGACGTGCAGAATCGCAGTCCACACCGCGCCCTCCGCTTGACCGCTGCGGTTGTGGCGTTGAGACGGGTCGAACCTGCACCACAGGTGCAGGCGGCGTCAGGCGCGCGCAAACCACGACCACCGGCAGTCCCACGAGCCTGTATGGTCGTATGGCCCCTGTTGAACCATGCAACCGAACCGGTACAATAGAGCGCCAACCGCCAGGGCGCCATCCGACGCCGCGGGAGGACAACGTCGCGGCGGCCCATCGGCCGGCCAGAATAGAAGGAGGAACACATGCCCAACCACGTATACAAGAGCATCGAACTGACCGGGTCTTCGACCACAACGATTGAGGACGCAGTGCGAACCGCCATCGAAAAGGCGGCCAAGACGATCCGCAATATGCGGTGGTTTGAAATCGTCGAAACACGCGGTTACATGGAAGAAGGCAAGATAGCGTACTGGCAGGCCACGGTTAAGATCAGTTTCACGGTTGAGTAGTCCTTTCGGCGCCTCCGGGAGCGCGCATCCGTTTTGAGGGATATGTGCCCGGTGACACCACATCATTGAAAGGCGCGCCAGCGCGCGCTGGCGCGCCTTTTCCGTCACGTCCGCAGCTTAAGAAACTCACCCGGGGAGTGCTCAGCACGCAAAGTGAGCGGCCACACAGTCACAGAACTCAGTCGTGCTGGCGGAACCGCCCTGGTCACGCGTGAGGCATGTCCCCTCCGCATACACCTTGTGCACGGCTGACTCGAGTACGTCTGCCGGCTCCGGCAATTGAAGGTACTTGAGCATCATGGCGGCGCCCAGAAGCATAGCCGTTGGATTGATGACATTCATGCCCGCGATATCCGGCGCCGTGCCATGCACGGTGCCGAAATACGCATAGTGGTCGCCCACGCAGGCATTGGGCACTATCCCGAGTCCACCAACGAGCGCCGCAGCGCCATCAGCCATGATGTCGCCGTACTCATTTGACATGACTACCACGTCGAGACGCTTGGGGTAGAGAACCATCTGCTGGGCGAAATTGTCGATGATCATGCTTTCGAAGGTCAATGCAGGATAGTCGGCGCAGGTCTCTTCGGCGATCCTGCGAAACATCTCGTCGGAGGCGAGGGCATTGTACTTACTGCAGACCGTAACCTTGCCCTGCCCGCCCGACCTCTTCCGTTCGATCGCGAGGTCGCACGCGCTGCGGCATATCCGCCTCACTCCCTCGTCCGTGGTGATCTTGATGGCAAACAAGCCCTTATTGGTCGTATCAAGCCCCATCTTGAGGTTCTCATTGTAGAGGCCGAGCGGTTTCAACCGAGAAATCTCGCCCTCCCACGCCGCGGGATATAGTCCCTCAAGGTTCTCTCGCATTATGACGAAGTCGATTCCCTTCGGGTCGAGCAGTGGGCTATTAACACCCGGGAAGTAGTACGCAGGGCGAATATTGGCGTAGCACTGTTTGCCCCACCTGAGATATCCATGGACGCCGAGGATACGCCTCGTCGAGCCCATGATGGCGCAATCGGCCGCGTCAATCGCCTGCTTCGCGGCAACGGGAAAACGGTCGCCCTCCCGGGCAAACGCCTCGTCACCGGTGACGGGCCATGTGAACTCGATGGGCAGGTTCATGCGTTCCAGCAGGTGCACCGTCTGCGTAACGACCTCCGGAGAGGCGTCATCCCCCTGTATCACGCAGACCTTCTTCTTTGTTGCCATTGCAGACCTCCTAACTCAGGTTCCGTTGTCGCACTCCGGGAAAGGCCAGGACCGTTCCCGGCACAACCCGGGTTCCATGTTCGAGTCGCCCCACGGGCCCCCCGAGAGAGCCGAGCGCGCACGACCCGGGTCGTGCGCGCCAGGATACAAGCCAGCTACAACCGGCCTACAGATGCGCGACGTTCTCAGGACGCGGTTGAATCTCGCCACGCTCAACGCGTTTGACAACTGCCGTGAGTGCCGCATTCGCCGGTGCGGGCAACCCTACTTGAGCCCCACTTGCGGCAACCAGTCCGTTGATGTAGTCGATCTCCGTACGACGCCCCTTGATAACATCCTGGCCCATCGAGGGTCGCCCGGCCTCCGTCATCGTCTTGGTGCTGGCGATGAGTGCCGTCTCTATCTCCTTGAGCGCGGCGGCATCACCTGACGCGGCGGCAGCCCACATGTCAGCCGGCTTTCCTCTGACCGCCTCCAACTCGAACCCCAGCGCCTTCCCGACCCGTACGGTTTCGCCGGCCAGTCGGATCGACAGACGCCTCGTCATCTCCATTTCATACATATCTTTGCTGTTCAATCCTGTTGCTGCCGAAAGGCCGTTGCCCATGGCGTTGATTATCAGTTTGGACCAGCGCTCACCCCAGAGGTTGGTTGTCGCCTTGGCGCTGTCAACCGCTTGCAGCATGTCGACCAGTTCCTGGACGCGCGGGGTGACACGCCCATGCACTTCGCCCACACGAAACACGGTGTAGGCGGCGCCGCCGGGTTGTATCGTGCGCATCACGTGGCCGGCCTTGAAGGCATCGACTCCGATGCTGCTGGCTATGCAACCGACCACTTTGCCCCAGCCGACGATGTTGGCGATGCGGTCTTCGTTGATGCTGTTCTGCATCGATACGATGAATCCGTCAGGCGACAGATATTGCTTAATCATCATCGTGGCCCACTCAGTGTCATATGACTTGGTGCAGATGACGGCGATATCCATGGGGGTCTTGAACAGACTCTGAACTTCGTGCAGGTGCAGAGCCTTAACCGGCACGGAGTATTCGCCTTGCGTGCCGCTCAGTTGTATGCCGTTGTGCTTGATGTACTCGATATGTTCGGGCCACGGATCAACGAGTGTGACATCCTGGCCCGATCGGCTGAGTTGCCCGCCGACGTATCCGCCAACCGCGCCGGCGCCCATGAAGACGATGCGTTTGCTCATTACAATCTCCTTTGGCTGCGCAAATCTCTACTGGAATTGATGCCGGAACGAGTATACAGTATACGTTACAGGGAATACACCGCTCAGCGCGTTCGATGTTGCGCGATGCAGGAGCAAGTCGCCCGACGGGGAAAAGGAGAGCGTCGTCACCGGTTGGAATTCCAGCCAGGCGGACGCTCTGAAAGATGCGCCGTAGCTGCCTTGGCCCACAGGGCCTGCACCTGTCCCGAGTTCAAAGAGGACGTAACGCGAGCAGGCAAGAGGCCGAAGCGTCGCAACCGGGTAGAACCGCGATGGTGCCCGGGCACCCCGGGCCGCGGCGCCTCCCCTTGTGACACCAACGTAAATCCGAGTGTACACGGGACCGCAACTTGTGTATGCTACGAAGACCCTATCAAATAAGAATGGGAGGACAACTGAATGAAGGTCTATTCCTGGAGTGATGTTCCCGCGGTTACGCCAAGGCCGGGGTCCGTGGGCAGGAACATCGACGGAGAGAAGATGAGCATCAGCATATTCGAGATGGCTGCCGGTTCTGGTGCGGACTCAACTTTCCACGATCACGACAACGAGCAGATAAACTACGTACTCGAGGGCGAACTCGAATACGCTACGCCGGACAAGGTTCAGGTGCTGAAGGCTGGACAGGTTGTGGTGTTCCCCGCGTTCGAGCCTCACAGGGTCCGAAACATGAGCAAGGCTCCTGCCAAGCATCTCGGCATCCTCTGCCCGCCCAGACATGGCTATCCCACAAAGTAACTTCACGAAATCCCTGCCAGTCTATGAAGTGGGTCACTGCGGTGGCCCACTTTCTGTTTTGCGTCCCGCGCGACACCCGTGAGCGCCGCAGTGACCGGCCTGGAAGTTCGAGACGCTGACGCAACCCGCGCCGGAGCTGCGGAAAGACCAGTGCAGTGTGAGGCTGATTTCGACCCCTGCCTTGCAGACCGGGTCGCCGGGCCACTCCACGCCCACGTCGCAGTAGACGCGCATCCGTCCACAGGGTGCCGCATTCGATTGAGGCAGGTGCGAGAACTCGAGGCTATTCGGAGCAGCCACATTCGACACGGGTCGCCGGCACAGTTTCGCCATGGCCCCATGGCAGTGTACAATCGACCCAGGAAGCACCAGTTCCTTCATTGGTCGCAGCGTGCTTCTCCAAATGCGGCGCCGCGAGGCACTGCCACATGTACCTCGGCCATGACCTCCGATTCCTGTTTGCCCGGCCCGGGACGGAAGCCAATACGGTAAGGAGAACGTGTGATGCACTCCACAGTGACCGGCACCCGTTATGCAGCACTGGCACTGGCACTGGCGCTTGGTCTCATCGCTGCCACCGCTTCGTGCAGTCAGGTGAGCGACGTCATCGACAAGGCGAAGGACCAGATTCCTGCGTTGCCATCCTCGAGCCAAGCTGCTGTGCGTCCCACAGGCGTCGTATCCACCGGGCCCACGCTGGTAGTCTCGTCACAGATTGTTGAGCCCAGCGGCGGCAGTGTGAAAGTCCAGAAGCCCGGCGACCCGCTCGATGGGCTTGAGATTCAGATACCGGCCGGCTCCTATCCGGAAGCAAGCCAGGTCAACGTCTCCTACGCGCCCGTCACCAATCACACCTTCGGAAAGTACTTTACGCCTGCCACGCCCCTGATCACCATCGAAAATGCAGGGGGCTACTCAGAAGAATTCATGACCGTCCGTATTCCGGTCGAAATCCCTTCCGGCGACTTCGCCATGGCCTTCTACTACGATGAGGCCAAGGGGACGCTCGAAGCCATACCCTTCAGCGGCATCGAAGCGGACTCAATCACCATCGTGACGCGTCACTTCTGCAGCATCATCGTGAGCATCATCAACCAGTCCCTGATGGATGACCTCCTGAAAACCGATATCGATTCACACTTCAGGCCCGGAATCGACGACTGGCAGTTCGCCAACCGCGGGTCATTCGCCGCGCCCGGAGGTCATTGCGCCGGACAATCACTCAGCGCTATGTGGTATTTCTGCGAGCAGCCTGACGGTAAGGACCGGACGCTATACGGCCGCTACGACAATAATGGCAGCTCAACCCGCCACACCCGACCTGTGGGATGACGATTCACAAGGCTATCGGCTTGCCTCGGCTGTGCAACACGACATCAATTGGGGCAGTTTCGAAAACAAGCTGATGTATGCCCTGGCCCAGATGGGGGACGAGTACATCTTCAAGGCATTTGCCTACTCGATGCAGCTCTCCGGAGAGCCACAGGAGGTGGGACTCTACTCCAGCGGTGGTGGGGGCCACGCCATGGCCTGCTACCGCGTCTACCAGAACAACCTCTACATCGCCGACCCCAACTACCCGGGCGACACCGACCGACGTATCAAGTACTCGGATGGGGAATTCAGGTCCTACAACTCCGGGGCGAATGCCGATGAGATAGCCGCCGGACATGGGAAATTGTATGAAATCATACAGTTCTGTGGAAAGTCGGCGGTGGTCGACTGGGGCAAGATTGCGGCACGCTGGCAGGACCTGAAGGCAGGCACAAGTGGGAACGACGTGTTTCCCGCCTGTCACATCGTAGTGGTTGACGACGCCGGCAATGAAACGCCACTGGTGGACGGGATGGTCAGCAAGGACAAGAAGATCAAGATCCATGTGAACTCGACTGTCCCTCTGGGCATCAAGGTCTATCGCAACGGGACACTCATTCGCCGGGACGCGGACGGCAAGTATGAGTTGGCGGATGGGGACAACCTGCTCGGCATCGAAATGTGGGGCGACGTCAACAACGATGCCCAAAACTCACAATGGGGATATATCGACTTTCAGTACTTGCACGTACAGTACGGCGACAAGGAATGTCACGGCTGGGTGCTGGAGTCCGTCACCCCGACAATCGAGCCGTATGACCCGGGCGATGACCGGTTCTATCGCGACTTCACCATCACTGCGTCGGAGGGTGACTACTCAGCCTCCGGCCAGTACGTCTTCTCGCCCGGTGACCCCACGCAGATGATTGCCGCCTATGCCGAGTCGGGCTCCTGGTCCCCGCTTCCGGACTGCATAGGGCCCAATCAGTCTGCCTCAATCTCGGTCACTCTGGACACCACACTGTCCATCAGCCCACCGCAGGAGTGGGGTGTGGTACAGAACATCATCTGGGTAACGCTCGATGATTCCACGCAGACCATCGTCCACGTCGTCCAGGAGGCCGGCAGCGCGTCCCCCGTCCTTAGTCAGACCGAGACAGCCCAATTCCTGCTCGGCGATAACGAGGGAGACATCCCGGGGTTGTTCCACACCGTACAGGTACGGGTGAGCACCGATGCAGGAACGGCGCGCTACGACTACAAGTACGTCTGGAGGGGCGAGTAGGCAGGGAATGCAAATCGCGCGGCCCGGGCCGTACGCAGTTTCCTGAGACACGCGCGGCCGCCAACTTGGCGGCCGGCACGCCGGGTAGGATGCGCCCCTTCTCCACATGCAATCGTGCGCGCGGGGCGGTCATCCGGCGTGCCCGTGAGTCCACCCGGCATCCGTCTGGAACGCACTTGGCCATCCGGGCCGCACTATCCTGCAAGTCAACGACGGCCCGTGGAATGGCGACTACTTGTTGATGGCCTTCATCAGGAACGCCAAACTCTTGCCCACATTCCATGCGGCGTCCATCCCTTCCTGGTCGTTCGCCACCGCGCCCCTGTCGTTGCCGACTGCGATGGGCCAATGCGCAACGCCTGACAGGTAGAATTCGAGCGTCTGGAACCAGCAAGTCATCTGCGCCATCGTGAACGTCAAGCCACCCCGTCTTCCCACCACGAGCGGCAGCCCGACTCTGCCTTTGAAAGAACTGCCGTTGTTCCTGATGACATAGCCAGTGCGCTCCATGAGTCCCTTGATGAGTGCGGTGGCGGACCCGAAGTACACGGGAGTAGTCAAGATGATGCCGTCCGCGGCCTTCATCTTCTCATATATGGGCATCAGGTCGTCGTCAAGAACGCAGCGCTCGGCCTTCAGGCAGGACATGCACGCGATGCAAGGGCGGATATTGAGCCCGGCGAGCGAGATAAGTTCCGTTTCGATGC
>CAVXGE010000004.1:0-242996 GCA_963761225.1 uncultured Chloroflexia bacterium | reverse complement strand
TTTAGAATCTTGAGGGCACCCATGCAAGTGTTCCTGCATTGGGATTAATATCAGCAAAGTCAATCCAGTGATACGTGAATGCTTTCAGCTTAGGATCAGCCATGTACTTAGCCATCGTGTCTAACACGCCATCCTCTAAATAGTTGGTTGCGGTTAGATGAATTGAAGCCTGGCTTCTCAAATAACCAAGAAGCGTAAATCGTGCCACGTTGTTCTCTGCTCAAGCAAGATAGATTATTATCACACCACACATCAAACTTTGAGAATGGTTGTGGTAATGTCACATTTTGATTCTTACATGTTATGACAAAATCATATAAGAATGTGTATAAAAATGGGTCACTCGTGTTTACTTTTGATCGGCTGTCATAATTCCCGCCTGCAAGGTGTTGAACGACTTCTATCCATTCATTACGACCTTCCCAGAACTTCTCCGAGAACTGGAATGGTGCTCCGTTAATCACAACATTAGAAGGCATGGCTCTATAGCCTGTCCAATAACTCGTATCAATACCTGCTGTGTTGGATGTACAAGAACATGCTCAGGTCAATGCTTGGTGCATCTACATTCGGTTTTGGATTAGGCGTTGGACTATTACCTGAATGTCCACAAGTGATTCTCATGGATGAACCCCAACCCCAAGGGTTCATGTTAATCCATCTTCTATCTGGAAACTCTGCAGCCACGTTAGGGTTTGCTTGAAAGGTGCCCTCTACTGTTGTATACCACCAATATTCCGCACTCTTATTGTTCAAAATCAAAGGACCTACCCCGTCAAAAATCTTTGTGCCTTGAAAGTTTTTTTCTACCATACTTCTAATCGTGTCCCTTTATCAATTGCCACTCCATCAAAAGTGGTTATATATGCTTTCGGGAAGGCAGAAGCCACCTGTCCTGTACTCTCCTGCTCCTGCAATATTAGAGATGTCGTCATCTTTCCAAGATTTTTGATGTTCGACCTCAGCCTGGGAATGTTTCCTCCGATGCCCCCATGAGTCCACCTGCGGTTCTTTGTCTTACATGCAGTTTCCCTCGGCGTTGGTACGCCGCAGCCACGGGCCGGGCCAACCTTGAACGGAGCCGCAGGACGGCATGTCCTCCCCGGAAGCCCTAGGTGTCTCGCTTGGCAATGAGGAAATGGTCAACGCTGTGACGCTAGCATCCAACACTCCATAGGTATCATGGCGACGCGCTCCTTGCTGAGGTGAGAATTGTGAGGCCGCAGGTCTGCCTTGTATTGCCGGAGTTCAGGCAGCTCGGCCACCGGAATCATACGAGTGAGTGTGGACGTCGATGAAGCCCGGCGCCACCATCTTGTCCCTTGCGCATCGACAGTCTCGCGGAGCCTTCAGTTCATCGGTGGAGCCCCGCACGAATGCGTATCCGGTCCCTTTCCACAGCAACAGCCCCACGAGCGCTGCACTTCCGGTGCCGTCCAGCACCCACCCACCGGCAATCAGCACATCGACCATCGCTCCTCCTCGTTCGCCGGGTAACTGAGTCGAATACCCGGTCTTCCTCGTCGCAGCCCGGATCGTGCCCGCCGCAGCGAAGGCGCTACGCACCTTGCATCAGCGCCGTCGCATCGCCGTCCCACAATCTCGGCCGTGTCGCGATCCTGCAGATTCAAGGAGTCGATGTAGAGGATGCCCTGTTCCACCGCGCTTTCCTCGAAAGTAGATGGCGGGGCTCGTCCCGTTTTCAGACTCCGCGCTACATCCATCGCGCTGACTCCAGCAGTGGCCGCCTCGATGGCCACCTTCAGCATCGGGTAGTACTCCTCACCGTCCACGTCCGGGGCCGGCCTGCACACCGCGCAGGCCGCCTACTTGCGACTGCACTGTCTGCATCCATTCACGCCGTGCAGCGCACAGACGCAGAGAACTCTTCTCCTGTGAGCGATTCCAGCGCCGTCAGCAGGCCTATGATGGCCTCTTTCGTGACCTTGCCGCCGCGGCCAATGCCATGAAGAGGCTTGCCACCATAGCTTCTCCTTCGGAATGAGCGTCGCAGGCGGATCCCAGTCGTCGTATCTCTCCCCGGCCAGGTCGAGCGTCTGCAACAGTGCCGAGCCAATCAAGTCTCGGCGCCCGCACAATATCGCGCTGGCTTGAGGCCCCCTGATGCCTTTGCCTCCGCTGATCGCCCACGAGATCGAAGCCCACGTCGACGAACCGATGCAGGTTCGCCAACGGTGGACGCCCGCCGCGGCATCGACGATAACCGGAAGGTTATGTGCGTGGGCCACGGAGACAATGTCCCTCAAGCCGAAGGGGTGGAGCCGGGCAGGGGCGCACAGGCGAACGCGACCGTATCCTCAGTGATGCATGTCTCGAGTTCCCAGCGGTCCACGGCACGGAAGGCTCCCGGCTCCGGTGTGTCGTTGAAAACACCCGCAGGAATGATGCCGCGCACCGGCCAGAAGAATGGCGTGGTCGTAGCCGGACAAGTGATGCAGCGGCATCATCATCCTTGCCGGTGCGGCATGCCTTCGGTGTGGGGCAGCCGATTCATGCGGGCGACGTCCCAACCGCAGATACATGCGGCGGTAGCCAGCGAGAGCGCATGCGATGCTCCGCAGGTAACGATTCCCGCCTCAGCGTGAGTTCTTTCGGAGCCATGACGCGACTCGCAGCCTCCTGCAAACGATCGAGCGGCACCGAGTAGTGCGCCAACTTCTTCCATTCCTCGCCCTCTTTCTAGCACCCTCTGCTCGACTATCGTGCCGCCATAGCGCGTCATAGCGCCGGCAACGTCTTACTCCCCGGACCTGACTCCATATCGCTCGTAGATGTTCATACGCCTCCTTGCCCTGCGGGACCCCCCCGCGGCCGCGGCATGACGTCACACGCGGCCGAGGGAGCCGTTCCGCGCCTCCAGGGCATCCACCGCCGTGGCTCGGGACCTGGAAACTACTGTCCCACGAAGAAGCTTTGCGGCGTGGAGCCGGTAATGCACGCTCGTATGTCGACGTTATTCGGTGGACATCCTTTCACGAACTCCGACTCATACCTGAACTTCGACGCGCAGGCGCCCACGTAGATAGTGCGCTTGTCCGATGGCGGCGGAGGCGCTTCATCCATCATGCCGGCGATGATACGAGTGTCACGGAGCACTCCCAACTGCTTCTCCTCTGCCAGGTCCCACAGTGAACTCAGTACCCCGGTACGGCATCCCGTACATGCCATCTCGTTGACCCCCGCTCGAATCCCTCCGGCAGGTCCAGGGCCTCCTCAAGGGCCTCGCCGGCGCGCTTGAACCGCCTTCTCACAGAGTCGATCTGCGCGCCGACTACCGCAATCCGGTTCACGCCCCTTATCACGCCGAGTCCAAGTTCCGCGGCGTGCTTGCTGGTTTCGAGTTCGGACGGTTCATTCCCCGACGATGCAGGCTGCACACCGTGTCCACGGCGACCGGCATCGTGGCCCGCCACCAGCAACCCCATCGGCAGAGGCGACCCGAAGACCGGGCCCGAGTCCTTCCCGTGCCACAAGCGCGTCCACGACTGGACAGCGCCGGTTTCACGACCGTGTTCAGTTCCGCCATGGCCCGGAAGACACCGAAGGTCGTATGGAACTGTTTCTTCAGCGTGTCCGGCACAAGTCCCTTCATGTTCTTGATCGCCAGGGTGGCGATCGACTGGTCATGCTCTTCATCTTGGGCACACTGATTACCGCGTCGGCCTGAAGCACAAGCTGTGGCAGTGTGAGTTCTTTCAGGACGGTGCCCATCGGCACAGGCACGGTAACGAGCACGGATTTCTTCAGGTCGACGACTTCGTAGCCTCGGGCGCGCAGGGCTTCGTACCCGCAGACCTTGAAGGCCTCTTCCGTATCGACGCCGATGGCGGAACTCTCCGCGATGATCGCCCGTCCGCCGCGCTCCCTGACCTGGTCGGCGAGCGACTTGCAGATCCGTGGATCGGTGGTGGCTCCCCTATCAACCGCCATTGGCGCCGACCACGTTCGGCTTGATGATAACGGTTGATCCCTTTGACATGACGCCGTCCAGTCCTCCCGAGAGGGCGACGACCTCTCGCACCAAACTGTGCGAGACCTTCGCTTCCAGCTGAATCGTCCCTTTACGATTGCGACCACGCTCTTAGCATCCATGCATTGCCCTCCCTGTTGGGCATTAAGTTGTCGTTACCTGTTCTTGCCTCGGGCCAGCACCTCGATCTGCTCCTGGCATTGTCCGTTCCGGATCAGGTACATCACGTCGGCCAGATTCACGACGGGACAGATGTGATTGGGGATAATCTCTACCCGCTGGCCTATCTTCAACCTGGTCTTCCCGTCCGGTAGAGCGAGAATGCCGTGTCTCTGAAGCCGTGCGATGGTGATTTCCGGGAAGCCCTTGACGTAACCGTAGCCCTTACGCGACGACGGGAGGACCGATGAGATCCGACGCCAGAGTCTTAGAACCTGCATCTAGAATGGCTCGTTCATTGACGGTATGCTGACCACCGTCGCGAGCACCGTCACCGCACAGGTATCCTCGGTTGCTACGCCGACCGACATCTCGTTGAAGTCGTTATAGATATACGTGCCCGGACGATCTCGGTGACTCCGGGGACATAGGCGATGTCTCGCGCCGTGGCAGTCGAGCCGGAGTCGCCGACTCTCGTCGACGCAGAATGCCTTCCCGGCGCAGGCGATTTGCCGTCTCCACCATCATTTGGCCGGCCTCGAGGGCGCATTGCTTCGCGCCCGCGCGAGAAGCGTACTTCATCGCCTGTCCTTCATGGGTCAGGATGCCTACGAGCCGCACGCCAGGCAAAGCGGCTATGCCTTTCGCGATATCCAGGGCCTCTTCGGGCAAGATACCGACACGGTCAAGGCCGGTGTTGATCTTCAGCAGAATGCGGATACGCGTGCCAAGCTTCGCGCCAAGGTCCGACAGGCCGCGGGCCGCCTCAATGCTGTCGAGAGAGATGGATACGTCCGCCCGTTCCATCAGTTTCGCCAGACGGGCCATCTTGGGTTCGCCCACGATGGATACGCGATACGTATGTCGCGGATGCCGGCATCGGCCATGACCTCGGCCTCACCGATCTTCGCCACGGTAATGCCCCGTGCGCCCAGTTCAAGCTGGCGCAGCGCCAGTTTCGGTGACTTGTGGGTCTTGACGTGGGTCGCAGGCCCACACCCGCATCGGCGGCGATGTCGGCCATCTCCTTCAGGTTGCGCTCCATCCTGTCGACATCTATCAGCAGTGACGGAGTGTCTTGATAGCTCAATTCTGATCGCATAGGGCCACTCCTAACGGCCATCGCGGTGGAAACCCGGCCAAGTGCTCCGGCCCTACTTCCCCACATACGCGATGGCATCGATTTCAATCTTCATGCCGGACACCGCGAGTCCGACCCCGAACGTGGTGCGCGTGGGCGCGGGCTTCGGGAAGAACTCTTCGTAGACTTTGTTCATCCGCTGGAACTCACTGAGGTCCGTCACATGAGCACGGTGCGTTTCACCACATCCGCCATGGTGGCGCCACCAGCTTCAAGAATTGCCTTGACATTCTCCAGCGTCTGTCTTCTGCTGCTCCTCGATGGTCGCTCCCATAGCCTTGGTTTCAGGGTGGAAATGGCCCTGTTCGAGACACGAATACAAATTCGCCGGCCTTCAGCCCTGGGGCTGTACGGTCCTGCGGTGCGGGTCCTTTGCTGCTGACGATCTGTGTCTTCATCTTGTACTCCTCCTCCATTCTGTTCTCGCCGCCCATGCGGCATACGGGCATCGCGAGCTGCCACCGCCGGATGCCGGTCAACGGATTGGAACCGTTACTTCACTACCTCCGGCTGATAGGCAAACAGGGCGGGCACGCCACCAGTGTGGATGAATACGACGGTGTCGGTCGGTTTGAATCGGCCCTGTTTCGACAAACCAAGACGCCGGACATGGCCTTCGACGTGTACACCGGGTCGAGGAAGATGCCCTCGGTCTGCGCCACGCGGCGTATCGCGGCCAGGGATTCCGTAGTGGGGATGCCGTACCCCGTGCCGAGGTATTCGTCATGGATCTCAAGTTCGTCGGGTGTGACATTGATCTTGTATCCCAGGAAGTCCGAAGCGGCATTCACCTGCGCTGCGGTCATCTTCAGCGACGTATCTTTCCTGTTCAGTACGGGGATGCCGACGACCTTCCAGCGCGCATTCAAGTATCTCGCGCCCAACTCAAGCCCCGCCTGCGTGCCGCCGCCGGCTCCGTCGGCCAGCGCCACGCAGTCCGACCTTCAACCCCATTTGCTCGAATGCCGCTCCAACTCCTCGGCAACCGTCATCCAGTCCACCCCACCCGCTCGAAGGCATCCGTTGGACACAAAGAAGCCGACATTTTGGTGCACGTGATACGGTCGTGCCTCGACAGATGCGCCGCAATGGTGCTCGAAACTGTAGTCCGGCGCGGGCAACACACGCTGCTGCCGGACCAGATGCGCAGCCTGCGATCCAAATTCGGCTTCGACATGGGTGGGTACCCCATGCCATCGAGATTGATGAATCCGGCGCAGACTACCTGCCCGTCGGCGTCAATGCCAGTGTGGGCCTCCGCATCGGACATCTTCTCCGTTATCACCTTGATGCGTGCGTCGTCGTCGATGCCGATTCCAGCCTTGTGGCCAACGTCGCCCATCCCATCTATGACCGTGCCGCCAACACACAATTTCTTGACCTGCTCCCAAGTAACGATATCACTAGTTGAGTTCTTCCTGCCACGGATGGCCTCCTGGGGGCGCCGATCGTTAGTGAAGCGCACTGTGCGGTCGGAGGCAGTCGGTGAGTGGGTGGGACAGACTCCGCCCTACGTGCGTCGCCAATAAGGCACAGTGACTGGAAGACGCAGCAAAGGCCGGACTAATCAGCGTCATGCCGCCAGTCAGTCTTGCGCAGGCTCAGCCCCACGTTGAACGCATCTCCCGCCGCTGCACCGAGATGAACGTATCGCTTGCGTGGTCCCGGACAGAGACGAGCGGGTCGATCCTTGAGACGTCCAGAGTACCATCCACAATGCAGTCTCTGCGGCATACACCTCCAGAATGAATGCTAATCAAGCGAGAGTGTGCGCCGAGTCCCAACAGATCTGGTCTACCTTGCAGTCGAGATTGACGGGGCATTCCTCGACCATTGGCGCGCCCGTGGCGCCACAAATCGCAACGGTGTAGCCGCATCGCGCGATCTTGTCCACCCTGCAGATCCAGATTCGATGCCACAGAAATCAACCTCTCGCGCCTCGTACACGATGCGGGGCGCACGTTCACCCGTGAGCCCACCACTCACCTCCATCCCCTTGCGGGTATGGCGGCTGCGCCGTATGGACACGCAAAGCATGGGAGGTTTGGTGTCCACAATGCTGCACCACGCAGCCGTCATGAAATTGGGCTTTCCGTCAACCATGGCTCCAACCATCCGCCGGCAGCAGGAAAGGCCCTGTCTGCGGGCCGATCTGGACCTTCTTCATCTCGATACCTCCTTTCCAGGATAAGATTCTCTGCAGTCTCACATACTACATCAGGACAGCGCGCAAATCATATGCTGCGCATGCCTATTGTCAGAGCCAGCACAGCGGGTGGCTGATCAAGCATTTCGCGGTACAGAACGGGGAAATGCCATTCGCCTATCTTGATAATCTCATTCGACTCGGGAGGCTAATAATCTTATCAGGGGAAGATGGTTCTACCGAGTGAACACACTTCTTGGTGACCGCGTGGTGCGGTGACGTCGCGGGCATGATGCCAGAATGCCTACGTGTCCCAACGGACAGGGGCATCGAATACTGTGGTGGCTCCAGGGATGTAAGCAGGAGGTCCGATCAGGAGTTCTGCTCTAGGAATTTCGATGGCACCAGTCGGACCCGACACAAACACTGCGGCGCTATGGCGGCTGCGCGGCGGGACAGCCCAATCCGGTGCCGCTACGCATCAGAGAGTTCGCTTTCGGGCATGCCATTCGTGACGCTGCTCACTCTGGATCAATCCCTCATGCGCCGTCTTAGCCGACATGATCGCCCCACAGCGCTTTGCGTTCCGACACCTTGGCTCTGCGACTAGATGGTGTCGAGCAAGTATCTCATGTCGCGTTGGGCATGCGCAGCAGAGATTCGCGCCCTGGCTGATTCATTGCCTTTGATTTTCCCCCCGAAATCAGTGTCAACATGAATTGGAGTCCTCTGGTAGGCCGACGAAGCGAAGGATGGCTCGGAGGGGTGCGCAAAGGGCGCAGGGAGGAACTGATTCTCGTAGTACCGCACTGGGATTGGGGAGTGCCAGATGCTGGAGGTAATTGCAGCGGCGGCTGGTTCAACACTCATTTGCTGCACACATAACTACCATTCCGTGCGGCGTGAGCTGACACACTTCTGGTGCCGCCCACTGCGTTGTGCGCCATGCGTCATGTGACTGCAGACGGCCTCAATTGACGAACGCGGCACTGCAGTTGACAGGGCGTCAGCGACACGGTATTGTGAAGGTCCCCTCAATACAAAGTACGCAGACTCACGACTGCGTCGACACAGGAGCGCGCCACAGCAATCTTGCGCATGCCCGAAGTGTAGGCTCCCCTACGTTCACGCCCATCCACTGTGCCATCAGGCGTCAGTGCCCGTGCCTGTGAGCAGGTCTGGCCATTAGCTCAGGAGCCAGGGCGTCCGTTCTCGGGGTGCCTCCACACTACCCGCATCTTCATGACAGGCCATTGTCACAACCGCCTGTCGCGCTGTCACAGCGGAGTGATGCCGGACATGCCAGGTATGGAACGAGGTCTCGTGGACTGCTTTTGTTGAGCATGATGAACCGAAGGAGGGGAACATGACAGATGAGGAGATCAGGGGACTGGAGGAACGCAGGATTCCCGAGGAACTCACGGCCCGGACGATACGTCAGGTGAAGCGGCTTGAGAAGGTCGTCGATGTCCTGCCCAAGCCCAAATGGCGTCCGTTCGGCGAGCGTTGCCCCAGGTGCGGGCGGAAGCTGCGCAAGAGCGTCGCCCTCGTCCAGTCGGTCGACGTTTCTATGCTACTGGTTCCAGTATACCTACTGGAGGTGCGGGCCGGAGCACTTCTACGCGGGCGGATGTGGCTATGAGTACGGAAAGGTGGAGACCAAGGTCAAGCAGGTGAAGTTCGCTGACGTGGAGGCGTTGCTCGGGCAGGGAGAGGAGCGGGTGTGACGCGAGAGCAGCCACGACCTCCATGGTGGACGTCCGGCGGCCGTCGAGTGCGCGCAACCACACGTCGCCTCACTTTGACTGGAACGGATTGGTCAGGAGGCGTACGCTGGAGTGGCGACGGCGCGCCGGGTTGGCGCAGTCGACACGTGCACGAGAGGATGAATCGATGATTGGAGGAACGACATGAACGCGGGAAAGAAGATCATCAGGAACAACAACAGCCGTACAGAGGACCTCTTGCTTCGCTACCCTAATTTCGTAGCTAAATCGCCCGAGCTTAGCTTTGAGCCAAGCCCACCTAAGTGTGAAGCAAGCGCTCTAACCACTGAGCTAACCGCCCATTAAGCAAACGTATTTTACGCGGAAATCGGTTCGTCGTAAACCGACGCATGTCGTTTCGCGAAAACCTGTGCTGGTCGTAGGCTCGTGCCTGAATCGATCGAGCACGTGCCGTGGTGGCGTGTGCGCAACGCGGCTGCTTTCTGGCCATTTGAGGAAGTGAACTCCGCGCGCTCTGCACTCGTGTACAATCATGGTCGACCTTCAACCTCATTCGTTTTCGCCCACTGCCGACGGAAGAGCGACGGTCGGAGGAGCCTGGAGCATGCCCAAGTGGACATTGGCGCTGAATTCCCTCGTAGTTCTGGTGTCTGTTGTCGCGTGCTCCTCATGCGTGCCATCTGATGCGAATCGGCGCGCCCCGGATATTCGGTACGGCGGTCAGTACTACCCCAGCGAGTTGTTGCTCTACGGGTGGCCCGAGCTTTGGTCGGAGTATGGCATTGACGTTGACCACGTTCTGTTCAGTTCCGGTACCGAGGGTAACGAAGCGCTCATCGCAGGAACGATTGACATCAATTGCGGTGCAGACACCAAGACAATCGCATTGTTCAATGCCATACCTGACGAGGCCCTCATCATAGGAGTGGTGGAGAGAGGTGACCGATACGTTACTGTCGTGAGACGGGATTCTCCCTACGTGACATGGGAAGACCTCATTGGCAAGACGGTAGCCACACGGTTTGGCACCGGAGCTGAGGGGGTTCTCAGGAAATTCTACGCGCGCGAAGGGTATGATTGGGAGGACTTCGCATACGTTAACCTGCAGATAGAGGACATGATCGCTGCTCTGCAACGAGGACAAATAGAGGCATTCACTGCTTGGGAGCCAACTCCAGCGATTGCCGAGGCGCAAGGGATAGGAAGAACGCTGATGACGTACGGCGACGTGGCGCTTGTTCCCGCTTCCATCCATACGACGAAAAGCTTTGCGTATGCTCATGAGGACGCGGTTGTTCGCTTTCTGGCCGCGCACCTGGAAAAGGCGAAGCTCATTCGCGAGGACCCGCGACGCGCGGCGCAGATGGCATGCGCTGCAGCGGCACAGATGGGTATCTCAGTGTCACCCGAAGCATTCGAAAAGGCGTATGCGCGGATAGACTACACCATCGACTTTGACGAGACCGTCGTGCAGGCAATTCATGAAACATCGGGCTTCCTGTACGAACAAGGGAAGATAGCCGCGAAACCTACTCTTGTGTGGGACAGAAGCTTCCTCGAGAAAGCTATGCTCTTGACCGGGTGACTATTGGCGCAACGACTCAAGGCTGAACTGTTCTCGGGTTTTCGCTGGCTTGTCCCGATCGCGGTGCTGCTGGTTGCCTGGGAACTCTTCTCACGGCTCGGCGTGGTGAATCCTGTTTTGCTTTCCAGTCCGTCACAGAGCCTGAACGCGCTGTACGGTCTCTTTGAAACGGATTCTCCGGGTGGCTACCCCGTGCTGCTTGTACACGTATTCGCAAGCCTCGGCCGCTTCCTGCTTGCATTCACGATTGGTGTGGCCTTCGGAGTAATGCTCGGGACCCTCATGGGAGTCAATCGCCATGTCTATCGGTTCTTTGACCCCCTTATCACCGTGGCCATGCCGGTTCCGGGAATAGCTTGGGCTCCGTTGTTCATGTTGTGGCTGGGCTTTGGCGCACCCGCGATTGTTGCTGTCGGTGCGCTGGCAGTGTTTTTTCCGGTGGTTCACTACACCGCCACCGGTGTACGTGGGATGGATGAGAGACTCTTGTGGGCAGCACGGTCAATGGGCGCAGGCTGGAGGACGGTCTTGTTGGACGTCTGCCTGCCGGGGGCGGCTGCCTACATCTTCACCGGGTTGCGACTCGGGTTCGCTCAAGGTTGGCGCGCCGAAATCGCGGTGGAGATGATTGCGGCAGGGCTGTGGGGTTTGGGTTTCATGATAATGGACGCACGTGAATATCTCAGACCGTCGGTCATATACGGGGGCATTGTTCTGGTTGCGGCGGTGTACTTGCTTATGGAGAATCTCGTACTCAAACGCGTGGAGAAGAATACGGTGGAGAAGTGGGGCACGGTCAGGGGCATGGAGAACTAGACGATGGGTGACCGAGCCGGTGTCGTATCCCGTTTGAGTTTCCTGGCCCCGATACTCGTCGTCGGTGCGGTGTGGCAGCTCGCCGTGGGGCTCGGACTGGCGAATTCTTCGGTCGTGTCCTCGCCATTTCAGATACTGCGCACCTTCTGGCGCCTGACTGTCAGTGAGCCGGTGCTACTGGCGTACGTCAGTGCGAGCCTGTACAGGTTGCTCGTCGGGTATGTATCGGGATGTCTTGCGGGCATCGTACTGGGGTTCCTGATGGGCTGCAGCCGCCATTTCAACAGGGCGATTCACCCTGTCGTCGGTTTCCTCATCGCTATCCCCACTATCTGTTGGGTTCCCGTACTGCTCATTACGGTCGGCAGGGGAGACACCACCGTCATAGTCGCGGTGTTTCTCGGTTGCGTCTTCCCCGTCGCATACGCCACCCTGAATGGCGTGAGGGGAGTGGGGCAGGGACTCATCTGGGCATCGGCGGCACTGGGTGCTCGCGGTTCGCGTACCCTTCTGCGCGTCTTACTGCCGGGTTCTCTACCGTCCATTATCACAGGACTCAGGTTGGCCGTCGGTTACTCCTGGCGGGCGCTCGTGGGTGCGGAAATGCTCGCTGCTGCCTCAGGGATTGGCTTCATGATATACGCGGCACGGGCGTTCTATGATGTTGACGTCATGTTTGTCGGCCTGGTGAGCATTGCGCTGGGCGGCCTGGTATTGGACTACCTCATCCTCGGTACCGTTGAACGAAAGACCATCCAGAAATGGGGTCTCGTGACAAAGACATGGTGAACGAAGACGAGAAACAGTCCATCCTGGAGGTCGCCGGAGTGCGTAAGGTCTTCGGGCGAGGCACGACGCCGGTAGTTGCCGTCAACGCGTTGAACTTGCTTGTCAGGAGAAACGAATTCGTGGTTGTTGTCGGTCCTTCGGGATGCGGTAAGTCGACTCTCCTTAACTTGATTGCCGGCTTCGAGAAACCAACCGAGGGACGCATTCTGATGAGCGGGAGTCCGGTCCAGGGGCCGGGGCGCGATCGCGGTATCGTGTTTCAGGAACTCGCGTTGTTCCCCTGGCGAACGGTGCTCGGGAACATAACATTTGGACTGGAAACCCGGGGACTGACTCGACACCATGCGCGCGAGGTGGCGCAGCATTATGTGACGATGGTCGGTCTGGACGGTTTCGAACACGCCTATCCTTGTTCGCTATCCGGAGGCATGAAACAGCGCGTCGCCCTTGCACGAACCTTGGCCTGCCAACCGCAGATCCTGCTTATGGATGAGCCGTTTGGCGCGCTCGACGCCCAGACGAGAAGGCTGATGCAGGAGGAATTGGTGCGCATTTGGGAAGGCGAAAGAAAGACGATTGTTTTCGTGACCCACTCTGTATCAGAAGCTGTGTATCTTGCAGATCGCGTGTGTGTGATGACGGCCAGGCCGGGAGGGATTAAGGGCGTGGTTGAGATTGCTCTCTCGCGACCAAGGGATTCCACGCGCCAGGACTTCATCCGGAAGAGGACCGAGGTATTCGCATTACTTGAGGATGAGGTCAGGAAGACGCAAAGCCTTCTGGCAACCCCGGGAGGAGTGGCCGCAAGGGAAGGGATCGGCAACACCGATGACAGCTAGGAATTGCCCCTGCTTGATTCAAGGCTCTCTCCCTCAGAAAGCCTTGGATTGCGCCTCAGCTTGCCAGCTCCTCCCGTGAGCATCGCCATGATGTCGGGCATCGGGTCAGTCGCGCAGAAATCGTACCGCGTGTCTCTCTTGAAGAATCTTCCCACGTATCCCGCCACTGCTTTCATCCGGTGGGGGTCCTGCGCCACGCAAAGCAGTTCATAGCCTGTGGCCCACCGGTACGTCAGGCCCACTTTGTAGTCGAATCTTGAAGGCGTATCTCCATTGACCGCAATCTGGCACGCCATCATCGGGAAGTCGATACCCGCTTTGATGGACAGGTCGGTCGTGCCCCAGAATTTGGGGTTCACTTCCAGAAGCTTGTAGGTGTTGTCCCGCGGGTCCAGTTTAAACTCAACCAGCGCGGGCCCGTGCCATCCCACAGCTTCCAGAAGGCGCCTTGCCAGTGCGAGCATCTCCGGCTCGTTCGTGGTGACGTTCACCGCGCCGACGCCACCGCTCAGAGGATACGTGATGGCTCTGACCTGTGTGAGGGCCCCCCTGAGCCTGCCATTAGTGCAGATGCTCGCCACGTCGTGGATGCTTCCCGGGATGTACTCCTGGATGAGCGGTCTGCTGAAGTCGTCCAAGAAGGAGTAGCTCTTGTTGCCGGCTACCTCCTGGTACTTCTGAAGCAACTCATCTTTGTCGTTCGCATACCTTACGCCTCGCTTCACTCCGCAGCCGATGTGTGCCTTGACCACTACGGGGTAGGTAAGCCCTGGGGCGAGTTCCGCAAGTTCCCGCACATCCCGGGGCCAGTGAGTTTCCGGCACGGGCACGCCAACCGAGCGAGCAAGCTGGACAGTGTTCCACTTGTTGTGGAAAGTCATGAAGCGGTCGATGTCCGGGAAAGGGAGTCCGGCGAACTCCTCTATTTGAGCTTTCCCGTATGAGCAACATCCCGTTGATGCGTGGCTGAAGGGCAGAACCACGTCGAAATGTCCTTGCCTGACAACGTCAACGACGTCGGAGATGTAAGTATCGACACCGTCGAACGGCGATGAAATGAAGACAACATTGGTGATATATCTGCTCTTAGAAAGCCACTCGATGAACCGCGAGAAGGCGTTCTCCTTCGCGGCCGACTGCGGTCGGGTGACCGCCAGCGTGATGCTGTTCTCACCACGTCCCAGCGATCGTGCCGCCGCGAGGATGTTCCGCCTCATCTGCTCTGGAATCAGGATGTTCACTGTTCTACCTGTCGGGTGCGTGTGGCCGCGAGGATGGTCCGGGACGGAACGCGAGATAGCTCGTGCGTGGCGGCGACTCGCGATTCAGCATCATAACCGATGGACAGGGGTACGGGCCATGTCAACTCTGGTTGATTCCTGGAAATCCGGGACGGTTTTGTTACGACCAACCATGCAATCGGGCGCATCGCCGCGATGGGCGGACTCTACCGGATACCGCTAATGCAAGACTCACGGGAGGACGGATGTAGACTCACGTTACGTTCACGCCATCACTTGTTCCCCGTCCATCCCATGGGCCCCCACGACTTCGGCAGTGTGGCGTGCTTGGGCCAATCGGGAGGATAGATCTGTCCGGGCTCCTCGCCTGATTCGGCAATTCGTTTCTTGAGACCCGGGCGAGCAAACTCCGGATTGCCCATCTTCTGAGTGCGACCGTTGATGACTGCTTCGGATCTCAGCCTGCGGCCGATGGTCTTCTCCATCCGCGCTCCAAGCCATAGAACACGGTCGATGTCGTATCCGGTATCCATGCCCATCTCATCGAGTTGCACGAGCAGGTCTTCCATGCACACCAGCCCCACGTAGCGGGGATCCTTGTAGTAGTACTCTCCCGTACCCCTCACGGGGCAATCATCGAGGAAGTTGGCCGGTTGACCCCCGAGCCCGCCCAGCGTCGCCTCGAACCGGCAGATTCCAGCCTGCAATGCGGCGAGAACCAGAGATGAAGCGGTACGTTTCGTCTCGTGCAGATGGCACAGATGGGCTTCCGGCTGCGGCATCGCATCGAGCACCATTGAGAAGTAGCGATAGACGTCGGCCGCGTTCGCAGAGCCATCGTGGTCGGCGTGTTCGACGTCGTGAGCGCCTATCGAGAACCAGCGTTTTGCGAACTCCACGGCGTCCTCAAGCCTTGTCGCTCCGCTGATGGGGCTGCCCCATATGGTGCTGACGGTGCCACAGACCTTGATGCCCGCTTCCCGGGCTTTCTTGATACATCTTTCGGCTTCCAGCCAGTATTGAGTCAACGTGGTGCCGGAATTGGCGTAGTGGTGCTCGGGGTCCGTGGACACCATCATCAGGATACGGTCCGGTCCCACGCCCCTCTGATTCAGTTCGATGGCGCTATCCACCGCGCCTTCGCGGATGGTCGTGGCCGTCATCGTTACTTCATCGTACGGTACTCCGGCCTTGGCGCAGCGTTGCCTGAAGGCGTCGCTCCGCATTGCGCACATGAGCGCTTCTGCATCCCCGAACTGCGGCATGCTCAGCGGATTTCCCAGGTTGGTGATTTCAATGTCCCTCGCGCCGGCAAGAATCATCTCCTGGGCGTAGAACGCCTTGGCTGCGGTCGAAATGAATCTCTCTTCATGCTGGAACCCATCGCGGACGGTGATGTCCCCCACGACCACTTTCCTGGGCATCCTGGGGGAAGATTTTCCAGTAGTCGTATTCAGTCACCATAGTTCATCCTCCAGGCGACTGAGTCACTCTCAGTCGGCACGTTTGTGGGTACGCAGTTGACGAAACTCGTTGCTCCTTATGTTCGATTTCGGTCACGAACAGTGCATCGCAGCGCGGTCAAAGAGTCACTGGTGCGCTGCCGGCACTCAGAAGAGCTTCGAGATGCGAGCGCGACTACTGCCGTTCCCGGCACGATCGTCTCGCCGCTGTTTCCTTCGATCCACACTTCGCATTTCAGCAGAGTCTCTTCAGCTCTCCTGTACTTATCAACCACCCTGCCCCGGCAGGTGAGCGTGTCGCCGGGAACCGCCGGTCCTCGATTGCTCCACTCCAACTGTTCGATCCTGCCGTTGTTCCCGAGCCAATCCGTCAGCATCTGGCAGAGGAAGCTTCCCAGCAAAGGACGTTGCGTCAGAACATTGGGCAGCCCGTCATGGTCTCGCGCGAAATCGGCATCGAAGTGAATGCGATGACAGTTCCAGGTTATCGCCGAGAACATGAATAGTTGGATGTTGCCTGGTTTCTTCTCAAGGAAGGGTATCGCGCAACCGATTTCTACATCTTCGAAGAAAGGCGCGCTCATTCTCTGGAAGAAACCTCCATCAGCGCTCGATGAAGCTGGCTCTTTCTCGGGCGACCAGCTTCGCCGTTTTGATTGGTGTAGCTCGTTTCGACAACGGTGAAATACAGCCGGCCGCTCTTGCCTTCCTTGGTGTAGACGTCGGCGACCTTTTTCCTGACGGTGATGACGTCCCCCGGCCTTGCCGGCTCGCCAAATTCGATGGCGCTCGCCCCTCCCACGGTTCGACTGACCGGCAACGGGACATCAATCTCACCGCCTGTCGGCCTGCCATCCTCGCGCAATTGGACGCCCGGAGAATCGTCATAGTAGCCGAGCGTGAAGATGAACGTCGGCGGCGCGATTATCCCACCCCATTGTGTCGTGCGTGCATACTGTTCATCGAAGTACGCCGGATTGGAGTCACCGATGGCCTGGGCAAATCTGCGAATAGCAGTCTTCGTCACTTCGCAGGTGAAGGGCGCTGCCTCTCTGCCGATCATTGCCCGTGCCGCGGCGCTGACAGTAGTCTCTTCCATAGCTGTTCTCTGACACGTGTTCCGCGAGCCGCCGGCAACCAACCGGAAACCTGCCCCTGTGCTTCACCGCGCGATGGTCAGCGCTTGTCGACTGCTGAACCATCGCAAAGGCGGCGCCAGTTATCAGGCGGGCATGTCCCCGAGTTCCTTCACCATGCGCTCTTTCGCATCGAGGTCCGTCTCGCGCGAGACCATGATCTTGGCTCCCTGCAGCGAGCCGGCGCCCACCGCCGAGACAGGCAACCAGTAGCAGGCCATGCCGTAGGTCGTCATGTCCTGCAGCATTCGAAACAGCTTGAGCCGGTCCTCTGTTGAGATATCCGCTCTGCCTTTCAGGTACTTGTCGATGGCGGCGCACAGCTCCGGATTCGTGCAGTCGCTGACGGATGGCACCGTGTCGATGAGTCCGCCCGCAATCTCCTGGACCATGCGCACCGACTCATGGAAGAGCTTCGCCGTCCAGGTCTTCCCTACGTTGGCATAGAGCATGTTCGGGGCGTAGTACCCCGAGTCCGTCTTGGTGGCCAACACGGATGCCGCCAGTCCGCATGCATAATAGGTCTCGCTTATCGTCGACAACTCGGTCAACTTATCCTTGATGTGGCCTGCTTTCTCCAGTCCGTTGCACTTGGCAACGAGCGAACCACCGCCTGTCAGCAGGTCAGTCACTCCGGCGCTGCACGCGCATCGGCTGTGACGATGGGTGGTTGCGAAGGAGAAGAGCATCGCGTCCATGGCGTCCCATTCTCCGCACATGAACACGTTTTCCCAGGGCACGAATACGTCATCGAATATCAACAGAGATTCCACCGAGCCGTACTTGGCGCTGACAGGGTGGTCCTCTCGGTGTACGTCATTCTTCAATGTTGTATTGACGACATGCGTGAGTCCTTCAGCGTCAGACGGGATGACGAAAGCAACCGCGTAGTCCTTGTCTTTCTCAGTAAGCATTCTGGAGGGCATCGCGAAGATGTAGTGGGCGGTAACCGCTCCGCTGATGTGGTCCTTGGCTCCTCGCACCACAATGCCATCGTCCCGCTTCTCTACCACCCTGAGGAACAGGTCCGGATCGGCCTGCTGATGCGGCCGAAGGGAGCGGTCTCCCTTGACATCGGTGAGCGCCTGCGCGCACACCAGGTCGTTCTCCTGAAAGTACCGGGCGAACTTCAGGAACTTCTCGTAGTAGTGGGTGCCGTGCTTCTGGTCGATGGCGTACGTTCCAACCGCCATGCCGTTCAGGGCTTCTCCCCCCATGCATCTGATGATGCACAGCGCCTTCTGCGCACACATCCGCACCATGTTGAGCTTCTGAACCAGGTCATCCGGACTCGAATAGAGGTGATTGAAGCGGTTAATCACTTCTCCGGTCAGGTCGGACGTGGCGGTCATCAGTTCGCGGTATTGGGGGTCCTGGGCCAGGGTGTAAGTCAACGCAAGCGTGTCAACAGCCGGGCGCAGCAGAGGATGGTCAACTACACTTTCCACTCTCTCCCCCTGGACGAACACCCTGGGTTTCATCTTGCGCAGACTGTCCAGGTACTCATCGGCGGTCTTCATGGGCATCTTGTTACCTTCCTTCGCTCGTTTGTTATTGCCTCCTTCGAGGAGGCTACCCGTTTCGCGCCCGGGTATGTCATTACCCGACCATACACGGCGGCGTTGCCGCGCGGGGCGCCGGCGACCATGCGCGGTACTCGAGTTCCGCAAGAAGGAATGTAGCAGAGAAAGGATGGTGCTGCCAATCTCGGGATAAGTTCGGCCGGGCCTGATCTTGCCCCGACCAGCGGCATTACGATGGAGGCTGGTCGTCCCGAGCGTTGCTTCTGTTATCGCCGGCGTCACCGCTGTGGTGTTTGACATGCCGAATGGCGGGGCAATACACTCGGCTTGTCTCACCGCGTGACCTCGAAGGAGCCGCAGATGATAGTAGATTGCCATGTTCACACGTGGCGTTATCCCGAGCATTTCAATAAGCCGGCGATGCTCAACAATCAGCCTGAGCGGCGATGGAACTGGCCGGATGAGAAGTTCAAGATGCTGCTCGACCAGCCCATCGACGCCTACCTGTCGTTGATGGAGGGTGTGGTGGACAGGGGAATCATCGTGGGCCAGTCGGCGAAGAACACAAGTGGCGTCGACATACCAAACGACTATCTGGCGGAGACCGCGCGCCAACATAGCGACAAACTCTCATGGTGCTGCTGCGTTGATCCCACCCAGCCGGGCGCGGCGGACGAAGTCGAAAGGTGCGTTAAAGAACAGGGCGCCATTGGAGTCGGCGAACTGAACCCGATTCAGTGGCAGGCGTATGCAAACGACCCGCGGACGTATCCCGTGTACGAAGTGTGTCAGTCACTGGATGTGCCTATCGTCATTCACGTTGGTGGCACATCGCACATGGACAGCCGGGTGCGTATCAAATACGGCGATGTCCTTGCGCTCGATGACGTTGCCATCGATTTTCCTCACTTGAGGATTGTCATCTGCCACCTTGGTTATCCCAAGTACGAGGAGGCCAGCTTCCTCGTCCAGAAGCATGAAAATGTCTATGCCGACATCTCCTATCTGCCGAGCGTATCCGGTCTTGAACGAACCATCATTAACCGGCACATGCCGGCGGTGAACTATCCGTATCTGCACTATGCCTATCCTCTCCTCTATTGCCTCAGCCAGGTCTATGGCGGCTCTGACAAGCTCCTCTTCGGCACCGATTGGGGCGTCTCCCAGCCTCAGGAGACGATCGACATCCTGCGAGGGCTCAATGACTACCTGTCGAAGTGCAGCCTGCCTCTCGTGCCCGAGTCGACCATTGAAAACATCCTGCAGGAGAACTGGAAGAAGGTATTCACGCGGATCGCGTGAATACAGGGGAATGACTGGCTCATTCAAACCGCGCTCAGTTCATATCGGGCGATGCGAGCCATGGTCCGGCAGTGCGTGGTCGCGCTCATCGGCAATGGGCTGCCTCGTGGTATCGCCGGAAGGTGTGATGAGACCGTGCGACGTAGGCGCATGCCGGGCCGTTCGAACTTTGGTTGGCCTTGGGCCGGGCTGCAGCGCGGACGCCTCCGGCGGAGCTTCGCCAGATGGGGGTGTGGCTTCCTCCAAAAAAGATTGGATATAATGCCGCTCGGTCGTCCGTGTCAATACCTGGGGAAATGACCCACGGTGAATGAGAGATGAATCCGACAGACAGAAATCTACCGGCGGCGCCGCCAGCGCACGTGGCTTTCGTGATGGATGGCAACGGCCGTTGGGCGACGCGCCAGGGGCTTCCACGTCTCGCCGGGCATCGGGCGGGCATTGCGCGTGTCGAGAACGTTGCCGGGTGGCTCCTCGCACGCGGCGTGCGCTACATGACCATCTACATGTTCTCCACGGAGAACTGGAAGCGCCCCAGGGAGGAAGTTGACGGGATATTCGGGCTGCTCGTCGACTGGTTGGATGACGGAGCTTCTCGGCTGCGCGCAATGGATGTTTCCTTCCGGCATCTTGGCCGGAGGAACCCGTTGCCGGATGCGCTGCTCAATGCCCTGGATTCCGCGTGCGAGGCAGACGCCGGAAGTGACCGGCTGGTATTGAGTATGGCAATCAATTACGGAGGGCGGGCCGAAATCGTGGATGCAATCAGCTCGCTGATAGCGTCCGGCCTTGAGGCACCCGACATCGACGAGACGTCTATCGGCAATGCTCTCTACACAGCAGGATTGCCCGATCCCGATCTGCTGGTGAGACCCGGTGGAGAACTTCGTCTCAGTAACTTCCTGCTGTGGCAGGCGGCGTACACTGAGCTATACTTCACTCCGGTGCTGTGGCCCGATTTTGGGGAAGAGGAACTCGACCGCGCATTGGGCGCATACGCGGAGCGCCACCGCCGATTCGGCGGTCTGTGAGTCAGGCCATCATCGGCCGAAGTCGACAACACATAACGCGATAAGGAAGGTGTGCACCTATGTCAGACATAATCGAAGAAGCCGGAGCTGTTGTTCAGTGCAGACAGTGTCCGTGGTATAAGAATTGCGTAATGCCGATGCAGATAGGCTCCGGCGAACTCAATCAGTTCAGGGCCATGATGCAGGGAGGCATGTTCGGAGACCAGTCCAACCCCGAGATGGAGAAGGTACTCGAGAACGTAGCCGCCATGGGGCAGAACATGATGGTTCAGTGCTGCCCCGTATTCTCTGACCGGCTGAAGTCGGATCCGCGGCTGGCTGAGCGCATCAAGCAATTCATGCAGAAGTGGGTGATGTCGGACGAATCCGACACACGAGGTGAGCCGTGAGCGAGCCGCTTGCCCGTGTCGAACGGCCCACGGTTGAGTCGTTTCAATCGCGCAGGAAGTTGTACCTCGTGTTTCTCGTGTTCACGCACGAGAGTGCCCCAAAGGAATACCAGGAGAAGTGTGAGCGCTACTGGGCTCAGGTTGGCGAGCAGTTGTCCAGGCTCGAGTCCAAGGCGGGAGTGGCCACGCACATCTACCACGAGTCGGTGTACGAAAGCGGAGAAGCCGGTCTTGCGCTTCTGAAAGGCGTCTATCCGTTCAGCCATGCGCTCGCAGCGGCGCGGTGTGCCGATGGCGCAGTGCTCGAAGCCCTGGAGGACCGCGAACTCGCCGCGGAAGTGAGCGATTGGGAGCGGTTCATGATGATGGGATACGCCAGCAGAAAAGTGGGGGAGTTGGTGAGTGATCTGTACTCGCAGGCGCTGAAGAAACGCAACGAGCATGTCCTGTCCGTCATAGACTCCACTCTTGGGGAAGGTCAGGCCGGGATACTCTTTGTTGGAGAAGGGCATCGTTTGCAGTTCCCGCCGGACATAGAGGTATTCAGTGTGGTTCCGCCGGCTCTGGATGAACTGCACCGATGGTTGCGCGATCAGGCGAATCGCGCTTCCGCAGAGCAGGCGGATGCCGGTGATTCCGAGGAAGGGCACAGCCCTCCGGACGCTGAACCCGCGGAGGAGGTCTGATGGCAATCAGAAAACCTGCAGTCGCCGGAACGTTTTACGCGGCGACTCGCGGTGGCGTTATCGATCAGCTTGAATGGTGCTATCTGCACAAGCTTGGGCCCGGCGAGTTGCCTCAGGTGGATCCATCGGGTCCGAGGAATATCATCGGTCTGGTTGCGCCGCACGCCGGATATATGGCGTCAGGTCCTGTCGCCGCCCACGCCTACCATGCGTTGGCTCGTGATGGGGTTGTTGACACGGCGGTGATAGTTGGCCCCAACCACACCGGCTACGGTTCCGCAGTCTCCGTATGGGCATCGGGAGCATGGACGACGCCGTTGGGCAATGCGCGGGTTAATGAGGACGCGGCTCACAGGCTGATAGGCGGCGCGATTCGCTCCGATGAATCCGCCCATATCTATGAGCATAGCGTTGAAGTGCAAGTCCCCTGGTTGCAGCACCTGTACGGAGATAAGATTTCCATCGTGCCGGTGGCGGTCCTGGCGCAGAATCAGGATACCGCGAGCGAACTAGGCGAGGCACTGGCTAAGCTCGAGGGCAATATCGTGCTGATCGCGAGCACCGATTTCACGCACTACGAGCCACAGGAGACCGCCGCGCACAAAGACGCCGAGGTGATCGAGTCCATACTGAAATTCGATACGGCCGACATGTATCGCAGATTGGCCCAGCAATCATCCAGCATGTGTGGCTACGGACCTGTCGCCGCCGTGGTCCACGCCGCGCAATTGCGCGGCGCGACGCACGCTGAACTGCTGAAGTACGCGACGAGCGGGGATGTGATTGGGGACTACTCGCGGGTCGTGGGCTACGCCTCCATCGCCTTGCGGCGTGAGGGCTGAATGGGGCTGATAGGTCTATAAGCCGGGTTCTGTACCCTCTCGCGAGGGCGGTGGCCATCCATCTAGCCCTGACGTTGCCGTCAGGTTCAAGCAACCAACCCGGGGACATCGGCCAGGCGCCGTGGGCCACATGTCGGTGACGCGAGGTCACCGCCGTATGGCAGTCGCCCCCCTATTTGGTTTTGCTCCGGGTGGGGTTTGCCCATCCAGACGGTCTCCCGCCTGCCGGTGAGCTCTTACCTCACCATTTCACCCTTACCCGCGAATGCGGGCGGTATGTTTCTGTGGCACTTTCCGTAGGGTTGCCCCTCCCGGGTGTTACCCGGCACCCTGCCTGGTGGAGCCCGGACTTTCCTCCCCGCGCACGAGGCGCGCGGCGACCACCCGGCCTATCAGCCCCAACGCAAGTCTATGTCTATCGAGAGAGCGAGGTCAACTATTGCTAGTCCAGGTAGATGAGTCGTCCGCAACTTGCACACTCCACCATCTCGCCCGCCCGCGCGCGCTGCAACAGCCCGGCCGGAACGGTAAGATTGCAGCCCTTGCAGCGCCCCTGTTCCACCTTCACCATTGCCAGTCCCTTGGTTTGCACCAGTTGGTCATATCTTTGTGAAACCTCGGGTCCCAACTCCTGGCGCAGCACTCGTCGCGCTTCCGAGGCCTGAGAGACTGCAGCCTCCAGTTCCCCTTTGACGGCTTGCAGCACATCACGTTCTTTGTCCCAGGACTCTTTCATTTCCGCAACGCGCCGCCGTAGGGCCTCTGCTTCCGCCTGAACGGCCTCAGAGTCACTCATTGCTTCAAGGAGGAGATCCTCCTTGCCAACCAGGTGCTTCCTGATGCTGAGGATGTCCTGCTCCAGGCTTACGAGTTCTTTGGGGTTCCGGACGCTGCCGCCGTAGAGCCTTTCATTCAGTGCTCGAATCTTGGCACTGAGGTCATCGACATCCCATTCCAACTGCCGCTGGTACTTGCCCGCATCGACGAGGCGTAATTCAACTTCAGCCAGTTGTCCCTGGGCGGCCGCCAGTTCATCGTTGTGGTCCAGACGTGCCAGAGTCTCCTGAAGACGGCGTCGTTGATCCTTGAGCTGCAGCTCGATTACTTGAAGCTGATACAGTCGCGACGCGAGACTCATGAGTGCGGCCATTGTATGGAGGCTTACTTATCATGTCAAAGCCCCCCGCGGGGTCGCCAAGGAGCGTGCCCACGCGGCTAGCCGGCGCGGCTGTCGCAGTTGAGGAGCAGAACCTGCAGGTTCATGGGGAGATTCGTGGCGGTTGCCAGTAGCTTGGGCCTTGTCTCCGGGTTGAGCACGGACATCGCCTCAAGAAATGTCTCAACCGGCTCGAGGTCAGGCCTCGCATTCTCGGTGCGGAAGTGCATCGGCAGCACATATCGCGGTTGCAGAGCCTTAACGAGCGTCCGAGCCTCGGCAACGCTCAGTGTGCTGACATCGCCCACCGGTACGAACAAGATGTCCACCTTGCCGATCTCCCTCAACGTCGGCGCGTTGAGCGGATGGCCGAGATCGCCCGTGTGGCACAGAGTGAGTCCCTCCATCTCGATAACGTAGAGGGTGTTCTTGCCCCGGACGGCGCCTTGCTCACTATCGTGATACGTGCCGATTCCGGTAATGAATGCGCCACCTACCTCGTACTCGCCCGGACCATTGAACACGCGCGGTGCTCCGGTCAATTGCGAGATACATGAGTGACCGGGGTGGTCGTGACTGATGACCACTGCCTGGGGGTTACCCCAGCGGGTGATGCAGCCGCAATCGGGCGGACAAGGGTCGAGGAGAAGAGTTGTCTCTTTTCCTCGAATGGTGAAACAGGAGTGACCTGACCAGATGATTTCCATGCCGAACCTCATAAAGAATACTCGTTCGCGGTGGTGCTTGTCCACATTTACAGTGGGTAGGTCCTCCCACGGGGCGCCAGGTTGACGGGCGACTGAAGGACCCGGCCGGCCGAAGGTAAGGCGTCGGTCATACTCGCGGGCGACGGCTACGGCCTTGTTTGTCTGCCGCATGGGTATTCGGGACCTGGCACGCCATGATTGACTTTGGCATTCCCCGGCAGCGAAGGTCATCGTTCGAATAGGTTTGCCCTTCACGGCGATGCACGTTGACACTCGATGACTGGTCCGTTAACCTCTGATGTTCATGCGGTTAACAAAGAGATACGCCGTGCTTGCCGAGCTGAAGGCCCACCAGAAGGGGATCAGTGGAGAAGCGGTTGCGGAGTCACTGGACATCTCGCGGGTGGCCGTGTGGAAACATATTAAGGAACTTCGGGCAGCAGGCTACGGCATCCGGTCGTCTGCGCGCGGCTACAGACTTGAGTCGTTGCCCGGCGTCCTGCTGGCTTCCGAGTTTCCCGGATGGGAGTCAAGGGTACATTGCGTGCCCGTCGCGGATTCGACAATGCATCGCGCGCGGACGCTCGCTCGCAGCGGAGCTCGAAGAGGGCACTCTGGTCATCGCTGAGCAGCAGAGCGCCGGCAGGGGACGCCTGGACCGCCACTGGCTTTCGCCGCCGGGCGGCATATATCTGACTCTTGTGACGCGCCCGGGCGTCGCTCCATGGCAGGCCCCACGCATCAACCTGATGGTGGCGGTGGCCATTTCGGAAGTCATCGAGCGACTCTACGGATTACCTGCGCGCGTGAAGTGGCCCAATGACGTCCTTATCGAAGGGAGGAAGGTGTGCGGCATTCTCGCAGAGATGGATGCCGAGTGTGACGCAGTTCGATTCGTGAATGTCGGCGTAGGCCTGAATGCCAATTCGTTCATTTCCGCTGAGCAGCCATCCGCCATTTCACTCCGTGAATTGCTTGGCGCGCCGGTCGACCGTGTGCAGCTGGTCGTGAATATTGTAGGTGGGATTCTCTCACGTCTGCCCCAACTCGGCAGTGACTCGATCCTCGAGGATTGGCGAGCCAGAAATGTCACCATCGGACGGGTTGTCTCCATCGCGAGCCCCGGCGGAGACGAAGTGCGCGGTATAGCAATCGGCATCAACGCTTCGGGCGCACTGCTGGTCGAGGCTCCGGACGGAGCGACACGCGAAGTGATGGCCGGCGACTGCATACAGGCGAGCTACTGAATGGCTGCCGTCCTGATTCTGGCGATTGTGTGCTTTCTCGCCGTTGGTTTCTCTGCCGGCCATTCAGAACAGACCCGGGAGTCATTCTTCGTGGCGAATCGCAGCGGCTCACCCTTTGCCATCACCGGCTCACTCTTCGCAACTATTGTGGGAGGCTCGGCCACCATCGGTGTGGCAGGGCTTGGCTATCAGCGGGGAATCACCGCAGCTTGGTGGACCCTCGTGGGCGCCATCGGGCTTATGGCGCTTGCGATGCTCCTCGTTCCGCGAATACGAGCATTCCGCGTATACACGCTGTCCGGACTTGCCGGTCAAATGTACGGGACGCGCGTGCGCGTTGCCACCGCCGTGTTGATAGTTGTGGCGTGGACCGGCGTGGTGAGCGGGCAGATGGTGGCCGCTGCGCGTGTGTTATCCGTGGTTGGCTTCGGTTCGCCCACTCTTTGGGTGCTTCTGTTCACCGGAGTCCTGGTCGTCTACGCAATTGCAGGCGGGCAGAAAGCCGTCATCCGCACGGACGTTCTCCAGGCGGGCATCATACTTGTGGGATTGTCAGCCGCGCTTGTCTACTTGGCGAGCGTGGTAGGGGGGCCTCGAAACTGGGCCGCCGGACTGCCTCCGGGAAGTCTTGATTTTCCGGTCAGCGCAGCGTTCGGCTGGGGGGATATCGCGACCACTCTCGTGCTTGTGGGTTCGGTCTATCTGGTGGGTCCCGATATCTACACGAGGGTGTTCTCGGCTCGAGATGTGCGAGCCGCGCGGATCGCAACCTTGAGCGCGGCCGCGCTCGTTATACCGGTTGCTTTTGTGGTCGCGGGGCTTGGGGTGACGGCGAGGATGCTTGCGCCGGGAATCGCGCCTGAACAGGCTTTGCCGTGGCTCGCGAGCTACGCGCTGCCGACTGCGGTGTCGTCGCTGCTCCTTGCGGGGCTTGTTGCTGCTCTGATGTCGTCCGCGGACAGCACATTGCTCGGTCAGGCGGTCATGTTGTCCGACGATGTGATAGCAAGAGCCTTCCCTCTCGGTGAACGAAGAGTGGTCGCTATCTCGAAAGCGTCCATCTTGCTGCTTGCGGGGGTTTCACTCTGTCTTGCCCTCAGCTTCCAGGGGGTGATCGCCTCACTGCTCTTCGCCTATTCGGTGTTTACGTCGGGCGTGGTCGGTCCGTTGCTGCTCGGTCTTCTGGGTGGCCGAAGACGACCGGACGGCGCCTCCGCGCTGGCGGGCATGTGTGTTGGCGGCTCGTGCGGGCTCATTGGCGCCGTTCCGTTTCTGGTTGTGCCGTTCAAGTCGCAGATGGCGCTCATTGGTCTCGTCCTCAGTATCGTAGTGCCGCTGCTATTGTCCGCCCTGCGCAACCGGCGCGCCACGCACGCACGCGCAGCTCCATGATACAATGACCTGCAACACGGTCGGCCTGGAGTTGTCGGTGCGGCCGTGGAAGTGTGATGGATCCGGTCAATTTCCAGTCTGACCCTCCGCCGAATCTGCTACTTGTTATCTCCGGGTCATCGGGTGCCGGCAAGGATGCCGTCATCGATCGCATGAAGGAATTGCGCGTGCCGGTTGCGCATGTCGTAACCGCTACCACCCGGCAGCAGCGCTCCAGCGAACTCGATGGCGTGCACTACCATTTCCTGTCGATTGACCGTTTCAAAGAGATGGTCGATCGTGGCGAGATGCTTGAGTGGGCAAACGTGTATCACAATCTCTACGGCGTGCCTCGTTTCGCCGTGGTTGACGCGTTGAAGAGCGGCAGGGACGTCGTGGTCAAGGTTGACGTTCAGGGGGCGGCAACTATCCGCCGAACAGTGCCGGGCGCGGTGCTCATCTTCATTCGCCCGCCGTCGATGGAAGAACTCGAGAGGCGGCTTCGCAACAGAAAGAGCGAGTCCTCCGCTGAGATTTCGGTGAGGCTCGGCAAAGCGATAGGTGAGTACGCGCAACTCCCGATATTCGATTACGTACTGACCAACCATGAAGGCTGCATCGATGAGGTGGTTGATGAGGTGCGGTCGGTCATCATAGCCGAGAAGCATCGCGTGAATCCCCGCCGCGTTCAGTTCGCCGCTGCGGACTAGTCTGCTTGCGAAGGGGCCGCCGAAGTGGGCCACACTGTCCTATCCCGTTCGATGGCCCACCTGTTTGCTCGTCAAGTCTCAATGGGCCGGCCGCAATCCCGGCTTCGGTAACATGCGAAAAGCCGCGAAGAATCCGTGTTCGCTACGTGTAATGACGTCCCCGGAAGCTCTCCATGAGTGCCGCCTCTCGGCTACGCATGCGTACCGCGTCCTCGGGCAACTCATGGTCATAGCCCAGCAGATGCAGCACGCCGTGCGTGATAAGCAGGGCCAGTTCCTGTTCAACGCTGTGATTCTGTTCCAGCGACTGCTCGAGCGCCTGGGGAAAAGAGATTACGATGTCCCCAAGACGTCTCACACCGTCCTCTGGCAGGACGAAGTGTTCAGTCTCCGGCCCCTGGGTTTCAGTGTAGAACGCGATGACGTCCGTAACCGAGTCGACGTTCCGATATCTGCGGTTCATGTCATGTACGGTTTCCTCGTCCGTCAAGATGATGCTCATTTCGAGTGTGGGCGCGACGCCCTCTGCCCTCAACACGTCACGGGCGACCGCTTCAAACCAGGAAGCGGATGGCTCACCACCTGATGCGCTGTCTATCTCAACGTAGATATCTTCCAATTCGCATGAACCTCGGCGGCATCATAGCAGGCGCTCCCGGTCGATACAAAGAATCGGCCTGGGTTACAATAGGCACGATGTCAGTCACCCCGCTTAGAAGGCAGTACCTCGAGGTCAAGAAGCGCTACCCGGAAGCTATAGTGCTGTTCCGTCTCGGAGATTTCTACGAGACGTTTGATGAGGATGCGCGAGTCACGTCGCGCGAGTTGGATATCGTGCTCACCGCTCGTGAGATGGGCAAAGGGAATAGAGTCCCGATGGCAGGAATCCCCTACCACGCGCTGGACAACTACCTTGGACGGCTCATTGGTCGTGGGTACAAGGTGGCCGTCTGCGAGCAACTCACTCCGCCCGGCAATGGTCTGGTGGAGCGCGACATCGTGCGCGTCGTCACGCCGGGAACGGTAATCGAGCCGAGCCTGCTGCACGCGAAATCCAACAACTACCTGGTGTCGTTGTGCATTGAACGGGATCGCGCAGGATTGGCGTACGCGGACATCAGCACGGGAGAATGTGCGGTTACCGAGGTGCTGCTCGGCGACCTGGACTGCGAGTTGGGTCGTTTGAATCCCGCCGAGTTGCTTGTGGCGACGTCCGACGAACGCTTCTCGCAGTCGCACTGGGCGGTCTCCAAACTGGATGATTACTGGTTCGAGGCCGATGTGACCCTGAGGCTTCTACTGGAGCACTTTGAGGTATCCACTCTGGAAGGATTTGGTTGCGCCGGGCTGCCACGGGCCATCCGTGCCGCCGGAGCTCTCATCCACTATCTGGGCGAGACCCAGAAAGAGTCTGTTCGTCACGTGGCTGGTCTTTCGACCTACTCCACAAACAGTTTCATGACACTGGACGTCCAGACCATACGCAATCTCGAGCTGTTCGAGGGTGGACGATGGGGGACCGCCGACCTGTCACTGCTCTCGATACTGGATGAGACGAGAACGCCCATGGGCGGTCGGCGGATGCGCACCTGGCTGGGACGTCCGTTGTTGGATGTGAATGTGCTGCAACAGCGGCAGGACATGGTGCAGTGGTTCTTCGAAAGCGCCTTGCGCCGCCAGGAAACGTGCGCCATTCTTGACGGAGTTCCTGATCTGGAACGGCTGGTCAACCGGACCCTATCCGGCAAAGTGACGCCGAGGGAGTTGGTGGCTCTTCGCCACGGACTTGCTGCCATTCCCAAGCTGGTGGATGTGATGGAATCCGCGCCGGTTGCACTCCGGACGGGGCTGCGGCCACTTCCCGATGTGGTGGCTCTTCTCGCTGAATCACTTTCCGATGAGCCTGGAACCCTGGAACGCGGTGGCGTCATTCGAGATGGATTTTCCGACGAGCTGGATTCGCTGCGCATTCGTGCGAGGGACGCCCGTAAGTATCTCGCCGACCTCGAACAGCGGGAGCGCGAACGGACCGGGGTGAAGTCCCTGCGCGTGGGCTATAACCGCGTGTTTGGCTATTACATTGAGGTGTCACGGGCCAACCAGCAATCGATCCCCGACGACTACATCAGGAAGCAGACGCTGGCCGATGCGGAGCGCTTCTACACGCCGGAATTGAAAGAGTACGAGTCGTTGGTCCTCAGTGCTGGCGAACGTATTGCTGAACTGGAGTCATCCGTGTTCAGTCAGGTCTGCGAACAGGTCGCCGGATACGCCGCGGCAGTCGTGGAGATAGCGCAGGCGGTGTCAACTATTGACGTCGCCTGTAGCCTGGCGGGAGTGGCAGTAAGACGTGGCTACGTCAAACCGAAACTTGACGACGGCCTCAGCATCGAGATTCGTGGTGGCAGACACCCCATCGTTGAAGCCCGGTTGGAGCAGGGCGTGTTCGTGCCCAACGATACGTCTCTCTCGAACGACGATGCTCAGTTGATTATCCTCACCGGACCCAACATGTCGGGCAAGTCGACGTATCTTCGGCAGGTGGCTCTCATCGTGCTCCTTGCGCAGATGGGCGGCTTCGTTCCGGCCGAGTCCGCCCGGGTTGGCGTCGTGGACCGTATATTCACCAGGGTCGGCGCGCAAGAAGACCTAGCATCCGGCCAGTCGACCTTCATGGTCGAGATGATTGAGACAGCGAATATCCTGCATCACGCCACTACGCGTTCTCTGCTCGTCCTGGACGAGATTGGACGCGGCACAAGCACGTACGACGGGGTGTCAATCGCTTGGGCGATTGCGGAGTACATCCACAACCATCCCTCATTGGGAGCCAAGACGGTGTTCGCCACCCACTATCACGAACTGGTCCAATTGGCCGAGCACCTCCCGCGAGTGCGGAACTACAACGTGGTTGTCGACGAACAGAATGGGCAAGTGCGGCTCCTGCACCGTATCGCTCCCGGCGGCGCAGATAAGAGCTACGGTATACATGTGGCGAAACTCGCCGGGCTGCCTCGAGCCGTCGTCAACCGCGCCCAGAGCGTGTTGGATCGACTCGAGTCCTCGGCGCGAGGAAAGGAACCGGTCACCGGCGCCATCCGAACGCCGGTTGAAGCGCAGCTCAACTTCTTTGGCGCGGATAACGGGCTTGGTTCCGAGATATCCGGACTGGACGTGGACTCCCTGACTCCGCTCGAGGCGATTGCCGTATTGTACGGACTCCGTGAGAAAGCTAGAAGGTCAGGCTGACCTTCATGCTGCAAACGTGGGTTGTTCCGGAATTCTTGACAAAGCGAAAGTGCGCTTCTACGCTTGCTTCACGTCCGACGGAGCGCTGCACCGACCGCCGCCATTGGCCGACATGTCTCTTCAGCACGAGACCATCAGTCGCAGATGTGGTTGCTGCGATCAGCGTTGAGGAGTTGCGCTTTGGAGTCACTTCACGAGACGCCGCCGCCCAGTCTGCTGATTCTCGCTCAGGTCGACCATGTCTGCGGCGATGTCATTTCGTCGGTGATGGACCAGCTCTGCGCCGCGGGCGCCCGCAACGTCAACCTCGTCGCTTCGCTCACCAAGAAGGGCCGCCCCGCGTATCTACTGTATATCGACGTTCCATCCAGCGATCTGCCTGGTGTCGAGCGGCTGCTTGCCGTCGAATTGGGAGTACTTGGCTGGCGTATCCTGAATGCCGAGCACCGTCGTCCGGAGATGGAATCTCGAGTCGTCGATGTGTCGCTGGGACTGGCCTCCACTGACGACGTACACTCCGTGCCGGTCAAACTGGTGCGTGACGCTCTGACCGGCGGCGAGGTGGCGCACATTGAGCATGATTTTTGTGTCCTCCTGAAGAGTGAGCTCCTCGCCTCGTCAGGCATCGATATTCCGCTGAGGGATCTGAAAGCGCGGGTACAGTCTGCCGTGGCAGCATCGATTGAGAGCGCCGGGGACGAATCTGCCTGCAAAAGAGAGGAGAAATCATGAACAAGTACGTACTGGCCGCCATGACTGCCGCTTCCGCGGATGTTGACCTCCTGAGTGGTGACCGTCTCGAGGCGCTCACCGCGGGCCACGGTATGGTGAACATGGCGGTTTGGAGCATCGCGAACGTCATTACGGAGGAACTGGGACGCAGGAACGACATCGCGATAAGCTTCAGCAACACGCAAACATTGCCTGTCGACACCGTCATCGCGAAGTGCATCGCTGTGGCGAAGGCGGCGGGTGCAGAAGCGGGCAATGCCGCACTGTTGACTGCGGTCCTTCTATATCTGGCGGGAACTCAGGCGCACGCGGGCGTACCCGTCGGGAACCGCAAGCTTGGCGCTCTCTGCCGCATGGCATCCGGAGGCCAGCGCTGCGGCGTGGCGATGATTCCTACCGCAAAGTGGGGCAACAAGGTGTCCGGGTTCCCTGCTGTGAAAGCCATCTACGATGCAATGGTTGCGGGCGAACTCACCGATGTGAATGGCCGGGATATCCCTGGTGGGGTTACGGCTCTTTTTCTGGGACACGCGCCCCTTGGCGAGGAGCACTCGATACTTGAGGTGGCCAAGCGGTCGGCCGCGATCGGTACTTCTGCGATGATGGATGCCCAGGCAGGAGTGGGGATCAAACCTGAACTGCTCTACGACGCTATCTTCGGAGCGGCCGCTGCGCTGGAGATTGCGCACCCGGACGCCTGGACCATGGAGCCGAATGGTGAGGTCATCGAGGACTCGCCGTACCTGGTCGGCAAATCGGCTAGCGAGGCAGCGGGGCTTCCGCCGCGGATGACGCTTGAGATAACGGGAGAGGTCTACGATACGGCCAAGCTGGTGGGCGACCTTGGCTTGATATTGAAGGACATTGGCGCACCGACAGTGGTCGGAATGCTCTGTTTGCGCGATGCCCTCCAGGTGTTCGAGGAGAACATCAGTCCGTATCGCCCCACCACTCCGCCGATGGGACATGCCTGCGCCGAGGCCGTGTTGGCGATGAAGGGGCTTATCTCCTGGGATTTCGATCGTCAGAGAGTCTCAGCGGGCCTGGTGCAACTTATGAACAAGAAACGAGTCGACCCCGAGTTGGCGCACGTTGCCATCAATACGGTTGCTCGCAAGGCGGAACAGTTGCGCCGCGGCCCTGTGACGAACCTGATAATTCGGGCTACGGACCCCGAGCGGAGCCGCGTGTTGCTTGACCGCGCAACAAAGGCGTACGACTGGCTGCAGGCGGGGCGGAGCCTTGAAGATGTTGTTCGAGAACTTGAACTTGAACGCAAGGGCAGGGTTGAATCCGGGTCGGCAGCGATCGTATCCCGGATGCTTGGCAAAGAAGTCTCGTTCAATGTGAGGAAGATTGCCCCGCGCCACCACAAGAAGGGCTTGCGAGGCAATTGGTGGGTGTTCGACATGGATGTTGACCTCGACGTCACGGTTGGAGGGAAGACCACGGTATTGGACGGGCTGGCTCACAACTGCATCCCGCAAGCGGTGCTCGAAAAGAATCCCGAAATGGCGGCCGTGGTCGGCCTCGCGTGTTTTCCCATCGCCGAGTTTGCGCTCTCCCCGCACACTATCGTGAATATCACGGTGCCCGCGGCGCTTGCCGTGGTGCTTGGACGAGCCTCTGCCAGTGAAGCCGCCGCGGTGGCGGAGAAGGCGGCCTACATAACGGCGGCAATTCCCGGAACCAAAGACAAGGCCCGGGAAGTCGCTGAGCGGGCCTTGGAGATTCTCGCGAATCTCGAATAGCAGCATAGGCGCAACTCTGGAATCGAACGTCGAGCAGGAGGTGCCGCAGTGAAAGAGTATGGCGACTTCATCAGCGAAGAAGATCAGATGTTGATCTCGACCCTGCGGGAATTCGTTCAGGATGAGATTCTGCCCATAAGACAGCAACTCGACGAAGATGAAGACCGTGATCTTGTGCACCACGTGTTGAATGGCTTGGCCTCGCTTGGAATGCACAAACGCGGACTGCCGGAAACGATGGGAGGCATCAGGACCGGCGCGGTGTCGCTCACCGTTGGATACGAGGAAGTTGCCCGCGGCGACTGTGGCATCGCGATGACCATGAGCGTCCCGGCATGGGTATTCGGTCCTGCTATGAGGGCGCACAACGAAGTGGTGCTCGAGGAACTCTGCCGCCAGTACTGCGGCGACACGTTCGTTGAGGCGTGTCAGGCCATGACCGAGCCGGAAGGCGGCTGCAACATCGAAAGTGCAGAGTACCGCGGAAAGGCTATCCACACCAGGGCGAGGCTCGATGGCGATGAATGGGTCATCAACGGGTCGAAGCAGTTTCCCAGCGGGGCCAGTGTATCCGAGGTGTACCTCGTGACGTGTACCACTGACCCTGACCTCGCCGAGGAGGGAATCGCCCTCATCTACGTGCCGGCGGACACCCCGGGCCTTTCATTCAGCAAGCCCGAAAACAAGATGGGCATGCGTTTCACCGATGTGAACGCCTCCATCTATCTGGACAACGTGAGGGTGCCCAGGGAGTACCGCGCGTCGCCGGCCACCGGCAAAGACCACGAAAGTTTTCGCAACTTTCTGTCATGGGGACGCCTCTCGGCTGCGGCGTTCGCGGTTGGTGCGGCGCAGGGCGCGCTGGACATCGCTCTGGACTTCACGGGGCAACGCTACTACGGCGGCAAGCAGGTCAGACAGCATGGACTTCAGGCCAATATGCTCGCGGATATGATGATTGGCATAGAGAGCGCCCGTTTCTACTATCTTACGGTCGCGAGTATGTTCGACAATCGCCGGGTCTACGGACCGCCCTATTCGGATGAGCAGATAGCGAGGGCGTCGGGAGCGAAGATCTATGCGTGCGACACTGCGGTCAAGGTGTGCAACATGGCGATGGAACTGACGGGTTCCTACGGCTACATGAAGGACTACAACATCGAGAAGTATCTGCGAGACTGCAAGATCATGCAGTTGTGGGAAGGTGGTGGACAACTGGGCAGAATCGACGTTGCCAGAGGGCGCTACGACATGGTGCCGTACGTCTGAGTTTGAAACATACGTGGGACTTAGATAGCCGAAGGGCGGGACGAAACTTCGTCCCGCCCTTTCTTGTGGGCTATTCGTTTGCTTCAGGATTGCTCGTATACGGCGCGATTGATGCAGTTGGGCATCCGCTCACCACGCAACCCCATCAGGAACTGATCCACCGCCATCGTCCACATCTTCCTGCGGGTCTCAACCACCGCGCTACCGATGTGAGGCATGATGATGATGTTGTCGAGAGTGAACAGCGGACTGTCGAGCGGTAGCGGCTCAACGCTGGTAACGTCAAGTGCTGCCCGCAGGATCTTGCCGGTCTTGAGCGCATCGTAGAGAGCATCGTCGTTCACGATTGCTCCGCGCCCTATGTTTACCAGTATTGCTGTAGGCTTCATGATGGCGAATTCCGGCTTGCCGAACATATTCCGCGTCTCGTTTGTGAGGGGCACCGTAATCATGACGAAATCTGATTCGGCCAGGAGGCTGTGCAGCGTTGGCCGATACTCGACGTTGAACAAGGTCTCCGCTTCCGGTTTGCGGCTGCGGCTGTGATACAACACGCGCATGTTGAACGCCCGCGCCCTCTTCGCCACGTGCGTACCGATGTGTCCCAGTCCTACGATGCCCAGGGTCTTGTTGTTGACGTCGACTCCCGGCAGGTCCAGGTGCGCATGCGCTTTCCAGCGGCCGTCCCGGGCGAATTCCTGACCTTCGACTATCCGCCGGGCCGCCGCGATGAGCAGCCCCATCCCCATGTCCGCCGTTGTCTCGGTGAGCACATTCGGGGTGTGTCCCACGGGGATGCCCCTGCGGGTAGCTTCCGCGAGGTCTATGTTGTCGCAGCCATCCCCCATGTTGCTGATGATTCGAAGCTTGGGGGCGGCCGCGAATACCTCGGGCGTCACATGATTCGCGCAGGTGAGCAGTCCTTCGACATCGGGGACTTCCTTCAGCAGCGCGGCAACCGGCATCTCCTCAACTCCCTGCCATACCTTGAAATCGTGAACACCCCTCAGCTTTTCGAGAACATCAGGGAAGAAGTTTCTACAGATATAGACTTTTGCCATCGAGCTCTCCTTTTGAAGCATCTTGCAGTGGGGGCTGATTGTCTCTTTCAGAGGGCGTGGGTGCGCTGCCAGCGCACCCACGCCCGGATTGCTCGTGAATTATGATGCGCGAAGGTTAGACCCGGTGCCCCCCACGCACTCAATCGCAGGGGCGGCCGCGCGTTGGCCATGACGGATTCCACACTGAGTCTGACGTCGCACTGAAGACGGCGATCCCCTATTCACGTGCGGGGCAAGACCGCGCAGTCGATTGCAAAGCCTCTTCACCATTACCATCATTGTTTCGCCGGACTCATGGTTAGAACTTGATCATCTGGTGCGGCAGCCACAGGATGATATCCGGAAAGACTATGCACAGCACAAGTGCAATCACAATGATGCCTACGAATGGCAAAACCCCCCGGATTATGTGTGACGTCTCCAATGCCCATTCGGGCTTCGCGATGCCCTTGAGATAGAAGATGGCGTAAGCCATCGGCGGCGTCAGGAAGGACATCTGCAGGTTGACTACTATCATCATGGCAAACCAGAGTGGATCGAAACCGATAACCGGTGCAAGTGGTGTAACAAGCGGCACCATTATGAAGACGATGCCTATCCAGTCAATGAGCATACCCAGGATGAAGATGACGAACTGAATGGCGAAGAACGTGCCCCACTTCCCACCGGGAATCGACAGGAGCACATTCTGTATGACGTCTCCCCCACCCAGTCGCAGGAACACGCCGACGAACATCTGGGCGCTCCAGCCAATGACCAGCGCCATGGAGGTGATGCGCATCGTGTCAAGCATGCACTCGCGCAACACGGGCCAGTTCAGGCGCCGGTAGGCGAGTGTGAGTAGCACGGCAGCCAGAGCACCAACGGCCGCGGCCTCAGTCGGCGCGGCAATGCCGAAGAAGATGGCGCCCAGCACGCTGAACATCAGGAACAACGGTGGCAGCATGCCGGTGAACAGCACGTGGAGTTTGTGCGCGGTCGAAACCTGCCGCTCTGCAAGCGGCATGGGCGGGGCGTCCTGCGGCCGCAGCCAGGACCTGATCGCGACGTACACCATGTACAGCGCGGAGAGCAGGAATCCTGGGCCGAAAGCCCCCATGAAGAGCTTGCCGACCGATATCTGGGCCATCGGGCCGTACACAACGAGCATCAGACTGGGAGGAATGAGGATGCCCAGCGTGCCCCCCGCGCATACGCAGCCGGCGACAAGATCCTTATTGTAGCCGCGCTGAAGCATGCTCGGCGTCGCGATGAGGGCAATCATAATGACCGAAGCAGCGATGACTCCGACGCATGCGGCCAGTATCGTCCCCATAAGTATCGTGGCGATCGCGAGACCTCCGCGGAATGGTCCAAACGCGAGGTGCAATCCTTGATAGAGTCTGTCGGCCGCTCCCGATTTCTCGACCATCATTCCCATGAAGACGAACATGGGCACTGCAAGAAAGACGTAATTCGTCATCATGTCCCACATGCGGGCATAGAACAGGCTGAATGTTCCGGCCGAGCCGAGGACAAGCACGCCAACGAGCATGGCAATACTGCCGAGGACGAAGACGAGGGGAAAGCCGATGAGGATGCCGGCAATAGCCAGTCCGAACATCACGATGGTGACCATCTCCGGGCTCATGTCTACCATGGCGCATGACCTCCCTTCGACAGGGCGGCGACGTCACGCAAGAATGTTGCGGCGCCCTGGACGAGCAGCAGGAAGAAGCCGAGAACGATTATCATTTTGAAGGGCCACAGCGTGGGGTACCAAAGGCTTTGGTACGAAATCTCGTGGGTCAGGAAGGACTTCCATGCGTTGGCGCCGAACACTTGCGTCCACATGAAGACCAGGGGGAAGAACAGGAATATGGTCAGCACGACATCCAGCCCCAGCCTTACCGTAGGGGCAAGTCGAGAATAGATGATGTCCACCCGTACATTGGCCGAGTGGTAATGCACGTAGGGGAGCCCGAGAGCGATGATTGTCGTACCCAACATGTAGCTGAGTTCGAAAGACCAGTCTGTTGGCCTGTTGAACACGTAGCGCATAAAGACGTCAAAGGTGATGGTGACGATGAGAATGGGCACCGCAATCGATGCGATGCGGCCGGACCACTCGCTGACCGTCCCGACGCCCTCGTAGATCCTTCTTACAGCGGTCATAGGCTCTTCTCCTGAGAGGGTATAGGGCAGCCGTGGGTCATATGACCCACGGCTGCCTGCCCAATGGCGGTACGTCAGACCGGAATCTAGTCGAATATGGTGTACGCGGGCTCGATGCCGGCAAGTGTATGCCACGTGCGGAAGAAGTTGGTCTGGTGATCAAGGACGTTCTTGAACGTCGCGTCTTGAGCGGAATAGGCGTCCAACTTCGCACGGCTCCTGGCGGCGATGTCCTGCTGGAAGGAATCTTCGACGGTGAAGATCTGCGTGCCGTAGGCTTTGTATTCTGCCATTGCCTCGGCATCAGCCTGCTTCAGCTCGAACTGGCCGTAGTACTCCATTGCCTGAATCTCGTCCTGCAAAAGGTTCTGCAAGTCGGGAGGCAGACTGTTGAATGAGTCGTGGTTCATCAGGATAACGTTGATGTAACCGGGGGACTGGATACCCGGAACGCCGATGTATTTCAGGATTTCCTGGTAGCCACCGGGCCAGTTGTAGCTCGGCGGGCCAAGTTCGAATGCATCGATGACTCCGCGCTCCACAGCCTGATACAACTCACCGCCGGAAATCTGCACTACGGACGCACCGTAGTCCTGCAGTATCTCGCCCCACAGTCCGAGGGTCCTGAACTTAAGACCCTTGAATGCGGCTGCGTTGGTCAGCGGCTTGTTCGAATGGGCAAACAACTCGGCAGAGCCGGGGTCGCCGCCCAGTACCAGGCCGTAGTCATTGTAGACTTCGCGCATGACGTCAATGCCGCCGCCCTGCCGCATCCAGGCCAGGATGTCGGAAGTAGAGGGACCGGCCGGCAGTCCGGAGCCGCCCATGAGGTACATGGCGGGCCCCATGAGGTTCAGGTCCATGGACGCCGCGTTGGTAGCGATATCGACGCCACCGGCTTGTACCGCGAGCGTGGTCTGGTCCCTGGGGGTGATGGCGCCTTCAGGGTAGAGCGTGATATCCAATCGACCGTCGGAAGCCACGCGGATACGATCCACCAGCTCCTGCAGAATTACGAAGATGGCAGCGCCCGATGGGCTGATGTCTTGCCATGCCATCTTGTATACCTTTGCAGCCGGCTGCGAAGGCGTTGTGGGTGTGGTAGGTGTCGTTGGAGTCGTGGGAGTGGTGGGCGTGGTCGGGGTCGTTGGCGCTGGCGCCTGCGGTGCGCAGGCCACGAGCGTCAGGCCGAGCACCACGAGGGCAGACAGCACGAGATACAATGGTCGCCTTGTCAATTGCCACCTCCTTCTCAACTAGTATCAGATAGGAGTCCGTAAGGACTTCGTTAGTGGACAAATGGCTGCAGGGGAGCAACGCACGGACCGACAACGTCAGGAGAGGCCTACTGGGGTCCCGATCTGCCCCGTCTCAGGCGCTGCCTCTGCCTGAACAATGACACGGTACCGCAACTGCAGTGGACTCTACACACTGATGTGTACGCTTGCATTTTGGACTTGTCAAGCTTCAGGTGCCCAACGCGGCGAGCGTTCCGCCGCAATCCGGACGATTGTACCGGCATATTATCCTTTGACACCGTGGCGGCACTAGCGAAACAGTGGTGCCGGGTCGACGCACCTGCAACGTGCGTTGGACTTCGCTATCGAGCGGCGGACGCCAACTCGATACCTCGGTCGAGAGCAACCAGATTTCGTTCGAGCACCGAACCCTTGAAGCGCTCTGCAAGCACGCCCGCCAGATCTTGCCTTTCAAGGGGCACTACGTTTGCTCCGACAAGCACTCCCAGCATGATGATGTTGGTGAAAATCGGGTCGCCCATGGCCAGGGCGGCTTCGCTGGCGTCCACCACGGTGCAACCGGCCGAGAACCGCCGCAGCGCGGCGAACAGGTCTTCCGCTTTCGGATACACAGCTTTGCCACTGCTGACGTCAGGTGGGTACACGGGACGGGAGTTCGTCACGACGATGGTGGTAGGGCTCCCGAGTTCCGAGAGAAGGCGTAACGCCTCGGCAGGCTCCAGCGTCAGAATAACATCGGCCTGCCCGGCGGGTATCAGCGGGCCGTACGAGCGGTCGTGCGATATTCGAACATGGCTGGCGACGGGGCCACCTCGTTGCGACACGCCGTACGTGTCTCCGACGCTTGCGGTGAACCCTCGCCGGACGAGCGCCTGACCCACAAGTTGGGCCATCAACACGTTGCCCTGCCCGCCGACCCCGCCGATGATCAGGTTCAAAGGCTCCTTTGCGAGCTCTTTCATGCTGCCTCCCTCTCGATGGCCTTCTGCGGACAAACGTCAGCGCACAAACCACAACCGGTGCAGATCGCCTCATCAATCTTGGCGCAGCCCGCCTCCTGGTCCCAGATGAGACCCGGGCAACCAAAGACGCGGATACAAAGGCGGTTGCAGCCGCACGAGTCGCCGACACAGACTGAGGGGTTGACTCGCATGGCGTACGGCCGCCCTTTGCTCCGGCGTCCTCTCACTAACTCGCAGACGCGTCTCATGATGAGTACTCTCGCACCTCCCGACTCATCAGACATGAGGTCCAGCAGTGTTGCGGTGCTCTCTTCCAGTGCGAATGGGTCGCACACTTCCACCCGGGCGCCCAGGGCACGGCATAGAGCCTCCATGTTCACCTGGGGCGCCGCTTCTCCCGTCGCCGCTATCCCAACTCCTGGATGCGGCTGAAAGCCGGTCATTGCCGTCGCTGAGTTGTCGAGTATCACGAAGATGAAGTTGGCCTTGTTGTAAACGCCATTGACGAGTGCGGGAATGCACGAATGGAAGAACGTGGAATCGCCTGCGATGGCCAGCACCGGTTGGTCAAAGCCGAACTCCTTGAGGTTGCCGAGTCCGTTGGCGACTCCGATGCCGCCACCCATGCAGTGCATCGTGCGTTCCTGGAAGAAGCCCGCTCCGATGAAGCCAAGCGAGTAGCAGCCGATATCACCTGCCACAAACCCGTGGCGTCCGTCGATGGCCAGTGCATTCTTGAATATCCAGTAGGAGCCGCGATGCGGGCAGCCGGGACACAGGTTGATGGCACGCGGCGGGACCATCTTGGCGGCTTCGCGCAGGCCTTCCGAATAGGCCGCATCTCTGCCGGCAATCGAATACTGGACGTCGAGAATGCCGGCAAGTGTGTTAGCCACGAGGTCGGTACTGAGCGCCCCCCACGAGGGGATGTGCCCCGAGCGTTTGCCAAGGAAGGTTATCGGTTCCAGCGTTCCGCTCAGGCTTGCGGCAAACTCCATCACGTTGCCTTCAGTGAATGGGTCGATCTCCTCGACGAATAGCACAGTGCGGGTTCGCTCGAGCTGGCGTCGAACCGCCTGTTCCGGCAGCGGCCACGTTGTGCCCAGCCGGAATATGCCAACCCTGTCCGCCACTCCCAGCATGGCTACCGCCTCCTGGCAGTATAACTGGCAGACTCCCGATGTGATGACCAGCAGTTCCGGCCGTTCCGGCCCCTCATACGTGTTGTACTCCGATGCCTCGAACAACGGGACGACTCTCTTCAGTCGCTCGTGCAGCCTGTGGTGGAGGATGCCGAAAGGCCCTGACGTGAACTGGCTCTTCGTCGGTTTGCACATGTCCCATACGTCGGGAAAGTAGGCCGTCTTCCGCTCAGTTGGCAGTTCGCCGAGCACCACCTTGCCCCGGGTGTGAGCCAGCCTGGTTGTCTCACGCACAAAACAGGGATTGTCCACAAGTCGAGATATCTCAAAGGCCCATTTGACCATGTCCTTGGCATCCTGGGCCGTTGACGGCTCCAGCAAAGGCATGTCCATCCACTTGCAGATCCAGCGTGAGTCCTCTTCATTGGAACTCGATATGGCCGAAGGGTCGTCGCCGGTGACCAGCACGAGGCCGCCGGTGCCGATTCCCGTCATGCCGACGTTGACCAGAAAGTCTGAAATTACGTTGACACCGTTCTGCTTCATTGCTGAAAGCGCCGGAATCCCGGCAAACGAGGCACCTGCCGCGGCCTCCGCGGCAACCATCTCGTTAACCGACCATTCAGTGTGGATATGCATATTCCTGGCCACTGACGCGAGGACCGACAGGATTTCGGATGACGGCGTTCCAGGGTACTGCGATGAGAAGCCGACGCCTCCTTCCAGCGCCCCGCGGGCGATCGCCTCGTTGCCCATCAGCAACTGTGTGGAACCAGGGGCATTGACATCAATACCCTCCATTTCTTTCCTCCTTCGATGTGAGTACCACGTGTGGGGAGTCCAAGGTGGTCACGAGCTACTCCCTAGCGATTCAATCACTCGCCGGGGCAGTCCGAGGTAGCCCAGATTCTCTTCCGAGCCACTCAACCCCGCGAGGTTGCGGATCGCCCGCGTCTTCTTGTCGCGCGACGCTTTCTGTTCGCGGGCCAGGTTTTCGGCGGGGAGCGCTCTCGTTTCTATCGCCCCGCTGTTACGTGCGGCATCAAAGGCGCGCTCGCCGGCTGCAGTTCGTATGAGGACAGTATCCCAGCCTTGCTCACCTCGTCCAGTGCCCACGGAGATGTCCGCCAATTCCCCGGTTAAATCCCAGCAATAGCTGCATGCCTTGTTGGCGGCTTGTCTGTCTTCGCCCTGTTCAAGCCATCGTTTGGCGGCGCAGGCTTCGGCGATGAGCAGACGCACGTTGCCGGCGTCGGCTCTGCTCTCCGAGGGACTGTTCACCCGTTTGCGCATTGATGCGACCTGGCAGGGCAAGCAGACCATGCCCAAAAGTGCGCCGCTGCTTCGGGGGACGCTATTGAACGCCGCCAACACACGCGATGCTCGATAAGGCGCCGCCATGTGGGTCTCTATCGCCGCCATGTCAGTCAGCAGTAGCGGCACCAGGGCATCGGCGCGTTGCGGCGACGTCGCGAGGTTTCTCGCTTGCATCGCATCGGCCGCATCGCCTGACGAGCCGCTAGCCAGTACGGCTTCGATGATGCCGCCCTTCAGCGCGGCACCCAGTACCGCGGCGATGACGCCTCCGCCACCCGCTGAGCCTCTTGCATTCGGGTCTGTTGCCCGGGCAAGGTACGCGCTCCTGACGACTCCCAGGTCGTCCGAACTGAAGGGCTGGCCAAACACCGCTTGGCTCAATTCGTCAAGATCGGTGAAGGTGCGAGGGCAGTAGCGGTAACAACTTCCTTCGGGCAGAGGACAGCAGTCAAGCTGTACTATCCGACCCTGGAATTGTGCAATGTAGGGGCAACCCGACGCGCAGCCGCCACAGAGCGAGCAGAGGCCCTTGTCAATGACGTCAGACCTCAGCCTCAGCGAGGCATAGTCCTGTGTCTCCACGTGCACCTCCTCGATTCTTGCTATAATGCAAAGTCGGGTGCGATATGGATCCCATCCCTATTGCACTCGAGAGGGGATCGGCTCTCAGCTCCCACTTGAAGTCGGCCGCGTGTACGAATGGGCCGGGGCAGGTTCACCTCGAGCGGCGTCCAGTCGCCACGAGCTCAATGGGCGATCATTCAAACCCGAAGGTTGTGCGGCCCCTGGCCGCCGACACGGTGAGGCGGAGGTTAGGCCGAGAGTTTTGAAAAGTCAATGAAGGTTCCCGGGATGGGTGGTGATAGCCATAATTGACGGACTTAATGTCCAGTGATAAAATGGCTGTTTGCGGCATGAAAATGCGTCTCGTTTCCCCATTAGCTATTTGACTCCCCCCCTTGTTGCGCTTTTGAAAGCAGTTGTTTCGTAAGACTACGTGTGTAGGAGTGTGCTATGCCTTTGATACCTGCTCCGTCGGTTCCTGTCGTGCGCTCGTTTGCCAGACACCCTGAAGTGATTGACGTTCCCGATCTCGTGAGAGTCCAGGTCGAGTCCTTCGAATGGTTCAAGAAAGAGGGACTGAGCAAGCTCTTCGAAGAGGTGTCTCCCATCCGGGACTATACACGAAACAGGTTGGAGCTCGAGTTTCACGATTTTGAATTTGATGAACCCAAGCATACGGTCGACGAGTGCCTTGAGCGAGGGCTGACGTACTCGGCTCCTCTTCGCGTCGTGGTGCGTCTGACAATCAAGGAAACCGGTGAGATCAAGGAAGAGCGGCTCTTCTTTGGCGACTTCCCATTGATGACCAGTGCGGGCACGTTCATCATCTCAGGCGCAGAACGCGTTGTGGTCAGTCAGTTGACCCGATTTCCGGGTGTGTACTTCACACTCGCGCGGGATCCTGTCAGCGGGCGACAGCTCGGATTCGGCAAACTCGTTGCCGAGCGCGGTGCCTGGCTTGATTTCGATACGTCGAGCAGAAATGTCATCTCGGTGCGCGTGAGCGGAAAACGTAAGCTCACCGCCAGCACGCTCTTGCGTGCCGTCGATCCGAAGTACAGTACTGACGAAGATCTGCTTAATCTGTTCGAGGATGTCGACACTGCGCCGGACCATCAGTACATGTCATCAACGATTGAGAGGGATCCGCTCATTCGCGACCATGCGGCTGCCCTTGTGGATATCTATCGGAAGCTGTCCTCCGGCGAGCCGCCGAGCCTCAACAGCGCCAAGACGCTGCTCAACAATTTCCTTTTCAATCCTCGTCGATACAGCCTTGGTGAGGTGGGCCGCTACAAGCTCAATAAGAAGCTGGGTGTGGAGGTCCCCAACGATTATCTGGGACTCACGCCTGACGATCTGGTGCAGATTGTGCGCCACATCATTCTCCTTAATAATGGACGAGAGACGCCCGATGATATCGATCATCTGGGCAACCGGCGTGCTCAAGGGGTCGGGTTCCTGTTGCAGAACCAGTTCCGCGTGGGACTTCTCCGCCTCGAGCGCGCGGTCAAGGAACGGATGAGCATTCTGGGCTCGGAAGCTGCAACACCGTCCGCGCTCATCAACATCCGGCCGGTAACCGCCGCAATCAAGGAATTCTTCGGCCGTTCGCAGTTGTCGCAGTTCATGGACCAGACCAATCCTCTCGCGGAACTCACTCACAAGAGGCGTCTGTCTGCCATGGGGCCTGGCGGCTTGTCGCGGGAGCGTGCAGGGTTTGAAGTGCGTGACGTCCATCACTCGCATTACGGTCGTCTCTGCCCTATCGAGACTCCGGAAGGTCCCAACATCGGACTGATTGGAACGCTCGCGACATACGCGTCGATCAACAAGTATGGATTTGTTGAGACCCCTTATCGCCGCGTGGTGCATGAGCTGTCGTCCGATTCTCCACAACTGGTCGGGCGGCTTCTGAAACAAGACGTCGTCGCCGATGATGGCAAGGTTGTGGTCAAGTCGGGTACCCGCGTCAACAAGGAACAGGGTCACGAGATTGCGGCGCTCGCGCCCCGTCCGCTGAAAGTCGAGTCCTACGTAACAACCGAGGTTCGGAACCTCACTGCGGATGAGGAAGAGCAATACAGCATCGCTGAAGCGAACGTTCGGTTGGACAAGCGCGGCGAGTTTCTGGATGAGCGCGTGGACGTGAAGCGCGGTGCGCGCTATTTCCGCGAGGCCCAGGACAAAGTCGACCTCATGGACGTGTCGCCTAAGCAGATCTTCAGCGTGTCAGCGGCCCTGATTCCGTTCCTGGAGCACGATGACGCCAATCGCGCACTGATGGGCTCCAACATGCAGCGCCAGGGCGTGCCGTTGTTGCGCCCCCAGGCGCCTCTTGTCTCCACGGGAATGGAGAGTGAGGTTGCGCGCTACAGCGGACAGGCCTTGTTTGCCGACGCTAACGGAGTGGTGACGTCTGTCACCGGCTCGCAGATCGTCATTCAGGACGACCATGGCGACCCGCACTCGTACAAGCTCGAACGCTTTGTCCGCACGAATCAGGGCACCTGCATCGACCAACGGCCCATTGTCCACAAGGGAGACCGTGTCGAGAAAGGGCAGATCCTCGTTGACAGTTCCTCGCTGCAGGGCGGACAACTGGCTCTCGGCCAGAATGTTGTCTGCGCCTTCATGAGTTGGCGTGGCTACAACTACGAGGACGCCATCATCGTGAGTGAGCGCGTGGTCAAGGATGACGTGTATACGTCCATCCACATAGAAAAATACGAAACCCAGGAACGCAGCACGAAGCTCGGTCCTGAGGAAATCACCCGGGACATTCCTAATGTGAGCGAGGACAGCCTTGGCAACCTCGATGATGAGGGCATTGTCCGGGTCGGCGCTGAAGTGAAACCCGGTGACATTCTTGTAGGCAAGATTACCCCGAAGGGAGAGACTGAGCCTTCTACGGAAGAGAAACTGCTTCGAGCAATCTTTGGCGAAAAGGTCCGGGATGTTAAGGACAGCTCGCTACGAATGCCGCCGGGCGCGAGGGGACGTGTGCTCTCGATGCGCGTGTTCTCCCGTGACAATCATGACGAGTTGCCGGCCGGCGTGAATCGGCTGGTTCGAGTCTGGGTGGTACAACGTCGAAAGTTGTCCATCGGAGACAAGATGTCCGGGCGTCACGGCAACAAGGGCGTTGTGTCCATCGTATTGCCTCCTGAGGACATGCCCTTCCTGCCTGACGGTACCCCCGTCGATATCGTGCTCAATCCGCTGGGCGTGCCGTCGAGAATGAATATCGGACAGGTGCTCGAGGCACACCTCGGGTGGGCGGCTCGGCTGTTCGGGTTCAGGGCCATAACCCCCATTTTCGGAGGCGCCAACACCGCGCAGATCGAGGACGAGCTATGCAGGGTGTGGATGGCCTGGCAAGCGCAGGCGGTAAACATTGACCCCAAGGTTGCCTGTGCCGTGGACGGCGAGATTCTCAGCGACTGGCTTTCTGAGAAGGGCTTCGACGCTTCGGCGGTCATGGATACCACGCGTGTCGGAGTCGCTAAGCAAGCCGGCTTGCGTTTGTGGCTTGCAGCCCAGGGCGTGGATACGGCTGGACTGCCTGATGGTGAAATCGAGAAGGCGGCCAAGAAGGTCTACGAGGAACGCAGAGTCTATCCGCCTACGTTCGGCAAGATGGCCATAAGAGACGGCAAGACGGGCGACTATTTCGACCAGCCGGTGACCATCGGCGGGGTGTACATGATGAAGCTCATCCACCTGGTTGAAGACAAGGTTCATGCGCGTTCGACTGGACCATACTCGCTCATCACTCAGCAGCCACTCGGCGGCAAGGCCCAGTTTGGTGGTCAGCGATTCGGTGAGATGGAGGTGTGGGCCCTTGAAGGTTATGGCGCGGCGCATACGCTTCAGGAGATGCTGACGGTGAAGTCGGACGATATCGTGGGCCGTGCCCGCGCGTATGAGTCCATCATCAAGAACGAGGACGTCCAGAGTCCGAGCATCCCTGAGGCATGTAAGGTGCTCTTCATGGAGCTTCGGGCGATGGGCTTCGCAGTGGAACTCCTCAATGAAGAGGAAGAGAAGATCAACATCACGGGCGAAATGAAACCTCGCTTGAAGTCGAAACTGTAGGGAGAGGTTAACGCAAATGGTTCAGTTTGAAGACATAAGCGCAATTCAAATTAGTCTTGCTTCGCCGGACCAGATTCGCAGCTGGTCGCACGGTGAGGTCACCAAGGCCGAGACTATCAACTATCGGACCTTGAAGCCCGAACGGGATGGACTGTTCTGCGAACGCATCTTTGGTCCGGTCAAGGACTACGAATGCCACTGTGGGAAATACAAGAAGATCCGCTACAAGGGCGTGATATGCGACAAGTGCGGTGTCGAAGTGGCGCACTCCAGCGTTCGGCGTGAGCGCATGGGGCATATAGAACTTGCTGCTCCGGTCACGCACATCTGGTTCGCGAAGCTTGTTCCGTGCTGGCTCGGAATTCTGCTTGATCTCTCGCCGAAGAACCTCGAATCTGTCATCTACTTCGCCCGGTACGTAGTCACGTCCGTTGACGAAGAGGGCATAGAGGCCAAGGCGAAGGATCTTATCGAGCATGGTCTGGATGAGGACGCGGAGAAGATTCGCGACATCAAGCGCAACATGCTTCTCAACGAAGAAGAATATCGGGATCTCAAGGCGAAGTGCGGAGATCTATTCCACGCAGGCATGGGAGCGGAATCGCTTCTTGAGGTTCTGCGCGGTATCGATATCGAGAAGCTTCATGAGAAGTTGCTTGAGGACGTCCGCACCGCATCCCGGCAGCAGTACGACAAGTTGAGCAAGAAGCTCCAGCTTGTTGAGGCGTTGCGCGAGAGTGGCAACAGGCCTGAGTGGATGATTGTCACCGTGTTGCCGGTTCTACCTCCTTCTCTGCGCCCCGTTGTGCAACTCGACGGTGGGCGCTTTGTTATCAGTGACCTGAATGACCTGTATCGCCGGGTCATCAACCGGAACAATCGCCTGCGCCGCTTGATGAACCTCGGGGCGCCTGAGGCTATCGTCCGCAATGAGAAGCGCATGCTGCAGGAAGCGGTCGACGCTCTTATCGACAACGGCAGGCGCGGCCGTGTGGTCACCACCGGCAATAACCACGCATTGAAGTCCCTCTCTGCAATGCTTGCGGGTAAACAGGGCCGGTTCCGTCAAAATCTGCTCGGCAAACGTGTGGACTACAGCGGGCGTTCTGTAATCGTCGTGGGCCCGAACTTGAAGCTGCACCAGTGCGGCATCCCGCGTGGCGTGGCACTTGAGTTGTTCAAGCCTTTTGTCATGCACAAACTCATGGAGAAAGGCTTCGCCAACAATGTTAAGGTTGCGCGCCGGCAGGTGGAGCGTGCGCGACCGGAAGTCTGGGACCTGCTGCAGGAAGTCGTCAAGGAACGCCCCGTGATGCTCAACCGTGCTCCGACACTGCATCGCCTTAGCATTCAGGCTTTTGAACCGGTGCTCATTGATGGTGATGCATTCCAGCTTCACCCCCTGGTCTGTTCTGCGTTCAATGCCGACTTCGATGGTGACCAGATGGCGGTGCACGTGCCGCTGTCCAAGGCCGCCGTACAGGAAGTTCGGGAACGCATGCTGAGCGTCTACAACATGCTCTTGCCCAGCAATGGAATGCCGGCAACCGCTCCCAGCCTTGATATCGTACTGGGTTGCTACTACTTGACGTCTCCCAAGCCCACCGCGAAGGGCACGGGTAAGGCATTCAGCAGCCCCGAGGACGCGAAGCTCGCCTACGAGGTAGGCGTGATAGAACTCGGTGCTGAGATTAAGGTCAGGTACCAGGGGAAGATGCTCGAGACGACCGCGGGCCGCATCATTTTCAATGACGCGTTGCCTCCTCAGATGCGATTCCAGAATAAGACGATGAACAAGTCTTCGATTCGCGCGCTGGTTTCGGACTGCGTGCGCGTTCTCGGGCATGAGGCGACTGCTGCAGTGCTGGACAGCCTGAAACAACTCGGATTCGACTACGCAACCAAGTCCGGCGTATCTATCGCCATGAGCGACATCGAAGAGCCGCCGAACAAGAAGGTCATCCTCCACGAGGCCGACGAACAGGTCGGAGTCATTCAGGACCAGTACGAACGAGGGTTCATCACCGAAGATGAGCGCTACGAGAACGTTGTTCAGGTCTGGATGGAGGCGACGGACAAGATTCTGGAAGATGTGTCCAGTTCGCTCGATCGCTATGGCCCTATCTACATGATGGCTACGTCGGGAGCAAAGGGTAACATCTCGCAGATCCGGCAGATGGCCGGCATGCGTGGACTTATGACCGACCCCTCGGGCAAGATTATCGACTTCCCTATCAAGGCCAGCTTCCGTGAAGGACTGACGCCGATGGAGTACTTCATCTCAACACATGGCGCCAGGAAGGGCCTCGCTGACACCGCGCTGCGGACGTCGGACAGCGGATACCTTACGAGACGTCTGGTGGATGTCTCGCAGGACGTTATCGTTACCGAAGTTGATTGCGGCACGACCGAAGGAACATGGATCAGGGCGGCGCAAAGCGGAGGTAACCTTCCGCCGTTCAGCGAGCGGATGCTTGGCTATCTTGCCGCGACCGCCGTGTCCGACCCGCGAACTGGTGAAGTCATTGTGGCTCGAAACGAGGAGATCGACGAGGACCGCGCGCGACGTATCGTCGAAGCAGGTGTAGACGCGGTGTATGTGCGGTCTCCGCTCAACTGCCGGTGCAGGTTTGGCATATGCCAGTACTGCTATGGGCGCGACCTCGCGACCCGCAGCCTGGCAAAGATAGGCACTGCAGTGGGTGTCATCGCGGCTCAAAGCATCGGCGAGCCGGGCACTCAGTTGACGCTGCGTACATTCCACACAGGCGGTGTCGTGGGTACTGACATCACCACCGGTCTGCCGCGTGTCGAGGAACTCTTCGAGGCGCGGACGCCCAAGGGGCGGTCGGTGTTGTGCGGAATCGACGGAACGGTTGACGTCATCGAATCCGATGAGGGGCGGATAGTGAGAATCACCAACTCGGCTTCTTACGAAGACGAGTATCCTGTGCCGGCGAGCGCTGAGGTGCTGGTGCAGGACGGTCAGGTTGTTGAGGTGGGCACGATGCTCTATCGGCAAACTGCCCTTGACGCCGATGCGGCGCCTCAGGTTCCCGCCATCATAGCGGACCAGGATGGGGTCGCCCGCGTGTCGGGCCGCGCTCGAGTGGAAGATGGCGTCGTGCACGTACGATACACAGAGACGGAAGAACGCGAGTATCCCATTCCGGCCGGTGCACGATTGACCGTGCAGAATGGCGATACGGTGTCCATCGGACAGCAACTGACGGAGGGCGTCATCAACCCTCACTCAATCCTGCGCATTATGGGGAAGGAAGCGACGCAGCAGTACATCATCGACGAGATTCAGAGAGTGTACGGCTCCCAGGGCGTGAGCATTCACGACAAGCATGTCGCCACCATCGTTCGTCAGATGTTGAGGCGTGTTGAAGTCCTCTCGTCCGGCGACACGGAACTGCTTCCGGGCGAGCTCGTGGATCGCTTCGACTACGAGGATGTGAATGCGCGGTATCTCGCTGAAGGCGGCGAGCCCGCGACAGCCCAGGCGATCCTCCTTGGTATCACGAGAGCGAGTCTCAACAAGGATAGCTGGCTGGCAGCTGCTTCCTTCCAGGAGACCAATCGAGTTCTTGCCGCCGCCGCGTTGCGGGGCAAGGTCGACAGGCTCAGAGGATTGAAAGAGAACGTCATTCTCGGCAAGCTTATCCCCTCGGGGATCCCGCGCACTGTGCCACTGCTCGAGACGAGAACGGAGGAAGAAGAGGAGCCGATGGGACTCCTTTCCTGATGACGAAATCCGATACGTGTGAGGCGGTAGTTAAGTAATTCGATACTATGACGCACGATACGCCCGGGGAAAGTGAACGGATAGTATCGGGGAAATCGGCCGTTGAGGACGCACCCGCTGAGTTCAGCCTGCGTCCTCAACGGCTCGATGATTTCATAGGTCAGCTCAGGGTCAAGGAGCATCTGGGCATCGCGATTGCCGCAGCCAAGAAACGCGGCGAGCCTCTCGACCACACCATTCTGCATGGCCCTCCCGGGCTCGGAAAGACGACCCTGGCGCACATCATTGCCCTGGAACTCGGCGTCAGCATCAAGGTGACTTCCGGACCTGCCGTTGAACGGCCCGGCGATCTTGCCGCATTGCTGACCAACCTCGAAGAGGGTGATGTGATCTTCATCGACGAGATTCACCGGCTGAGTCGCGTGGTGGAAGAGAAGTTGTACCCCGCTATGGAAGATTTCGTGTTTGATATCTTCCTCGGCAAGGGGCCGGGAGCGAAGGGGCTCAGGCTCAACTTACCTCCCTTCACCCTTGTGGGCGCCACGACACGATATTCCCTCTTGAGCCCTCCGTTGCGAGACCGGTTCGGGATTGCGTGTCATCTCGATTTCTACGACGAGGAATCGATTAGGAATATCTTGAAACGCTCGTCCGCTATCATGCGCGTACCTGCTGACGACGCAGGACTTGGTAGTATCGCCGCCCGCTCGCGTGGAACTCCTCGCGTCGCCAACCGGTTATTGCGGAGGCTCCGCGATTTCACGCAGGTGATGGGCGACGGAACCATCAGTGCAGAGACGGCACGCGAAGGGCTGGCGCGACTTGAGATCGATGCGGTGGGCCTGGACGAAATCGATCACAAGATTCTCCGCACGATCATCGAGAAGTTTGAGGGTGGGCCGGTTGGCCTGGATACGATTGCCGCGGCGGTCAGCGAAGACGCCGATACCATAACCGACGTGTACGAACCTTACCTGCTGCAATTGGGCTTCATCGACCGCACTCCCAGGGGCAGGGTGGCTTCCCGCCTCGCGTATGAGCACCTCGGACTAGCCTACAACCGGAAGACGTCCAGACAGGCCGGTTTGTGGATGGAAGAATAGGAGTCCGGCGCCGCCTATTGGAGAAACTCGCGGATGGTTGGCAGAGATACCGCCGCGAGCGCTATCGTGGATGCAGCCCACCCGTAGAAGGACATTCCCTCCCAGCATCGGAATGACACGTAGCCCAGCACTATCGCCAGCGGCACGATCAGTGCGAGTGCTTTTCCCCAACGCGGTTGGATACGCGCAAACACGAAACTCGCGATCGCGAGAACGACAAAGCTGCCGACGAGTCCACGACTGTATGTCAGCAACGCGGGAGAATTCAATTGCCCGTACCGCAGTTCGCTGAAACTTTGAGTCGCCACAAACCACGTGGTGATCACGACCCATGGCGAAAGCATCAATGAGACATAGAGCAAATCTCGCGAAGCTGTCTGCCTGACGACGTATGCGACGACGAGAACGGCGCAGGGGATGTAGGCCATGCCCACCACCGTCCACCAATTCGTCGCTCCCAGGAGGATGAACACCACGAGAACGACCGGCACGAGGCAGTATCCCAGCCAGCTGAACGACCATGGTGGGGCCTTTCGGGCGACCGCTTGCCGGATGCCCCAGCCCGCAGCCAGCAATAGAGCGAGGCCACAGAGCATGCTCTGTGCGTAGTAAGCCGTAAGCAAGAGGGCCACGAGCAGGTGCGGCAGCGACGTCAAGAAGGCATCTCGCCAGCTACCCTGCGAATGCACCATCAGAAGGTCTTTGGCCAGGTCTCGAGGGTTGCCAAACGACTCGATGGCCTTGAGGTTCGCCTCATCAGCGTCCACGCCACTCTGCTTCAAGTCTTCCGCGTGGTCCTGAAGATGGGCGCGAATCTCCCGGTCTATGGCTCTGCGCGTACGCGAGTCTACACGCACACCGCTGCATAGATAGGATACGTAGTCAATTACGTTCTTGTACATCCACGTTGTTACGCGGGCTCAGTGGTGAGTACCGAGCGTACCGCTGCGGCGAAGTCGGTCCAGGTGACTCTCTTGTGCTCGAGTGTCTCCCTGCCGACGTTGGTGATGTAGTAGTAACGGCGTTCCAGTCCGTTGGGAAGGGTTTGCCACTTTCCTTCGATGAGCCCTGCCTTTTCCATCCGATGCAGAGCCGGATAGAGAGTCCCTTCCCTGAAATGAAAGTACCCTCCGCTCCGCGTGTCGAGTTCCTTAATCAACTCGTAGCCATACGTGGGGTGGTCGCAAATAATGCTCAGGACCAGACAATCGGTGCTGCCCTTGAGGAGTTCGCGTTCATAGGTCGCCATCTATTCCTCCTGTCCCTTCGCCCCCCGGTACACTATCAGTGAGAAATCGTCCTGTCAATGTGTGGCCGTTTGTCACGGTGTGACGGAGTGACTAGAATAGACGACCTGTATCGGACAAGGGGAGAGATGACTCATGACTGCATACCAGCAATTTGCAGAAAGGATACGGCAGACCGAGGTGATGAAGGATCTCATCGCGAGCCTGGATTCTGAGCCGGCGCGACTTCTGCATCTCATCCGCCTGCGGTATGACGAGACAGGACGTCCTGTGCCGGACCACTACCTTCAACTGACGGGCTATTTCGGCGAGACGATGTTGCGGGTTCTCGCCAGCGCCGGTCTGATACAACGTGTTGAGGGCGAACGTTTTGCGTTGAGCGCCTACGCGCCCACTCCTGAGGGCCGGCGAATGGACGACGCTATGATTTCGGAGAAGTGATTGTGACTGCTCTGTTCGATACTCACGCGCATCTGGATCAGGTCGGCGACCTGCCGTCAGCGCTTGAACAGGCCAAAGCGGCCGGGGTGATCGGCATCATCTCGGTCGGCACTGACAGGCTGTCTAATGAGAAGACACTTCGTATCGCGTCGGATTATCCGGGATTTGTGTATCCTGCGATCGGAATTCATCCTTGCCATCTTGCCGGATGCGATGGCGAGGCCATAGCCTGTGAGCTGAAGTACGTTCGCGACACGGTCGGCCTCGCCAGTGCCATCGGGGAAATCGGACTCGATTACGACAAACGCACTCTGTCGTCCGTATCGCGAGAGACCCAGCAAGCCGTGTTCGCGGAACTGCTGTCTATCGCCGCGTCCGCGCGCCTGCCTGTCCTCGTGCATAGCCGCTACGCCTGGACCGATGCCCTGCGGCTGGTGACTGAGTCCGGGGTCCAGAACGCGGTCTTCCACTGGTTTACTGGCTTCTCCGGAGTGCTGCGCGGTATAATTGAAACGGGTTACTATGTTTCTGCGACGCCGGCCGCGGAATACCATCAGGAACACAGGCGGGCGGTCGGGGCGGTACCTCTGGCGCGGTTGCTTCTTGAGACGGACACGCCGGTCTGGTACGGGCGCGAACTGAGGTACGAATCGCGTCCCGCGGACGTGCTGAGAAGCCTTAGAGCGGTGGCGGAGTTGCGTGGGGAGGATGTAGATACAGTGGCACTGAGTACGACCCGTGCGGCCGGGCACTTGCTTGGCAGCATTGTTTCACCTGCAATGGAGGAGGTTCTGTAGCATGGTACTAGCCATCACCGGTGAGGAAAACTTCAAGCAATCAGTGCTCGAGTCCAAGGTGCCCGTTCTCGTTGACTTCTGGGCGCAGTGGTGCGCACCGTGCTTGGCGGCTGCCCCGATCGTGGAAGAACTCTCGGGGGAGTATGAGGGCAAGGTTGTCTTCGCGAAAGTGAACGTTGAGGACAACAGCACCATCGCTGCAAAGTACGGCATCGCGGCGATTCCCACGATGCTCATCTTCAAGAATGGCGAACCTGCGCAACAGATTGTGGGACTCAAGCCCAAGAAAGACTTGAAAAAACTGCTCGACGCCGCAATGGGCTAGGCGCAGCATTCCGCTCAGTGTGGATAGGTGACCGTTCGCGCGGGCTGTCAGATGCCGGTGCCTGACTGGGGCAGGCCCCGGGCAGCCGCCAGCCAGTGTATCAACGCCAGCGCGACCGTGGAGTTGGCCAGTAGGCTATCGGCGCTGGGCACGTTGGCCAGCACGGCCGTCAGCAGGAGTGCCCAACCAAGAGCAACGATAATGAGTCCTACCGCCAGACCGATGATTCGATCCACGATACCCAATGGAGTCATATGCACGAGCCGAAACAGGACGGAGGCCAGAATGGCTGCCGCCACCAGTACGGCGAACAGGATGATGGCGAAGGCTGCTATGCTCGTCCACGTACTTCCCCCGGGCCACAGAGCTCCAGCCAGTTGCCGGTAGTAGGTTCCCGCCAGAAGTAGGCCGCCAAGAAGTCCGGCGACACCCACCACGGCTCTGACGATGCCTTTCCAGAATCCGTACAGTGCCGCCAGCAGAACCGATGCCACAATTGCAATGTCAAGCCATGTCATCTATTACCTCGTGTGTCACCGATACTTGCCGGCTAATCCCGTCTCGTAGTACAGGGACTCGACCGCTGCCCACGTGTCCGCAGCCCACCCCCCCACACTGGTGATTGAGGCCTCTAATCGGTGACTGCGGTATTGAGCCTCGACAATGCCTCGCGTCTATCGTTGTCCCCCATTCGTGCGTGGCGAACGGCGTCTGCGAGCATCTTGATGCTCACGTCGTATAACGCTCGGTCGACGGGAAAAGGATGCCCGTCTTTCCCGCCATGCGCAAAACTGTATGTCGCAGGGTCGCGGAAACTGGTCGGGGCTCCATATACGATATCAGCGATCAGGGCCATGGCCCTCGCGGTCTTCGCCCCGACACCTCGCAGCCCGATCAGATCCTCGAATCCCTGGGGCTGGTGTTCTTGCACTGAATCCAGCAGCCGCCCCAGGCGTGCAATGCTGATGTCATCCAGCGTCAGGTACTCGCGGCGGGGCATCGTGAGTGTGTTGATCTTGTGGAGCTCTTGAGTGAGCGCACCCTGAGCGAAATCACGCGACATTGCGACCATGGCCTTGCGGGCCGGTTCGCTCTCTTTGGCCACAAGGTTCAGCGCACTTCCTCGCGTATCCGAGCAGATAGCGGCCTCAGGTTCACAGCAGAAGTCAGTTACCGCCTCTCCAAGCCAGTGGTACCGACGCGCATACTTCGATACAGTGTTCATGCCCTGCTGTACCACCGTCCAGCGGCCGTCGGCAGTGAAGAACATCGAATGATGGTACAGGTCATAGCCGTCCTGCAGGGCGACGTTGTCGACTTTGGCCGACATGCGGCTGGCATACACCAGCGTCTCCGGTTCAATTGAAAGTGAACCGGCCTTTGCCCTGATGTCGCGAGGTGTGGCGAGCGCCGCTCTGCCTTTTCCCCCGGCTACAAACAATCCGAGGTCACGCTCGGACCCGGCCAGCCCCGCCTTCAGCGCGCCACACACGGTCGTAGTTACGCCGCTCGAGTGCCAATCGTATCCAAGAACACAGCCAAATGCCTGAAACCAGAACGGATCAGCGAGGCGGCGCAGCATCTCTTCGGGGCCGAAGTCGATGATGATCGCTTCTGTAATCTCACGCGCCAACCGCGCCATGCGGTCAAACAGCCACGCGGGAGCATGACCTCCGTGCAGCGGAAGATGGGCAAGCCCGGTTCTCCGGGCGGGTGTATTCATTCTCATCTGGAGCGCGGCGGACGACGCACCGCACATTCCATATTCCTGGCCGCTTGAGAGCGCCCGGCGAGTCTTTCCCGGTCGTCCCCCCTACATGACTCTCTTCAGACGGGGGTTGGGCGTCAAGCCGGGCATACGGCCGCGCTTGGCGATGGGTTTGCCGTCGACTTCGTGCAGGTCGGCAGTGAAGTCGATGGGCCTCATGTCGCTGATGTAGCTGCCGACGGCGAACAGGTCGATCGGCGCGCCCTCGTCCAGGAAGTAGCGCATCCTGTCCGGATCGAGGCCGCCACTCACTGCGATGCGCACATCCTTGAAGCCCTCGAGGTCGAGCCATGCGCGCACTTCCTTCACGAGTTCCGCTGTAACCCGGCCCCGCTCCGAAGGAGTGTCGAGTCTGACGCCTGACAGCCTGCCCTTCATGGCCTTGGCTACCGCGACGCTCTCCCGCACCTCGTCCTCAAACGTGTCGACGAGTGCCAGCCTGGGAACATCGGGTCCCATCTCCCGGTCGAAGGCCAGAGTCGCAGCTGCGGTTGAGCCCATAATGATAATGAGCGCATGCGGAATGGTCCCCACGGGCGTCATGCCGGCGAGCCGCGCTCCTGCGGTGCTCGCACATCCGGTGCAGCCGCCAACGATTGCGGAATACTCCATCACAGGGACCACCGATGGATGCACGTGCCGCGCGCCGAAACTCAGAACCGGCAGCCCTCTGGCGGCCTTTACGCACTCTCGGGCGGCACTTGCCCATCCACTGCAGTGGGCGAGTATTCCCAGATAGCATGTCTCGTACACGCCGAACGACTGATACGGCGCCGTAATCCTGAGAACAACTTCCTTCTTGGAGAACGTCTGACCTTCCTCGAGTGCCCACACCTGCGAGTTGTCTGGTGGAAGTACCTGGCGCAGAAGCGCCTTGACTTCTTCGATGCCGCACAGGATTCCGTCCCGACGCGGAAATACTTCCATCGATACTACGGGATTGACGCCTTCCTTGCGGAGGATGTCCACGGTTCGAAGGAAGTAGACGTCTGCGGTGTCTCCATTCAACCACTCCTGAGGAATTGGCCAATCGCGGCGCAGGGGCGAGGTCGGCGTCGCATCGGAGGGCGCGGAAACGTGCACACCCAGGACCTTTTCCATGTGGCGGAGAGCGAAATCGTGATTCAACGCATCGAATGAGGCGACACAATCGGCGGGGACCTCTACCTCGTAACCCATCTCCCTGGCGCTGGCCGCCGTGTGCAGTACGCAGATGTCCGTGCACACGCCGCAGATAACGAGCGTGGACACTCCCTGCTGCTCCAACAGTTTCGAAAGCTCCGTGTCCACGAATGCGCTGAAGTGCCGCTTCCCGATGACTGTGTCCGCAAAGCGGGACAACTCAGGGATGACCTCGGCCTCACTGCTGCCTGCCAGGCAATGTGGCGGAAAACGCTGGAACTCCGGGTCGTCAGGCAGGTGCTGATCTACTGCAAAGATGATTGGCGTTCCTTGTTCGGCTTCACGTTGAAGAAGCCGCATCACCGGTGCGATGATGCCTCGGGCCTGCGCGCCACAATACAGCGGATTCCCTTCCTCAAGGAATCCATGGACCATGTCGAGTACCAGTACTGCCCGTTTCATGTGCCTGCACTACCTTCAGCCAGTGAACGGCCTAGTGCCTGAAATGACGCATTCCGGTGTACACCATCGCCGCTCCGTATCGATCCACCATCTCGACTACGTCGTCATCTCTTACCGAACCACCCGGCTGTATGATGGCCGTGATTCCCGCTTTCAGGGCAATCTCCGGCCCATCGGAGAATGGAAAGAATGCATCGCTGGCCAGGACCGAGCCCGACGCCTTCGCCCCCGCTTTCTTGAGCGCGATTGCGACAGACTCAACTCGCGACGGCTGGCCTGCTCCCATTCCTACGAGGACGGAATCTTTCACAAGCGCAATGGCGTTCGACTTGATGGCTTTCACGGCCTTCCACGCGAACAGCAGGTCACCCATCTCGGCGGTGGTGGTCTGACGTTTTGAGGCCAGCTTGGGAGTCAGCTCGTCCTCAGCAATGCGATCGCGTGTTTGTGCGAGGAAGCCTCCGCGCACGTTGCGAAACTCCAGTTGTTCGTCGCCCGCGGAAGGCAGCGGCGCCGTCACTAGGCGCAGGCTCTTCTTCTTGGACAGCAGGGCCACCGCTTCGTCGGAGAATGCGGGTCCGATCACCGCGTCAAAATGGCTCTTGTTGATTTCTTCGGCCGCAGCCAGGTCGATGGTCTTGTTGCACGCTACCACGCCACCATACGCCGCCAGGGGGTCACCGGTTAGGGCGAGAACGTAAGCCTCGGCGAGGGAGTCCCTGCTGGCAAGCCCGCAAGGGTTCGTGTGTTTGAGTATGGCAACCGTGGGAAGCTCGAATTCCGACAACGTCGACAGCGCTGAATCGAAGTCCAGCAGGTTGTTATAGGAGATCTCCGGGCCGCTCAGATGCACCAGAGCACCCAGACCTTTGTCCTTCGCTTTCACATCCTGCAGCGTGTAGAAGCACGCCTGCTGGCGGGGATTCTCGCCGTAACGAAGCCCGTAGGCTTTCTCCAATGCGAGTGTCATATGCTCGGGGAATTGCTCGTCGCTCAGGTAACGGGCGATGGCGGTGTCATAGGATGCGGTATGCTGATACGCCTTCTGAGCCAGCTTCATCCGCGACGCGCTGTCGAGCTTGTTCTCACGCATCTGCTGGAGTATCCATGCATAGTCCTCCGGGTCGACGATGACCGTGACCGACTCGTAGTTCTTGGCCGCCGACCGAATCATCGTAGGGCCGCCGATGTCGATGTTCTCTATGGCCTCTTCCAGCGTCACTCCGCTCTTGGTGACCGTCTGAACAAATGGGTACAGATTCACCACCACCATGTCGATGGTCGCGATGCCGGCCTTCTCGATGGCCGCCATGTGTTCGGGCAAATCTCGCCGGGCGAGTATGCCTCCATGAACCGAGGGGTGAAGTGTCTTCACACGTCCGTCGAGTATCTCCGGGAAACCGGTCAATTCAGAGATGCTGTGGACCGCTATTCCGGCATCGGCTATCGCTTTTTGCGTGCCGCCGGTGCTGTACAAGTCGACGCCCAGTTCGCGAAGACCTCGCGCGAAGTCTACGATGCCCGTCTTGTTGGAGACGCTGAGAAGTGCCCGCATGATTCCTCCATTAGTTCAAGATAACTCGTTCGCCAGTTTCCTGGCGCACGATGCTGCCGATAGTGTACGTGCCGGGGATGGCCCGAGTCAGTTGAGCGGCATCGTTCGGCGACGCGATGACGACCATACCTATCCCCATGTTGAAGACTCTATACATCTCATCCGCTGCAACTCCCCCGGTCTTCTGGATAAGCTTGAAGAGGGGAGGCACCGGCCACGTTCGAGTGTCGATCAACGCGGCAACAGCGGCAGGAAGGATGCGGGGCACATTGCCCGCGAAACCGCCTCCCGTGATGTGCGCCAGACCTTTTACGAGGGATAAGTATGGGCCAAGTATGAGGTGATAGGGGCGGTGAGGCGTCAGAAGGGCGTCACCCAGGGTGCCTCCCAGCTCGTTGTAGTGACGGTCGAGCTGAGACGGGTCGTCATCGATATTGAATATCCTGCGGATCAGGGAATATCCGTTCGTGTGTGGGCCTGACGACGGCAGACCGAGTAGCACATCGCCCGGGGCGATTCGCTTTCCATCGATGATGTTCCGCCGCTCCACGACCCCGACGATGAAGCCGACCAGATCGTAAATCCCCTCCACGTAGAAGCCCGGCATCTCGGCTGTTTCACCGCCAATCAGAGCCACGCCATTCTCTCGGCATGCTGATGCCAGACCGTCCACGATGTCCGCCACCTGTTGCGTGTCCAATCGCGCCATCGCTATGTAATCGAGGAAGAACAGGGGCAGTGCACCGGTGCAGAGGATGTCGTTGATGGAGTGATTGACGATGTCATAGCCTATCGTCCGATTGCGCCCGAGGAGTGCGGCGAGCTTCAGTTTCGTGCCTACCCCATCGCAACTCGACACGAGTACCGGGTCATCGTACCCGTGAAGGCCGAACAACGAACCGAAAGAGCCCACCCCGAGAGTGCGTGCATCCAGTGTCGATTTCAGCGATTGTTGAATCCGTTCTTTCACCAGGTCAGCGTCGTGGATGTGCACGCCCGCCTGGGAATATGATCCTGCCCGTTCGGGTTGGTTACAGCCGACGGTCATGTCGCAGGGCTCCCGACGGCGAGGCTCGATAGTCCCATCTGGACCGGCAGAGGGTAGTCCCCGTCGAAGCATGCCAGGCACAGCAGTTCCTTGGGGAGCCCGACGGCCTCAATCAGTCCCGGGAGGCTCGAGAATCCGAGCGAGTCCACACCGAGGTGGGTCACAATTTCCGGGATGGACATTCTGGACGCAATCAATTCCCATTCAGAAGCCATGTCAACGCCCAGCGCACACGGATGCTTCAATGGCGGCGCGCATATCCTGAGATGTACCTCACGAGCTCCCGCCTCTCGTAGCAGTCGCACCACCCGAGGGGTGGTGGTGCCTCTGACGATGCTGTCATCCACGACGATGAGCCGCTTGCCCTCAATCACCGTGGCCAGAGGGTTGAATTTCAGTTGCACGCCGAGGTCCCGCAGTCGCTGGTTAGGCGAAATGAACGTGCGCCCCACGTATCGATTCTTGAGCAATCCTTCACGGTAGGGGATTCCGGATGCCCTGGCGTATCCAATCGCTGCGGCAGTGGCTGAGTCCGGAACCCCGAGCACCAGGTCAGCCTCCACCGGATGCTCTTGGGCCAGCTTCGCGCCCATGGCAAGGCGCGCCTCGTAGACGAGCCGGCCCTCCACGGTGCTGTCCGGTCTCGCAAAGTAGATATGTTCAAAGACACAAAACGCTCGTCTGCTGATCTTGGCCTGGTGGACGGAGGCAATGTTTGTGTCAAGTGTGACGATCTCGCCCGGGGCAACGTCACGCAGGAACGTAGCCCCCACGTGATCCAACGCGCACGTCTCCGATGCGACAACGAATCCGCCGTCGAGCGTGCCGATGGACAGCGGACGCACGCCCATGCGATCGCGGGCCGCGACCACCATGTGAGGAGTCAGTGCCGCGACGGAGTACGCTCCCTGAAGGCGCGCGAAGGCGCGGATGAATTTGTCCGACCACGTGGCGCCGGGGCTGGTCACAATGAGTCTCGCAATGACCTCGGCGTCGCTATCTGAAGTGAAACTCTGTCCGATGGACTCGAGTTCCGCCCTGAGTGATGAAGAATTAGTGATATTCCCATTATGTGACACGGCCACGACCCAATCTCCGTGTCGAGCCATCACTGGTTGCGGAGTTGCAGGACGCCTCGAACCACAGGTCGAGTAGCAGGTGTGTCCGATGGCTGCGGGGCCTTTCAGTCCCGCGATGTCGTTCTCTGTAAACGCTTGCGCAACCAGTCCGGGATTCGCCACGACTTGTATGCCGGCGTCACCGCTCACCGCGATGCCGGCGCACTCCTGACCGCGATGCTGCAGCGCAAACAGTGCAAAGAACACCAGACGCGCTGTATCGAGGCCGGGGGCGTAGATGCCAAAGATGCCGCAACTCTCACGCATGGGGACCTTACCGTGATTATAGTTGTCCGCGCCCTGTGTGGTCAATCTAGAGGGCCTATGCTATAATGCGGCATTATGTTGCAGTGTGAGAAGAAGAAAGAGCTTATCAGTCAGTACGCCGTAAACGAAGGCGACACGGGTTCCGCGGACGTTCAGGTCGCGCTCTTAACGGAGAGGATCAGCGCCCTTACCGCGCACCTCAAGGCCAACAGCCATGACCACAACACGCGCATGGGTTTGTTGCGTCTCACTGCGAGGCGTCGCAAGTTCCTCACGTATCTGGAGCGCACTGAGGGCCAGCGCTATCGCGCATTGGTTGCCAGGCTTGGCTTGAGGAGGTAACATGACCCATCTCGTGCAGCGCTCGTTCGCAGGGCGCACGCTCAGCATGGAGACGGGTCGACTTGCCCAGCAAGCCACCTCCTCCATTTTGGTCCGCTATGGCGACACAGTTGTTCTGGTAACGGTCTGTATTGCACCGGAGACCGTTGGTGGGATGGATTTTGTCCCTTTGACGGTTGACTACGAAGAGAAACTCTACGCTGCGGGGAAGATACCCGGCAGCTTCATCAGGCGCGAGGGAAGGCCCACCGAAGATGCCACGCTTACTGCACGCCTGGTGGACCGCTGTCTTCGTCCTTTGCTCTCCAAACGGTTGGGCCGCGAGACTCAAGTTGTGGCCACCGTGCTATCAGCAGACAAGGACAACAATCCTGATACCTGCGCGCTCATAGGCGCGTCGGCGGCGCTTTGCACTTCGGAGATTCCATTCTCCGGCCCCGTGTCGGCCGTGCGCGTGGGGCTGCTCGACGGCAAGCTGGTAGTCAATCCTGGCATGGGTTCGATGGCCGAGAGCCGACTCGATATTGTCATTGGCAGTACACGCGAGGCCGTTGTTATGGTTGAGGCGGGTGGCAATGAAGTGGACGAGGCAACGATGCTCGAAGCCATACGCCTCGGTCACGATGCGAATCTTGAGACGATAGCGCTGCAGGACGAGATGGTGGCCTTGTGTGGCCGCCCGAAGATCGAGGTTGCGCCATACGAGCCTCCCGCAGACCTTGTGGCCGGTATCGCGTCCGTGATAGATGGGAAACTTGCGGATTGTCTTGGCCAACCTGACAAGGGCGCGCGGGCGTGTGCTCTGGATGCACTCAAGGACCAGGCGGCGTCGGCGTGGAGCGACAAGTACTCCGATGACGAAGTCGCGTACGTATATGATTCGCAACTGAAGAAGCACGTCCGCGAGCGCATCCTTCAATCGAAGAAGCACGTGGATGGGCGCCGCTACGACGAGATTCGTCCTATCAGCACCGAAGTCGGTGTGCTGCCGTGCGCGCACGGTTCCGGATTGTTCACACGGGGTCAGACGCAGGCACTTACGGTGACGACGCTCGGGTCTGAACGGCAAGAGCAGATTCTCGATGGGATTGGCCTCGAAGAAACGAAGAGATTCATGCATCACTACAACTTCCCCGGGTACGCAACGGGTGAAGTGAAGCGTCTGCGCATGCCGGGAAGACGCGAGATTGGTCACGGAGCGCTTGCCGAACGTGCTCTTGCACCTGTCATCCCTACTGAGGAGGAGTTTCCGTATACCATCAGACTCGTCTCGGAGATTCTGAGTTCGAACGGCAGTTCTTCCATGGCGAGTGTGTGCGGTTCGACCCTTTCCCTCATGGATGCCGGCGTGCCTGTAAAGGCCGCGGTTGCGGGGATCGCCATGGGCGTAATCGGCGGTGAAGGCGATAACCACGTCATCCTTACCGATATCGAAGGCATGGAGGACGCGCTCGGCGACATGGATTTCAAAGTTGCCGGCACGGCCAAGGGCATTACGGCTCTTCAGCTCGATATCAAGATGAAGGGCATCAATCCCGGGCTTCTCGGCGAGGCGATGGCGCAAGCTTTGGACGCGAGGCTGAAGATTCTGGCCAAGATGGCTGAGACAATCAGCGCCCCCAGGCCGGAGCTCAGTCCCTTCGCTCCCCGGGTGCTCGAACTGAAGATTGATATCGAGAAGATTGGAGCCCTTATCGGTCCCGGCGGTCGCAACATCCGGGCAATTATCGAAGAGACCAAGACCACGATTGACGTCAAGAACGACGGCAGAGTGATGATTGGTTCCTCAAACGAGGAGTCTACGCGGCGCGCGGTCAAGATGGTTGAGGATTTGACTCGCGAGGCCAAGGTCGGCGACATATTCACCGGCAAAGTCACCCGTATCCTCGACTTCGGTGCGATGGTCGAGATTCTTCCTGGCAAGGAAGGCCTTGTGCACATCAGCGAACTCGCCGACCATCGCGTAGCCACGGTGCAGGATGAAGTCAAGTTGGGTGACGAGGTCACCGTCAAGGTAGTTGAGATTGACAGTCTGGGGCGGCTCAACCTGTCGCGTCGCGCGGCATTTGCGGGGGCTTCCGATGACTATGAGCCGCGTCAGTCGAGACCTCCGTCATCGAGACCACCCCGTTCGGGACCTCCTCAGCGTCCCCCGCAGGGTGGCCCCAGGCGTTTCTAGAGACACGACAGCGAGCCTTGCCCGCCAGGTGAAGGCGTGGCTTCGTTGTCCGGGAGGTCTGTAGTGCCTATTCGCGTGGTTGTAAATGGCGCTCTGGGACGGATGGGGCAGGAAGTGGGGCGCGCCGTCCTCGCTGACGCAGAATTGCGCTTTGTTGGAGCGGCAGAGAGCAACGCACCGCAGCCCTATCTCCCCGTGCCTGACTATCCTGAACTCATTCCTCTGTCGTCCAATCTGGCTGAACTTATCGACAAGAGCTGTCCGGATGTCGTGGTCGACTTCACCAACGCCCGGGTATCCATGGAGGCCGTGCGCGTGGCCTTGCCTCGTAACGTGCGGATGGTGATAGGGACTACCGGGTTGTCCGAAGCTGACCTCGATGAGATACGGCGGCTGTGTGAACTGCATCAGGTCGGTTCTGTCGTGGCCGCCAATTTTACCCTTGGAGCAGTGCTGCTGATGCATCTTGCCGGAATCGCTTCGCGCTTCTTCGCTAACGCCGAGATCGTGGAGATGCATCACGACAAGAAGCTCGATGCCCCGTCGGGTACTGCTCTGGCCACCGCGCGCATGATGGCGGAAGCACGTGGTTCACGATTCACCTACCCGAAGACCGAGAGGACGGTGCTTCCCGGGGTGAGAGGCGGCGAAGTGGATGGGATTACCATCCATAGCGTTCGCGTGCCGGGCGTGATGGCAGCTCAGGAGGTTCTCTTTGGGGGGCAGGGGCAGACTCTGCTGCTTCGGCATGATGCCACCAGTCGCGAGTCGTATATGCCTGGAGTCATCATGGCGATAAAAGAGGTGGTGAAGACTCGCAGTTTGGTTGTCGGTCTTGATAAGCTTATGGGCCTGTAAACGCAATGGACGCGGTTGACGTCGCAATTGTAGGTGCTGAGGGTCTGGTCGGACAGGAACTCCTCAAGCTCCTCGAGGAGCGCCAGTTTCCGGCTGCGTCAGTTCGTCTCTACGATACCGACCGGAGAGTCGGAGCCGAGTACTTTTTCAGCCACCGGCGGCTCGAGGTGGAAGAAGCTAACCTTGATAGCTTCAGAAACGTGGATGTGGCGTTCTTCTGCGATGGTCAGGACTCCAGTCGCCGCCTTTTCCCCGTGGCAGTACAGGCCGGCGCTGTAGTGGTCGACGACAGTGGCGTCACCGTTACGGACAGCGTGGTCCCCCTGGTTGTTCCTGAGGTCAACGTCGACGACATCGCCCAGCACAAAGGAATAGTCGCAAGTCCGGGTAGTTCGACCATTCAGCTCGTGGTAGCGCTGTATCCTCTACACCGTCAGAATCGCGTTCGCCGCGTGGTGGTCAGTACGTACCAGCCGGTGTCATGTAGCGGAACCAGTGCCGCGTTGAAGGAACTCACCGCTCAGGCGAAACGCGTCCTGGAAGGGCGCCGCGTATGTCCGCATATGTATTCTCACCAGATTGCATTCAATGTGTTGCCGGAGATAGACGTCTTCATGGATGACGGCTACACCAGAGAGGAATGGAGGCTGGTGGAGGAAACGAGGCGGATTCTAGGTGACGAGTCGATCGGGATATCTCCAACCTGCGTGCGCGTGCCGGTGTATTTCGGGCAGAGTCAGTCCGTGAATGTGGAGTTCGAATCACCGATAACCCCTGAAGAGGCACGGCGGATCCTTGCAGACGCCCCGGGCGTCCGCATTCTGGATGATCCTACCGTGAGCTTCTATCCGCAGCCCTGGGCAGCCAGCGGGTTGAACCACGTCTTCGTCGGGAGGATACGTAGGGACTCATCCCGCTCCAATTCGCTATCGATGTGGATAGTGTGTGATAATCTTCGCAAGGGCGCCGGACTGAACGCCATTCAGATCGTCGAAGAAGGTCTTCGGCGAGACTGGATTAGATCCAAGAAGAGGAGACCCTGACATGCAGAAATTCCCACGACTACTTACCGCGATGGTCACGCCGTTTGATGCGAAGGGCCAGGTGGATTACGCGCAGGCAAGAAAGCTGGCCCGCGCCTTGACCAAGGCTGGCAGCGGCGGAATCCTGGTCTCAGGCACCACGGGAGAGTGTCCAACTCTGAGCGTTCCTGAGAAATTGAGGTTGTTCCGCGAGGTCAAGCAGGAATTGGGTGCAGATGTCGTCGTAGTCGCGGGTACCGGGAATTACAGCACGAGCGAGAGCATCGAGTTGACCCAGGAAGCCGAGAAGACCGGCGTGGACGCGTGCCTCCTGGTGGTGCCTTACTACAATAAGCCGACTCAGGAAGGCATGTTCAGGCACTTCAAAGCTATCGCGGACTCAAGCAACTTACCTTGCATCCTCTACAACGTGCCGACCCGTACTTCGTGCAATCTCGCTGCTGAGACGGTTATCCGCTTGAGCAAGGTGGATAACATCGTCGCGGTGAAAGAGGCCAGTGCGAATTTCCATCAGATATCGGACATCATTCAGGGAGTGCCTCCGGAGTTTCTTGTCTACTCCGGGAACGACGGCGACACCCTGCAGCTGATGGCGCTGGGAGGTTATGGCGTGGTCGGGGTCATCACCCACCTGGTCGGTCTGCAGACGCAGGACATGATGGACAAGCTGCTTGCAGGTAAGACCAAGGAAGCTGCGGCCATACATCGGCACCTGTTGCCGCTGGTTGACGCCATGTTCGTCATTGCGAACCCTATACCTCTGAAGTTCGCGATGAACAAACTCGGATTCCCGGTGGGGCCTCTGCGACTGCCGCTGTGCGAGCCGGACGACAAGACCGCCTCGTCCATCATGGCGACGCTGAAGAACTTCAAGATTGATCTGGCGGCGTACTGACGCCAACGTCGCCATAGGCCGGGAATTGAGCTGCGAGGCACCGGGTCCGAGCGGGCCGTCTAGGCCCTTACCTCGATAATCTGTTCCCTCTTCGGTCCCATCGATACGAGCGATATCCGGCAGCCAAGCAGCTTTGAAACGGCGTTGACATAGCGCTTGGCGTTCTCAGGCAGTTCGTCGAAATCGCCCAGGTCCTCGGTGCATTCATCCCAACCGGGCATTTCCTCGTAAACCGGTTTGCACCGCTCCAGGACATCGCAGGCGGTGGGGAATTCTGTGGTGACGTGTCCGTCCACCTGGTAGCCGGTACATATCTTGATGGACTTGAAACCGTCGAAGATATCCAGGTGAGTCAGCGCGACGTCGGTCATTCCGTTGATGCGGGCGCTGAATCTGCCTGCGACGCCGTCGAACCAGCCGCATCTTCGTGGTCTGCCGGTGGTGGCGCCGTACTCTCCCGCCTTCTCGCGAATGAAGTCGCCCATATCATCGCCCAGTTCAGTGGGCATCGGGCCGCCGCCGACCCTCGTCGCGTATGCCTTGAAGACGCCCAGTACTCGGTCAATCTGCGTAGGACCGATGCCGCTGCCCACGGTTGCCGCGCCTGCGAGCGGCGATGACGAGGTGACGAAAGGATAGGAGCCGAAGTCCGTATCGAGGAGTGCGCCTTGCGCTCCCTCAAGCATGATCGTGTCGCCACGGTCTATTGCGTCATGAATCATTGGAAGTGCATCCCCGATGTAGTCGCGCATCTGCTCGGCGAACTCCATGTACTGGCGGTACACATCGTCCACGGACAACGCGGGATGGCCGTACAGGCCACTGAGCAGCGCATTCTTCAATTCCATCGCAGTCTCGAGGTGGCCACGAAAGCCTTGGGCGTCAAGGAGTTCGCCGACCCGCAGGCCGGTTCGGGCGACTTTGTCCACGAAGGCGGGCCCGATTCCCCTTTGCGTAGTCCCTATCGCGTCTCGTCCGCGCCGTTGCTCTTCAAGCTTATCCAGCACGGTGTGATACGGCATGATCAGGTGGGCACGGTCGCTCACCACCAGGTTGCGGGTGCTCACACCGTGTTCCTGCAACTCGGCAATCTCACGGAGCAGCACGGCGGGGTTCACTACGACTCCGTTGCCTATGATGCAGCGGACTCTATCGTAGAAGATGCCGGATGGAATGAGGTGCAGTCGAAATGTTCCGTGCGGATTGACAGTGGTATGGCCGGCGTTGTCACCTCCAGCGTATCGCACAACCATGTGTGCCTGAGCGGCAAGAGAGTCAATCACTTTGCCTTTGCCTTCGTCCCCCCACTGACCTCCAACAAGCGCTAGAACTGACATTACTTTCCGGGCTCCTTTCCTTTGAGTTGCAGGTGTCGCAGACGCTGGGCTACGGTCACTGAGGCGCACAGTGCCACGATGGACACCGCCACGAACACGAATCCTGTGAGCAGGCCCAGCGCCAATACTATAACCCGCTCCGGCCGTGTGCACAAACCCACGGTACAATCGATGCCTGCGGCCTCCCCGCGGGCACGTAAGTAGCTGACGAGGAAGGAAGCGACAAGCGCTACATACGCGACCACTATCCCGGTCATGTTGCCCTGATGCATAAACCAGATAGAGACGCCTGCCAGCAGCGCGGCTTCTGAGACGCGATCGCCAGTCGAATCCAGTATCGCCCCGAAGAGCGATGTCTTACCGGTTGCACGCGCAACCGCGCCGTCCAACAGGTCGAAGAACGATGCTACGCCCAGCACAATGCCGGCTGCCAGGAACTGCCCTTCCGCCGCCAACCACGCGGCGACGAAGGTGACGGCCACTCCGGTAACCGTGAGGGCGTTGGGAGAGACGTGGCTGCGGCTGAGTGCCCTGACGAAAGGGTCAGCGATTCGGGCGCCTATGTGCCGTCTGGTACCTTGTAGACCTGCCATATACATGCGACGGGCCCGCACCCGCGGGCCCGGCTGAAACACTACTGGTGCGGAAGCGGGCTTAGACCTGGGATTCCGCCTTTAGAGGAACTGGCAGCGTGATGGGGTCTTCCTCGCACTCTCCCGCGATATATTCCTCGGTGCGCCGTCGCGCCTCATCGTCGGAGAACTGCATCGGCGGGGATTTCATGAAATAGGAGGCGGGACCCACCAGGGTGCCAGACAATCCGCGGTCGAGAGCTATCTTGCAGCATCTCACGGCATCGATGACGACGCCTGCGGAGTTCGGGCTGTCCCAGACTTCGAGCTTCATCTCGAGCAGCAGGGGAACGTCACCAAATGTCCTGCCTTCCATGCGTATGTGGCAGAACTTGCGGTCGAGCAGCCACGGAACGTAGTCGCTCGGTCCCACGTGCACGTTGTCGGCGCCCATGTCGTAATCCAATTGCGAGGTTACCGCGTTTGTTTTGGATATCTTCTTGGACTCCAGGCGCTCACGCTCAAGCATGTTCATGAAATCGGTGTTGCCGCCGAAGTTCAACTGGTACGTTCGTTCCAGTTTGACGCCCCGGTCTCTGAACAAGCGGGTGAGGACTCTGTGAGTGATGGTGGCGCCTACCTGCGACTTGATATCATCGCCAATCACTGGAAGGCCGCGCTCCGCGAACCTCTTCTGCCAGTATGCCTCCCGCCCGATGAATACCGGTATGCAATTGACGAGACCGCAACCGGCGGCCAGAACTTGCTCCACGTACCACTTCGTTGCTTCTTCGCTGCCCACGGGCAGATAGTTGATGACTACATCGGTCTTCGTGTCTTTTAAGATGCCCACGATGTCGGCAGTCGGTCCCGGCGCCTTCTCGATGATCTGCGAGAGGTACTTGCCCAGTCCGTCGTGGGTCATCCCGCGTTCCACTTTGACGCCGGTCTTGGGAACATCGGCGAACTTGAAGGTGTTATTCGGAAGTGTGTAGATAGCCTTGGAGAGGTCTTTGCCCACCTTGTTCTTATCTACATCGAAGGCCGCCACGAAGTTGATGTCGGAAATGTGGTAGCCGCCCAGATTGACATGCATAAGTCCCGGGACGAAGTCGTCCTGTCTCGCCTCCCGGTAGTAGTGAACGCCCTGTACCAGTGATGACGCACAGTTGCCGACCCCAATAATCGCTACATTGACACTGCCCATGTCGTCCTATGCCTCCTTGCTTGCTCTCAGGCTTGTCTCTCGGGGGAGCCTTGTTTGCCCGCACTCCAACTGAGTCCCAGACCAGAATTCAGGAATTGAACGGCTCCGGTTCAACGCATCAGAGTCCACGTGTCTTCGTTGCTGTGCTCCTGGACAACTGAAAGCAGATTTCGTTGTGGGGGAGGTAACGACTGACGTGTTTCGCGCGCACTGAATCCAACGCGGCATAACCTGACACATTCCCTGCTGGCACGGCTTGAGTACCGCGCAACGCACCAACATTATCCTATGCACTGCGCAGTGTCAATACATTGCGTTCACAGGGTCAGCGAACTTGAAATGGCGCACGCTTTCCTTCATGCTGTACCCTAGAATCATTGTGTCAGCCGGTTCCAGCCGGCGTCACCCGAAAGGAGATGTCCAAAGTGACCGCGGAAGAGAAAGAGAAGATTCTTGATGAAGTAGAAAGAAAAGCCGGCGAGTTCGAGATCCAATCCGGCTGTTGCGCCCAGGGTTGCCTGAAGGCGTTGCAGGAGCAGTTCGGCATCGGCGACGTGTTGACCTACAAGGCGGCAACCGCCATGCCGGGCATTGCACTGCGAGGGGAGACCTGTGGGGGAGTCGTTGGTGGATTGATGGCCATCGGCCTTGTGTGGGGACGCGAAGACCCTAGCGACATGGACAGCTATTTCCGCGCGATAGCCAAGGGCCGGAAGTTCTGCAAAGCGTTCGAGAAGGAGTTGGGCTCCGTGATGTGCCGCGATATTGTGAAGCAACGTTTCGGCAAGGAGTTGAATCTGGCCAACCCGGAGGACGCCAAGGAATTCGTTAAGATGGACGGCTACAAACGGTGCGCATACGTACCGGGCAGGGCCGCCCGCATTGTGGCGGAGATGATTCTGGACTCGCAGGACGAGCAGAAGTAGCAGCAAGATCTGTACAAACAGAAAGCCCGGCCTTATAAGGCCGGGCTTTCGTATTCGCAGTCCTTCGCTTAGAGAGCTATTCGTCGAGAAGTTCGACAACAACTTCGCAGTACGGATCCCCGACCGGAAGTACCTTGGTGATGATGGGAGTCTTGACCTTGACTCCGAGGCCCTCCATGGTTCCCTGCTCCATGGCCTCGAGCAGAATCGTGCAAATCTTGGGGCATCTCTCGTAGGGCTTGGCCTGAGAGCACTCGTACTCATGCTTCACGGCGCGCTTCTTGCCGGTCTCAACCCATTCGCCACGCACGCCCGCGTTGTTGTCCTCCAGATCCATGATGCGGCCGATGCACCGGGCATCCTTCAAATCATCGATCTTCATTCTCTTGGCCATGGTCGCCGCGCGACGCTTGCCAACTTCGTACATCGCCTGGCGGCCGACTTCCCATACGTCTTCGCCGTATTTCTCGGCCAGTGGGGCCAGGACTTCGGTCAGGAAGATGCCGAGTGTTCGGCCACCGAGGTCGACCATCTTGAACGTGTCGCTGTCGGGTAGGAAAATGGTCTTGCGGTCCTCACCCAGAGGTGGGACTTCGCCGTCGACGTACTCTGCAACGTGCTTGCCGTGCTCGTACTGCTTCTCAAGTCGTCTGGCCATGCAGTGAGTTCCTCCTTAGTGTATCTGATGATGGCGGGGAGGCTGCATCGCGCAACAGCGGATGCAGCCACAACACATCAAGCGTACGCTATCATCTCGGCCTCGTTCCTGTCAAAGGCAGTCGGTGACGCGGCTATGGCGGTCACGGCTTGCGTTCGACGATGGGTTGGACATCAGTTCCTGTTTCTGATTCAATGCCGCTGTTTCTCTGATGGGCCAGTCGCATATCCGCGTCCGTCGTTCTCAATCGCCGGTACTGAAAGGAGCATAACTGTGGCACGAGACTACCAGCACTTCACGTTCGAGAAAGCCGGTGAGGTGGCCACCATCACACTGAACAGACCCGACAAGCTTAACGCGTTCAATATCGAGATGTTGTACGAATTTGGCGACATCGTAGACGTGCTTCGGCTCGACTCTGAAGACCCGGTTCGTGATTATCACCGGGGCGGGCCGTGCGTTCTGCGCTGGCATCGACGTGACGAAACAGGCTCGGGACGAGTGGTATGACGAGCGTCAGCCCAACGAGAGACTGTTCCAGGAGAACGGTCAGATTCTCGTACGCAAGTGGACGAATCTGCATCAGATCACTGTGGCCGCAATCAATGGCCCCTGTATCGGCTTGGGGCTCGGCCTGGTGACCTGCTGTGATTTTCGGCTCATCGCGGACAACACGTACTGCGCCATTCCTGAGACGACGATCGGCATCGGATATTCGGTCAGTTGCCTGTATCCGCTGCTGTCTCTCATAGGGCCTGCACAGGCGCGAAGGATGATAATGACATGCGACCGGGTTCCCGCCCGCGAAGCCAGGGACATCGGGCTCGTGCAGTACGTGGTTGGGCCCGAAGAGTTGATGGCCGCGTCCCGAAAGCTCATAGAAAAGTTGTCGACAAAGGGGCCAACCGCATTGCGGCTCGTGAAGCGCATGATAAATGCTTCAACGGTGGCGCAATTTGCCGATCTTGCCGCAATGGAGCCGGAGTTGGTGCAGGCGTTCTATTCGGCGACGGGCGACATCGACGAAGGTATCGGCGCCTACCGCGAGAAGCGGCAGCCACACTTCAAGATGGAGACAGACTGATTCAATCGCCATGTGTGATGGTCCATTCGTGCGGGCGGCGGGATTGAAGGACAAGGAGACAGCCGGTTTCGGAGACGGCATCGTCACTGTGGAAAGAAACGGAGCGGTCGCCACGCTCACGCTCAACCGTTCTTCTCACCGCAACGCCTTGAATCGCGAGATGCTCGTCGCGCTGGCGGATGCAGTCGAAGGACTTCACCGAGAGGTCCATCTGAAGGTAGTGGTCGTGACAGGGGCGGGCACCTCTTTCTGCGCGGGAGTGGACATCAGTGCGCAGGGGCGGCGCTCGTTCTATCGTCCTCCTCAGCAGGTCGAACGCCTCTATCAGGAGCACGGGCAGAACGTGGTATCCGGGCTGCAGCGGTTGCCGCAGGTGACGATCGCAGCGGTCAACGGCCCGGCGATTGGATGGGGGGTCGGGCTGGCCACCAGTTGCGATTTCCGAGTGGCGGCTGAAAGCGCGTTCTTCCGGATTCCGGAGATCGGCTTCGGCATGTACTATGACGTTGGTTGCCTCTATGGGCTGCTCGGGTTGGTCGGTCCCGGCGCAGGCGAGGCGTATGACGATGCTCGGAGACGACGTCAATGCCGCCGAAGCGGTCAGAATCGGACTGGCCGATCGACTCACTCCTGCGTCGGAGCTACTGTCCACCACGGAACACCTTGCGCTGACTCTGCTCAGGCAGGACGTCGCGAGGCTGCGCGGCGTCAAGAGATGCATCAATGCCGCCGTGGTTTCCCGCACGAGCCATCTGGCGCTTGTGGAGATAGAGCTCGCTGCGGCGTACTACGGCAGCAACAACGACCGATTCGAAGGTCTGGCAGCGTATGCGCACAAGCGAGCCCCCCAGTTTTCACGGGAGCTCGAAGCAGGTACACTTACGCCGTTAAGCCGGCGTGGACAAGGAGGAGAAACGCATGGATTTCCATCTAACTGAAGCCGAGCAGATGCTGCAGGCCACCGCTCGCGAGTTTGCGAAGAATGAGATCGAGCCCGTTGCTGACGCCGTCGACAAGGCCGAAGTGTTCGCAATGGACAATTTCAAGAAGCTGGCAGAGGTGGGCTTCACCGGCCTTGCGATTCCTGCCGAGTACGGGGGAAGCGGCGGTGACATAATGGCGCTGTCCATCGTCATGGAAGAACTCGCGAGGGCCTGTGCGTCCACGTGCGACATCGTCGACGCTCATATCAGCCTCTGCGCCCGTCCTATCTACCTCTATGGCACTGAAGAGCAGCGGCAGAAGTACTTGCCCCCATTGTGCTCCGGCGAGAAAGTGGGCGCGTTTGGAATCACCGAGGCTGAAGCGGGCAGCGACATCGCCAATGTGAAGACGACCGCCGTGCGCGATGGTGATGATTACATTCTGAACGGCTCGAAACTCTTCATTACGAACGGTCCTGCCTGTGACACGATTGTCGTGTTTGCCGGTATCCCTGAACTTGCACCCCGAGGTATGACGGCCTTCATCGTTGAGGCTACGATGCCCGGGTTCAGCCGGGGGCCGCAGTACGAGAAGGTGGGCATGAAGGGCGCCACCAACGCGGAACTTGTGTTCGACAATGTCCGCGTGCCTGTAGCGAATCGCTTGGGCGAGGAAGGCAAGGGCATGAAGATCTGCCTGAGCACGCTCGATGAAGGGCGTATAGGCATCGCGTGCCAGGCGGTGGGCATCGCCCAGGCGGTGCTTGACCATTGCGTCGAATATTCCAAAGAACGCAAGCAGTTCGGGAAGCCGATCGCCGAGAACCAGGCCATCCAGTGGATGCTCGTCGACATGGCATGCCAGATCGAGGCGTCCAGACTGCTTATGTATAAGGCCGCACGGACCATGGATGAAGGTGTCAACCCCGTTAAGGCCGCCGCAATGGCTAAGCTGGTGGCCAGCGATGCGTGCATGCAGATTGCAGTGAACGGCATACAGATATTTGGCGGCTATGGCTACATGATGGATTCGCCCATGCAACGGTACTTCCGCGATGCGAAACTCACGCAGATCTACGAGGGTACTTCGGAAGTGCAGCGCATGGTGATCGCACGAGACCTGTTGCGGTAGTTTCTGACGAACGGTTGGCATCGTGTCTCTCCCGCGGCACTACGTAGCGTCGTGGGAGAGACACGATGGGTCAGGTCGCGATACTTCGCGTTTTCGTCCTCAACAGCCGATGTTGTATTCTAGTGTCAATCCCGCTCAGGAGTGAACAATGAAGACCAAGCAAGAATATATCGATAGTCTCCGGCGCCTCAATCTCGAGCTATATATGTTTGGCGAGCGCGTCACCAACATCGTTGATCACCCGATTGTGGCTCCGTCCATGAACGCGGTGGCGGCAACATATGAACTGGCTCAGGGTGAACTGATGACCGCGACCTCGCATCTTACGGGGAAACGCATCAATCGATTTACCCACATTCACCAGAGCACCGACGACCTCGTGCGCAAGTCGAAGATGGAGAGGCTCATGGGGGCGTACACAGGCACCTGTTTTCAGCGTTGCGCCGGCATGGACGCGCTCAACACGCTTTCCGTGGTGACTTACGATATCGACCGCGCGCACGGAACCAAGTACAACGAGCGCTTTCTGAAGTTCCTGCGGTATGTGCAGGACGAGGACCTTGTCTGTGATGCCGCGATGACGGACGCTAAAGGCGATCGCCGGCTGAGACCCGCCCAACAGTCCGACCCCGACATGTACACCCACGTCGTGCGAGAGGAAGCCGACGGTATCATCGTGCGGGGAGCGAAGTTGCACCAGACGGGCGCTCTCAACTCCCATGAAATCATCGTAGTGCCCACCCGCGCGATGAGGGAAGAGGACAAGGACTACGCGATATCATTCGCCATTCCAAGCGATACGAAAGGTGTCATCTACATCTACGGGCGCCAACCAAGCGATACCCGCAAGTTGGAAGGTGTTACCTACGATGTGGGAAACCTTCACTACGGCGGACACGAATGCCTGGTCGTCTTCGAGGACGTGTTTGTTCCATGGGAACGGGTGTTCATGTACCGGGAACACGAGTTTGCATCCGAGCTCGTGGAGAAGTTCGCTTCGTACCACCGGCAGAGCTATGCCTGCAAAGCCGGAATGGGCGATGTCCTCATCGGTGCTACGCAGACGATTGCTGAGTACAACGGGATTGCCGACGCACCGCACGTGAAAGACAAGATCGTCGAAATGAACCATCTGAACGAGACCATCTTCTGCTGCAGCCTGGCGTGCGCTCACGAAGGAGCGCAGGAACCTTCAGGGACCTACTACGTGAACTCTCTGATGGCAAATATCACCAAGCTGCACGTCACCAGGGTGCCCTACGAGCTTGCCAAGATGGCGCACGAGATTGCGGGCGGCGCCGTCTGCACTGTCCCCTCGGAGAAAGACTTGCGTGATCCGCGTATCGGAAAGTACGTTGAGAAATACATGAAGGGCGTTGCGGACGTGCCGGCCGAAGAGCGGATGCGCGTGCTTCGCCTCATCGAGGGACTGACCATGGGCATGGGCTCGGTGTGTTACCTGCCGGAGTCGATGCACGGCGCTGGCTCTCCGCAGGCGCAACGGATCATGATAGGCAGGCAGGCGAACCTGGGGGCCAAGCAGAAGGCGGCGAAGCGCCTGTGCGGCATAGAGTAGAGCGTTCGGATTACTCGGCGGGTGTAATCTCGTCGAGGATCTTGAGCAACGTCGCACCGTGCTCTATCGAGTTGTCATACTCGAATGTGAGTTCGGGCGCATGCCGCATCCTGAGGTTGGTGGATACCTCCCTCCGGATGTAACCGGATGCGGCCTTGAATCCCTCGAGCGTCTGCTGTTGAACCGAGGCGTCTCCCAGGCTGCTCACGTAGACACGAGCGTGTCGCAGATCCTCGCTGAGGGACACCTCGGTGATCGATACCACGCCGGTGAGACGCGGGTCCTTCAACTCTTTCTCGATCAGGCGGCTGATCTCCTGTTGTATTGCTCGGTTAAGTCGCAGAGTTCTTCTTGACACGTCCGCCCTCCCGGGGCACGCACTCGCCTCGTCCCAAATGGGGAACAAAGCGGCGTGCTAGGTCGCTTTCTCCCTGCGATAGAGCTCGATGACGTCGCCGACCTGAGTGTCACCGAACGGCTGGAGGCCGACGCCGCATTCCAAACCGGCGCCAACTTCGTTGACGACCTCTTTGAACCGCCTGATGCTCGTGATCTGGGGCTCGCTCACAACCTCGCCGTTCCGGACAACGCGTACCTTCCAGGCACCTCTCCAGACGCGGCCTTCCCGGACCAGAAGCCCTGCTATCTTGCCCTGCTTGCCGCCGGGGAATATCGCACGGACCTCGGCACGCCCGGCAAGAGTCTCGACGAAGGTCGGCTTGAGCATTCCGGCCAGCGCGGCCTGGATATCTTCCTCAAGCCGGTAAATGATGTCGTACCGCTGGATGGCGACCCCTTCCTGCTCCGCGACCTGCTCCGCACCCGGAGCCGCCTTGGTGTTGAACGCGATGACGACACCTTTATGAGCGGCGGCCAGGAGTACGTCATTCTCGGTGATTGCGCCACTTGCGGCGAGGACCACCTTGGGCTTGGCCTCATCGTTGCCCAGTCTCTCAATGACGTTGCGTATCGGTTCAATGCTGCCCTGCACGTCCGTCTTGAGGACGATGCTGAGTTCCTTGATCTGGCCTTCGCCAATCTGACTCGAAAGTGAACTGAGACTCAGGGGCGCCGGACCTCCCGCGAGAAGGCGTTCTTCGGCCTTGGTGCGGGCTATTTTGTCGTCTGCCACCACGGTGAAGAGTTCACCCGCGAGCGGCACGCCGCTCAAGCCAAGTATCTCGACGGGGGTTGCCGGGCCGGCTGATGCCACCCGCCCTCCCAGGTCGTTGAACATGGCTTTGACCTTGCCCCACGTCGTGCCGGCCACCACCGCGTCGCCGGGATGCAGTGTGCCGCGTTGCACCAGTAGCGTGGCCAGTGAACCGCGCAGTTTGTCGAGGCGCGCTTCGATGACTATGCCTTCCGCATTGCCTGTCGGATCCGCCTTGAAGTCCGCAACATCCGAAACCAGGAAGAGGTTCTCAAGCAGCTCGGGCACGCCTTTTCCGGTCTTCGCCGAGATGGGCACGCAAACCACGTCGCCTCCCCATTCCTCGATGACCAATCCGGCTTCATTCAGAAGTTGCTTGGTGCGCTCTATGTTCGCCTCGGGTTTGTCGATCTTGTTGATGGCAACCACTATGGGAACGCCTGCGGCCTTTGCGTGGTCGATAGCTTCGCGGGTTTGCGGCATGACGCCGTCATCGGCGGCAACCACCAGCACAACGATGTCCGTGGCGTTGGCGCCCCTCGCTCTCATCGCGGTGAATGCCCGGTGTCCCGGCGTATCGAGGAACGTGATTTTGCGGTCGCCTACCACACTCTGGTACGCGCCGATGTGTTGCGTAATTGCACCGGCTTCACGCTCGGTGACGTTGGTATTCCGTATGGTGTCAAGCAGAGTCGTCTTGCCATGGTCAACGTGTCCCATAACGGTGACGACCGGAGGACGCATGATGAAATTGTCGCCGTCGGTCTTCTTGGCGCTCTTCTCGGCGGCCTGCTGCTTCCTGCGGATGACCTGGAAGCCGAGATCCTGGGCGACTCTGACCGCAGTCTCGAAGTCGATGACGTCATTGACGCTGGCCATCATGCCGCGCCGCATAATCTGTTTGACGGTGCGGGCAACATCCACATCCAGCGTCTCGGAGAGCTGTTTCACCGTCATCGAGACGTTTGGAATCTCAACCTGCGGCATGCTGGCGGCCGCGACCGGCCTTCGGGGCGCGGTAGCGACCGTTTCGGTTCGCGCTTCAGTGCGCGGCGCCGCATGCGGTCTCGGCTTCGATTGCGTCCTACCCCTGTTATTATTGGACCTTGGTGTGAACTTAGCCATTCGTATCGGATTCCTTGAGCGTACTCGAGTATTGTAGCAGAGCCGCTCGGTCTTCGTCGGTCAGCTTAGCGCGCAATGCGTGTTCCAGCTTTGTGCCCTTAAGCGCCTTCTCCCAGCACCGTTTGCTGGGACAGATGTACGCCCCCCTTCCTTGCTCACGCCTCGAAGCTCCGACGCTCACGACGGCGCTCGTGCCATGCACGATGCGCACCAGTTCGGACTGATCCCTCGTGGCTCCGCACGCAACGCACGTGCGTTGGGGCGCCTTCTTAGGCGGCGTCATCCGTGCTGTCCTCACTATAGGTGGTGCGCCGCTTCTTCTTCGTCTTGCCCTTGTCGTTCTTGCCGCCCCGTCTTGTTCCGGGGAGGATATCTTCAGCGAAGCGAAGTACGGAGAGCGTTCCCTTGCCCGAATCTTCCTCAAAGCGAAACACTTCGCTGGCAAGAAGTCGCTCCAGCGTCTCACCCTCGGGAGACTCTTCCTCGGGTGACGCACCCTCGGTCTCAATCTCCTCCACAACAGTCGTTTCCAATTCAATTTCGGTCACGCCCGGTTCGGCCGGAGCTTCCACAACACCTTCGACAGCCTCTCGCGCCTCCGTGGGCTCGACTCCGGTGATGGACTCGAGCGTAGTCTCCGGAGTTCCCACTCCCTCCGGTTGCCCGCGCTGCTCGCCGACAGGCTCGGCCGTTGCAACGGTTGCCAGCGTTCCCGGCAGCTCCCCCAGCTCTGCCTCGGCAGCTGAGGTGCTCTTGATATCAATCCTCCAGCCCGTGAGCTTTGCAGCCAGGCGGGCATTCTGTCCGCCGCGGCCGATAGCAAGGGACAATTGCTTATCGGGCACCACAACCATGGCCGTGCGAGCCGCTTCGTCGAGCGAGATGTGCGCCACTTGAGCGGGACTCAGCGCGTTCGCGATGAACAATCTCGGGTCCGAATGCCACTCAACAACATCAACCTTCTCTCCATTCAGGTGCGTGATGATGCTCTGCAGACGGATACCCCTGGGTCCCAGACACGAGCCGACAGGCTCGACAGATTCCTGACGCGAAGAAACCGCGACCTTGCTGCGCAGCCCGGGGTCGCGGGCGACGGCGCGAACTTCGACGACGCCGCTATGAACTTCCGGGATCTCAATTTCAAAGAGCCGGCGCACCAGGTTGGGATGGGACCTCGACAACATGACCCGAGGGCCTTTCCCTTCGTGGCTGGCCTGCAGCAGGTAGAACCTCAGTTGCTGCCCCTGGTGATAGCGCTCGTTGGGCAATTGCTCGCTCGCCGGCAGAATCGCTTCGCGGCGTCCGATGTTCACGAACACTGCGTTCGGCTGTGCGAACTGCACCGTGCCGGTCACGACCTCTCCCTCTTTCCCTACGAATTGCTCGAATGTCGCGTGATGCTCCGCCTCGCGCAATCGTTGAAGAACAACCTGCCGCGCGACTTGGGCTGCGATGCGGCCGGCTCCCTGGGGAGTCGACTCAATCTCAACCGCGTCGCCAAGGGCGGCGTCCCTGCGCACCCTGCGGGCTTCGGCCAGGGTCATCTCCCGATCCGGCTCCGTCACCTCTTCAACAACCGTCTTCACGAGATACACATGTATGTCGCCCGAGGCGGTGTCGATCTTAACGGCCACTTCCTGTTCGCCGGTAAAAACCTCTTTCTTGTATGCGGATACCAGTGCGGCCTCGATGGCCTCGAGGATGACCTCTCTGGGCAGGTTGCGCTCGGAGGATAGCTGGGTGATCGCCGCCATGAACTCCGTTTTCATATCGCAATACCTTCTGTATTACCAACTCCGCCAACAACAAAAAAGTGGGTTGAACCCACTCTTTGGACACGTATTCAGAGGAACTGAGTTACTATAACAGGAAACTTGGACGCGATGCAAATGTCATTATTCCCCTGGACGAGTACAAGGCTTTGACAACTATACAGCCGAGTGATAAAGTGTACCGTCGCAGTCAGCTGCAAGGCAAAAGGTTTCCCGTCGATTCGTCCGCATAGAGCCCTCTAGTTAGGCTCGGGGATCGCATGGAGTGGACCCGCGGCGTGACTAGTTGGCTCTTTTGATTGCCCAACAGTGAAAGAGGTGTGGTACGTATGCCAACCATTAATCAGCTCGTAAGAAAAGGGCGGAAGAAGCTCGTATCCAATACGAAGGCTCCTGCGCTGCACTACATTCAGAATGCGTCAAGGACACGCACGAAGTGGACTGACGGTGCACCGTTCAAGCGTGGCGTATGCATCCAGGTGAAGACTGTCACGCCCAAGAAGCCGAACTCCGCGTTGCGGAAGATTGCCCGGGTTCGCCTGACCAATCAGATGGAAGTGAATGCGTATATTCCGGGCGAAGGCCACAACTTACAGGAGCACTCGGTGGTTATGATTCGAGGCGGCCGTGTCAAAGACCTGCCTGGAATCCGATATCACATTGTCCGCGGCGTCCTGGATACGCAGGGCGTCGCCAATCGCAAGCAAGGTAGAAGTCTGTATGGCGCGAAGCGCTCGTAGCAGTCGCCATCGAGGTGTGAAGACATGCCCAGAAGAGCCAAGAGAGTAAAGAAGCGCCTGATTGTGCCCGACGCCAAGTACGGCAGCGTCGACGTGTCCAAGTTCGTCAACAGGATAATGTTGAAGGGCAAGAAGTCGACCGCCGAGCGGATTGTCTACGGGGCGATGGAGCTTGCCTCCGAACAGGCAAGCACCGACCCGCTGGAAATACTGGCGAAGGCGGTTGATGGCGCCACTCCGTTGATCAGAGTGAAGCCACGACGTGTCGGCGGCGCCACATATCAGGTGCCGATGGAAGTTGATAAGCGCATCGGACGTGCGCTGGCGATGCGCTGGCTGATCGTTGCGGCCCGCGCTCGAAGTGGAAAGTCCATGCAGGAGAAATTGGCCGCGGAACTTGTGGATGCCGTTCAGGGTAGAGGCGCCGCTGTCAGAAAACGCGAGGAGATACATCGGATGGCGGACGCCAACAAGGCTTTCGTCCACTATCGTTGGTGAAATGGCTGCACTCAAGACTGTCCTTGACTCTGGAAAAGATGAATCGATGACACGCTCTATTGCGATGGAGAGGGTGCGTAATATCGGCATCATTGCACATATCGATGCCGGTAAGACCACCGTTACGGAGCGCATCCTTCATCACACCGGCCGCACGTACAAGGTCGGCGGAGTTGACGAGGGGACGGCTGTCATGGACTGGATGGATCAGGAACGTGAGCGCGGCATTACAATCGTGGCCGCCGCGACGACCTGCCATTGGAACGAGCATCGAATCAACATCATCGATACACCCGGACACGTCGACTTCACTGCTGAAGTCGAACGGAGCCTGCGTGTGCTGGATGGTGGAGTGGTCATCCTGGATGCGGTGGCGGGCGTTGAGGCCCAGTCCGAAATGGTCTGGCGGCAGGCCGACCGCTATCACGTCGCCAGGATCTGTTTCGTGAACAAGATGGATCGGGTCGGTGCGGATTTTTTCCGGACCGTTTCGACCATTGAGACTCGGCTTCACGCCGTGGCCGTGCCCGTGCAGATTCCGCTCGGGTGTGAGGCGAACTTCCAGGGCGTTATCGACCTCGTGGAGGGCAGGGCGATACTGTTTCCCGAGGGCCCTCTGGCTGATCCGGTCATCGGGTGTATTCCGGAGAGTGAGAGCGAGAGCGCGGCCCGCTACAGGCATCTTCTTGTCGAGAAACTCGCGGAGAACGATGACGCTATCCTCTTGCCCTACCTGGAGGGCCAAGACGTGTCTCCGTCCCAGATCAAGGAGTCGCTGCGTCGCCTGACCGTCGCCAATAAGGTAGTGCCCGTACTGTGCGGCAGTGCCTTGCGCGGCAAGGGCGTTTCGGTGTTGCTTGATGCCATCGTCGACTATTTGCCTTCGCCTATCGATGTGCCGCCGGTTGTAGGCCATGACGTCTCCGGCACCAAAGAGATTGTGTGTTCGCCGACCGACGACGAGCCTCTCGCGGCACTCGCGTTCAAGGTGGTGTCGGATCCTTTCATGGGGCGTCTTATCTACATTCGCATCTACTCGGGCACCATGGAATCCGGGGCGGCCTTGCTGAATAGCGGCAAAGCAAAACGTGAGCGCATCGGCAGACTATACCTCATGCACTCCAACCGTCGCGAAGAGGTAGCCGAAGCTGAGGCCGGGAGCATCATTGCAGCCGTGGGCTTGAAGGGCACGACCACTGGGGATACTCTTTGCAGTCCCGCTCGTCCCGTAGTATTTGAATCGATTCGTTTTGCAGAGCCTGTGCTCTCGATGTCCATCGAGCCACGTTCGAAGACCGACTCGGAGAAACTTGAGGACGTGATTGGTAAGCTCGTGGACGAAGATCCGAGCTTTAAGGTGCGGCAAGACCCTGAGACCGGTCAGGCAATTATCATGGGGATGGGCGAACTGCATCTCGAGGTCATGGTGGAGCGCATGTCGCGTGAGTACGGCGTGCGTGTAAACGTGGGCAAACCGCGTGTGGCGTATCGCGAGGCTATTACGAGGGCCGTGGAATCTGAAGGCAGGTTTGTGCGACAAACCGGCGGTCACGGACAGTTTGGTCACGTGTGGCTCAAGCTCGAGCCTGGTGAGAGAGGCAGCGGCTACAAGTTCGTGGATGCGGTCAAAGGCGGCGTTATCCCTCGAGAGTACATATCGGCGATTCAGGCGGGAGCGCGGGAGGCCGTCGAAACCGGTGGGCCCGCTGGTTATCCCGTCGTCGATGTGACCGTGACCGCCTTTGATGGCAGCTATCATGAGGTAGATTCCTCGGAACTCGCGTTCAAGATTGCGAGTTCCATGGCGGTTAAGAGTGGCTTGCCGAAAGCCAAGCCTGTGCTGCTGGAGCCGGTCATGAAATTCGAAGTGACCATGCCTGCGCAGTTCACCGGAGAGATTATCGGTGATCTGAATTCGCGCCGGGCCAGGATCGAGCGCATCGATACGGTGGGCGACTCCACAGTGGTCGGGTGTCTGATTCCGCTCGGTGAGACGTTCGGCATCGCGACCGCGCTTCGGTCGTTGAGCCAGGGCAGAGTGACCCATACGATGGAGTTTTCGCGATACGAGCAGGTTCCCGCAAGTGTCGCCGACGAGTTAACCAAGAAAAGCTAGTGCTGCTGAATAGAGGCCGAGAAGATGACCAGTCAGAAAGTAAGAGTCAAAGTTAGGGGCTTCGATCACCGCGTGGTTGATCAGGCCGTCAGGCAGATTGTCGAAGCCGTGGAAAGCGCCGGCGGCATTGTGGTCGGTCCCGTCCCACTGCCAACCAGGATCGAGAAGTACTGCGTGACGCGTTCATCGAACATCGACAAGGATTCGCGTGAGGCCTTCGAGATACGCACTCACAAGAGACTCATCGACATTCAGGAGCCGACAGCGAAGGCTATCGATGCGCTGACCCAGATCAATGTAGCTTCGGGTGTCGAGATCGATATCAAGCTGTAATTGCGCGAGCGAGGAGCATTGTGGTGCGTGGCATTATTGGTAAGAAATTAGGCATGACACAGCTGTTCATGGAGAACGGCGAGTGTATTCCGGCGACCGCCATCGAGGCAGGCCCGTGCGTGGTGATTCAGGTGAAGACCCGTGCTAAGGATGGCTACGATGCCGTCCAGCTTGGGTTCGGCAATTCGAAACGCCTTAACAAGGCGGAGAAGGGTCACCTGAAAGGGCTTGGCGATTTTCGGTATCTGCATGAGTTCCGCGATAGCGTGGGGTCGGCTGAGGTGGGGCAGCGAGTGGATGTTGGTATCGTGGCTCCGGGCGACCTTCTCAAGGTGAGCGGAAAATCAAAGGGTATGGGGTTTGCCGGAGGAGTCAAACGGTATCACTTCCAGGGCGGACCCAAGACACACGGTCAGTCGGACAGACATCGGGCCCCCGGTTCGGTGGGTGCGGGTACGTCCCCGGGGCGCGTGCTTAAAGGCAAGCGCATGGCCGGACACATGGGTGATGAACACGTGACCGCACTGAATTTGAAGGTAGTCGGTGTAGACGCTGAACGGAACTTGTTGCTGGTGCGCGGCGCGGTGCCCGGCGCCAACGGTGGCCTCGTCATCGTTGAAAAGGTGGGTGAGTAACGTGAAGATTCCAGTACATAACCTTGGAGGAGATACCGTCGGCGATGTCGAAGTCGATGACAGCATCTTCGACGTGCCTTTTCGCCAGGCCGTGGTACATCAGTCGGTTATCTGTTTGTTGGCCAATAGGCGACAGGGTACGGCCGCTACCAAGACTCGTGGCGAGGTGACCGGCAGCACGCGTAAGCTCTATGCCCAGAAGGGCACGGGGCGTGCGCGCCGAGGTAGCATTAAATCGCCTCTGATGCGTGGCGGAGGCATCGTGTTCGGACCGTCACCGCGCTCGTACCGGCAGCGCATGCCGAAGAAGATGAGACGTCTTGCATTTGCGTGCGTTCTATCACAGAAGCTGCGTGACGGCGCGATGTGGGCGGTCGAGAATCTCGACTATGGCGCGCCGCGGACGAAGGATGTAACGGCGCTGCTGACTTCGACAGGCGCCACGTCCACGGTGTTGATCGTGGTTCCTGAGTCGCAGCCCGTCCTGGCGTTGTCGGCTCGAAACCTGCAGGGGGTCACCGTGAAGCCGTGCTCTGTGGTGAGCACTCTTGACGTGATGTCCTCGGACAAGATGATTGTTTCCGTCCCCGCACTCCGCAAGATGGAGGAGATCTGGGGTAGCAAGGGGAGTGTCAATGAATCTGCATGACATCATCCGGCGTCCGTTGATCACGGAGAAGGCGACAGGTCTTCAAGAGACGCAGAACAGGTACGTCTTCGAGATTGCCCGTTCTGCGAATAAGGCTCAGGTCAAAGGGGCCGTTGAGAAAGTGTTCAGTGTTCACGTGGAAGACGTGAATGTGGTGACCATACCGGGGAAGTTGAAGAGACGCGGGCATCGTCAGGTGCCGACGTCTCCGTGGAAGAAAGCCATCGTCAAACTCAGGGCCGGTGACAGAATCACTTACTTCGAGGGCGTGTAATGGGATCAGTACTTAAATGGCGTAGGAAGAAAATCACCAAGCATCAGCACAAGAAGCTGCTGAAGAAGACCAGATGGCAACGGCGGCATGGCTAGCCGGGGCGGTCGACAGGACGCTGACAAGCAGTAGAAGGAACAGAACTCATGGCGCTTAAGACATTTAAGCCAACATCCGCCGGCAGGCGAAATAAGATTGCGGTCATCTCCGAGGAGTTGACCAAGACTCCTCCGACGAAGTCGCTGCTCGTATCGCTTCAGAAGCATGCGGGCCGTAACAACCGCGGAGCGGTCACCGTCCGGCATCGTGGTGGCGGCAGCAGGCGGATGCTGCGCGTCATCGATTTTCGCCGGAACAAGTTCGACGTGCCCGGAAAGGTCGTGAGCATCGAGTACGATCCTAATCGTACGGCGCGGATTGCGCTTGTGAACTATGTCGATGGTGACAAGCGCTATATCCTGGCCCCCACGGGACTTCAGGTGGGCGATATGGTGTCGGCGGGGCGCGAGGCGCCCATCAAACCGGGCAATGCCCTGCCGCTTGCCTCCATCCCGGTAGGCACGCAGGTGCATAATATCGAGTTTGTGCCTGGCAAGGGCGGACAGCTCGTGCACAGCGCTGGAGGTTCAGCGCAACTCATGAGTAAAGAGGGCGATTATGTTTTGCTTCGCCTTCCTTCGCAGGAGTTGAGACGCATCCATCAGATGTGTTTCGCGACCGTCGGTCAGTTGGGCAATCTCGATCATAAGAATGAGAAGCTGGGCAAGGCCGGCGCGGTCAGGTGGCGAGGCATTCGCCCGACCGTGAGAGGGTCTGCCATGACGCCACGGGATCACCCGCATGGTGGTGGTGAAGGTAAAGCCCCGAGAGGCATGCCTCCCAAGACGCCCTGGGGTAAACTGGCCATCGGCGGCAAGACGCGACGATGGAAGGTGTCGGATCGCTTCATAGTCAAGCGGAGAAAGTAGTATGTCAAGATCACTGAAGAAAGGCCCCTACTGTCACCCCAAACTGGTGAAGAAGATTGACGCCCTGAATAAGTCCGGTGAAAAGACGATCATTCGGACGTGGGCGCGCTCGTCGACGATTCTGCCGTCGATGATAGGGCATAATCTGGCCGTTCATAACGGCAGGAAGCATGTGCCCATATTCATCACGGAGAACATGGTGGGCCACAAGCTGGGGGAATTTGTGTCTACGTACACGTTCCGCGGTCACGTGGCCAAGAGCAAAGCGGTCAAACGGTAGGTCATTGAATTATGAAGCTAAAGGTTGTTGCGAAAGACATTGGAATACCGAGCCGCAAGGTTCGACGGTACGTCGACCTCGTGCGTGGCAAGAAAGTCGACGAGGCTCTCGCGGCTCTGCGGTTCATGCCGAGCCCGGGAGCTCGAGTGGTGGCCAAGGTCGTCAAGTCGGCTGTCGCTAACGCCGAGAACAATTACCAGATGCCGTCGCCTTCACTGCGCATCGTGGAGTGCTATGCCGATGAGGGGCGTACGTTGAAGAGGTTCCGGCCGCAGGCTCGGGGCAGAATCAGCCCGATATTGAAGCGGTCGAGCCACGTTACCGTGCTCGTTGAGGAGGACTAGACTTGGGTCAGAAAGTTCATCCCGTTGGGTTCAGACTGGGATTCACTAAGGAATGGCAGGCGAAGTGGTACGCCAAAAAGGACTACAGTCGCTTGTTGTTCCAGGATCTTCAGTTGCGGAAGGTTCTGCAGCGCCGCGCGCGTGAGTCCGGGATTGCTCGTGTTGAGATTGAGCGGACCGGCAGCGAAGTCCTGGTCACCGTATTCTCGGCTCGGCCGGGCATCCTGATCGGGCGAGGTGGGCAGAATGTTGAGTCGCTGCGCCGCGAGCTCGAGCAGGTCGCGAAAGAACGCGTGAGGCTCACTATCCGCGAGGTGGACCAGCCCGAGTTGGTTGCAGCACTCGTTGCGTTCAATGTCGCGGAGCGGCTCGAATCTCGCGTGCCTTACCGGCGCGTCATGAAGCAGGCGTCGTTCCGTACCATGCAGGCGGGAGCGCAAGGCGTGAAGATTCGAGTGGGTGGACGGTTGGGTGGGGCTGAGATCGCTCGTTCACAGACAGTACACGAGGGCAGGATGCCTCTGCATACTCTTCGTGCGGATATTGACTACGGCTTTACCGAGGCGCGGACCATCATGGGACGAATCGGAGTGAAGGTCTGGGTCTACCGCGGCGAGATCCTGCCCGAGGCGAGGAGGCGAAGTGTTACAACCGAAACGAGTCAAGTATCGTAAGGTCCACCGCGGTCGTCGAGCCGGGTCTGCTCATAGCGGCATCACGGTCGCGTTTGGCGATTATGGACTTTGCGCAAATGAAAATGCATGGATAACCGCGAAGCAGATCGAGGCGGCACGCCGCGTGTTCGTCAGGTTCCTGCGAAATCAGGGACAGATGTGGATTCGCGTGTTTCCCGACAAGTCGATAACAAAGAAGCCGGCCGAGACACGGCAGGGCGGTGGTAAGGGCGCTCCCGACCAGTGGGTCGCGGTCGTGAAGCGTGGCCGTATCATGTTCGAACTCGCCGGAATCACCGAAGATGTGGCCAAGCGGGCGGTGCAACTCGCGTCGTACAAATTGCCCATCGACACGAAATTCGTGGCGCGAGAGGTGAGCAACGTTGAAGGTTGAAGAAGTACGCATTTTGTCTGACGGAGAGATCCGGCAGAGACTCGATGAGTTCGATAAGGAATTGGTCAATTTGAGTGTTCGGGCGGCCAGCAGACAGTTGACTAATCACCGGCAGCTGGCAAGGGTGAAGAGGGATGTGGCGCGACTCAAGACTATTCTGAAAGAGAGAGAGCTGGGAATCAGGTGAGTGACATGGTCAAGAAGGACACAATCCAGGGACGAGTGGTGAGCGACAAGATGGATAAGACGGTGGTCGTTGCCGTCCAGTCCGCCAGCCGGCATCCACTCTACAAGAAGGCGATACGTCGGGTGAAGAAGTATCTTGCACACGACGAGGCTAATGCGTGTCACGTTGGCGACACGGTCGAAATGATCGAGACCCGGCCCCTCTCACATCGGAAGAGGTGGTGCGTGGTGAAGCGCATCGAAGCTGGGGCCCCGATAGTCACGCTCGACGAGGGCGGTGAGCGATGATTCAGGCGTACACGCGACTCAAGGTTGCCGATAACACCGGCGCCAAAGAAGTGATGTGCATCAATATCCCCGGCGGTAGCCACCGGCGCTATGCCCACGTGGGTGACATCATCGTGGCCACTGTGAAGCAGGCGATACCGCACGGTGCGGTGAAGAAGGGAGAGGTCATAAAGGCGGTCGTCGTGCGCGAGACCAGGCCTTTCCGTCGCACCAACGGGGCATATGTACGGTTTGATGAGAATGCCGTAGTGGTGCTTGGCGACAAGAATAACCCCAAGGGAAGCCGGGTCTTCGGACCCGTAGCTCGGGAGTTGCGCGATAAGAATTTCACCAAGATTATCTCGCTGGCTCCGGAGGTGGTGTGAAGTGAATATCAAGAAGAACGATACAGTCCTCGTTATCAGCGGCAAGGATCGCGGCAAGAAAGGCAAGGTCCGCCGCGCGGCGCCGAAGTCAGGCCGCGTGGTAGTGGAAGGCCTGAATATGATTAAGCGGCATTCGCGCGCCCGGCGGGCTGCACGACAAGCCGGCATCGTCGAACTCGAGGCGCCGCTGCATGTGTCCAACGTCATGCTTGTCTGTGACAAATGCAAGAAGCCGGTGAGGGTCGGGAACAAGACACTCGAAGATGGTCGTAAAGTGAGATTCTGCCGGGCTTGCGAAGAACCGATCGACTGAGGAGAGTTACCGCCATGCTGGCTGCAAAAGAGAGATATGTGAAGGATGTGCTCCCCGAGTTGAAGAATCGACTCGGCTACGAAAACGTAATGGAGCTGCCTCGGTTACAGAAAATAGTGGTTGGCATCGGCTTGGGCGAGGCTATCACGAATGCCAAGGCGCTTGAGTCCGCCGAGAAGGACCTGGCGACTATCACCGGGCAGAAACCGGTGGTGACTCATGCCAAGAAGTCGATCGCGGCCTTCAAGCTGAGGGCGGGAATGCCCATCGGCCTGATGGTGACGTTGCGCGGCAAGCGCATGTGGGACTTCTTCGACCGGCTGGTTGGTATCGTTCTGCCGCGCATCCGTGATTTCAGAGGCATCCCCGGAGATGCGTTCGACGGCCGTGGCAACTACACGCTCGGATTGAAAGAGCAACTGGTGTTCCCCGAAATCGACTATGACAAGATCGAAAAGATACGGGGATTGCAGGTGACGATTGTCACGAGCGCCAAGCGAGACGATGAAGCGAAGCTGCTCCTGAAACTTATGGGGATGCCGCTCGCGGGAGACTGAACATGGCGAAGAAATCAAAGATAGCGAAGTCTAATCGGGCACCCAAGTTTGCTGTGCAGCATCGGAATCGCTGCCGCCTCTGCGGAAGGCCGCGTGGCTATATGAGAAAATTCGGGCTCTGCCGCATCTGCTTCAGGGAGTTGGCCGTGGTCGGACACATCCCTGGAGTCAGGAAGTCGAGCTGGTGAGGAGAGGGCACTAATGGTTAACGATCCGATTGCGGATATGCTGACAAGAATTAGGAACGCCGTGATGGTCGGCCACGAGAGTGTGCTAATCCCCCACTCGCGGGTGAAGGTGGCCGTCGCCAAGATTCTGAAGGAACAACACTTCATCGGTGAATACGAGACCGTCAAGGCGAAGCCGTCACAGATGCTGCGCGTTCAGTTGAGGTATGTGGACAAGCAGCCGTCGGTACTTGGGCTGGAGCGAGTGAGCCGGCCGGGCTTGCGTGTCTATGCCGGCAAGACTGAAATACCCAGGGTGTATGGCGGCCTCGGTGTCGCGATTATGTCGACGTCACAGGGAATTATGACCGGACAACAGGCGTGGCGAAAGAAGCTGGGCGGTGAAGTGCTGTGCTACGTCTGGTAGGTCGAATGTGGGGTAACAACTAGATGTCTCGAATTGGACGAATGCCAATTGTTGTACCTGGAACCGTCAAGGTATCCATATCGGACGATAACGTAGTCGTGGTCAAGGGCGCCCGGGGCGAGTTGACGCGTGCGTTGAATCACGATATGCATATAACGCTGCATGAGGGTAAGTTGACGGTCGAGCGACCGAGCAACGATCGAGAGCATCGATCGATGCACGGCCTGACGCGCACACTTCTCTCAAATATGGTGGTGGGTGTCAGCAGCGGGTTCGAAAGGCTGCTCGAGGTCAATGGGGTTGGGTACCGTGTCCTGAAGTCTCCCGAGGGCATCACGTTGCAGGTGGGGTACAGCAACCCCGTGCAGTTTCCGATGCCGACCGGGGTCGAAGTGGCTGTCGAAGGAACCAACAAGATTCGATTGTCCGGTTTCGACAAAGAGTTGGTCGGGCAGGTAGCCGCTAAAGTGCGTGCCGTGCGTCCTTGCGACCACTACAAGGGCAAGGGCATCAAGTACGCTGAGGAAAAACTGCGACTGAAGCCTGGTAAAGCGGGCAAAGTCACAAAAGGATAGTGTGACATGGCGAGGAAGAATCCCATATTGATGCGCAAGTTGCGTCATGAGCGCCTTCGGCGTAAGGTGCGCGGGACGCTTGACTGCCCGCGTTTGGCGGTGTTTCGCAGCCTCCAGCACATATATGCACAGGTGATTGACGACGACCGTCAGCACACTTTGGCGGCTGCGAGTACATTGGACTCAGTGGTGAGTGAGGGCAGCGCCGAGCTGTCCAAGACCGAGATTGCCGGCCGCGTGGGCGCGCTTATCGCCCAGCGGGCAATCGAAAAGGGCGTCAAACAGGTTGTGTTCGACCGTGGTGGATTTCAATACCACGGACGTGTTCAAGCGCTCGCGGATGAGGCCAGGAAGGCCGGGCTCGTATTCTAGGACGGACTGCAATCGTAATCGAAGGGCTATAAAGGGTATCTTGTATGAAGGCAGTGACGAAGTTAAATACCAGAGTGGAACGAGTCGAATCCTCCGACCTGCAGTTGGAGGAGAAGCTCATGACCGTCGACCGTGTGACGAAGGTCGTTAAGGGCGGCCGGAGGCTTCGCTTCAGGGCGCTCATGGTCGTCGGCGACGGCAACGGCCACGTGGGCGTGGGGCTTGCGAAGGCGACGGGCGTTCCCGAGGCAATCCGGAAGGCTGGAGCCATGGGGCGCAAGCAGCTTATCGAAGTGCCCGTGATTGATGAGACTATCCCGCATGAGACGCTCGCCAAGTACGGTGCGTCCATCGTACTGCTGAAACCTGCCGCACAGGGTCGCGGCATGATAGCGAGCAGCACGATTCGCACGGTGTTGGAATTGGCCGGCATCCGGAATGTGGTCAGCAAGTCGCTCGGTAGCCAGAACCGGATCAATGTGGCACGCGCGACCATACTTGCTCTGACCGCTTTGCGGTTGGCGGAACGAGTGTCGGGCGAACGTGGTATAGCGAACGCATCTTCGGAGGCCAGCAATGCGGCTGAATGAACTGAGTCCTGCCGAGGGTTCCACTCATTCCTCGCGACGCGTAGGACGTGGCACGGGTAGCGGCCGCGGTGCATATTCGGGACGCGGATCGAAAGGGCAGAAGGGCCATCACAAAGGCGTACGCTTGGGTTTCGAGGGTGGCCAGTTGCCACTCATCAAGCGTTTGCCGCGCAAGCGTGGATTCACCAATATCTTCAGGATCGAATACAACGTCGTCAACGTTTCGGCGCTCAATGTGTTTGCCGACGGAGCCGAGGTTGCGGCCAGTGATATGAAGGGTGCTGGCCTCATCAAGTCGCTGGAGAGACCCACCAAGATCCTGGGCCGCGGAGACCTTGAGAAGCGTCTTACCGTGGTGGCGAACCACTTCTCCGTGACCGCGGAAGAAAAGATCAAAGCAGCCCAGGGCGCAGTGAGGAAGGTCTAGCATGCCGCAGCAGAAAGAGGGCCAGCCGCGTCTCATTCAGGCAATGCGGGATGCCTTTTCGCTGCCTGACCTCAGGCAGAGGCTTCTGTTTACGTTAGGGATTCTCGTTGCATTCCGATTCCTGGTACACGTTCCTCTGCCCGGCGTTGATCCTCAAGCACTCAGCGATTTCTTTTCACAGAACGCGCTATTGGGTATGTTGGACCTGTTCAGCGGCGGCGCGATGAAGAATTTCAGCGTCGCAGCGATGGGCGTCTATCCCTATATCACCGCGTCCATCATTATGCAGTTGCTCGTTCCTGTCGTTCCCCGGCTGCAAGCCATCTCGCAGGAAGGCGAGACGGGTCAGAGGATGATTAACCGCATAACTCACTACCTGACGGTACCCCTCGCCGCTCTGCAGGGCTACTCCCAGTTGGCGCTGCTGACCAGCCAGAACGTAATTACGCGTCCTGACGCCATCACTACCGCCACTATCATCGTATCGATGACCGCAGGGACCATCTTCCTGGTGTGGATGGGAGAGCTCATCACGGAGAGAGGCATCGGCAACGGTATCTCCATCATAATCTTTGGCGGCATCGTCGCATCGCTCGCCGAGTCTGCGGGCCGAATCGGCGTGGCCTTCCAGGGCAATGTCTTGGGCACCATCGTCTTTATCATCGTTGGCGCCGGGACGCTGTACCTCATAGTTCTGTTCATTGAAGCGCACAGGCGCATTCCGGTTCAATATGCGAAGAGCACGTTCCGCGGCGGCAGAATGTATCGCCAGTCGGGCTCTACGTACATCCCGTTGAGAGTGAACACCGCCGGCATGATTCCTCTTATCTTTGCGCTGGCGATGATGCAGATTCCGCGACTTGTTGCGAGTTATTTCGTCAATCCGCAGGCCCCGAACTTCTGGGACGGCCTCTATGCCGCCTTTGACCCACTCGCCGGTATTCCGGGCGGGCTCTTGTACTGGGGGCTGTATTTCTTGCTGGTATTCGGCTTCACGTTCTTCTACACGATGGTCATTTTCGAACAGATGAGTCTACCTAAGACACTTCAGCAGCAAGGCGGGTTCGTACCCGGGGTTCGGCCGGGCAAGTCGACTGCCGACTATTTGAACGCGGTGAGCCGACGGCTGACGTTCGGCGGCGCCATGTTCCTGGCAATCGTTGCCATCACGCCGTTCCTGGCGCGACTGATTACTGGTGTGACAGTCCTTTCGATATCGAGTACCGCCATTCTGATCGCGGTGGGCGTTGCGCTGGACACGATGAAGCAACTCGAGTCGCAACTGACGATGCGGCGATACGATGGATTCCTGAAGTAACAGGGGGATGTCCAAGTCATGAATGTTGTGTTATTAGGGGCGCCGGGCGCCGGCAAAGGAACTCAAGCATCGGTGCTGAAGGCTGAGCTGGGCATGGTCCATGTCGCTTCAGGGGATCTGTTCCGTCACGCTTTGCAGGAGCAGACCGAACTGGGCCTGCTGGCCAAGTCATATATGGAGAAGGGTGAGTTGGTGCCGGATGAGGTGACCATCAATATGGTCCTTGAGCGAATTCGGAAACCGGACTGCGCGACGGGCGTGTTGTTCGACGGTTTTCCGCGCACGCTGAGTCAGGCGAGGGCATTGGATGCAAGGCTCAGCGCTGAAGGACGGGCCATCGACAAGGCAATATACATCGAGGTGCCCGAAGAGGAACTGGTGAGAAGACTGAGCGGTCGTTGGATATGCCGCGACTGTCAGACTCCATACCATGCGGTGAGTTCTCCGCCCACGGAGGCGGGGAAGTGTGATGCCTGTGGCGGGGTGCTATACCAGCGAGCCGATGATAAAGAAGAAACTGTGCGTGAGCGGCTGAAGGTCTTTTTCTCACAGACGCTCCCGATAGTAGACTATTATGAAAAACAAGGGAAGTTGCTCCGGGTAAACGGCAATCAGCCGATCGAAGATGTGTCCGCCGTCATGATGGAGCTGCTTCGCACGGGAACCGATTGATAGTGGTGAAATCACCCGAAGAAATCAGGGTGATGGCCGAATGCGGAGAGATCCTTGCGGAGATGCTGAACACCGTCAAGGACGAGGTGAAAGCGGGTATCCACACCAGAGATTTGGATAGGTTGGTGGAGGGGGAGATGAAGCGGAGAGGCGTCGTGGCCTCATTCAAGGGGTACCAGGGGTATCCTGCGAGCGTATGTATCTCTATCAATGACGAAGTTGTCCATGGTATTCCCGGGTCCCGGGTGGTGCGTGAGGGCGATGTGGTGTCCATCGACCTGGGTGTGTTTCACAAGGGATTTCACACCGACGCGGCGCTCACGGTTGGCGTGGGTGCGATAGGTGAGAAGGCCGCGCGGTTGATCGAGGTGACGCGGGAGGCGCTGGCGGAGGGCGTCAAATATGCGCGAGCCGGCAACCACGTGGGAGATATCTCCGCGGCGGTACAGCGTCACGTTGAAGGGGCCGGGTTCGGGGTGGTCCGCGAGTATACCGGACACGGGGTGGGGCGAAAGCTGCACGAGGACCCGCAGATACCGAATTTCGTCGATCCTCGTGGTAATGGCATGGGACCGCTGCTGCGTGTTGGGATGACGCTGGCTATCGAGCCCATGGTGACCGCCGGCGGCTGGCAGACCAAAGTGGCGAGCAACCAGTGGACGGTTCTCACCGTGGATGGCGGTCTGTCGGCGCACTTTGAACACAGTGTGGCAGTCACGGATGGCGAACCGATCGTGTTCGCATAGGTCACAATATATGGCAAAGAAAGAGAAGATCGAGGTCGAGGGAAAGGTTACGGTATGTTTGCCGAATACGATGTTTCGCGTGGAGTTGCCGAACGGGCACGTCGTTCTCGCGCACATCTCAGGCAAGATGCGCAAGCATTACATCAAGATTCTGCCAGGAGATCGCGTGCTGGTCGAGCTGTCTCCCTACGATCTGACGCGAGGCCGCGTCACGTATCGACTCAAGTAGGTGTCCTTTGACACGTAAGAGGCAATCCCGTATTATAGTAAGGTTTGTGTAGGGTGAACCATCATGAAAGTTAGTTCGTCTGTTAAACGTCGCTGCAATAAGTGCAAGATAATCCGCCGTCGTGGTGTGGTTCGTGTTCTCTGCGAGAACCCGAAGCACAAACAGAGGCAGGGTTAGTTCGTGGTGGCTGTCAAAGCCTTTCTGAGGAGTTGAACAATGGCCCGTATTGCTGGTGTTGACCTCCCAAAAGATAAGCATGTGGTGATTGGCCTGCAGTACATCTACGGCGTTGGCCCGACTGCGAGCAAGAAGACGCTTGCCAAGGCCGGCATTCCGGAAGAGATGAAGGTGAAGGATCTCACCGAAGAGCAGGCAACCCGTATCCGCAACGTGCTTGATCTGGATTACAAGGTGGAAGGCGATCTGCGCAGGGAAGTGCAGTTCAATATAAAGCGTCTTGTCGATATCGGTTCCACTCGTGGTCTCCGGCACAGGCGAAATTTGCCGGTGCGTGGCCAGCGAACCAAGACGAACGCGCGGACGCGTAAGGGCGTCAGGAAGACCGTCGCGGGTAGAGGGCAGAAGCGCGGCTCTACCAAGAAATAGGCATAGTAAATCCGTCGGGTGAGGAAACATGGCGAAGAAGGTACAGAAAGCTAAGACAAAGAAACGTGTACGTCGAAATATTCCCGAAGGGAAAGCCTTCATACAGTCGACGTTCAACAATACGATTGTGACCATAACTGACCCCTCCGGGGCGGTGGTCTCGTGGGGCAGCTCGGGTAAGGCAGGGTTCAAAGGCTCGAGGAAGGGAACGCCTTACGCTGCGCAGATGTCGGGGCAGGACGCGGCACGGCAGGCACAGAATGATGGCATGCGACGCGTCGAGGTCTATGTCAAAGGTCCCGGGAGCGGTCGGGAAGCCGCCATCAGGGCGCTGCAGGGTGCAGGTCTGATGGTGACGAGCATCAGGGACGTGACCCCGATACCCCATGACGGCTGTCGTCCTCGCGGAAGGAGGAGGGTGTAGGCTATGGCACGATATACGGGTCCTCGATGTGAACTCTGTCGCTACATTGGCGACAAGCTGATGCTTAAGGGCGACAAGTGCACCAGTGCCAAGTGCATTTTTGAGCGGCGTGGCAACGTGCCGCCCGGTGGCAAACCGAAGACGCGCCGCAGGGTCTCGGATCGCGGTCTGCAATTACGTGAGAAGCAGAAGGTGCGGTTCACCTACGGTGTACTGGAAGCCCAGTTCAGGCGTTTCTTTGCCGAGGCACAGCGCTTGCCCGGGATGACCAGCGACAATCTACTGATCCTGCTCGAGAGGCGTCTCGATAACGTCGCGTATCGACTCGGATTTGGTGATTCGCGTCCTCAATCCAGACAGATAGTTCGTCACGGTCACATTCGTGTGAACGGACAACGGGTGAACATACCGTCGTATCTGGTGAAGGTCGGCGATGTCATTACCTGGCGCCCCCAGAGTGCGCAGACAGCTCTCTACAAGCTCGTGGCCGGTCAGGTACAGGCGCGCAATGTGCCCACGTGGCTGGGACTTGACGAGCAACAGATGAGAGGAACTGTGGTGAGCTTGCCAACCACCGAGAATGTGGACAGCAGGCTGAGCGGCAAGGCTGTCGTCGAGTACTACTCCAGGTAGTGAGAGGGAGGAAGACTAGTGAGTGAGATTTCCGTCCCTGTTGTAACGTGTGTCCAGGCAACTGGATCATATGGACGATTCTCAGCGGAGCCGTTGGATATCGGCTTTGGTGTGACGCTTGGCAATGCTATGCGTCGCGTGCTCCTCAGCTCCCTCCCGGGGGCTGCGGTAACCTGGGTGAAGGTGGAAGGTGTCCAGCATGAGTTTTCAACCATCCCGCATGTGCGCGAGGATGTGCTGGAGTTTCTGCTGAATGTCAAAGAGATCCGATTGCGGCCGATAACTCATCAGCCCGGAACGCTCTTCCTTGATGTGGAGGGGGAGGGTGTGGTGAGCGCCGGCGACATACAGGGGTCAATTGATTTTCAGATTGTGAATGGCGAGATGACACTGGCCAGCCTTGATTCCGCGGATGCGAAACTGCATGCGGAGTTCAACGTTGAGTTGGGGCGAGGTTACGTACCGGCAATCTCTGCCGAGGGTCTGCCCGTAGGTGCTTTGCCGGTGGACGCGGTGTTCTCTCCCGTGCGCAAGGCGAATTTCGCGGTCGAGCCCATCAATCCCGGCGAGGAGCGCAGCCCCGAGCGGCTGATTATTGAAGTGTGGACGGACGGCACAATCACTCCATGGGAAGCGGTTGCGCAAAGTTCCGATATACTGCTTAAGGAGTTCGCGGCGTTCAAAGGTCTTGAGGCCCCTTCTCCGGAGCAGGCACGCACGGTCTCAGGATTGGCGATTCCGTCGGAGCAGTACAATACTGCGCTCGCCGAAATCGGACTTTCCACCCGCGCGCACAATAGTTTGCGCCGCGCTGGAATCATGACGCTGGGTCAGTTGATAGAAAAGACCAGGGATGGCCTACCGCCGCTGCCGGGCTTTGGGGACAAGTCCCAGGTTGAAGTGCAGGAGTTGTTGACCGGCCTTGGCTATCCTATACCTGATAGAACAAAGGGGAAGTCGAAGTGAGACACCGAGTTGCAGGAAGAAAACTGGACAGGCCAACCGAACATCGGCTTGCCATGTACAAGAATCTGGTAGCCGAGCTCATCGACCATGAGAAGATGGTTACCACCGTCGCGAAGGCGAAAGAAATCAAGAGCATGGCCGAGCACGTGATAACGCTGGGTAAGGCGGGAGACCTGTCGTCTCGGCGCCGCGCCGTGGCATTCTTACCTCAGGAAAAGACAGCCAAGAAGGTGTTCAGCGATCTGGCGCGACGCTATGCGCAGCGGACCGGAGGATATGTGCGACTCGTTCGCATCGGGCAGCGCGTTGGAGATGCTGCTGAGATGGCCCAGTTGGAATTGGTTGACTAGGTGGTTGGCCACAAGATAGCGGCGCTGGTTGAGTATGACGGTACCGGTTTTCTGGGGTACCAGTTGCAGGCTGCCGGTCGTACCGTGCAGGGTGAGTTGGAGTCCGCGATTGTGAAGTTGTCCGGCGTGGCCACCAGGGTGTACGCGGCGAGTCGAACAGATGCCGGAGTACATGCGGTAGGGCAGGTCGTCAGCTTCTGGATCAGCGAACGGTTCCAGCCCGGGACGGTGGTGAGGGGGTTGAATCACTTCTTGGCGGACGATGTGGCGGTTGTGGGGGCATGTGTAGTGGATAGCGACTTTGACGTTCGTAGGAAGGCAGTGTCGCGACGCTACACATATCGAGTCGCATGCGGGGGAGCGCGTTCGCCATTGGGCGATAGATATAGCATGTATATGCGGGAGATGTTGGATTTGCCGGTGATGCGCCTGGCCGCAAGGTCGTTGCAGGGTGTACACGACTTTGCGTCTTTCGCAACATCACTCGAAGAGTCGGCGCCAACCGTGCGCCTCATGTATGAAGCACGAGTCAGCGGGTCTGACAACGATGTCCAGTTCTCATTTTCACAGAACGCATTCCTGAGGCATCAGGTGCGCAATATGGTGGGGCAATTGCTCAAAGTAGGTCTGGGCAGGTGCTCGGTGGAGGGATTCGCGGAGTTGATGTCGAATCCGAAAATAGGCACGGCGGGGCCTGCCGCGCCGGCACGTGGCTTGTGTTTGATGGAAGTTCGATACGAGTCCTCGCTGCCGTTTGCTGCGTGAAGCGTGGCCATTGTTGGGGAGTGAAGTAAATGCAGACATACAGTCCGAAACTGAAAGAAATCAATCGAGAATGGCACGTGATCGATGCGGCGGGCAGTACGGTCGGCGACACGGCGCAGCGCGTGGCAGTTTTGCTGCGTGGAAAACACAAGCCCATGTTTGCAGCTAATATCGATACCGGCGACTACGTTGTAGTCGTCAATGCTGCCAAGGTTGTCCTTACCGGCAACAAGAGGAAGCAGAAGATATACTACCGGCATTCTGGGTATCCTGGTGGTCTGCGTGCGCCGACGTTCGAGGATGTGATGGAGAAGGACCCGAGACGCGTGATTGAACACGCAGTCAAGGGGATGCTGCCCAAGACCAGCCTGGGACGTGCCATGTACCGCAAGCTTCGCGTGTATCCGGGGGCGGAGCATCCGCACCAGGGCCAGGTCACGCAGAGGGAGAGTAACGAACTATGAGTGATGCAGCTTACGTATGGGGAACCGGCAGGCGGAAGTGTGCCGTTGCCCAGGTGCGGCTTTATGCCGGTGAGGGACAGATACTCGTGAACGGTAAACCGTACACCGAGTTGTTCCCGCGGCTTGAGCACCGCCGCATGATAGAGGCGCCGTTTGCGAGCACCGAAATGGCCGGCAAGTTCAGGGCCGAAGTCAGGGTGGCCGGTGGCGGCATCAGCGGGCAAGCGGGGGCAATTCGTCATGGCATCGCCCGTGCGCTGGTGCGTGAGAGTGAGGCGCTCAAGCCGACTCTGCGGAAGGAAGGATTCTTGACGCGAGATCCTCGCGTGAAGGAACGCAAGAAGCCCGGTCTGCTTCGCGCGCGGAAGGCTCCTCAGTATACGAAGCGTTAGTCTTGCCTTTTTCAATCGTGTTCACCTGTGGGTGGCAGCCGAATTCGGCTGCCACCCACATTTGTTCTATCGATGAGGGGCAACTGTCATATTGGACGCTTGCCTGCAGGGTGGCGTTGAGTGGTTAGCCGCTATGGCGTAACATGTGCCTGAGGCCGCCGTTCCGCGAGGGAATGGTCCGCATCGATTGCGTTGCCAGTATGGCGTGATATCACGGGCACCTCGTGCCGGCCGGACCAGCGGTTTGGGGTCGGACTGTTTGCGGCGGGTGGCGGCGCGGATGGCGGTCGGTGTGGCTGATGTGCGGGTGTGGTCGTGTGGCTCCCGCTGACTCGATTGCGCCGGCGCGGGCCAAACGCTAGTCCTGTGGCGTACTCTAGGAGGTCTTGTAGATTATGCATGCGAACAAAACCTGGCTGAGGTTCACCCGGGAAAATGCGGAGCAGGCACCCGACACTCAGGGGATCTACGAGATCTGCAGCCTCACGCCTGAAGCGAAGAAACTCTGGCGTTTGGGAAAGGTTCCGAATCTGCGCAAGAGATTGGTTCTTCGGCTTACCGAACCTCCACCGCCTGACAACTGTTACTTCCGCTACTATGAGGCGGGAGTCTCGCATGACATCGATGAGCTGGCGGGCAAGCTATTTGACAGCTACAACCTGAAGGCGGGCGACGCCTGGGAAGGCTAGAGGCGGACTGTCAGGGTGGTGAAGGCCGTTCGCTACAACCCACGAAACGGCGAGGGGACCGGCGCATAACGCGCAGCGAAGAAATTAAATGAATGGGCCATTGTGGACTCGAACCACAGACCCCGGTCTTATCAGGACCGTGCTCTAGCCAACTGAGCTAATGGCCCGGGAGTACATACTATACCTTGTTCGGGGTACGTCCTGTCAAGATTGACCGGCGTCCCTCTTGCGCCTAGCCTTCCTCGATCGATACCAGGTTATCGCCGATCTGAACCGTGCTATCGGCCTTGGCCGAGACGGCCGTGACGGTACCGTTAACGGGGGCCACGATTTCGTTCTCCATCTTCATGGCCTCGATAACCAGCAGCAGGTCGCCTTCCTTCACTTTCTGACCCGCACTCACCGAGACGCTGACAATCTTGCCGGGCAATGGGGATGTGACTATCTCAAGTGCCATGTCGTTCTGTTCTCCTCTTATTACGCTCTGCGTTGTCTCGCTGTTTGTTCACCCGAGTTGGACCTCAATCGGCCCCCAGGGCCTCAAAAATCGCCGCCAGGCGGCGATGGTGCCTCATAGTGGGATATTGCCATGCTTCTTGTCCGGATAGGCCTCACGCTTCGTTTCCAGCACGAAGAACGCCTGGGACAGCTCGCGACGGGTATCTTTCGGATCGATGATATCGTCGACCGAGCCCCGTTCGGCGGCCCGGTAGGGATTCGAAAACTGGTCCTGATATTCCTTGATGCGCCGCGCCCGCACTTCCTGCGGATCTGCGGCATTCTTGATTTCGCGCGCGAAGATGATTTCAGCTGCGCCGCTCGCACCCATTACGGCAATCTCCGCTGAGGGGTAGGCAAGCACCATGTCGGCGCCGAGATATTTGGAGCACATGCCGAGATAGGCTCCTCCGTACGCCTTCCGCAGTATGAGGGTGACCTTGGGGACGGTCGCCTCGGAATACACGTAGAGCAGTTTGGCGCCGTGCCGAATTATGCCACCATGCTCCTGTGCTGTTCCGGGCATGTAGCCGGGCACGTCTACAAGTGTGAGCAACGGTATGTTGAAACAGTCACAGAAGCTGATGAAGCGAGATGCCTTGTCGGACGCGTTGATGTCCAGCACTCCCGCCATGAACTTGGCCTGGTTGGCGATGATGCCTATCGTACGTCCCTCGATTCTCGCGAAGCCGACGACGATATTGGGCGCGAACAGGCGATGCACCTCCAGGAACTGGTGGTCATCGGCAATCCTGGTGATGATGTCCTTCACGTCATACGGCTTGTTCGCGTCCGGAGGAATAATGTCACGAAGGGAGAGGTCCTCGTTGTCGGTTGCCGTCTGAGCGGGCTTCAACGGAGCCTGCTCCGTGTAGTTCTGGGGCATATAGGACAGTAACTCGCGGGCGGTAGCGATCGCATCCTCGTCGTTGTTGGCGAGGAAGTGCGCAACTCCGCTTCGTTGGTTATGTACCAGACCACCACCCAGCTGTTCGTGCGTGACTTCCTCCGATAGCACGTCCTTGACCACGGCAGGGCCGGTGATGTACATCGTGCTGGTCTTGCGCGTCATGATGATGAAATCCGTGATGGCGGGGGAGTACACCGCTCCGCCGGCAGTGGGGCCCAGTATGAGTGAGATCTGGGGGATGACACCCGACGAGCGGGTATTGCGAAAGAAGATGCGGCCGTAGCCGTCAAGTGAATCGATTCCCTCCTGGATTCGCGCACCGCCGGAGTCGAGCATCGCGACGCACGGGATACGGGCCTCGAGGGCAATATCCTGCATCTTGACGATTTTGAGCGCGTGCGCCTCTCCGAGCGAACCGCCGAGAATCGTGAAGTCCTGGGCGTAAACGGCCACTTTGCGGCCGTTCACCGTGCCGATACCGGTGACGACTCCGTCAGCGGGAAGGTCCATCTTGTCGAGACCATAATACGTGGAGCGCGTCTTGACGAATGCGCCATATTCGACGAAAGACCCTTCGTCCAGCAGCAGCGCGATACGTTCTCGAGCTGTCTTCTTGTCCTTCGCGTGTTGTGCCTCTACTTTGTCGTCTCCACCATGCTTGAGGATGGACGCCCGGCGTAGTTCGAGTTCCTGTAGCTTGCTCTGTCCCTTGTTTGTCTCGTCCATGTCTCCCCCCGGTCAATTATGCCGTGGAACACCGCCAGTGTGTCCCGCCGTCATCAATGTAGAATCCCCAGGAACACACCTCCGGCGATGGCAGCACCGATGGCTCCGGCCACGTTTGGCCCCATGGCGTGCATCAACAGGAAGTTCTTCGGGTTCTCCTTCTGTCCCATAACCTGCACAACTCGTGCCGACATCGGGACTGCTGAGACGCCCGCAGCGCCGATCATCGGGTTGATCTTCTCTTTTGAGAATACGTTCATCAGCTTGGCGAGGAGGACTCCTGCCGCCGCGGCGCTCGCAAATGCCACAACGCCCAGGACGAGGATGAGCAGAGTCTTCGGCTGCAGGAAGTTCTCGGCCGGCATGCTGGCGCCGATCGCGAGCGTCAGGAATATGGTCAATATGTCCACGAAGGAGGATTGCGCAGTGTGGCTCAGTCGCTCGACTACTCCGCACTCACGGAACAGATTACCGACCATGAAGCAGCCCATGAGTGGGGCGGAAGAAGGAACGACGAGAATCACGACGATTGCCGCCACGATGGGGAAGAGAATCTTCTCCGCTCGCCCGACGGCGCGCATCTGCGGCTTCATGTAGATGCCCCGCTCTTCCTTGGTGGTGAGCAGTTTGATTACCGGCGGCAGTATGACGGGCACCAGCGCCATGTAGGAATAGCATGCCACCGCCGTCGCACCGATGATATGCGGCGCGAGAACAGACGTCACATAGATGGTAGTGGGGCCTTCAGCGCCACCGATGATGCCTATCGAGCATGCCTCAGGTATGGTGAAGCCGGCCAGGAGGGCCAGGAAGAATGCGAAGTAGACGCCGAACTGCGCCGCGGCTCCGAGCAGGAGCGTCTTGGGGTTTGACAGCATCGGACCGAAGTCCGTCAACGCTCCAAGGCACAAGAACATCAGTGGCGGCAGTATCTGCCACATGACGCCATACTTGAATATCCTGGAGAGAAGGCCGATAGGCTCGGTCGGATACTGAGCCTGATTTGTCTGTTCCTGTGTCACAAGAGTGGCAACGGTTTCACCTGCTACTACGCGGTCGCCCGCAGCCACCATATAGGTTTGCACGCGGCCGAACACCGGGCTGTGAATCGCACCGGAGTCCAGTTGAATCAGGACGGCATCCTTGCCGAAGCGCGAGTCCGGCGGGGTCTGGATGCTGACCACGGTCCCGGACGTGGGGGATTGCAGGTCCATCTGGTAGTCCATCAGTCCATTGAGCGGCAGATTGACCAGGATTATGCCGAAGCCGATGGGAACCAGAAGCAGAGGCTCCATCTTCTTGGTTACCGCCAGGTAGATGAGGAGTCCGCCAATCAGCAGCATGACGGCGTTACCCCAGAAGAAGCTCTGAAGACCCGTTTCTAGTAGGCCGAACATGTCTTGACCTCCCGGGCAACATTGAGTAGGGCGTAGGCCAGCAGGGACGACATGCTAGGTCTTTGCCTTATTGTTCGCCAGTCTCAGAATGATGCGTGAGACACCCCAGATGATTACCGATAAGACAGTGAGCAGGAAGAACACCATCGTGAATCCGCCGGCCGCAATCTTGACGGCCAAACCCCAGTCAATCATGTATGTCGCTCCTTGATGGAACTCGCGAGGTTATTCGGCAGGCTCACTTTCCAACGATACTGTTCATAACCGGCCGAAAATTGCAGTGCACTAGTTTACCATGCCCGTTCGCATGCTACGAGTCGTCATCAGCTGTGAGAACTGAGTTGACCGCTCGCGAGATTGTTTCGCGCGAGTAGCCCCGTGCCAGGAGGTAATTGGAGAGTCTTCGAATAAACGTCTGCCTATCGAGACCGCGCATTAATGCCGCGCGCCGGGAGGCGAGAGCGAACGCGGTCGCTTCGTCGTCTACTTCAGTGGTCGCTGCCGCGGCGTTCTCATCGGATATCCCCTTCGTCCGAAGTTCGTGCTCGAGGAGACGCTTGCCACGTGGTTTGAACTGCATCCTGCTGCGCACCCAATCCGCCGCGAAGGATGTGTCATCGAGAAGTTGCTGGTCCTGAAGGTGGACGATGGCGCTGTCGACAGCGGCTTCTGCAAAGCCGGAGCGTTTAAGACTTCGGCGCATCTCCGCCTCGCTACGCGCACGTATAGCAAGAAGATGATACGCGCGGCTCAGGACGCGCTTCTGCTCAGATTCGGGATCCATGTGTGAGCCGGAGGTCGGTTAGTTGGATTCGACCGGTGCGGTATCGTCAACCAGCTCAACTTGAGGCTGGTGCGCCGCCCGAATCAAACCTTCAAGTTCGCTCGCCACCGCCGGGTTCTGCTTGAGGAAATCGCGAGCGTTCTCCCTCCCTTGTCCGAGCTTGTGCTCGCCGTAGGTGAGGAAGGCTCCCGACTTCTTGATGATACCCGTGCTGACGCCCAGGTCGATGAGGTCGCCTTCCTTGCTGATTCCCTGGCTGAACAGAATATCGAATTCGGCGACTCTGAAGGGAGGCGCCACCTTGTTCTTCACGATGCGCGCCTTCACCCGCGACCCGAATACTTCGGTCCCGCGCTTCAGTGAATCTGCGCGCCTGAGGTCTATGCGTACGGAACTGTAGAATTTCAACGCGCGCCCGCCGGGCGTGACTTCTGGATTGCCGAATACGATGCCGACTTTCTCGCGAAGTTGGTTGATGAACACAACAGACGTGTTTGAACGGTAGATGGCCGAGGTCAGTTTGCGGAGCGCCTGGGACATCAGCCGCGCCTGCAATCCGACATGTGCGTCGCCCATGTCTCCCTCGAGTTCGGCCTTCGGCACCAGCGCCGCGACGCTATCGACCACGATGATATCGACTCCCGCACTTCTTACGAGGCGTTCAGCAATCTCGAGGGCCTGTTCCCCGGTGTCCGGCTGCGCAACATGGAGAGCATCGATGTCCACCCCGCAGGCGGCCGCGTACGTAGCATCCAGGGCGTTTTCCGCATCGATGTAGACCGCGATGCCGCCCGCCTTCTGGGCTTCGGCGATGATGTGTTGCGCGAGCGTAGTCTTGCCCGACGACTCTGAACCGAATATCTCCGTGACTCTTCCGCGGGGTATCCCCCCGACTCCCAGAGCCAGGTCGAGACTCAGCGAGCCGGTTGGAATGACGGCGATCTTCATCCGCGCCGAGTCTCCGAGTCGCATGAGCGAACCGCGGCCGAACTCTCGCTCGATTTGTTCGATGGCCAGGTCAACTGCCTTCTGTCTATCTGTCGCCATTGTTTGTTCCTTTTTTGCGTTGCAGTGCGCGCAACGTTACAACTGAGATGAGTCTGCTGCTAGCGTCTGCGGGTTTCCTTGCCCACCTTCCACACATGCTCCTCTTCCGGGAAATGGATGTCGCCGCGGGCGCTGCCGCCCTTTCGGCCCTGCCAAACCGGCTTCCTCTTCTCGAGGAAGGCGTTCTGTCCTTCGTTGCCGTCCCGTGTGAGCGACTGCATCGTGATGAGGTCGGTGCCGTACCGGAATGCCTGGCGTTGCTCCATCTCCTGAATGTGATAGAAGAACTGTTTCGACCACCTCATCACCAGCGGAGCGTTGGACGCAATCGTCTTGGCCATCTCCCATGCCATTGCATCCAGTTCTGCGTCCGGATACACATGGTTTACGAGACCGGCTTCCATCGCCCACTGAGCAGCGTGCGGCTTGGCGGTCAGCAGTAGTTCCATCAATCGTTTGCGATGGACCGACTTGTAGGCACCGGCAGTGGGAGTGAAGCAGCCGAAGCCCATCCCGCCCCCGGGAAGAAAGTAGCTTCCCGTGTCCGAGGATAATACAATGTCGCATCCTCCCGCCACCGCGATACCTAATGCGCAGCAGTTGCCGCGTACCGCACCTACAACGGGGATCGTCGCATTGTTCATCACCTGTATCATCTTCGGTGTCAACTCGAAGTACCAACGTTGTGTCAGGAGGTCCTTGTTGGCGAATGCCTGAAAGTCCCCTCCCGAGCAGAAGTGTTCGCTCGAGGAACGCAGAATGATGCAACTGAAGTCGTCGTTTTCGTCAACCAGCCGGATGGCGTCAATCATCTCCTCGAGCAGAGTTGGACTCAGAGCGTTCTGCACGTGAGGTCTGTTGAGCGTAATGATGGCGATGTGAGTGGGTACGTCCCACTCCAGGACGATGTCGTTGTACTCGCGAGGGACGGTGAAGGTTGGAGTGTAGGGTGGGTACGTGCCGGAAGACTGCTGTTTCACAAGGACGGGTCTGAAGTCGGTCATAGAACCTCCGAATGGGCTCGAGTGTGTCGAACCCACCGGCCATTATACATCACTGTTTCCCGTGGATGGGCTCCCGCAGACGGTGCCCCCTAGAGCGGGCCCGCCGGGTTAATGACGTCGCCGCTGTGTATACGGCGATGGCTGCGATACCGGTGCCGGCGCCCGCGAAGATGAACATGTCCTGCCAGAACCCGAGCGGGAAGAGCATCACGAGGTAGTCCGTGTACGGGTTCAATTGCCAGAATGAATTGTCGAAGGCCACGAGGTGGAATGCAACGAACATGCGGCTGAAGTCAGTGACGAAAGCCATCGACGATAGGGCGAGAAGCGCAATCGTGAACAGAGCGCCGTACCGAAGTCCGCTGTAGACATCACTGCGCCGCCCCAGGGACAAACCCGCCAGCACGAACAGCGCAACCACGAACATGCTCAGTGCCTGGGCAACGGTATTGGCTTCAAACAGCGATTTGACGTCCGAGAGATGTATCAACTCGTAGTCGTGAAACAGATCGAACGGGATCCCGTCTGCGTGGGAGACGGTCATCTGGGGGGTTTCGGCGAACGAATTGAAGTACGCAATCAGCTTGGCGGCGGCGGCGTCCAGTTGGTCCTCGCTGAGTCCCGTGGTCTGGCCCACTTCATATATGTGGAACCCCCGGGTGTACAGACCGAGGCTGTTCATCTCTATCCTTATTGCGGCGCTCAGCAGCAGGATTGGCAGGACGAGCAGCAGCACGGGGGCAATCCATCGCGCCCATCCGCGCTCGCGCGATGCGGTCTGAGTCTCAACTTTCAAGACGGAACCTCATGCTATAATCGGCTCGATGGCTTCGGCCTTCGTTCATCTTCACGTTCACACAGAATACAGCCTTCTTGACGGGATGTGTCGTATTCCGCAGCTAATCGCTCGTGCCAAAGAAATGGGCATGACGAGCATCGCTCTTACCGACCACGGCAACATGTACGGAGCCATCGATTTCTACACGGCTGCGCGAGCCAGCGGGCTGAAGCCGATACTCGGTTGCGAAGTCTACGTGTCGCCCAACTCCAGAACAACCCGCGATGCCTCCGGCCGGAATCCGTTTCATCTGACTCTCCTCGCCAAGAACAACCAAGGCTACCACAATCTGATGCAATTGGTCACACGCGCGCACACGGAAGGATTCTACTACAAGCCCCGCGTGGACAGAGAGTTGCTCGAGCAGTACCACGATGGTCTCATCGCGCTGTCGGGTTGCGCCAGCGGCGAACTGGTGAGACTGGTGCTTGAAGGCCGCAATGCCGATGCAGAAGCGGTGGCGTCATGGTACAAAGAGCTCTTTGGCGACTACTACATCGAGGTGCAGAGGCACCCTATCGCGGACCTCGAAAGAGCAAATCCGGAACTCGTATCGATAGGGCACAAGCTGGGTATCCCGCTCGTGGCCACGTTCGACGTGCACTATGTCGACCGGGACGACGCCGCTGCACACGACCTGCTCCTGTGCGTTCAAACGAATGCCCAGGTGCAGGAAGACAAGCGCCTCAAGATGGCGGGAGACTATTTCTACCTGAGGTCGCCTGAGGAGGTGGCCGAGCTATTCCCGGATCTCCCCGAGGCGTTAGAAAACACGGTCCGTGTGGCGGACATGTGCGATCTCCAGCTGGAATTTGGCAAGCTGCATCTGCCGGAGGTCGACCTGCCTCAAGGGGCAAGTGCGGAAGACTACCTCGCGTCGCTTTGCAGGGAGGGCTTCAAACTGCGGTTTTCTGAGCCCACGCCCCAGCAGGAGGAGAGGCTGCAGCTTGAGCTGGATGTCATCGGGAAGACCCATTTTGCCGACTATTTCCTCGTCGTGTGGGACATCGTGTCCTATGCCAAGCGCACGGGGATCTACTACGGGGTGCGCGGCAGCGCCGCAGCCAGCCTGGTCTTGTACTGCCTGTCGATCACCGATATCAATCCTCTCGACTATGAATTGGTGTTCGAGCGATTCCTGAACATCGAACGCAGCGAGATGCCGGATATCGATCTGGACTTCCAGGATGATCGCCGGGAGGACATGCTCAACTATGTGAATGACAGGTACGGCACGGATCACGTGGCGCAGATTATCTCATTCGGCACGATGGGTGCGCGCGGCGCGCTGAGAGACGCGGGTCGGGCGCTCGGCATGTCATACGGCCAGGTGGACAGTGTGGCGCGTCTTGTGCCTCAGGAACTGACGATTACGCTCGACCGGGCGGTAGCGGACAACGCGGAGCTCCATCAGGCGTATGAAGACGACGATGATGTCCGGCGCCTTATCGATGCGGCGCGCAAAATCGAGGGGCTCACGCGTCACGCCAGCACGCACGCGGCGGGCGTCGTGATTTCACGCGACCCGCTGGTCCGGTACGCTCCGCTTCAGCCGGTGGGCAAGCAGGGCCAACAGGGACTGATGACGCAATATCACATGTGGAACGTTGCGAAACTGGGCTTGCTCAAGATGGATTTTCTCGGCCTCTCCAACCTCACTATTCTGGCCAAGGCTCGCGACATAATCAACAAGCGCCACGGGGTTCTTATCGATTTTGCTCGACTGCCGCTCGATGACGCGAAGACGTTTGCACTGCTGGCCTCCGGTGAGACCCGCGACATCTTCCAACTCGAGAGCAAAGGAATGCGGAGATACCTGCAGGAGTTGAGGCCATCCGTTTTCGGAGATATCTCCGCCATGGTAGCGCTGTACCGTCCCGGCCCCATGGAGCAGATAGACAGATTCATCAGGGCCAAGCAGGGCACCGACCCGGTGCGTTACCCGCACCCTGCGCTGGAACGGATATTGGAGGAGACCTACGGAGTGATTGTGTACCAGGAACAGGTGATGTTCATCGCCCGTACCCTGGCGGGATACTCCATGGGCCAGGCGGATATCTTCCGCAAGGCGATGGGCAAGAAGATTGCGGAAGTCATGCGCGAACAGGAACAAACGTTTGTCCAGGGTGCGGTGACAAATGGGATAGACGAGCGCCTGGCGCGGGAGGTGTTTGCGCTTATCGAGCCCTTTGCGGGATATGCGTTCAACAAGGCGCACAGCGTCAGCTACGCACTCGTCGCCTATCGTGGGGCATACGTTAAGGCGAACTATCCCATCGAGTATGCCGCAGCGTATATGAATACGTACTGGGATAACGCAGACAAGGTAAGTCTCGCCGTGGACGAGTGCCGCAAGATGGGTTTCAAGATACTCCCGCCGGACGTAAACGAAAGCGAATCGGGATTCACGATTGAGGACACCGCTTCCGGACAGTCCATACGTTTCGGATTGGCTTCAGTCAAGAATGTAGGTCTGGGGCCGGTGGACACCATCGTAGCCGCGCGGCGCACCGGTGGGCGGTTCACGTCGGTCGGCGACTTCTGCAAGAAGGTTGGCTCCGGCGGCGTCAACAAGAAGGTCCTGGAGAGCCTGATTCGGGTAGGAGCGCTGGACAGTCTCGGGACGCGTTCGGGACTGCTCGCATCTATCGACCGGATTGTGGCCGTTGCCCAGTCCGAACAACGGACCCGTGATTCAGGGCAGACCACCTTCTTCGATTTCATTCCAGAGGCGCCACAGTCCCTTGAATTGGACTTGGGAAGTGGCATACCTGATGCTCCGACCCGTGAGAAGATCGCCTGGGAGAAGGAATTGACCGGCGTGTTCTTCTCACCTCATCCGGTCGAGGCGTATCGCGATGAGCTGCAGCGACATCGTCACTGCACCGTGCGGTTTGTTCGGACATGACCTGGTTGAGCATGATGTGGTGGTGGCGGGACAGGTGTCATCCGTGAGGCAGACGGCCACCAAAGAAGGGCGTCCATTCATTGTCGCCGAGGTTGAAGACGCATCGGGCAGCATAGAGGTTACCGTGTGGCCGCGACTGCACGAGACCACGCGCGGACTGTGGGTCGAGGGTGCGCTGGTGATAGCCAAAGGCCAACTCCGCGGGCGAGAGGGTCAATTTCAAGTCAGTTGCCAGCAAGCTCAGCGTTTCACACCGGGTCAGGCGAACGCGCGCCGGCGTGCCAAGCCCCGCCAACTTATCATTCAACTCAAGGAATCCGGTGACAGCGACGCGGACGTCAAGCTTCTGGGGACCATTGTCGCGCTATTGCGAACGTACCGCGGAGAGGATAGCGTCTCCTTCACCATTGAGCTCGCCGCGGGAGGGCAAGCGGAACTGGAGATGCCGAACGTTCAGGTCTCTCTTTGTCCGGAATTGCAGCAGGAGCTATCTGACGCACTGTCCGGCGGCTCGTTCCGCATCGTCTAGACGTCGGCGCGACTGGATTCCAGCGAGAGCAGTCGTTGCTTCAGCACCAACCCGCCGCCGAATCCGGTGAGCGACTGGTCGGCCCCGATAACGCGATGACAAGGTACCAATATGGGTACCGGATTGAAGTGGAGGGCCTGCCCCACCGCTCGCGCTGCCCCTGGTTGACCGGCGGTCATCGCCACCCAACCGTAGCTGCGGGTCTGCCCGTAGGGAATCCGCCGGGTCGCGTTCCAGACTCTCGTGCGGAAGTCTGTCCACCCGCTCGTGTCGAGCGAGTCGGGGAACATGACCTGCTCACCACGGGTGTATGCGGTCAGCCGATGGGCAAGCGTGCCGAAAGTGGCCGGCCCCACCTCGCGCAACGAATCGGGAGAAAGCCTCAGCTTCGTGCAGAGCCTTTCGAGGGCGGGGCCGACGTCCTCAGACGGAAGGGTCACGCCCGCGACGACGCTGTTGTTGCCGGCCACAGCCATCCAACCCAGTGGCGTGGGGAATACTGTGAAGTCCATACTGTGGCGACTACACGTTCGGCTCTATCAGACCGTAGTCCCCATCCTTTCTCCGATATATCAGGTTGGACTTGCCGTTCTCCGAGTTCACGAACAGGAAGAAATCGTGGCCCAGCAGTTCCATCTGCTCCGTGGCCTCATCCACAGCCATGGGCTTGAGAGTGAATTGCTTTACCTTCACGACGCGTGCCGGCGCCGCAGTTTCCACGACCTCCGCCGGTGGAGTTGGCTCCATGAAGCGCACCGTGTCCTTACCTTTCTCGAAATGCTTGCCTTTGTAGCGTGAGACGCGATTGGTGAGGGAATCCACGACGCGGTCGATGGCGGTTCTGATGTCATCGGCCCTCTCCTGTGCCCTGATGAACATGCCGTTACTGTCCAGGGTAACCTGCACAACGAATCGCTGGTCGGGTTGCCTGGTTCCGCCGCGCGAAATCTCAACTTTGCCGCTGTCGATGCGCGGCAGGTAGCGCGCCATCTTGCCGATGCGGGTGATCGCGTATTCTTCAATCGCTGGAGACAGTGTCACATCATTCCGGGCCTGAACCTGTAATTCCATATCAACCTCCGTTACTACACTTCTCGCGCCACAGTAAGGCCTACCACGTTAGACGCTCCGCCAGCACACAGCGCTCCCGCACACGACTCGAGAGTCGCCCCGGTTGTGCAGACGTCGTCAATGAGCAGAATTCGTTTACCAGAGACGGATACATCCGTGCAAGTGAACGCGCCGGAAACATTGCGCGTACGGTCCGCAGCACTGGCGGTTCGTGCCTGGCTGGCGCCAGCCCTCGTTCGCCGCAGCGCACTGTTCAGCATAGGAAAGCCCGTACCCCTTTCGATCTCGCCCGCCAATAGCTCAGCCTGATTATAGCCACGCTCGCGTGTGCGCCTTGAGTGCAACGGCACGGGGACGATGGCGTCGCACGTCATGCCGGTCTCCGAGACGAACGCAATCAAGTATGCGGCCAATGTAGGGGCGATGGCTCGCAGGTTGTGGTACTTCAACTCGTGCACCGCGCGGCGCACGATGCCTTCGAATCTGAAGATAGAGCGAATCGAAGAGATTCTGCTCTGCGTGGCCGCACACTCCGGGCAAAGGATGCCGCTGGCCTGTGGTTGACCGCAACGGGGACACAGAGGGGCCTTCAGGAACGGCAGGTGAGCGATGCAATCTCGACACATATACTCACCTATTCTGCCGCAGCCGACACAGACGTGCGGAAACAGGCAATCAAGGGCCCGACGGTTTGCTCCGTCGATGAATCCTGGAATGTCGTTGAACCAACCGGGTCTAGTGGTTGCGCGCGCGCAATTCCCCGCTGAGAATAGGCTCGTTGAGGTACACTTCGCCGTTCCTGATCTTCAGATTAAAACCGCAGTCAGGGTTCGTACACACCCATGCCTTGTAACGAATCGTCGCACCTTGGCTTCCGAAGTCAGACAAAGGAACCAGGTCTCCCTTTTCACACTTCAAACATTTAGGGAACGGAGAGTTCTCCAAGGTTGTCCACCTCCCACACCAAGTCTATGTAAAGTATATATCAGCCCAATTTCGCCCGCAAACTTGACGGCCGATTCAGTCGGCGGGTCGACGCGGGCCGAGGGGCAGTACGGCGACGCGACTGTACACGGCGCCGCTGGATGTCAACTGACTCTTCATAAGAGTAGCGCTCGCCGCCTCGAAGTTGAGGTGGTCGAAGGGGGTCGGGCCCGCCAGCAATGCACCGAGGGGCCCGGTGGTGCTGCTCGACGCGCCGTCGCGCACCCGGGCGAGCGTCAGGTGCGGCGTGAACGGACGGCTCTCTTTCGCAAACCCCAGCGGCTCCAACGCCGCGTCGACTTGGCGGACGAGCGAGACCAGCGGCTCGATGTCTCCCTCAAGACCCGCCCAGACTATCCTCGGCAATCTCGCCGATGGAAACGCCCCGAGTTCACGGATGCACAGGTTTATGCGCCGCGAGGTCGCGCACGCCTCTTCCAGGGCGCATCGCACATCGTCGACACTGGATAGTCGCACGTCGCCCAGAAATTTGAGGGTCACATGTATGTTGCCCGGCGCAACCCAACGTATGTCTGATCCAGGGAGACGCCGCTTCAGGCTCGATATGGATTGGCTCAGACCGAGTGCTACGTCGCCTGGCAATTCGATAGCCACGAAGCTGCGGACGGTCGGTTCTTTCACCGTGTTTCCCGGCCTCCGGCGACGAGCATCCGCTCAGCGTTGTCACAGAGTATGGCATGTTGGACGTCGTCCGCGAGTCCTGCGCCGCGAACGTGGTCAAGAACTCGCTGCTGTCCAATCAGGGGGAAATCCGAGCCAAACAGGATATGGTTCTGGCCCACGATGTCGGCCACCACGCGAAATACGTCCGGCCTGTAGAGATACTGCGACGCCGCCGTGTCGTACGACACGTTGGTTAATGTTGAGGCGACCTCCGGCATCAGCGCGTAGAAAGGAAGCCCGCCGCCCCAGTGAGCGCACACCAGGGTCAAGTCGGGGAACGCTCTCGCAAGTGCGTACGGCTGCTCTGGCGTAACCGTGCCTTTGCCGGGATACTGATGCCCTACCGGCTCGGAAGCATGGACCAGCAGAACCAGGCCTAACGCTATTGCCGCCTCAATCACGGGAGAGAGCAGTTCGGTGTCGTCAAGACGGTATCCCTGGATGTCCGGTCTCAATTCGCCGATGCCTCGGGCGCCTGCCGAGGCACACCTCTGCATCTCGCGAATGGCAATGTCGGGCGAGGTCGGCTGTATCATGCAGAAGGGGATGATTCGTCCGGGCCAACGGCTTGCCGATTCGAGGAGGTAGTCGTTTGTGCGAACACATGATTCGTTGTCGCTCCACCCTATATTGAGAGCGACCGAAGTCGCAACGGCGGCTTCATCCATACTGTGAATCAGCTGTTCGGCGGTTGCCAGCCGGGCCTTTGGATTTGAATACAGGGCTGAGAAGCAGGGGTCTACCGTGGCAAGCGTGTCTCGCCGCTCACTCGCCCAAGGACTCATGATATGAGTGTGAAAATCGATGATCTCCATCGCAAATCAAGCAGCCCGTCAGTCAACCGACAGACGCTCTCTCAGTATCTTGAGGTTCAGGACATCTTCTTCGTTGTAGCGTAGCAGAGTGTCGAGTGCCGTGCTGTCACCCTTCCTGATATAGCGCCACCAGAGGTCCACCGCCTCCCGGCCCGCGACTCCGAGCAGCCGTCTCTCTATGCCGAGTTGCCGTTCTACCGATTTCAGTCCGCCGTAGAGTCCGCGGCGCCAACAGTCATGCATGAGGTCCTTGTGCGTGAGAGAGCGCGGGAATTCTACTTGCAGCCGGGTCTCAAGGAACACCGCATCGAAACGGATGCCGTTGTACGTGTAGAGCGTGTCAACCCCTTCCAGCAGACCTTCCACGGCCGCCCGAGTTATGTTGGGGCCGACGAGTTGCGTCATCCGGTACCCGTCCGCGTACCGGCGGTAGACGCCCACGACCGTTATCGCATCCGCGAACGGACTGAGCCCCGTTGTCTCGATGTCCAGATATGCTTCCATAATCACTCAACGGCAGGCGGAGGCGGATGAATGTCCAGCCACCGCGCGTATGGCCGATTACAAGATGCAGAGGCCGTCCTGCATAGAATATCACGTGTATTGGAGAGGGGGCGGCACGGAACTGGAGCCGATAGACCTCTTGAACGAGTGTATACTACTGTTTGGGGTTTATTCGTAATCCGGCGTGACGGCCATGGTCGCCGAGTCGCGTTGGGAGCATGCCTTGAAGCAGTACAACTTCTGTCAGGAGTGCGGGTCACCGCTTGTCGCGGGGATGGTTGAAGGCCGTGTTCGGATGCATTGCACTTCCTGCAATTTCATCGCGTATGAGAATCCGCTCCCCGTTGTGGTGGCCATCACTGTTGCCGACGGCAGGTTCCTGCTCATAAAGCGGGGCATTCCACCCAAGAAGGGATACTGGGGCTGCCCTTCAGGCTTCATCGAGTGTGGCGAGACACCCGAGGAGGCTTGCCTTCGCGAATTGCGCGAGGAAGCCGGTGTCACCGGAGAGATTGTGAGACTTGTCCGCATCATCCATCGCCGCGACGAGGAACTATACGGCGACATGCTGATGGTCAGCTATCTTGTCAAGGTGACGGGCGGCGTCGCGGTGGCCGGCGATGAAGTCGACGAAGTGCGCTACTGCTCACCCTCCGAACTTCCAGGGTATCTTGTCATGAGTCTTGGGGATGTAGTTCCGGAAGTTGCCAGGGGACTCTAGTTCTCCTCCACCATCGCGAGGAACGCCGGCTCGTCAATGACTTCTACGCCCAGCTCTTTCGCTCTCGCCGCTTTGGACCCCGGGTCCTCGCCTGCCACCACGTAGGTGACCTTGCGACTGACGTCCTGGGCGGCCCTGCCACCCAACTGCACCACCCTGGCCTCGGCTTCAGGCCGGGTGAATCGCTCCATCTTGCCGGTAAATACGAAGGTCATGCCGTTCAACCTCGCCCCCTCCGAGGAGAAAGTCTGTGTGGATGTCTGCAAGGCAACGCCGGCGTCACGCAATTTTCGGATTATCTCTTCGTTCCTATCCTGGCGGAAGAACGCGATGACGCTCTCTGCTATCTTGGGACCTATGGACGGCAAGGCGGTGAGCTCGTCCTCCGACGCTCGGGATAGTTTGTCGATGCTTCCGTAGTGTCTGGCAAGAAGGTCGGCGTATTCCTGTCCAACGTGAGGCATGCCGAGCGCAAATACCACTCCACTGAGAGAGCGCTCCTTGCTTTCGTTTATCGACGACAGTATCTTAGCTGCGCTTTTCACGGCCATGCGTTCAACTGTCAGGAGGTCTGCTTCTGTCAGGCTGTAGAAGTCGCCTGCGTCTTTGACCAGCCCTGCCTGAAACAAGGCTTCACAGAGCTTCTCCCCGACGCCGTTCATGTCCATTGCGTCTCTGCTCGCGAAGTGTTTGATGCGCTCCAGGGCCTGTGCGGGGCACGCCGCATTGGAGCAACGGTGCATCGCCTCCCCTTTGAGCCGTATCACTTCATGTCCGCACGCGGGGCAATTCGAGGGCATGTGGAACACACGCTCCCTGCCAGTCCGCACACTCTCAACCGGACCGACAATCTCGGGGATAACGTCCCCGGCACGCTGGACTATCACCATATCGCCTATTCGAATGTCTTTGCGCAGGATATCGTCCTCGTTATGCAGCGCGGCCTGGCTTATGACCACACCGCCAACCTTGACGGGCTCGAGTATCGCATACGGATTCAATGTTCCAGTCCTGCCGACGCTGATTCCGATCTCGCGTAGCCTGGTGGTGCCCTGCACGGCCGGGAACTTGTAGGCGATTGCCCATCGGGGTTCGCGGCTGATGTTGCCCAGTTGTTCCTGCAACCGGATAGAATTGACTTTCACCACCATGCCATCGGCTTCGAAGGGCCAGTCAGGTCTCTCCCCCACCCACCTCTCGTACGTCGCTTGAGCCTCGTCGAGCGTCTTCACGCGCGTGGTGCGCGAGTTAATCTTGAACCCGAGCGAACCCAGCCACTCCATCGTAGCCCAGTGAGTATCGGGTGGCGACCCGCCCTCAGCCCACCCCAGGGCGTAGACGAAGATGTCCAGCGGCCGGTCGGCAGTGATCGCTGGATCGAGTTGTCGTACGGAGCCCGCAGCTGCGTTGCGAGGATTGGCGAACAGCGGCAGGCCCTGCTCCGCCCTCTTCTCGTTCAACCTGCGGAAGCCTTCCTTCGGCAGATACACTTCACCTCGTATCTCGAAGCGGAGAGGAGCCTCCGATGGCACCGACAGTGGGATGCTTCGAATCGTTCTGATGTTCCGGGTGATATCTTCGCCGGTCATGCCGTCACCTCGAGTGGCACCGGTGACCAGACGGCCGTGGTCGTACGTGAGCGCCACCGCCAGTCCATCAATCTTGGGCTCACAAACGGTGTCCAACTCATTGGAACCGAGCAATCCCGTTGTTCGTCTCCACCATGCCGCAAGGTCCTCGGCATCGAAGGCATTAGACAGGCTGAGAAGTGGCAGCGGATGATGGACGACTCCGAACGATGCGCTCGGCTGCGCTCCTACCCGTTGAGTGGGTGAATCTGGAGTGACGAGTTCGGGGTGATCATGCTCGAGGTTCTTCAGTTCTGTGTAGAGCCGGTCGTATTCCTCGTCGCTGATCTCCGGCGCGTCAAGCACGTAGTAACGGTAGATGTGGTGATTGAGGGACTTGCGCAGCGACTCCACTCGCTTCCGCGCCTGAGTGAACTCTTCCATCGTGCGGCCTCGCTGGCAGTATAGCATGGCGGCTGTCACCTCGATTCGGTGACGGCGGTGTGTGGACACGGGGCGGTTGAGCCCGCCGAACGATGGCGATGGCGGTTTTGCGCATCTTGCGCAACAGCCCTTGTTGAGGACGGGCGACCGCGAAGTGGTCCCCGGGGGTACTCGGCAGCCGCAGCGTCTGGCGCGTTCAGATGTCGGTCGAGCCGGGCTGCAATATGAGGATGTGCCAACGGACGTTTGTCCCTGCCGGTGCCCGCAGGGCTGCTCGAGACGCGGATGGTATACTTTCTCGACGGGGGTACCTTCTTCATCGCACACCACTGCTTTGACATAGAACATTGTTGCCCGGAATCCGAGGCGCGAACAGGCATTCTCCGGACCGCTCACGGTACTGTCTCGACTCCTGTGTTCATGCCGGTTGGCAGCCAGGCCACCGTAAAAGCATTGACGTCGGATGAACTCCGCGATATCGGCTGCGATATTCTGCTGTCCAATGCATACCACCTGTATCTGCGGCCCGGTGTGGACGTCGTGCGCGAAGCAGGAGGATTGCACCGGTTCATGTCCTGGGACCGCTCGATATTGACGGACAGTGGTGGCTTCCAGGTATTCAGCCTGGCTCCCTTGAGGAACATCGATGACGAGGGCGTCACATTTCGTTCGCATATCGATGGCAGTACTCATCGCCTCACGCCGGAGCGCTCTATTGAGATACAGGAGGGATTGGGCGCGGACATCATCATGGTCCTGGACGACGTGCCGGCAAGTGGGGCCGCTCAATCCCGACTCGTTGAAGCGGTAGAGCGAACGCATCGGTGGGCACAACGTTGTCTGGCGGCGCAGTCGCGTTCCGACCAACTCCTGTTTGGAATCGTCCAGGGCGGCGCCGATATTGGTCTGAGACGTCTCTCCGTGCGGACGCTCGCCGCGATGGATTTTCCCGGCTACGCGATGGGGGGGCTGAGTGTGGGGGAACCTAAGGACATCATGTACTCCACTTTGCGCGAAGTAGTGCCTTTGATGCCGGTGGACCGCCCGCGCTACCTCATGGGTGTCGGCTCTCCGGAGGACATTGTCGAGGGTATCTGGTACGGAGTGGACATGTTCGACTGTGTCTTGCCAACCCGGGTGGCGCGCAATGGCGCAGTGTATACGCGGGATGGCCGCCGTAACATCCGTCACGCCTCATTCAAGACCAGATGGGGCCCAATCGACGATTCGTGCAGTTGCTACACCTGCCGCACGTTCTCGGCCGCGTATGTCCACCATCTGTTCAAGTGCGACGAACTGCTGGCGTATCGCCTGGCATCCATTCACAACCTCCAATTCCTGCATCAACTGGTGGGTGACGTCCGTGGCGCTATTGAAGCGGGTTCGCTGGCCGCATTTCGGAGCGAGTTTCATCAACGATATCGCGCCACCGACGAATCCGTGAGGCTTGCCCAAAAACGTGTGAGTCGAACCTGCCGCGTTTCCTCAACGTTGGATGATACCGAGTCAGACCCGTTCGGTGCCCCAGATGACTGATATCCTGTTCACGTTCAATAATCTGCTCTGGCTGGTATTTGCACTGGTCGCATTGAGCCTGACGGTGGTCGTGTTTCGATTCTTCGGCAGAGAGGGGCTCTACGCACTGGTGGTGGGCGCGCTTATCATCGCCAACATCCAGGTCACGAAGACGGTTGTCCTGTTCGGTCTGACGGCGACGCTTGGTAACGTCTTGTACGGAACTGTGTTTCTTGCAACTGACGTGTTGACCGAATTGTATGGCGTGAAAGAAGCCAGACGCTGTGTCTGGTTGGGGCTGGCGGTCGTGGTGCTCATGGTCCTGTGGATGCAGTTCGCACTGTGGTTTCGTCCCGGGCCCGAAGACCTCGCCCACGGCGCGATGTCGACCATCTTTGGCCTGATTCCCCGTGTGGCGGCCGGCAGTCTGGTCGCGTACATCGTATCGCAGCATCACGATATCATCGCGTTCAGCTTCTGGCGACGGAAGACCGGGGGGAGACTGCTGTGGGTGCGCAACTGCGCCTCCACTATGGTCTCGCAGGCTATCGATACCGTGCTGTTCTGCTTCATCGCGCTTTGGGGGCTCTACGACTTGAGTACCTGGTTCCAGATACTCGCGACAACGTATGTGCTCAAGTGGGCCGTCGCTGTCCTCGACACGCCGTTCATGTACCTTGCTGTCCGGTTGACACCGCCACGCCGTTCGAATTCGCAGGCGGATTCCGGCGAGCAGTGACCGGCCTTCTCATCGTGTGTGGTGCATCGGTGCACCCGCCGGGCGGCATGGTCCTGACCAATTCTCCGTGGCGTCGCGTCGCACCGGTGTGTTGCGTGCCGGCATAAGTCTGGATATAGTGATTTCGTATCTGGCCCATGCGCCAGCGTAGTTACGTGGAATACCCCCGCGATTCCGACGGACGACCGGGCCGGGAGGCAACGACAATGAGGATTTGCACCGTTCAGGAGATACGAGAGTGTGACAGACAGGTCATGGAGAACTACGGCCTCTCTGAGGTGGTCCTCATGGAGAATGCCGGGCAAGCGGTCTGCCAGGTGGTGAAGCGCGAGTTCGGCATCACGGACAGGCGTATAACTGTCCTGTGCGGCGGCGGGAACAACGGAGGCGACGGGTTCGTTGCGGCGCGACTGCTGCACTCGTGGGGCGCCGACGTGCGGATCGCACTCCTGGTCGAGGAGTCTTCGCTAGGCGGGGCCGCTCGCACCAACTTCGTTGCCGCTCAACTGGCCGGGGTTCCTGTCCTGCGCGTGAACGTAGCCGCCGATTTGGCTCTCGGGCGCCCGCGCGACGTGGTCATCGATGCGATATTCGGCACGGGCCTTTCGCGGAAGCCGGAAGGCGTGCAAGCCGCGGTTATCGAACGGGTGAATCAGTCGGCTGTTCCGGTCGTCGCCGTCGATATTCCGTCAGGGGTCAATGGCGACACGGGATGGGCTCCGGGTGTGGCGATACGAGCCACATGTACGGTCACGTTCGGCATGCCCAAACGCGGAAACGTGCTGGCGCCTGGTCGCGAACTCTGCGGGACTCTCTACGTGTCACATATCTCTTTTCCGCGCGCAGTCTACGGCTCTGCGGGCGACATGGTCACGGGCGAAACAGCCCCGTTGCCGCCCCGGCCGCTTGACTCACACAAGGGCACGTTTGGCGATGTGCTGTTCGTGGCGGGCGCCCGGACGTATCTCGGGGCTCCGTGCCTCGCTTCGATGTCGTTCCTGAAGGCTGGAGGCGGGTACGCAAGGCTGGCCACTCCGGACTCGCTTGCTGCCGTGCTCGGAACCCGGGTCCGAGAAGTCGTCATGGTGCCGTTACCGGAGACCGGTGAAGGCACTGTCGCGCTGTCCAATCTGGACACTCTGTGCTCGTTGAGTGAAAACGTCGATATGGTCGTCATCGGTCCGGGTATGTCGCTGAACGCCGAGACGCAGCAGCTCGTACGAGAACTGGTGGCTCGCGTGCGAGTGCCGGTTCTTATCGATGGAGATGGCCTCACGGCCATCGCGCAAGACGCGGCGAGCGTCTCTCGCAGACAGGCGGCTACCATCCTCACGCCGCATGCGGGTGAAATGGCACGGTTGTTGAAGATGAGTATCCAGGACGTGCAGCGAGACAGAGCGGCTGCGGTAAGGAGGGCGGCCTCGGAGTTCGCCGCAATCGTGCTGCTCAAGGGCTCCGGAACTCTCATTTCCGAGGGGCACGGATCCATATCGTTGAATCTGAGCGGCAACCCCGGAATGGCGACCGCGGGCAGCGGTGACGTGCTCGCGGGCACTATCGCTGCAATGTATGGCATGTTACGCCAACCGCGCAGCGCCGCAGAGGTTGGCGCATTCGTTCACGGCATCGCGGGAGATCTCGCTGCCGAGGAACTGGGGCAAGATGGGCTCGTCGCGGGAGACGTGATGGAGCATCTGCCAGCTGCAGTCCGGCTGTATCGTGCCAGATTCCGGGAGTTAATGGACAACCACTATGGCCGGCTGAGCGTTATATGAGTACCGTGGGCTGAGTGGAGGTTGGGTCTTCGGTTGGGAGACGCATAGCGGGTGGGTTTTTTGGCGACGGGTCACCGGTAGGAGTACAGTTATTGTCTGCCTGACCGGAGTGTTATTGGGTGGTCGCTGTTGATGGCCATGACGACGTCGGCCGCCGGATCGCTGAAGCCGAGCCGTTCGTGTGTTGTCGCGTGCGTTGACATTCGTGAAGGAGGGAATTAGAATAGCCTCATGAAGCTGCTGGTGATAGGACTGGGACAATGTGGCGGGCGTATCGCCGACAGATTCGCTCGCCTTAACAAGCGGGGCCATGCGCTCCGCGGCATGGATACGCTGGCTGGCGTGTTCGCCGTCAATACTGATGTCACCGACCTCAGTGGACTGCGCACAATCAACGCGGATTACAAGCACCGTATCTTAATCGGTGCACAGCGAACCAACGGGCATGGCGTTGGCAAGATCAGCGAGCTGGGTGCTGAGATTGCAAATGAGGACGTCGACAAGATCATCGATGCAATCAGGACTGCGGAAGGTTTCTATGAGACCGATGCTTTCCTACTATGCGCTGGTGCGGCCGGGGGCACGGGATCGGGTTCCATCGGCGTCTTGACCAAACATCTGAAAGAGCGCTACATCGGAAAGCCGGTCTATGATGTCGTTGTGCTGCCTTTCCGGCAGGAGGAGACGACTGAGACCAGGACCATCTACAACACAGCGACGTGTCTGAAATCGACCTACCTGGTGGCTGATGCGGTATTCCTTATCGACAATCAGCGTTACGTGAAGAAGGACGCGCCTGCCGAGAACAACCTCAATTCCATCAATGCCCGTGTAGTGGAGCCGTTCTACAACGTGCTGTGCGCCGGTGAAGAGACCAACAGGAGATTTGTGGGCGCGAAGACCCTCGACGCCGGCGATATCATTCAAACGCTCACCGGATGGACGGTGATCGGCGGAGGAACCTCGGCTCTGCAGCGGCGTGCGCTGTTCAGCGGTCCTAAGCGCGACTTCCGGGAAAAGATGTCGGACACGAGTCGCAGCGTGCATGCGATGGACCAGGCCATCAGTGAGTTGTCCATGCCGATTGATCCGGCTGATGTGGGCCGGGCACTTTACCTCCTGACCGCGCCTGCCAAAGAGATGAGCATGGACATCCTCAAACAGCTTGGCGATAACCTGCGTAACCTTGCTCCAAACGCGCTGATACGGAGTGGCGACTATCCCCGGGACAGCCGCCAAATCGATGTAACCGTGGTGATGTCGGAGATAGGCAGCGTTCGCAAGATTACCGATTACTTCACGAAAGCGATAGACTTGATCTCGGTGATGAAAGCCAAGAAGGGACTCGGGTACCAGACGAGGAGACTCGAGGAATCGTTCGACGAAATTCCGGTACTGCTCTAGCTCCCCGGCGGCAGTGCCCCACCATAGGTGAATCAAATACGCCCCCCGTTACTACGGGGGGGCGTATTTTGTTGGGCCCGCTATTGTCCGCCTACCTGCTTGCTAGCGGCGTGCTTTGGTGAATACGAGCCAGGTGTGCTGCATGGCTTCGCCATGTGCCACTCTAGCCTTGTTTTCCTCCTCATCTCTGGTCTTCATCGCGGCTGCGACTGCTTCATCGAAGGCCTTCTTTGCCACCGTCGCGTTCTCGTCGTACGCCGTGCGCATGTGGGCAACGGTCGTGTCGATACGCTTGCTGCGCCTTCGTCACGCCGTCCTCCATGGCCTTCTTGGCATGAGCCAGCGACGCCTCGTACGCCCTGCGTGCAGCACCGACGGCGTCCTCGTTCTCTTTTCTCGCACGTTCAAGCGAACTCGCGTACGATTTCTCGGCTTTCGCTTCCTGTTCCTTGTAGGCCCTTTCGAGTTGACGTTCAGCTTCCACATAGGCAACGTAGGCTGCCGCGGCGCGCTGTTGAGTCTCGTCGAGCAGATCAATTGTGGGCTCCGCAGCCTTTGGAGCCTTCTTGGACTCCTCTGCGGCCGTCCCTGAGGTTGAAGCCTTCACTGTCACTCCCTCGTCATTTGCCATCTGTATTCTCCTTCTCGGTTCCTATCCTTGGCATTGTTCAAGTCAAGATTCACGCGTCAGCAACGTGAGAATCGCAGTTTCGTAACTACTCTTCGTCAAGCGCGTCCGGCTTGTTGAATGGCTGCTCCTTGTCGGTGGCGTACATCTTGGCAAGGAACTGCAGGCGGGAATGAATATCCGGCTTGCCGTCGCGAGGCGGCGCTTTCGGATCTCGATTCGTCAGTATCCAAGCGGTTCATCGCCTCTGCGAACAACTTCGAAGAAGGTGACTCTTCGAGTTCCTCGACCTTGGGCACGGTCTTTTCGGAACTGGCAGCCACCTCTTCAAAGACGCGCATGGCGGACCGAGCAGCTTTGCGGGCTGCTTTGGTGGTCTCTTCAGCCTTCGTGATAGCCTCCTCCAGCACTCTGGATGACGAGACGACGTTATCCCGCGCAGCTTTCACTGAAGCCTCCGTTGCCTCGCGGACCACCCGTTTGGACTCCTCGGCCGCGCGCAGCGCTTCCGCAGCGGTTTCTTCGGAGCGTCGAGAAGCATCAATCGCCAGGCGCTTCGCCTCTTCAGCGGCTTCATTTGTCATGCGGCCAAGCTCTTCGGCCCGGGTGGCGGCTTGCCCGGCCACTCGCAAGGCCTCTTCTGCAAGGCGGGTGGCGGCGACGGTAATCTCCTCTGTCCGCCGGACCGCTTCCCGTGCGGCGCGTTCCGCTTCTTCGGCCCTGCCCATCGATTCCTGGGATGCGCGCGTCGCCGATTCGACAGCCTCCCTGCTCGCCCGCACGGATGCTTCTATCCTTGCGACGGCCTCTTGTGACGCCCGTACCTGGCGTTCCGCTTCCCTCTGGCTCAGCTTCCCGGCCTCTTCGGCCCGTCGTATCGCGGCGTCAAAAGTGCGGTTCGATAGTTCAGCCGATGCGTTTGCGGCGGCGACAGCTTCCTCGGCACGGGCTCGCGCTTCCTCGAATGCGGCTGACGTCAGGGCGGCTGAGTCAGACGCGGATTGAGTCACCCTCTCCGCCCTCGATACTGCTTTCTCGGCCGCCCTCTCAGCGTCCTTCGAGGCCTTTTCGGAGGTGCGTGCCACTTTTTCAGCCGATGTCTGGGCGTCGCGAGACGCTCGGATTGCGTCGTCAGCCGCCTTGGTTGCCAGTTGCCCTTGCTCTTCGGCGCGCGCCGCCGCCTGCTGCGATACCCGCCGGGCTTCTTCTGCCTTCTGCTGGGCTGACAACGCCAGCTTCTCCAGTTTGGCGAATGTCCGCTGCGACGATGTGATGGACTCTTCGACGGTTGCGATAGCCTGATTCACCAGCTCTTCAAGTCGCAGGATGGTCTCGTCGAATGAACGCGCGTTGGCTTGACTTGTCTCCGACGAGGTGCGCAACGCCTCTTCAGCGGCGGCGATGGCCTGCCGTGCATCCGCCACGGTTTGTTGTGACGCCCTGGCTGACGCCGTGCGTACCTCTTCGGCCTGTCGGACGGCCTCTTCGGCAGCTTTCTGGGCTGCGTCCGCCTCGACTCGCGCCTCCCGTCCCGTGGACTCGATCCGGCTGAATGCCTGTTCCGAGGCCCTGCGAGATTGCTCCGCAGCCGAGCGGGCTGCGAGATTCATCTGCTCGGCCCTGGCGACAGCTTCTTCAAATGAGGGATAATCTTGTTCCATGCTTAATCCCCGTGGTGGTAATTGCTCCATTCGCTTGATGTGGAGCGCTAGCGACCCGGCACAGCAATTGTAGTGACCGCGTCACTCTATTTCAACGAAATGCGGCGAGCTTTCGATTACGCAAAGCTGGGAGGCGACTGCGTATATCTGTCATCTCCTCCAGATCCAGCCGTGCCGTGATGACGTCTTCGCCTTGGATGCGAGAACGGGCAAGTATCCGGCCCCAGGGATCCACAATCATGCTGTTGCCATAGGTCGGGATGCCGCCCGCTCCCAGGCCGGCCTGCCCCGGCGCTATTACGAAGCACTGGTTCTCAATGGCGCGAGCCCGGAGCAGCACTTCCCAATGTGCCTCGCCGGTGGGCGCGGTGAACGATGAAGGGACGAAGACCAGGTCCGCACCGGCGTCGGCCAGTCGGCGGTAAAGTTCAGGGAAGCGCAGATCGTAGCAAATGGACAGCCCCGCGTTCACGCCCGCAGCCTCAGCCGTTACCACTTCGGTTCCACGCTCGTAATGGGCCGATTCGGCCACCGACTTGTCTCCAATCGTGATGTCGAAGAGGTGAATCTTCCGGTAGGTTGCGGCGATGCGGCCAAGCGGATCGATAAGCGCACATGTGTTGAACGGCCGGCCTCCCGCGGGATTTCGCTCGTGCACACTGCCGGCCACGATCCAGATAGCGCGCGCGCCGGCGAGGGCCATAAGTGGTTGCAGTGCGCTGCCCGGCAGCGGTTCCGCTATTTCGGTCAGGTGCGAGGGGGCGCCGCGGAAGTCAAACGTCTCGGGCAAGGCGACGATGGTTGCTCCCGTGTCGGCCGCTCGTGCGGCAAGCGCAGTGGCGCGCGTGATGTTGTCTGACTTGTCGGGACCGCTCGCCGTCTGGGCGATAGCCACCGTAATTGCTGAGAGCGAAGTCATTGCCCATTCCTCCTCTAGGTCGCAAGGCAGACCGAGTCGATCGTGAGTGACGACTGAGGGGCTCTCGCAACCTGTGGGAATAGTAGCATGCATGCCGATGTGCGGGCGCAGGGTATCGTGAATCAGGGAATGATGGGGCTTACCGACGGAAGGAGCTTGAAGGGAGGAGAGTGGCGCCAATGTGCGCTCCACCCTCCTCCCCCAAACACACTACTTGATCATGTGGGCAGGTAGCCACGTGATGATTTGCGGGAAGATAATCATAAGCACGAGCGTCAGGATAATCATGCCGATGAATGGAATCACCCCGCGAATGATATGGCTTGAGTCGATGCCCTGCTCGGGCTTAGTCACCGCCTTGAGGAAGAAGATTGCATACGCGAAAGGCGGGCTGAGGAAGGACATCTGCAGATTCACGATTATCATCATCGAGAACCAGAGGGGATCAAAGCCCAGCGTGCCGGCAATCGGCATCACAATTGGAACGACGATAAGTATGATGCCGATCCAGTCTATGAACATGCCCAGAATGAATACGATGAGCATGACCATAAGCATGGAGCCCCACTTACCGCCGGGGGCCGAGAGAACGAACCTGTCAACCACATCGCCGCAGCCGAGACCGAGGAAGATGCTGGTAAAGAATATGGCTCCTACCACGACGATGAAGACCATGCTGAACGTGCCGGCGGTCCCGTAGACCGTCTCTTTCAACACGGTGAAATTCAGCTTGCGATAGGCCGCGGCCATGAGTGTCGATGCCAGTGCTCCTACCGCGGCTGCCTCAGTAGGCGCTGCGATGCCGAAGAAGATGCTGCCCAGGACGGCCAATACGAGAATAATCGGGGGCAGCAACGCCGTGAACAGCAGGTACAACTTGTGTGACATCGGGACGTTACGTTCCTCGGGTGGCAGTACGGGCGCCTCCGCAGGACGGAGCGCGCAGCGCACGAGGATGTATACCGTGTACATCGCTGATAGTGTGAGACCGGCGGGGAACGCGGCGATAAACAGTTTGCCAACCGAGATGCTTGCCATCGGTCCGTAGAAGATGAGCATGATGCTCGGCGGAATGAGGATTCCAAGCGACCCGCCGGCACAACAGGCGCCGGTAGACAGCTCTTTCGCGTAACCGCGCTCCAGCAGAGACGGCAGCGCGATGAGACCCAGCATCGTGACCGATGCTGCGATGACTCCCACCGTTGCCGCAAGGATAGTGCCAAACCAGATTGTGGCCACGGCCAGTCCGCCGCGTATTCCACCCAGCCACAGGTAGAGGGTGCTGAATAGAGCCTTTGAAATACCCGACCGCTCTACCATGATGCCCATGAAGATGAAGAGGGGCACGGCCAGGAATGTGTAGTTGGTGGTGACGCCGAATAGCCGGTCGTAGAAAAGGGAGAAGATGGACATCGGTGGGTTAAAGAACAGGATGCCTGACACGAGAGCCACGCCGCCCAGCGCGAGTCCCAGCGGAAAGCCGCTCAGGACGAATACCAGCAGCAACACGAGCATGACAACGGTGATTACCTCAGTGCTGGTGCCTATCATATGTCGCGTCCTGTTCGAAGTTGGTGGATATCACGTATGACCCAAACTATTGCCGCCAGCACCCACAAGATGAGCGCAATCGCTAGAACCGTCCGGTAGGGAAAGAGTGGTGGCCGCCAGAATCCCACCTCGGAGAATTCACCGATTGCGTATGCATGGATGGCGCGAGGAACGGCACGGGCTACAAGCATGAAGAACAGGGGAAAGAACAGCACGATGTTGAGGACAACGTCGACGACCCTCTTTGTCCTCGGAGAGTAGCGTGCGTAGAGGACATCCACGCGTACCTGTTCGCGCCGGGTGGTGACCCAGGCCATGCCCATGAGCATCACGGTGCCGCCCAGCATGTAGCTGATGTCGTAGGCCCATACGGTGGGAGCGCTGAACAGGTAACGGAGGGAGGTGTCCAACACGAGAGCGAGAATGAGGACTATCAGCAGCCATGAGACGGCCTTGCCGGCCCAGATGCTGACATTGTCGACGGCATTGAAGACTGCTCGAAGTATTTTCACTGGTTACCGCCTCTAGTCTGATTCAATGCGATGGGGAGCATGAGATATCTCATGCTCCCCATTGGTTCGAGTTTACGGTACGTAGGTCATCAGGTTGGGATCAGGCTGTACGAAATTCTTGTACGCGCGGTAGCGTTCGACGAAGTCTCGCTGGGAGGCGAGGACCTCCGCGAAAAATTCATCGTCGGCCGCCAGCTTGTTGTACTCATCGTTGGCCAGCTTGACGATCTGTTTCTGCACATCGTCAGGGACCGACGCGAACTTGGTACCGTATGCCCTCAGCGAGTCCATGCCGAGCACGTCGGCGTAGTCAGCCTCGGCCCAAGAGGTCGAGAGGTTGGCCTCGCAGGCATGCATCACGATTGACTGAAGGTCGGGGGACAGTGCATTCCAGTCCTTGGTGTTGATCAGGCATTCGAACGCAGACATTGGCGCGTGGATGCCGGGGCCCATACAGTAGGCGCCCAATTCCTGGAAGCCTGCGCTGTAGTCGACACCGGGGGTGCTGAACTCGAACGCATCGATGACGCCACGCTGCATCGACTCGTAGATTTCGCCACCAGGCATGGTTACTACCGATGCGCCCGCTGACTCAAGGATGGTGCCCCAGACGCCGGCGGTTCGGAATTTCATGCCCTTGAAGTCGTTCATGCTGGTAACTGGTTTTGCATACCAGCCGAAGAGTTCTGCGGACGTCATGCCACCGAGGAATGACTCAACGTTGAGTCCCTGGCGCGCGTACATCTGCTGATGGAAATCCTTGCCGCCACCTTGGAAGTACCACACGATGAATTCCTGGGGGCTCATGCCGGCAGGGTACAGGTTGAACAGGTCGCCTGCCATGCCTACCTGGCTCGTGTGGTAGTGAGAGCCGGTGTAGGTGGCATCGAGAACGCCCTGGTCCACTGACTTCATCTCGGTCAGGGCGTCAACAACCGCACCTGCGGGGTTCATCGTGACCTCGATGCGTCCGCCGGACATGTCAGTGATGTCCTTAGCCCAAGTGGACGCTGCGCTGAACATGATGTAGCCCGTTGGGAATGGCGTCTGCGCGCGCCATGCAATCTTGGTCGCAGCGGGTTGGGAGGGGGTGGTGGGTGTCGTGGGTGTAGTAGGAGTCGTGGGAGTCGTGGGAGTGGTTGGAGTTGTGGGAGCTGCCGGCGCACAGCCTGCAATCAGCAAACCGCTGAGAGCAAACACTGCGACGAGCAATACGAGTAGTCGCTTCCCTTTCACTTCTGACCTCCTGATTCGATTTTGGGTCGCTAGTTTGCTAGCACCGTGTCCACATGATAAACCACTGTGTCGTGCCAATCAATAGCCTCAGGTTACGTTGGGCTTTCCGATTGTCAACCGCAGACGCTGTGGGGGAGGTGCACGGGATATGAAGCGGGCGCCTTTGCCTTGAACCGAACGAGAGAACGCTGCCCTCTGCAGCACAAAGTCAAGCAGCCAAGCCTTGCTGCGTGCGGTCACGTGCCTGGCCGCCGCGCGGCGGCCAGGCGGCAAGTCGTACTTCAGTGTGGCTGTAGTGCGGCGCGAATCCGGCTTACCACTAATCCCCACTCTCCCCTCTCCCACGTCACCAATAACGGTCCGGCGATAAACATCGAGCTGTAGGTTCCCACCAGCAATCCCACGAACAGCACCAGGATGAAATAGTAGATGGTGCTGCCACCAAAGAGCAACAGCGCTACTATGACGCACAGTGTCGTCAGCGAAGTATTGACCGTCCGTACCATTGTCTCAACAAGACTGCAGTTGACGGTTATTCCAAGGTCGGGACTTGTGCCTTTGGCCCTGTTTTCACGCATCCGGTCGAACACCACGACAGTGTTGTTGATGGTATATCCGACGATGGTGAGCAGTCCGGTGATGAATAACGCATCCACCTCAACTCCCTGGAATCTACCGAGCAGGGCGAATAGGCCGGCCACGATAACGATATTGTGAACCAGCGCCACTATGGCGCAGGTTCCCCATTTGAAGGGGCTCGGCATCTTGCGGAACGCCCACGCAATATAGAGCAACATGGCTATGGAGGCAAAGAGCAATGCCAGTCCGGCCTGGCGGGCGGTCTCAGTTGCGATGGACGGAGAGACGGTGTTGTAATCGAGCACGGTCGGCGTAGAGTTGAGTTGTGTTTGCAGTGCCGCAAGCAGGGTGCCGCGTTCGTCAATGGAAAGCAGCTTGACACGCACGAGATATTGGTCTCCGCTCTTCTGGACTATGGAGTCGGAACCGGCGTTGTCCACAAGCGCCTGGCGCAACGCCGCCTGGTCCACCTGGGGATTGAACTGAAGCGTCATGGATGTGCCCCCGGAGAAATCGATTCCGGGGCGTAAGCCAAATGCCCCCAAAGCGAATATCGCCACTACCACCGCGATGGTGGAGGCAAGGAAGAACCAGTGTCTCTTTCCCACGAAATCAATCATGACTTCACTCCGTATGCGCTCAGGTCGGTAACTTTCTTGGACGAAACGATGATACGCAGGAAGGTCCTGGTCACGACAATGGCGGTGAACATGCTCACTGCCACGCCGATCGAGAGTGTCAGTGCGAACCCTCTGACCATAAAGGCCCCGAACGTACCTCCGAGCCAGAACAGGATGAGACAGGCGATAAGCGTGGTGATGTTGCTATCCCTGATGGCTGACCAAGCGCGTGTGAATCCGATCTCCACCGCAGCCTGGAGGGTTCTGCCTGCGCGCAGTTCCTCCTTCATTCGCTCAAAGATGAGCACATTCGCGTCCACTGCCATGCCGAGCGATAAGATGAATGCGGCGATGCCCGGCAGCGTGAGCGTAAGACTGGAGGAGAAGATGTTGAACAGTGCGAGCAGCATGCCCCCGTAGATGAGGAGGCTGACGCACGCCACAGCTCCCGGGAACCTGTAGTAGACAATCATGAAGATGAGCAACAACAGGATGCCGACACCCGCGGCAATCAGGCTCTTCTGTATCGAGTCCGCGCCCAGGCTCGCATCCACCTCTCGCTGATCGATGATTTCGAGGGGTACATCGAGGGCGCCCGAGTTCAACTGGTTGGCCAGGTCGCGCGCCTCATCAAGGGTGAAATTGCCCTCGATCTGGCCGCGGTTGGTAATCACTGATGAGACAACAGGAGCAGAGATAATCTGGTTGTCGACGAGGATCGCCAGAGGCTTCTGGAGATTGCGACTGGTAATCTGTTGAAAGAGGTACGCTCCCTCGCTATTCCATTCGAACGCAACTACCGGGGCGCCGTTCTGGCCGAAGTCCGGCGACGCGCTCAGAAGGTACTGTCCGGTCAATTCTCGCACTTGACCGTCCGTGCCCGTTGCTGACGCCGGCGTCTGCTGCCACACATATTGTCCCTGGCTGTCCGTCACCGGGTTGCCGCTCGCGTCCAATTCCAGTTCCTCGAAGTAGAGCAGTCCGGTGGCGCCGATCAAGTTGGCGGCCCGCGTGATGTCCTGCACGCCGGGAAGCTGTACGAGTATGCGATCAGTTCCCTGCTTCTGGATGACTGGCTCCGCCGCCCCGAACTCATTGACTCTCCGTTGTATCTTCTGGATGGCGGAGTCCATCGCCTGACTGTCTGAGACGGATGGATCCTTCTTCGACAGGTCGGCCTGATACAGAAGCTGACTGCCCCCACTCAGATCCAGGCCGAGTCGCAGGCCGTTGGGGCCCAGCAAGTTCGTCTGGATCGGCAGGATTGCGGCGAAGCTCAGTGCTACCAGGATGATGATGATAATAAGGAGTACGGTGTCTCTTCTTTTCACTTCGAAGTCCTCACAGTGAAGTGTTCACTCTGGATTGTCTTCCGGGCAAGGTTCAGGGCGTCATCTCGCGAGTCCACAAGCCCCGCAGCCTGAGCTTCCCGTATCGACTCGAGCAATATGCCCACTGTCGGTCCGGGAACCATCCCCAGTGCTCGCATCAGTTCGCGCCCATCGATAATCTTCGAGGGGGTCAGGGTGGCCTCCTGGCGATTGTGCTCCCGCATGATAAAGTCTATGAGCGCGCATACGTTTGACCACTCGGACATCGTGAACAGCGGTCCCCTGCACGCGAGATAGTCCGCCATTGCCAGGTACAGAACGCCGGTCGCCGCGCTCGACGCATCGCGATAGAAGCGATACACGGCCCTGCGGGATGGCATTCCTTCGGCGGACATCTGCGACGGTCGCAGATGGTGACGAACAAGAGTTGCGACGTACGAAGTCTCCGGTGAGCTGAACCGAAGCCGTTGCAGGATATCTGTAACCGTTGACGCCCCTTCCTGCGCGTGGCCCAGGAAGCGCGCGCGCCCCGTGTCATCGAGCGACTTCGTCTGCGGCTTGGCGACGTCATGCAGGAGGCAGGCCAGCTTTGCCAGCGTCGCCCTGGAGGCATCGGCGGAGATTGCACCGGCGAGGTATGCCTCGCTGGCGGCGTCAAAGGGCTTCGACGCCATCATCTCATCGTTGCCGTATATCCAATCGGACTCTCCGGTCACGAATTCGAACGTGGCCACAGTCTGGATAGAGTGCTCCAGCACATCCCAGAAGTGGCACGTGGGCTGCGATACGTCACGGCATGTCGCGAGTTCGGGAAACACTTGGGTCAGCAATCCGAGCCTGTCGAGATCACGGATGCCCGCTTCCGCACCCGGGAGGCTGAGAATCTTCAGCAATTCCTCGCGCGTTCGCTCGGCGGCTACCTGCGGGACCAGGTGGGCATGGTCGCGTATTTCCGACTCAGTGGCCGGGTCGATCGTGAACCCAAGCTCGTGGGAGAGACGCACGGCGCGCATGAGGCGGCCGGGATCGTCGGAAAATGCCCGGTTGCCGCAGACGCGAAGCTGTCTGTCCGACAGGTGGCGCAGCCCCTGGAGCGGATCCACCAGGGTGTCGTCGAGGTCTCCGGAAATCCGCGACCGTCTCGATAGCATCGCCGCCGCCGCCGCAATCGGCATGGCTATGGCGTTGACCGTAAAATCCCTTCTCGCGAGGTCTGCAACGATATCACCTTCGCATCGAGCGAAGTCGATCTCAAGTGTGTCCGGTCGGGACGCGACGCACTCTCCCGGATCTTCGGACCGGAAGGTCAGGACCACTCGCGCGATGCAATGCTTCTGGTCCAATGGCACGAATGAGCCGCTGAGTTCGCGGGCGACCCGCTGCGCCACCGCGAAGGGGTCCCCGGCGACGACGATGTCGATATCACGTGGGTCTCTTCCCAGTAGACTGTCACGGATAAACCCTCCGACCACATAGCTCGAGCCAGCAATGGACTCAACGATGTGGAGGGCGCGGGCCAGAGAGGCACACACGGGGGTGCATTCAGACAGGGGCATAGGAACGCATTATAGTCCTGCCCACTGTCTGATGTAAAGCAATAGCGAGCGTGACTAACCCGGTCTGCGACTTACGAGCGCCACGGCCCGTGCGGCTCTGGCCATGGTCGGGAACACCGGGATGCCGGCCGCAAGCAACTGCTGCTCCGCTTCCACCCGCGCAACCTCTTGTGAGCCGACGGGGAACACTATCGCCAGGGGCTTGTTCATCTCCCCGGGCAGGCGCGTGAGGAACGCATTCACCTCACGGGTTTCGGCGACGCCCAGGTAGGAATACATGATGTCGATATCTTCCTGCAGCAGCAAGATGTCGATGGCATCGTCAGATGCGACGACTCGAATCGCCTCGCATATCATGTCCACACCTTTGAACTGAGCCGGGCTGATGTCGACCGGGTTTCTCAAAATGCTGCCGACCTCTCCGATCAGGTCGAGCAGGCGTTCTCTGGTCGTCGGCCGAAGCAGAGGAACTGCGAGACCGTTATCGTTACAGGCGTCGCTTCCCGACACGGAGATGCCCCCTCCTCCGTCTGCCAGGCCACCCACGATTCCTACATCCTGCGCGCGGATCGGGCCGAGTTGCTGCAGCAGCAGAAGGCAGTCAGTCAATTCCTCAAGATTGCGAGCTTCAATTGCGCCGGCCTGCCGGAGCATCGCACTCCACACGGGAGCGGAACTCGCGAGCGACCCGGTGTGGGACCTGGCCGCGGCGGCGCCGGCCTGAGTGCGTCCCCCTTTCCATATCACCGTGGGTTTGACGGCGCTTGCCTTGCGCAGACTCCGGAACAGCCGCGCACCATCTCTCGTGCCCTCGAGATACGCACCGATGAATCCAGTGTCTGCGTCCTTGGTGTAGTACTCGAGGAAGTCGCTTATGTTGAGGTCGATGCTGTTGCCGACGCTGATGCCTTTGCAGAACCCGACCTTGCGGGCGATGCCGTACTCGACCAGTTTCGCGGCGATGCCGCCACTCTGAGATATGAAGCTGACGGCACCCGGGGTGCCGATCTTTCCGAGCGGCGAGGGCCCGAGCGGGATGCCTGCGGCCGGACAGAAGTTGCCGATGCAGTTGGGACCTATGATCCGCATCCCGGCGCGCCGCGCCCGCTCCAGCATGCCGCGCTCAAGCTCTTCACCCTCGGATGAGCCCGTTTCGCTGAATCCCGCGGTGAAGAACTGAACGAAGCGAACCCCCTTGGCGATGCATTCGTCGACCAGTTGCATTGCCGAGCGCACCGGGACGGATGCAACGACGTACTCCACATCGCCCGGGATATCGGACAAGCTCTTGTAGATGGTGAGCCCTGCCGTGATTCCTCCGCCTGAACTGACCGGATAGATGTCGCCCGAATAGCCAGCTGCCTGCAACCCCGCGACCCACTTGGCCCCGGACTTGTGCGGGTCCGATGATGCCCCTACCACTGCGATGGAGTGCGGGTGAAATACTGCCCTCAGGTCGCCCGGTCGTTTGTCTGACACCTGTATCCTCCCGGCGGAGCGTCTTCTTGCGGACGCCCGCAAGTCTATCAGACCGCACCTCGCGTGGCACTCCCCGGTCAACGCGAATTGACAGGCGGGGACACAGTCAGAGAATATGTGTCTGCCCAGATCGGGATGGAGGCGAATGATCGGCATGACCACTCTTGATCAGATGAAGTTGTTCCTCGAGCCAAAGTCGATTGCGGCCATCGGCGTGTCGCGGCACACGGGCCCCGATGCCTACAACCTTCTTGAGAATCTTGTCGGCTATGGGTACCCGGGGCGCCTGTATCCCGTTAACCCCAACGCCACGGAAATACTTGGACTCAAAACGTACCCCTCGGTGTTGGACATACCGGAAGTCGCGGACGTGGCGCTCGTCAGCCTGCCGCGGAATCTCGTGCTGCGGGTGGTTCGCGATTGCGTCCGCAAAGGTATCAAGGCAATCGTGGTTATCACTCAGGGGTTTGGGGATGCCGATGACGATGAAGGCAAGCGGTTGCAGCGCGAGTTGGTGGATATGGCGAAAGCCGCGGGGACCCGGATACTGGGTCCCAACACGTTCGGAGTCGGCAACGCAAGCCTGAAGATGAGTACGTCGTATATCCGCATCCCAATGGAGGTCAACGGGATCGGCACTGTCTCGCAAACCGGCGGGACCTTCGTGGGCCTCAATGACATAAGGCTCGTGGGCAAGGTCGTTGATGTAGGCGATGCCTGCGACATAAACATCGTCGACTGCCTTCAGTACTTCGAGCACGATGATGACACCAGGGTGATGGTGCTGCACATCGAGGGAATGCCCGACGCCAGGGAATTCCTCTCAGCCGTGAAACGCGTTGCGCTCAAGAAACCTACCCTCGCCCTGAAGACCGGGCGGTCGCCCCAGGCCGCCAAAGCGGTTCAATCACACACCGGGGCACTGACAGGGAGCGACCTGCTCTGGGACGTCGCTTTGAAGGATGCCGGAGTGATAAGGGTCAATGACATCGAGGAACTGTCGGACGCGGCGCGCGCGTTCCTGACTCTCCGACCCCCAAGGGGAAATGGCATCGGGCTCACCACGTACACCGGTGGTTTCGGAATAATCGCGGCGGACGCCTGCGGTCGCAATGGAATGGAACTCGTGGAGTTTACCAGGCCCACGATGGACGCGCTCCGGGCACTGTCACCGGAGTGGTTGGGCGTTGGCAACCCCGTCGATATCTGGCCGGGCGTTTCGATCATGGGGCATTCCCGGAGCGAAATGGAGTCGGCGGTGCTGAGACACGTTTTGTCCGATCCGAAGGTGGACGCGGCCATGGCGGTCATCAGTGCCTACGAACCGCGACTGGGAGATGAGCATCTGCCGATGATTCGAGAGGTGGCGCGGGACTTCCCTGACAAGCCGTTCGTCTATTTCATGTATGGAATGCACTTCGAGGAAGTGCGCAGAACGCTGGAAAGCACAGGGACGACACTCGCGTTTCCCAGCCCTGAGAGGGCGGCGCGGGCTCTGATGCATCTTCGGCGCCGCGCTGAGTTTCTCGAGCGGCAGGCCCGCGGATAGCCCCGTAGCACTCGTTACTGTCTGGCGTTGCGGCACATGATCGCCGCCAGCTTGATGGCCTCTATCATGCTGACGGGGTTGGCTGTTCCCTTGCCCGCTTTGCCGAACACGGTGCCGTGGTCGACTGATGTGCGGATTATGGGCAGCCCGAGCGTCACGTTGACGCCCTTCTCAAATCCGACCATCTTGATGGGGATGTGCCCCTGGTCGTGGTACATGGCCACCACAAGGTCGAATTCGCCCCGGTACGCTCTCAGAAACGCCGTGTCGGGCGGCAATGGCCCCTTCACATCCATTCCCAGCGCCCGGGCTTCCTCGATCGCCGGAATGATCTCCGTCTCCTCCTCAGTTCCGAAGAGTCCTCCCTCACCGGAATGCGGGTTCAAGCCCGGCACCACGACCCGTGGGGTCTCAACTCCCATGGACCGCGCGGCGTCAACGCCGAGCTGCATAACACGCAGTATCCGGGACTTCTTGACAAGGTCGCACGCGTCGCGGAGCGAGACGTGGGTTGACACGTGAACGATGCGCAGATTGTCAGCGGTCAGCATCATGACCGCGTCGCGCGCCCCACTCAGGTGCGCAAGTATCTGGGTGTGTCCCGGGAAATGGTAGCCGGCCTGATTCAGCGCGTCCTTGTTGAGGGGCGCGGTCACGATGGCATCGGTCTTGTGCTCCAGCGTGAGCAGCGTGCCCTTCTCGATTGCGTCGTATGCAGCCTTACCGGCGCTCGCACTGACGCGGCCACGAATCAGAGTGCTCAGGTCGACGTCATCCAGATCCAGAACGTTCAAAACATCATCGCCCTCGCGCATGTCTTCGGGCCTGGCAACCACGTGGATCACCATCGGCAAACCGACTATCTCGGCTGCGGCACGCATCACGCCCGCGTCGCCGATGACGAGGCCCCTGCAGATCGAGCGCACCTCCGGCGCGTGGAGCGCCTTGACCACTATCTCAGGACCCGCGCCTGCAGGGTCGCCCATCGTGATGGCCAGTAACGGCTTGTAGTCAGTCACTTGCACACTCCTTGAGTCAGATGTCGAATCGCCTGGACCATGGCACCATTGTCGCCGAATCCACCCGCTTTGGTGATAACGCGAAGGCCCTGGTACCTCTCACCCACGGCTTCGCCGACGACCACCCCGGGTTGGATTTCGCCCAGGATGCGTAGTGCTTGAATGCCCTTTTCGCCGCACACCGCGCGGGCAACGTCGCCTCCGGAAAGGAACAGTCCTGCGAGCGGGTACTTCTCCAGTACGCGCGATACGATCGCACCAAGAACGGGAGCCATCGTGTGTCGCAATCCTGGCGCATATGCGCTCAGACTGGAACTGACCGCCACCACGTTGTGTTCTGAGAGCAGCCGCAGCACGTCGGCAGCCACCTGGTTTGCGCGCGATGCCCTTCCGGCCCGGCTGCGGAATTGTGCCGGCTCGATCTGGACCAGCGGAGGGCCGATAACGTCAATCACGCGCTCCAGTTGTCTCACGCTTACCTCGTTCCTGCTGCCCACAACCAGCAGGGCGGCCCCCGCCGGGGTCGGAGGCAGACTGCCCTCGCGCACCGCGTAGCCGAACGCCGACGGGATATGGGCTGCGAGCCCCCCAGACCCGCACGGGAGCAGACGATCAGGACTCGCAACCAGAGCGTCGGCGACGCACCGGAGGTGCGTTTCATCGACCGCGTCGATAACCACGGCACGGGATGCGCTCTTCATGATGCGCGCGGCCAGATGCTCCGGCCCGCGTTCAACGTCATCAAGGCCAAGGCGGTCCGCGGTGATTCCCGGTTCCCCCTGCAGGAGCGCCACGATGTCAGCACAGGTGACCGGGCTCACCGGGTCTTTCGAGAATCCCGTCTCATTGACGGGCACTCCGTCGACGAGAAGGACGCCGTTGACAACCGTGCGCTTGATGGCCGGAAAGGCGGGGCACACTACCGCATGGGTCGCTCCCGTCACATCGAGCAACGCTCGTAGTTCAACCGCAACGTTGCCACGCAGGGTGGAGTCTATCTTCTTGTAGATGAAGTAGTCCCGATAGCGCGCAGCGGCCTCGGCGACCATCCGGTACGCGCGTGGTGCCGTCTCCGCGCGACTGTCGGTGGTGACCACCACTGCGTCTGATTCGATTCGCGCCGCGGTCGAGAAGTTGATGACGGCGGACAGCCCGGCCCGGGCGAGTCCCACACCGGTGTCCATCGCGCCCGTTAAGTCATCGGCGATGACGCAGAATCTCTCGTGTCCAACATCCTGTACCATAGGGAGTATCTACTGTAGACAGCACCCGAGGGTCTGTCAATCCGTGCCGCCACGGGGTTATACTGGCCTCTGAGCCGGAACTTTGTTACCGACCGGTTTCCGAGTCAGGAGGTAAGCGAGAACATGGACATTCTGTTGACTGAAGAAGAACGCATGTTTCGACGGCAGACGAGGGACTTCGTTGAGACTGAGATCTCGCCTTACGCGGGTGAGTGGGATCGCAGAAACGAACTGGCCTATGAAGCGTTCCAGAAGATGGCGGCGGTAGGACTGACCGGCCTCACGATTCCCGAGGAGTACGGCGGCCAGGGCGGTTCCCTCATGGATTCGTACCTGATGTCGGTGGAACTGGCGCGGGCCAGCATCTCGGTGGCATCCATCATCGGCACACACCTGGGCCTTGCCCTGAGCGGGCTCTACCACTACGGCACGGAAGACCAGAGGCGACGGTTCGTGGTGCCCGCGGCGAAAGGCGAGAAGATGTGCGCTTTCGGGCTGACCGAGCATGAAGCCAGCAGCGATGTCTCGGGCATGATGACAACCGCCCGCCGTGAAGGTAATGACTGGGTGCTGAACGGACAGAAGTGTTTCATCTCAAATGGCGACAAGGCCGATATTATTCTTACGTTCGCGACGGTCGACCGCAGTTTGGGCGCCAGGGGCATCACGGCATTTGTCATTGAGAAGGGTATGCCGGGTTTCAGCATCGGCAAGATCGAGGACAAACTCGGCATCAGGGCGGAAAGCGTTGCAGAACTCGTGTTTGACGAGGTGCGTATCCCGGCTGCCAACCTGGTGGGTGAAATCGGCAAGGGCATGCGCATCGCACTGTCGACCTTAGACGAGGGGCGGCTCGATGTGGCCGGGCAGGGTGTAGGTGTGGCTTCTATCGCACTCGACGCAGCTATCGCCTATGCGAAACAACGCCACCAATTCGGCAAGCCAATAAGCGAATTCCAGGGCATTCAGTGGATGCTCGTGGACATGGCCAACCAGGTGGACGCAGCATGGCTGATGGCCTACCGGGCGGCCAGACTGGCGGACAGCGGAGAACGATTCTCCAAAGAGGTGGCCCAGGCCAAACTCTTCGCGGCAGAGGCGGCGATGGACGTGGTGAGGAAGTCGCTGCAGATACATGGCGGTTACGGATTCATGAAGGACCTGCCCATCGAGCGGTATTTCCGCGATGCCAAGATATTGGAGATTTACGAGGGCACCAGCGAGGTGCAGAAACTGGTCATTTCCCGGGCGATGTTGTCGTAGCACCGTCACCGGCTAGGCGACGACCCGGAACTCGGCGACGTCGACGACGCCCAGATCGGTCACGCGCAACTCCGGTATGACCGGAAGTGCCAGGAAGGACAGGAGCGCGAACGGCGAGGCGACCCGCGCGCCCACTTGCCGTGCGGCATCTTCGACTTTCATTTGCTCCGCGACGACCTGGCGCAATGGTTCGGTCGACAGCAATCCGGCCACCGGAAGCGGCAAACTTGCCAGCGGCTTGCCATCCGCGAATACTGCCAGGCCGCCCCGGTTGCGGCGGACGGTCTCAATGGCGCCGATCATATCTTCGTCGCTCACCCCGACGCAGATAATGTTGTGTGAGTCATGTCCAACGGAACTTGCCAGTGCGCCCTGCCGGATTCCGAATCCGGTCACGAAGCCCTTGCCGACATTGCCTGTGCCACGGTGACGTTCCACCACGACGAGCTTGAGCAGGTCGCGCGACGGGTCCGAGACATATTCGCCGTCGACCACGGTGGGCGTCATGATGCGCTTACGCGTCACTATCTGACCGGGCACCGCTTCGACGACAGGAAAGTCGTCCCGATCGTATGGCATGCGTAGCGCGCCCGGCTCGAGCGGTTGAAGATGCATCGTGTCCGTCAGTTCTGATGGGTCCACGCTGGTAGAGAACAGTGGCCGACCACTACGCGCGACCAGCAGTCCCTGGTGGTACACGCGGTCAATCACGAAGTCCTTCAGGTCGCGCACGGTTACCAAGTGTCCGAGCATTCCGGGCGAAATGGCGCCTCGGTCAAACAGGCGGAAATAGTGGGCGGCATTGATGGTTGCTAGCTGGACGGCCCGGACCGGAGCCAATCCCAGAGAGATTGCCTTGCGAACGACGTGGTCGATATCTCCCTCATTTGCGAGGTCGGCCGCGCTCCGGTCGTCCACCACGAACATGCAGCGGTGGAATGTCTTGTCCGTAACCGCCGGGAGCAACGCCTCGAGATTCTTTTCGGAGGAGCCCTCACGAACCATGAGGTACATGCCCTTGCTTAACTTCTCTTCTGCCTCCTCGCGGGTGGTGCATTCATGGTCGGACATGATGCCGGCTGCCAGATAGGCATTCAGGTCTTTGCCTCTGAGGCCCGGAGCGTGCCCGTCGATCGGCTTTCCCCGCGCGGCATCCAGTTTGCCGAGCATGTCCGCACTCCCGGACAGGACGCCCGGGTAGTTCATGACTTCGCCGAGCCCGATAATCTCGGGGCGTGCCAGGAGTTCGCGGATGACCGATGGGCTCAACCTGGCTCCCGAAGTCTCCAGGGGAGTCGCCGGCACGCACGGGGGCGCCATGAACTTCATGTCTAGCGGCAACCGGTGGCTCCAGCGGATGGCGAAATCGATGCCTTCGATGCCGCATACGTTTGCAATCTCGTGCAGGTCGGTCACCACGGTGAGCGTACCCCGGGGCACAACCGCTTCGGCGTAGCGCGCAGGATGCAGCATCGAACTCTCGATGTGGGTGTGCCCATCGATCAGCGCAGGGAGCAGATAGTCACCATCGAGGTCCACCGATTCGAGCGCGTCGTTATACTCGCCAACACCCGCGATGAGTCCACCGTGCAGCGCGACGTTGCTGACTTCGACCTCGCCAGACATCGTGTTGACGATCCGGGCATGGCGCAGAACGAGATCGGCGGGCGCTTCGCCCCTCGCAACACGTATGAGATCACGTTGGTTCGACATTGTGCTCCAGAGCGTATATGTCCGGCAGGTATCTGAACTTGTTGTCAAAGTCGAGTCCGTAGCCTACCACGAATCTGTCCGGCACAGTGAACCCGAGATAGTCGATCCGCACCGGACGCTCTCGGCGTGCCGGCTTGTCGGCGAGGGCGCATAGACGTACAGAAGCGGCGCCATGGTCAGCCAGATGCTGCATCACATAGACCAGGGTGTGGCCGCTGTCGACAATATCTTCGACGACGAGGACGTCCTTGCCTGTTACGTCAGTAGTCAACTCGTGGCACAGCATCACCGTGCGGCGGCTTTCCGTGCCGCTGCCGTAGCTCGAGACCGTGATGAAATCCACTTCCAGGGGGATGTCGAGCTTGCGTACCAGGTCGGCCATGAAGATAAACGAGCCCTTGAGGACGCCCACCGCGACGAGCTGTTTGCCGCGGTAATCCTCTGTTATCTGCGCGGCCAGCCGTGTGACGGTCTCCTCGATAACGCTTCGCGAAATCAGCAGAGTGATGTTCGGTTGCGGAGGCGTGTCGTGCATCATGCGGACTACTCCTGGTTCAATACACCGATGAACGGCAGATTGCGGTATTCATCCTTGTAGTCCAGCCCATAGCCGATGACGAACTCGTCCGGAATCTCGAATCCCACGTAGTCGAGTTGCACGTTCGCCAGTCTCCTGGGTTTGCGGTCGAGCAGCGTGCAGACCCGGAGAGATGCCGGCTTGTGTGATGCGAGGTGAGAGAGCACGTAGTTGAGCGTCATGCCGGTGTCGACGATGTCTTCAACCATGAGGACGTGCTCCCCGGCGATGGACGAGTCGAGGTCCCTGGTTATCTTGACGATCTCTCCATCGCCACCGTAATGCGAGATGTCCATGTAGTCCACTTTCACAGGAAGTGAGACATGTTGCATCAGGTCGGAGAGGAAGCACATGACCCCCTTCAGGACGCCAATCATGACGATCCTTTGACCGGCATAGTCCCTGGATATTCGGCGTGCAAGCGTCCGCACCCTGCGTTGAATCTGAGTCTGGCTGTAGAGCACCCGGCCTACACCCTCCACCTTGGCTTCTCCCATCGGCCCGTAGCCATACTTGGACAGGAGGCGGGCGAAGTCCTTCTTTGTTATCAAGCGAATCTTGATGTCCGGGTACATCTCGCGCAGCTTGCGAACCTTGCGATTCTTCGCAGTGATGAGTTCCTGCTTCATCGTAGTCAACTCGATGTACATATCGAGTTCGGGTAGGTAGAAATCGGGCGTGAACATCAGGGAGACACCATCGCCCGACCACTCCAGCGGGAACGAGCGAGGCTCGTACAACCATTCAATCTGATAGAAATCGAGCACGCTCGCGAATTCGGCTTCGCTTGCATGGGCGAACTCGGTCGGCTTGAGCGAGGTCACCGGCAGATTGGGTGGTACCGCCCGGGCGGCTCTAGCGCAGGACTTCTTTACGCGCTCCTTGAACTGGGTCAATTCCGCCCGGTCAATCAGAATCGCACAGAGGTTCGCCGCCGCCCGCAAGAACTTCTCATCCAAATCGGTCAGTGTGTGCGACTGCCGCGAATAGACGCGCAACTCTCCCACGGTGCTGGTCTCATGCATGATGGGAGCAGCCACAATCGATGTCACGTGCTGCGACTCGGCAACCTCGGGGTGTTGCACCCGAGCATCGGTGGAAGCGTCGTTGACCACGGCGATGCGCCCGTCCAGCACTTCCGGAAGGCTCTTCCGCGCGTCCATCGGCCCCTTTCTCAGAAAGAGGTCGCTCAAGCCGAAAGCGCCGACGGTCGTGAGATATTCGGTCTTGGCGTTCAGGAGCAGGACACGGCACCCGGTCATGTCCATCGAACCGGCGACAATCTTCGCGATTGCGTTGCAGGTTCGGCGTAGCGTGAGGCCCGAGTTGGCAACCGCGGTGATCTGCTGAAGTCCCGCGTAGTAGCGTCCCCGAGACGTCGTCACGCCGTGCTCCTCCTCAGTACCCTACGAACACTTGGTGTAGCCACATGATGTGCAGATGCTGCAACCCTCTTGATGAATGAGCCCGCCTCCGCATTCCGGGCACTGGCCACCTGGTCCGGTCTGGATCTGGTGGTGAGCCGGCGCAGCCCCATCGCCCGTGTACTTCTCCAGGACGCCCGCGATGGCATCGGCGCAAGACATCACCGCCTTGCCCTGCTCCCACGAGATGGAGGGACAGCGAATGCCTCGCAGATTCTTGACTATGGAGCCGAGGTCAAGGCCACAGCGCAACGCATTGGAGATGAGCCTGCTTGTTGCTTCGAGTTGTGCTGCGGCGCATCCTCCGGCTTTGCCGAGTGTGGCGAATGCCTCACACACTCCCTCGTCGTCGAAGTTGATGGTCACGTACATATTGCCGCAGCCGGTGTTGACGCGTTCGGTGACGCCACGGGTTATCTTGGGGCGTGCCCGAGGGGTGATGCTGGGCTTCTCGGCTGTCTTGCCGCCACCCGTCGAGAGGACCTGATCGCTGCGGCTACCGTCACGGTAGATAGTGATGCCCTTCAGGTGTTGCTCGAATGCCCGCATGTAGACACTCGCGACATCCTCTCGGGTCGCGGTCCGCGGGAAGTTCACCGTCTTGGAGACAGCACTGTCGGTGTGGCGCTGAAAAGCTGCCTGCATCGACACGTGCCACTCGGGGGCCACGTCGTAGGCGCACACATACGTTCGTTTCACGTCCTCCGGTATGTCCGGAATGTCTCCAAGCCGGGCACCGCCGGCAAGCGCCCTCATCAGTTTCTCGCTATAGAACCCTCGGCGGCGCGCCTCGTCCTCGAAGAGGGGATTCACCTCAAGGAAGTCCTCTCCGTCCAGGATGTGCCTGACATACGTAAGCGCAAAGAGCGGTTCGATGCCGCTTGAACAGTTGGCGATGATGCTGAGGCTGCCGGTTGGCGCGATCGTAGTACGGGACGCGTTGCGGTATGCCGGGCCGCCGTCTGTGTCATACGTACTTCCGCCGAACGCGGGAAACACACCTCGTTCGAGCCCCAAGGCGAGGGACGCTTCGTTTGCTGTGTCCGATATGAACCCCATGACTTCTTCGGCCGTCACTACCGCCGCCTCGCTGTTATAGGGAATGCCCAGTTTCAATAGCAGGTCGGCAAATCCCATCACACCGAGACCTATCTTTCGCGTAGCGAGAGTCCTCTCTCGAATCTCGTCAAGCGGGAACCGGTTGACCTCGATGACATCGTCAAGGAAACGCACCGCCGTGGACACCGTTCTGCCGAGTAGTTCGTAGTTGACGGACGTGGCCTCAGCATCGCACGTCACCATCCGCGCGAGGTTGATGGAGCCCAGATTGCAGGACTCGTAGGGAAGCAGGGGCTGTTCCCCGCAAGGGTTGGTACTCTCGATCTTTCCCAGGTGGGGAGTAGGGTTGTAGCGGTTTATCTCGTCCAGGAAGACTATGCCGGGATCTCCCGACTGCCAGGCCATGTCGACAATGAGGTCAAATACCTCTTTGGCGCGCGCCATTTCGACCACTTCGTGGGTTCGCGGATTCACCATTGCGTACTCGCCATCGGAATGCACGGCCTGCATGAACTCGTCGGTAGCGCCCACGGACAGGTTGAAATTGGTGAGGACGCCGGGCTCCCTCTTTATGGAAATGAAGCGCCGGATATCGGGGTGAGTAACATTAAGGATGGCCATGTTGGCGCCACGCCGCATGCCGCCCTGCTTGATGACATCGGTGGTCTTGTCGAACACCTGCATGAATGAGATCGGACCGCTCGCTACCCCACCCGTGCTGCCGACCCGGTCCCGCTCCGGACGCAAACGTGAGAACGAGAACCCGGTCCCTCCACCGCTCTTATGGATAAGCGCGGTGTATTTGACCGCATCGAAGATGGATTCCATCGAATCTTCGACCGGAATCACGAAACAGGCCGACAGTTGACCAAGTTCGCGTCCGGCGTTCATCAGCGTGGGTGAGTTGGGCAGGAATTCGAGACGCGTCATGGCATCATAGAATCGCGCTGCCCAAAGTTGCTCGTCGCCATCAGGTGTCAATAATGCCTCGGCGTGAGCAACATGGCTGGCGACCCGGCGGAACAATTCCTCAGGCGTCTCGGCGAGCGAGCCGTCGGGATTCTTGAGCAGATATCTGCGTTCAAGGACCACCAGCGCGTTACTGGTCAGGACGAGGCCTGATGAGGCGGTTACGTCTTCGCGTGCGGGCGCCAGTTTGAGGGGCACGTCTTGAAGGCGCCGAGCGACAGGCTTTCGCGTGCGCGGCTTCACATCCGCGGCTACGAAATCCTCCATGCCTGGTAAGGGCTGCGCAACTCCGAGTTGCTCGCTCATCTTTTCAGTGAGTTGCTCCAGTAGACTCCTGTCAGTCACACCCACGGACTCCGCAGCGGAGAACACGGCTTTGGCGACATTGTCGCTGGTGACTGGCGCCTGCTCTTTCGGGTGCGCTCTCCGTGCCATGACTGCTCTCCTTCACCTAGCCCTGGGTCTTTCCCTGGACTTCATCGGGATGCATCCGGATGTCCTGTCCCGCTGAAAGACTTTCCAGCGCGTCCTTCAGTGCCCCAATGTCGGCAAACTCGCGGTACACGCTCGCGAATCGTATGTAGGCGATGTGGTCCACCTTCTCAAGTTCATCCATCACCGTATCGCCAATCGTGGTGCTCGATACCTCCGGTCTGCCAAAATCATGAACGCGTTCTTCGATGCTTGAAATGAGCCGTTCCACCGTCCCGGTCGGCAGGGGGCGTTTCTCGCAGGCCTTTCTGATGCCCGCAGCCAGCTTGTCACGGTCGAATGGTTCCCTGCGGCCGTCTTTCTTGACGACGAACAGGGACTGATTCTGCACACGTTCGGATGTGGTGAAACGCGCTCCGCAGGTGGGGCAGATTCGCCTGCGCCGCACCTCTTCGTCGATGCCGCGGGAGTCGATTACTCGCGAGTCAGGGGCGCCGCAAAACGGGCATCTCATGAGGCAATCCCCACTCCTTGTGGTATCTTGTCATTCTACCACCAGATATAGTGGGCCACAATCGGGTTGTGCGATTCGACTGAGATGAAAGGGGGGACGGCCCGGGCCGTCCCCCCTTGAGTACCGGTTCTACTGCCAGGAAAGCCGGGAGGACTGGGGCGTCACTTCGTTCTGTCTCAGTGCCTGAGTGAGCTGCCCGCCCGCGTGGCGCTGGCTGCGCCGCAGGAAAGAGGGGACGTCGAGTGTTTCACCGCCGCCCTTCATCAGCCGTCTCAGTTCTTCGGTGTCCGGCGAACCCTTGCCATACTGGCTGGTGAAGCCGGTTGCAATCACCGTGATCTTGATCTCGCTGTCCATCTTGGGGTCGAACACGACTCCGAAGATGATGTTGGCTCTCGGATCGACCGATTCGCTGATGACGCTGGCGGCTTCGTTGCACTCGAACAGCGTGAGGCTCGGGCCGCCCGTGATATTGAACAGCACGCCCTTGGCCCCGGTGACCTGTGCATCCAGCAGCGGGCTCGCCAGCGCCGCCTTGGCGGCCTCGATGGCCCTGTTCTGGCCGGTGCCTCGCCCTACCGACATCCATGCAGGCCCCGCGTCCTTCATCACTGACTTGATGTCCGCAAAGTCAAGATTGATGAGTCCGGGGACGGTGACGACTTCTGAGATTGCCTGCACGCCAAGCAACAGCGCCTCGTCCGCCATCCGGAACGCCGCGTCCACGGTCGTCTTGTTGTCGCACAGGTGCAGCAGACGGTCATTCGGAATGATGATGAGCGTGTCGACTTTCTCGGTAAGGCTGATAATGCCTTCCTCGGCGACCTCGGAGCGGTGGCCACCCTCGAACTTGAACGGTTTGGTAACCACGCCGATGGTCAGTGCGCCGGATTCTTTCGCGGTCTGTGCTACCACGGAGGCGCCGCCGGTGCCTGTGCCGCCACCCATTCCGGCCGATACGAATACCATGTCCGCACCTTCAACGACCTCTTGAATGGTCTGCCTGCTCTCCTCCGCCGCCTTGTGACCCACGCGGTGATCTCCTCCCGCCCCCAGTCCGCGCGTCAGTTTCTCGCCGAGTTGGATCCGGGTGGGTGCCTCTGCGAGCGCCAGCGCTTGAGCATCCGTGTTCATCGCTATGAATTCAACGCCTCGGATGCCTTCCCGTACCATGCGATTGATTGCGTTCGTGCCACCGCCGCCGATGCCGATCGCCTTGATTCGGGCCGGGGCCGGTGTATAAGTTGTCTTGGCCATTTCTTCCTCCTTGTTGTTATACCTGCACGACAGTCAATTCCTAACCCCGGAAGAGCTTGCGCAGAAGCTTGCCTATCCCACCAAACATAGTCGATCGTTTTCCCTGCCACGCTGACGGTTCGCGGCTACGGGCCTGCCATAGCACCAGACCCAGAGTCGTTGCGTATGCCGAGTCACGGAGAATGTCGGTGATTCCGTAGACGCCACTGCCGAGCGGAGCTCCTCTGCGTACCGGCATCTTGATCTGTTGTCTGCCCAGTTCCACCAGCCCTGCGAGATTCGCAGTTCCACCCGTGAGCACCAGACCGCAAGGAGCCAGGCGCTGGTAATCAGTGGTGGGTAGCTCAAGAAGGATCAGCTCAAAGAGTTCTTCCATCCGCGACCTCACGATGTCGCAGAGTTCGCGGTACGAAGCAGTGTGCCCGTTCTCGATGCCTGTCAACTCCTGTTCCTTGCCTACGTCGAGTCCGGGGGTCACGTTGCCATAGGTCTTCTTCATCCTCTCCGCAACGTGGAAGGGGAGTCCAAGCCCGATGGCGATGTCACTTGTGATCTGATATCCGGCCACCGGGATGATTGCAGTGTGATAGATATCGCCGTCTTTGAATACCGCGATGTCCGTGGTGCCGCCGCCAAGATCGGCCATGATGATGCCGCTCTCCCGCTCCTGCGGTGTGAGGACGGCCTCGCCGCTGGCCAGTGGTTCCAACACAAGGTCCTCAACTTGCACGCCGATGCTGCGGATAACCTTGACCAGGTTCTGCACCGAGGATACGGACGCGGTGATGATGTGAGTCTCGACGTCGAGCCTTGTGCCGTGCATTCCCACGGGCTGCTTCACACGTTCCTCGCCATCAAGCGTGTAGTACCGGGGGATGGCATGCAGGAGCTTCTTGCCCTCGGGCACCGCAACGTTTCTTGAAGCGGCCAGGACTCTCTGCAGGTCGTCCGACCTCACCAGGCGGTCTGAGCGCGGTATGGCTACTACGCCCTTGTTGTTGATGCTGCTGATGTGACGCCCTGTCACACCAACATACACCGAGTCCACTCTCATGCCACTGATCTTCTGCGCCTCCTGGATGGAGGTAGCAATCGCGTCTTTGGCTTCATCCATGTTGACGACGATGCCCTTGTGAAGCCCGTGGCTTGGCACAACGCCCACACCGAGGACCTCGATGTCGTCCTGGCTCCTGACGTTTGCCACGATCGTGGCTATCTTGGTGGTGCCCACGTCTATAGCGGTTATTATCCCTTTGGCCATATTCACCTCCTTAGATTCCGTCAGTCACCGAGGCGCAGACCGTGCCTACGCTAGACGCTCAGCGACTCTGAGCCGCGCACTGCGGCTACGGGGATTGGAGTTGGACTCCAACGAAGTAGGTCGTATGACCTTCCTTGTGATGAGCGAGAAAGCGTGCTCCGCTGCCTCAGCTCGCATGAACTGCTTCACGATGCGGTCCTCGAGAGAGTGGTAGCTGATGACAACCAGCCTGCCGCCGGCGCGCAGAAGTTCTGCCGTCTGCTCCATGGCCAGTTTGAGATTCTCCAGCTCCCGGTTGACCGCGATGCGAAGTGCCATGAATGTGCGGGTCGCAGGATGGATTCTTCCACGCCTGCTGCCCAGGACCTGCTGCACCAGGTGCGCAAGTCGTAATGTGGACAGGATCGGCCTTTGCTCGACGATCCTGTGCGCGATTTGCCGGGAATACCGCTCTTCGCCGTACTCCCAGAGTATGCGAGCGATTTCCTGCTCGCTGTAGCTATTGACAATGTCGGCCGCGCTGGGCCCCGAAGTCGTATCGAAACGCATGTCGAGCGGTGCCTCCCGTTGGAAGCTGAAACCTCGCTCTGCGATATCCAACTGCATTGATGAAACTCCAAGATCGAACAAGATGCCGTCATTGGCCGTGAACCCGCGCTCCTGGCAGACACGCCCTATTTCGGAGAAGTTGGCCTGTGCGAGTACCAGGACATCACCGAATGTGCTGAGAGCCTTCGATGCGGTTACCAGCGCAGCGGGGTCGGCGTCGATACCAAGGAGGTGTCCGCCGGGTTGGATCCGTTCCAGGATGGCGCGGGAGTGTCCACCTGCACCCAGAGTACAGTCTACGTACCAGCCGCCCGGATGAGCGTTCAGTGCCTCCATAGCCTCAGTCACCATCACCGGGACATGGGCCGCGGGGGGAAGAGCGCCGGTGCTCAACTGCCTCCCATGCCTTCCAGTATCTTCTCGGCCTGCTCCTCGGAGGACGCCTTCTCTGACTTCCAGAGATCCTCGTTCCAGAGTTCGACCGACTGGTTGACACCCACAACCACGACGGATTCGCCTATCTCGGCATGCAGCCGTAGCGCAAGGGGCAGCGCCATGCGGCCCTGTTTGTCGAACTCAGCCGAATATGCGGTCCCAAATATCGCCCTGCTGAGCTTGCGCTGGCTGGCGGACGTCACCGCTTTCGATGCCAGTTCGTCCGCAAGCCGTTTCCATTCCGCCAGCGGATAGACGCGTATGCATTTCTCCGTGCCCTTGGTCAGGACAACGGACTCTCGCATGTCCCTGCGGAACTTGGGGGGAAGAGGGACCCGGCCTTTGTCGTCTAGTTTGTAGACATGCTCACCAAAGAACATCCGCTTCTACCCCGCTTAAGCAATTTCCACCCTTTCTCCCCATTTCTCCCCACTAGGCTATTTAAGGCTTCCATTTACGGTTTGTCAAGTGCCTGGCTACCCCCCAATGGTCATAGATGGCTGTGCGCGGGTGAATTCATTTCGGTACGTATATGTGGTAAAATTCACAGCTTGGTGATGCCGGTGTTTCGAGATTGCGATGCGTATAGACGTCCTTTGCCTGTTTCCGGAGATGTTTGTCTCGCCCTTCAGCCACAGCATTGTGAAGAGGGCAGAGGGACGTGGCTTAGTTGAGGTCGTCACTCACAACATTCGTGATTTCGCGCATGACCGGCACGCGACCGTTGACGACTACCCGTACGGTGGAGGGGCGGGGATGGTGCTCAAGCCCGAGCCTGTGTTTGAGGCTGTCGAGCATGTTCTCGAGCAGACGGGCGACGCGCGGGCGCCTGTGATTCTCCTGTCGCCACGGGGACGTCTATTCACCCAGCAGATAGCCGGAGAACTGGCCGGGTGTCCGCATCTGGTGCTCTTGTGCGGCCACTACGAGGGAGTGGACGAACGCGTGTCGCAGTATCTGGCCACCGATGAAATCAGTGTTGGCGATTATGTCCTTACCGGCGGCGAGATTGCCGCGATGGTGGTCATCGACGCGGTAGTGAGATTGCTGCCCGGCGTTCTGGGTTCCGAGGAATCCAGCGGCGATGAATCGCACGCGGCCGGGCTGCTGGAATACCCCCACTACACGCGCCCGGAGCAATTCAGAGGGTGGGATGTGCCGCCGGTGCTGCTGTCGGGAAACCATGGCGAAATTGCGGCCTGGAGACGCCGCCAGTCCATTCTGAAGACTGCGGCGAGGCGTCCGGACTTGTTGAATAGAGTAACATTGAGTGACAAGGAGCGAGCATGGATATCAGAGAGATCGTGAAGCCGAAGGTGAATGAGGGCATTCCGCAGTTTTCTCCAGGCGACATTGTACGTGTCTCGGTGCGAGTACGCGAGGGCGAAAGAGAGCGCGTACAGCACTTTCAGGGTATGGTCATCCGCATCCGGCGCGGTGTTGATGGCGGCCGGTTTACGGTGAGGCGAGTTGCTTACGGCGTCGGCGTGGAATATACGCTGCCATACCAGTCGCCGCTCGTCGAAGGCGTAGAGGTGATTCGCAGAGGCAAGGCCAGGCGGGCGAAGCTCTACTACATGCGCGAGTTGAGCGCGAAACGAGCGAGGCTCAAGGAGAAGCGCTCTCCGGGCATCCAGGCAGAAAAGGCTGAAGAACCCGAAGAGTAGCGGCGCCTTCATTATTGGCTGATGCCCTATGTTGAGGTAGCAGTCGATGCCCCCTCGGGACGCTCCACGTATTCGTATGGCGTTCCGGAGGGCGTCGATGTCCGCCCCGGTCAGGTGGTTTGGGTTCCTTTCGGCGCCCGGATTGTCCGCGGCGTCATCGTTGCCGTAACTTCGCAGCCCGAGCACGAAGTCACCCGGGCTATTGCGGCGACCTATTCCGAATTTGCTCTTTCCAACGCGCAGCTATCCCTTGCGTCATTCATCAGTGGTTACTACCTCAGTACATTGTTCTCGGCGCTGTCGCTGTTTCTCCCGCCCGGTCTCGAACGTCGTCCCGAGGCCGTGTACGCATCTGCGGGCGTTGGCGAGGGCTCGATGTCAGGGCTTAGTCCGCGCGAAATCAACCTGGTCACCCAGGTTGAGGCACAAGGTCCATTAGCGCTGTCTCGTTTGCGAACATTTGACCGCGGACGCAACGTGCGTCCGGTGGTGGAAGGGCTGGTCAAGAAGGGGGTGCTGCTCAGACGGGAAGTGCCGCGAGAGCGCCGCGTTCGAGCGCGCACCGAAATTGTAGTCTCATTGTGCGGCACCGCGGCCGATGCAAACGCCAACCTTGCGTCCCTGAAACAGCTCCGGGGAGTTCGACAAAGGCGGGTCCTGGAATACCTCGTTGGAGGCGGCGGTACTGCGACAGCCGGAGAACTCCGGGCCGCCACAGGCGCCACGCCGGCGGCGCTCCGCGATATGCAGTCGGGAGGTTTCGTCGCACTCGAGGAACGGCGGGTCTGGCGTGAGACGCTTTCGACCCGCCAACCGAGCGCGTCCGAAATTCCCGAACTCACCGACGCGCAGCGCAATGCTTTGGGGCCCATCACCGCGGGACTGGACAGCGGCGGATTCTCCGAGTACCTCCTGTTCGGCGTCACTGGCAGTGGCAAGACTGAGTTGTACCTGCGCGCGGCTCGGCATGCACTTTCCGGAGGGCGTCGCGTGGTGTGCCTTGTCCCGGAGATCGCGCTTACGGCGCAGATCGTCGAGCGGTTTGTCTCGCGATTCCCGGGACGCGTCGCTCTGCTGCACAGCGGCCTCAGCGTGGGGCAGCAACTCGATGAATGGGAGCGAATCAATAGCGGTCAGGTGGATATCGTGATCGGCCCTCGCAGCGCACTGTTTGCGCCTGTCGACCGGCTGGGGCTTGTCGTGATCGACGAGGAACATGAGTGGACCTACAAACAGGATGACGTGGCGCCGCGCTACCACGCGCGGGGTGTGGCACGAGAACTCGCAAAGGCTGCAGGTGCCGTGCTGCTTCTCGGCAGTGCGACCCCTGACGTTGAGACGTTCTATCGTGCGTCGTCAGGCATGACGAGCTTGCTTGAACTGCCACAACGTATCGGCGGCACAGCAGGACTTCCTCCGGTTGAAGTAGTCGACATGCGCGATGAATTGCGTGCCGGTAACTACGACATTTTCAGCCGTTCGCTTCGAGCCGCCATGGGCGAAGCTTTGTCTCGTCACGAGCAGGTGCTCCTGTTCCTCAATCGGCGCGGCGCGGCCACCATGGTTCAGTGCCGGCATTGCGGATTCGTGTTCACGTGCCCGCGATGCTCTGTGGCGCTCGCACATCACTCCGCGCAGAACAGCCTCTTGTGTCATCGCTGCGGCTACGCCGTGCCGGTACCCGGCCGCTGCCCTCAGTGCCGCAGCAACCAGATTCGCTTCCTGGGTATCGGCACACAGCGCGTGGTTGAGCAGGTGCGCGCGACGTTTCCGCAGGCCCGCGTGGTGCGTTGGGACAGTGACGTCCCGGCCGGTACGAGAACGGGCTCCGCCTTGCAGGATTCCGTGCTGGAAGGTCTGGTAGACGTGATTGTGGGGACGCAGATGGTGGCCAAGGGGCACCACTTTCCCGACGTTACTCTTGTCGGTGTCGTCAGCGCCGATGTGGGCTTGAGCGTGCCGGACTACAGATCGTGTGAACGGGTCTTTCAACTGATATCTCAGGCGTCGGGGCGCGCCGGTCGAGGAGTGAAGCCGGGACGCGTTGTGGTGCAGACGTATGAGCCTGACAATTACGTTGTGCGAAGTGCGGCGCTGCATGATTACCGTGGGTTCTATGAGGAAGAGATACGGTACCGCAAGGATTCGTACTATCCACCCTTCAGTTCTGTGGTGCGCCTCGTTTATTCTCATACCAATGAGGACAAGTGCAGGTTGGAAGTCGAACGCATCCACGGCATAGTGTCGCACAGACTGTCTTCCACAGATGGGCGCATCACGGGCCCGTCGCCTGCCTTCGTGCGTCGCCTCCGCGGTCGCTACCGTTGGCACTTGACGCTCCGGGGGTCACGGCCCGCTGACGCGCTGGCCGGACTCGCACTGCCCCGGGGTTGGGTCGTGGACGTCGATCCGGCGAGCGTTGCGTAGCGCCGGACAACGATGTAACAATTTCGGCTGGAGGGATGAATGCAGGTTGTCGGCTTGATGGGTAGTCCGCGTCGAGGTAGTAACACTGACATATTGCTTAACGCAGCTCTCCGTGGTGCCGAGGAGGCCGGTGCGTCTACCCGCGTTGTGCGGATATGCGAATTGAACGTGGGCCCGTGTTCCGAGTACTACCACTGCGCAGTGGATGGAACCTGTTCCATCCACGATGATATGACTTCCCTGTATGACCTCATCGTCTCCGTGGACCGCATCATCCTTTCTTCGCCGGTCTTCTTCTACGGCCTCTCGGGCCAGGCCAAAGCCATGGTGGATCGATGCCAGGCGCTGTGGGTCAGACGATACGTCCTGAAATCGTGGCAGCCCGACCTCGAAACCCGTCGCGGACTGCTTATCGCCCAGGGGGCAACTCGCGGGCCTCAATTGTTTCTGGGGGTGTCGCTCACGGCCAAGTACTTCTTCGATGCTGCCGGCATACGTGACTTCGACGAACTTCTTTTCAGGGGTCTCGATGGCATGGCTGAGGTGATGAAGCATCCGGACTATATTGAACAGGCCCGAGCCGCGGGTAGGAAACTCGCTGCCGGATGATGTGCTCGTGCTGGCTGACCATGCGTCACCGCGGCGATACCTGTTTGACAGCCCGATATCCCCTCGCTAGAATCGGCCTGTAACTCGCTATGCCGCTCTGCGGAAGCGCGGGAGGTGAAGATGATGATGACGATGAGCGCACTCCAACGGCATACATTTTGGCACCACCTGTTGTCGACGGCTCGCCCGGGTTGTGGTCGCTTTGCCATATCACCGCTACTCACCCCCGTCCAATGATGATGATCGTTCTCTTTTGTCGGCGTCACCGGGTTGCATGAGGAAAGTGGTAACAATTACCATTACTAATTACAGATGAGGACTTCGAGGCAGCGTGAGGCCATACTGCAGGTGGTACGCGGCACAAAGCGTCATCCAACCGCCGAATGGATCTACGGTGAGGTGAGGAAACGCGTTCCAGGTATCAGTCTTGGCACCGTCTATCGGAACCTGAAGCTATTGTGTGAGTCGGGCGAGGTACGGCTCTGTGAACGCATTGATGGGGTGAGCAGGTACGACGGATGCACAATGATGCATCAACATTTCTGTTGCGAATCGTGCGGGGCCATGGTTGACATTCAAGAGCCGGCTGACCTGGAACTGGATAGGCGTGTCGCGGCAACTACGGGTTTACGTATCAGAAGCCACGTCCTGGAGTTCAGAGGTCTCTGCATGGATTGCCAGAATCCACCGGCAACGTCCGGACGCGACGAAGAAGGCGTAAGAGAGGACACTGAGGAGGCAGGTGCAAATGGCAGTTCTAACCGCTAGAGAGTTGTATGACATCGCGCTGGGAATCGAGAGGAATGGCGTGGCCTATTACGACTCGCTGGCTCAGCTCGCATCGGACCAATCTCTCAATGACGCGTATCGTCAGCTTGCGAATATGGAACGGCACCACATCAAAGTGTTCCAGACACTGCAATCCAAGACAGGTGGGGGGCCGGTTGTGCCTGAGGACGAAGAGGACGAATACCGGGGATATCTCCAGGCGCTCATTGATTCATCCGTATTCACGAACGATCAGGTCGCGAGGGACCTGGCGCGACGTGCGGCGGGTCCGGCGGAGGCGCTTCAGCTTGCGCTTGGCGCCGAGAAGGACTCAATCCTGTTCTATTCGGCGATGAAGAGCCTTGTGCCTCAGCGAGATCGCGCGGCGGTGGACGGGATAATCCGGGAGGAACGAATGCACTTGCGGGACCTCACAACTTTGAAACAACGATATTCGTAGTTCTGTTGGCAGCAGTCGGAATAGGAGGAGGTTTTGAAGATGAAAGACACCAACGAAAAGCGGATGGAAACCCTGCAGACTGCCCTGGCAATCGAAGTTCGGGAGAAGGGTTACTATCAGGCGGCAGCGGCCAACTCGGTGAGCCCTCTTGCCAAGCAGTTGTTCCAGCGTTTGGCAACTGAGGAAGATGAACACGCGAAACGCTTCCAGAAGATCGAGGTAGAGTTGGGCAAAGGTAGAGGGTGGCCGGACATCGACGCGCCCGCGTGGGAAGGGGAGTACCTCAAGAAGGTCATTTCGTCTTTCAACAAGACGTCCCCGGAACAGGTGAAGGTCGGCCGTTCCGAACTGGATGCCATGCAGGCAGCGATGTCCAACGAGTTGCGAGCCTACGACATGTATCGAACTCGCGCCGCTGAGACCGATTCTGAGGGCGAGAAGAAATTCTATAACACTCTGGCAGGCGAAGAGCGGCAGCACCATCTTGCGCTACTGGACAGCTATGAGTATCTGACCGACCCGGCAGGATGGTTCACCGTGAAAGAGAGATGGACGATTGAGGGGTAGTGCCAACTTGCCCATGAACAGTGACATGGAAGAAGAGATGCTTTCAGTCCGGGACCTGCATGTCGCGGTCGGTGGCGTGGAGATATTGCACGGCATCGACCTCGACATACGGTATGGGGAAAGCGTCGCACTCTTCGGACCCAATGGCAGCGGCAAGAGCACTCTGCTTATGACGCTGATGGGGTTTCCGAATTGCCATGTGTCGCGAGGAAGCATCGCGTTCAAGGGGCGTGACGTCACGGGCATGACGCTCGATGAGCGTGCACGTTTGGGAATGGGGATGTCGTTTCAGCGGCCTCCGGTTGTGAGGGGAGTGAAGATGCGGGATATGGTGGAGGCCTGCTTGCGCAGGGATGCCGCGGAAGGAGAGGTCCATGGAATGGCGGCTGCGGCCGGACTCTCCGAGTTCATGGACCGGGACTTGAACTATGGCTTCTCCGGCGGCGAGATCAAGCGCTCCGAGTTGCTGCAGTTGCTTGCGCAGAATCCCGACTTCGTGCTTCTGGACGAGCCGGAATCCGGCGTCGACCTTGTGAACATCTCGCTGATCGGCGACCTCATCAACAGACTTCTTCAGAAGGACGTGAGGATCCGGGAACGAAGTCACTCGGGACTGATAATCACGCACACCGGGCATATCCTGGACTACGTAAGTGTGCATACCGGGTACGTCATGATTGACGGTCGACTCTCCTGTGGTGGAGACCCACAGGAGATATTGACCACCATCAAGCAGTGTGGCTACGAGGAGTGCTGTCGATGCGTGAGATGATCCCGGAGGCGCGGAGAGGCACACCGAACCCAACGGCGCCATGCAGTCATACTGAACCGGACCCGGAGGACTACCTGGCTTCCGGTCCTGTGCAACCCTATCGTGATGACCCGCGTGGTTTGCCGGGCGAAGTCAAGTCACGCATGCTCGAGTCCGGAGTCATGGTTGACAGTGGCCTCGGCCGTTCGGGTACGTTCGTCCAGATAGACCATTCGCCGGTACACGTATCCAGGTCTGACGACGGACTGGAGTTGATGGCGGTTCGCACGGCGTTAGACACGTACGATTGGATGACGCCGTTGTGGTGGAACGCGGTGGCGGCCGACACTGACCGCTTCACGTCGCGGGTGGACGAATCCGGACAAAGCGGGTATTTCATTCGGGCGCTTGCCGGTCACAAGATTGTGCTGCCGCTTCAAGCGTGCCTCTATCTGGAGACCGAGGGTCTGGCTCAGGGCGTGCACAACATGGTTATCGCCGAAGAAGGCTCGGAGCTTCACATCATCACGGGTTGCACGTCGGGGCCGCACACGAACTCCGGACTGCACATGGGCGTGACCGAATTCTATGTGCGGCGGGGCGCCAAGCTCACTTTCACGATGATTCACAACTGGCAGCCCGGCATTGCCGTTCGGCCGAGAACAGGAATCGTCGTTGAACAAGGCGCCACGTTCATCAGCAACTACGTGATCATGAGACCGGTGCTCGATCTGCAGTCGAATCCCGTGGCCCGCTGTGTCGGCGAGGGAGCCACTGTGCGCTTCAATAGCGTCATTGCGGGTTTCCCCGGCGGCAGAATAGACGTGGGTTCGCGAGTTTATCTTGATGCGCCGGCCTCCCGTACGGAAGTGGTTTCGCGGGCCATCAGCAAGGGGGGCGAGATCATCGCCCGCGGCTACATCGAAGGCAATGCCCGTGACGTCAAGGGCCATCTCGAGTGTCGCGGCCTCATAATGAATGACGGCGGAATCATCCATGCTATTCCTGAATTGCGAGGCACTGTGGCGGGTATCGACCTCTATCATGAGGCGGCCGTCGGCAAGATTGCGGAAGAAGAGTTGCAATACCTGATGGCCCGGGGTCTGACGCGCGACGAGGCGGCCTCGACTATCGTCAGAGGATTCTTGCATGTAGATATCGAAGGACTTCCGGATGCGCTTAACGCTGAACTGCAGCGCGCCATTGAGTCCAGCGAGAAGGACCTAATGTAGTGGCAAAGAATACAGCGAAGTCAACGAAACCAACGAAGCCGGCGAAGTCCGAAAAGCCCGCAAAGGCTGCGAAGGCCGAACCGTCCGCCCGGGCGGGAGGGGCCGCACAGGCCACGCCGATAGAAGCGCCGGCGCCAATTCAGACTGAGGCGCTGCACCACATCAGCTATGGCATGTATATCGTCAGCTCGGTGCGGGATGGCCGCGCGAATGCACAGGTTGCCAACACCGTCTTCCAGGTATGCTCCGAACCGGCGGCTCTGGCCGTTTGCCTCAATAAACAGAACCTTACCCACGAGTACGTGTCGGCGAGCCGGCGATTTGTGGCATCCGTCCTGTCGGAACAGACGCCACTGGAATTCATTGGTCGTTTCGGATTCAGGTCCGGCCGCGATGTTGACAAGCTGGATGGCGTCAAGACGCAGCCCGGAGCTACGGGGGTTCCCGTGGTCACTGAAAACGCCACGGCCTACCTTGAGGTTGAAGTGGATCGCGAATTGGATGTCTGGACGCACACGATGTTTGTCGGAAAGGTTGTTGCGGCGGGTGTCCTCAGTGATGGAGTTCCCATGTCGTACGCCTACTATCACCAGGTAAAGAAGGGACTGACTCCGCGCAGCGCACCAAGCTACGTGGCGCCTCAGAAGGAGAAATAAGAGATGAGCAAGTATCGATGCACCGTATGTGGCTATATCTATGATCCGGCTGCCGGAGATCCGGACAACGGCGTCAAGCCTGGCACGGCGTTTGAGGACGTGCCAGCGGATTGGACTTGTCCGGTCTGTGGGGCCGCGAAGAGCGAATTTGAAAAGGTAAAAGACTAGCTCATGACGCAGCCTCGTGATCTGAACGCCAGTCAAACTGGCGACTCGCTGAGGAGGGCGGTAGGCGCGAAGTCCGAGTTGTTCCAGCGTTACTCATACTTTGCGTCGCTGGCGAAAGCTTCGGGTCTCGAACAGACCGCTGACATCCTGATGGCAACAGCCCGGAATGAGGCCGAGGTTGCGCGTCATGGCCTGTCCTACCTGTTTGACCGGGTGGATCCGGTACGGTTCCTGGAGATTGCCACATCCGGGGACCAGGTTCGTGACTTCGGAACGTATCCCAGTATGGAGGCCCTGGCACGCTCTGAAGGCTTCGACGAGATTGCCGACTACTTCAGAGATGCGGCCGTAGCGGAGGAGAAGCACCAGAATCTACTGAGCCTGCTTCGGGACGCACTGCGCCAGGGACAGACGCTTGAAGGCAGAACCGCGGCATATTCCGCGGTGGACATGGCCCAGATAATGCTTCCGGATCAGTCCAACGTGGCCGGCTATGTGCACGGCGGTGAGTTGATGAAGGTCATGGACAATGCGGCGTGGGTGGTCTCCTGCCGGCATGCCCGCAGGAATGCGGTGACGGCTAACGTGGAGGAGATGAATTTCCACAGCCGAGTCAGAGTGGGTGGACTGGTATTGATGCATGCGCGCATTACCTTCGTGGCGCGGACATCCATGGAGGTACGCGTGGACGTTGACGCCGAGGATTTATTGTCTGGGCGTCGAATCCAGGCTCTCACCGCGTATTTTACGACCGTCGCACTTGATGCGGAGGGCAACCCTACACGAGTTCCGCCCCTGATAATCAGTACTCGTGAGGAGCAGAAACTGTACGAAGAAGGGAAGGCCCGCTACGAGGGGCGGAGGCGGCTCCGAGAGACCCAGCCTGCCAAGGGGAAGCACCTGTGATACAAGACATGACGCTTGAAGAGATGGGTGAATTGCTTGACGCACTGCCGATGGAGCTGGCGTTCATTGACGCCGATGACACCGTTCGATTCTGGAATCGGACGGCGGATAGAGGTCCCGCATGGCAGCCGTCAGCCCTCGGCTGTCCTGCCCAGTCCTGTCATAAGGCTTCAAGCGTACCCAGGGTGAATCGGGTTCTGGAGAAGCTGAAGAGCGGTGTACGTGATGTGGTGGATCGTCGGGTGAACGTCGATGGAGCTGTCACGCGGTTTCGGTGGTTTGCTTTGAGAAATGAGGAAGGCCGATATCTTGGCACAATCGAAATGGTGCAACATGGAGCGGAAGTGGCCGGACGATCAGTGGATGCAGACTCGATCCGGCCCGATCCGGTTGGGAGGGGTACACATGATTGAGAACCTGACGCCAGCGCAGCTCGAAGGAGTCCTCGAATCTCTTCCGTTCGACATCTCGTTCGTCGATGGAGGCGACAAACTACGCTACTGGAACCGCCATGCAGACAGGGTCTTCAAGCGGCCATATTCGGCCCTGGGCCTGCCGGTTCAGAAGTGCCATCCAGAGAAGAGTGTTACGAAAGTCGAGCAAATCATCGACGAATTCAGGGCCGGCACGAGGAACGTGGCGGAATTCTGGATAGAGATGCGCGGCATGAAGTTGTATATCCGCTACTTTCCGGTGCGAAGTTCAAGTGGGGAGTACCTCGGCACTTTGGAGGTGGCCCAGGAAATATCGAAGGTTCAGGAGTTGAAGGGCGAGAAACGACTCTTGGATGAGTGAGGAGTGTGCGATATGCAAGCACGTAAGGTAGTTGATGGCGTGCAGTGGGTGGGTTCCGTGGACTGGGACCGGAGAATCTTCGATGAGTTGATTCCTCTACCCGATGGTACGAGTTACAACTCCTATTTGCTGACCGGCACTGAGAAGACAGCTCTCGTCGAGACGGTCGACCCGACCAAGACCGACGAATGGAGCCAGTTGCTGGATTCCATTCCGGTGTCGAAGCTTGACTACGTCATCGCCAACCACGCGGAGCAGGACCATTCGGGCAGCATCCCGTTTATCCTCTCCCGTTTTCCGGATGCGAAGCTCGTATGTACCCCCAAGGCGAAGGGGCTCCTGATGGAGTTGCTGCATGTGGCCGATGAGCGTTTCGTTACGGTGAACGACGGAGAGACACTGTCGCTGGGCGACATGACGCTTGAGTTCATCCACGCAGCGTGGGTGCACTGGCCGGAAACGATGCTCACCTATGTACGTCAAAAGAAGCTGCTGTTGCCCTGCGACCTGTTTGGGTCGCACCTCGCGACGACGGAATTGTTTGTGAAAGACCCGGCTCGGGCGTATCAGGCAGCCAAACGCTACTATGCCGAGATTATGATGCCGTTCCACACCAATATCGTGAAGCATATGGAAAGGCTTGCGTCGTATGAAATTGACATCATCGGCCCAAGCCATGGCCCGCTCTATGACAAACCTGCGTATATCATGGGGCTCTACCGCGATTGGGTTTCCGGCCCGCTTGCCAACAAGGTGGTGATTCCCTACGTTTCGATGCACGGGAGCACGCAACTCATTGTGGATCGGCTCACCTCCGCTCTGGCCCACAACGGCGTGTCGGCGGTGCCACACAAGCTGAGCGGGGGGGACACCGGCAGGCTGGCCACGGAACTCGTGGATGCCGCGACGGTGGTGCTCGGTACGCCGACGGTGCTTGCGAGTGCGCATCCGCTGGTTCAGTACGCGGCGATTCTTGCGAACGCGCTTCGCCCGAGGCTGATGTTTGCTTCGATTGTGGGCTCGTTCGGTTGGGGCGGCAGGGCCGTGGAACAACTGGTCGCGCTCGTTCCCAATCTGAAGGTCGAATTGCTGGACCCGGTGCTTGTCAAAGGGCTGCCCCTTGAGGTCGACCTCCAGGCCATCGATAAGTTGGCAGCTCTGATTGCCGAGAAGCATCGTGGCGCGGGTCTGTCGAACTAGCGTGGATTTGTGGGCGGGTGGCAGTCTGCAAGTCGCCGGCGCCGGATAGAGCGACCGCGGGGACCAGGAGCCATCAGCCCGCGGTTCGAATATGACTTTGCTGCGCGACCCGGAGTGCGTTGGGATGGTAACACACGCAGCGGGCGGATATGGAGAGGATGCACGGGGTTGCGGACGGTGTGGTGCGGCGTCGATTCGAGGGGAGCATGACATTCTTCAGGCGAGGAATTGCCGCACACGGATGGAAGCCGGGACATCGTTCCTGTGGTGCGGCCATGGTCCAGGGCAGCACCATCGGGATACGCCATGTGGCGTGCGACGGGTTTTCGAGATGGTTCAGGGCCGCGGTTGCGGCGACGCGGTGAATGTTGCGTACGGTGTCTCGAATGCAGTGAGTGGCTGACCGGCGACCAGGCCGATCACGGCGCGGACCATTTCGGACATCCGGTTGGTAAGAAATAGGGAGGTAAGGGAAAGATGGAAGAACAGATTCAACAGGGAGCGTCTATGCCGAAGCTGGGCGAGAGAGCGCCCGAGTTCGAAGCCAACACTACGTTTGGAGTACTTAGACTTTCCGATTTCAAGGGGAGTTGGGTCGTCATGTTCTCGCATCCGGCGGATTTTACGCCCGTGTGCACGACAGAGTTTATGGCGTTCGCGAAAATCCAACCCGAAATGAAGAAGCGCGGAGTCGAATTGCTGGGACTCAGTGTTGACAGCATCACTTCGCACATTGCCTGGACGCGGAACATCGAGGAGAAGACTGGGGTCAAGATTAACTTTCCGATTATCGCCGATCTTAACAAGGAAGTCTCCTCAAAGTTTGGCATGTTGCATCCCGGCCAGAGCAAGACCGAGACGGTGCGCGCAGTCTTTGTCATTGATCCGAACCAGATCATCCGGCTTATCCTCTACTATCCCTTGAGCACTGGCAGGAATATGGATGAGATTCTTCGCGTTGTGGATGCCCTGCAGACCGTTGATGCGAACAAGGTGGCTACACCTGCGAACTGGCGGCCCGGTGACATGGTGATTGTGCCGCCGCCACAAACCCAGGAATCGGCGGAAGACCGGCTGAAGCAAGGCTATGAATGCGTGGATTGGTATTTCTGCAGGAGAAAACTCTAGGAGGTGATGGGGCAATGCCATGTGTGAGTCCTGACGGCAAACCAACCGAATCCGGGATTCAGATGCTTGCTGCAGTCAAGGCGGGCAACGCAACTCCTGAGGATATTGCCGCCGCCACCGGCATGGCGTTGTTTCGGGTGCGAAGTGGCATTCGGGACATGGTGACGGCGGGTTACGTGGTCGAGAACAATGGTTTGTACAGGTTGACAGACCTGGGCGTTGCGGAACTCTAACTCAGCGGCGCGCTGCGGAGAATAACGGACAGCGCAAAGTGTCGGGTGGGTAGAAGTAGGCCACGCAAGCCCGGTATGCCCGTGTCCGGAACGTGAAGCATTGGGCAGGAGGGTAGGTATGAATAGTGAGGAGCGGTTCACATTTCTGGTGGCTGGAGAAGCGGGGCACGGGGTGCGTCGCGCGGGTATCGTAGCCGGTGACCTCGCGGGGAAATCAGGCCGGTATGTCTTTCAGATGGATGATTACCAGAGCCTTATCCGGGGCGGGCACAATTTCTCGACGGTGACATCATCAACTTCCCCCGTGCTGAGCCATGCCACCAACGCCGACCTTGTCGTGGCGCTGGACAAACGCAGCTACGAGATGCACCGGAGGCATGTGGCCAAGGGCGGCACGCTTGTGTACAACTCGGACGTTGTGACAGGCGCGCCTCGCACCGCCGTCGGGATCCCGTTTTCGACTCTCGCCAAGCCATATTCGCATCCGGCGCTGCGATTGGGAGTCGGCTCGATTGCGGTCCTGATGGCAGCCACAGGGGTATCGCGTCAGGATGTGGCCGCCTTCATCAAGCGGCACTATGCTCGAGATGCCGAAAGCAACGTGAAGTACGGCATCTCGGTGTTCGACGCCGTCGCAAAGCGTCTGTCGGGGCGTTATTCGCTCAAGTCCGGCAAGGCGCCGGCGACGATGCTCACGGGCAACGAAGCCATCGGGCTTGGTGCCTACGCAGGCGGGCTCGACATGTATTTCGCGTATCCGATGACGCCATCGTCCTCGATTCTTCATTTTCTGGCGGCCAACGCAGAGAATTTCGGAATCGCCGTAGTGCATCCTGAGAATGAGATAGCGGTCATGAATATGGCGATCGGGGCTGCCTCTGTTGGCGTTCGGGTGGCCGTGGGCAGCAGCGGCGGAGGAGTCGCGCTCATGGAAGAGGCGATGTCTCTTGCCGGCATGTCGGAGACTCCGATACTCTGCATACTGTCCTCTCGCCCGGGGCCTTCCACGGGAGTCCCAACCTATACTGCTCAGGGTGATCTTTCCTTTGCCTTGAATCAGGGTCATGGCGAGTTTCCCCGAGTGGTCGCCTCTCCGGGCACAGTCGGCGAAGCGTATCAATTGTCTGCGGAACTGATGGGGCTTGCTTGGGCCTATCAGACTCCTGCGATCTTGCTTACCGAGAAGCACTTATCCGAAAGTCGCATGACGGTGTCGCTGCCCGCCAAACTGCCGGCCGGTCTCCGGCCAGAGATTTACCGGGGCAAGAAAGAATACGGACGCTACCGGATAACCGGCAGCGGAGTATCTCCAATGATGTTTGCACCCTCGGATGAACTCATCAAGTGGACGAGTTACGAGCACGACGAATCAGGCATAACCACCGAGGACGCCAGAATGGTCACTCGCATGCAGGAAAAACGGCGCAGAAAGGGACGTAGCCTCATCGCACAGGTACGTGGCATGCGCACAGTGAACCGCTTCGGCAGCGGCAAGAGAATAGTCGTCACCTATGGTTCGACGACGATGAGCGTCTTGGAAGCTGTGTCGTTCGGCGGGCTCGATGTACAGGTGGTGCAACTGGTGTACCTTGAACCCTTCCCGGAATGGGAGTTGAAGGATCTCTCCGGCGCTGAAGTTGTGGTCGTTGAGGAGAGTTGCGCGGCCCAGTTGGCTTCCCTGCTTAAACTGAGGACAGGCGCCATGGTTAAGGCCACTATCACGCAGTACGACGGCAGGCCGTTCGACCCGGAGATTCTCTCAGTTCGCCTCAAGGAGGTGCTCTAACGTGGATGACCTTATGACTTACGCTCCAATTACCTGGTGTCCCGGTTGCGGAAATTTTGGTATCTTGAACGCAATCAAGAAGGCGATCCGCCAGCTGGAGTCCGAAGGCATATCCCGCCACGACCTCGCGATGGTTTCGGGAATCGGATGCCACGGCAAGATATTCGATTATCTGCCTCTGAACGGTTTCTATTCGCTGCATGGCCGTGCCGTGGCAACGGGTCAGGGTATCAAGTTCGGGAATCCTCAGTTGAAGGTCATCGTATTTGTGGGGGATGGCGATGCGTACGGCGAGGGTGTCGCCCACCTTCTCTTCGCCGCCAAACGCAACGCCGATGTCACCGTCATAGTGCATAACAATGGCACGTACGGGCTGACGACGGGGCAGGCCACGCCGACTAGTGCCAAGGGTTTCAAAGGACCGTCCACGCCGAAGGGCTCGGTCGAGGACCCGCTCAATCCGCTCGCGCTGATGTTGTCGGCCGGCGCCACGTTTGTTGCACGCGGTTACCCCATGAAGATGGACCAGCTTGCCGACCTGTTCGTGAAGGCGGTCAAGCACGAAGGGTTCTCGCTGGTGGATGTCCTGCAGCCATGTGTAACATTCAACAACACCTATGACCTGTACAATCGCACCGTCAAGGAAATGGAGACGGTTCCCAAGACTTTGGAGGATTCGCTGGCTGCCGCAAGAAAGACGGATGAGCTGCCTGTCGGAGTGTTCCGCGATGAGAAGAGCGAGCCCTACCATCATCGTCTGTTCGGGGACTGGCGGCCCGCGGAGAAGAGAACGTCAGGCGCCCGGCGGGTTGCAGCTATTCGAAAGGTGGTGAAATGACCGCGGCGCGAGATGCCCGTGTGTCTATGGCCGCCCGGCGTAGGGATCAGGAGAACATGTATGATCGGTTTCCATTTGAAGCGTAAAGTCTCGCTACGGGTCGCGCTGGCATGTACGGTGTTGGCGCTCGTGCCAGGCGTCGCGTGTTCCGGCGGCGGGGAGCCAACCAACCCGACTTTAACTCCCACGCAGCCTGCGCCGACTCAGGGCACGGAATCGCCGACCACGCCGGCTGCGACCGGCTGGGTGGCGGATGGCGTGGTCAGTCCGGGTGAATATGCCAATCAAGTCGACGAAGGCTCGTACCGACTGTTCTGGACCAGCACCGCAGACACCATCCGAATCGCCATGCAAGCAGATGCGCAGGGATGGGTCGCCGTGGGATTCCAGCCGGGTTCCAGAATGAAGGATGCCGATGTCGTTCTTGGCGCCATGTCCGGCGGTCAAGCGGTTGTGCAAGACCAGTTCAGTACCGGAGATTTTGGCCCTCATAATGCGGACGTGGATCAGGGAGGCACCGACGACCTGATGTCGTTCGGGGGCGCGAGAACCTCGACCACAACGACGTTCGAATTCGAGCGCAAACTGAGTACCGGCGACGCGTTGGACGTGCCGCTTGGTCGTGGTGCGGCAATGCAGATCATCTGGGCGTTCGGTGAGTCAGACGACGTGGGGATGAAGCATGGCACACGCGGCTATTCGGAGATAACCCCGTAGCGATTGGGAAGGAGGGCGGCAGGCAACATGGCGTTCTTCACGACGATTGAAGCGGTCAGGATACTCTTCACGATGGCATTGGTGGCGCTGACGATGTTGGTGCTGATCAGGCTCTCTTGCCGCTGCATGTCGACTGATGGGATTCTTGGGGCAGTGAGGAAGACCCGGTTTGTTCAGTGGCTATCCAAGACGGCATTGCCTGCTGTGGTGGATATTCGCCATCGCTATTACTGTCCACATCGTGTTCGCCTATGAGCTGCTGGGCATTCCATTCTAGGGTCGAGGCCATGGCCGCCCTTGAGCGTGGCTTGTCGCCCGGCGGTGCGCTAAAATGAACTCGCCGTCGGTGGAGACGGAGGTAGTACGATGGACAAGAGTAAACTGGTTGAAATCCTGAATCAGGATATCGAGAGCGAGCACGGGGCAATTATCCAATACTTGATTCACGCGTACGCCATGGGCGAAGGAGAGGTCGCGTGCGAGATAGAGGCCATCGCCCGTGAGGAGATGAGGCATCTCGACTGGTTGGCGGAAGTCGTGGTGGCATTGGGAGGCACGCCGAGTATTTCCCGGGGTGCAATGCGGATGACCGGTGCTTCCGTATCGGACTGGATGCGCAACGACGTGCTGCTGGAGGAGGATGCCATCGGCCCCTACCGCCAGCAGATAGCCATTATCGACGACGTCAAGGTCAACCGACTGCTGCGCCGGATATTGTCGGACGAAGAGTCCCATCATGACGACTTTCAACATTTCGTGGAGAAGGCGTCGCGTGACGGGATGTCCGATGTGCGCGGAACGCGAGATGACCGCACCGTGCAACTTCTGAATTGGGGCATTGAGCACGAGTACACTGTCATCCTGCAATACATCTTTCATTCGTATATGGCCACAGATGAAGAGGTGCGAACTCAGTTGATGGACCAGGCAGTCAACGAGATGCAGCATCTCGGCTGGCTGGCCGAAAAGCTCATCGATATTGGCAGTCTCCGCGCGTTGAGCATAGCTCAGTAGACCAGTCGCGCGAGATGATGCAGATGCTGGATGCGGACATTCGCATCGAGAAACAGGTAGCCAAGAGGTACGATGAGGCGACCAGGGAGCTTGGAGACTCGCGCGTGGTGAAGTTGCTGGTACGCATTCGCGACCACGAGATCTATCACGCCGAACTGTTCGAGGAGTTACTCGACGAGTTGAAGAAGGGACGTGACTGAACTGTTAGGATTGGATGGCATGGCCTAGGATTGGATGTGTAACGTGGCGCGACGCAAGATACGTACCGTTCCCGACCCGGTGTTGCGAGAACCTGCGCGAAAGGTTCCGCTCATCGACTCGTCGGTGTTGCGACTCATCGATGACATGATTGATACGATGAGAGCCGCCAACGGGGTCGGGCTTGCGGCGCCGCAGATCGGCGTGTCGCTACGAGTTGTAGTAATTGAAGTGCCGGGCGATGACGTCGTCGCGCTCATCAACCCCGAAATCATCAAGAAGAAGGGTGAGCGACTCATCGAGGAGAGCTGTCTATCGGTGCCGGGCTACCAGGGTAATGTCAAGCGTGCCGTGACCGTCAAAGTCAAAGCTCGCAACCAGGACGGACATGAGATCAGAATAACGGCGACAGACGACATTCTTGCGCAGGCACTGGAACATGAACTCGACCATCTCGACGGGCGGCTCTACACGGACCTCGTCGAATCTGACGAATCGCTCTGGCAAACGGACGATACAAAAGACTAGCCGGCCCTCAAGGGCCGGCTAGTCTTCTCGATTGGCTCAATCTCATGGGGTTGCCGAGCTTATTGTCCCGTCTTCTTGCTTGAGTCTGCGTCGCACAAACCACGCGGCAACCATCGCGACCACGGCCACTACCAGTCCGATGAGCCACCATGTCAACTGTTGTGTCGCGGTGAATGAACCGGCCATCCCCGCTAGCTCGACGGTGTAGTCGCCCTGTCCGAGGCGGGAGACCACGAAGCGTACCTGCTTCTTCTCTCCTCCAGCCAGCGACACATCCTGCTGTCCGACGGTCTGTCCGTTGAGAACAAGCTTCGCTGTGTAGGTGCCCGTCTCATCGCCGGTGTTCTCGATGGTCGCGCTGACAGTTACCGTGTTGCCCGTCCTCGTGAGGAACGTCACGGGAGACCAGAGCTTCTCAACAGCGGGGGTTATCTGGAGGTCTTCGCCCGTGAAGCTCGCGGGTTCAGAGGCAACGGTGGTGGTGGTCGATGTTGGCTCGTCCGCCGGTGCTTCGCTGCTGCCGTCGCCCACGGTTGCAATCACAGCGAATGTACTGAAATGGAACACGTCGGCCGTAGCGGTACCCACGCCGGCAACTCGCCCCGAAGACTGCGGCAGGAACTGCCATGTCCCCGTGGATTCGTCCCAGGCGGCGATACCAACACCGGTGGTGTTGTCCGGGAGCGCATTGGGGTCATAGTCGAGCTGCATGCCCACAGGCTGATCGAAGATGACTGTGTCGACGAGCTCTCCTGTCGGTGTGTAGCCCAGGAAGTCATACACCGCGGTGACCTGCACCTCGCCGGGGCCGACTGGCGGCGGATTCGACGAGACACGCATGCGAATCCACCTGGGCGGGCTGTTGCTCAACAGTCCACCCAATTCATAATCCACCTTGGTGTAGTGCTTGAGATCAAGGAAGTTCTGCTCGGACGGATCCTCGGGCTCATAGTTGCCCAGGCAGTGGCCGTCAGGGCAGGTGTAGTAGACCCGTGTGATCGCACCCATCATGTCGACGTCGAAGAAACAAGTTGGCTCACCGGCGAGTTGGGAACTCGCGCCTCCCCGGGGAGGCGTTGGGACGATCACCGTGACAGATCTGTCGTCTTCCTTGGGTTCGGTCTGGTCAGTGGTCACAACGACGACGTTGTCCACAACGGTAGTTCCCGACTCGAATGTGCCGGTGCCTTTGAGGGTGGCGTCATAGCTCACCGATCCGGACTGCCCCGGGGCTAGGTCACCGATATCTGTCCCTTCCCAGGTGATTACGTCGCCGTCATCCTCTCCGCCGTCCGAAATGTTGCTTATGGAAGCGATGTACGTTTGGTCGTAGTCATCGACAATGACTACGCCGGTCAGCGTGGTTTGTCCAGTGTTCTCGTACGAGATGGTGTAGGTGACCGTATCGCCCGGATCGGCGCTGCTCGTGTCGGCGGACTTCACTATAGTGATATCCGGTTCCCCTGCCAGATTTACGGTCTCGTCATCGGTATCGGTGACATCGTCACCGACGGGCGGAGTGCCGGTGGCGGTGGCCGTGTTGTCGACCGCGCCGGCGTCGATGTCGTCCTGCGTGATGGCGTAGGAGGCCGTGTAGGTGGCGGACTCGCCGGGCAGCAGGGTGCCTTCAGGGCTGCCCAGAGAGGAACTCACGAACATCGGAGCATCCGGCCCGGTGAACATGGGATCGGTTACTGTCACGTTGGTGAGCGTCACATTGCCGGTGTTGGTGACAGTGAAGGTGTAGTTGATAACGTCGCCGACGTTGGCCTGGTCATCGGGGTCGACGACGGTCATATCGAGGGCGCCGCTCTTGACTATCTCGATGTCGGGTTCCTGCGCCAGGTCGACAGTCTCGTCATCCGTATCGGTGACATCGTCACCGACGGGCGGAGTGCCGGTGGCGGTGGCCGTGTTCGTCGACCGCGCCGGCGCTCGATGTCGTCCTGCGTGATGGCGTAGGAGGCCGTGTAGGTGGCGGACTCGCCGGGCAGCAGGGTGCCTTCAGGGCTGCCCAGAGAGGAACTCACGAACATCGGAGCATCCGGCCCGGTGAACATGGGATCGGTTACTGTCACGTTGGTGAGCGTCACATTGCCGGTGTTGGTGACGGTGAAGGTGTAGTTGATAACGTCGCCGACGTTGGCCTGGTCATCGGGTTCGACGACGGTCATATCGAGGGCGCCGCTCTTGACTATCTCGATGTCCGGTTCCTGGGCCAGATCGACAGTCTCGTCATCCGTATCGGTGACATCATCGCCGACGGGAGGCGTGCCGGTAGCGGTGGCGGTGTTCGTCGACCGCGCCGGCCTCGATGTCGTCCTGCGTGATGGCATAGGAGGCCGTGTAGGTGGCGGACTCGCCGGGCAGCAGGGTGCCTTCAGGGCTGCCCAGAGAGGAACTCACGAACATCGGAGCATCCGGTCCGGTGAACATGGGATCGGTTACTGTCACGTTGGTGAGCGTCACATTGCCGGTGTTGGTGACAGTGAAGGTGTAGTTGATAACGTCGCCGACGTTGGCCTGGTCATCAGGTTCGACGACGGTCATATCGAGGGTGCCGCTCTTGACTATCTCGATGTCGGGTTCCCGCAGCCAGATTGACAGTCTCGTCATCCGTATCGGTGACATCGTCGCCTACGGGAGGCGTGCCGGTAGCGGTGGCGGTGTTGTCGACCGCGCCGGCGTCGATGTCGTCCTGCGTGATGGCATAGGAGGCCGTGTAGGTGGCGGACTCGCCGGGCAGCAGGGTGCCTTCAGGGCTGCCCAGGGAGGAACTCACGAACATGGGAGCATCCGGTCCGGTGAGCATGGGGTCGGTTACTGTCACGTTGGTGAGCGTCACGTTGCCTGTGTTGGTGACGGTGAAGGTGTAGTCGATAACGTCGCCGACGTTGGCCTGGTCGTCGGGTTCGACGACGGTCATATCGAGGGCGCCGCTCTTCTCGATGGTGATGGCGGCAGCGCAATCGATGACGGTGACGGTGCCGGTGGCCTGTGCGGGCGGGCAGGGGCTTTCGGGGCACGCGCAGTAGACGGTGTAGTCGAAGGTGCCTTCCTGGTCCGAACTGGCTCCGGTGTAATCGATATCCGTGATGACACAGCACTCATCACCGTTACAGTGAACGCCATTGACGGTGAAGAGGTCGTCGTCGATGGTAGTGCCGATGCAGATTGAGAAGTCAGGAGCGGTGGGCGGCGGGCAGGGCGCGACAAGGGTCAGTGTCGCCGTGTCCGTGGTTGGCTCGCAAGGGCTGTCAGGGCAGCCGCAGGTTACGGTGTATTCGTACTCGCCCGGCCTGGCAACGAATTGGTCGAGCGGGACATCGGAGTCGTCGACATTGATGGTGACCGACGGCTCGCAGCAGCCGCCTTCGCAATCGAAGTCAAGATCGTCGATGGTGAGTTCGAATTCAGCAGACAGTGCCACGGCGTCAAGGAACATGCCGTAAGAATCCGGGTTGCCGACTTCGATGAATTCAAGGCGCGTGGTGGCGCCGGCGCTTCCCTCGAGGTCAGAGAGGGTCTCGAGAGTCCAGACGGTGTTGCTGCTGCCTGGCGCGCTGTGGTAAGCGACCTGGACACCGTTCCAGTAGACCTCGATCTGATTGTCAGCGTTGTTGGGGCGTGGCGACCAGGCGTACTGGAGGGTGTATTTCTCGCCGGGGCAGGTGTTGATGTCCTGGTACATGCGGATGGATGCCGGCTCTCCGGTCAGGCTACCGCTTGGGCCATCCCAGTCGGAGTCCAGTTCTGCGTACTGCTCACCCTCGTAGGGGAGCCAGCCGCTGGGATGGTCATGGAGTTCCAGGTTGGCTGTTGCGGGTCGGGTGTGACCACTGTAGGTGGTTGAGCCGTCATACCACTCCACGGTCCAGCCGATGCCGGGTGTCCCTGAAGGCCAGATGTTCCAGCCCTGGGCGGTGGTGACCTCGGGGTATTCCATGCCGCCGTTGACAAGGACGGGAGTGGAGCAGGGAGAGGCACACAGGGTCACATCACTCGCGTCGACTGTGCAGGGATCGACGACGGTGAGATCAGCAGTATCGGAGTCGGGGTCACAGGGGCTCTCCGGACAGCCGCACTCGACGGTGTAGGTGTAGTTGCCTGCGCCAAGCTGGGCGGCGTTGAACTGCTCTATGGTGTAGTCGGTCTGGCCGTCGTTGATGGTGACGGTCGGCTCGCAGCAGTCATCGCCGGAGCAGTCGAAGTCGAGGTCGTCCACATCCAGGGGGAGGGCGGTGGAGCAGAGGGTGACGTCCTCGACGGTGACTGTGCAGGGATCGACTATGGTGAGATCAGCAGTATCGGAGTCGGGGTCACAGGGGCTCTCCGGACAGCCGCACTCGACGGTGTAGGTGTAGTTGCCTGCGCCAAGCTGGGCGGCGTTGAACTGCTCTATGGTGTAGTCGGTCTGGCCGTCGTTGATGGTGACGGTCGGCTCGCAGCAGTCATCGCCGGAGCAGTCGAAGTCGAGGTCGTCCACATCCAGGGGGAGGGCGGTGGAGCAGAGGGTGACGTCCTCGACGGTGACTGTGCAGGGATCGACTATGGTGAGATCAGCAGTATCGGAGTCGGGATCACAGGGGCTCTCCGGACAGCTGCACTCGACGGTGTAGGTGTAGTTGCCTGCGCCAAGCTGGGCGGCGTTGAACTGCTCTATGGTGTAGTCGGTCTGGCCGTCGTTGATGGTGACGGTCGGCTCGCAGCAGTCATCGCCGGAGCAGTCGAAGTCGAGGTCGTCCACATCCAGGGGGAGGGCGGTGGAGCAGAGGGTGACGTCCTCGACGGTGACTGTGCAGGGATCGACTATGGTGAGATCAGCAGTATCGGAGTCGGGGTCACAGGGGCTCTCCGGACAGCTGCACTCGACGGTGTAGGTGTAATTGCCTGCGCCAAGCTGGGCGGTGTTGAACTGCTCTATGGTGTAGTCGGTCTGGCCGTCGTTGATGGTGACGGTCGGCTCGCAGCAGTCATCGCCGGAGCAGTCGAAGTCGAGGTCGTCCACATCCAGGGGGAGGGCGGTGGAGCAGAGGGTGACGTCCTCGACGGTGACTGTGCAGGGATCGACTATGGTGAGATCAGCAGTATCGGAGTCGGGATCACAGGGGCTCTCCGGACAGCTGCACTCGACGGTGTAGGTGTAGTTGCCTGCGCCAAGCTGGGCGGCGTTGAACTGCTCTATGGTGTAGTCGGTCTGGCCGTCGTTGATGGTGACGGTCGGCTCGCAGCAGTCATCGCCGGAGCAGTCGAAGTCGAGGTCGTCCACATCCAGGGGGAGGGCGGTGGAGCAGAGGGTGACGTCCTCGACGGTGACTGTGCAGGGATCGACTATGGTGAGATCAGCAGTATCGGAGTCGGGGTCACAGGGGCTCTCCGGACAGCTGCACTCGACGGTGTAGGTGTAGTTGCCTGCGCCAAGCTGGGCGGTGTTGAACTGCTCTATGGTGTAGTCGGTCTGGCCGTCGTTGATGGTGACGGTCGGCTCGCAGCAGTCATCGCCGGAGCAGTCGAAGTCGAGGTCGTCCACATCCAGGGGGAGGGCGGTGGAGCAGAGGGTGACGTCCTCGACGGTGACGGTGCAGGGATCGACTATGGTGAGATCAGCAGTATCGGAGTCGGGATCACAGGGGCTCTCCGGACAGCCGCACTCGACGGTGTAGGTGTAATTGCCTGCGCCAAGCTGGGCGGCGTTGAACTGCTCTATGGTGTAGTCGGTCTGGCCGTCGTTGATGGTGACGGTCGGCTCGCAGCAGTCATCGCCGGAGCAGTCGAAGTCGAGGTCGTCCACATCCAGGGGGAGGGCGGTGGAGCAGAGGGTGACGTCCTCGACGGTGACGGTGCAGGGATCGACTATGGTGAGATCAGCAGTATCGGAGTCGGGATCACAGGGGCTCTCCGGACAGCCGCACTCGACGGTGTAGGTGTAATTGCCTGCGCCAAGCTGGGCGGCGTTGAACTGCTCTATGGTGTAGTCGGTCTGGCCGTCGTTGATGGTGACGGTCGGCTCGCAGCAGTCATCGCCGGAGCAGTCGAAGTCGAGGTCGTCCACATCCAGGGGGAGGGCGGTGGAGCAGAGGGTGACGTCCTCGACGGTGACTGTGCAGGGATCGACGATGGTGAGATCAGCAGTATCGGAGTCGGGATCACAGGGGCTCTCCGGACAGCTGCACTCGACGGTGTAGGTGTAGTTGCCTGCGCCAAGCTGGGCGGCGTTGAACTGCTCTATGGTGTAGTCGGTCTGGCCGTCGTTGATGGTGACGGTCGGCTCGCAGCAGTCATCGCCGGAGCAGTCGAAGTCGAGGTCGTCCACATCCAGGGGGAGGGCGGTGGAGCAGAGGGTGACGTCCTCGACGGTGACTGTGCAGGGATCGACTATGGTGAGATCAGCAGTATCGGAGTCGGGATCACAGGGGCTCTCCGGACAGCCGCACTCGACGGCGTAGGTGTAGTTGCCTGCGCCAAGCTGGGCGGCGTTGAACTGCTCTATGGTGTAGTCGGTCTGGCCGTCGTTGATGGTGACGGTCGGCTCGCAGCAGCCATCGCCGGAGCAGTCGAAGTCGAGGTCGTCCACATCCAGGGGGAGGGCGGTGGAGCAGAGGGTGACGTCCTCGACGGTGACTGTGCAGGGATCGACTATGGTGAGATCAGCAGTATCGGAGTCGGGGTCACAGGGGCTCTCCGGACAGCTGCACTCGACGGTGTAGGTGTAGTTGCCTGCGCCAAGCTGGGCGGTGTTGAACTGCTCTATGGTGTAGTCGGTCTGGCCGTCGTTGATGGTGACGGTCGGCTCGCAGCAGTCATCGCCGGAGCAGTCGAAGTCGAGGTCGTCCACATCCAGGGGGAGGGCGGTGGAGCAGAGGGTGACGTCCTCGACGGTGACGGTGCAGGGATCGACTATGGTGAGATCAGCAATATCGGAGTCGGGATCACAGGGGCTCTCCGGACAGCTGCACTCGACGGTGTAGGTGTAGTTGCCTGCGCCAAGCTGGGCGGTGTTGAACTGCTCTATGGTGTAGTCGGTCTGGCCGTCGTTGATGGTGACGGTCGGCTCGCAGCAGTCATCGCCGGAGCAGTCGAAGTCGAGGTCGTCCACATCCAGGGGGAGGGCGGTGGAGCAGAGGGTGACGTCCTCGACGGTGACGGTGCAGGGATCGACTATGGTGAGATCAGCAGTATCGGAGTCGGGGTCACAGGGGCTCTCCGGACAGCTGCACTCGACGGTGTAGGTGTAATTGCCTGCGCCAAGCTGGGCGGTGTTGAACTGCTCTATGGTGTAGTCGGTCTGGCCGTCGTTGATGGTGACGGTCGGCTCGCAGCAGTCATCGCCGGAGCAGTCGAAGTCGAGGTCGTCCACATCCAGGGGGAGGGCGGTGGAGCAGAGGGTGACGTCCTCGACAGTGACGGTGCAGGGATCGACTATGGTGAGATCAGCAGTATCGGAGTCGGGGTCACAGGGGCTCTCCGGACAGCTGCACTCGACGGTGTAGGTGTAATTGCCTGCGCCAAGCTGGGCGGTGTTGAACTGCTCTATGGTGTAGTCGGTCTGGCCGTCGTTGATGGTGACGGTCGGCTCGCAGCAGTCATCGCCGGAGCAGTCGAAGTCGAGGTCGTCCACATCCAGGGGGAGGGCGGTGGAGCAGAGGGTGACGTCCTCGACGGTGACGGTGCAGGGATCGACTATGGTGAGATCAGCAGTATCGGAGTCGGGGTCACAGGGGCTCTCCGGACAGCTGCACTCGACGGTGTAGGTGTAATTGCCTGCGCCAAGCTGGGCGGTGTTGAACTGCTCTATGGTGTAGTCGGTCTGGCCGTCGTTGATGGTGACGGTCGGCTCGCAGCAGTCATCGCCGGAGCAGTCGAAGTCGAGGTCGTCCACATCCAGGGGGAGGGCGGTGGAGCAGAGGGTGACGTCCTCGACGGTGACTGTGCAGGGATCGACTATGGTGAGATCAGCAGTATCGGAGTCGGGGTCACAGGGGCTCTCCGGACAGCTGCACTCGACGGTGTAGGTGTAATTGCCTGCGCCAAGCTGGGCGGCGTTGAACTGCTCTATGGTGTAGTCGGTCTGGCCGTCGTTGATGGTGACGGTCGGCTCGCAGCAGTCATCGCCGGAGCAGTCGAAGTCGAGGTCGTCCACATCCAGGGGGAGGGCGGTGGAGCAGAGGGTGACGTCCTCGACAGTGACGGTGCAGGGATCGACTATGGTGAGATCAGCAGTATCGGAGTCGGGGTCACAGGGGCTCTCCGGACAGCTGCACTCGACGGTGTAGGTGTAATTGCCTGCGCCAAGCTGGGCGGTGTTGAACTGCTCTATGGTGTAGTCGGTCTGGCCGTCGTTGATGGTGACGGTCGGCTCGCAGCAGTCATCGCCGGAGCAGTCGAAGTCGAGGTCGTCCACATCCAGGGGGAGGGCGGTGGAGCAGAGGGTGACGTCCTCGACGGTGACGGTGCAGGGATCGACTATGGTGAGATCAGCAGTATCGGAGTCGGGGTCACAGGGGCTCTCCGGACAGCTGCACTCGACGGTGTAGGTGTAATTGCCTGCGCCAAGCTGGGCGGTGTTGAACTGCTCTATGGTGTAGTCGGTCTGGCCGTCGTTGATGGTGACGGTCGGCTCGCAGCAGTCATCGCCGGAGCAGTCGAAGTCGAGGTCGTCCACATCCAGGGGGAGGGCGGTGGAGCAGAGGGTGACGTCCTCGACGGTGACTGTGCAGGGATCGACGATGGTGAGATCAGCAGTATCGGAGTCGGGATCACAGGGGCTCTCCGGACAGCCGCACTCGACGGTGTAGGTGTAATTGCCTGCGCCAAGCTGGGCGGTGTTGAACTGCTCTATGGTGTAGTCGGTCTGGCCGTCGTTGATGGTGACGGTCGGCTCGCAGCAGTCATCGCCGGAGCAGTCGAAGTCGAGGTCGTCCACATCCAGGGGGAGGGCGGTGGAGCAGAGGGTGACGTCCTCGACGGTGACTGTGCAGGGATCGACTATGGTGAGATCAGCAGTATCGGAGTCGGGGTCACAGGGGCTCTCCGGACAGCTGCACTCGACGGTGTAGGTGTAATTGCCTGCGCCAAGCTGGGCGGTGTTGAACTGCTCTATGGTGTAGTCGGTCTGGCCGTCGTTGATGGTGACGGTCGGCTCGCAGCACTCATCGCCGGAACAGTCGAAGTCGAGGTCGTCTATCGTGAGTTCGAATTCAGCGGACAGTGCCACGGCGTCAAGGAACATCCCGTAAGAATCCGGGGTTCCGACTTCGATGAACTCGAGGCGAGTGGTGGCGCCGGCGCTTCCCTCGAGATCAGATAGGGTGTCGAGAGTCCAGACAGTGTTGCTGTTGTTGCCTGCCGCACTATGAGAGGCGACGAGGACATCATCCCAGTAGACCTCGAGCTGGTTGTCTGAGGTATCGGGACGCGGCGACCACGCGTACTGGAGAGTGTATTTCTCGCCGGGGCAGGTGTTGATGTCCTGGTACATGCGGATGGATGCCGGCTCTCCGGTGAGGCTGCCACTTGGGCCATCCCAGTCGGTGTCAAGTTCGGCGTACTGGTCTCCTTCGTAAGGAAGCCAGCCGCTCGGGTGGTCGTGGAGTTCCAGGTTGGCGACAGCAGGTCGGTCGTTGCCATTGTAGGGAGTAAAACCGTCGTACCACTCCACTGTCCAGCCGATGTTGGGAGTGCCAGAGGGCCAGATGTTCCAGCCCTGCGCGGTTGTGACCAGTGGGTACTCCATGCCGCCATTGATAAGGACCGGAGTGGAACAAGGTGAAGAGCACAGGGTCACATCACGCGCGTCTACTACGCAGGGGGCGACGACGGAGACGGTGCCGGTGGCCTGGGAGGGCCCGCAGGGGCTGTCGTCGCAGGTGCAGTAGGCGGTGTAGTCGTACTCACCGGGCGTCGAGGTCTGGACGCCGGAGTAGTCGAAGGAGAGGGTGCCGCTTGAGCAGGAGGCGCCCTTGTCGATGAACATCTGATCGGTCAGCGTGGTATCCACGCAGACGGAGAAGCTGGGAGCGGTGGGAGTGGGACAGGGGGCGACGACGGTGACTTTGCCGGTGGCCTGAGAGGGCGGGCAGGGGCTGTCGTCGCAGGTGCAGTAGGCGGTGTAGTCGTACTCACCGGGCGTCGAGGTCTGGACGCCGGAGTAGTTGAAGGAGAGGGTGCCGCTTGAGCAGGAGGCGCCCTTGTCGATGAACATCTGATTGGTCAGCGTGGTATCCACGCAGACGGAGAAGCTGGGAGCAGTGGGAGTGGGACAGGGGGCGACGACGGTGACTTTGCCGGTGGCCTGAGAGGGCGGGCAGGGGCTGTCGTCACAGGTGCAGTAGGCGGTGTAGTCGTACTCACCGGGCGTCGAGGTCTGGACGCCGGAGTAGTCGAAGGAGAGGGTGCCGCTTGAGCAGGAGGCGCCCTTGTCGATGAACATCTGATTCGGTCAGCGTGGTATCCACGCAGACGGAGAAGCTGGGAGCAGTGGGAGTGGGACAGGGGGCGACGACGGTGACTTTGCCGGTGGCCTGAGAGGGCGGGCAGGGGCTGTCGTCGCAGGTGCAGTAGGCGGTGTAGTCGTACTCACCGGGCGTCGAGGTCTGGACGCCGGAGTAGTCGAAGGAGAGGGTGCCGCTTGAGCAGGAGGCGCCCTTGTCGATGAACATCTGATCGGTCAGCGTGGTATCCACGCAGACGGAGAAGCTGGGAGCGGTGGGAGTGGGACAGGGGGCGACGACGGTGACTTTGCCGGTGGCCTGAGAGGGCGGGCAGGGGCTGTCGTCGCAGGTGCAGTAGGCGGTGTAGTCGTACTCACCGGGCGTCGAGGTCTGGACGCCGGAGTAGTCGAAGGAGAGGGTGCCGCTTGAGCAGGAGGCGCCCTTGTCGATGAACATCTGATTGGTCAGCGTGGTATCCACGCAGACGGAGAAGCTGGGAGCGGTGGGAGTGGGACAGGGGGCGACGACGGTGACTTTGCCGGTGGCCTGAGAGGGCGGGCAGGGGCTGTCGTCGCAGGTGCAGTAGGCGGTGTAGTCATACTCACCGGGCGTCGAGGTCTGGACGCCGGAGTAGTCGAAGGAGAGGGTGCCGCTTGAGCAGGAGGCGCCCTTGTCGATGAACATCTGATCGGTCAGCGTGGTATCCACGCAGACGGAGAAGCTGGGAGCGGTGGGAGTGGGACAGGGGGCGACGACGGTGACTTTGCCGGTGGCCTGAGAGGGCGGGCAGGGGCTGTCGTCGCAGGTGCAGTAGGCGGTGTAGTCGTACTCACCGGGCGTCGAGGTCTGGACGCCGGAGTAGTCGAAGGAGAGGGTGCCGCTTGAGCAGGAGGCGCCCTTGTCGATGAACATCTGATCGGTCAGCGTGGTATCCACGCAGACGGAGAAGCTGGGAGCGGTGGGAGTGGGACAGGGGGCGACGACGGTGACTTTGCCGGTGGCCTGAGAGGGCGGGCAGGGGCTGTCGTCACAGGTGCAGTAGGCGGTGTAGTCGTACTCACCGGGCGTCGAGGTCTGGACGCCGGAGTAGTCGAAGGAGAGGGTGCCGCTTGAGCAGGAGGCGCCCTTGTCGATGAACATCTGATTGGTCAGCGTGGTATCCACGCAGACGGAGAAGCTGGGAGCGGTGGGAGTGGGACAGGGGGCGACGACGGTGACTTTGCCGGTGGCCTGAGAGGGCGGGCAGGGGCTGTCGTCGCAGGTGCAGTAGGCGGTGTAGTCGTACTCACCGGGCGTCGAGGTCTGGACGCCGGAGTAGTCGAAGGAGAGGGTGCCGCTTGAGCAGGAGGCGCCCTTGTCGATGAACATCTGATTGGTCAGCGTGGTATCCACGCAGACGGAGAAGCTGGGAGCAGTGGGAGTGGGACAGGGGGCGACGACGGTGACTTTGCCGGTGGCCTGAGAGGGCGGGCAGGGGCTGTCGTCGCAGGTGCAGTAGGCGGTGTAGTCGTACTCACCGGGCGTCGAGGTCTGGACGCCGGAGTAGTCGAAGGAGAGGGTGCCGCTTGAGCAGGAGGCGCCCTTGTCGATGAACATCTGATTGGTCAGCGTGGTATCCACGCAGACGGAGAAGCTGGGAGCGGTGGGAGTGGGACAGGGGGCGACGACGGTGACTTTGCCGGTGGCCTGAGAGGGCGGGCAGGGGCTGTCGTCGCAGGTGCAGTAGGCGGTGTAGTCGTACTCACCGGGCGTCGAGGTCTGGACGCCGGAGTAGTCGAAGGAGAGGGTGCCGCTTGAGCAGGAGGCGCCCTTGTCGATGAACATCTGATTGGTCAGCGTGGTATCCACGCAGACGGAGAAGCTGGGAGCGGTGGGAGTGGGACAGGGGGCGACGACGGTGACTTTGCCGGTGGCCTGAGAGGGCGGGCAGGGGCTGTCGTCGCAGGTGCAGTAGGCGGTGTAGTCGTACTCACCGGGCGTCGAGGTCTGGACGCCGGAGTAGTCGAAGGAGAGGGTGCCGCTTGAGCAGGAGGCGCCCTTGTCGATGAACATCTGATTGGTCAGCGTGGTATCCACGCAGACGGAGAAGCTGGGAGCGGTGGGAGTGGGACAGGGGGCGACGACGGTGACTTTGCCGGTGGCCTGAGAGGGCGGGCAGGGGCTGTCGTCGCAGGTGCAGTAGGCGGTGTAGTCGTACTCACCGGGCGTCGAGGTCTGGACGCCGGAGTAGTCGAAGGAGAGGGTGCCGCTTGAGCAGGAGGCGCCCTTGTCGATGAACATCTGATTGGTCAGCGTGGTATCCACGCAGACGGAGAAGCTGGGAGCGGTGGGAGTGGGACAGGGGGCGACGACGGTGACTTTGCCGGTGGCCTGAGAGGGCGGGCAGGGGCTGTCGTCGCAGGTGCAGTAGGCGGTGTAGTCGTACTCACCGGGCGTCGAGGTCTGGACGCCGGAGTAGTCGAAGGAGAGGGTGCCGCTTGAGCAGGAGGCGCCCTTGTCGATGAACATCTGATTGGTCAGCGTGGTATCCACGCAGACGGAGAAGCTGGGAGCGGTGGGAGTGGGACAGGGGGCGACGACGGTGACTTTGCCGGTGGCCTGAGAGGGCGGGCAGGGGCTGTCGTCGCAGGTGCAGTAGGCGGTGTAGTCGTACTCACCGGGCGTCGAGGTCTGGACGCCGGAGTAGTCGAAGGAGAGGGTGCCGCTTGAGCAGGAGGCGCCCTTGTCGATGAACATCTGATCGGTCAGCGTGGTATCCACGCAGACGGAGAAGCTGGGAGCGGTGGGAGTGGGACAGGGGGCGACGACGGTGACTTTGCCGGTGGCCTGAGAGGGCGGGCAGGGGCTGCCGTCGCAGGTGCAGTAGGCGGTGTAGTCGTACTCACCGGGCGTCGAGGTCTGGACGCCGGAGTAGTCGAAGGAGAGGGTGCCGCTTGAGCAGGAGGCGCCCTTGTCGATGAACATCTGATCGGTCAGCGTGGTATCCACGCAGACGGAGAAGCTGGGAGCGGTGGGAGTGGGACAGGGGGCGACGACGGTGACTTTGCCGGTGGCCTGAGAGGGCGGGCAGGGGCTGTCGTCGCAGGTGCAGTAGGCGGTGTAGTCGTACTCACCGGGCGTCGAGGTCTGGACGCCGGAGTAGTCGAAGGAGAGGGTGCCGCTTGAGCAGGAGGCGCCCTTGTCGATGAACATCTGATTGGTCAGCGTGGTATCCACGCAGACGGAGAAGCTGGGAGCGGTGGGAGTGGGACAGGGGGCGACGACGGTGACTTTGCCGGTGGCCTGAGAGGGCGGGCAGGGGCTGTCGTCGCAGGTGCAGTAGGCGGTGTAGTCGTACTCACCGGGCGTCGAGGTCTGGACGCCGGAGTAGTCGAAGGAGAGGGTGCCGCTTGAGCAGGAGGCGCCCTTGTCGATGAACATCTGATCGGTCAGCGTGGTATCCACGCAGACGGAGAAGCTGGGAGCGGTGGGAGTGGGACAGGGGGCGACGACGGTGACTTTGCCGGTGGCCTGAGAGGGCGGGCAGGGGCTGTCGTCGCAGGTGCAGTAGGCGGTGTAGTCGTACTCACCGGGCGTCGAGGTCTGGACGCCGGAGTAGTCGAAGGAGAGGGTGCCGCTTGAGCAGGAGGCGCCCTTGTCGATGAACATCTGATCGGTCAGCGTGGTATCCACGCAGACGGAGAAGCTGGGAGCGGTGGGAGTGGGACAGGGGGCGACGACGGTGACTTTGCCGGTGGCCTGAGAGGGCGGGCAGGGGCTGTCGTCGCAGGTGCAGTAGGCGGTGTAGTCGTACTCACCGGGCGTCGAGGTCTGGACGCCGGAGTAGTCGAAGGAGAGGGTGCCGCTTGAGCAGGAGGCGCCCTTGTCGATGAACATCTGATTGGTCAGCGTGGTATCCACGCAGACGGAGAAGCTGGGAGCGGTGGGAGTGGGACAGGGGGCGACGACGGTGACTTTGCCGGTGGCCTGAGAGGGCGGGCAGGGGCTGTCGTCGCAGGTGCAGTAGGCGGTGTAGTCGTACTCACCGGGCGTCGAGGTCTGGACGCCGGAGTAGTCGAAGGAGAGGGTGCCGCTTGAGCAGGAGGCGCCCTTGTCGATGAACATCTGATCGGTCAGCGTGGTATCCACGCAGACGGAGAAGCTGGGAGCGGTGGGAGTGGGACAGGGGGCGACGACGGTGACTTTGCCGGTGGCCTGAGAGGGCGGGCAGGGGCTGTCGTCGCAGGTGCAGTAGGCGGTGTAGTCGTACTCACCGGGCGTCGAGGTCTGGACGCCGGAGTAGTCGAAGGAGAGGGTGCCGCTTGAGCAGGAGGCGCCCTTGTCGATGAACATCTGATTGGTCAGCGTGGTATCCACGCAGACGGAGAAGCTGGGAGCGGTGGGAGTGGGACAGGGGGCGACGACGGTGACTTTGCCGGTGGCCTGAGAGGGCGGGCAGGGGCTGTCGTCGCAGGTGCAGTAGGCGGTGTAGTCGTACTCACCGGGCGTCGAGGTCTGGACGCCGGAGTAGTCGAAGGAGAGGGTGCCGCTTGAGCAGGAGGCGCCCTTGTCGATGAACATCTGATTGGTCAGCGTGGTATCCACGCAGACGGAGAAGCTGGGAGCGGTGGGAGTGGGACAGGGGGCGACGACGGTGACGGTGCCGGTGGCCTGAGAGGGCGGGCAGGGGCTGCCGTCGCAGGTGCAGTAGGCGGTGTAGTCGTAGTCACCGGGCGTCGAGGTCTGGACGCCGGAGTAGTCGAAGGAGAGGGTGCCGCTTGAGCAGGAGGCGCCCTTGTCGATGAACATCTGATTGGTCAGCGTGGTATCCACGCAGACGGAGAAGCTGGGAGCGGTGGGAGTGGGACAGGGGGCGACGACGGTGACGGTGCCGGTGGCCTGAGAGGGCGGGCAGGGGCTGTCGTCGCAGGTGCAGTAGGCGGTGTAGTCGTAGTCACCGGGCGTCGAGGTCTGGACGCCGGAGTAGTCGAAGGAGAGGGTGCCGCTTGAGCAGGAGGCGCCCTTGTCGATGAACATCTGATCGGTCAGCGTGGTATCCACGCAGACGGAGAAGCTGGGAGCGGTGGGAGTGGGACAGGGGGCGACGACGGTGACGGTGCCGGTGGCCTGGGAGGGCCCGCAGGGGCTGTCGTCGCAGGTGCAGTAGGCGGTGTAGTCGTAGTCACCGGGCGTCGAGGTCTGGACGCCGGAGTAGTCGAAGGAGAGGGTGCCGCTTGAGCAGGAGGCGCCCTTGTCGATGAACATCTGATCGGTCAGCGTGGTATCCACGCAGACGGAGAAGCTGGGAGCGGTGGGAGTGGGACAGGGGGCGACGACGGTGACTGTGCCGGTGGCCTGAGAGGGCGGGCAGGGGCTGTCGTCGCAGGTGCAGTAGGCGGTGTAGTCGTACTCACCGGGCGTCGAGGTCTGGACGCCGGAGTAGTCGAAGGAGAGGGTGCCGCTTGAGCAGGAGGCGCCCTTGTCGATGAACATCTGATCGGTCAGCGTGGTATCCACGCAGACGGAGAAGCTGGGAGCGGTGGGAGTGGGACAGGGGGCGACGACGGTGACGTTGCCGGTGGCCTGAGAGGGCGGGCAGGGGCTGTCGTCGCAGGTGCAGTAGGCGGTGTAGTCGTACTCACCGGGCGTCGAGGTCTGGACGCCGGAGTAGTCGAAGGAGAGGGTGCCGCTTGAGCAGGAGGCGCCCTTGTCGATGAACATCTGATCGGTCAGCGTGGTATCCACGCAGACGGAGAAGCTGGGAGCGGTGGGAGTGGGACAGGGGGCGACGACGGTGACGGTGCCGGTGGCCTGAGAGGGCGGGCAGGGGCTGCCGTCGCAGGTGCAGTAGGCGGTGTAGTCGTAGTCACCGGGCGGTCGAGGTCTGCGACGCCGGAGTAGTTGAAGGAGAGGGTGCCGCTTGAGCAGGAGGCGCCCTTGTCGATGAACATCTGATCGTCAGCGTGGTATCCACGCAGACGGAGAAGCTGGGAGCGGTGGGAGTGGGACAGGGGGCGACGACGGTGACGGTGCCGGTGGCCTGAGAGGGCGGGCAGGGGCTGTCGTCGCAGGTGCAGTAGGCGGTGTAGTCGTAGTCGCCGGGGGTCGAGGTCAGGACGCCGGAGTAGTCGAAGGAGAGGGTGCCGCTTGAGCAGGAGGCGCCCTTGTCGATGAACATCTGATCGGTCAGCGTGGTATCCACGCAGACGGAGAAGCTGGGAGCGGTGGGAGTGGGACAGGGGGCGACGACGGTGACGGTGAGGGTATCGGAGCAGCCGTTCTCGTCGGTGTAGGTGAGGGTGTAGGAGTCGCCGCCGAGGCCGGAGGGGTTGAACTCATAGCCGTCGTCGCCATCGCTCTGGACGCCGGTGCCGGTCCAGGTGCCGCCGGCGGGTGAACCGCCGAGGGCTTCGGGGCTGGCGGAGGCGCAGAGGGAGAAGTCATCGCCCGCAACAGGGGCCTCGTTGACGGTGATATCGACGGAATCGGACGCAGAGCAGCCGGAACTGCTGGTGACAGTCAGCGTGTACTCACCCTCCATGTCTTCCGTAGCGCCCGAGATGACCGGATTCTGGTCGTTGCTGGCGAAATCGTGAGGTCCGGTCCAGGAGTAGGAGGCCATATCGTCGGGACCGCCGAAGAGTTCGATATCAGAGCCCGGGCAGACGGGGGAATTGCCCGAGGCAGACACATCCGGAGAGTTGCAGAAATTGACAACGTACTCGTCGGTCGGTTCCGTGCTATAGGTGAGTTCAAAGATGGCGCCAGCCGGGTTGGTACTGGTCGTGCCGTTGACTTGACCAGGATCGTTCGGGCCCATGTACTCATTGGCGGCTTCAATGATGAGTGTGTTTACGCCGGAGACCAGGTAAGGAGAAACGTCGTAATGCTCGACACTCTCCCATCCATGAGAATTCACCCATGATTCGCGCAATGAGCTATCTTGCCAATCCACTCCCTGGTAGTTATGGACCTGCGCGGAGCCCAGGAATGTCCCGTTGAGGTAGACTTCATATCCATTGTCCACGGTTATCCAGAGGTCACCATCAGAGGGTGTTCCGGGGACCGTGAACTGCTGCCGGAAATCCACCACGTCGCCGCTGACAGGATGAGCCGTCCGGAAGCTTGACCATATCCAGTCCGCGTCGGACGTGAACGAGTGACCGGTCAGCGACGTATCCCAATACGACGGGTCCGTGTTGTAGTCCGGTTCCCACGCTGCCACTGCCGGCAGCCATGTGTGGGTGCCGGCGTTGTAATATTCTGTCTCTCCCGGAGTGCTGTAGATAGCGCCTGAACCGGCCGCGACGATGACCTGCACGCTGTCAGGAGTGCAGGCACGCCAATCGTCCACGGGGCTCTCTGAGACTATGTATGTTCCGGGAACCAGGTCTGTAAATACGTAGTAGCCCGCGCCGTTCGTATGGGTGGTCTGCTGCGCCGGCGGATCCTCTTCGGTGGGGCCGATGAGTGTGATCTCCCACCCTGAGATGCCCGTTCCCGTGCATCCGTCGTCGCCGCAACAATACTTATGGCCGCTTATCGAGTAGCGGGAAACATCATCGTTGGTGATGGTAACCGTCTTGTGGTCACCCAGGACAACTGAGAGAGTGCCATCTGTGCTGTCGCCCGAGAATGTGGCAAGGTAACCGTCGGGCCCGTCTTCAGTAATGGTATAGGTCCCTTGTGGGACTATGAAACTGACGCATGGATCTTCCGCTGTTGGAGTCTGAGGACCGTATACATGTCCCTGGGTGTCAGTGAGTGTGAAATGAAAGTCGCTGACGCCTGCCTGCCCGTCATTATCATTGATCAGGTCCTTGCAGACGGTGATCGTGGGGTCAAAGTCGTTGTTGGTGACCAGAACGTGTTTGTCGCCTCCAGGACCCAGTGTGATAGTGCCGTTAGTGCTGTCACCCGAGAACGTAGGAGCATAGCCGCCTGGTCCCTCTTCAGAAATTGAGTAGGTGCCGGCGTCAAGAGTAAACGTGACGCAGTTGTCCTCTGCCGAGGCGGGTGATGCGCTATCGACTTCTTGACTGTCGCCGTCCAGTATGACAAAGGTGAAGTCCGATACGGTGGCATCGCCACCATGATTGATGACCACTTCCTTGCAGACAGTCAGAGTTGCCGGTTTATCATCGTTTGTGACGTAGCAGTCGTATTCCTGGCCAAGCACGGCAGAGAAGTCGCCGGCTGCATCACAGTCCCCGCTCCAATCTGATGCCGTGTATCCGGAGTCGGTGCTTTCACTGACTGTGTGCGAACCGGCACCGATAACGATTGTCTCGTCCCAATTCACCGGTGAGCCGTCGATATAGGCCTGAAAGTCGTCCTGGGTCAGCGTCCCGCCATCATCGTTGACTACGGTCTTGTGGAGCGTGACGAGCGCACCCGATGAGGAGCCGGGGTTATCGTCGTTGGTAATTGTGACGCTCGCCGACTCCGAATCTGCGAGTGTAATGGTTCCGTTCGTACTGTCTCCGGAGTACGTCGCTACATATCCAGAGGGGCCTTCCTCCTCAATGTGATACGTGCCTCCCGCAAGTGTGAACGTTACGCAGCTATTGTCGTCGGATTCTGGAGTGAGACGCGCAACCTCCTGCGTGCTTTGATTGAGAATCACGATATCCCAGTCGTGGGCTGTGGCTGTACCGCCATCGTCGTTTACCACTGTCTTGCATACAGTGAGCGTCGCGGGCGTGGAGCACTTAATTACGTCCTTGTTGTAGTTGTTGTTGTCCTCGGCGGTGCCGAAGTAGAGACGAAGATGGCCTTCGTCGATCAGTTGCTGAAAATCCTCAGCGCTGGAGATCTCGGGCAGGTACTGGATCAGTTTCTGCATCGGGTAGCACCAGTCGACAAACCAGTAGTGGCCGGTGTCATCGACGGAACTTGTTGCGTAACTTGCTGCGGGCAGCGCCGAGCCTAGAAGGTCTTCGGCCTTGTCTACGTTCGTAGGATTGAAAAGGAACGGAATTTGTCGGCTACCGATTCGATTTCGATACAGTGACACGACCTCGGGATTTTTGCCTGAGAGACCGATCAGATAGTCGTATCCAGGTGTAGAGTCGAAGTCCAGAAGTACGACCCACGCGGCGTTCCTGAATCCGCGGCTGGTAACCGGGTTAGACACAACGCGTTCACGGAAATGAGCGTAGCCGCCCGTGGTAACGTCGAAGGCGTAGAACGCCGCCGGATTCGCGTCGGTTCCGACAAGATCGGAGTACTTAGTGCCAATCCCCGGCTCGCCGGTAGGATCGGTATGGCAGTCAGGTATCTGCCAGTCGATAACGACGCACTGAGGTGCCGGTGGATTGTTGGCGAGCGCCACAGGCGGTGGAGGCAACAATCCCCCCGCAAGCACTACCAGGCTGAGCACCGACAATATGCGACGCATCATGTTCCGATCCTCCCCACGTTGAACACAGTGGCTACAGTACTTTGGTCACCTACTTAGTCGCAAAACAGCAAGAAAGCACCCGAAGAATTGTGACTTTTGACGGGAATAGACGCGATTGAGGGTTGCCGCTCGTTGCCCACCCCAGCTTCCCCATTGTGCGTTGAGCGGATACGGTTCAGAGAACGCAGGTCTCCCGGTACGCACACCTTGTTCGACGATACCATATGGCCGTGTGGCCGTCAATGAGTCCTGGTACGTAAGTCATGGGACTTTGGATCGGCCATGGCTCAATTTGCAGATTTCCTGGCGGGATAATCGATCGCTCTCCTGCGACCCCATCTTCATCATAGAGCGGGCGTGAGAGCGGTCGATAAGAAGCTCAAGCGGGACAGATGGCAGGGATCGGAATCTCACTCAGCATGGCTGATGGAGCCGGGGACAACGAGGATGACAGCGGCCGTAGCGGTGCTACTGCCGTGCGCAATCAGGAACGGACTCGCTCCGATAGCATCCTGGATAGCGACTGCCGCGCTCGGGCGAGAAGTCCCTCAATTGCTTTGGGAGAACGACCAAGTTCTCCCCCTATCTCGGCAACGCTAAGGCCCTCGAAGTACTTGAGAAACAACACCCGACGGTGGACGGTCGGCAGTTCGCGCATGGCGCTCCGAACCATGTCACGTGTCTCCACATTCTCAAACCAGTCCTCGACAGAGGATAGGCGTCGCTCATTCTCATCAGGAGCAATCAGCAGGTCCAATTCTGAGTCGGCGGCGGTAGCTCCTTCAGCTGGTAGGCTCTTGCGGTAGTGGTCGGCTATCTTGTGCTGTGCGATTGCGCACAGCCAAGTGAATGGAGTGGAACGAGCACCGAATCCCGTGAGCGAGACTAACGCTGCCATGAACGTATCCTGAACAACGTCTTCGGCTACGTGCCTGTCTCCACCCACTCTTGGCGTGACGAAGCGTAGAAGCCTGTCGCAACATTCGATATACAGATATTCGACACTCTCCCGTGCCGAGCCGGCGTCGTTGCTGTTGTTCGGAAACATCGTCTCGATCGCGCGCCGTGACATCTTCTCTCCCCCCAGCTCCACTTGTAGGATAGGTATGGTCTGATTAAGTATTGGCACTCCCGCTCTGTCTTCACATCGCACGTTAGTCCCCGCTGCTTCCGAGACAAGTCCCTCAGACGGACGTCATAGGAGCAGGGTCATGCCGGGCGGTTGGTGATGCGCGAGCGCGCGTTGACCCGTACGGGGGTCTGTGCTAAATTACGAAACTCCGATGGCAGCGTAGCTCAGTGGTAGAGCAGGGGACTCATAAGCCCTTGGTCACTAGTTCAAATCTAGTCGCTGCCACCATCTTCTCCCTGGCCGGTATCTGTTTGTCCTTCAAGCTCTTGCGGCTCCATTGAGTGTGAAGAGGACAGTGTGATGCCGTGCTCCGAGAGCGGATTTCTCCGGGACTCAGCGGTCGGAAGGGCGTGTCGCGCCACGTGTTGGTGAGTCACACGGGCTGGTGTGGTTCGGGAGTGCATGTCTTCCACCGTGCTATATTCACCCTGGTTTCGACGACGGAGTTGGGCGCATGCGTAAGTCTTGCCTTGTTGCTGCTGTCCTGTTAGTAGTCCTGATGCCTGCGGGGTGCGGTTGCCCCAGTCCCCAACAACCCCCGGGCACCTTGGAGGGACAGGTCACTATTGGACCGCTCACGCCGGTGCAGACTCCGGGTGAGCAGCCTCCCGTTCCACCGGAGGTATATGCCGCCAGGAACATATTGATATACGACGAGCCAGCCGCACGACTGATAGCGAAAGTCGACATCGGCGCGGATGGGACGTATCGCGTGCAATTGCCTCCCGGCCGCTACACCGTGGATATCAACCACACCGGCATAGGTGGGAGCTCTGATGTACCGGCAAAGATCGACATCGCATCCGGTCAAACGACCCGGTTGGACATCGACATCGATACGGGGATACGCTAGAAATTTATCCGACGGGGTTTGTCCTTCAAGCCTTGGAGCGGCAACATTCGACCCGTCGGTCGGTCGAAGTTCCACCGGAAGAACGGTCTTCGGTTGCGTCTCCTCCGTGGTCACTCTTGTCCGTGACAAACATATCAATCGCTATCCTTACCGTGGCTAGTGCAAGTGGGGCCGCGGAGTTGGCTGACAATTCGGACAGAAGTAGGCGCCTCGTTTGCGAACCATGATTCGGGCGATTGGAGTCCCACAGATTGGGCAGGGAGCCCCCATCTTGTGAGCCACGCAGAAACTTTCGTGCGCACTGCCCGCTTGGCCATCGGGCATCCAGTACGTGCTGACGCTCGCACCATGATTACGAATGGCTTGCTGGAGAACGTCTCTGATGGCGCAGCACAAGCGCTGCACCTGTTCAAACGCGAGTTCGTCCCCATACATCAACGGGTTTATGCGGGAACGAAACAGGGCCTCGTCCGCGTACATGTTGCCAATCCCCGCAACGATATGCTGGTCCAGCAGCGCCGCCTTGATTGGCAGGTGATGGGTTGACAGTCTCAATGCAAGTACATCCGCGGTGAAATCATCGGCGAGAGGTTCGGGGCCCATCTGCGCTGTCATCGAGGCGAGTTCATTCACCACACGCATTGTGCCCAGCCGCCGCATGTCATTGAACCAGACGGTTTGCCCGTTCGAGAAAGAGAGAATCGCTCGCACTCGCTTGTGAGTTACAGGTTCCTGTAGCAGGAGAGCCCCGGTCATCCGCAGGTGCAGGGCGATGCCGCGGCTGTCATCGAGGAGAAGGATCAGGTGTTTCCCCCTGCGAAGCACCTGGCTCACCCTGTGTCCGATAACGGTGGCCAGCGCTTCGGCGCCTTCCCCCCCAGCGATTGAAGGGTCAGGCAACGCCACGGCGTCGATGCGCGCGCCCACCAACTTCGGTTCCAGCGCCCGTCGGATGGTCTCCACCTCAGGCAATTCCGGCATGGTCGACAAGTGTAGGTTACAAGGTATGCTGCGTCCAAAAAATGCGTCTCACGAAATCAGTTGTGTATAATCGGGCCTTCCCGATTGGAACCCTGCGTGACGGAGGTTGAATGTACCGAATACTGGAGAAGCTTGATCTCACTCCCGTGATTCACTTATGGAAGATTGATGCACCCCGCGTGGCGCGGAAAGCACAGGCGGGACAATTCGTCATGCTTCACCACGGCGAAAAGGGAGAGCGAATTCCGCTGACGATCGCCGACTGGGATCGCGATGCGGGGACCGTCACTGTCGTCTTCATGGAGGTCGGAACCACCACGGAAAAGTTTGCGCGATTCAAGGCTGGAGACTCCATAGATGACTTTGTCGGCCCCCTTGGAAAGCCGACGGAGGTAGAGAAGTACGGCACCGTTGTCTGTGTGGCGGGTGGTTTCGCCATTGCCACCATTGTGCCCATCGCACGTGCAATGAAAGCGGCAGGCAACAGAGTCGTGTCCATCATGGGTTCACGCACCAAGGATCTGGTCTTCTGGGAGGACAGACTTGGAGAGGTCAGCGACCAACTCATCGTAACCACGGACGACGGCACATACGGTCGCAAGGGACTGGTAACTGAACCGCTCACTGAACTTCTCCAGACGAAGGAAGTCGATCGTGTCATCGCAATCGGGCCAACAGTCATGATGAAGTTCTCATCTCTCACTTCGAAGCCTTTCGATGTTCCCACCATCGTGAGCCTGAACCCTATCATGGTGGATGGCACCGGCATGTGCGGTGCTTGCCGCGTGGAGGTGGGCGGTCAGACCAGGCTTGCCTGCGTGGATGGGCCTGATTTCGATGGACATCAGGTGGACTGGGACCTGCTGATAAGCCGCCAGAAGGCGTATCTTGCAGAAGAGAAGACGTCGCTTGAGGGACTTCATGGCCACTGCGAGGGAGGTTGCCATCATGGCTAAGAAGGAACTGAATCTCAATCGGGTGCCGATGCCTCATCAGGACCCGAAGGCTCGTGCCAGAAACTTTGAAGAGGTTGCCACGGGATACTCTGAAGCTGATGCCCTTGCGGAGGCCAACCGCTGTTTGCAGTGCAAGAACCCCACGTGTAAGGAGGGATGCCCGGTCAATGTGCAAATACCGGAGTTCATCAAGGCCCTGCGCGAAGGGGATATGGAGGCGTCCGCCCAGGCCTTGAAGGAGAAGAATAGCCTGCCTGCGGTGTGCGGTCGCGTCTGCCCCCAGGAATCGCAATGCGAGAAGTCGTGCATCCTGGCCAAGCGAGGAGCGCCCGTCGCAATCGGAAGACTGGAACGGTATGTGGCCGATTGGACTTTGAAGAACAAGGCCGAACAGTCGCGTGCGCCTCAAGCGCCCTCCAGTGGCAAGAAGGTGGCAGTCGTGGGTGCCGGCCCCGCGGGGTTGACCTGCGCCGCTGACCTCGCGAAGGCGGGGCACAGCGTAACGATGTTCGAGGCGCTGCACACCGCGGGGGGAGTTTTGAAGTATGGGATACCTGAATTCAGACTTCCCAAGAGTATCGTGCAGTCCGAAGTTGAATTCGTGACCTCTTTGGGGGTTGAACTGGTCCTCGACAACGTGGTCGGCCGGACCGAGACCGTGGATGACCTGCTGGCGGAAGGTTTCGATGCGGTATTTCTTTCTCCCGGCGCGGGGGCACCGATGTTTCTCAACATACCGGGCGAGAACTTGAACAACGTTTACTCGGCCAACGAGTTTCTGACCCGCATTAACCTGATGAAGGCGTACCGCTTCCCTGAATTCGACACTCCGATACGTTCGGGCGCTCGCGTGGCGGTCTTTGGCGGAGGCAACGTAGCCATGGATGCGGCTCGTTGCGCACTTCGCCTGGGTGCTCAGGAGGTCTACATCGTCTATCGGCGGTCAGAGCATGAAATGCCGGCACGTGCCGAGGAACGTGAGAATGCGAAAGAGGAGGGAGTGATACTGAAGCTCCTGACGAACCCCCTTCGTTTCGTTGGCGACGACAAGGCGAATCTTCGCGCGGTCGTATGTTATGAGATGGAACTTGGTGAGCCGGACTCGACCGGTCGCCGACGCCCCATCGCAAAGCCCGATACGGAATTCGAACTGCAGATAGACACGGCTATCGTTGCTCTTGGTACGCGGCCCAACCCCGTGATTCCCGGTACGACGCCCGGTCTTGAACTGAAACAGGACGGTTTGATATCCACCGACGTCGCGACCGGACGCACCAACAGGCAGGGCATATGGTGTGGCGGCGATATGGCGACCGGTTCAGCGACGGTCATCAGCGCAATGGGCGCGGGCAAGCGGGCCGCCGCGGACATCGACGAGTACCTGCGGACCGCCGGATGACGTGGAAATCAACGCGGCAGAGGCTTCATATCGGCCCAGTTCGGGCCGGCTTTGAGGTCGACCTTCAACGGCACTATCAGTTCCATCGCGTTCGGCATCAAGTCTCTGACAACCTCGGTCAGTAGGGGAAGTTCTTCCTCCGGGGACTCGAAGAGAAGTTCATCATGTATCTGCAACAGCATCTTGCTTTGCATGCCGCGCCGTCGCATCTCAGCGTGTATTTGTATCATTGCCACCTTGATGATATCCGCTGATGTTCCCTGCACCGGCGCGTTGATGGCCATCCGTTCCGCACCCTCTCTCACCTGCCTGTTGGTTGACATGATTTCGGGCAGATAGCGCCGGCGACCCAACAGGGTGGTGACGTAGAGGTTCTTGCGGGCCTGGGCTTTCGTATCCTCGAGCCAGCGGCGGACCCCCGGGTACTGTTCAAAGTAGGCCCTGATGAACTGACCCGCTTGCGCACGCGAAAACTCCGTGGCCTGCTCGAGTCCGTACTCGCTCATGCCGTAAATGACGCCGAAATTCACTACTTTGGCTGCCCGGCGCATCTCGCCCGTCACTTCGCCGAGGGGAACGCCGAATACACTGCTCGCAGTCGCCGCATGGATATCCTCATCTTTAAGGAAAGCAGTCGTGAGAGCCTCGTCTCGAGATAAGTGCGCGAGGACCCGCAAGTCTATCTGCGAATAATCGCCGCTGAGAAGCGCCCAACCGCGAGGCGCGATGACTGCGGCTCGAATCGTACGTCCTACCTCGGTCCGGATAGGTAGATTCTGAAGATTAGGGTCGCTCGACGAGAGCCGGCCGGTAGCCGCGGTGGTCTGGCTGAAGACGGTGTGGATTCTGCCCGTGACCGTATTTACCAACCCGGGAAGGGTGTCCACGTACGTAGACTTCAGCTTTGACAACTGGCGGTACTGCAGCACCAGGTCGATGACCGGATGAGCAGCTTTGAGCAATTCGAGTCTGCGAGGCTTCCGTTGAAGGCCCGCTGCTGCCCTTGCGCCCTCCCGGCAAGCCGAGCTCGTTGTAAAGAACATTGCCGAGTTGCTTCGGCGAGCCGATGTTGAAACGATGACCCACCGCGTTGTATATGTCGATTTCAAGCGCTGCAAGTTGCTCGCCGAGCGTCCGCGACATCTCGCGCAGCTTCTGAGCGTCGACCAGGATGCCATTGTTCTCCATTTCGGCTAGAACCGGCACAAGCGGCATCTCGACGCCGGTGAAGAGGTCGAGTACCTGGCGTCCGGCCATCTCCGCAGTCAGCTGTTCGCGCAGTGCCCAGCACGCGGCGGCGTAACGCGACAGAATCGCGGCGGTCTCCTCGTCGGACCGGCCGGCCAGCGGCCCGTTTGAGGTTCGAGGTTCGCCGAGAGTCAACCCCAGGCGATTGAGCGCGAGCGCGGCGAGGGTCACTGCCTTGTCTCCGGCCAGGTGCGCCGCCACCGGTATGTCGAACCACGAGTCACCTTCGGGGATTCCCAACAGCATCAGGAAACGGATAACGGATTTCGCGTCATCGCTCACGCGCACTTGATGTCCATTCGTGAATGCCGAGCGCAGGACGTCGCGTGTGCCATCAGAAATCAACCCTTCAGGGACGTTGGGCGAGGGGCTAATGGTGGGGATATATACAAGGCGCCCGGCGTGGTCAGAAATACCCAGTCCGTCGAGGGTGGCGACAGCGGCGGTTCCGCGGCGGCCTGAACGACTTCCTGTCTGCACCTGGGCGGGCAGAACGGGACACAGCACGACCTCATGAGCCCGCGCCAATTCACTGTCCAACGCCGTTGCTAGTTCCTCGGAATAGACGACTGCGTCCGTTGAAGGCGTCGGAGTCGCAACGGGGGGCGTGGTGGTAGCTGCCGAAGGCGAATCGGTCTCAGAAAGCACCTGGGGCAAGCGGCTCGCGAGGCTGTTGAACTCAAGCTCCTTCAACAGTTCAAGTGCGCGCTCAAGGTCGTAGTTGCCGATTCGACAGTCATCCAGCGAGAATTCAAGTGGCACATCGGTGACGATGGTCGAGAGCCGGCGGCCTGTCTCTGCCAATTCCTTCGATTCGGCGAGCGATGTCTGGACGCGTTGCGGCATCACGTCCGGCAGATGTTCGAAGATGGAGTCCAGATCTCCAAACGTATTGAGCAGCTTGGCGGCCGTCTTCTCGCCAATTCCCGGAACCCCCGGGATATTGTCGGACGCATCGCCCACGAGCGCCTTGTAGGAGGTCAGTTGTGAGGGCTCGACGCCGAAGCGAGCCACCACGGCCTCGGCGTCGTAAGTAATGGCGTCGCTGAAGTTCCGGCCGGGCAGAAGGACAGTGATACCCGGTGAAATCACCTGCAGGAGGTCACGATCGCCCGTAAGTATCGCCGCTGCAATGCCTGCCGCGTGCGCCCGCGTTGCCAGCGTCCCCAGCACATCATCGGCTTCAAATCCCTTGATCTCGAATATCGGCATTCCCAGTGCCGCGGCAAGGTCGTGCACCCGGCGTATCTGCCCTTTCAACTCTTCGGGTGTGGGGGGGCGCTGCGCCTTGTACTTTTCGTAGAGCTTGTGACGGAAGGTCGGCGCCGGATAGTCGAAAGCAATGGCCCAATGGCTCGGCTTAACAGAGCTGACGACCTTAAACAACGTGTTGGCGAATCCGTAAACGGCGTTAACCATCTCGCCCGTCTTGGATGTCGTGAGCGGAGGGAGCGCATGGAACGCACGATGGACGAGTGCGTTACCGTCGACCAGCAGGAGCACGCGTCGAGGGTGGTCATCCATCGTTGTCATTATACGCTCCGCCTCCATGGTATACTAAACGCTCGTGAAGAAGGACTTGCTCTCAGTCGTTGATCCAGGGCACGACGAAGTAGAGCAGCTCATCGAGCAGGCGCTGGTCATGAAACAAGGCGGCATGCGTTGCCTGTTGCCCTGGCGGTCTGTCGCCCTGCTGTTCGAGAAGCCATCATTGAGGACGAGGGTCAGTTTTGACCTCGCGGTAACGCAACTCGGAGGTCATTGCCTCTATCTGTCTCCTCAAGAAGTTGGTCTCGGACAGAGAGAACCGGTAGCTGATGTGGCTCGCGTTCTGAGCAGGTATGTCGACTGCATCGTCGCGCGCGTCTTCAGCCACGATACGCTTGTCGGACTCGCCAGGCACGCCACGGTATCAGTGATAAATGCACTTTCCGATCGGGAACATCCGTGTCAGGCCATGGCTGATTTCTTGACGATCCGTGAACACAAAGGTCATTTGCGAGGGATCAGGCTCGCGTACGTGGGCGACGGAAATAACGTTGCCCGAAGCCTTGCGTTGCTGTCGGCGATGATGGGTGTTGATTTCGTCATCGCTTCGCCCGACGGCTACCAACTCGATGCCACAACTCTCAGCGATGCAGGTCGAATGGCCGCTGAGTCAGGTGGCACTATCATGGCGACAAACGACCCGCAGCAGGCGGTACGGGATGCCGACATCGTCTACACCGACACCTGGACCAGTATGGGGCAGGAAGACGAGGCGGCGATCCGGCGTAAGGCGTTTGTGAGATTTCAAGTGAATTCCGCCCTCATGGCCCGTGCCAGGCCGGACGCGCTCTTCATGCACTGCCTTCCCGCGCATCAAGGGGAAGAAGTGACGTCCGACGTACTTAACAGCAATTCATCGGTCGTGTTTGACCAGGCTGAGAACAGACTCCATGTCCAGAAGGCGATTCTGGCGCAGATCCTGATTCCCGCCGACTAGAGAGGTGTAGTGATGCCCAGGCCAGTCGTGGCTCTCGTTGGCAGGACCAACGTCGGCAAGTCAACTCTTCTAAACCGAATTGTCGGTGAGCGCTATGCGGTCGTAGATGACAGACCGCACGTCACCCGGGACCGGTTGATTGTCCCTGTATCATGGGGGGAACGAGAGATGATTGTGGTCGACACCGGGGGGTGGGGGCTGGATGCAATCTCCGGTCTCGACCTGAAAGTGCGGCATCAGGCCGAGCTTGCAATCGCGCAGGCTGACGTCATCCTGCTTGTGGTAGCCGCTCCCGAAGGATTGCTTCCCGGCGATTTCGAGGCCGTCAACCTGGTGCGCGCTGCGGGCAAGCCCAGCGTGCTGGTCGTCAACAAGGTCGACCACGAACGACATGAGGCACTTGTCGGCGAATTCCACAAGCTGGGTATCGACACCGTGGTCGGCGTGAGTGCGCTGCATAACCGGGGCATTGATGACCTCATGGATGCAGTGGTGGCCAAGCTGCCACCGGCGGCGCCGCAGTCCGAACTGGCAGCCGGAGCGACTCGACTGGCCATCGTAGGCAGGCCCAATGCCGGCAAGTCCACCTTCCTCAATGCATTGGTGGGAGACGAACGCGCGATTGTGGATGACCAGCCCGGGACCACGCGTGACCCACTTGACGCGGAACTCCTGTGGCAGGGTAAGAGGCTTATTCTCGTGGACACCGCCGGCATACGCAAGAAGACGCGTGTTACCTATGGTGTCGATTACTTTTCGGTCCTTCGTGCGCTGCAAGCGATTGAACGATGCGACGTCGCGATTCTCGTGCTGGATGCCACGGAAACGGCGACCGCGCAGGATGTCACCATCGCCCGGTACGTATGCGAGGCCGGCAGAGGCCTGGTGCTTGTCGTAAATAAGTGGGATCTGGTGCCGCAGGAACAGCGGGATGTCCACAAGGATTGGCTCCGCCGCCGATTGGAATTCTTCTCGTTTGTTCCGGTCCTTCACGTGTCGGCGAAAGAAGGCAGACATGTGAAATCGATTCTTCAGCGCGCTTTCGAGGTGGCCAAAGCGCAGGGAATTGCGGCTGTCCCGTATCCGTGGTCGACAACGCCGTTAAGGAATCGGTTGAACGTCATTCGCCGCCCATGGTGGGCACCCGACGGCTCGATATCATCTGGGCGCATCAACACGATACCGAACCGTGGAAGTTCGTGCTCCACGTGAACGACCCGGCTCTCGATGCCGTCCAATTACGTGCGCTATCTGGAACACGATCTCCGCAGGCAGTTCGGTTTTCACGGGGTGCCGCTTTTGTTCGAAATCGTACCCGCGGGCCGCAAACGCCATCGTCGCCAGGGAGCAACGGCATGATCGTCTTGTTCTTGCTCGGCATCCTTGGACTTGCGTACGTCCTGGGGTCCGTGCCAGTCGGCCTTGTAGTTGCGTGGCTGAAGACAGGACGAGACCTTCGTGCGTCCGGCAGCGGGAAGACCGGTGCGACGAACGTCATGCGGTCGGCCGGACGCAAATGGGGCTTCTTGACTCTGTTTCTTGATGGAGCGAAGGCGTTCATCGCCGTAGCCGTTGCTACGTTGTTGTGGCCGCTCTCCTCGATGAGCATCGGCGGAGTGCTGCTGGGATGTGCCCGTTGTGCAGAGCCTTGCAGGCGTCTTCGCTATCGTCGGCCACAATCGCCCCATGTTTGCTGGATTCCGCGGGGGCAGGGGCGTATCCTCCTTCTTCGGTTCGATGATTTTTCTCGATTGGCCGGCGGCGGCGCTGGGCATCGTCACCCTCAGCCTGGTGGCGTTTCTCAGTCGCTACATGTCGCTTGCGTCAATCGTTGCGGGCCTCGTGACGTGCGCGGCGATGCTTGTCTTGTTCGCTCTTGGACGAGCCCCCCTCCCTCACGTCGCTTATGTTGTCGCCATGGTAGCTCTCATCGTGGTTGAGCATCGTGACAATATCGGGCGCCTCATCAAGGGCTCCGAACGAAGGCTGTTCTGACCGGGACGGCGATAGGAATTGTCGCGCTGCGGCATCACCGCGCAGGTATATGAACACAGTTGCGGTTGTGGGCAACACTGGATGGGGCAGGACCATTGCCGGACTCCTGTCACGAAACGCGTCGCAGGTTAGGCTGCTGACCCGAACTGAACAGTGAAGCCGAAGGCCTCAGTGCGGTCAGGAATGATTTCGTCTCCACCCATGAACCGGCACGCGCGCTGGACGGCGTCGGATACGTTATCTGGGCCGTTCCGTCGCAGACGATGCGCACCAATGTGGCATCGCTCCGCCCCACGTTGTCACCCAATCTCTGTCACGTGAGCGCGGCAAAGGGGCTCGAAGTCGATACCGGGAAGCGGATGACGGAGGTCATTCTCGACGTCCTGGCTGGCATCGGTTCTCGTGGCGTCTGTGCCCTGTCGGGTCCCAACCTCGCTGAGGAAATTTCGCAGGGACTGCCGGCCGCGTCCGTGGTCGCATGTGACAAACTAGCGATGGCACGCGAAGTGCAATTGCTGTTTCGTTCACATAGATTCATTACCGTGTCGAGCGACGATATTGTCGGAGTTGAACTCGCGGGTGCGCTGAAGAACGTGGTGGCGCTGGGCGCCGGCATGATGGACGGTCTCGGTTTGGGCGACAACGCGAAGGCTGCATTCATTGCGTTCACGTGGAGCGAGGTCATCGCATTCGGCGCAGCCATGGGGGCGCACGTGTCCACGTTCTACGGACTGGCGGGGCTGGGGGACGTGGTTGCGACCTGCGAGAGCAACCTTAGTCGCAATCATTTCGTCGGCTCCGAGATAGCCCGCGGCCGGCGGTTGGACGATGTGCTGGAATCGATGCACCAGGTCGCGGAGGGAGTCTACACCGCGAGGGCGGTACACCGGCTGGCGAACCATCTCCACATTGATGCGCCGATAATGCTTTCAATCTATCAGGCGCTGTTTGAAGGCTATCCGGTCGCCAAGGCCGTGGCAAGGTTCACCGGTCAGGTACAGCGTCGGCGCTGAAGACGGCGGTTGAACGACTATCTGACTATTGCTCGGGCAGAGTCTTAGCCAGTTCCTCGAATAACCTGCGCTGTTCGCGCGTCAGCTTCTTGGGTGTGACCACCTTCACGTGCAGCAACTGGTCTCCGTGTCTTCTTCCACCCGATTCGTGGATGCCCTTCCCCTTAAGCCGGATGACGTCGCCGCTCTGGGTGTTGGCAGGAATTCGCACGGTCGACTTGCCACCCAACACAGGCACCTCGATCTCTGCGCCGAGCGCCGCCTGCGGGAAATTCACTGGAAGCTGATAGTGGATATCCAATCCGTCACGAGTGAAGATGCTGTGCGGCTGAACGTCCACGGTGATTGCAACGTCACCCGCCTTCCCTCCATGGGAGCCCACGCTTCCCTGTCCGCGAAGCGTGATTACACCTCCCGTGTCGACGCCGGCGGGCAGGTCCACGCGCAGCGTTCTCGTGGCAACGGTGGTGCTCTTTCCCTTGCACCCCGGGCAGGGGGTGGCTACAACAGTGCCGGCTCCATTGCAGCGCGGGCAGCGGACCACGTGACTGAAGCGGCCAAAGATGCTCTGTTCGGTCCGCGTAATACGGCCGCTACCACGGCAGTCAGTACACCGTTGAGGCGCCGTGCCGGGCGCGCACCCGGTGCCCCGGCAATCTCCGCACACTTCCGTGCGGCGTACGGAAAACTCACGGATGCAGCCGAACGCCGCTTCTTCAAAGGAGAGGTTTGCCTTCAGATGGAACGACTCACCCTGTGCAGGGGCATCGGCGCGAGATTCGCCGAACGCACTACCAAAGAAGGACTCGAACATCTCGCCGAGTCCTCCGAAATTGAAATCCTCGAACTGAGCCCCTCTACCACCCATCTGGCCATGGAAATCATAGGTTCGTCGCCTTCCCGGGTCGCACAGACACTGGTAAGCCTCGTTTATTTCCTTGAACCGGTCCTCTGCGTCCGTGTCGTGATTACGGTCGGGGTGGAACTGAAACGCAAGGCGTCTGAACGCCTTGCGAATCTCTTCGTCACCCGCGTTCCGCTCTATTCCCAGGACTTCATAGTAGTCGCGCCGTACTTGCATCTATCTCCTGTTCCGAACCGTTCATTGTAGCCGCGCGGAGTGCCGTCTGACAAACAACCCGTGGGAGACGTGGCCGAGTCCCATCGCCGGAAGAGGCGACTCCAGTGCTATAATCGCGCCGTGACCAAGGACGAAGTTCGGGCCGCCATCTCGCAACACGAGAAGCGGAGAATCTCCGGCCCGGATCTGGTCAAGTCCGCGGTGCTCGTACCGCTTCTGTACAAAGATAACGACCTCACCGTGTTGCTGACCGAGCGCACTCTCGACGTAGCGTCCCACAAGGGGCAGGTCTGCTTTCCGGGCGGCTCCGCCCAGAACGAAGACGAGTCCCTCCTGGCTACCGCGCTTCGAGAGGCGTGGGAAGAAATTGCCTTGAGGCCCGAAGACGTCGAAGTGATCGGGGAATTGGATGACGGCGCGGTACGGAGCAGTGGCTTCGTTATCACGCCTTTTGTTGGTTTCATACCGTATCCGTACCGGTTTCGCGCCAGCGAATCGGAGACCAAGGATATCTTCTTCGTGCCGATCAGTGTCCTCATGGATCCAACCCGATTCCATTACGAGGAACGTACGATTGATGGGCACTACTACAATGGTCCTCTCTGTGACTTCGAGGGGCACATCATCTGGGGCGCCACCGGACGAATCCTGGAGCACCTTGTCGCTCTGCTGCGGGGCAGCGCTGAGCCCCGGGCGCGCTTAGCGCGCTAGACTTTGCCCTCTGCAGTCAGGTCATCGCCGCATCCAACCTGGTACGACGAAATCTCACAATGGCGTGTTAGATTATCTTGGCGTTGTTGACTGGAAATGTATCAGCGAGCTACACTTCCTGTCATACGTGAGTGGAGGTTGTTCGTGACATACGAAAGCGATGACCGTGATGTGATGCAGCCGGCGTTGAAGGCTTCTGAAGACATGCGGCGCGCATGTGAAGCGTTATGCCAACTGCTGGACTCGAGGACTCACGGGCCGGAACACTCGGAACCCCGGTTCGTCATCAGCGTGGCATCACGAATGGTGGGGATCGAAGCCCATAGATTGAGGCACTACGAGCGGTTAGGGTTTGTTCGGCCGGGGCGCTCCGATGGGAACACGAGGTTGTACTCACAGGAGGACGTCGATCATTTGAGTTGCGTGAAGACGCTTATGAATGATTTGGGGCTGAATTCGGCCGGCGTGCAGGTGGCGCTAACGCTCATGCATCACATGGACGAACTGCAACGGCAGGTGGCGGAGATGTCGAACAGGATGGCGCGTCTTGAGCGTCGCCGATCGTCCACTCACGTTTTACGTGATACGGAGGGCGAAACATAACCAAATGGCACAAGCAGGCAGCATAGGACCAATCACTCCTGATAAGTTCACCGAACTGGCGCAACAGGTGCTTGCGGCGTCGCAGGCATATCTGCGCGAATACCAGCACAACCAATGGGACGTCGAGCATGTGGCTCTGGCTCTGGTTGAGCAACAGGCTGGCCTTACGGAACGCATAATCCGGGAACTCGGTGTTGAATCGGAGGCGGTTCGGGACGCGTTGCGCAAAGTACTCGACGCTTACCCCAAAGTCGCGTATCAGGGCGCTCAGGTATTCGCCACGCCGCGAGTTCTTCGCGTGCTGGAGGCTTCAAAACTGGAAGCCGAGCGTTTTCGCGACGAGTTCATCAGCACCGAGCATCTTCTGATCGCGGTTGCCGGCGAGACAACCGGCGATTCGTCGCGCATCCTTGAAGGGTTTGGAATTACCAGGGAAAGCGTGTATCGCGCTCTTCAACGGATACGGGGAGGCCATCGCGTGACCGACCAGCATGCGGAAAGCAAGTATCGTTCACTTGAGAAATACGGCCATGACCTGACCGAGATGGCCCGTCACGGACGGCTCGATCCGGTTGTCGGCCGAGACGAAGAGATTCGGCGGACCATCCAGATACTCGGCCGCCGCACCAAGAACAATCCGGTGCTCATCGGAGATGCAGGGGTGGGCAAGACGGCTATCGCCGAAGGACTGGCGGAGCGCGTAGTAGCGGAAGATGTGCCTTCGTCGCTCCGGGGGAAACGGGTCGTTGCTCTGGATATGGCGGCGCTCGTGGCCGGCAGCAAATTCCGAGGCGAGTTTGAAGAGCGACTCAAAGCAGTCCTCGATGAGGTCCGCGAGGCGGCTGGTGAGGTGATTCTGTTCATCGATGAACTGCACACCGTCGTAGGCGCCGGAGGCGCCGAGGGCGCCATCGATGCAGGCAACATGCTGAAACCCGCGCTTGCGCGCGGCGAACTGCAATGCGTCGGCGCCACCACTCTGGACGAGTATCGCCGTTTCATCGAGAAGGACAGGGCTCTCGAACGCCGATTCCAGCCGGTGTTCATCGGCGAACCTGACGTGACGACAACCTTGGCGATTCTCAGGGCGCTGCGACCTCGATACGAGACCCACCACAAGATTGTGAAGATCGATGACTCTGCGCTCGATGCCGCGGCCGAACTCTCGCACCGCTACATCTCTGACAGATTCTTGCCGGACAAGGCCATCGACCTTATTGACGAAGCGGCGAGCAAGATGCGGCTGGACATGGAGAGCGCTCCGATGCGAGTGCAGGAACTTGAACAGCAGATTCGGCAACGCCGTGACGAACAGGCTGCCGCGGCACAACGCCAGGACTATGAGCGCGCTGCCTCGCTGAAAGGCGAGTTGGCGCAACTCGAGACCGAATACAACGACGCCAAGTGCGAATGGCAGGCTGAGAAGCACGTCGATGGCGTGGTGAGAGACAGGGATATCGCTGCACTTATCTCCCAGTGGACGGGAATTCCCATGTTCAGGATGTTGGAGTCCGAGGCGGACAAGCTCGTCCATATGGAGGAGCGCTTGCATCAGCGCATCGTGGGCCAGGAGGAGGCGGTGTCAGCAATCTCTGAGGCCGTCCGTCGAAGTCGGGCCGGTCTGAAGAATCCGCGCCGTCCTATCGGTAGTTTCATCTTCCTGGGTCCCACTGGCGTCGGGAAGACAGAACTTGCCCGCGCTCTAGCCTGGTTCATGTTTGATGACGAGGACGCGATTCTGCGTCTCGACATGTCGGAGTACATGGAAAAGCATACCGTTTCGCGCCTCATTGGCGCTCCTCCAGGATACATTGGGTACGACGAGGGCGGACAGCTTACCGAAGCGGTAAGGCGTCGGCCGTATCGCGTGATACTGCTGGACGAGATCGAGAAGGCTCATCCCGACGTCTTCAATGTCCTGTTGCAGTTGCTTGAGGATGGGAGGCTGACGGACGGACATGGACGGACCGTTGACTTCAAGAACGTCATCATCATCATGACCAGCAACCTGGGCACCGCTGACTTCCAGAGGCAGGCCCTTGGCTTCGCGCGTGGTGAAGGTGAAGCTGAAGCCGATATGCGCAGCAAGATTGAAGCCGAAGTGAAGCGCACCTTCCGTCCCGAACTGCTGAACCGGTTGGATGACGTCATCATCTTCCGGCCCTTGACCAGAGAGCATCTCGGCAAGATCGTGATGCTGATGCTCAAGGAGACGCAGCAGCGGCTTGCGGAACGATCCGTGACACTGCAGGTGAGCGATGAAGCGCTCTCCTGGCTCATCCGGGCGGGGTACGATCCCGTGTTTGGTGCTCGACCTCTGCGAAGGGCGATCGAGCGACACGTGGAGAATCCATTGTCCTCGAAGCTACTCGGCGGTGAAGTCAGGGAGGGCGATGTTGTCAGAGTCGGCGTCGAAGGCGACTCGCTGAAGTTTGAAGTTGTGCCGGCCCTGGTATCCGTCTAATACCACTGACCGCACGGCCATACCTTCAAGGTATGGCCGTGCGGTATACTTCGTCTCTGTGGCTATTCGCTTGACCCGCCGCCAGATTCCGCTTGCCGTACTGTCTATCGGCCTGACGGTCGCGCTGTGCCTGCTAATCCTCCAGCATCGCGACTTCATCAGCCAGATTTCACATTGGGGCTATGTGGGTTGTTTCGTGATAAGCACGCTGTCTAGCGGTACCTTCATGTTGCCCGGCATGGGGGCTGTGGTCACCTTCACTCTTGGCGGCGTGCTGCATCCCGCGGTGGTCGGTATGGTGGCCGGCGTTGGGGAGGCCACAGGCGCCGTCGGGGCGTATCTCACCGGCCGTGGCGGACGGGGACTGGTAGCCGGTGACCCGCTTGAGGGTAGGGTCGCGAAGTTCATGGAGAGACACGGCTGCAAGGCCGTATTCTTGATGGCCGTCATCATTAACCCTCTGTTCTACCCGTTCGCGGTATGGATGGGGGTGCTCCGCGTCCACATGAAGAAGTTCTTTGTATACACGCTGCTTGGTAGATTGGTGAAGGATTTGATTCTTGCGTACTGCGGGTATTTCGGGATCCGGACCGTGCTTCGCCTGTTCGGAGTTCCGGTCTGACTTGTGCGCGTGGCACCGCATACGGTATATTTGTGCGGTTCCGGGGGGCTGTAGCTCAATCGGGAGAGCGTTTGACTGGCAGTCAAAAGGTAGTGGGTTCGAATCCCATCAGCTCCACCAATACCCTCCCATCGCTATTTGACCGCCTACTGTTCAGGTTGCATCTGAACCTGTGGCGCAACGTTGATGAATCAACCGACTGTCAGGCATTATCCGCGGGTGGTCCCTGCAATCCTGACTGACTCCTCCGCGGAACTGTCGCGGATGGTCCTGCTCGCCAACCAATTCGCCCCGTTCGTACAGATCGATATCATGGACGGGGAGTTCGTGCCGGCCCGGAGCATCGACGTGTCCGACATTTCGTGTCAGCCTCTCAAGTTCGAATGGGAAGCTCACCTCATGGTGGCGCATCCGCTGAGTCTGTTGGAACCTTTTCGAGACGCGGGCGCGGTTCGTGTCGTCTTCCACGTCGAATCCAAGGATGCCCACTCCGCCGTCATTGCACGCGCTCGTTCTCTCGGACTTTGCGTGGGCATCGCGCTCAATCCGCCTACACCGGTCGAAGACATCGAGCCGTTCCTCGGGGATGTGGACGACGTGCTCCTGTTGGCGGTCCATCCCGGTTACTACGGTGCTCCGTTCGTGCCCGAGGTGATGTCTAAGGTGAGCCGCATTCGTGCGCTCGCTCCTCACGTTGAGATAGGCGTGGACGGCGGAATCAAGGAGCACAACGTGGTTGAAATCGTGCGTCGCGGCGTCAACACGGTGTGCGTAGGCAGCGCCGTGTTTTCGACCCCGGACCCGCAAGCTAGCTACAGGCGATTAACCTCCCTGGTGCAGCAACTCGAGTAAGTCGCTGCCTCCAGGGCGATGAGAAGCGGCCACCAATTCCAGTGATGATGCTTATCGCTGGCGGAGCGCCTGCGCGAGGAGGGTGGCATCGTCATTCTCCAGGATGAGTCTGCCCACTCGCCGGTTGAGTGTCTGAAGCGCCCGGAGGTCGCCGAGCGCCTGTGCGTCAACTACCGTGCCAAACGAGTAGGGTTTCCCGGGTATCACCACGTCATCGGGATGCCCGCTCACTATCTGGAGCAAGACACATTCGTCGGGTCCCCCCTTGTGAAGCTGTCCGGTTGAATGCAGGAACCGGGGGCCGTAGCCAAGTGTGGTTGCCACGCTGTGCGTCGACGCGATACGCTGGCGAAAGTCCGAGAAGACGGTGTCTATCTCCGGGCGCTGCCGCAGATACGCGGTAACGCCAAAGTAGTCACGCGGCCCGAGGAGGCCCACCAGCGACTCCATGGTGGCGTCCGATTTTATGTTTGGCAGTGCGCCTTTCGCCACGAATTGTTCGAGCATGCTGGTGCTGGCGTCCTTGGCGCGTTGAACATCGGGCTGGTCGAATGGGTCGATGCCGAGAAGCGCGCCAACTACCGCTATGGCGTACTCCCATCGGTAGAACTCGGCCCCCACTGAGTATGCGTCCTTGATGGCAAGCGTCAGCGTAGGGAATCCCGAAGCCGAGAGTGTTGCGCACATGCTGTCTGCTTCGCGGTTTCTATCTCCCTGGAGTCGCAAGTAAATGAATGCGCGGTCATCCTGATACGCCGCCACGTCGAGCTCGGGCTCGCCGATGATCGGGACGACGCCTTTGCCCTGCTTTCCCGTGCTTTCTGCGACCAACTGCTCTGCCCACAATCCGAAGCTCTTCAACGCGGGCGAAGTGATAAGAGTGAGCTTGTCCCGCCGCACGCGGGCGCACCCTGCGACGAAGGCTCCGAGCATCGCGCCCGGATTGCGTCGGAATGGACTGGTGGGGCCACATAGCTCAGCCATGTGCGACGCACCAGTCAGGATTCGGGCAACATCGATGCCCAGCAGAGCTGCGGGTACCATGCCAAATTTCGAAAGGACAGAATACCGGCCGCCGATATCAGTTGGATTGAGGAAGACCTGGCGGAATCCATGCTCACGCGCTGTCGATTCCAATGACGAACCCGGGTCGGTGATGGCCACGAACCGAGAACCCGCCGGAAGGTTGCTGCTGGCGCGCGACTGGTGGAAGTAATAGTCAAGAAGCAAGTTCGGCTCAAGTGTGCTTCCCGACTTGGAAGACACGATGAACAGCGTGTGTGCTGGATCGATGCTGTGGGATACCGCTTCGATAGCGGTCGGAACGGTAGAATCAAGTACCTGGAGTCGCGGAAAACCGGGCGCCCTGCCGAAGACGTCGTTAAGTACTTCGGCGCCAAGACTGCTCCCCCCCATTCCCAGGAGTACGGTATCCGTAAGCCCGTCCTGCCGCACTCGTTCGACGAAGCGCATCAGGCTGTCCAACTGCGGCAGCATCGTGTCATGCACGTACAGCCATCCCAGCCGTTGCCCTGCCTCGTCCTGATCTGCGTGCCAGAGGGTTACGTCCCGCGCATGGACACGCTCAGTGAAGTGCTGTTGTTCGAGTTCGGTAATACAGTCTTCTATCGACTGAGCCACGCCGGCCGGTAGAACTGCGTCCCAGCCGTTATCGGTTGTCATCTTCTTCCTCCTCGCCTTCTTCCTCCTCGCCTTCTTCGGAGTCGTCAGCTTCGTCCGCTTCAGACGCCTGTTCCTCCGCATCCTCGAACTCATCGGGGTCTTCCGCTTCGTCTTCCACCGCGAGGTCGGGCGCGGCCGTCTTAGCCTGGATGTTCGCTACGCGTATCCTTTCCAGGGCAGCAACCTTGTTGAGTCTTCGGATATGACGTTCGTCGCCCGAGAATCGCGCCATGAGGAATGCAACGGTCAACTCTGTCGCGACCTCCACGCCGATGACTCGTGCTCCCAGACACAAGACGTTCAGGTCGTCGTGTTCTACTCCCTGGTGGGCCGAATAGGTGTCATGGCACACGCAAGCGCGAATGCCGGCAATCTTGTTTGCAGCCACACACGCCCCGACTCCGCTTCCGCAAATGATGATTCCCCGGTCAGCCTCTCCTTCCGTAATTGCCCGGCCCACGAGTTCGACGTAATCCGGGTAGTCATCATGAGCGTCAAACTCGTCAGCGCCTTTGTCGATGATGTCCAGACTGCTGCCGAGCCGGCGGATTAGCTCCTGCTTGAGTGAGAACCCGCCATGATCCGCGGCGATCGCCACATGCAGTTTCACAGTCGCACCCCCTGCACCAGTGAAGAAGTCACTTGCGCGACCCGTTCCGCGGTGAGTCCGAGGCGGCGGTACAGTTCTTCCCCCGGGGCGGACTTGCCAAAGTGGTCAATGCCGATAGCTCGGCCATCAAGTCCCACGTAGCGTTCCCATCCTATGGTTGTGCCCGCTTCCACCGACACGCGAATGCGAATGGCCGGGGGCAGGATAGTGTCGCGGTACGCCTGAGGCTGAGCCTCGAAAAGTCTCCACGACGGCATTGAGACTACCCGGGCGGCGATGCCTTCCGCCCACAGTTGCCGGGCCGCCGACAGCGCGATGCTGACCTCCGAACCCGTGGCGATGAGGAGGCTGGTCGGGGCCCGTGGTGGGTCCCAAAGAACATAAGCTCCCTTCGCAAGGTTGGAGGCAGGCGAGCCATTGCTCCTGTCCAATGGCGGCACGTTCTGTCGTGTGAGAATCAATGCGGTCGGGCCGGCGGTGTTGGACGCTGCGACGCGCCACGCTTCGACGGCCTCCGCGGCATCCGCGGGACGAATTACTGTCAGTCCAGGCACTGACCGCAGCCCCAGCAGGTGCTCGATCGGCTGATGCGTGGGGCCATCCTCGCCAACACCAATCGAATCGTGCGTGAAGATAAAGATGACGTGCAATCGCATCAGTGCTGCGAGTCGCACTGCCGGGCGCATGTAGTCGTAGAACACGAGGAAGGTCGATGCGAACGGAATCAACCCGCCGTGTAGCGCCAGGCCATTCGAGACAGCGGCCATCGCGTGTTCCCTCACACCGAACCTGATGTTGCGTCCACTGTAATCTGGAGGGCCGAAGTCCGGCTCGCCGACGATTCTCGTCTTCGTTGAGGGAGAGAGATCGGCGCTGCCGCCCATCAGGGCCGGTATGCCCGAAGCGAGCGCATTCAGCGCCTTGCCCGCTGACACTCTGGTGGCAGTCGGTTCCGTACCACCCGACAGGCCGTTCAATAGTGATTCCCATTCATCGGGCAGCAGACCTGCGAGTTCACGCTCCATCTGGGCGGCCTCTGTCGGAAACTCGCTCCGGTACAGGGCAAACTGTGCCTCCCACTCCTGCTGGAGTCTCGAACCCCGGTCGACGGCTTCGCGCATGGTATCCAGTGCTTCTTGCGGGACGAAGAACGGTTCTTGCCAGGGCCAACCGAGTTGCAGCTTGGTGAGGCGCGTCTCCTCCTCGCCCAGAGGCTCACCATGCGCTGCCGCCGTGCCGGCTTTGTTGGGGCTGCCGTAGCCGATGACGGTCCGGCAGATGATGAGGCTTGGTCGGGAGTCCTCAGCTTGCGCGTCCGCGATCGCCTCGGCGACCTCGGACACTGAGAAGCCGTCGATGGTGCCGATGACGTGCCATCCCATCGCGATGAACCGCCCGGCAACGTCCTCGGTGAACGTCATCGATGTATTGCCCTCGATGGAGATGTCATTCGAATCGTACAGCACGATGAGGCGCCCCAGTTTCAACGTGCCGGCGAGGGATGCAGCCTCGCTGGAAATTCCTTCTTCCAGGTCGCCATCCGAGACCACGCAATACGTGTGATGGTCGACAATCGTATGTCCCGGACGGTTGTACCGGGCGGCCATATGACGTTCTGCCATCGCCATGCCCACCGAGTTGGCGAATCCCTGCCCCAGCGGACCGGTTGTGGTCTCCACACCCGGTGTTAGTCCGCGCTCGGGGTGGCCCGATGCCCGGCTGTTCCACTGCCGGAAGTTCCTCAGGTCATCCAGCGCTATGTCATATCCTGTCAGGTATAGCAGGGAGTACAGCAGGGCGGCTGCGTGGCCCGCCGACAGCACGAACCTGTCACGATCGGGCCACGCGGGATCGTGCGGATTGTGCTTTAGAAAGCGGTGCCACAGGACGTATGCCATTGATGCGGCGCCAAGGGGCGTCCCCGGATGTCCCGAACGTGCGGCCTGCACAGCGTCGATGGATAGAGTTCGAATACTATTGATGCAGAGGCTGTCACGCTCGCTGGAACTTGACGTCATATCACTTCCTTTTCACATGGATGGTTGACCGGCGCCCTCACGGCGCCGTGGCTTCACCGCCGGCTGCCGATGCCGAACCGTTCGCTTGCGGTTGGCCGGCGACTTCGAATGTCAGACCATCATCGCGCCGGTCCACCACTATCGTGTTGCCGTCGTGGAATGTTCCCTCAAGAACCTTCACGGCCAGTGGGTCGAGTACGAGCCGCTGGATGGTCCGCTTCAGTGGTCGCGCTCCGTAGGCCGGGTCGAATCCCTCATCGACAAGGTAGTCGCGCGCCCTGTCGCTCAGTGTCACCTCGATGTTGCGTTCTGCCAGGCGGCGCTTGAGCAGATTGAACTGAAGGTCGACGATTCTCCGGATGTCGTCGCGGCCGAGCTGGTGGAAGATGATGATCTCGTCCACCCTGTTGAGGAACTCGGGACGGAATCGTCCGCGCAGTTCCTGCAGCACGCGCTCGCGCACTTGCTCCTCCTGTCCCGGCTGGACATCCACAAGCCACTCTCCGCCCAGGTTGCTCGTCATGATAAGCACGGTGTTCTTGAAGTCCACCGTGCGCCCGTGTCCGTCAGTGAGTCTGCCGTCATCCAGTAGCTGGAGCAGTACGTTGAAGACCTCCTGATCAGCCTTCTCAATCTCGTCCAGAAGCACCACCGAGTAGGGGCGCCTGCGGACGGCCTCGGTCAATTGTCCGCCTTCCTCATAGCCGACATAGCCCGGAGGCGCTCCGATGAGTCGGGAGACCGTGTGCTTCTCCATGTATTCCGACATGTCCAGACGCACCATCGAGCGCTCGTCGTCGAATAGAAACTCGGCGAGGGCGCGGGCCAACTCTGTCTTGCCCACACCTGTGGGGCCGAGGAATATGAAACTGCCCAACGGCCTGTTGGGATCCTGCAGTCCGGCTCGCGCACGGCGGACCGCGTTCGCGACGGCCCGTATCGCTTCATCCTGCCCCACAACCCTCTCATGCAGGCGGTCTTCCATGTGAAGCAGCTTCTCAATCTCGCCTTCGAGCAGCCTGCTGACCGGGATCCGGGTCCATCGCGCAACCACTTCGGCTATGTCCTCTTCGTCAACCTCCTCCTTGAGCAATTGTTCGTTCTTGCTCGAGGCAAGTTGCGCTTCTCTCTGTTTCAGGTCCTTCTCAAGTTCAACCTGTGTCCCGTATTTCAATTGCGCCGCGCGCTCAAGGTCACCCCGTCTCTCGGCTCTGTCAGCGTCCATCTTGACCTGTTCAAGCCGTTCCTTGAGTTGCTGCAGCGACTGTATTTCTTCCTTCTCCCGTTGCCAACGTGTGCGCAGGCTGACGGCCTGCTCGCGCAGGTCCGCTATCTCCTTCTCCATGGTGGCAAGACGTTCACGCGACGCCTGGTCCTTCTCCTTCCTCAGGGCCTCTTTCTCGACTTCCAGTTGAGTGAGTCGCCGCTGCGCCTCGTCGAGTTCCACGGGGACGCTGTCAATCTCCGTCCGCAGTTTGGAGGCAGCCTCATCCACGAGATCAATTGCCTTGTCCGGCAGGAAGCGGTCGGTTATGTAGCGGCTCGATAGTATTGCCGCCGCGACCAACGCAGAATCCTTTATTCGCACGCCATGGTGCACTTCGTACCGTTCTCTCAGTCCGCGCAGGATCGAGATGGTGTCCTCCACCGACGGCTCCCCGACGAGCACCGGCTGGAAACGCCGCTCCAGCGCTGCATCCTTCTCTATGTACTTGCGGTATTCGTTGATGGTCGTGGCGCCGATGCAGTGCAGTTCGCCGCGAGCCAGCAGCGGTTTAAGCATGTTGGATGCGTCCATGGCGCCTTCGGCAGCCCCGGCCCCTACCACCGTGTGCAACTCATCGATGAACAGTATCGTGTTCCCCTCCGACTGCTGCACTTCCTTCAGCACTGCCTTGAGCCGTTCCTCGAACTCACCACGGTACTTGGCCCCGGCGACGAGAGAACCCATGTCCAACGCCACCAGCCGCCTGTTCTTCAGTCCCTCGGGCACGTCGCCTCTGACGATGCGCTGGGCCAGGCCCTCCACTATCGCGGTTTTCCCGACGCCCGGGTCTCCGATAAGCACGGGATTGTTCTTCGTCCGCCGGGAAAGCACCTGCACAACTCTCCGGATCTCCTCATCCCGCCCGATGACCGGGTCCAGCTTGCCTTTGCGCGCGTAGTCGGTGAGGTCCCGCCCGTATTTCTCAAGCGCCTCGTACTTGCCCTCGGGATTCTGGTCCGTAACCCGCTGCCCCCCTCGTATCGTCGTGAGCGCCTTATAGACACCGTCTCGGTCTATGCCATGCCGCTTCAATATGGCGGATACGTTACCGGCCGTCCGCGAGTCGGTCATCGCGAGAAGCATGTGTTCGGTACTTGTGTATTCGTCCTTGAAGCTGGCTGCTTCTTTTTCGGCATTATCGATGATGGTGTTCAGCGTGGGCGATAGATACGCCTGGGGTTGACCATGCACTTTGGGAAGTCTGTCGAGGGCGCTCTCCAGGTCGGCCGCGACGGTGCGCGGTTGGATTCCGAGCTTCAGGAGTATCTCCGGCACGACGCCGGCCTCCTGCTGAATCAGGGCCAGCAAGAGATGTTCCGGCTCGATCTGGCTGTGGCCCATTCGTTCGGCCCGTTCCTGCGCATCAACGAGCGCCTCTCGGCCTTTTTCAGTCAGTCGATTTACGTTCATTCCCTTCCTCCCACGCACACTACTGAACGCCCTGGTGGCGTTTCATTCTAGCACTCCCGATAGGCTCGTGCAGCCCTCGTGGGGACACGCACCGGACGGTCCAATAACGTGACATAAAGGTCAGCTCTGTCCGCAACTTCCCATTTGGCGCAGGTTCGGCTAAAATCGTGGGTCATGACCAGCAACTACGACCCTCAAGCCATTGAGAAAAAATGGCAGGACAAATGGGCTGCGGACCACCTTTACGAGGTGACCGAGGACCCGAACAAGACCAAGTACTACGCCTTGACCATGTTTCCGTACCCTTCCGGGGACCTCCACATCGGCCACTGGTATGCCATGGCCCCATCCGACGTGAGAGCCCGTTTCAAGCGGATGCAAGGTTTCAACGTATTGCATCCCATGGGGTTCGATGCATTCGGCCTCCCGGCAGAAAATGCCGCCATCCGGCACGGTATCCATCCTTACACCTGGACGATGAGCAACATCGAGAGGATGCGCGTGCAGTTGCGCAGCATGGGCTGCATCTACGATTGGACGCGAGAGGTCGTGAGTTGCCAGCCCGATTACTATCGCTGGACCGAGTGGTTCTTTCTGAAGCTCTTCAAAGCCGGTCTTGCCTATCGTGGCTTCGCCCCGGTGAACTGGTGTCCGCAATGCAAGACCGTCCTGGCCAACGAACAGGTCGTCGGAGAAGGTGAATGCGACCGGTGCGGTACCGTCGTCACGAAACGCGATATGGAGCAGTGGTTCTTCCGCATCACCAAGTACGTTGAGGAACTTCTGGATTTCACGGGCCTCGACTGGCCCGAGCGCATCAAGACCATTCAGTCGAACTGGATCGGTAGGAGCGAAGGCGCCGAAGTATCCTTCGGACTGGAGCATCCCGGAGTAGCCCAGAAGGAGATCCGAGTATTTACGACACGGCCCGACACCATCTACGGGGTAACGTTCTTCCTTCTCTCGCCTGAGCATCCTCTGGTGGCTCAGCTCACGACTCCTGACCGCAAGGCGGAGGTTGAGGCCTACGTTGAGTGGTGCCGCAGGCAGGCGGACTACGAACGTACCGCGTTGGGGCGCGAGAAGACCGGCGTCTTTCTCGGTAGCTACGTCATCAACAGATTCAACGGTGAACGAGTGCCCATCTGGATCACGGACTACGTGTTATCGACGTACGGCACCGGCGCGGTCATGGGCGTGCCCGCGCACGACGAGCGCGATTTTGAATTTGCGACCAGATTCAATCTGCCCATCCGGATGGTAATTGCGCCACCTGACTGGGATGGGGAGGTTCCATCCGAAGCGTACGTTGGTGACGGCAACCTGGTCAACTCAGGCGAATTCAACGGACTCCCCGCCAAGGATGGCTTCAAGGCGATCAGTGACAAACTCGAACGTGAGGGCTGGGGAAGCAGCAAGGTGGCGTACCGGATACGGGACTGGCTCATCTCGCGGCAACGGTATTGGGGGGCGCCTATCCCCATTGTCTATTGTCCCAGGTGCGGCGTGGTGCCGGTCCCGGAAGAAGACCTGCCGGTGTTACTGCCCCAGGATGCCGAATTCAAGCCTACCGGAGAGTCGCCGCTCAAGTATTGCGATGCGTTCGTCAACACCACTTGCCCGGTATGTGGAGAACCTGCAAAGCGCGAAACGGACACCATGGACACGTTCATGTGTTCCAACTGGTACTTCCTGCGTTTCACCAGTCCCGGGTTCGATGCCGGCCCGTATGACATGGCCAAGCTGAACTACTGGATGCCCGTGGACCTCTACACCGGCGGAGCCGAGCATGCTGTGCTGCACCTTATGTATTCGCGGTTCTTCGTCAAGGCGCTGCGAGACATGGGATTGCTGGAATTCGATGAGCCGTTCACCCGGCTATTCAACCAGGGAACCATCATTCATGGTGGCGGCAAGATGAGCAAGTCGCGAGGCAACGTGGTGGCGCCCGACCAGTATGTCTCGACATTGGGCGCTGATACGGTGCGTACCTATCTGATGTTCGTGGGACCGTGGAACCTCGGGGGAGAGTGGAGTGACAGCGGCATTGTCGGCCTGAGCCGCTGGCTCAATCGTGTGTGGGCGCTCGCGGATTCCAAATACACCCCCCGCATGGTGAATGACACCGACGAGAGAAACGTTGTGCATCTCATGCACAAGACCATAAAGGCGGTCACGGCCGACCTCGAGGAGTTTCGGTTCAACACGATGCTGGCGCGGCTTATGGAATTCACTAATGGACTCGCGCCCGTGCAGGAAGCCGGATCTGTGTCAGCAAAGACCTGGCGCGAGGCGATACGTACGCTTCTGCTGCTTCTGGCCCCGAGTGCGCCTCACATAGCCGAGGAACTCTGGGCATTGCTCGGATATCCCTACAGCATCCACAATCAGGATTGGCCCCGGTTCGACGAGGAACTGGCTCGCGAGGATGTAGTCACGGTTGCGGTTCAGGTGAATGGGAAACTGCGTGACAAACTGATTGTTCCCGCGGACATCTCGGAGGGCGAGGTCACCGCGCTCGCCCTGGCCAGCGAACGGGTCAGGCCGTACACTGAGGCCGCGGTAGTTCGGAAGGTTATCTATGTGCCCGGGCGCATCGTGAGCATCGTAGTCTAGTGGAAGGCAGGCAGCTATCATGAAGGTTGCGTTTATCGGTGGCGGCACCATGGCTGAAGCTATGGTGAGTCGGTTGCTTGGGGGCTCGGTTGTGTCTCCCGAGGAAGTGAGCGTCGTTGACGTCGCTCGCGCTCGCCGAGAGCTTCTGAGAGACCGGTACCACGTGACGACCCACGAATCATCGGCGGAGTGCATCTGTGGAGCCGACGTCGTAGTTCTCGCCGTTAAGCCCCAGGACCTCGACAAGGTCGCCCCGGAAGCAGGCAGACTCGGGGAAGAACAACTCCTGCTGTCCATTCTGGCGGGTACGACGCTTGGCCAGCTTGTCTCTCAGTTTGACCACCGCCTCGTCGTTCGCGCTATGCCCAACACGCCTGCCCAGATCGGCATGGGAATGACCGTGTGGACAGCCATGCCGGACGTCACGCAGGAACAGTTGGGCGAGGCACATACTATCCTTTCCGCTCTCGGAGAGGAGCTCTTCGTTCCCGAGGAGAAGTACGTCGATATGGCCACTGCGCTCAGCGGAAGTGGCCCTGCGTACGTCTTTCTGTTCGTTGAGTCGCTGATCGATGGGGCCGTTGGCATCGGGATGCCCAGGCCCATGGCCGAGAAGCTCGCTTTGCAGACGGTGCGTGGCTCAACCGAGTATCTGTCGAAATCAGATCGCCACCCTGCGGAATTGCGGAATATGGTGACTTCACCCGCCGGTACAACAGCGGCTGCCCTCCACGAGCTCGAGAAGGGCAGCCTGAGGTCGCTTATTGCCAACGCGATTGCTGCCGCCTACGCAAGAGCAAAGGCGCTTCAGCACTAGTAGGTGCCGTCGGTTGGCTTGACGCCGGGATTCAACTTCTTGAATTTCTCCAGAAGCTGTTCTTTGCTTTCTGTGTTGTCCGCATCGGGCTGAGGCGCACCAACGGGGCAGACTTCGGCGCAGCGGGGAGACTCGAACCAACCCACACACTCAGTGCACTTGTCGGTGTCGATAACGTATGATGAATCGCCCTCGCTGATTGCGCTGTTCTTGCACTCAGATTCGCACGCGCCGCAGCTTATGCAGTCTTCGGTAATCTTGTAGGCCATGGTGTTGCATTACCTCCTAGCCGCCCGTAGTTCGGGTATTGTACTGGCCACCCGAGCGTTTTTCAACCTCGCGGATGTAGTCCGCGTACTTGGTCACGAGCGCCTCGGCAACGTGCGTCGGGACCATCCCCACAAGGCTGCCACCGAGTCGCGCGACTTCCTTGATGACGCTTGAACTGATGAACTGGTACTTCTGACTGGTCATCAGGCAGACCAGCTCGATATCGGGAGCGAGATTGTGGTTCATCAACGCCATCTCGAATTCTCGTTCAAAGTCCGAGTTGGCGCGGAGACCGCGGATCATCACATCGGCTTTCTTACGGTGGATGAAGTCGACGACGAGTCCGGAGAAGGCTTCAACTGACACATTGGGTATGCCCTTGGTTGCGGTAACGGCGAGAGCAACGCGTTCTTCGACGCCGAACAGGAGATTCTTCTCAGGACGGTCATACACCGCCACCACCACGGAGGCAAACAGCGATGACGCTCTGCGCACAATGTCGATATGGCCGTTGGTGATGGGGTCGAAGGAACCCGGATACACGGCGATGGTCATGCTAATGCTCCTCTTTGCGATATATGGAGATATAGGTATCACCGTAGCGGCGCTTCTTCCACGCTGAAAGAGCTCCGTACTCGTCGGCCAGTGGATGTCGGTTGCCGTGGCTGACTATCAGTAGCGCATCGGGCGCGAGGATAGAACCGGAGGCGAGTTCCATCACAAGTTCAGTCGTTGAGGCGTCGTCATACGGCGGGTCGAGGAACACAACGTCATAGCTTCGCTCCAGCACCTGGGGTACCCTGTGTGCGGACATGCAGTGCACCCGGCCATGTTGCGCGAGCCCCGTCTTGACGAGATTCTGCCTGATAGCCGTGCAGCATTCGTGATTGTTGTCCACGAAGTCCGCCCACGATGCTCCTCTACTCAGCGCCTCGATACCCAGTGCCCCGCTCCCGGCATACAGGTCGAGCACCGTGTCGCACCTGCAATCCGTGTTCTCAAGTATCGAGAAGATGGCCTGCCGCGTCAGGCTGGTCGTTGGTCTCACCATCCGGCTGTGTGGCGCGGCCAGTTCAACCCCCCGTGCGGTGCCCCCTTCAACTCGCATAGCCATGTTGACGCCGGCCACGATTGTACAACTTCATTCGTACGTTCAGCAATGTTTGCAATTGTTTGACGACCCCTCAGGCATACACTATACTTCGGCATAAGGTACGAAGGACAGCTAGTTACTCGTATGAGCAGCGGATTTGAACGATTCTCAGAAGGTGCCCGCCGAGTCCTGACGAAGGCTCAGGAGGAAGCGAAGCGGCTCGGTCATGGCTACATAGACACCGAGCACATACTGCTGGGTATCGTGGATGAAGAGGGTGGTGTCGCTGGGAAGGTACTCACGAATTTAGGCGTGCCGCTTGCTAAGGTGCGTGCCGCCGTTGAGTTCGTCGTCGGTAAGGGAGAGCGACGCACCACGGGTGAAATCAGTCTGGCGCCTCGCGCCAAGCGCGCCATCGAGATTGCAGTCGATGAGGCGCGACGCCTCAACTCCAGCTATATCGGCAGCGAGCACCTCCTGCTTGGCCTGCTGGGTGGCAAGGAAGGCGTCGCGTGCAACGTCCTTGAGAACTTCGGAATCACGCTGGACCGCGCTCGCGAAGAAGCGGGCCAGGTGATGCGCCATGAATCCTTGCACGCCCGTGCCAATCGCCCGGCCAGCAAGACCCCCACATTGGACCAGTTGGGAACTGACCTGACGGCCCTGGCCCGCGCAGGTAAGCTCGACCCCATCATCGGTCGGACTCACGAGATTGAGCGGGTCATTCAGATTCTCAGCAGGCGCACAAAGAACAATCCCGCGCTTATCGGCGAGCCGGGCGTTGGTAAGACGGCTATCGTCGAAGGGCTTGCGCAACGCATCGTGGACGGCGAAGTGCCCGAGGCGCTGCAGGGCAAGCGCATCATCGCATTGGATATCGGCGCCCTTGTCGCCGGCACGAAGTACCGGGGCGAGTTCGAGGAGCGCATGAAGAAGGTCATCGAGGAGGAGAAAGCTGCAGGCAACTGCGTGCTCTTCATCGATGAGATGCATACTATCGTCGGTGCGGGCGCTGCGGAGGGTGCCGTAGACGCCTCCAACATGTTGAAGCCGGCCCTGTCCCGGGGGCAACTGCAATGCATCGGCGCGACGACTCTGAATGACTTCCGCAAGTACGTGGAGAAAGACCCCGCGCTCGAGCGCAGGTTCCAGACGGTTCTCGTGGCGGAGCCAAGCATCGAGGAGGCTCTGGAGATACTGTTCGGCGTACGGGCACGTTATGAGGAATTCCATCATCTGACTATTACCGATGCAGCGTTGCGCAGTGCCGCTTCGCTTGCGGCACGGTATATACCGGATCGTTTCCTGCCGGACAAGGCCATCGACGTGGTGGACGAGGCGAGTTCGCGTGTACGCATCCGGCGTGGCAGCGCACCGATAGGGTTGACCGAGGCGCGTAAAGCTCTGGAGACCGTGCGACGTGAGAAAGAGGCTGCCATCGCTGGGCAGCAGTATGAATACTCGGTCGAGCTGAGAGAGCGTGAGGTCCAGTTGGTGGACAAGGTCACGTTGATGGAACAGGAATGGCAGTGCAAGCGTGAGAGCGAGCGGCCTGAAGTCGGCGAAGAAGATGTTGCCGAGGTCGTCAGCATGTGGACCGGAATTCCTGTGGTTCGTCTCAGTTCGGATGAAACCGCACGACTGCTTGAGATGGAGTCTACACTTCACAAGCGAATTGTCGGCCAGGATGAAGCCGTGACCACTATTGCGCGAGCCGTGCGGCGCGCACGGGCCGGGCTCAAAGATCCGAAGAGACCTATCGGCGTCTTTATGTTCCTCGGGCCTACCGGCGTAGGCAAGACGGAACTGGCACAGGGCGCTGGCTGAGTTCATGTTCGGCAGCGAGGATTCGCTGATCCGTCTGGACATGTCGGAGTTCATGGAGCGCCACACGGTTGCGAGGCTTGTCGGCGCGCCTCCCGGGTACGTGGGTTACGATGATGGTGGCCAACTCACAGAAGCCGTCCGGCGCAAGTCGTACTGCTGCATCCTGCTCGACGAGATTGAGAAAGCGCATTTCGACGTGTTCAATATCCTGTTGCAGATATTCGATGATGGTCATCTGACCGACGCCAAAGGCCGCCGCGTGGATTTCCGTAACGCCATCATCGTCATGACCAGTAACGTCGGCGCCGAACTCATCCGAAAGGACATGACGCTGGGTTTCTCCACACAGGGCGACGGCGCGCAGAAACAGCAGGGCGACTACGAGAAGATGAAGGAAAAGGTTCTGGCCGAACTGAAGAATCGTTTCCGCCCCGAATTCCTGAATCGTCTGGATGCCTCTGTCGTGTTCCATTCTCTGGGCCGGGAAGAGTTGCGCCAGATTGTTGACCTCATGCTCGGGCAGGTGGCCAAGTCCCTGAAGGAGAAGGACATCGCGCTCGTGGTGTCGGAGTCCGCCAAGGATTTGCTCGGAACCAAGGGGTACGATCCTGTCTTCGGCGCGAGGCCTTTGCGCAGGGTTATTCAGACAATGCTTGAAGACCAGCTTTCCGACGCTATCCTTCGCGGTGAGTTCCGTTCCGGAGACGTCATCGAGATAGACGCGAAGGATGACAAGCTCCTGATGCTTGCCCAGGGTGAGGTAAGGGAGCTTCTGCCTGCGGGTGAAGGCGCGCGCTGAAAGGCGCACGAGTCCTTTCACTGCGGTTTCCCATCCAGGCCCTAAGCTCCGTTCGGTGAGTTATCGTCTGTGACTCCTGAGAACCGCGGCACAGCCAAGCTGAAGCAGGTCTTCATCTGCGGGCAGTGTGGTCGCGAAAGCCCCAAGTGGCTCGGCCGCTGCCCCACTTGTGACAGCTGGAACACCTTTGAACCCGTGGCTGTCGATCGCCGTGCGGGCGCCTCTTCCCTCCTTCGTCCCGGGTCCGCCCCGGAAGAACTATGTTCCATATCGCTCGACGCTTCACCCCGGCTGACACTTGGCATTTCCGAGTTCGATAGGGTGCTGGGTGGCGGGGTTGTGCCCGGCTCGCTCGTGCTGCTCGGGGGGGAGCCGGGCATCGGCAAATCGACTCTGCTGCTGCAGGTGTGTTCTCATCTCGCCCACGGCCAGGGGACCGTGGTCTATGTCTCAGGCGAAGAGTCTCCCCAGCAGGTGCGCATACGCGCGGCTCGTCTCGGTGTTTCGGGCGAAGGCATACTATTGCTTGCCGAGACGAATCTCGATGCGATTCTGCAGCATCTCGAAAGCCTATCCCCGTCACTCGTGATCGTCGACTCGATTCAGACGATGTCTCTGGATAGCGTCCCAGGAGCACCGGGAAGTCTAACCCAGGTGCGCGAGTGTACTCTGGCGTTGATGCGGTTTGCCAAGCAGCGTGCCATCTCCGTGCTCATTGCGGGTCACGTCACCAAGGAAGGCGCGATTGCCGGCCCCGGCACACTCGAGCACATTGTCGACGTCGTGCTGTACATGGAAGGTGAACGGCATAGTTCGTACCGTCTCGTGCGCGCGGTGAAGAACCGGTTCGGCTCCACCGATGAACTGGGAGTATTCGAGATGGTCGCGTCCGGACTCGCCGAAGTGGAGAATCCTTCACTGATATTCGCCGGTGGCGAACGAGGCCATGTCATCGGCTCCGTTGTGGTGCCGGTGCTGGAAGGGAGCCGGCCTCTGATGGTGGAGATTCAGGCGCTCACCACGCCCTCCGGCTTTGGACCTCCGCGCCGCGTGTCGAATGGTTTCGATCTGAACCGCTTGCTGCTCATCACCGCGGTCCTGACCAAGCGGGCGAGGATGAAGCTGTCCGACCAGGACGTTATCGTGAATGTCACGGGCGGTTTGCGTATCGCCGAGCCTGCTGCGGACCTGGGTGTCGCACTGGCAATCGTGTCGAGCCTTCGGGACAGAGCGCTCGCCTCCGGGCTGGTTGTCTTTGGAGAGTTGGGACTTGGGGGCGAAATCCGTGGCGTGTCTCAGCCGATGCGGCGCCTGGGTGAGGCAGGCAGACTGGGCTTTACCGGCTGCGTGCTGCCCGCAGAATCGAAGTTGAGCGCGGGGGACGGTGCCGGCCTGCAACTTCTGAAGGCGAAATCGTTGCACCAGGCGATTGCCGTGGCATTTGAATCCGGGGATGATCGTCGGGAGCAGTTCCAGTGATGCAACGCGTCGGTGCGATAGTGCCTGCCGCCGGAGGGAGCACCCGCATGGCTGGAGTGGATAAGCTCTTCGTGTCGCTGGGAGGTCGTCCTTTGCTGTCCTGGTGTGTGGAGACCCTTGAGAGTCGCCTCGAAGTGGCCGAGATTGTGATTGCCGTCGCAGATGAGCGGGTTGCTGAGGTTGATGCCATGCGCCGTTCGAGGGGATGGATCAAGTCGCGCATCGTGCGGGGTGGGCCACGGCGTCAGGATTCGGTGGCTCAGGCGCTGAGCGCGAGCGGAGACGTAGACTGGGTGCTGGTGCATGACGGCGACCGGCCGTTCTTGAGCAATGAACTGATCGATGAGTGTCTTTCCGCCGCGCTTCTCACGGGAGTCGCGGTTGCGAGCGTGCCGCTCAAGGATACCGTGAAAGCCACAGGCAGGAATGGCATCGTGGTCGCGACACCGGATCGAGACACGCTTCGAGCCGTCCAGACTCCGCAGGTGTTTCGCACGTCCATCATACGCCACGCATACGCCGAGATTGGCGAGGATGTCACCGATGATGCAATGCTCGCCGAGCGGCTGGGGTACGCGGTTCGACTGTGTGCCGGCTCGTACGATAATCTGAAAGTCACTACCCCTGACGACTTGCTGATCGCAGAGGCGATCGCTCTGAGGTGGGGGCAGCAGACATGAAGATCGGCTGCGGGTACGACAGTCACCGCCTTGTGACCGGGCGTCGTCTCGTGCTCGGCGGCGTCGATGTGCCCTTTGAGCGCGGACTGGAGGGCTGGAGCGATGCCGACGTAGTAGCTCATGCGATTATCGACGCGTTGTGCGGAGCGGCAGGCATCGGCGATATCGGCACATTGTTTCCGACCGGAGATGAGCGCTACCGCAACGCCTCCAGCATGGACCTGCTGTCCTCGGTGGCGGGCATGGTGCGCGACAAAGGTTTCGTCATAGCCAATGTAGACGTGACTATCCTGGCGGAACGGCCGGTGCTCGCGCCCCATGTCGGGCAGATGTGTCGGAATCTCGCTACGGCTATGGGAGTGGAAGCCGGAGGCGTCTCCGCGAAGGCCAAGACGAACGACCATATGGGATTTGTCGGACGAGGCGAAGGGGTTGCCGTGATTGCGGTGGCTCTGCTCGAATAGCCGCCGTTCCGTGGCCACGTATCCCTTGTTGGTCGCCGGTGCACCTCATTCAGTGTTCAGTCTGTTGGAGTGCTACAATTCCGCTGAAGTGAGGTTGGCGCGAGGAGCGTGTGTTGATGCAGGTTTCGCTGACGCCATCCCATGGGCAAACCTTCTCGGAGGTAGAGAAATGCCTTTGTACGAATACGAGTGTGACAGATGTGGCAAGCGGGTTGAGGTACGCCATCCCGTCGGGGAGAACGCCGACCAGAGGGAATGTCCGTCGTGCGGAGCCGTGGGACTGAGGCGCGTGTACTCGTTCAATTGCGCAGGTTCGGGCAGTTCCGACTCTGATTTCTATGGTGGGGGCGGTGGCGGCAGCAGTTGCTCAACGTGTAGCTCGGGGAACTGCGCATCGTGCGGGATGTAGTTTCTCTGCGGTCACAAGTCGGACACTGTCCTCAGACAGTGCCAACTTCCGTGTCGTTGCGACTTCAGATTGCCGGGTTCGGGTGCAGCGCTGCGAGCGGTGCAAGCCGGCCCGATTGGTGGTGTTTCAGTGCTTGAATTGTTGCCCATTCTGATTGCCACCGGTGCGGTGGTCGGGTTCACGGCTGCGATGTTAGGGGTCGGCGGGGGCTTCATTCTCGTGCCGGTCATGTATTGGGCGATATCCGGCACGGGTGTTCCGGAGGATGTGGCCCTGCGTACGGCGTTCGGCACCAGCCTCCTTGTAATCGTGCCGACCGTTGCCAGCAGCACGTGGCGTCATCACCAGAAGGGAGCCGTGGTCTGGCGTGTTGCGCTGACCCTGGGGGCGTGTGGCGCCGTTGCCGCGCTGGCGGGTTCTACGCTCGCGGCGTATCTTCCTGCCAGTTCCCTCAAAGTCGGCTTCGGCGTGTTCATTCTTGTTATTTCGGCCAGGATGTTGATAGGCATCAGGACCGAGGGCGCCAATTCTGACTGGTCAGCGAATCCACCCACTCCACAGCTCATCGCATTGGGCCTGACGATGGGCGTCATTGCCGGCCTCACGGGGTTGGGTGGTGGAGCCCTCGATGGTGCCTGCACTCGTGTTGCTGTTCCGTTTTCCCATGTTGCGAGCGGTCGCCACGTCGAGCGCGGCCATCATCTTCACCGCGCCGGGCGGCATTATCGGGTATGTGGTGAACGGGCTTGGAGTGCCGGGAAGGCTACCCTACAGCGTGGGATACGTGAATGTGGCCGTGTTCCTGGCGCTGGTTGCTTTGAGCATTCCGATGGCGCAACTCGGAGCGCGGACCGCGCACGCAATCGATGGGCGCAAACTCAGAATGCTTTTTGTTGTCCTGATGATTTACGTCGGCTTGAGAATGGCCGGCGTATTTGCGTTGCTGGGCATCGGCGCCTAAGAAACCGCGAAGACGCTTACTTCGTCGCCCACCTGAATCTCGAGGTAGCGCGCGGCGCTGCCGTTCCGCAACGAAATCTCCAGGTAACCGCTGCTGCCAATCATGGCGCCCAGCCGGATGGTCTCGCTGTAGTAGTGCGAGATTCCATCGATGCGAGCGCTCCCGATGGCGATTTCAACGGGTCCCGGCGGCAGGTCTGAACTGCGGATGTCGGTTACCAGATTGCCAAACCGGTCAACATGCATGATATGTCCCAGCAGTTCACCCGGCCCGGTCATTCGAGGTCTGGTAATCGGAAGTACGGTGACCACGTCCGTCTTTTCTCCAAACTCGTAGGGAGATAATCCAAGCGATAGGCCGGCGGCCACAGGTGCGAACACATCCCGCCCGTGGAAGGTCGGACTGACCGGCGTCCTCCAGAACCTGGGGTCGGTGATCGACACTGCCTCGATGCCGCGCTTCAACCGAACCATCACTGCCTCGCTGCCCTGTTCGGGGACCTCCTCGTCGTTCAGTGATAGTTGGTCTATGACGTAGGTGAGCAGGCCGTTGTCGGGCGCAACGAACAGCGCACCGGGCACTTTCAGAATGATGCCACGACGTTCGCTACCGACCCCGGGGTCGACAACGGCGACGTGAATCGTGTTCTTGGGGAAGTAGCGGTATGCGGAGCCAAGGATGAACGCACCGTGGCGAATGTTCTGGGGTTCGATGGCGTGGGTGATGTCGATCAGCGTCGCACGAGGATCGCGGCCGAGGATTACTCCCTTCATGACCGCCGCGTACGCGTCTTCAGTTCCGAAGTCCGTCAGCAGCGTAATCGGAGGAGCCATCGACAGGCTACGTCGCCGCCACGATCACTATCGCCATGGCGGCGAAAACTGCCCCAAGAATGATGGTGAGACGGAAGAGAGTTCGCTCGATGCCCCGTCTTGTGCGGTAGACCGCGTCGGGCTGTCCAAATATGCCGCCCAAACCACCGCCCTGGACCTGAAGAAGGATGACGGCTATGAGGACGATGGCTATCAGTATCTGTCCTATCGCGAGATAGATGGGCACTCTCTCTCCTCCCTGGGAGGTCGCTCGCCCCGCGTGAGCAATGGACTCACGAGCGCGAACTGACCAATCGCCGGAATTCCGTGCCTGGGCTCGGTAACGTGGGCGGACACCCGGCTGGTTTTCTAGTATAGCAGGTGTGGCGGGCCGACGAAAGAACCGCCGGCGGGCGATATCTGACGTCTGATCAGGTCATAGCACTTTTCGCCGCACTTGTCTTCAATGTATAGTATACGGCAAGTCGGGTCCGGGCTCGGGCGCTCGAGTGCCGCGTGTCCGGGCGTGGAGCTTGCTCTCGATGACCGCTTTGGATAAGACGCCTGCAGAAGTTGCTCTGGAACTCGCCGAGTTTGCGGGCCAGCATAAGTTGTTGCTGCCAAAGCCGGACTGCCTCAAGTCGCATATCGATAAATACCTGAGACTCGGTCATTGCCCGTGCGTGGAGGTGCGAAAGACCTGCCCCTGCGAGGAAGTCTTGAGTGACGTTGAACGGATGGGCAGGTGTGAATGTGGCGTTCTTATCGATCCCGCACGGTTGTGTCTGCACAAGAGTCCGCCCAGCGGCCCGTAGTGAGTCACGTCGAGGAGGTAACAGCGATGGTGAGCGTCGAGCGTCTCAAAGAGGTGGACATCTTCCAGGGGATCAAGGACGATGAACTGGAGATGATTGCGGACAGCGTGGTCCGGATACAGGAGTTTCAATCCGGCGAGGTCATAGTCGCTGAGAATAGTGTGAGCACCCGGATGTACATAGTTGATTCGGGTAGAATAAGTCTCGAAATCGAAGCGGTTCCTGACACTCTGCTGCAGGTGGCATCGCTCAAGCGCAATGAGGTGTTCGGTTGGGAGGCGCTCGTGCCGCCGTACCGCTACACAAGCACCGCAAGGGCGGTCGTTGATTCCGGCCTTATCATCCTCGATGGCGCGGGCATGCGTTCGCTATGCGAAACCCATCCCGATATCTGTGCGCGCGTGATGGAGCGTGTGGTGCGCATCGCCGCTGACCAGCTTGTGGCCACCCGGCAGCAGATGTTCATGCTCCTCCACAGCAAGTAAGTTGAAGGGCGCGGCGGGTCGTTGGCTCAGTATGCCAATGCCCGACGTTGACGCGCGATGTAGGAGGGTCCCCATTGCAGTACATCCACCTGCCGGAAGGTGCGGACGAGCATAGCGGCCACGGAGTTCAGGCCCATTGGGATGAACGCACGACCTCCCACGGCGGTCGCGACGTGCTTTACCTGCTTACCGACGCGGTGGTCGATACCGTCTGTTGCGGCGACCGCGTGTTCCACTACGCGACGGTCATCGGGTATGTTACTGAATGGAAGTCGTCGCAGACGGACGCGGGCCAGCCGGTGTCCGTCATCGAGCCGATTTCCGAACCGAAGGACCAGCGGGAGATCGAAGCCCTGCTCAAAGCGGAGGACCAGGAGTTACAGGTCAGTTTTCGTTCCGAATGAAATCAACAATATTCCCATGCGAGTATTGACACCGTTTTTGACCGACTAATACAATAGCGCATTCATGGCAGTGTGCAGTCGGTCAGCCGGCAGTGTGATAAGTATCGTGTCACCGTGTGCCGGTTATCTGCACGTTGAATGCCTGCCTTTCGCGACAGGTTTTGATGTCTTCACTGTTTGTCTTGTCATCTGACTTCGAGCGTCTCTTGAGCCGATGGGCTGAAGAACGCCCGCTCTATGTACCTGTCACCAGATCCGGACTCCGTCATTGGGTTCGTATGTCGCCGGAAGTCGATGTTCAGCCTGAACTCGACGGCATCAGGACTGTCGAGCCGGTGAAGAGTTTCTACTTCAAGGTCCGCGAGACGGTCGCCACATATCCCGGTGACACGGCCTTCCTCGACGATGACCCCGGTTTTGTCATCGTCGGGGCAAAGAACTGCGACCTGCGCGGGATAGATTGCCTTGACCGGACGTTCGCGGGAACGGAACCCCGTGACCCGTTCTGGGTGTCGCGCCGCGAGAAGGCCCTCCTGGTTGGCGCCGACTGCTCAAGTCCAGCGTCCACGTGCTTCTGCACTCTCCTCGACATGTCGCCGTATCCGGAAGCCATCTTTGACCTTGCCGTTGCAATGGTGTCAGACGGCCTCGTGGTCGAGGTCGGCAGCGAGAAAGGCCGTAAGGCACTTGAAGTTGACGGAGTCGCAGTCATTCCGGCGACAGAGGCGCAGATAGCGGAGCGCGACGAGAACCGAGAACGCACCCGGAAAGTTATCGAAGAGCAGAATCGCCAGTTCGAAACGAAGCGACCCTTTGTCGAACTGGTGGCAAACGGATTCGACTCCAGCGCGTGGACCAAGTACGTCGGCCGGTGCCGCGAGGATGCCGCCTGTCTGGCTATCTGCCCCACCTGCCATTGCTTTGTCTTGTTCGACCAGAGCAACGGCGAAAGCAACGAGCGCATCCGCGTCTGGGACTTCTGCTACCTGCGCGGCTACACCAGGTGTGGCGGCGGCCACACGGCGCGGGCGACTGGTGGCGACCGATTCAAGAACAAGTACGTCAAGAAATTCCAGTTCTATCCGGCGAAATTCGACATGATTGCCTGCACCGGCTGCGGGCGCTGTATCGAGGCATGTCTTGCCAGGATAGACATGCGGCAGGTGCTTCACGAGTTGGAGGAGAGCCGCAGTGAATAATCCGTACGCTCCGATTCAGGCGGAGATTGTGGATGTTCTCGATGAGAACTCCGCTATCAAGACCTATGTCCTGAAGCCGGAGCGACCGCTGGTGTTTGCGCCGGGCCAGTTCGTCATGGTGGGCATGCCCGGAGTTGGTGAATCCCCCTTTGGCGTTTCATCGTCATGTTTCGAGCCCGAGACATTCGAGGTTAGTGTTCAGATCCAGCCTCGCGGGAAAAACACTACGGCGCTTCATCATGCGAAAGCGGGCCAGACCGCGCTCGTGCGGGGGCCCTTCGGCAACCAGTACCCGATGGACTATTTCAAGGGCCGCGAGGTCTATGTGGTTGGTGGTGGTGTCGGCATGGCCCCCATGCGCTCAGTTCTGCTGGCGCTCCTGCACGAGGCGGACCAGTACAAGCGCATCGTGCTTCGGTACGGCGCTCGTAATCCCGAGTTGAGGATGTACAAGGACCGCTGCCTCTCCTGGGAGACCGATCCCCGAATGGACGTCGTGTACACCGTCGATATCGCCGACTCCACCTGGCACCACAACGTCGGCGTTGTCACTACTATTATGAAGCCCGAGGACATCCTCGATATTCCGAACGCCGTGGCCGTCGGGTGCGGCCCGCCCATCATGCTTCGATTCATGGTACCGCTGCTTCTCAAGATGGGCTTCAAGCCCGGGCATATGTATTTCTCCATGGAGAAGAACATGAGTTGCGGCATGGGTATGTGTGGCCATTGCAGGATTGGCACCTATTACGTCTGCAAAGACGGGCCCGTGTTTACGTACGACCAGATACGAGATTTCCCCGATGCGTGGACGTGATTACTGAGGCCAATGGATACACGACAGTCTAAGTGCATTCTCTGCCCCCTTGGGTGCGCCATCGCGTTTCAAACGAAGGGCGAGGCAGTGTTCGGCCCGGAATTCGTATCCGGCGGCGCTGCTCACGATGCCCGCGTGTGCGCGCGCGGATTGTATGGATATGAGTTGCTCAATCATCCACAGCGCGTTGCCGAGCCTCTTGTCAGGCGCGAAGGACGCCTGCGGGAATCGTCCTGGACTGCGGCAATCGAGCAGGTGGCTTCGGCCCTGCGTGGCGTCATCGACAGATATGGCCCCGAGTCAGTGGCCATCATCACTGAGCCGACGCGCAGCACGGAAGAGTTGGAGGCCGTAAACCACCTGGCCCAACAAATCGGCGCGGGAGCGGTATCGTGTCTCTTCGAGCCGCAGGATTGGCCGCTGGTGGCCCGGGAAACGAGCGCCGGCATCGACGCCATCGTTGAAGCGAATTGCGTTATCGTCATCGGCGACGTCTTCTTCAGTCATCCGGTTGTTGCCAAGGAGATAATCGACGCGAAGTACACCGCCAGAGGCAACAGCCTCTTCGTTATCGACCCCCGACGCAGCAATACGGCCTGGTACGCGAGCGACCATGTGCAGAATCGTCCGGGCACGGAGGCATTGGTGCTCGCGTGCATGCTGAAGTCTCTGAAAACATCAGGCAAGATGGCCGCGGAGTGTTGCGCGTGGCTGGATGCCATGGACGAGAAGGTTCTCCTCGAAGCCGCCGGAGTGAAGCGCGACGTTATCGCGCGTATGGCTCGTTCGTTCCTTGATGCGGGCAAGGCCGCCATAGTGGTGGCGCCGCCGGCGCGCGGCATCAATGATGTGGCCCTCGTTGCGCGGTTGGCGGAGCAGTTGGCCGACGCATCCGGGCAGCAGAAGGGCTGCGTTCTTCTGCCTTCCGGAGGCAACGTCCGGGGCGCACAACAGGTGGTCGAGAAGGGCGGTTGGAAGCCCGTCTCGGCTCTGATTGCGGAACTGGAGGCAGGCAAGTACAAAGCGGTGCTGAGCCTGGGCGCCGATATCATGGCGGAATATCCGTCCCTGGCACTCGCCGATGCTGTCAACCGGCTTGAGCTTGTAGCTGCCTTCTCGATGTTCAAAGGACAATTCGAGAAATTCGCGTCCGTGGTTCTTGCCGGCTCTTCGTGGCTTGAATCGGACGGCTCAGCATTACTGTTCGACACCACTCCTGTGAAGTGGAACGGCATCGGCGCTCCCTCCTGGGGTACTCGCACGCTCATCGACGTTGTGTTGCTGCTCGAAGGCGCGGTGGCGAAGGATGCCGGGCGTCCGGCGCTGGCGCAGGTCACAGACGAATGCGCATCGTGGCAGGATATTTCTGATGCGGCCATAGCTGCGCGTATCGATGCAGTAAGGGTTGCATCCACTGCGGCGGCCGGCGACGACCTGGCTCTGGTAACGCTTCCGGCGGCGGGTCATTCAGGAGCCGGAGAGGTGACCGGATGGATGCAGTGGGCACGCGACGTCTTTCCCATCGGGTTCCTGGAAATCAACGCGCGGGACGCTGCCGCGAGAGGTGTCGTTGAAAACGACGCAGTGATGGTGACAACACCTGGAGTGGAACTGGAACTGCGCGCTCGTTTGACCGAGAGACTACAGCCAGGAGTTGTTGCGGCGCCGGCGTATGACGCTGCGGCACGGGCTCTGTTTTCCTGGCAGTCAGATGCCGATTGCTGGTTCTCCACAGGCCCCGGTAGCGTTCGCGTGAGCAGGAAACAGCAGCAATGAAGAAAGTCTTCGTGAACATGGATCGGTGCGTCGCATGCCGGACTTGTTCGGCCGCGTGCAATTACTCGCACCCGGAGCACCGGCCCACGATCGGCTATGGCGAACTGCGGGAGGATGTGAGGCTGCCGTTCATTTGCCGTCACTGCGAGGAACCTCAGTGTCTCGCGTCGTGCCCACGGCAGGCGATCAAGAGGCTGGACAGCGGAGCCATCAAACGGATGAACCTGCTGTGCACGGGCTGTGGTTCCTGTGCGGTCGCGTGTCCTTTCGGAGTGATTGAGCCCGAGATCAAGTCGTACATCATCTCGAAGTGTGACCTGTGCGCCGCAAGAGTAGCCGATGGCAAAGTGCCGGCGTGCGTGATGTCTTGTCCCGCGGGAGCCCTCACGTTTGAAGAAGCCGATTCCGTCGCCGAGAAGAATGTGATGATCGGGTCAAGCTTCATAGGCCATCATCCTTCTTTCAGGAGAGTATAGGTGACGCTCATGGATGTGCTCAGGTACGTCGGTCTTGTGATCGTCCTCGGTTTCGTCCTGACCGTCGTCATCGGGCTTGCGTCCTCCTGGATAGACCGCAAAGTAAGCGCCCGGCTTCAGTGGCGGGTGGGCCCTCCGTGGTATCAGCCTATTGCCGACATCGTGAAGCTCATGAGCAAGGAAGTCGTGGTAGTCGACGGCAGTTCCCGGCTCACGTTTCTGAGCGCCCCGTTCATTGGCTTCGCGGCGGTAGTCCTTGTCTCAGCCATTATCTGGATGGCGAGCATTCGGCCGGCGAGTGGATTCGTTGGGGACCTGATCGTGATTCTGTATCTCCTGTACGTCCCATCGCTGGCTCTGATTATCGGTGGCTCGGCATCCCGCAACCCGTTTTCGGCCCTCGGGGCGAGTCGCGAGATGAAACTCATGCTCGCTTACGAGGCGTCGTTTCTTATCGCCATATTCACGCTCGTGGTGAATGATGGCGGCATCATCTCCCTGGGCGGGATGGTGGCATACCAGGAGGCGAACGGACCGATGCTCACGCACAGCGTGTCGAGTGTCATCGCGTTCGTGGTGGCATTGATCTATCTACCCGCCAAGCTGGGGGTTGGCCCCTTCGATATTCCCGAGGCCGAATGTGAGCTCATCGCGGGCCCCTATACGGAGTACTCGGGCTCGCCGCTCGCGGCTTTCAAGCTCACCAAGGCCATGCTGCTCTGTATCGTGCCGGTCCTGATCGTGACGTTGTTCGCGACTTCGGCGTGGACGCCCTGGGCGATCCTGTGGTACGTCGGCATCCTGGTTGTCCTGATATTGATCAAGAACACGAATCCCCGCCTTCGAATCGACCAGGCCCTTCGTTTCTTCTGGGGGCCGGTGCTCATTCTTTCGCTGGTCGGGATCGTGCTTGCGGCATTTGGACTATAGCAACATGGAAATAGACGGAAAGCAACTGAGCAAACTGTCCCGATGGGGCCTCAAGAAGTCGCCGTGGGCTTTCCACCTCAATACGGGGTCGTGCAACAACTGCGATATCGAGGTGCTCGACGCGCTGACCCCGAAGTACGATGTGGAACGTTTCGGCATCACGCTTATCGGCTCGCCGCGACATGCCGACGTCCTTATCGTTACCGGTGTGGTCACCGTCCAGACTCTACCTCGTGTGCTCCATGTCTATGAGCAGACGGCGAAGCCGTGCCTGGTAGTAGCCATCGGAGCGTGCGGATGCAGTTGCGGGATATTCGATGGCAGCTATCACGTGGTGGGTCCTCTGGACAGGGTGATTCCGGTTGACGTGTACGTGCCGGGCTGCCCGCCGAAGCCTGAGGCGATAATCGACGGAGTGGTTAAGGCGCTGGCCAAGATCTAGGAGACAGGTGAACATTGTGGACCCCGTAAAGGCACTTCAGATGAGATTCCCAAAGGGAATCGGTGACGTGGACGAGCGTTCCGAATCTCGGGTGTATGTGGGCATCGACGCCGGCATGGTCCGGGACGTGGCGGGCTTTCTCTTCAATAATCTGGGCGCCAGGCTCATCGTGATCACGTGCCTGGAGACGCGAGTCGGCATGGAATTGCTCTATCACTTCTCGTTCGACGGGTTGGGCAAGATTGTGACGCTGAGGGCCGTTATCCCGATGCCGGAGCCTCGCATCGATGCCATTACGCCGGTTATCGACGGAGCCGAGTATTTCGAGAGGGAAATCATGGACCTCTTCGGCGTCGAATTTGTTGGACACCCCAATCCCACTCGCTTCCTTCTGGGTGATGGCTGGCCTGAGGGAGTCTATCCGTACAGGAAAGAACATCGAGGCAAGTATCCGTACCGGACCGAGGAAGAAAATGCTGCGATACGGGACGAGATACTGCACAAGGGTACCCAATGAGAACAACAATACCTGTTGGTCCCTACCATCCGCTCATCGAAGAGCCTGAACTCTTTCGCGTTGTCGTCGAGGGTGAAACGGTCGTCGATATCGATTGGCGCACGAGCTACATGCATCGAGGCATCGAGAAGATTGCCGAGAGCAAGACGTATGACCAGGTGACGTTCCTGGTCGAGCGAATCTGTGGAATCTGCTCCACCTCGCATCCCATCGCCTTCTGCAACGCGGTCGAAGACCTTGCCCGCGTCCAGATACCGGAGAGGGCGAAATACATCCGCTGCATCGTGGCGGAAATGGAGCGAGTGCACAGCCACCTGTTGTGGCTCGGTCTGGCCGGTCACTACATCGGTTACCACACCGTCTGGATGTGGTCCTGGCGGTACCGCGAGCTGGTGTGCGATCTCTTTGAGCGCATCACGGGCAACCGGCAGTCGTACGCCATGATTAAGGCCGGCGGCGTGCGTCAGGATATCAAGCCATCCGACTACAAGGGCATCGTGGCTGCGATGGATCAACTCGAGCCCAAGGTAAACATGTTCATCGGGGCTGTGTTGGACGACCCGGTGATTCTTGCGCGGCTGCGCGGGGTCGGAAAGATGAGCCGCGAGGACGCGATGCAGCGTTGCACGGTCGGTCCGGTGGCGCGCAGCGCCGGCGTGGATATCGATGTGCGCCGTGATAGTCCCTACGCGGCCTATCCCAACCTGGACTGGAAGGTGATTACTCAGCCCGATGGCGATGTCATGTCCATGGCCGTGGTGCGTCTGCTTGAGACCCTCGAATCGATCAAAATGATTCGGCAGTGCATCGACCAGATTCCCGAAGGGCCTATCCTCACGGAGATACCTGAGGTGCCCATCGGTGAAGGCATTGGTGTGGAGGAAGCTCCGCGCGGAGAGTGCTTCCACTACATTCGGTCTGATGGAACCAATTGCCCGTACCGGCTTAAGGTGAGAGCGCCCACGTACGCTAATCTCCCCTCATTCCGGTCGCGGTTTATCGGAGAGAGGGTTGCGGACATCATGATTATCCTGGCGTCCATCGATCCGTGCTATTGCTGCACGAATCGCGTCGTGCGATTGGACGACGGGAAGTCCGTGCGCATGCTGGACGAGAAGAACCTTCTCGAAATGTCGTGGAGCCGAACGAGGGAGCTCGATGCGGCGAATGCGCATCGTTCACGGAGGCTACTGGAGCTATGACCATGCTGCCATGGGTCGTGTTCCTGCCGATAGTTGCCGGCGTGGCCGCGTTCGCCATACCGGCGAAGGCCGACAGGTTCCGGGAAGTTGCCGGAGCCGTCATCGCCTCCGTGACGTTCGTGCTCAGCATCGGTTTGCTGTTCCAACTGACCCAGAATTCGTTCACCGCAATCCCGCTGGGTTTTCTTCCCGGTAACCTGATTGACCTCAGAGTCGATGTTCTCAACCGATTCATGGTCATGTTCGCGTCTCTGTTTGGCCTCCTCGTCACGGTGTACTCCGTAGGCTACATGAGGGGCAAGTCGCGGCTACGCGAGTACTATCCATACCTGCTGATAACCATCGGTGCTGCGAATGGCGCCCTCGTGTCCAACAACTGGATCCTGTTCATAGGGTTCTGGGGTCTTGTGCTGGTGACGCTATTCCTGCTGACGACGATCGGTACCGTCGGTGCGACGCCTGCGAAGGTCATGGCCTCTGCCGCCAAGAGCATGGTCATCCTTGGCGGGGCCGACCTTGCGCTTATCGTTGGTGTGGGCTTGATATTCATGCAGACCGGGACGCTCACGATGAGCGAAACTTCCCTGGCCGCCACGGGCGCGGTGAACGTGACCGCTTTTGTTCTGATACTGGTGGGGGCGATGTCGAAGGCGGGCGCGATGCCCCTGCACAGTTGGATTCCTGACATGGCCGAGGCGGCGCCCACTTCGATAATGGCGTTGCTGCCTGCGTCGATAGACAAGTTGCTCGGTATCTACCTGTTGTCGCGACTCGTTCTTAACGTGTTCGCGGTCAGCTTCGGGTTGAACCTGTTGCTGATGGTCATCGGCGCGGTGACCATCGTTGCCGCGGTTGTCATGGCGATGGTGCAGCATGATTTCAGGAAGCTGCTGTCATTTCATGCGGTCTCACAGGTGGGCTACATGATTCTGGGCATCGGTACCGGCACCGCCATCGGCATTGCGGGTGGCCTGTTCCACATGCTCAACAACGCCATTTACAAGAGTTGTCTGTACCTGACCGCCGGCGCCGTGGAAAACCGCACCGGCACGTCCGACCTCGCGATGCTCGGTGGACTGGGTCGAGTAATGCCCTTCACCTTCGCAACGTTCGGCATTGCGGCTCTCGCCATCTCCGGTATTCCTCCGTTCAACGGCTTTGTGTCGAAGTGGATGGTCTACCAGGGACTGGTTGAGGCGGGTATCGACAAGTACTGGATATTCATCGTGGCCGCGATGTTCGGCAGCGCGTTGACCGTTGCATCCTTCGTGAAGGTCGCGCACGGCGTCTTTCTTGGGGAGACGCCTCGCGGGTTAAGTGGCGTAACTGAAGTCGGCCCTGCCATGCGCTTCGCTCCAGCGGTGCTGGCTACCCTGTGCGTGGTTTTCGGAATAGCCGCTCAAGTTCCGCTGGCTCAGTACATCGGGCCGGCCGTCGGCCTTCAATTCCCGAGTTTTCCTGATGCAATCACCATCGGCGGCCTGTGGAGCCCCACGCTGGGAACTGTGCTGCTGCTCGTGGCGCTCGTGATCGGGTACGGCGTGTATGCGTTGTCCCGTCCCAGCAAACTGCGTGTGGTCCCCGCGTATATAGGCGGCGAGACCGCCGGTGAGGGGTCCACGGATACTCTCAGTACCGGATACGCGCGCAATCGGGGCATCGCGGACACGAGGGTACTCGGGACCGAGTTCTACGACAGCATCAGAGGACTTCCGTTGCTGCGGACTCTCTATGACAAGGGAGAGCGCGGGACATTTGATATCCGGAGACTCGGGGCGCTCGCAGCGCCCGTGGGCCGCGCCCTGAGTGTGCTGCACTCGGGCAAACTCTCGGTCTACGTGACGTGGATCGTACTGGCGGTTGTCATCCTGTTGGTCGCGGTGCTTGCATCGTAGGAAATTGAGTATGGAAAGCCCGGTCATGGTTCTCTATATCCTGGCAGCGATCGCCGGCCTCGTAGCGCTGGAGAGTCGCCGCGGACGAGTCTCTGTCATGGCTATCGGAGCAGCGTTCGGCTTCTTCGCTATCGCCATGTTCCTCAACGGGGCTATCGAGGTGGGCATAGGCGCCGTCGCCGGGGGAACCGCACTTGTTGCGGTGCTCAACTGGGCATTCAAGCACACGGTCGAGACCGATGCGCTGCCGCGATTGCCCGCGGGTGGTGCGGGCGTTCTCTCGATAGTGTCGCTCATCGCCCTGGCGGTGGTCATCTTCCTGGCGGCGCGGATGTACGCAGGCGGAGCGCCCGTGGAAGCGTCCGTGCATGGCGCAGACTGGGGTCTTCTCCGCGAGGCGCTTGTGATCCTCGCTGCCCTTGCCGCGGTGTGGGCCATGCTGCGCAAGTCGGGAAGGAGGGACGAGTGAATCCTCTCGCGGTCCTATCTGTTGTGCTTATCGTCATCGGCCTGTACGGGGTGCTGACGAAGCTCAATCTGCTGAAAGTAGTGGTCGGTCTGGCAATGATGTTTCTGGGCGTTGCCGCGCTGACTGTGGGCGCAGGTAGCGAAGGCGGCCCGGTGGCCGCCGTCTCTCAGACCGTAGGACTGGTTACCGTGATAGGAGGCGCGTCTGTGGGGGCGCTTCTCGCGGTGACGGCCGTTCGTCTGCATGAGAAGTACGGCTCCCTCGATATCCGGGAAATGAGGAGACTGAAGGGATGAACGTCGTTCTTCCTGCACTTGTGCTGGTGCCCGCACTGACCGCGGCGGTCGTTGCGTTGGCCCGACGCGGCTCCGACCGCGTCGCTGACGTCGTTGCGAATCTGGGGGTAGTCGTCGTCCTCGGTTTGGCGCTCTACGCCGGGGGGAGCGCGCTGGGTGGCGCCAGGCTCGCCTGGAGCATGGGGGACGCGTCGCCGCTTGGAATCAATTTCGCGCTCGATGGGTTGAGCGCATTGATGCTGTTGGTCATCGCCGTTGGCGCTGTTGTGGCTTGTGTCTACTCCATCGGTTACATGGAGTCATATACCTCCAAGGCCAACTACTACGTCCTGTTCTTGTTGATGGTAGCCGGCATGAACATGGTTGTGCTGGGAGCTGACCTGCTCAACATGTACGTTGGAATCGAGGTGGCTGCGCTTTCGTGCTACGCGCTCGTGGCGTACGGACTTGGCAAAGATTATCTCGAGGCCTCGTTCAAGTACCAGGTGCTCGGAACGGTGGGCACGCTGTGCCTTCTTTCCGGCATGGGTCTCTTCTACGTGCAGATGGGAACTCTGTCCTTCACGGGAATGGCGATGTCTTCGATCAGGGCAGGCGGGATACCGGTGGTGTTGCTGCTGTCCGGGTTTGCCCTGAAGGCCGCGTTTGTTCCCTACCACGCCTGGCTGCCTGATGCCCATTCGACCGCTCCGTCTCCTGTCTCGGCGCTGCTGTCCGGTGTGTTCATCAAAGTGGTCGGATTGTACGGCCTGATGCGGCTGCTCTACGTAGTCTTTCTACCCAACACCGTCTTCTCGACGGTGCTGTTCGTGGTTGCCTCGCTGTCCATCATCGCCGGTGCGCTGCTCGCTGTGGTGCAGACTGACATGAAGCGGCTTCTGGCCTATTGCACTATCAGTCAGATGGGATACGTCCTTCTCGGCCTCGCTGTTGGGACCCCGCTCGCGATCGCCGGGGCATTGCTGCACATGGTGAACCACGCGGCGTTCAAAGAGCTTTTCTTCCTTGGCGCAGGGGCGGTCGAGAAGCAGACGGGTACGCGGGATATCTCGGCGCTCGGCGGATTGAACAGCAGGATGCCGATTACGGGAGTTACCTCCGCCATCGGATTCTTCTCAGTGACGGGTTGTCCGCCGTTCAGCGGCTTCTGGAGCAAGCTGATTATCATTGTGGCTGCGGTGCAGGCCGGTCATGTCGGCTATGCGGCCGTCGCAGCCATCGGTGCGATTATCACCATCGGCTATTTCCTGAAATATGAACTGGGCGTGTTCTTCGGTGCGCTGCCCGAGCAACTGCAGGGAGTCAAGGAAGGCCCGGCGAGCATGTGGGCGCCGATGGTGCTGCTTGCAGTCTTCTGCGTGGCGCTGGGCCTCGCGTTCCCGTGGGTCATTCAGTATCTGCTTGTTCCCGCGGTCAGCGCCATTATGATCGGAGCTTAGACTATGAGGACACCCAAAGTCCGCGAACTGGGAGAGGCTCTCCGCTCTCTTTTCAGCAAACCGTATACGGTACGCTACCCGTACGAACCCATCATTGCGCCGGAGGCCTTCCGGGGGCGGCCGAAGTTCAACGAAGACATCTGCATCGGATGTGGTGCGTGCGCGAAGGTGTGTCCTGCTCGGGCGATCGATGTCGTCGACACCGTGGAAGATGGCAAGGGCGTTCGGAAGCTGACGATTCATCATGGACACTGTATCTTCTGTGGACAATGTCATCGCTACTGCACGACACAGGATGGCGTATTCCTGACGAACGAATATGAAACCGGCACGTATGATCTGAACCTCGCCGTCGCGACCGTCGAGAAGGAGCTTGTCGTGTGCAGCGAGTGCGGTGAGGTGATCGCCACTGCGGACCAGCTTCGCTGGGTCGCTGAGAGGCTGGGTACCAAGGCATTCGGCAACATGGGTCTGACGGTGGTCCTCAATGAAAATCTTGGGCTCGTCCAGCCTGGACGGCGTTCTACGGAGAGACAGCAGGACCGTGGCGACAATGTGAGTGTGCTTTGTCCTCGCTGCAGACGCGAGGTCATCCTGTACGAGCAGTGGGGCCCATAGCAGCCGTCCCGCGCCAGGTTCCGGTGCTCGTCCAATGGCGGTTTGCGCCCGATTCATCGGCGCCTCGATATTGCCGTGTAACCGCGAGCCTGCTACAATGCCGACGATGGGGATATAGCTCAGCTGGGAGAGCGCCGCGTTCGCATCGCGGAGGTTGGGGGTTCGAGTCCCCCTATCTCCACCAGCCCCTGTAGCTCAGGTGGATAGAGCAGCGGTTTCCTAAACCGCGTGTCGGGCGTTCGAGTCGCCCCAGGGGTATTTGACAACTCTTAGTGCGCATAGGGGTGTAGCTCAGTCTGGTAGAGCAGCGGTCTCCAAAACCGCCGGTCGTGGGTTCGAATCCTGCCACTCCTGCCATGCCGAGGTGGTGGAATCGGTAGACACGCCATCTTGAGGGGGTGGTGAGCGTGAGCCCGTGGGAGTTCAAATCTCCCCCTCGGCATATCCTCTCTTGAACGGGTGTGGGAGAGACGATACAATAGCGACCGTGCGGAAGTAGTTCAGTGGTAGAATGCCTCCTTGCCAAGGAGGAGGTCGCGAGTTCGAATCTCGTCTTCCGCTCCATCGTCTCGTGAGTCTTTTCATGGCGATGTAGCCAAGTGGTTAAGGCGGGGGTCTGCAAAACCCCTATTCAGCGGTTCGAATCCGCTCGTCGCCTTGTCCCTCCCCCTCACACTGTGACGGGTGGATTCGTATCCGGGTATGCCGAGGTGGCGAAATGGCAGACGCGGCGGACTTAAAATCCGCTTCCCGGAAGGGAGTGTGGGTTCGAGTCCCTCCCTCGGCACTTCATCCGCACACCGCCGTCGGTCGACGGTTCCTCTGCATACGGCGATACGTCGAGCGTCTAGTCGTAGGATCTGATTGAACGTCTACGCCGACAGGCGACGCAGCGTAACCGCTGGCGGGCAGATATTCGAGTTGGCTTCTTGAATCCCTTCACGTTAGAACAACCGGCCGCAACGCCCCCTGGCTTTCACGCACGGGGCAATCGCTTTTTGCGCCGTCGACCGCTTCGTGACACCATGATGTGCCCGGTTCCGCTCGCAAGTTCGGGGTTAGGCGCAACCACAACTGAGGAGGCACACATGAAGGCACTTGGCATCTCCGGCAGCCCACGCAAAGACGGGAACAGCATGCTTATTACAAACCACGTACTCAAGGCCATCGGTGACGAAGG
>CAVXGE010000003.1:0-750763 GCA_963761225.1 uncultured Chloroflexia bacterium | reverse complement strand
ACGCAAAAGACTGGCTCGCTAAACTCGGTTACGATGTAAGCTACGGCGCAAGACCGCTGAAGAGAACGATACAGAAATACCTGACCAACCCGCTCTCACAGGAATTGCTGATGGGCAATTTTGGTGATGGGGATACTATCCTTGTTTCGCAGAGCGCAGATGCAGGATTAGTATTTAAGAAGAAATAATAAATGTCATCCCGAACTTGTTTCGGGATCTCATTAAAAGGACTGAAAGATTCTGAAACAAGTTCAGAATGACAAAACAAAATATGGCCACACAAAAAACATATAAAAAAAAGAACCCTACAAAAATATTTTTTGCGCTGGCGTTTCTGATATCTCTCTCATTTTTCCCGGGGGTTGGCAGCAGCACCGCTTCACAATTCCAGGGAGTAACAAAAACAGAATTAGTAGTTTCCTCCAAAGTTAAAACACCAAAATGGACAATACCATTTCATAAAAAAGTTAATCTAAAATCTTTTATAAAATCACACGCTGTAAAAATTAATGAGACGGCTTTTCTATCTGCTTACAACATACTGACCAAAGTAAAATTTAGATACCTTTTAAAAAGCACTTCTTCGTTAAAATTTCCATACAACTTCTTCCGGATTAAAACAATTCCCAAAACTTCAGAAGAGAACGATTTCATATCCTCTGCAGGGTAATCCTTTATCCTGTCCTAAATAAAATTTAAACACATTTTCGTAGAGACGGGGCATGCCCCGTCTCTACATAACAAATTTTAAAGGATATGAAAATCTTAAAAAGAATATTGAAATTATCCGGGTATGTTCTCCTGGCTGTTCTGGCGTGCTTTGGAATGGCGATAGGCGGAGCAGTGCCGTTTACACCAATACGTAAACCGGATGAGAGAGTTGAATTTAAAACCGAGCTAATGGTGGAGAAAAAAGAAGAGGACTCTGAATTTGAGGTGCGGAAGATAAAAAATTAGTAAATAAAGCCTCCCGTTGCTCACGTCTCCAGACGTGAGCAAAAGCCCTCCGCACAACGCAGGAGAGTTGTGCAACGGATTTGACTAAAAATAACAACCAAGCAGCCGGTTACAGGAATTGACGCCTCCACAAAATGCTGACCGAAACGCAGGTGGGGGTTAAAACAGACCTAAAAGTGTTGAGGGGCACTGATATACTTAACCTGGAAATAATTCCGGAAAAGAGGAAAAATTTAGAAAAAAATTATTGTTTCGCGTAGAGGCGGCAATAATGTCACTTTTTCGCATTATTATATTGATTCTATACATAGAATATCTGAACTTTAGTTTGTCTCAAAAAAATTCTTTTAGATGGAAAGAAAAGTATTTAATATTTTTTTGGCCTCACCTGGGGATCTCGCTGAAGAAAGGAATATCGTAAGTGATGTCGTCAATAGAATAAACAAAATATTCAGCAAAACAAACAACTGGTATATTGAATTATTGGGATGGGAAGATACCTTACCAGGTGCCAGCCGACCACAAGAATTAATAAATAAGGATATCGAAATTTGCGATTTGTTCTTGGGCTTACTATGGAAAAGATGGGGAACCCCAACTGGCAAAAGTGATTCTGGGTTTAAAGAAGAATTCGATTTAGCTAATAACCTCAATAAAAAAAATAAAAAACCTGAAATCTGGATTTATCTAAAAAGCATTGATGGTGAATTTTTGGACGATCCAGGTGAACAACTTAACAAAGTTCTAGGTTTTAGAAAGTGGCTAATTAAAAGTAAAAAATTCTTTTATAAAGAATTTAAAGAGACCTCCAACGGAGAAAAACTAATTTACGATAATCTACTTCAGTATTTATTAAATTTAGAGCAACAGAATTATCAAAGTAAAAACAAGCAAAGTGTTCGGGCCACGAAGGGAAAAAGCAAGGGTAAAACGTTAAATGAATCACATAAGGATTTATTTTTTGACATCAATTTATCCGTTCAAGAAGATAAAATCGACCAAATAAAATTCTGGAAGAGAGCCAGATTAATGTTAATTGCTAAATCGTGGTTCGATCAAGTTTATGAGTCAGATTTTCTTGGGAACCACGATATTAATTTGCTTTTTACGAACAGAAAAAATTGGAGCTTCACAAATGAAGAAAAACATTATATATTTAAATCCATGCTTGAAAAACCTGGCTTTCGACCTGCTTGGTTCTGTTTCGATACTTCAAATAGCAAATTCATAATAGATTTATTAGAAACATTGCTATACAAATGCACAGATTATACAATTAGATACAACTCTTTTGATATTTTAAATAATATTGGGCATAATTTTAATGATGATATATTAATTAATCTAATATCTGATTCTGAGAACACCTATAGAACCTCCATTATTAATAAATTAGAGCCCCCCAAATATCATCAATTTTTGTTGAATCTTAAAAATGATAATTCAAAGGTTACTTTTAGCGGGTCAGATTTCTATAAGAACATAATACTAGTCAATTCTAAACTTAACTTTACAATTAATCCCGACAAGGAATTTAATAATTTACTAACCATCCCAAATGAAGATGTTGAAACATATACGCATTTACTTAAAGCAAATATTAAAAATGTTAAATCAGACACCCTCAAACAATCCCTAAACTTTATTGACCACAGATTTAAAGAATTAGTCTTAAAGGAATTAGAATCGAGATCAGAACTTACATTGGATATTTTAAAAGATTGCGTTTGGTAGCGATACAGTTTCCATAAAAAGATATGCTATTTCTAAATTGCTAGATTACGGTGAAGATATTGACATATCAGTAATTGAAGAAATATCTAAAAAATCTGTTTTTGATAGGAGCGAATTTTTACTTTTAAAATATTATAGCAAAAAAAATTATGAGCAAATAAAAGATAAATATTTTTGGTATGATAATAAACACAGTGCAATATTTTATGAGGTATTGGCAGCTAACTTTTATGACAAGTTCAAGAAACAATTAAGAAAGGATTTAAATAGTAATTTCAATACTCTTCAAATAGAATCAAAAAGAAAACTCGAATTAAAGCGTGGTGCAGAAATTGCGGGGATATTAATTACAAGGTTTAAACAAGATACTATAGAGTACTTGAAAAGTAAGTATATAAAAGGGGCTTTAAAGGGAATTCTAAAAAACGGTTCAAAGCTAGACGTCAAATTTGCAAAAAAATATTTACTCAATACAGAATATGGCATTGCAGATGATATTTGTATCAAAATTTTTTCAAAGTTTGGGGAAAGAAAAGACGCGGATTATCTATTGGAAAAATCAATAGAAGCAGAAAACGCATTTAAGAAAATAGACTTGATTAAAAGCGCTTTAATAATATCACCTGGGATAAGAGGTATAATAACTAAACTTCTCAAATCTACCGACCAAGATATCCTTTCAATAGCTTTAGATTATTACGATACCATCAAATCAAAATCAAAAATCAAATATTTGAAAGCATTATTACTAAGCGGCAATGATAGTATTAGAATTAAGTCATTAGCAATTTTAGTTACCTTGTTGTCCAGCAATCAACTTAGGCGATTACTAGATCAATATTCAAGTAAAAAAAGTTATTACTATGATGTTGTGGCATGGATTGATAAATTAATTTACTCTCCTTCAAATATAAGTCAAATGTATCTTAACCAATTAAGAAAATCGTTAAACACACTCTAATCATTTCTCCTCAAACATTTTAAAGCCCCTTATTGGTTCCTGCAAGTATTCTGTTAAGAAATATTGCCTCAGAAATGATAAAACATAGAAAATAATACCTGGGAATTAAAATCTTTTGAGTTTGAAAGCGGAAGCCTGACGCCCAACCCCAGAATTATTTTATCAATACTATTAAAAGGTACCACTTTTATTCCCGGTGCAATATACCAGCCGGCGCTGCTACCCGCATTACCATTAATTATTGATTCGCGGTTAAACTCCAGAACTCCCTGCAGGCGATATGTAATATTATATATAGTTGCTAATTGCAGATTCAGATCATTCTCCACGCTTTCACCCTTGTGCAGATTTGCAGGAATTCCCAAAGTTGAAAAGAATGTAAACTCAAAATCGTCAGTCATATATCCCATATTGAAAAATGGTTCGAGATCGGTAACATAACTACTGCCGATTCCCTTGCTGTCATTTCCTGTCGGTAATCCAAAAGACAAACCGTAACCTAAAAGCACATCGCTGTGTTCAAAAACATAGTTCGCAAATTTAAATGAGAGTTCGATGTTGCCAAGGTTGGACATACTGTTTTGAGTTGAAGAAATGAAAACATACGGCGCAGTAACTGCAATACTGAAAGCTCTGTTGAAAGCATATTCATATTCAAGGTGCAGTTCGCTGCTTTTTGTGTTGTCATCTATTTTTGAATACTGGTAGTCAAATCGAAATTTGGTATCGGGCGAAATTGATTCAGTAAAAAGCGGATGTGAAAAATGTAATCCTTCGTGATGTTCTTCCTCTTCGGAATGACCCTGTGCAAAAATATATCCTGTTGCAAAGGTTAAAAGTGTAATAAACAATAATATAGGTTTAGACATTATTTAATCCTCAAAAAACTATTTGTTGAATAATATGTGTAATTAGAAACTGGCTACGCCGGTTTGTTTAACAGTTCAAAAATAAAAAAAAGATGATGTTTATACTATAAAAATATAAACAGGTTGGTGCTTTTATTTCACAAGATGTCATCCTAGCGCAATGCGGTATTTCGGGATCGGCTAAATAAATTCCTGAGGTGCTTAAACAAGTTCAGCATGACTTTGAAACAAAATATTATTCATCCCGGACAACCGCAGCTTCTCTAATATCCGCACACTCCAGAACTTTTTTCTCCGGGCTGTAGAGAGCGACGTTTATCATCGCTTGTCCCACTTCTTTTAAGGTAACAGTATATTTCGGAAAAAGAGTTTTTAACAGGGGATAAAGCGGTGTGATAAATTTATAAACAGTGTATGTATTTTTTAATCCTTTTGTCGGCTGTATATAACCGGGTCTGAACATATAAGCATTTTTAAACGGAAGGTTCATCAAATCGTTTTCTGTTTTCCCCTTTACGCGCGCCCACATAGTTTTTCCTTTTTCAGTGCTGTCGGTTCCCGCCCCTGAAACATAGCAGAAAGTAATCTCTTTGCTTTTCTCTCCATTAACTTTAACCAGTGTTTTCGCAAAGTTCATTGTCATATCGTTAGTACCATGCGAGTCACATAGTGAACCCATCAACGGACACTCGGACAGCGGCGCGCCGTCAAAGAGGACGGCACATTCCGCACAGTCCAGGACCTGGCCGACTGTTGTGCTCACTTGGAGTACACACTAAGGTCGAATGAGTTTACGAAGGGGGCAAGGGAGATGATCGGTGACCAGAGCAAAGTAAGCCGTCGCGAGTTCCTCAAGATCGCAGGAGCCGCAGGAGCGACCATCGGCCTCGGTGCCGGAATGGGTGGGCTCCTCGCCGCTTGCGGAGGTACCGAAGAGACCACGACGACGGCCGGCGCGACCACCACGAGCGCCGCCGTGACCACGACTGAAGCCGCAAGCACTACGACGGTCAGTGGGGGGATCGAGACGGGCCGGGAGATCAAGCTCGGATATGTCGCCCCGCTCACGGGGATGTTGGCGGTATTCGGTGTGGCGGACGCCTACTGCGTGGACCGGGCGAAGGAAGGCTTCGCGGACGGAATGGTCTGCGGGGACGGATTGAAACATCCCGTGAGTATCATGGTCGAGGACGGACAGTCCGATTCCAACCGGGCCGCTCAGGTCGCAGGCGATCTTATCAACAATGCCCAGGTCGACATAATCATGGCCGCCTCCACCGGTACCAATGTCTCCCCGGTGGCCGATCAAGCGGAAGCGGCCGGGGTTCCTTGCTTGAGTACCGACTGCCCCTGGCAGAACTATGTGTTCCCCCGGGGCGGCGATCCCAGCACGGTCTACAAGTGGACCTACAATGCCTTCTGGGGCACCGAAGACATCATCGCCACTTTCATGGACATCTGGGGCCAGGTGCCCACCAACAAGAAGGTCTCGATTATGCTCCCGAACGACGCTCTCGGGATCCCCTGGCTCGAAGCCTTCAAAGCGGCCGTCCCGGCAGCCGGATGGGACGCCTATTTCACCGATCTCTACCAGCCGGGCACTGAGGATTTCAGCGCCGAGATAGGCGCGTTCAAGAAGTTCGGCGCCGAGATCATGTTCTGCGAGGCCAACCCGCCGGACTACACCACCTTCTGGAAGCAATGCCTGCAGCAGGGGTTCCAACCCAAAGTGGCGTCCCCAGCCGTCGCCCTCGCCTTCCCCGAAGACGCCGCCGCTCTCGGGGACCTGGCAGACAACCAGTGCGGCGAGCTCGGCTGGCACCCCAAGGCGGGATTCAGCTCGGCGTTTCTCGGTGGGGAGGGTGGTCAAGATTTCGCTGACAAGTTCACGACCGCGACAGGCAAGCAGTGGAATCAGTCCCTGGTACACTTCCTGGTCTTCGAATGGGCCTGGGATGTCCTCAAACGCTCGAGCGATGTGGATGACAAGCAGGTCATCATCGACGCAGTCAAGGCCACCAAGATGGACACCATCGGGGGGCCCATCGACTTCACGGGGACCGTGGAGACGGAAATAAAGGCCGGCGTGGGCTTGGTGACGCCAACTGCTACAAGACCCCGCTTTTCGGCAACCAGTGGCGCAAGACTGCTGCCGGCAGCACCTTCCCCTACGAGGCCACCATCGTCAGCAATGTGGCGGGGTCCATGGTCCCGGTGCAGGACAAGGTCAAGCCCATGGTCTACTCATAAAGGCGACGGCTACTACCCGGGGCCGCGGCCGCGCTAATCCCGCGGCCGCGGCCCCGGGTGACCACCCAGCACGCGCGACCGTGTCTCGCGAGCCCGACTGAAGCGAGGTGATGTTCCAGTTGTACACTCTGAGGCTGTATCACGATTCTTATCCCCCGAACGGCACTGCGTCACCGGACCTCGAGGCGCAACACAGTATCGCGTACGTGTTGGACGGATCGGTGATCATCAACGACCAGGCGATCGAAAAGGACAACGCCGCATATTGCAAAGACGTCGCTTCTGTGGCAGCCGGACCCCGGTGGAGCCGTCGTGTGGCGTTGGGAGCTGGTCCGCACCCCCGCCCCCAACAACCTGGCGCAGGGCGACGGGGTCTCGTCGCGCCTTCGTATGTCGCGACGGATCCGCATGTTCGAGCTCGTGCCGACCTCCAAATGGCTCTTCCGTCTCGACTGCATCTACAACAACCGTGGGAGCACTGGGCTCCATTCGCACCCGGGCTCCGGCATCCGCTGCATGCTGGCCGGGCACCTGCGCGTCGAGTCCGAAAAGGGAGAGTGCTCCGACAACCGTCTCACCGGAGACTGTTGGTATGAGGAAGGCAGCTATCCTCTGATCTCCACCTCAGACCCGGGGGAGACCGCGGACTTCCTGCGGGGTATGGTTCTCCCGCCTGAGTACGCTCGCTATCCGGACACCGCGGTGTGGATCGAGGGCAGCAAGTCCTGCGAATCGGAGTGGAGGAGCTATGCACAGACGGTGGTGACGCTTCTGTAGCCACTCCCAGAAATGAAAGGGATGACTCTGTGAGCACCAGTTTTCCCAAGCTGTTCGAACCGGGTCACATCGGGGGGTTCGACTCAAGAACCGGATAATAAAAGCTCCGCAGCATACGGGCCTGGCCAATCCTGATGGGTCTGTGACCGACCGGCTCATCCGCCACTACAAGGAACTGGCCCGGGGCGGCGCCGCCATGATAGTGGTCGAATACGCGTGGGTGGATGAGGACGCCAGCAAGGCCTCGCCCTGCCAACTCGGCATCGCGAATATCGAGCATCTCCCTGGACTCTCACTTCTCGCCCAGACCATACAGGCCAACGCGGGGCAAGGGCGTCTACCCAGATCTCTCACGCGGGCCGGCAGAGATTCACCCTGCAGCAACCGAAGGCCGCTTCCCCCGTGCCCTGGGAGGAGATCTACGCTCAGGGTTGCCCGGCACCCAAAGAGATCACCTTCGACGAGGCTCTGGTCTCCGAGGAACACTCCAGGGGCCGTCCGGTGAGCGTGCACACGGGACGCCGGCTCGAACGCGTCGATGGCGACGGCATAGGCGTGGTCGATCGTTTCGGCGGGCGGAGCACGATCCCGGCCGACAGCGTGGTCTTGGCGGCCGGTTTTCGGCCCAACCGGGCTCTTATCGCCCGCCTGAGGGACGAACTCCCGTATCTTCAGGTCCTGGAGGCCGGTGACTGCGTCCGGCCCCGTAAGATCTTCGACGCCATCCATGAGGGTCACCTGGCTGCCAAGCTCCTGGAGTAGACTGCTTTCGTGCGGTGATCGGTCGCTTCCGTGCATGGAGAAGTGCTGTCACGCGAAAAAAGCATGGGTCTACCCCCTGATTGTGCGTCGGGGCGCGATATCATTGCCAGACTGTCATGGTATTGAAGTCCGTGCTTTCGCCGGGGGAAACTTCAACCGCAAAGGAAAGTGTGATGGCCCAGCCCAAATACGAGCACCTATTTTCACCGTTCAACATCGGGAAAGTCCAACTGCGCAACCGCATGGTCAAGACCGCCGCGCAGACCTATACCTTCGACGACGGCGAGAACCGCGTCGGGACCCTGGCCAAAGCCTTCTACGGGGCCGTGGCGAGAGGAGGCGTGGGCCTCATCATCACAGAGACGCCCGCGATGGAGTGGCCGTTGCTCGAAGAGGGTGACAGGCGTTTCCGCGTCGATGACGACAAGTACCTCAAGCAGCTGGAGGAGCTGTCGGCCGTGGTGCACAAGCACGGGGTGCCCATCTTCACGCAGCTCTATCACCGCGGTCCCTGGGGAGGAATCTACGCCCTCATCGCCAAACGTGTAGCCGCTTCAGCCGTGACCATGTACTCCCCGTTCGATGTTCACGACGAGGAACCTCCCCATGCTCTGACCGTCGACGAGATCGAGGAACTGGTCGATCGCTTCGCCTCGGGGGCGGCGCGTCTGCAGGCGGCCGGATGGGACGGCATCGAGATCAATGCCGCGCGCCGACCACTTGTTCCACAGCTTCCTCTCCCGGTTCTGGAACAAGCGCGATGACATCTACGGTCCCCAGAGCATGGAGAACCGCACGCGGTTCATCGTCAGCGTCATCAAGGAGATCAAGAAGCGGTGCGGCGAGGACTTCCCCGTCCAGCTTCTCATGAACGCCTTCGAGATCGGCGCCGGCGACGAGGGCCTGACCATCGAGGAGGGCAAGGAGATCGCCCGGATCTACGAATCGGTCGGAGTGGACTCGCTCCACGTGCGCTATCACTGGTCCGGCATGCATCAGGGTTCGTACCTCCCCGACAACCTGTTCTATCCGGAGCCGCACATCCCCATGAGCGAGTTCCCGAAGGAGATGGACTGGAGCCACTATGGGGCGCTGTGCAACGTCCCGCTGGCTGTGGGCATCAAGGAAGTCGTCAGCATCCCGGTGATGACGGTGGCCGGCTTCGATGCCGATTCGGCCGAGAAGGTCTTGAGCGAGGGCAAGGCCGACCTGATCGGTTTCAACCGCCGCATCTTCGCCGACCACAACTACCCCGAGAAGATGCGGACGGGGCGGGCCCTCGAGGTCATGCCCTGCACCAAATGCGGACACTGCAGCAGCACCTATAATGAGCCCCGGCATTGCCGCATCAATGCCTGTTTCGGCACAGAGAGCTACGACATGGCCCCGCTCGAGACCAAGAAGAAGGTCCTCGTGATCGGCGGGGGGCCGGCCGGTATGCAGACCGCGCGGGTCGCTGCCGCGAGAGGTCACGACGTGACCCTGTGGGAGAAGGGCAAGTATCTGGGCGGCTCGATGTCCCTCGCCGCGATGGTGAAAGGGTTCAAGACCGAGGATGTACGCCTGGTCATCTGGTTCCTGAGAAGACAGGTGAAGAAGTACGGGGTCGACGTCCAACTGGGTAAGGAATTCGACGCCGAATCCATCGCCGCGGAGAGGCCCGATGTCGTAGTCGTCGCCACCGGCGGTGAAGCGTCGCTTCCGGACGTGTCCGGCCTAGACAACAAGAACGTGATCAAGAGCAGCGACCTGTATGGGACGTTGCGCTTCTACCTTCGCCTGTTCGGTCCCAAGTTGCTGAGAGACGCCACCAGTGTCTGGATGCCGGTCGGGAGAAGCGCGGTGATCATCGGAGGCGCCATTCAAGGCTGCCAGCTGGGCGAGTTCCTGACGAAGCGGGGGCGCAAGGTGACCATCGTGGATACCGGTGAGGAGCTCGGCAAGTGGATGTATCCGGAGAGGAAGACCCGCCTCTTCTACTGGTTCGATAGAAAGGGCGTGGAACGTATCGCGAATGCCAAGCTGGTGGAGATCACCAAGGACGGCATCATCGTCGACACCGAGGACACGGGCAAACGGTTCATCAACGCGGACAACGTCATCTGCGCACTCCCATTCGCGCCGAACCTCGATCTGTTCGACAAACTGCGCGACAAGGTCCCTGAGATCTACGCCATAGGCGACTGCCAGGAGCCGGGCCTGATCCCCGACTCCACGTCGGCAGGCTGGCGCGTAGGCAACGCTATCTGACGTCTCACGCGACAAGCCTCGCGAGAAGCCCCGCACAGCGGGGCTTCTTTTTGGACCGTTGCGGCGCCGCTCCTCGACTCGGGCGGTGCCGGCCTCGTGGAAAGAGGTGGAGATACCGAAAGCCGCCGACGAAACGGGGCGCCTTTCGGCGCCCCGCATCAGACGGATATGTTGTCTTCGCCTTACAATCCCAGATACGCCTTGCGCACGTGGTCACTCTCCGCGAGCATCGTGCAGGCTCCCTCAAGAGCGAGTCGCCCATTCTCCACGACATAGGCCCGATCCGCGGCGGCCAATGTCTGACGAACGTTCTGCTCCACGAGAAGGATAGTGATCCCCTCACTGTGCAGCGTCTTTAACAGCCCGAAGACCTCGGTGACCACGAGCGGTGCCAGACCGTTCGAAGGCTCATCGATCATGACCATCTTCGGACGGGACATGAGGCCCCGGCCCATCGCCAGCATCTGCTGCTCACCACCGCTGAGGGTGCGCGCCAGCTGACCCGCACGCTCCTCGAGACGAGGGAACAGCGTGAAGACCCATTTCATGGTCTCGCGCCTGTTCTTCCACGACCGACTGGGATACGCGCCCATCTCCAGGTTCTCTTTGATGGACATGTCGGTGAACAACCGCCGGCTCTCCGGTATGTGCGAGAGGCCCAGATTGACGATGCCGTTGGGCGACATCTCGTCAATTCTCTGCCCGAGGAAGCTGATGGTGCCCGATATCGGTCTCATGACACCTGAGATTGTCTTGAGCAGGGTGCTCTTGCCGGCTCCGTTCGCGCCGACAAGAGCCACGAACTCTCCCTCGTCAACTCTCAGAGACAGGTCCCAAAGAACCTGGATCCGCCCGTAGCCCGCACTGATTCCGTTAACTTCCAGCATTGTTCTCATCCCCAGAGGTATCTTGGCCGAGGTAGCACTCGATGACCTGCTGATCGACGGCGATCTCCGCCGGTGTTCCCTCGGCGATCTTGCGTCCGTGGTCGAGTACCATGATGCGTCCGCAGACATTCATGATGGCGTGCATGACGTGCTCGATCATGATCACGGTGATACCGCTTGACCGTATCTGCTGGATGTCCTGCATGGCCTCATCTATCTCAGTGCGAGTAAGACCGGCCATGAGCTCATCCAACAGCAGGAGATGCGGATTCGTCGCCAACGCCCGCGCCACCTCGAGCCGCTTCTGATTGGCAAGGGTCAGATCACCTGCGGGCACGATTCTTGAGCGGCAGGAGGTCGACGAACTCCAGAGTCTCCTCGGCCTTCTTCATGGCCTCGGATTCGCTCACGTGTCTGCCGGTCCCGAACAACGAGCCGACCATCACGTTCCTGAGCACGGGGACATGGGGAAATACCTTCACCGTCTGAAACGTCCGAGCAATACCCAGCCGGCAGATCCGGTGAGGCGGAAGCCCGGTGATTTCTTTCCCCTGGTACGTGATCTTTCCCTCCGTCGGTTTCAGCGACGCGGAAATGAGATTGAAGAGCGTGGTCTTTCCAGCACCGTTCGGGCCGATGAGTCCGAGTATCTCGCCTTCGTCCACGTAGAAGTCGACTTCGGAGACCGCGGCCAGACCGCCAAAATGCCGGCTGACTCGTTCACCTTCAAGCAGGTGCACGCCGACCTCCTCTCATCTTTCGCCAAACAGTCATCCCAAGCCCGAGGATGCCGTTCGGCATGAACGTGATCGCGAGGATCAAAACCACACCGAAGATCAGCAAGTACAGATCTGGGAACCTGGTGAGCAGCAACTCGCCCAGATACGTGAACACGGCCGCACCGACCACGGGGCCTACCAGATTGCCCATTCCGCCGAACATCGCCATAAGCACGGGCAGGAACGACGTGTTCAAGTTGAAGGCGATACCGGGGTCGATGTAGGTCCGTCGCGTGGCGAGGATCGCTCCCGCCATGCCCATGAAGATCGAGCTGGTGGCGAATGTCAGGACCTTTATCCGAACAACATTGATGCCACTGTGAGCAGCCGCTTCCTCGTATTCCCCTATGCCTTGCAGCGCTAGCCCGTAGCGTGAGCGCCTGAACAAGAACGCCACCGCTATCGTAACCACCGCGACGATGAACATGGCGTAGTAGGCCGTTTGCACGGTCTCAGTCTGCACAAACCGCCCTCGGGTGCCGGTAATCAACCGCTCTATCTCGAGAACCACGTTGTTGACCAGCAGGACCAGGGCGAATGTGAAGATGGTGAAATACACGCCTCTCAGCCTGAGCGTCAGTCCGCCGACCACCAGCGCAACGACGAAGGCTACGACGCCGGCGATGATGATGACGAAGAAGAAGGGCAGGGGCCCGTTGAGCACGGCCGCGATGTAGAACCCGAGGCCATAGAATGCCGCAGTCGCCAACGACATATAGCCGGTGGGTCCCGAGAACATCATCCACGCCACGGCGAGGATGGCGTACCTGAGAATGTCGGCAAGCAGCGTGACCAGGTAGCCCTGGGTGATGGTCGGCAGTAGCGAGAGAAAGACGAAGACGACCAGCAACACGCCTAGGCCGATAATTCGGTTTGTGGTGAAATATGTCTTGTTCATTTACTTACCCATGATCCCTTTAGGCCTGGCCAGGAGCAGCAAGATGAAGATGACGTAGTAGGCGATGAAGGTCATCGTCGGCTGGAAATACGTGACGAGCTGCGACACGATCCCCAGGATGACACCACCGATCATTGCCCCAGTGATACTCCCGAGGCCCCCCAACACCACCACGATCATGGCGATGACGGTGTACTGGAGGCCCATGCTCGTCTGAATCGCGTATACCGTGCTGATCAGGCTTCCGGCGATGCCGGCCATGGCGAGACCAAGTCCGAAGCAGAGCGCCAGCACGCTGTTGATGTTCACGCCCATCAGCCCGGCGGTAGTAGGGTCCTGAGCCGACGCCCGGATGGCCTTGCCCATGCGGGTGCGGGCCAAGAAGAGATAGAAGGCCACGCCGATGACGACGACAACCCCCAAGGAAATCAGGCGATTGAGCGGGATCTGCGCCGACGTGACCGTCCTGTTCGCGAAGATGACCTGATGGGTCTGAGAGCCCCAGATGATCCTGGCTATGTTCTGCACCACGTAGAGCAAGCCGAACGAAGCCAGCATAGACTGTCCCCTCGAACACATCGAGCGAGGGAGCGGAACTCATCAGGCGTCGGAAAAGGTGACGTGCAGGAGCCAACCGATGACGAAGATCATGGGGGCTGTCACCACGATCGACACGATCGGGTTGAGATTCACACTTCCGAACAGCCAGAAGGTGACGAACGCCCCGATCATGATGAACTCGCCGTGAGCCACGTTGAGAACCCGCGCCACTCCATACTGCAGGCTCAACCCGACCGAGACGAGGGCGAAGATGCCTCCAAGCAACAGCCCTGTGATAATGATGTCTCTGACTATAACCATCCAGATTCCTTTTTAATACGACGCCTGGGGACGGTAGGCCACCGGGGGCGCTCAACGCGCCCCCGGGTGCCCGCTCAGTTCAACGTGCTGCCTTCTGCGCGTTCCTGTGCCTAGGCCTAGGTGCTGGCCGAAGACATCGCCGGGGCTTCCGCCCAGGTCGGTTTCGGATACCAGATCTCCTTCGCCGTGCGCTTTCGCCCGGGTCGATGACCTGTGGGAACCCGTTCTGCCACTGGCCGATCTGGCCGGCGTAGCACGAGATATCCAGGATCTGATCGGCGTCCATGAACGTATCGTCGCTCATCATCGTCTTGAAGTGAGCAGTCCGCATCACCTCGGCGACCTTGGCCTGATCGAGTGTGCGCTGCCTGCGTGATCGCCTGCTGGAAGTACTCCAGCTCGGCCTTGTAGATCAGCGCGCCCCAGAAGTCCACGTTCGGCGGGCCACCGACGAAGTCGGCCAGCTTCTGGTAGTAGGCTGTCGACCTCGGGGCTCTGCGCCGGCGCCAAGCGCCCTCGAACAGGATCCCGTCGGCCGCACCCTGGAAGATGTCGTAGATGGCCTGGGTGGAGCCACCGGGGCCGCCCAGCACGGCTCTTGGGGTTGTAGTTGAGCTGCATCATGGTTCGAAGTGTCAGGATGTTCTCCGGCGGATACTGGAACGAGCACACCACATCCGGGTTCTCGCGCCTGGATCTTCTTGATGATGCTCGACACGTCCTTGATGCCCGGCGGGACCGCGGTGTTGCTCAGGATCTTCACACCCGCGCCGGCGAAGAAGATCTGCGCCTGCGCCTGATACTCGATGCCGTGCAGGTCGTCGATGTACATGACCGAGACGCGATCTTCATGCCCAGTTCCTTCATGATGTCGGCCATGCACCGGCATCTGGGCGTGGTCGGAGTAGTTCAGGAACTGGAAGAACCAGGGCAGCTTGCCCTGCTTCATCTCCTGCTCGAGCGTGGTGGCCCCGCCCTCGGCGCTCATGAGGATGTAGTTGTGGGCATTCGCCACGCCGGCCGCCGCGAACAGGAACGCCGTGCTGCACGGGGCGAATATGAAGTCGACCTTGTCTTCCTCCATGAGCTTCGCCATGAGGCGCATGCTGGTGTCGAGGTCGCTCTGGTCGTCGTAGACCTTCATCTCGATCGGCAGTTTCTTGCCGGCGACTTCGAGGCCACCCGCGGCATTGACGTCCTCCACCCACAGCTTGTAGGCCGGGCCGAAGTGCGCTTCCTCGAAGAAGGCGTTCACGCCAGAGATCGGCCGGGCAGCACCGATGGTGATCTTGTCCTGGGCCGGGGGTTCAGGACCGCTGGCAACAGTGGTGGTGTCGCCGGCCATGGTGGTTTCCGTCATGCCACCCTCTGTGGTGGTCGGTGCCTCCGCCCGTGGTAGTAGTTTCTTCCGTGCCGCCGCAGGCGGCCACAAACCACCAAGACCGGCACCGAGGCCGATGGTGGCGCCGGCAATCCCGGCATACTTCAAGAACTCGCGTCGGCTCAGATCTTGCGTCCGAGCAGACCTTCTTCCGTCGTTTCCCGAGGCTCTTCGTCTTTCGCATCGTATGACCCTCCCTCCATTCATCTGACCGTTCTCGAACATCTCACATACAGGACACGCCGCTACATCCGGCTACCCATGTGTCCTGATCGAGCCATCCCAACTCTATCCGACCACCTCCCAAAGAACTTTCCATTCCTCCTCCCTGTAGCCGGCCTCCATCAATAGCGCCCGTACTCCTGGGCCGTCTTGATCATAGCGCGCAGGTTCGCCTCGCTGCCTCCATCGGCCACCGCTCCGGTGTCCAGGATGAACCCTCCACCCTCACCCGCGGTATCGATGAGGTCTGCGGCAGTAATCGGCAGTATCCTCCGGTGTACCGGCATATAACAAGGAGAAGGGGTACGTTGCCCTGGATGCACGCCACCTGTCCCGATCGTCTCCTTGGCCCGAGCCATGTCGGTCTGATCGAACAGCCAGACCGTCTTGCCCTTCGGAAGATCCATGATCGCCTCCAGCCGGGTGTTGTAGTGCCCCTCGGCGAACATGAACGGGATGCACCCCTCTTCGATGAGGCCCAGGATCACCGCCCTCAGAGTCGGCCAGTAGAAGGTCTTGAACTGCTCGTCGCTCATGAAGCCGTCCGCACCCTTGTGCAGGGGCAGGAAGATGACGGGAGTGCCCAACACGCCGGGACGCTTGAGCGCCCAATTGATAGCCACCGGGACCAGCCGCTCGCAGGCAGCCAGGACCTTGTCCGGATAACGGAACATATCCATGACCACTCCCCTCGTCCCCCGCAAAGTGTCGCCGAGGATGTCGAAAGGAGCCTTCGATCCCGCCGCAAAGTAGTTGGGATAGCCCAAGCTCATGAGCTCGCCCACCAGGCCGAACATGCTCTGGGCCCAGGCATCGGCCGACCTTGAAGCCGCGGCCAGCCTCTCCAGTCCCTCGGTCATCTCCGGGGTTCCCCAGCCGCCCAGATGGAAGGACGAGAAGGGCATCTCGACGAAGTCGCAGAACGAGGAAAGGTTGGCGAAGCCGGCGAAGCCCCCACCGTCCGGGGCAGATAGACGCGGAGGAGGTAGTCCGTCGGATCATCGATGAGGTGATCGTACTCCTCGGCGAGCATCCACTCCTTCTCGTTGTACTGGAAGCTGGCCTCCTTGGCCACCCCGTGGCCCGGCCACGAGTAGGCTTGTAGTCCACGTCTTCCAACATCTGGGCGGAGACCGCGGCGAAAAGCGGACTGCACATGGCATCAAGCTTGAATTCGAGGTTGAAGTCCTTCCAGACACGTGCAGCGCGGGCCGGGTCGGACATCGCATCATAGGGGGTGATACCGCCCCAGGCAGCCGCCCAGAACCCGCCCATGAGGGTCACCGGAACGCGGTCGGGCTTCTCCAGGTTGATCGCGGCGAGGAGGCGGCCGACGCGGGCCTTGTAATCCGCCTCAGCTTCCGGGCTCGCGAACGGCAGCCCGGGATTGCGCCACTGCTCGATCCGCCATGCCCGTCTCTCTTCGGCGGTCATGGCCTTCCAGGCGATGTCTGACATGTGCGCTTCCCCCTAGGCCGCGTATCGTCCGCGCGGCGATCGAACGGTTGCCACTCTCGCTAGATCGAATACTCCTTGGCCGCTCTGACCATGGCCAGCATGTCTCTCGTCCTTCGCCTCGTCGGCTCCCGCCCCAAGGTCGAGGATGAACCCTCCCCCCGGACCCAACGCCTCGATGAGGTCCCGACAGTAGGCCGTGACTTCCTCCGCCTTGCCGAGTTGCAGCAATGATAGAGGTACGTTGCCTTGGATGCACGCGACCCCGCCCAGTATCTTCTTGGCCCGGCGCATGTCGGTCTGGTCGAAGTGCCACAAGGTCTTGCCGGCAGGCACATCGCTTATCACTTCCAACCTGGAGTTGTATGCACCCTCGGCGAACAGATAGGGCACGAACCCGTCCTCCACGAGGCCCATGATGAGCTTGTGCAGGCTCGGCCAGTAGAACTTCTTGAACTGCTCGATGTTCATGAAGCCGTCCGCACCTTTGTGAAGAGGTATGAACACAACAGGCCCCGTCTGCGGTGTCGCCCGGCGGGTGACCCATTTGGCCAGGAGCGGGGCGAGCCTGTCGCAGGCCTCCAGGACGTTGGCGGGTTGCCGGAACATGTCCATCATGATCCCTCGGGTCCCGCGAAGCGTATCCCCGATGAAGTCGAACGGCGCCAGCGACATGCTGCCGATATGCCCGGGCAGGCCTTCGGCTATGAGCTGACCGATCAAGGGGAAGAACACGGACGCCCACTCGCTGCACTCCCGACCGGCCGCCGCCAGCCTCTCCAGACTGGCCTGGACCTGCGGGGCAGCCCAGCGCATCAGATAGGGCGGAGAGGCGACGATCTCCACCATGTCCATCGGAGAAACGAGATCCGCGAAACCCCCCAACCCCGCGACCGTGCGCGGCATGTAGACATGCAGGAGGAAGTCGGTCGGGTCGTCGATGAGCAGGTGGTACTCATCATCATGCATCCACTCGGCCTCGTTGTACTGGAAGCTCGCCGTCTTGGCCACTCCATGGCCCGGCCAGCTCAGCACTTTCACATCCAGGAGCTCGAACGCCCTCGCCGGAATGGCGGCGTAGAGGGGGGCGATGAGAGAATCCGGCTGCAGAACGCGGTTGCAGTCCAGCCAGGCGTCCGCGGCGCGGCGGTAGTCATGCATAGCCTCGTAGGGGGTGAGGCCCCGGCTGGTTCCGGGATACAACCCGGTCATGGCGCATACCGGAACCCTGTCCGGCTCGCCCTCGAGAAGGATGGCGGTCTTCAGTCGGGAAGCGCGTGCAGTGTATCGGGCTTCAGCCTCGGAGTCGACGAAATCCACTCCCGGCGACAAGAGCGCGGCCCAGCGGCGCTGGAGCCTCTCATCGGACGATAGACCGGACCACGACTTCTCGGCTGACTGCATGCCACCCCCCATCCAACCTCATGACAACCACATCTCCATATGGGGCCGATGTCAATCCCGTGCGGCAAACCCCAATGGACCCGGCGCCGGACCCGGTTCCCTCGGATCTCAGCCTCTTACGCCACCCCCACTGCCTGCTTGGCAAAGGCAACGGCGGCCATGGCATCGTCTCCGTAGGCATCGGCGCCGGTGTACTTCCTTACGGTGTCGTCCATCTGCCCGCCGCCGATGATCACCTTAAGGTCGTCTCTGAGGCCGGCCTTCGTCACCTCTTCGATGGTGGAGCGCATGGAGTCAAAGGCCACCGAGAGAAAACCGGAGAGGGCAAGGACGGCCGGGTGGTTTTCCTTGATAGCCTCAACGAAGTTCTCTTCCGGCTGATCGATGCCTAGGTCGATGACCTCAAAACCGTTGACCTCCAGCATGAAGCCCACGATGTCTTTGCCGATGTCGTGGATGTCGCCTCTTACCGTGCCTAAGACCACGGTGCCCAGCTTCTTACTGACATCGGTCCTAGCGGCAAGAAGGGGTTTAAGGACGTCTCCTATCCGGCGCAGCATCTCGCCTGCCATGATGAGCTCGGGAAGGAAGTAGGTGCCTTCCTGGTAGCGCTCTCCCACCACCTGCATGGCCTCTGAGGAAAGATCGAGGATGGTGGTGGGGTCTTCTCCCCGGGCCAGCATCTCATCGACGATGCGGAGGGCGTCGGCCTCTTTCATGCCGGCCATGGCTTCGACTAGTTCATGGGCCACGATGGCTCCTTAGGTAGAATGCTTATTCCAACGGACATCGTGGGGAGGAACCGGAAGCGAACGGACCCCCTCGCCGTCTAGCCTGACTATACAAGACGCCGTGCACTCACGCAACTGACCTGTATAGATGATAATGTGATATTTCAGAAGGTAGCTGTCTAGACAACTTGCGTGTGCAGGACGACACCGTCTGAGTATGGAGTTTCTTCGAGGGCCAGGACCGTTCATGACTGCAAAGTCCAACTCGCTCGAGAAGTCGTCAAGCGGGCGCTCCGCCGCTCCTAATGTCCCCGCGTACCTGCAGATCGTGAAGACGTTGAGCGAGAGAGTGACGTCCGGTGTGTACCCAGCCGGCTCGCGCCTCCCGTCCGGATCCCAGCTTTGCGCAGAGTTCGGGGTCAGCCCCATGACTGTGCGCCGTGCCCTCAGCATGCTGGAGAACCAAGGGTTGGCGTCCGGCGTCAAGGGGCGCGGCACTTTCGCCTGTTGCCCCGACATCGGTGATTCCACCTTCCGCTTGGACTCCATGACAGGCGACTGGCTCGACGAGAAGGCGGAGATACGCCTCCTTTCCGCCTCCATGATTCGCGCGGACGAGCGTGTGGCAGCCACCCTCGGCGTGGATGTCGGCCAGCGTGTGATATACGTCCGCCGATTGGTGCTCCATGACGGGAACCCGGCCATGTATCACACCGAATACATCATCTACGACGCTCGTCGTCCCCTGGTTGAATCTCAGCTCCAGTTGACGTCCCTCCACGCCTTCCTCGACTCGGGCCGGGCGCAGAGGTTTCCTCGGGGAGAGCTGACCCTCACGGCGGTCAAGCTCGATGCCGAGAGTGCCGAGGCCCTTGGTGAGCCGGAGGGAGCGTTGGCGCTCTGTCTGGAGCATGTGTTCCAGAGTTCGATCGGACCCCTGTGAGCTGGGGCTTGTTTTTTCTGCGGGCGGAACTTTTCCGACTGCGAGCACGACTGGGACCCGAGTAGGACGAGGTGGGTGAAGTGACCGCGGCGACCCTCGAAGCACTGCGAACCGCCATGATCGAGTTGGACGAAAGCCGTACCCTCGATCTGACCCGTGGACTGTTGCTCGACGGAACCAGCTCTCTGTCGATCCTCAACTCGTGCCAGCAGGCGCTGAAGGTGGTCGGCGAGCGCTACGAGAGGCACGAGTACTACATCTCGGGATTGATCATGGCCGGAGAACTCTTCAAGGAAGTCCTCGACATCGCGCAGCCCCCCCTCGTGGAACTCGAGCAGGAGGTGCCGTCGGGTACGATCGTACTGGGGACGGTGGCGAAGGACATCCACGACATCGGAAAGAACCTGTTCGGCAGTTCGCTCAGGGGGTTCGGCTTCAGGGTGATCGACCTTGGAGTGGACGTTCCCTCCAGCCTATTCCTCGCCGAGGTCGAGCGGCATCGACCTGACGTGGTGTGCCTCTCGGGCCTGATAATGGCCGCCTTCGAGAGCATGCGAGAGACGGTCGCGGTGCATCAGGGCCCACGAATCGCGAGCTGGGATACGGGCCCCCGATCATTCTGGGCGGGGCGGTCATAGACGGCCGGGTCTGCGAGTTCGCGGAGGCGGACTCCTGGAGCACCGACGCCATGGAGGGAGTGCGCATCTGCCAGAAACTGGTGGCCGGCACCGCGAACGGCGGCTTGGCCGACGGCGAGGGCAGGCCGGAGAAGAGCGCCCGCTAGGCTAGGTGGGCGCGGTCGTGATGACCACTATGCCGGTCTTCTGACCGGTCTCCACATAGCGGTAGGCGTCCGGTACTTCTTCGAGGGGGTACTTCCGATCGACCACCGCCCGGAATTCGCCTGCCTCCATGCGGGCTCTCAAGAACTCGACGAACTCCTTGCTGGTCCGCGGTAGGGGAAAAATGATCCTTCTGCTCCGTGTGATCGAGGCCCAGGCCAAGAGAAGGAGGTTCTGGCTCCAGGGCCCCAGATCGCTCGCTGCGAACACCCCTTCGGGCTTTAGCACTTTGCGACAACGGAAGAACGTGGCCTTGCCGACGGCGTCGAGGACGAAGTCGAACCGATCGTCGACCTGCGAGAAGTCTTGGGTGGTGTAATCGATCACCCGGTCGACGCCCAGCGACCTCGCGAGCTCCACGTGCCGGGTCGCCACGACGCCCGTCACCTCGGCCCCGTAGGATTTCGCCAGTTGCACGGCCGCCGTGCCGATGGCCCCGGACGCGCCGTAGATCAAGATCTTGTGCCCGGGACCGAGACCGAAGGCCTTGAGATACGTGTCCGCATGCCAGGCGCCCTCGCCGACCACCGCTTCGTCAAAGGGCACGCCCAGGGCCATGGTCGCGATGGTCCCCTTCTCGGGCATGCAAAGATACTCGGCGTGACCGCCGTAGCCACCGGGAGTCAGTCCGAACACCCGGTCGCCGGGCACGAGCGACGTGACCCCAGCTCCGATGGCCGCTACCTGGCCGGCGAAATCAGTGCCCAGGATGGTCCGCTTCGGCCGGACAAGCCCGGTGAGGAGCCGGATGAAGAACGGGTGGCCGCGGAGCTGACCGCAGTCGGTGCGGCTCACCGTAGTCGCGTGGACCCTGACCAGAACCTCGCCCTCACCAGGCTCCGGCCTCGGTACTTCCTTGAGTCGCAGCACATCCGGCGATCCGTAGCGCGTGTTGACGATGGCCTTCATGATCGAGTCTGTCTCACCTCACAGTCCGCATGGTTCACCATCCAAGAACCGCGAACGCGCCCACCTGCGACTTACTCTTCCCCGCTCTCCTCAGCTCTGATCTCGTAGTGCTTCGAGCGCTCGTCGAAGTGAGAGAGCACGGCCCGCGCCTTGTCGGGCACCACCGATGCTTCATGGTCGTCGCCGGCGAACTCACGGACGGCGGCAAGTGAGCTGAACCTCATGATGGTCACGAACTCGATCTCATCGCCATCTTCTCGACGGAGAAGCTGGATGCCCTCGAACCCGTGGATCCGGCGGTCCTGTATGCCGACAAAGATCTCCTGCTCGAGGAGGGCCTCATAAGCGGCCGCGTTTTCGGGAGTCGTCCACCCATGCCAGATGCGCACGATCATGACTCTTCTTCTCCTCTCTGCGTGCAGTCCGCGTGATCCCTACTCTTTCACGACGTCTCGCGGCCCAGTCTCTCGACCAGGGCGCGCGTGTGCGCCTCCGCCCCCTATCCGCGATTCTACGCCAGTGTGGCTCCTTCGAGGAACTCGATCTGAAGAGACACCCAGAGGGAATGCGCGATGTGTCTTTGACAGCGGACGGAGGGTCGGCTATAAGTCAGACGACGACTGATCGCAAGCGAGGCGATGAAGGGGAGCACCGGCGAGATGGATGAGATCGAGAGCCTGCACAAGGAGTATCTCTTCCCCTGCGTCGCCACCTACTACGAGAAGCCCCTGACCCTCGTCCGCGGCAAGGGCATGTACCTGACCGACGCCCAAGGCACGGAGTATCTCGACTTCTTCGGCGGCATCCTCACCGTCAGCGTGGGCCACTGCAACGAGACCGTGAACGAGGCGGTCATCGACCAGAACCAGACGCTGCAGCACGCCTCGACGCTGTATCTCAACGAGCCCCAGGTGAGACTGGCCAAGAAGCTGGCGGAGATCACGCCCGGAGCCCTCAGCAAGAGCTTCTTCACCTCCTCCGGCACCGAGGCGAACGAGACCGCCGTGCTCTTCGCCCGGCACGCCACCGGCCGCTCCGACGTGGTCGCGCTGCGCCACGCCTACTCCGGCCGCAGCGAGGTCACCCTGAACATCACCGCGCACGCTCCCTGGCGCCCGATGCCCAGCAGCATCCCCTACATCAAGCACGCCCACAACCCGTACTGCTACCGCTGCAGCCTGGGACTGACCTATCCGAGTTGCGACATGCGCTGCGCCCGCGACGTCGAGGAACTCATCCAGACGACCACCAACGGCGAGATCGCGGCCTTCATGGCAGAGCCCATCCAGGGGGTGGGCGGTTTCATCACGCCGCCCAAGGAGTACTTCCAGGTGGTGCTCGCGATCGTGCGCAAGTACGGCGGGCTCTTCATCTGCGACGAGGTGCAGACCGGCTGCGGCCGCACCGGCGGGACGTTCTGCGGCATCGAACACTGGGGCGTCCAGCCCGACATCATGACCTTCGCGAAGGGCCTGGCCAACGGACTGCCCATCGGCGCCACCATCGCCACGCCGGCCGTGGCCGACAGTTTCACGGGTCTCTCCATCTCCACCTTCGGCGGCAACCCGGTGAGCACCCGGGGCGCGCTGGCCACCATCGAGTTCATCGAGAGCAACCATCTGGCCGACAACGCCGACAGTCCAGGGCGAGCGACTGCGCGAGGGCCTCGAAGCGCTGCAGGCCAAATACCCGAGCATCGGCGACGTACGCGGCATGGGTCTCATGCAGGCGATCGAGGTGGTCGATCCGGCCTCGCCCGACGGAAAGGCGCCCGATCCCAAGAAGGTGCTGAGGTGTTCGAGGAGACGCGCCGCCTGGGGCTGCTCATCGGCAAGGGCGGGCTGTACGGCAATGTCATCCGCCTCACTCCGCCCACTGATAGTGTCCTCGCGCGAGATCGACCACGCGCTTGCGGTGCTCGACAAGGCCTTCGCGGCTGCCTAGGAGAACCGAAAGCCGCCACCATCAGGGACGAGGAGACACGTCGTGAAGCAAGGTCTTCGAGCATGCATGGAACCTGTTGGCCGCCTGCGATCCGAAGGACGTGGTCAGGCGCGCTGCCGTGACATACTCGCCGGACGGCGGGCAGTACGGCGTTCCGATGCTCGGCCAAGAGGTGATCGTGGACCCGGTGGCGCGAACCCTCGTGGGCTCAAGCCAGGAAGCTGAGTTCATGCTCACGAAGATGGCCTACTTCTCCCGCCTGTCCATACTCCACTACTTGCTCAACGCCCGCGACATCGAGCCGACAGGCCGCCTGGTCAAACCGGAAGAGCTCAAATCGGGGCTGATGTATCGGCAGGGCTCACATCTTCTGCCACTGGACCAGACCGCCGCCCGCTTCGCCCGGGATCCGGAAGGATTTTTCGCACAGGCGGCCCATTTCGGAGGGGAACCGCGCGAGTATGGTGATTTGGCGGTCGAGCTCCGGCCTTTCCCACGGGTGTCGATGACGCTCATCGTCTGGCAGGAGGATGACGAGTTTCCGACCAGGAGCTACCTGCTTCTCGACGAGACCTGCGAGCTGCAACTCCCCGCAGACATCCTGTGGTCTGTCGCCATGCTGTGCATGCTCGTCATGCTGCGGTTTAAGGGAAATCAGACAGAGACTCGATAGGCGCCACCCTAGAGCCGCACACGGAACTCACGCACGACGCCGATGGGCTTCATCTCGATCCTGTCCGGAAGCGTCGTATCGGTCATCACCGGCAGCTCCTCTCCTAAGCTGGGCAGGCACGGGGCCTCATCGCATCGTGCACTGATCATATCGCGCAAAGAGGGGGGTTCCCATCAGGAACCCCCCTCCCATGCAGGCGTTCGAATACAGACGGGTTCTACTTTGCGGCGGGCAGTATGTTGCGCAGCGGATAAGAACCGAGTTCCACGATCTGAGCATTCTGGACCTGCTGGACGCGCACTTCGTCCATTCCCTGCGAATCGTCCGGCCCATAGGTGAGCGGATCCACGGTGATGTCACCGGTGCTGAAGTCCTTGATCTGCCGGAAGCCGTTGTCGATAACACTCTGGCTGGTCAGTGCGGCTGCGTCGCCCGCCATGGCGGCCAGACGAAGTGCCTCGACCTGGGTCATCGCTTCGATGATGCCATCGAAGTACATGACATTACCGTTCTTGTCGTTAGGCCGATAGGTGTCCTGAAGCATGTTGGCGAACGCCACGCCCTCCACATCGGCGTCCTGAGCGCAGAAGTCGCCGGCGACGACGACGCCGTTACCCGTCGCTCCCATGTCTGGCAGGAATATCTGGAGGTGAGCAGGGTTACCGAACCCGAAGGTGATCTTGTATTCCAGATCGGGCCCCATGCCCAAACGCACGGCTTCCTTGATGGTCGGCTGGCTGCCCGCATTGATCATGACGCCCAGGGCCAGATCCACGCCCTTGTCCTTGAGCCAAGCCAGCTGAGTAGTGGGCGGAGAGGTCGGAACCATGTCCAAGAACTGGGCGCCCATGAACTCGTAGCCGATACTCTCCAGGTAGGCCTGCATCTCCGGGATATCGATGTTGCGGCCCAGAGCGGAGTCCGCGGTCAGATAGGCCACCCGGGGTTTGCGGCTGGTGTCGGTCCAGTTCTCCATGAACCAGTCGGCGATGGCTGCCATCTCATCGGTGTAGATGGGCGCGTTGGTGAAGATGTTGCCCGGTGGCTGCAGGTACGCGGGCGACGTGGACTGGCTGGTAGCTCCGATCGCGTCCTCGATGAGGAAGTCCTTCAGGGCCATGCCTTCCGGCGAGCCACTCACTCTCTGCACCATCAACCCCTGCGACTTGAAGTCGTCGTAGATGGTGAGGGCCTTTTCGGGAGCGAGAGCGTCGTCACCCCAGAGAAGCTTGAAGGTGATATTGGCCGGGATGGTCTTGTCTGAGTACCAGGGAGCCACGATGTGATTATCGTTGACATACTTGACGTAGTCTTCGAAGCCGGCCAACACGGCAGCGGTGTCTTGTGCGTAGGCTCCCGTCAGCGCGAACGTGCCGCCCACATACAGCGTCACCGGCTCGCCCATGGTTGTCTCCGTGGAGCCCATGGTTGTCTCAGTAGGCGCCGCGGTGGTCTCAGTGGGCGCCGCGGTGGTCTCAGTGGGCGCCGCGGTGGTGGTAGTCTCGTCAGCCCCGCCGCAAGCGCTCAACATGATGCCGAGGGCGACGACGAGCAGCACCACCAACGCCCACGTTGTTCTAGATCTTGTCATTTTCCTCCCCCTTCCAAAGGTGACCATTGTCATATCCTGTCACAAAGCAATCTGCCGCCTCGATTCACCTCCTCGCTGACCGGTCCTTCGCCCCTCACGCGGGACGCGCCGAGTCCCAGGCCTAGTACGGCCAGGCCTGATAGTAGTCCCTGAGCCGCTCTAGTAGATGGGCTATGCCCCTCGGAGCAAATATCAAGAAAAGAATGATCGCCACGCTGGGCAGGATGAGGCTCAGTCCGACGGCCGCCTGAGGGTTCAGCAGGTCCGCAAGAGCAGGCCCGATCTTGATGGCCAACTGCTGCAGAAGCTTGATGGCGATCACTCCGTAGATGACTCCCGAGACGCTGCCCATACCGCCGATGATGAGCATGCCGAGCAACCAGACCGAGTCGAAGAACGGGAACTGCTCGACGTTGGCGATGCTGTAGAACTGCACGGAGAGCGCCCCGGCAACACCCGCGAAGACGCAACCCACGAAGAAAGCCTGGAGCTTGTAGGAGAAGAGGTTCACGCCCATGACCTCCGCGGCAAGGTCATTGTCGCGGATGGCCACGAAAGCTCGACCGGCCCGCGTGCGCAATATGTTCTTGGCCACGATCGTGGCCAAGATCGCCAAGACCAAGACCACGTAGAAGTAGACGGCCTTACCCCTGATGGAGAATCCGAAGATCTCGGCCGGGGGTACCGTCAGACCTTCCGTGCCTCCGGTGAGACCGCGGAACTGAAGTATCAGCCAGTGGATGATGAAGTAGGCCGCCACCGTCGCCATGATCAGATAGAAGCCTTTGATCCGTAGAGACGGCAGACCGAAGATGATGCCCACCATGCCCGCGGCCAGCCCGGCAAGGGGGATAGACGCCAAGAAGGGCAGGCCCAGCTTGTTGCAGAGGATGGCCATGGCGTAGCCGCCCACCATCATGAATCCCGAGTGCCCCAGCGATACGAGACCGCAGTTACCGGTGAGGATATTCAGGCCGTGGGCGCTGATCACATAGAAGGCGATGATGGTGGCGAGAGTGAGCGTGGAGTTCGACGCCCACTGGGGGATGCTGAAGAGAAAGACCAGAAGTACGACCAGGAATATCCAATATGACTTTGTCCTGACCATGGCCATGTCCTGGCCGTAGCTCTGCGCCAAGGTGCCGCTGGGGAGTCTCATGGCTCACACCCTCTCGATCCTCTTCAGGCCAAACAATCCGTGCGGCCTGAAGATGAGCACTGCCAGCATGACTATGAACGGAAAGACGTTGGCCAAGCCGCCGCCAGAAGGCATGAGGGGATCGAGGTATCCCGCCGCCAGGTTCCTCAGGACACCCAACATGATGCCGGCGACGATCGCTCCGCCGATGGAGTCGAGGCCGCCCAGGATGACCACAGCCAGCGCCGTGAGCCCTATTTCGGCAAGGGGCGGGGAGACACCGGAGACCCCGCCCAGGAGGATGCCGCCCAAAACCCCCACCACGCAGGCGATGACCCACACCAGGGCGTACACCATGGTGACCTTGATCCCCAGGCTACGAGTTACCTGCTCGTCCTCCGCGGTGGCCCGCATTGCCAGCCCCATCTTCGTGAAGCGGAAGATGAACATGAGGATGGCTACCACGATCACGGACACGATGAGACCCAGCAAGCGAGGAAGGTGGGACCGAGACCGACCCCAGTTGCAGGGTTATCTTCGGAAGCACGTCGTGATAGGTCACGTAGTCGCCGCCCCACACCATGATGGCGACCCCGTCGAGGACGCCGGCGAGAGCAATGGTCATCATGACGACGGCCAAAGGAGGCTTGCCCAACAAGGGACGCAGGGTAAAACGCTCGATGACGAGTCCCATCACCACCGCCATAGCGATCGCGGCGATAATGGCCGCCCACACGGGCATGCTGAGCAGGACAAGAAAGGTGTAGCCCAGGTAACCGCCGAACATGACGAACTGTCCCTGGGCAATGTTGAATGCCTTGGAGCACTTGAGGATGATGACGAAGCCGAGGGCGATCAGAGCATAAATCATGCCAAGGCCCACTCCGGAAACGGCGAGTTGCAGAAAGAAGGTCATCTGTTCGCCCCCCCGACTGCGCGATTTTATGCAGAGCGTGGTCTTGATTATTCCGGTTCGGCCGTCCCGGTATTTTATCTGGGCCTCGATTGGCACCTCGGTTTTATCGCTCGTACATGAGCGTTGACCAGCGCCCGGTAGCGCTCTTCGACGATATTTCTTCCGCAGCTTACGGTTCCGCGTCAATTCGTGACTCATCAGGGTCGAATTCTTTGTGCAGGTTGGTGTATTTCATAATCCGGCAACCCGGTGGGACCGATTGGTTGGCCTTTTCCACGGCCCCCGTAATCAATTCGTACACCTCCGGTTTTTGTGACAGATCGTTGAAGGTATTGTATACCACCTTGGCTCCGGTCTGCCCACCGGCTGACGTTTTCAAAATCCATGATAATAACCGCCGAGACATAGTCTTAGTCCTGCCCGGTCAATACCCACGCGTCCCGGATATAGGGACTTAATTTTAGCTGCCTCTCGATATACTGGGGAGCCACCTTCTCGCCGCATTGCATGTCCGCCAGGTCTCTTAGCCTGTCCAGGAAGACCACTTGGCCTTCGTCATTTACCAGCGCGCTGTCGCCCGCTGTGAAACCCAGCCGTTTCGGTGAGTACCTCGCGCAGTGGCGGCGGGATCACCGGATAGCCCTGGAAGACGCCGGCTGGCGGCAGAGCAATCTCGCCGCGGCTGGTGATTCTTACCTCCGTCCCCTTTCACGTTTCCTACCGTATCCGAGGCTGACATCGTCAGCCCGGCAGCCGGTGACCGCGCCGCCTCGGTCATCCGTACTGGTTTTGCAGGGGCACGTTCAGCGCGTGGAAAAACCTACACCTTTCCGGGTAAGCATGGCGCCCAGGGTGTAGCATATCCTGGCGTTCGTCAAACCCAGGTTATCACGCAGCGGCGGAAGACCAGCAGATCGGCCGACCCTGATAGATCAGCCCGCCAGTAACAGGCTGGGTTTCTCGCCCTCTTAGCGCGGCATCGACCACTTGATAGCCAACCGGCATGAACAGGCGGGTACATCAGCCTTTTCAACGTGCCCGCACCCGCATCCTTGACAGGACCGTCACCGCACTGCCGCTCTCCCAGATCGGGAGTTGTACACAACAACATCTCGGGCGCGATTTCGCGGATATCCTACGCTGCGTTTCCGGCCTTTCCGCAAAATTAACAGTGCCGCCGGAGAGAAAATGGCACCCGAAAGACAACCACTGCTCGGTTATCCAGGCCGGAGGCATGTACGAGACGATATCGTCCTTGGCGGTCCAGATGCTCAGCTTCTACGAAATAATCTTGCGTCGGCCATCAGGGTCCCGTAGCTGTGCAGGGCAGCCCTTGGGTTGCCCTGGACTCCCGAGGTGTAAATGACGGCACAGATGTCATCGGCCCTTTCCCGCGGCGATATTCTGCTCGAAAGCCTGCGGGTGCTCCGCCTCGTATCCACGGCCCTTATCGAGGACCTCACGCAGACCCACAAAGCCTTCCATGGGCTCAGCTACTGAGACCTTTGTAGCGCCAGTACACGACTTTTGAGTGCAGGAAGCTCGTCGCGGACGAGCGCGATCTTGTCTGCCTGCTCCTGGTCTTCGACCATGGCGAATCGGCCGCGCAATTGCGAGCGATGTATTCGATTTCGCTGGCGGAGAGATCCGAATAAAGACCGACGCTTATGCCCTGGCGCATTGAGCAGCCAGCTCGGCGAAATACCATTCGGGGCGATTATCGCCGATGATCGAGCAGCTTGCTCGCCAGGTTGGAAGCCGAGGGCCAGCAGGCCCAGTGCCAGGTATTTCACATTCTCGTAGATAGTCCTGCCAGCTGTATGTCTGCCATATGCCATAGTGCTTATAGCGGATGGCCTTGTCCTGGGAACCGAATCGTGTCGCATTGTGCTTCAGCACCTTGGGCCAGGTATCGTAAACTGCCGTGTCTATGACGACTCACCGTTTCCGGCTCGATTCTTACGACAGCCATCTCTTTCTACGGCGGTAGTGCTTGACCTCGCGGTAGCTCTTTCTGCAGCACCGCTGGCACGAAATCCCCATGTAAAATTCCCTGACGTCCTCGTTGTCTTTCAACTTGTCGGCCGGACCGTTGCAGGACGATGCGCCCGTTTTCCATCACATAGCCGTAGTCCGCGATGCCGAGCGCAGCCCGCACGTTCTGCTCCACTATGAGCATGGATACGCCGCGGTCCAATTGATCTGCTTGATGATTTCGATAGATCTCCTGGACGGCCATGGGTGCCAGTCCGAGCGAAGGCTCATCCAGTAACATCAGCTGCGGATCGGCCATAAGGGCCCGCCCGATCACCATCATCTGCTGCTCACCCCCGGAGAGATAGCCGCTGACGCGCGCTTGCGGTATTCCGTATCCTGGGGAAATAGTCGAAGACCATCTCCAGGTCTCGCTTGACGCCGGCCACGGTCTCTGCGCCGGTAGGCCCCGATGCCATCAGATTCTCCTCAACGGTTAGATGCTCCAGCACCCGGCGGCCCTCCATCACCTGGCTGATACCCATCCGGGCGATACTTGCTCTGGGCCCAATTGGTCGATGCGCTCATCGTTCAATATCCACGTTGCCGCTGGTCATGTTCCCTTGCTCCGTCTTTAGCAGCCCGGAGATAGCTTTGAGCGTAGTGGTCTTGCCTCCGCCGTTAGCCCCGATGAGCGCTACGATCTTCCCATCGCCCACTTCCAGCGATACTCCGTGCAGCACCTGGATGACTCCCGATGTAAGAGACTTCTATGTTGTTGACTCTTAGCATCTCAGGCTTCCGAACCCAGATAGGCGGCAATGACCGCCTCGGTCGCACTGGATTTCGGCGGGCGAACCCTCAGCTATCTTGCGTCCGAAATCGAGAACTCCGATGCTGTCGGCCAGGTCCATCACCACCCCCATGTCATGCTCGACCAGGATGATGCTGCTGATGCCGTCCCTCAAGACGGGAGTATCTGGGATAAGTTTCTCCCTGGCCCTCGTAGACGTCGAGGATGAAGCGGGCGATGTCTTCTTTCTCTTCCAGATTCATTCCGGCCATCGGCTCGTCCAGGAGCAGGACCTTGGGCTCCAGAGCCAAGGCCCGTCCCAATTCGACCCTCTTGCGCAGGCCGTAGGGCAGAGACACCCACCATCTGTCTTACGGATGGACTCGATCTCGAGAAAGTCGATGATCTCCTCGACCGTCTGCCGGTGCCTGATCTCCTCGCGGTGGGACCAGCCCGAAATAGATCGCTCCGGTCACGAAGTTCTGCTTCATGAAGACGTGCCGGGCGGCCATGATGTTGTCCTGGGTGCTGAGGCCGGTGTAGAGCTCGATGTTCTGAAAGGTGCGGGCGATGCCCATCTTGGCCAGCTTGTCCGGCCGCTGACGGGTAATCTTCGTGTGTCTTCGAAGTATATCTCGCCCTTCTGGGGCTTGTAGAAGCCGCTGATGCAATTCAGCAGGGCGGTCTTGCCGGCACCGTTGGGGCCGATGATGGCCAATATCTCGTCATTTCTGACGTTGAGACTGACATCCGAGAGCGCGTTGACTCCGCCGAAGCTCAGTGAGACGCCATCGATCCGGATGATCGCTTGCTTTTGGGTTTCCAATCGACTCTGCGCAGCAGTCGGATTCATCCATTCCCCCCACAGACGTCTGACTGGCGACCCCGGCCCGCATCCCGGGAAAGACCCAACCTTCCTAGGTCCACCGGCCGCGCCAACTCGTTCTGCGACCAACCGCTCGTTTCCTCGGTCCGACTATAGCAGCGCGTGGAAGCGATTAGCAATTCAACGACTCATGCCGAATACATGGCGGCATCTATGAACGCGCCGTATGAAGCCATATAAGCGACAAGGAGATATCCATTTTCCGTCTGGCGGGGTCTAGTCGCGTACTACCGATCGGCGTCACATCCGAGCGAACGCTTGCACGTGCCGGCGAGGCAGGCCACGTCAGTAGTACTTCTCGATGCCCCCAAACCCGAATTGCTTCCCCTTTTCGGTCATCCGGATGAAGTACCGCAGCCGCTTCTCGAATTCCTCCGGTCTGTTTCGTGCTCCCTCGATGAAGGCGATCCTGATGCGGACATACGCAGGCGAGAAGCCTTGGAAGTGCTTCCAGGCATCCGGGCTCCCTTTGATAGCATCGAGAATGTCGGCCGGAACCTCGAACTCGTCCACTTCCGCGAGCATCTCCCGGACGGACTCCAAGACCTCCGGCATCACTCTGCCCCGCTCGGCGAGTGCTTTGAGCCTCTCCTTGTTCGCCTGTGAATATTGGCTCTTGGGGTTTCTCGGCGAGAAGCGTTGGGCGTAACGATCCTCATCCAGTCTCTTCGCGGTGCTGTCGATCCATCCGAAGCAGAGCGCTTCTTCGACCGCATCGTTGTATGGGATGCGCGGCTTTCCCGTCTGCTTCTTGTAGTAGATGAGCCAGATCTCTTTCTCCGTCTTGTAGTGCTTCTTCAGCCACGCGCGCCACGCTCTCCTGGTGGACACGTACAGCATCGCCTTGTCATCCGGATTTCTCATGCACGCACAAGGAATGCCGGGTGGCAGCCGATCTCGCCCGCCGGTTCCTCGTCCCCGAAAAGTAGGGTGAGAACGTACTCGTCCGGGACGCCGGGCCAGGAAACCTTCCGGCAGTGCCTGAAACCGAAGCGCCGATAGAAATCGGGATCGCCCACGAGCACACACCCATGGGCGTCCCGCGAACGCATCACATCGAGGGCGGCCTCGACCAGTTCGGTTCCGATGCCTCTCCGTTGGAAGTCCGGATGCACCGCTATCGGTCCGACGACGAACCAGCCGGGCGACGAATCCCCGACCCTCCCCTCCGAGAAGGCGATGTGCGCCACCACTGTCCCATCCACCTCGGCCACGAGCGACAGTTCCAGGGCACCATCCTCCCTGAGAGCATCGATGATGAGGGGTTCGGTCCCGACGCTGTACGGGTGCCCGGCGAAGGCAAGGCCCACCAGTTCCCGAATGGGAGCGATGTCGGCAGGTCGTTCCGCGCGGATCTCGATCATGATGGCGGCATTCTAGCTCACATCCTCAATAGTTCCCCAAGCAAGAGGGCGCCTCACGGCGCCCCAAAGACCCTCAGGTCTGCAGAGTGTATGCGAACACGGTTACACCTTCGGGTTGAAGAGGCGGATCGCGTTCTCGTTCATGATCGCGTGCTCTGGAGGTACCTCGTTATCCTCTCGCCTTCGTTCATGTCCAAGCGCAACATGGCTTCCTTCTTTGCGCCCAGCTTCGGCGTCATGAGCTTCTGGTTGGCGAACCAGTTGCCGCCGAACATGGTGTGGATGAACCTGAGGTTGGGAAACTCGTCGAACATGCCGCTGAACAGCTCCCGGCCCACTGCGGTCGCCTGGTCGACGATGCGGCCGAACTCCCGCCACAGGTTGGTGAAGTCGATGATCGACTGCCAATAGACGAGCAGGCATCGTGGCGGAGCCATTCCTGCCACGGGTTGGCACCGCCTCAGGGGCGGCACCCATCGATCGTTGCTCCTCATCTTGCCAGGGTTCTCATGCTTGGCGTTCATTCCTTCGACAGAAGAGGCGGCCCGGATGGGCCGCCTCTTTTCGCATGACCTGAAGGGGACGGGTGCCGCGTCGTCGCGGTCCCCTCTAGAAGTCGTAGGCCATGGGCTCGAATTCCTTGCCGATCGGCATGTTCGGGTCCTCGCCGTAGACCGTCTTCATGTCGTACGGGTAGGGGCTGCCTTCCGGGCTCTTGATCCACTGGCCGCCGGAGATCTTGATCTTGTATACGTTCGGAACGGGGCGCACTGTGCCCATCTGAATCGGCAGAGTGAAGTCGACCGGGCCGTTTATGCACTCGAACTTGGTGGTCTTGGCCAGATCGGGGAACAGACTCTTGTCGTCGATGTCCGTCCACCGTTTTAGAACGTCGATGGCCCATTCGTACTTGCCAAGCTGCCCGAGCGGCTGCGTCCACTGGTTCCCGGTCTCGGCCGTCCAGGCATCGGCATATTCCTGGCAGGTCTGGCCCGTCAGGTAGCTCTTGTATGGATAGGTGGGGTGCCACACGGCATGGTCGGACAGCCCCACGCCGACATCTCCGACTGCTTCCATGGTCTGGCTGAAGAGCGCCGCCTTGGAGATCGAGAGGATCTTCGGCCGGAAATCCTGCTGGATGCATTGACTCCAGAAGTTCGTGAAATCGGGCGGGACCTGCAGGCCGGTGCAGATCTCCGCTCCGCTCTTCTTGAATTCAGAGATCTGGGAGCTGAAGTCCTCGGAGGGCTGCTGATACATCTCAGGCTGGGCGACGATAGTGTATCCGCCCTTCTCCAGGAACGGTCCCAGCCCTGTCTCCTTGTTGGACCAGGCTACCCCGTCGGCGTCATTCGGGAAGAGCAGCGCGACCTTCTTGTTGGTTTCGATCTGGTCCCACATACCCAGACGGCATTCGGCAGCATCTTCCACGCCGAAGTGGAACATCCAAGTCCAGGTGAACCCCGTGTCGGCGGTAGCACCGCGACCGAAGTAGAACGGCTGCCAAGGCACGAAATTGGCCAGGAAGGGCACGCCGTTCGCTTCACACTGCTCGGCGGCCGGGTTGACCGTATCCGGGCTGGATGAGGCCACGAAGATGTCGACCTTGTCGTTGAAGATGAGGTCCGCCGCCACTTCCGCTGCCCGGTTGGGGCTCGACTGAGTGTCGAGCTGGGTGATCTCGATTGGATGGAGCTTGCCATCGCCGCAGACGACCCCTTCGCCCACCGCCTTCTGCACGTAGCTCACGATCCACTTGTCCGGTCCACCGAACGAGGCCAGGCTGCCGGTGATCGGAGACACCGCACCGATCTTCACGACCCGGCCGGTCTCGACCCCAGCTTCCACAGAGGTGGTGGTGGTTTCTGCCATCGCACCCGTCGTGGTGGTGGCCGCGGCGGCCGCCGTGGTGGTAGTGCCGGCTTCCTCACTACCGCACGCAGCTACCAGGCCGCCCAGGCCGGCCCCTAAGCCGATGGTCGCACCGGCGATGCCCGCCAGCTTCAGGAACTCGCGGCGGGTTACCGCGCCACCGGCTCCCACCTCGCGCTCATCTCCGTTGTCGGATGTCGTTCTTCTTTCGTCTTCCGTCACAGGTCGCCCCCTCTCTGATTCAACGAGAACTTGGTTCTAATACTAGATTCATATATCACATCGAGGCCGCGAGGGCCAGCCCGGCAGTCTCAGGGAGAGGGACAGAATTTCCTAGAAGACCCCGCGTATGGCAGCAGGAAAGTCCCGGAAAGAGCAGTGGCAGTGGGCTGGAACCTTAACGTCAAGCGGAGGGCCTACCGTCAGATCCGTGGCCTTGTCATGACGGGCCCCTAGTAGTAGGGTAAAACCTACTAAAGCTACTAGTATAACTGTTCGTACAGAGGAGACAACGTGTCAGAAACGAGTGCATTCCTCGGCACGGCCACGGTGGGCACCAAGGGACAGATCGTGATCCCGGCCGATGCCCGGAAGGCCATGCAGATTGGGGAGGGCGACAAAGTGGTCGTGCTTCGCGGACCGCGCGAAGGAAGCGTCATCGTCTTCAGAGTCGATTCGCTCGAGAAGTTCTGGGAGATGGCTACAACCGGCGCAAAGTAGGCCGCCGCCACATCTCCTCGGTGGATTCTCGGCCCGACATCATGTTCCCCCGCGGCTGCGGTTCTTGGGAGCAGCTTCTCTCTCCCTCGGTCAGGCAGAGCGATGTCTGCAGCCAAGCTCCTCCGCCACTTTGTCCAGCTTCCCGTCCAGAGTCCACACGGAGACCCCCGCTCACGAGGGCGGCGGCAAGAAGGCGAACGTCCACGTAACCCAGCCCTCTGCCCATCAGATGACGGGCCTCGATGAAGGGCAACACCTCTTGATGCCGGACATCGTGAGCGGCGGGGAGAGCCTCCAGGAGGCCGAGGATGATCTCTCGGTTGCCCAGGTTGCCACACGCCAGTTCCCCGATCACGAAGGGGCGACAGACGACCTCTCCGGCCTCGAGTAACTCCACCAAACCCTGATGCGAATCCCGAAGATGAGAGACCCACACTGAGGTGTCGACGAGGACCATCTAGCGGTTTCGCCTCCTCGGTATCGCGTCCAGATGCTTCTCGGTGCCGCCCAGTCTGGCCAACGTTCTTGCTCGGGCGAAATCAGACCTTGGGCCGAGATCGGCCGCTCGGGCGAGTCCTCGTCGACTCCAGCCCTTCCTAGAAGGGAAACGGGGTCGAATTCGAGCCGAAGAGCTACAGGGGCCATGGCGTGGCGCTGCGTCACGTCAGCGTGTGGCCTCAACCGAGGCCTGGGGGCTGGGGTCACCTCGCCCACTTCGATGACCCACGACTGACCTGCCCTCTTGTGACTTCCAGTATGCAGCAACCTCGTGTGCATCAGGTTGAAGCTCTTGTTCGACTCATGCCGCGAGTGTCAACGCGCCACCGGAAGCCAGTATTCCAGCGCCCGGTAGTCACCGTAGAAATGCACGTGATCCCCCTCCAGGTTCTGGCCGCGCTCCCCGTATTTCTCGCGCACCTGCTCGGGCTGATTCGCTGATGAGAAGAACGAGAAGACGAGCCAAGCGTACAGCTTGTCTCCCGGGATCGAGTCCACGTCGGCCTGAAACGAGAACTGACCGGCTCGGACTTCGGTTACGCCGGACAGATACGTGTCCCACGCGCCTTCGCCTCGATCGCGCCCGATATTCCAAGAGATCACGGATCCGTCAAGGAGACTCGTCGCACCGGATACTGCGAGCACGTTGCCACGAAGCTCTGCCTTGGGAGCCAGAGTGACTCTGAAGGGGGAGGTCGGATGAATGCTGACCGTGGTGGAGAACCGGTTGGCCGACACCGACGGCGCAGTAGGAGTCTGATCCACCGACACTGACGCAGGAGGCGCAGTGGACGTCGGCGTACTCGGTTCCGAGCAGGCAGACGCGCCCATGAGAACGCCGAGCAACACCAGCGCTACACCTCTGTGATGCCAGCATCGCGTCAGTGGCACTCCTTATCTGTCGAACCGATGTGCGTCAGCCGGAGTTCGGGCCGCGCCGACCTGAACGAACGGTTGCACGCACATGTTGGAGTCGTCATCTCGCTACCACTTCGATTCGGGCCAGGTCCATTTCCCCAATCCCGCCTGCCAGTCCGTAGATTCCCGGACCATTGATGTCTGTTCGGAGTCCGGTAAGGCGAAACTCCCGCTCGTCGCCCGGTTGCAGATCGGGTTCGTCTTCGGGGATCGTCGCGTTCCGATTGCGTCCGCAACGGGCTCCCCGTTGTGACTCACGTTCACTGTGTAATACGGGTCCACGGGCAACCTGAGAGGAGTGTCGCTATGGTTCCTGAAGACCACAATGATTGGGACTTCAGTGCCGTTCGCAACGTCCGCGCTAGAAAGCCTGAGCGCGGCCTGCAGACCGTTGGCCGGGGCCGACCACTCGCCTGTGACTGGACCAGGCGTCTTGGCGCATGAAGCGACCAGCACGCAGAGCAGAGTGACGAGAAGGCATGTCGTGCCCATCTTCATGTCGTCAACCCAACGTTTCGCCCGCCCTGCCACCTAGAGGAACTGCCCGTCTTGGACCGTAACGTGGAAGACGCCCCGCTGGGGGAAGTCCGCAATGTAGGCGCGCTCGTCGGCCAAGGAGAGCGGGGAGTCGAAGGCGACCGATTCCGCCCGATGATGGGGTTGAGAACACCAAGGACGGCCGCTGCGTCGTCAACGCATGCCTTGCGGATGATCAGGTCCATAGCCACCGCCTCGCCCCCGGGGGTCGCCCAGCATTCTAGCCGGTCAACGGCAGTCATCTGTCCGGTGCGCGGGCCTGTAAGGCAACGCACAACGGCTTGATCTTTCGCGTGTCTCCCTTCACGCCCGCATGGGCATCCCACGGGTCGACGGCACGTTGCAGATTCAGCCAAAACTCCGACGAGTTACCGAAGGGCGCCGACAAACGAAGCGCCATCTCCGGAGACAACGAGCGTCGTTCGCGCACAAGCTCGTTGACAGTCTGGTGCGAAACCCCCAGGGACTCGGCAAGACCGCCGACCGTCAGACCGTAGTCGGGCATGAAATCCTCGCGCAGGATCTCACCCGGGTGAGGGGGCCGACGCTTGATCGGGGTGTCATTCGGGATACTCATCACTCTTCACCTCTGGTGGTAGAACCGGCGAAGACGTGGATCATTTCGACGTTCTCGACAGCTCGATAACAAATTGTGCGTTCACACGACGGCGGCGCGACCGCGAACCTCGTGGTCCAATCGCTCGCCGAGCTTATCCGCTGCGACATCCAAGTCGAAATCGGCTTGGAGGCCGAGCCAGAACTGGGGGGTCGTGTCGAAGTAACGCGCCAGTCGCAAGGCCGTCTCAGCCGTCACGCGGCGCTTGCCGAGAACGATCTCGTTTATGCGCCGTGACGGGACACCGATGCCCAAGGCCAGCCTGTTCTGACTCAGGCCCAAAGGCTTGAGAAACTCCTCCAACAACACCTCGCCCGGGTGAACCGGTGTCAGTCTTTCTGTCGCCAAGGCCGCCATTCCTTCAGTGGTAGTCCACGATTTCGACGTCGTAGGCATCACCCTCTTGCCACACGAAACACACCCGCCACTGGTCGTTGATGCGGATGCTGAATTGGCCTCCGCGTGGTCCAGTCAGCTTCTCAAGCCGGTTGCCGAGAGGGCTGCGCAAGTCATTGACCGTGTGCGCGTTATGCAACATCCGCAGCTTGCGCAGAGCAGCCGACTGAATGTCACCGGGCAGCTTCGACGAGAACGTGCGGCAAAACACCTTCTCTGTCTCTGCGTCGGCGATCGACTTGATCACGCGATTATCCTATAACGTAGTACGTTAAACGTCAAGCGTTATGGTCCTGGTGGGACAGGGCACGAGTGATTCTCGCGGAACACTTGGCGAGGAACATGGGCCTTTAGGCGGAGACCGACGAGCCCGGGACGGGTCTTGGATGGCCACCGCGTTTACGTCCGCCTCCTAATGGATGGCCAGGATCACACGTGCGCGGTTCACAGAACGAACAACAACACCCCCGCCACGCCGGTCATCACCATGACGAAGACGCGATACGCCCTTTCCGGTATCTTGCCGGCCGCCAGGATGCCGATCGCAGCACCGGCCGCTATCGCGGGGACCATGATGGCGTCGAAGGTCAGCGTGCCCGCGCTGATGTTCTTCCAGAAGAAGACCTGGAGAGGAACCTTCAACAGGTTGATGATGAGGAAGAACCAGGCCGCCGTCCCGATAAACGAGTTCTTGGGCAGACGCATCGAGAGGAGGTAGATGGAGGTTATCGCTCCCGCGGCGTTGCCGATCATGGTGGTGAAGCCCGCCGCCAGCCCTGCCACGACCGCGAACCACAGGGCGTGGGGATAGCGGGGCTCCTTCTTGCGCACGTCCTGCCACACCATGAGCGCCACCAGCACCAGGATGATGCCGCCCAGCAGATACCGGAACGAGTTGTCGGACAGCCTTCCGCCCACCGCGACACCCACTCCGAGTCCGAGAACCGTGCTGGGTAGGAGCTTGAGCAGGTATTTCCATTCTGCATTCCTGCGATACCACGCCACCGCGAAGACGTCGCCCGACGCACAGCATGGGCAGAAGGAGGCCGGTCGAAGCCCTCCCCCCGAACGAGATGGCCATCAAGCGGGACGAACATCAGCGTCAAGCCGGTGATCCCGGACTTGGACATGCCGATCACCATGCCACTGACGATGGCAAGCACCCACTGATAGGTCTGCACCTGGGAGATGTCAAAGTGCATGTCTGCACGCTCGCTGCATCAGGGTCCTCCAGAATGATCGGGTCACCCGGCTAGTATATGGCGCCGTGGCGATGAGGGGCGTCACAGCATTTGACGACGCGCGGCGGGGCATGCCCGGGGGACGGCCTCACCGTTGCCTCACGACCGGCGGGCGCTGAGCCTCAAGCGTTGCTCTCTACCCGCGCTCGCACCGCGGAAGCCGCTTCTTGCGTCCGTGATGCGCGACGCAGAGCAGGCACTCGCCGTGGAGGACGCTTCGGGGCAAGGACACTCCACGAAGCCACGCTCGGCGGGTGAACTCGGGGTTCCCGCAGGCACAATGGAGAGATGCGCCTCGGCGATTGCACGCTTCTTCGAGGTTCGCCCGCGGTCATGATCCCGGGTGGTCATCAAGCGGCCGCGCGCTCTCGGCTCTCTCGCCCCTCGCTCCCTACAACTCGTCCGGCAGCTCCCCCAGCTCGGCCAGCGAGAACACCGGCCCGTCCACGCACACGTACTTCGGACCCACGTTGCAGCGGCCGCAGATGCCGATGCCGCACTTCATGCGCTTCTCGAGGGTGGTGTAGGTCTGCTCGTCGGTGAAGCCCAGCTTGCGGAAGCTCATGAGGGCGAACTTGATCATGATGGGCGGGCCGCAGGTGATGGCGATGGTGTCGGCCGGGTCGGGGTTCATCTTCTCCAGGATCGCCGGGACCAGGCCCACCTCGCACTGCCAGCCGTCGCACTCGCGGTCGATGGTGAGGGTGAGGTCGATGTCGTCGCGCTTCTGCCACTCGTCGATGTCGTACTGGTAGGTGAAGTTCTGCGGGGCGGTGGCGCCGTAGAGGATGGTGACGCCGGCGTAGTCGGCGCGGTGCTCCAGGGTGTACTCGATGGTGGCCTTGAGCGCGGCCGAGCCGATGCCGCCCATGACGAAGAGGATCTTCTTGCCCTTCCAGGCCTCCACCGGGAAGCCGCAGCCCATGGGGGCGCGGATGCCCACCTTGTCGCCCTCGGAGAGGTTGTGGAGGGCCTTGGTGACCTCGCCCGCCCGCATGACCGAGAACTGGATGAACTCCTTCTCGGACGGCTTGGAGGTGATGGCGAAGGTCGATTCGCCCACGCCGAAGATGCCGAACTGGCCCACCTGGCCGGGCAGGAAGGAGAAGCTCTCCTGCACGGCGGGGTCGTCGAAGCGCATGCGGAAGGTCTTGATGTTGGGGGTCTCCTGGATGATCTCGCACCACCGTGGCGATCTCGGGCAGATAGGGATTGCCGCCCTGCTTGCCCGCGCGGGCGGTGCTGGCGCCGGCGACCACGTCGGCAGAGGTGAGGCGCGTCTTGCCGTTGCTCGGCCATCTACGCCTCCTTCCCTTCGGTCGCGGCAGGTACTGGGGCACCCGCGTCGCCGGGGCACCGCTCTCGGGCGCCGCGCGGCCGGCGAGCCCATCACCCGCAGCACCTCACGGATGTCGATGCGGGTGGGGCAGTGCATGATGCAGCGGCCGCAGCCGGAGCACAGCAGGCTGTCGTACTTGTCCGGGTAGTACCAGAACTTGTGGCTGAAGCGGTTGCGGAACCGGTTGGACTTGGCCGCCCGCGGGTTGTGCCCCGAGGTCTCCTCCGTGTAGAGGGGGTTGAAGCAGTTGTCCCAGGTGCGATAACGCTCGCCGCTGCTCTCCACCAGCTGGTCGCTGATGTTGAAGCAGTAGCAGTTGGGGCACACGTAGGTGCAGGTGCCGCAGGAGATGCAGCGCATGGGCAGATCGTGCCAGCGCCTGGCCTTCGATGTTGGCGCGCAGGTTGTCGCGGATGCCTTCGAGCTCGAAGGGCACGTCGACCCTGGTCGTAGCCGCCGCTTCCTTGGCCGCCGCCGTCGCCTCGGCCTGCGGCCGCGGCGGCGTCGGCGAAGCCGTCGAAGGCCAGAGCCGCCTCGCCCTTCTCGGTCAGCGCCTCGACGGTGAAGCCGCCCTCCACCTGGGTGAAGAGCGCGTCCACGCCTTCGGTGCCGGCCGGGCTGCCGCCGATGGCGGTGCAGAAGCAGGTGGAGCGGGGGTCGCGGCAGGTCACCGCCAGCAGCGTGGTCGCCTCGCGCCGGGCGTTGTAGAGCGGATCGAAGTAGAAGCCGCCGTAGCCACCGAAGACGTTGTCCATCTGCACGAAGCCGCGGGCGTCGCAGGGGCGCAGGCCGAAGATCACCTGGGCCGGCGCCTCGTTGACGGCCTCGCACCTCCACCGTCTCGTGGGGGATCGGCTGCACGCTCGGGCCTCAGCCGCGGCTCCGGCAGTCGCGTCAGCAGCAGCGGCCGCTCCCGGCAGGGGCCTCGCCGTCGGCGGCCGTCTCGCCGGGTCCTCCATCCGGTACCCGAACTTCAGATAGGTCTCGGTCTGCAGGAACACGTACTCCTTGGGCGACTGCTTGGCCAGCAGCACGTCGAGTTCCACCTCCTTGCCGGGCGACCAGGGCTCGTACTGCACCACGCCGTCGGCTCTTGACCGGCGCCACCACGCGCGCCTTCTCGGCCAGATGCGCCAGGAAGGCCGGCAGCCGATCTTGCGCTAGGTATTTGATCGCCATCGTCCCTCCTCTCAGTCGCCGAACTGGTCTTCGAGCTTGAACACCTGGAACACCGGCTTCTCGTCGAGCTTCGCGCCCGGCTCGAAACCGAACATGTCGTAGATCTCCTTGTTCATCTTCCGGTGCAGCAGCGAGAGCGGGATCTCCACCGGACAGGCGCGGTCGCAGGCGCCGCACGACGGGCAGCGGCCGGCCACGTGGAACATGTGCACCATCTGGAACAGCAGGTTCTCCTTGGGCCCCACCTTCTGCGCCACCAGCTCCGGCTGGCGCGAACGGTTCACGCACTTGTCCCAGCAGAAGCACACCGGGCACACGTTGATGCAGGCGAAGCAGCGGATGCAGGTCGCGTAGATCTGCTCGAGCAAGGCCTGCTTCTCGTCGTCGGAGAGGTTCTCGTAGTCGGCGAGGTCGCTCCAGTCGGGCGCGGTGTGCTTGCGGTCGGGCTCGGGCACGAGCGGCCGGCCGTGTCGTCCGCGTAGACGGCGTTGGGGTAGCGGCAGCGGCCGCACACGTCGAGCAAGCACCGCTTCTTGGGCGAATTCTTTCGTCTCTCCCTGTCGGGTGGTGACGACCACCTTGCCCTGTTCGGGGAACGCGATGTCCACGATCTCGTCGGCGAACTCCTTCTCCAGCTTGCGCCGGTCGACGATGCCGTCGCAGGGCACGCCGACGACGTAGAGCTTGTCCTTGTCGACCAGCTCTTCCTGGAGCAGCGCCACCAGCGTACGGCTGTCGCAGCCCTTGACGCAGACGCCGATCTTGGCGCCGGGCGGGTCGGGCATGTTGCGCTTGAGGAAGGTGACCAGGTTGTGGTGGCAGAGCGGGTTCCAGACCAGCTGGTCGACCTCGGCGGCGTCGCGCACGAACGCCGGGACGACCTCGGACGAGTTGTAGGCCCTGCTTCCAGCCGATGAAGTAGTCCACGCGGCCCTCGGCCAGAGCGGCCTTGGCGGCGAACTCGCGGATGTGGTCCTGCGCGGCTCACAGGGCCCTCCCTTCGCGAGGACCGAGCTTCTCCACCCCGGCCACGAACTCGGTGACCACCTGCTGCCAGCGCGCGCCCTCGGAGGCCGAGACCCAGGTCCACTTGAAGCGCTCCTTGGGGATGCCCAGGTGATGGATCATCCGCTCGAGCAGTTCGAACTTGCGCCGGGCGTAGTAGTTGCCCTCGGAGTAGTGGCAGTCGCCGGGGTGGCAGCCGCTGATGAGCACGCCGTCGGCGCCTTTCTCGAAGGCCTTGAGGGCGAACAGCGGGTCGATGCGGCCCGTGCAGGGCACGCGCACCAGCCGGAGGTTGGCCGGCTGCTTGAAGCGGCCGACACCGGCGGTGTCGGCGCCGGCGTAGCTGCACCAGTTGCACACGATGCCGATGATCTTGACGGGCCGCTCGCCTCCTGGGCGGCGGCCGCTTGAGCGCGGCGCGCGGCGGACCGCGTGCCGCCCGGTCCGGGCCGGTGGCGGCGCGCCTCAGCGCGGCGGCGGCGTCTGGCTTGGTCTTGTGTTTGCTTCGGCCATGTTCACCGCCTTTCTAGGATAGGAGGACTTCCTCGATCTGGTCGAGGATGGCGTCTGTGGGGAAGCCCTTGAGCGAGATGCAGTTGACCGGGCAGGTGGCGACGCAGACGCCGCAGCCCTGGCAGACCGTCTCGATGACGTGGCTCTTGAAGTCGCCCGGGCGCACTTCCTGCTTCTCCGGGGCGCTGAACGGACACACGTCGATGCACTTCCAACACGAGACGCAGTCCTTCTGACCGACCACCGCGATCATCGGGCTGGTCTTGAGCTTGTCCTTGGCCAAGCAGGCCGATGACCTTGGAGGCCGTGCCCGAGGCCTGGGCCACCGTGGCGGGGATGTCCTTGGGCGCCTGGCAGGCCCCGGCCAGGAACACGCCGGCGGTGTTGGTCTCCACCGGACGCAGCTTGGGATGGCCTTCTTTGAGGAAGCCGAACTCGTCGTAGCTGATGTTGAGCTTCTGGGCCAGCTCCACTGACGCCCGTCGGCGGCCATGATGCCGCTGGCCAGCACCACCAGGTCGGCGGCTATCTCCACCTGCTCGCCCAGCAGGGTGTCCGCGCCGCGCACCATCACCTTGCCGCCCTCCTCGTACAGCTTGGAGACCCGGCCGCGCACGTACTTCACGCCGAACTCGGTCTGGACCCGCTTGATGAACTCCTCGTAGCCCTTGCCGGTGGCGCGGATGTCGATGTAGAAGACGTAGACCTCGGTATCCATGCCCACGTGGTCTTTGGTCAGCAGCGCCTGCTTGGCCGTGTACATGCAGCACACGCTGGAGCAGTAGGGCCGTCCCACCGAGTCGTCCCGAGAGCCCACGCACTGGATGAAGACCACCGTCTTCGGCTCCTCGCCGTTGGACAGCCGCTGCACGTGGCCGCCGTAGGGGCCGGAGGCGTTCAGCATCCTCTCGTACTGCAGGCCGGAGATGACGTCCTTGATCTTGCCCGAGCCGTACTCGTGATACCACTCCTCCCAGGGGAAGACCTCCAGGCCGGTGGCCACCACGATGGCGCCGAACCGCTTCTGGACGATCTCGTCCTTCTGCTCGTAGTCGATGGCGTCGGCCGGGCAGACCCGTTCGCACACCCGGCACTTGCCCTGGGTGAAACCAGCGGCAGTAGTCCACCTGGATGGCGGCCCGCTTGGGCACGGCCTGCGGGAAGGGGATGTAGATGGCCTTGGTCGGCTCCAACCCCACGTTGAAGGAGTCGGGAGCCTTGGCCGGGCACTTCTGCACGCAGAGCTCGCAACCGATGCACTTGGTCCAGTCGACCATGGCCGCTTTCTTGCGGATGTCGACCGTGAAGTTGCCCACGTAGCCCGAGACCTTGTCGACCTCGGAGTAGGCCATCACCTCGATGTTCTCGTGCTGGGCGCAATCGACCATGCGCGGTGTGAGGATGCAGGCCGAGCAGTCGATGGTGGGGAAGGTCTTGTCGAGCTTCGCCATGACCCCGCCGATGGTGGTCTGCCTCTCCACGATGGTGACCTTGAGGCCGGCATCGGCCAGGTCGAGGGCGGCCTGGATGCCCGCCACCCCGCCGCCGATGACGAGGACGTCCTTGTTGACCTCCACCTCGTTGGAGCACCAGCGGTTCGAGCCGGCGGGCCTTGGCCACGGCCATCTTGACGATGTCCCAGGCCTTGTCGGTCGCCACCGGGATGTCGGTGTGGATCCAGGAGCAGTGCTCGCGGATGTTGGCCATCTCGAAGAGGTAGGGGTTGAGACCCCCTTGTCCACGCAGCGCCGGAAGGTCACCTCGTGCATGTGCGGCGAGCAGGCGGCCACGACCACCCGGTCGAGCTTCTTCTCCTCGATGGCCTTCTGGATGGCGGCCTGCCCGGGCTCGGAGCACGTGTACATGATGTCCTCGGCGTGGACGACGTCCTTGAGGGTGAGCGCCCGCTTGGCGACATCCTCGACGTCGACGGTGGCGGCGATGTTGCTGCCGCAATGGCAGACGAAGACCCCGATCCTCATGACTTCGCCTCCGCGTCCGCGGTTTCGGGGTCGCCGGCGGCGCCCGGCCGGGCAGCCGCGGCCGCAGGAGCGGGCTCGGCTGCGGCTTTGGCCTCGCGGGCCGCGGCCTTGGCCGCCTTCTCCGCCGCCTTCCGCTCTTCCTCGGCCCTGACGCTCGCCGCCGCGGCGATGGCCCTCCGCACCAAGCGGCTCGGGGTCGACCACGTTCTTGCCCAGCATCACATCCTCGGCGCTGAGGCCCAGGGCCAGGCCCATCACCTGCGACAGATAGAGGATTGGCACCTTATAGTCGGTGCCAGTTGAACTTGTTGATCTGCGCCTGCTTGAGATCGAGGTTGACGTGGCAGAGCGGGCAGCACACCACGACGGCCTCGGCGCCCGCGGCCAGCGCCTGCTGCAGAGCACCTTGCCGCTCAGCCGCCGCTGGATCTCCATCTTGGGCATGCCCACGCTGGCGCCGCAGCACTCGGTCTTGTAGTTCCACCACTTGACGTCGACGCCCGCCGCCTGCAGCAGCAGGTCCATCATCATCGGCTGCTCGTTGTCGCACTCGCCGGTCATCTCGCTCGGCCGCCCAAGCAGGCAGCCGTAATACGGCACCACTTTGAGCTGCGAGAGGTCGACCTTGACAGACGAAGCGATCTTCTCCTCGCCCACGAACTTCATCAGGTACTCAGGCAGCGCGTAGACCATCACGTGGCCGGTGTAGGGCTTGTCGAGCATCTCGTTGACCTCGGCCCGGAAGGCGTCGCTCTTGTGGATCTCGATCTCCGCGTTCTTCTCCCGCTGATAGCAGGAGGGGCATGGAGCCAGAAGCTCGTCGCCGACCTCCGCCGCCTGGCGCAGATTGCGCGCGGCCAGCGACTGGGCCAGCAGGTGGTCCATCATGTGAGCAGGGGTCGAGCCGCAGCAGGTCCAGTCCGGCACCTCCGCGAACTCGACCCCCAGGACTCCGAGCATCTTGCGGGTAGCCTGGTCGAACTCCGCCGATGAGTGCCGGAGAGAGCAGCCGGGATAGTAGGCCAGAGTCATGCCGCCCACCCCGCCTTCCGATCGCGCCTTCGCGGCAAGAGCCTCGGCGTCGGCTTTCTCGCGGGCCTGCGCCCTCTCCATGGTCTTCTTGTAGATGCGACGCACCTCGTCCGCGCCCTTGGCCTTGCGCGGGATGAACTGCATCTTGCCCTTGCTCACCATGGGCACCATGAGGCCCACGTCGCCCGTGGCCATCTTGGGCTTCTTGGTGCCCAGGTAGAACATGCCCATGGAGTAGAGTTCCGGAAGCCGCCCGAAGCGGGCCACGGCCTCCATGAAGGCCTGGTTGAACGTCTTTACGTACTCGGGGACGTCGGCGCTCCTGACCGACGGCGACGGTCTTGAGATCCTCGATGATGCCGGCGATGTCGATGTTGCGCGGGCAACGGGCCGTGCAGGTGAGGCATTGGACGCACAGTTGGATGGCGGTCGAATCGAGCACCTTGTCGACCGATCCCACCTGCAGCATCCGCATGAGTTGATTGGGAGTGTAGTCGAAGGTGAAGGCTGCCGGACAACCGGCCGAGCAGTTGCCGCATTGGTAACAATCTCGGGTGTCCGTCTGGACCCTCTCGATCAGCTTCTCCCGATAGAACGCGGCGCGCGTTGCGTCATATCGGATCAAACCACTCCTCCTATTGCGAAAGATGCTCTCTGGTGCGGGGTACCGCCACCGGCAGACCATGATGAGAGAGCTGGCACGGACCGGAGAATGCGGCGCACCAAACGTGAAATGACTATACCACGGCCGGCGCCGTCAGAGCCTGGCTGACTCCAGTCGCGCTGCGCGTTCCTCGGCCACCAATCGCAGGAACCAGGCGTGCAACCTGGTGTCGTCCGTCAGCTCCGGATGGAACGCCACCCCGATGACATGGCCCTGTCTCACTCCGACGATCCGACCCTCGCAACGGGCGATGACCTCGACGTCCCCACCGTACTCCTCCACCCAGGGAGCGCGGATGAAGACCCCGGGAAAGGCTTCCTCGCTCGTGCCCGAAATCACCAATTCCACCGGGGCTTCAAAGCTGTTGACCTGCCGGCCGAACGCATTGCGGCGGACCACCACATCCATCACTGCAAGAAGCGGCTGACTGCCCTCGGTAGTGCGCGAGGCCAGCATGATGAGACCGGCGCATGTGCCGAACACGGGATTGCCGCGCACGAAATCGCGCAACGGGTCCGCGAGATCGTAGTCTTCCATCAGCTTTCCGATGGTCGTGCTCTCGCCGCCGGGGATGATGAGTCCGTCCAGCCCCTCCAAGTCGGCAGGCAAACGTACTTCGGCAGCCTGCGCACCAAGCCCGCGCACCATTCGCACGTGTTCCCGAAAGGCGCCCTGAAGCGCCAGGACACCGATCGTCAGGCTGGAAAGCACCATTGCGGGAACGCAGTTACCAGCCGCGATGCTGGATGAGGTTCTCCTTGCCGATGGAACCGATCTCAAGTCCCACCATCGGATCGCCGAGCCGGCGTGAGACACGAGCGAGGATGGCCGGATCCTGATAGTGCGTGGTCGCCTCGACGATGGCCTTCGCCCGAGAGGCAGGATCCCCGCTCTTGAAGATGCCCGAGCCTACGAACACCCCTTCGGCGCCCAGTTGCATCATGAGGGCGGCATCGGCCGGAGTGGCGATGCCACCGGCGGAGAAGTTGACGACCGGCAGCTTCCCGTTCTCCGCCACCCACGCGACCAACTCGTAAGGGGCCTGCAACTCCTTGGCCGCCTTGTAGAGCTCGTCCTCATCCATGCCGGCAAGGGCCCGCACTTCGCCTTGGATGGTCCGCATGTGACGGACCGCTTCGACCACGTTGCCCGTGCCCGCCTCACCCTTGGTGCGGATCATGGCCGCGCCCTCGGAGATCCGGCGCAGCGCTTCGCCCAGGTTCAGCGCGCCGCACACGAAAGGCACGGAGAACTTCCACTTGTTGATGTGGTGGGACTCGTCCGCGGGTGTGAGCACTTCGCTCTCGTCGATGTAGTCGACTTCCAGCGCCTCGAGGATCTGCGCCTCCACGAAATGGCCGATCCGCGCCTTGGCCATGACCGGGATGGTGACGGCCGCCTGGATCTCGACGATCTTCTCAGGGTCGGCCATGCGGGCGACGCCGCCGTCGCGCCGGATATCCGCCGGAACCCGTTCGAGAGCCATGACGGCGCATGCCCCGGCGTCCTCGGCGATCTTGGCCTGCTCCGCCGTGGTGACGTCCATGATGACGCCGCCCTTGAGCATCTCCGCAAGGCCCGCTTTCACTTTGAGCGTGCCGGTCTGCTTCATTCTGTCCGTCCTCGATATCGCATATGAACACTGTATATTAGCTCAGCCGACCCGCTTAGTCTCATCACCCGGCCTCCCCGAACCTTCGAATGATCGAGTAGTCGGTGCGGCGCTGCGCGGGAGGAAGCCGGCCTCGCGGATGGCGTGGACGAGATCGGCGCGGTTCGCCTGCACGCGCACCCCGGTCGCCGCCACCACATTCTCCTCGATCATCGTGCTCCCAGATGTCGTCCGCCCCGAAACGGAGCGCCACCTGCCCCATCTTCAGACCCTTGCGTCACCCACGATGCCTGGATGTGCGAAACGTTGTCCAGATAGAGCCGCGAGACGGCCAGGGTGGTCAGGTAGTCCACTCCGGTGGCCTGCTCGGTCTGTCCCTCCAGCTCCGTGTTGCCCGACTGGAAGCTCCAGGGGATGAAGGCGCGGAACCCGCCGGTCTCGTCCTGCAGATCGCGGATGGCGCGCAGGTGGGCCACCCTGTCCTCCAGCGTCTCCACGCTGCCGAACATCATGGTCGCGGTGCCCGGGCATGCCCTGCCGATGGGCCTCCCGCATGACGTCCAGCCAAGCATCGGGTGTTCGCCTTTCCCGGAGCCACCTGCTCCCGCACCCGGTCGACGAGGATCTCCGCGCCCCCGCCGGGAAGCGAATCCAGGCCGGCTGCCTTCAGCCGCGAGATGGTCTCCGCCACCGATAGTCCGCTCACCTGGGCGATGTGGACGATCTCCGGCGCCGACAGCGAGTGGATGGTGATGCTGGAAGCGCTCCTTGATCGAGCGGAAGAGCTCCTCGAAATACGTCGATGTCGAGATCGGGGTGGAGCCCCCCCTGCATCATGACCGCGGTGCCGCCCAGGTCCATGGTCTCCTGGATCTTCGTGAAGATCGTCTCCTGCGAGAGGACGAAGGCCTCGGGCGCTCCCGGGCCGCAGTGGAAGGCGCAGAAGCGGCACCCGGAGACGCAGACGTTGGTGTAGTTGATGTTGCGGTCGATGATGAAGGTCGCCAATGTGCCGGGACGAGCGCTCGCGCGTCGCGTGGGCGCGGGCGCCCACTCCAGCAGGTCGCGCGACCGCAGCAGCTCCAGTGCCTCTGGTCGGTGAGCGGCTCAGGACGGCCCGTCCCGATTGGCAGCGTCGCGTCCGATCGCTTCATGGCCCGCCACCTCGTCGATGAACCGGAACTCGGGCACCTCGTCCAGTTCGCCCGCCTCGTGCGCCAGTTCGTAGAAGCGGCAGAGCCCTCCCGATACAGCAGGCGGGAAGTCATAGCGCAGGACGGCGAAGTAGCGGGCCAGCACCTCCCGGTCCAGCCCGGAACGCCCAGGCCGCACCCTCCACCACCTCGGCGTGATGCTCCCGGCCGTAGTCCATGCACTTCACCAGCTCGGCCTCCACGGCCAGCAGCTCGCCGCCGTTCGTCGCGGGCGAAGTCCTCGCGGGCGGCCCAGACCGCGTAGACCATGGGCAGTCCGGTCCACTCCTGCCATAGCTCGCCCAGGTCATAGCAGGTGGCCTCGGGCCCCGGGAAGTAGAGGGCGTCGAGGCCCTGGTCGCCGATGACCAGCACCGCGTCGTTCCGGTCAGGCCTCGGCGAACGGAGCCCTCCAGGATCCGAATAGGCCACCTCCAGCCGGAAGCGCAGCTTGAGGATGGTCTTGAGCAGAGCGACCGAGGTGGCGCTCTGGGGGTGAGGGCGACACTCGCTGATCTCTTCCCAGCGGCCTGCGGGTCACCAGCTGGATGCTGTCCACCGCCCCGAAGGAAGAGATGCTCAGATGGCGCGAGAGCAGCAGCTGCCTGTGATCGCGGGCATAGGCGATGGAGCTGATCGGACCGAAGTCGATACCCCATCGACCAGCATGCGGTTGAGTCGGTGGGCACCCCAGGCACCAGCTCGAGCCCCACGCTGCCGGCCCGGTCGCGCCAGCGTGCCTCGCGCCAAAGTGCCCCGGCTGCTCCAGACCGTAGTAGAGCGGATAGCAATTGAGGAACTCGATGTGTCCGACGCGCACCGCCATCCTCACCTCCGCATCGCCATCGCTCGTAGCGCCGCACCACCCGGTAGAGGGCGTCGCGCTCCACCGGTGCTCGGCCGCAGTCCCGGATCACCCGGATGAGTTCGTCCTTGGCCACCGCCTGGCCGAACGCGGCTCCGGACAGGAGGGTGATGACCTCCTCCACCACGGTGCCATCCATATCGTCGGCCCCGAAGAAGAGGGCCATCTGGGCCAGCTTCAGACCGGTCATCACCCAGTAGGTCTTGATGTGGGCGAAGTTGTCCAGGAGGAGACGCGCCACGGCCATCGTCTTGAGATCGTCGACCCCGGTCGTCGGCGGAAGATGGGACAAGCCGGGTGTTCTTCGGCTGGAAGGCCAGAGGGATGAAGGCCTGGAATCCGCCGGTGGCATCCTGAGCCTCCCGGAGGCGCAGCAGATGGTCCACCCGGTCTTCGTAGCTCTCCACGTGCCCGTAGAGCATGGTGGCGTTGGTCTTGAGCCCCAGCCGTGGGCCGCCTGGTGGATCTCCGAGCCACCGCTCCCCCGATATCTTCTCGGGACAGACCTGCTGCCCGCACCCGCCGGCCGAGGATCTCGGCGCCACCCCCGGGAAGGCTGTCGAGCCCCGCCGCCTTGAGGTCCATGAAGCATCTGTTCGGCAGAGAGCCCCTCCACCTCCGCGAAATGCGCGATCTCCGAAGCGGTGAAGGCCTTGATGTGCACCGTGGAGCGCATGGCGCGGATCCCGGCGACCATCGCCCGACCGCCTGGTAGGCAGCGCAGGATGCTCCCCCCCGACGATGTGGATCTCGGTCGCGCCCTCTTCCACGGCCTCCGCCGCCTTCGCGAGGACCTCGTCCACGGTCAGCGTGTAGGCCCCGGCCTCGCCCTTCCGAGCGCGAGAACGCGCAGAACCGGCAGCGGTTCCGACACACGTTGGTGTAGTTGATGTGGCGATTGACGACGAAGTAGACATCGTCGCCCACGCGGCTCGCCGGACGCCATCGGCCATGCGCCCGATCCGCAGCAGATCCGGTGATTCGAACAAGGCAAGACCGTCGGCGGCGGTGAGGCGCTCACCACGGGCGAGCTTGTCTTCGACGACGCGCAAGAGGGTCAGGGAGATACTGGCGGGCATGGCCGGGAGTCTAGCACAACCGCGCGTGTGCCCGGCCGCCGATCCGCGTCCGATCCCCGGCAGGCCCGCCTAGGCGGGCGCGTGATGGAGGGCGATGATCCCCCCAGCCAGGATCTCGTAACGCACGTTCCGCAGCCCCGCCTCCTCCATCATCGAGCTTCAGAGTCTTCGGGACGGGGGAAAGCGCCGCACCGAGGCGGGGAGATAGCTGTAGGCGAACTGGTCCCGAGCGGCCAGCTCGCCCAAGACCGGGACGGCATGGTCGAACCAGAGCTCGTAGAACTGCTTGAACACGGGGATGCGTGGCTGGGTTATCTCCAGGCAGACGACCTTGCCCGCCGGGGCGGCACACCCGGCGCATCTCGCCGAAGGCCCGCACGATGTCGGACACGTTGCGGATGCCGAAGCCCACCGTGCAGGCATCGAACCTGGAGCCGTCGCGCAAAGGGCAGATCGAGCACGTCGCCGTGCACGAACTCCACATACAGCTGGTTGCGGCCGCACTTCTCCCGGGCCACGTCGAGCATCTGCTCCGATACGTCCGCACGCCACCACCCGGCCCTCGGCGGCCGACGGCCCGCTGAGGGCGAACGCGAAATCGCCGGTCCCGCAGCAGACGTCCAGAGCCGAGTCGCCCCGGCCCGACCTGCGCCAGCAGCGACACCCAGCTCCCGCCAACGATGGTGCAGACCGGCGGTCATCAGATCGTTCAAGAGGTCGTAGGAGCCGGCGATGCCGTCGAACATCTGCCGCACCTTGCCGGGATCGGGCGAGGCGTCCAGCCCTGCTCATCGGCACGTACAGACTCGGTCGTGGTGAAGAAAAGGTAGACGACGCTTATGATGCCGTTCATCGTCATGAAGGCCACGCCCACCTTGGCCAGGTCGGCCTGTCGCATCAGCCAGTTCTCATAGACGAGGAGAACGCGCGCAGATCGCCACGCCCACGTAGTAGAGCAGGCCGGTATCGAGTATCTAGCCCATCATCGCCAGCAGGACGACGGCCACGGCGTGGAACCCGCGGGTGGTCCACAGGCCGGCCTGCGGCCCAGGTCGGCCGGGATGGAGTGCAGCCCCTGAGCTCGGTCGACTATCGACGTCCATGAACGCGTAGATGACGTCGAAACCGGCGATCCAGAGGCCGACGCCCGGCCGAGCACGAACGGCTCCCACGTCACCTCTCCTGTCACGGCCACCCAGGCGCCTATCGGTCCCAGGCCGTCGACAAGCCCCAGCAGCAGATGGCACAGCCACGTCCAGCGCTTTGTGTACGGATAGATCACCATGGGGATGACGACGAGCGGCCACAGATATCGCGTGATCACCGGCAGGTTGAACGTCGCCGCGACCAGGACCGCCAGGCGATACGAGGGCGAACACCCAGACCTGCCACCCGGCTGAGCACCCCCGCCGGGATCTCGCGGCCGGCCGTGCGCGGGTTCAGGGCATCGATGCGGGCATCGATCAGCCGGTTGAGGGCCATGCCCAGGCTTCGCGCAGACACCATGGCCACCGTGATCCAGAACATGCGCCAGAAGCCGGGGACCGCCATCTCGCCGCCAGGAACGCCGCGGCATACGCGAAGGGCAGGGCGAAGATAGAGTGCTCGAACTTGATCAATCGGCCGAACCGGGTCACGTATTCGACAGTGCCCCGCAACGCCCTCGTGGATGCGATTCCGAGTCGCGGCGAGGGGGAAGCGCCGGTCTGCGTCACGCTAACGCCGCCGCGGTCGGTCCCGCGCGGCCTGCTCGCAGCCCGGCCTCGAGCTCGCCATCCCCCAGCCGGTCGAGGCCCACTGAGGCCACATCTCGGTCCACCTCGGCCTTGACCTCCGCCGACATCACCACGTCCGGCGGCCACTCGCGCGCATGACCCTCATCCGGCCCCTTCTTCGTCGCATCGATGCCGATCTTGCCCCCCCAGTGAGGGCTGCGGCGATGAGTGGTCCAGGGCATCAAGCGGCCCCTCGACCACCATGACGTCACGCTTCCAGTCGACGTTGTTGAACACCCGCCAGGCCACCTGGGCATAGTCGTGGACGTCCACGTCCTCGTCCACGACCACGATGCACTTGCAGAACTGCATCTGTCCCGCACCCCAGAAGCGCATGCATCACCTTGCGGGCATGCAGGGGATAACGCTTGCGCATCGACACCAGCGCACAGTTGTGGAAACCGCCTTCCTTGGGCAGATCCATGTCCACCAACTCGGGCAGGGTCATGCGCATGAGAGGAAGGAAACAGCCGCTCCGTCGCCTTCCCGAGAAAGCGTCCTCCATGGGCGCCTGGCCGACGATCGTCGTCGAGTAGATGGGATCGCGGCGGTGCGTGATGGCGGTCAGGTGGAACACCGGATACAGTCGGCCAGCGAATAGTAGCCGGTGTGATCCCCGAATGGCCCCTCCACGCGAAGCTCTTCCAGATCCACGTAGCCCTCGAGCACGAACTCGCGTGTGCGCGGGCACCTGCAGGTCCACGGTCCTGCACTGGACCAGGTCCACCGCGTCGCCTCGCAGGAAACCCGCGAAGAGCATCTCGTCCATCATTCCCGGGAGGGGCGCGGTGGCCGCATATGTGACGGCCGGATCGGTGCCGATGGCGACCGCCACCTCGCAGCCGCCGCTGCCGCTCGATAGTGCTCGGCTGCGTCCTTGTGCAGGTGCCAATGCATCCCTGTCGTCCGCCTGTCGTAGACCTGCAGCCGATACATGCCCACGTTCCGCCGGCCCGGTCAGAGGATGGCGCGTGAAGACCAGCGGCAGAGTGATGTAACGGCCGCCGTCGAGAGGCCAGCACTTCAGGACAGGCAGGGCGTCCAGGTCGACTCGTCTCCGGTCAGCACCACCTCTTGGCAGGGTGCACGCTTGACCAGCCGCGGCTGAAGTGCCGCGAGGTCCTTCAGTCGGGCGAGAGCCTTCAACTTCTCCCAGGCGCTTCCGGGCATGTCGAGCGACATCAAAGCCTCGCACTCGGCCGCCAGTTCGTCGTACGATCCGGCCCGCAGCGCCGCGCACACCCGCCGTCGCTGCCGAACTGGTTCATGAGCACCGGCACAGTACTTCCTTTGGGCCGGGTGAAGAGGAGGGCGGGGCCGCCGGTCTTGCCGACGCGGTCTGCGATCTCCGTGATCTCCAGTATCGGAGTCCACAGGGGTATCGATGACGACCAGATCACCCATGTTGCGGAGCAGGTTGATGAAATCGCGAAGATCCTTCATTGGCGGTACGACCGTCTAGCGCGACGGGCTGTGAGAACTCTCATCGAAGACGCGGCGATAGACGGCCCGAGTCTCCTCGGCTGCTCTGCTCCACCCGAACATGGACGCCTGCTTGAGGCCCTTGCTTCACGCAGGGTCTCGTACAGGTCGGGATCCGTGAGGAGCACGGATAACGCAATCTTCGAAACTCTCGAGCGAGGTGGGGTTGAACAGGAGGGCGGCGGAACCCGTCACCTCAGGAAGAGACGAGGAGTTCGATACGACGCAGGGGGTTCCACACGCCATCGCCTCCAATGGCGGAAGCCCGAATCCTTCATAGAGCGAAGGAAAGACGAAAAGCGTCGCCGCCGAGTACAACGAGGCAAGATCGTCGTCACGGATGAATCCCGGGAAGAGCACTGAGTCCGACACATCGTTTGCGGACAACCTCGCTCGCGCACGATTCTGGAACTGCCCGGTCTGCGAGCCGGCGAGCACCAGGGGAGGGATGTCCGGGAGTCTCCGCAGCAACCGGGCCCACGCCTGCGACAAGAAACGACAGATTCTTCTCCGGCCGGAAATCGCCCACCCAGAATACGAACTTGCTCCGGAAGTGAGTAGCGGTGGCGGACGGCACTGAGAATCGACTCGTCGGCCTGGGGAAAGAACTGCTCCGACACCCCGTTGTGTATGACGCTCACCTTGGCCGGGTCGACGCCCGCATAGGCGCTCAGCGCCGACTGAGAGATCCGCGAGACCGTGATGATCCTGACGGGCATCCGCGACGGTATCGGCCAGTTGCCTCTTGTAGCGCATTCGAAGGGTCGGACCGAGGCTACGAGGGTAGAGAAGAGGCGTCACATCATGGATGGTGGCCACGAGGGGGACCGGCGACGGCGTGGGTGCCCAGGGGCTGGGTATATGTACCAGGTCGACGCCAGATTGCTCTACCAAGTTGCGAAAGGCCGACCGGCTGTCGGCGCGCGAGTGGATCCATGTTTGCCGAGACGAGCGTGAAGGAATCCACGGAGGGGATCGCTTCCTTCTCCTCGTCCTGGCAGAACACGACGAATTCGATACCAGTATTCGCGAAATGGAGCAGCAAATTACGCGAATATGTACCGATGCCTCGATATCGTATCGCCCTGGCATCGAATCCTATCCTCACGCGCAGCCTCCAATGGTCCGAAATCCGGAAGCTTGTGTGACACTCAACTCATACCCGAGATATACCGAAATATTAACAGAGGGCCCGACTGAGGCTTGCACCTTTGGGGTTCCGGCTTATAATGTGAGTGCATAATTGTTTTCTGAGCGAAGGGGTTTGACCCTTGTCGAACGGTGTAACTCCAGAAGGAAGCATGCAGGCAACCGAGCGCAGCGCCGTTCTGGAGAAGGCTCGCCGCATCCTCAATGAGCACAAGCTCGAGATCACGAAGAACTGGCTCAGTCTGCTCATCAACCAGATCGAAGATGTCGAAGCCTTGGAGCGGTTTCCGACCCAGGACAGCATCCGCACCTCCGTTCAGCTCATCGAGGGCCTTGGCGACGCTTTGCGTGACGAGAAGCTCCTGGGCGAGTTCGAGCCGGGCGGCTCCTACTACGCGAAAGCGGGGACGTTCGGCCTTCTGCAAAGGGAAGAGAGCGGCACCATCGAGGCGCTGGGGAACAGTCTGGAAGCTCTGGAGAACGCGGTCTGGGACAGCCTATCCCAGCAGATGCGTCAGCAGGACCGGGAGATCCTGCGAATGGCGCGGATCCTGCGTCAAGGCCTCCATCTCATCATGACGGCGGCAGCCGAGGCCTATCACCAGAGGTCCAACGCGGAACTCGACCGCCTCGCGCACACCGACCCACTGACAGGGCTCCACAACCGGCGTTTCCTCGAACACGAACTCGAACGCCACGTGGAGCTATACAAGCGGTACCGCCACCCCTTCGCCATACTCATGCTCGATTTCGACAACCTGAAGTTTCTCAACGACAACTTCGGACATGCCGCCGGCGATTCGGCTTTGCAGCACCTGGCGACCCTCATGCGGATGAACGTACGCGACGTCGACATACCCTGTCGCTTCGGCGGCGACGAGTTCATCATCGTGATGCCCGAAGCTGATAAGAGCGCCATCCAGGTGGTGGGGCGACGGATCGCCGATTCTGTCGCTAAGACCCAGCTCAAGGTCGGTCGGTCGCTCGCCACCCTTCAGGTGAGCTTCGGCGTATCGGCCTGTCCTGAGGACGGCGTCGAATCCGAGGTCTTGCTGCAGGAGGCGGATGCCGCTCTCTACCGGGCGAAAGAGCAGAAGTCTGGACGCGCCGCCCAGTAGGAATCCCCGCGCGGGCTACTTCTCCCCCGGGCTCGCACACTCGTACGCTTCACCCCGAAGAGTCTCCACGGCGTGAGACAGAGCGGGAGCGATCACCGCAAAATGCTCCCGGCACGCCTTTGGACTGCCGGGCATATTGATGATCAAGGTGCGCGCACGTACAGCGGATGCCGCCCTGCTGAGCATCGCATGGGGAGTGACCGACAAGGAGGCCGCGCGCATAGCCTCCGCGAAGCCCGGAGCCATACGATCTGCCACGGCCATGGTAGCCTCGGGCGTGTGGTCGCGAGGAGCGAGACCGGTGCCGCCGGTCGTCAGGATCGAGTCCACCTCGCCGCCGTCGGCCAAGGAGACAAGGAGCGACTCGATGCCGGCCTGATCGTCCGGGATGACGTACGGCTCGGGGACCGCCGCGCCCAGGCCTCGAAGCAATTCGCACAGCAGAGGCCCCGAGGCATCGTCCCGCAGTCCGGCGCTGGCCTTGTCGCTCAGAGTCACGACGGCGGCCCGGATGGGCCTCTCGGGGCCGCCGACATGATCACTTCGTCATTGCCGGACCCCAGATTCAACACCTGGACACGATCGCCCGGAGCAACCCGGCCACCGCGCAGAACCCGAACGAAGATGCCCTCGCGAGGCATGACGCAATCGCCCGCTTGCTGGTAGATGGCGCAGCGCGAATGGCACTCCTTGCCTATTTGTGTCACCCGGACGAGCGCCTCACCCAGATCGAGCACCGTGCCGATCGGAAGGGCGGCCACTTCGATGCCCGTCGTGGTCATGTTCTCGGCGAAATCGCCGGGGCCCACCTCCAGCCCCTTGGCCACCATCTTGTCGATGGATTCCTGCGCCAACAGGCTCACCTGACGGTGCCAGTCCCCGGCATGAGCGTCATCCACTGATCCCGTGCCCTTCCCGCAGAACCACCTCGGGCACAGACTTCTTCCTCTCGCCCTTGGCCGCGCTGACGTTGACTGTCACCACCGCACCGGAAGGCAGACCTGTCGTGCGCGCGGATCCAGCGCCGGGCGCCGGTTCGGCGCGCTGATCGTCCGGTTCGTCGCGGACGTAGTCCTCCTTGCCCCCGGTCTTCTCGAGAAGGCGGATATCACCGATGATCATGCCCCGATCGACAGCCTTGCACATGTCGTAGATGGTCATTGCGGCCATGGTCGCCCCCGTGAGGGCCTCCATCTCCACGCCGGTGCGGTCCTCGGTGCGGGTCGACACACTCGATGTCCAGCCGCGGCTCGTCGTCCGCCACGGAGAATGTGACGTCCACATGCGTCAGCGACAGGGGGTGGCAGAGCGGCACCAGTTCCGAGGTCCGCTTGGCCGCCATGATCCCCGCCACCTTCGCCACCGCCAGGACGTCGCCCTTGGGTAGCGCCTGCGTCTGCAGCAGCTCCATCGTTGCCGGGGCCATCCACACCCGAGCCCCGACCCGAGCGGTGCGCACTTGGCTCCTTGCCCCCGACGTCGACCATCTGGGCCTCGCCCGAGCCGTCGACGTGAGTCAGACGCGGTTGTCGTCCATATCATCCTCCTACCTGGGACATGCCGCGACTGGTCCGGCCCGGGAGCACGTTCTTGTCGAACGTCTTGTGCTCCAGGGAATCGCGAATGACCGCAAGCACCGCCGTCCTCGTCCCGAGCCCGGATCGCCGGACCCACGTCGATCTCGTCACTGGAGAACAGGCAGTTCTTGAGCCGGCCGTCGGCCGTGAGCCGCAGGCGATTGCACTCGGCACAGAAATGGCCTGAGACCGAGCCGATGAACCCGAATGGTGCCGCGGTGACCGGCGAAGCGGTAGTAGTGGGCAGGACCCCAGCCTCCCGGGGACGGCACCGGCTGAGCTCGCCCAGGCCGTCCGCCGCCAGCTCCTCCAGGGCCCCATGATTCGGCCTTGATCAGAGACTCACTGCCGAACGAGGACCGCAGCCCCCGACCGGCATCCATTCGATGAAGCGGACGTGGAGGGGACGCTCTCGGGTGAGCGCCACGAAACCGGGCAGCTCGTCCAGCAACTCCGGCATCATGACCACGTTCAGCTTCACCGGCTGGAGATCGTGCTCAAAAGCAGCCTCGACGCCCGCCAAGGCCGCCTGCAAGGACCCGCCCCGGGTCAGAGCTTCGATAGCGGTCGGGATCCAGGGAGTCCAGGCTGATGTTGATCCGGTCGAGCCCCGTGCTTCAGCTCCCGGCGAACCTGCGGCAGAAGCACGCCGTTGGTCGTCAGGGATATGTCCTCGATCCCGGGTGGCCCGGATCATCGACGACCAGGCCCGGCAGGCCCAGCGCACCAGCGGTTCGCCCCCGGTGACGCGCACCTTGGAGATGCCCATCTGCGCCGCCGCCCGTACGAAGAAGACCATCTCCTCGTAGGAGAGCATCTCCTCGTGAGGTTTGAAAGGCACTCCTTCGGGAGGCATGCAGTACACGCAGCGGTAGTTGCATCTATCGGTGACCGACAGGCGGAGATAATCGACGGCTTGTCCCGCTGGTGGATTCACGGATGGCGCCTTTGGTTCGAGCGTTATACTCGGCGAGTATACACCTTTCCACGAGGTCGGCCAGCCCGTGAAATCCTCGAGTGCGAACTGCGGAACCGGGTAGTCGGGGAACCCTTGGTCGCTGGTGATCCCGATGAGCTCGTCCGGAGTGCTCACCAGTTCGGTGCTCCGCGCGCTGCGCGACACCTCGATCTTCGGGGCATCCTGGCGTCTTGAAGCCTTCGGTTATCACCAGATCGACCGGCTCGCGGATCTGGCGGACGAGTTCGCCCAGCGGCCGCTCTTCGTCCGCGCCTGCGACCCACACGTACTTGTCGGGCGACGAGATCCCCACCACCTCCGCCCCCATCTCGCGGAAACGGTACGAATCGGTGCCGGGAACGTCCACCTCGAACCCGTGAGTGTCGTGCTTGATGACCGCCACACGATAGCCTCGGCTGCGAAGCTCCTTGATGACCCCGAGGACCACCGTCGTCTTGCCCGATTTCTTCTTGCCGATGAACGACACGACGGGTAGAGGGGACGCGTCCATGAAGGCCTGGATGCGGGGCTGGAGCGCCGCGCGCCAGCCCTCACCGGCCCCCTCGGCCACCGCCGCGCGCGCTGCTGCCAGTTCCTCGGGTGTGTTGACATTGACAAACAGCTTCTCGGGATCCCCGAAGCGGCCGTCGCTCCATCGAGAAAGCCGGTGTTGAGATCGGGATAGATGTCGAAGATCCGGCGCCCGCCGGCGAGGATGAACTCCCGGTAGGCATCCAGTGTGCGCTTGCTGTAGACGGCACAGAGAGGCTGCATGAACTCGCCGTGCCGGGGCACGAAGACATCGTATCCCTCGGACCTTTCGGCAAGCTCCCACAGAAGCCGCGCGGTGACGAACGGCATGTCGCAGGCCAGACAGAGGACCCTCTCGGTCCGCGCCGCCAGCACCGCCGTATAGACGCCCACCGCCGAGCCCCCTTCGGCCAGAGCGTCGTTGACACGGGCATGCCCAGATCGTGGAAGCGCGACGGGTCCCGCGTGACGCAAACACGTAGGAGAAGAGAGGAGCAGTCCGGTCCCGCATCCATTCGAGCAAGGTGCCGTCCTGAGAACGAGGCGAAGGCCTTGTCTTCCCCCATGCGGGACGAGAGCCCGCCTGCAAGCAAAGCCAGACTCATATCCGACCGGTACGGTCGCCAGAACAAGGAGCCGGTGCGTCTTCGCCGAAGGTTCGAGGGTCTTGTCGCTCATCTCGGTCATGCTTCCAGCCTTGTCAGATATCTTCCAGCACGTGAAGGGCGGTGGCCTTGACACCGGCGCGCACGCTGACGCCCGGCGCCAACTCCAGTTCCTCAGCGGACGACCGCGTGACTAGAGAGATTACCTCACCTTCGCCCCCGAATGTCGGGCACAACGCCCGGCTCGCACTCCAGTCTCACGGCGACGCGCACCAGCGGTCCCGCGGGTATGACGGTATCAACGACCCCGCACCAACGATTGCGCACGCTCGAAGTCTCCCCGTCGACAGCGACCTCTCCCACATGGAGCGATACGTCTTCAGGACGGATGGCCACGGCCACCTTGCCCCCACAGCAGCCTCGGCGACCGTCTGCACCATGATCCCCGCCTGCGTACGTACCGTGCACAGTCCCCGCGGCACTCGACCACCTCGCCGTGCCAGATGGTCTCAGCCCCGGTGAAATCGGCCACGAAGGCGTTCTGTGGATGGATGAACACGTCTTCAGGCGTACCGATCTGTACGAGTTCTCCTTCGTGTATGACCGCCACCCGCTGGGCGAGGGCCAAGGCCTCGTTGTGCTCGTGGGTGATGATGACCACGGTGGCCGCGAGTTGTTCCACCACCCGCCGAAGGTCTTCCCGGAAGCGACGGCGGACGTGAACGTCAAGGTTGCTCGTGGGCTCGTCCAAGAAAAGGATATCGGGCTCCAGCACCAGGGCACGGGCGAGAGCCACGCGTTGCATCTCCCCGCCGGAGAGAGTCCGCATGTCGGCATCGGCAAGATGGGCCACACCCATCAGTGCGAGCGTCTGCTCCACCTTCCTCCGCACTTCACGCCGATTCAGATGCCGGAATCTGAGACCGAAGGCGACGTTGTCGATAACCGAGCCCTGAAACAGAAGCGGCCGCTGGAACACCGACGCGGAGCGGCGGCGCGCCGCCAGGTCGTGGGTATCCACCTTGTGGCCGAAATATCGGATCGTCCCCTCATCGGGCGCCTCCAACAGTGCCAACAGACGGAAAAGGGTGGTCTTGCCGGCACCGTTCGGCCCCAGGAGGGCGAGCACCTCACCTTCGCGGATGACGAAAGACTCGACCGAGACCACGGTCCTCTTTCCGTACGTCTTGATGAGGCCGTCGGCCTCTATGGCGTCGCGGTCGGTCGCGGTCACGATTGCAGCCAGCGGCGTCGGATCCCCTGCTGGGTCCGCGTGAGGATGAAGGTGATGACGACGGTCAGCAATATCAGGATGAGGCCGAAGGCCATGGCCAGTGCATAGTTGCCCTGCCTCACAAGGGCCATGGTGGCCGTGGTCATGGTTCCCGTCATGTTGTGGCCGGCTATCGAGAGGTTCCCGCCGACCATCATGACAGCCCCCACTTCGCTGATCGCGGCACCGAACCCGGCGACGATGGCAGAGAGGATGGTCACCCGAGCTTCACGCATGACCAGCCAGATGGTCTGCCACCTCGATGCGCCGAGACCCATCGCCTGAAGCCGGACCTCCCTCGGAACCGAAGCGACGCCGCCCATGGTGATCGCCGCGATGACGGGGGCCGAGATCCAGAACTCGGCGAATATCATCGCCGTGGGGGTGTAGAGCAGGCTGAGCGAGCCCAACGGACCTTGTCGGGATAGCAGCAGGAATACGAAAAGTCCCACGACCACTGGGGGCAGCATGAGACCGACGTTGAGAATGGTGGCGGCGGCGCCCCAGCCCCAGAACTTCTTCATAGCGAGCCACGCGCCGATCGGGATACCGACCACCATTCCGATGATCGTAGCCGTGCCGGAAACCCGCAGCGACATCCACATGACCTGAAGGACGAAGCTGTCGCCGCTCACGAGGAGGCTCACGGCCTGTTTTATGGAGTCCCAGAATACGCCCACGACGCGATTATGCCACAGGGTGTCGGGGCGCCCCGCCCTTGGGCGGGGCGCCCCCTGGTCGCTTGAAGGTGCAGGTCCCTATTCGACCTGACCGGCATTAGGAACGAACAGGGACTGCCCGAACGTGTCCTTGCCAAAAGGCGCGATGACGTTCTGCTGGGCGTCGTCCGAGACGATCCAATTCATGAAGTCGTTGGCTCCCTGCATGTTCTTGCCGTTCTTGCAGGTGATCACGTGATACTGATTGAAGAGGACGGGGTCACCCTCCACGAGGATCTCCAGCTGCATGGAATCCTTCTTGCTCAAGTAGGTGGCCCGATCGCTCAATGTGTAGCCGCTCTTCTGATCGGCGATGGTGAGAGTCGCGCCCATGCCTTGGCCGGTCGTCTGATACCAGTCACCCGATGGAGTGATGTTGGCCGCCTTCCAGATGGTCTTCTCTTTGGCGTTGGTTCCCGAGTCGTCTCCGCGCGTGAAGAACGGCGCCTGAGCTTTCGAGATCGCCGTGAACGCGGCCGCTGCATCGGTCATTCCCTTGATCTCCGGCCGGGTCGCTCGCAGGCCCGACGATGATGAAGTCGTTGTACATGACGGCCTTGCGGTCGATGCCGAAGCCATTGTCCATGAAGGTCTGTTCGGCGGCGGGAGAGTGGACCAGAAGGACGTCCGCGTCGCCGGTCTCGCCCAGCTTCAGGGCCTCACCGCTGCCCACCGCCACCACTTTGACAGTGTATTGCGGATACACCTTGTTGAAGGCGGGGATCATGACATCAAAGAGCCCTGAGTCCTGAGTCGACGTCGTCGAGGCGAGAATGAGGTCGGATTGTGCCGCCGACGTCGAAGTGCTCTCTACGGAGGCGGTGGTCGAAGGGGCGCTCGTCGCTGGGCTATTGGTGGTCGTCGTCTCTTCGCCGCTCCCGCATCCTGCCACCAGGACCGCCATGGCGAGCATGGCGGCCAACGCTACCAGCAACCCCAGCCACAGCCTCGAACTGCGCGTTGTCGGGGAATACCTGCGGTTGATCATCTCTTCCCTCCTGGATGTCGACGGCGGGAAGAGGCCGAATCGGACCTTGCCGGATCAGAAGCAACCTAGTTCACAGACGCGGATCTGACCGGCTTCAATTCAAGCCTGATCTACCGGATCGCATACGCGCAACGGTGCCCCCATCTATCCACTGTATAAGTCACTCAAGTACAACTTCGACCGTGTCCTGCTACTGGACGTGAAGGACTCCATCTTCCTTGAACTTGAGAATCCATTGCAGGAGTTCTACGCATCCCCGACTTTCTGGGTGCCCAACCTGGTGTTGCGCAGCGACTACCTGATCAGCGTCGCCCCGTTCCACGTCGTGGCGGGAAACGGACGGTTCACCATAGCGAATTTGCTGGGACTTCTCCCCCTTGTTGCCAGAAAGGGGCATGACCTGCCCGAGTACCAGGGCTTGAAAGGCCTTGAGACTGAGAAGGTGCTTGCTGACCTCTACTTCACCCTGCCATTCGATATGGGCATTCTCGAAGCTCGACAGCGGTTCGACTACGACCAGGACGTCGACGCCGGTACGACATCGCAATACGGCAAGATAATAGTTGGTGAGCCGTACGAGGTCGATTCACTTGCAGCCCGGTTGGTTGGCATGCAGCCGGAGCATCTGGCTCTTATCGAGCGGGGCAAACAGTTGCTGGTTGAGTCGGACGCGGCTCAATAGTGAATGGTGAAATCGTGATAGACGGCAGCCGGGGCAATCGGGCGTGTTTCCACGGCGGTTACGTGCGCGCTTTCCGGCCCCTTCCTTAGTCGACTGACCAGTTCGTCGAGACTTCGTGGGTTGCCAAACGCAATCACCTCCACCTCATCGCCGGCCGTGCTGTTGCGCACGTACCCGGTGACGCCGAGTGATGAGGCTTCTTTCAGCACGAAGTACCGGAAGCCCACCCCCTGAACGCGTCCGCGGACAAGGGCTTCGATCGCGTACTCGGGGTCCGAGGGGGAGAGGCCGCCGGCGCGTAGACGGGCTACTCCTCTACCTCCTCGTCTTCCCTGATCTCTTTGCGCTTCTTACGGACCACCTCGACAATAGGTGGCGGCGCGAACTCGCCGATAATGGAGGGGGCCTTCTGTATGCCTTTCTTGGGTTTCTTCACCTCGCGTTTCTGTACGTCACGCTTGCCCATTGTGTTACTCCTCCTCACTACGCAACTGCACAAGTGCAGCGCACGCCGCGGCCATCTCAGCCGCTTTTCTGGTGCGGCCCTCGCCGCGTCCAAGTATTGTATCGTTCAGAAGGGCCTCTGCGGTGAACTCCTTCGCGTGATCCGGCCCAATCGCGTTCACGACGCGATACGTGGGCGCGGGCAGACTCGCGGCCTGGAGTCGTTCCTGCAACATGGCCTTGTAATTTGAGATTGTGCCGCGAATTCTTGCGTCCTCAACCTTCGACTGGAGGTTCCGAAGGACGAATGCGCGGGCGGATTCGTAGCCCTGATCCATGTAGATGGCCGCCACGAGGGCCTCGAACACGTTGGCCAGGTTGCGCTCCCTGTTTCTTCCTCCACTGGCCGCCTCACCGCGTCCAAACCGCAGGTAGGTGCCGAGTCCCAGGTCACGCGCCACCGCCGCCAGGCTCTCACGGCGCACGAGTGCGGACCTCGTCGATGTGAGTATCCCCTCTCCTGCATCGGGCAATTGCCGGTAGAGTTCCTCGGCCATCACCATGCCGATAATCGCATCACCGAGAAACTCGAGGCGTTCGTTGCTCGCCGTCGGCGGTTGCTGGGATTCATTGATGCGGCTGCCATGCACCAGCGCGAGGTCCAGCAGCGTCCGGTCATGAAAGACAACGCCGAGCCTGCTCTCGATATCCATGATCCTTGTGTTCGCGGGATGATCGCGGCAAGCGGCTGGCCCCGACTCACCGACGGACGTTCCCCTCCATCTTCTTGCTCGCCGCCTCAAGCAGCTGATCCGCTGTCCGCAGCGGGATTCCGTCCCGGGTAAGCTCTTCAATCACGAGCTGCCTGGCCGCCCGGAGCTTATCGGCGACAATCTGAACACCCTTGTCCAGTGGTCCGGTCGAGATCCACTCGCGTGGACGTCAGCCGCACATCGCTGTTCGCCGAGATACGTGTCTTGCGTCGAACGCGCTCGAAGCACTCGTCGGTGAGTTCCATTGCCGTGGCCCGGTCCAGGCCCTCGCGGACTAATTCGTCCGATAGCCGGTCTCTGGCCGTCTTAGCTCTTTCCATCACTGTCGTCAGCGCCTCGTCGTAGGTTGCGTCCGGCGATACGTGTGCACCCGCAGAACGAGTGCGTTCCTGAGGTGAGTCCCCCGTTCCGGCTGTAAGGGACTTGAGAGCTGTCGCGACGAGGGTTGTTGCGATATCCCGTGCGAGTCCATCCCCTTCAAGCTCATCGATAACTCTTTGCCTCGCTACGGCAACCATGCGCGAAGTAATGATGATTATCTGCTCGAGAGGAGCAGCGGGGTCGACGCGGACGGGTGACAGACGCGCCGAGAAGCCGAACGTTGGGTCCGGCCTGGTGTCGCCGCTCGTGATGCGTCCAACACGCACGCTCACGGCCTGATAGGCTGCATTTATGTGAGCCATGCGGGCCATCGCGTCCGGAGCGTTCGAGCGGTCCGGGTGATATTTCCTGGCCAACGCGCGGTATGCAGCGGCAATCACTTCCGGTTCCGCAGCCGGACTCACCTGGAGCGTTTCGAAGTGGGCTCTGTCGCTGGATTCAGACAAATTATCTATGCCTTTGCAGACCACGCGCTGCTCAGCCGCAACACACTATGATACCTTCATGAAGCTGACTTGGCTACCAGCGTCACTTACGACTGCTTAGCGGGGGCTTACCTCGCGTCTTGGTCACCCTTGCGGGTCTATGGTATGCTATGCCCTCGAACCGATTCTGTTGGTGGGGATTAGTCTAGCGGTAGGACGACTGACTCTGGATCAGTTAGGCCAGGTTCGAATCCTGGATCCCCAGCCACTTTCCTTCCAATTTCTCTCTCGTCAGTATTGTCATTTCGGCGCAACCGCCCACCGGTTCCCATCGTTCTCCTTTTGTCGGATTTGCCCAACCCACGTATAATCGCCAGCGAACGTCACTCGAAAATGGATCTATCTTCGCTTCTAGAACTGGTGTGGACCAGATACTCCACGGGTTGGGGGTTGTGGGTCTCATGTGGGATGTATGTATGGCTATCGTTCTGCATCATGGCCGTCGCTCGTAAAGCTCACGTGACGGCATGGTGGGCAGGCTGGGTGCCTGTCATCAACGTTATGGTGATGTGCTCGGCAGGCAAAGCTTCTTACGGTTGCTTCTGGCGACTGATTTTGACGATGGCCGCGCTGGCGCTGGGTATAATCTTCTGGATTCCCGTTTGGATCGCAGTCTGGTTGGTGCTGTGGGCTATCGCGTGGACCGATGTTTGGGCCAGTATCAGTCACGAGCGCGGCCACTCGCGGGCCCTCGGTCTTCTAGCGCCGATACCAGTATTGAATCTCGTCCTGTTCGGCGTACTGGCGTTCGGCGACTAGATGACCCGAGGGAAGACGGCGCTAGGCCGCGGGTTTCGCGGGAGGAGTTCCTCCGATATCCATGTGTTTGGTTACGATGGGCTCAAGCATTGCCTTGGGCATTGCTCCCATCTTCTGGTCAACCAGCTTGCCATCCTTGAACATGAGAATGGTCGGTATCGACTGTATGTGGAATCGCGACGCGGTGGCGGGATTCTTGTCGACATCCAGCTTGCCGAACGCAATCCTGCCTTCATAGTCTTTGGCTAGCTCATCGATGACCGGGGCTACCATGCGGCACGGACCGCACCAGACGGCCCAGCAGTCCACTACAAGTTGGGGATTGTCGCGCACCGCGGCATCGAATGTGGCATCACTTAGTTCAATCACTTCTCCCTCCAATTTTGGTAACTTCACTGCTACGGCTGGCTCTCCAGCTGTCACCGTCATCGACCCATCGGGCGCCTCTGCGAATTGGATTCGCAAGTCAGCTGCTTTGAAAGACGCCTCCAGCCGTTCGCGAGCTGTCCTAAGAATAGCCCATTTGTGCTCGGCTTCATAAATCTTCAGTTGCGCAAGCAACTCGTCACTGGTGATCTGGTCCTTGAAGAACTTGCGCAGCGTCTCGTCGAGGACGGCCGCGTCGGTTACCGCAGCTTTCTCCTCGTCCGACAATGGACTTACCCGGGCGAGTCGTTCCCGTGCCGCCGGCGAGAGTTCACTGGTCCAGTCCATTTACCGCCTACCTCCTCTGCCCTGAGTCGCAAACACGGGCCATGCCGATCGTGGGAAAGGCATGGCCGCAATCACCCTATCGTGCCGCGCGCATGGACCGCGCTCGGCCGAACCCGAGGAACGAATAGACACCGGGCGAGACCCGTTGCAGGCACGCGAACGGACGCTGTTGGTCTCCAGGTCGGCCGACTTCCACGTCCCGGATTAGCAGGTCGCCGTCCAGCGCCCCGGGTGTGTCATATACCGCCGACATCAACTCGTCGCGCAGAAGCACTCGCATGTCTTCGAGTGTGAACATGCGCCGTCCCCGGGAGGTCAATACCAGGCTGGCTATGTAAGGACCCCACTGGCGAAAGGAATACGTCTCATCGTAGACCGTGCGCTCCTCGGGGTCGCTTATCCACGCGTCGCCAAGCAGTTTCTTTACATCCGCCGTGGTAAGCAGCGGCGCCGGAGCCGGTGACGGCAATCCAGGTATCGACTGGGCCAGCGCGGCTGTCTGCGGAAGATCTCCGGGCCTGCTTGCGGCGGAGCGGTTCGACGCCAACTCTCTCAGCCGTTCCATGACCCATAATCGGGCCAGTGTTTGAGGTGATTCGTCAAGATCCCTCGCCAACATGCGCAATTGCTCCGCTCTCGCAATGGGCAACTCGATGCGAAGTATCAGAGAATCCGGACTTGCCTCTTCACCGTCCTGTCGGCCCTGCTGAGACGCACTTTGGGTTCGTGACCCCGGCCCGGAGCTGGACATCGCCAGAATGCTCCGGTACATGTAGTCGTCGATGTCCGGCCCCTGAGAGCCGGTTCGGGGCGCAGCCCCCTGATTGGGGGACTGGCCGAACGGCATCCCGTCTCCCTGGTCCGGCGGGCCTTCGTACGGTCTTCGAGTTGGGCGTCGGCGTCTTTCTCTGTCGAACATAGCTCCTGTCCTTATGAGAATCCCTGCGACGCTAGAAATATAGCAGACACAGTCCGGTTCGCGCATCCGCTCAAGGGAGAGGCCGGAAAATCGGGCTGGAAGTCGGCGCTATTCGCCATCGACGAATACGGCGCTGTGGACCGCCCCGCGGAAGATGGATGCAACGATGCCGATCGCGCACGCCACTGTGCACAGCGAGAACGTCGAGCGCATCGCGTTGACAAGGAGAACAGCTTGCGGCGCATTGATGTCGGTCGCGCCGGCTCCATTGGCGATGAACAATGTCGCGATGCCCATGCTCAACACCATCCCTACCTGTCGTGTCGTGGATAGCGTCGCGGACGCGAGACCGAATCGATGTGACTGCACCGAACTCATCACCGCGTTGGTGTTGGGAGAGGAGAAGATGCCGACTCCGAGGCCAAGCAGGGCCAGCGCCAATATCACCTGCACGGTTGGGGTGGTGGCGTCGAACCGTGACATAATGAACAGCGCAATCGCGGTCAGGGCCATACCGGAAGACGCGAGAACTCGAGGCTCGTGCCGGTCTGACATCTTGCCCGCCAGTGGAGAGACAATCGCCTGGATGACGGGCATCGACACAAGGACGATTCCCGTGGCGCGCGGTGACAACCCGGTCACCACCTGGAGGTAAAGGCTCATCATGAACGTGGCGGCGAAAAATCCCGCGTAGTTGAGAAACGCAGCCAGGTTGGACATAGCGAACGCGGTATTGGTTCGGAACAGCGCCACGTCGATGAGCGGCTCGCGGGTGATGCGCTCCACTCGAAGCAACGCGATGAAGCCGAGCACTCCGACGCTGATGCCGATGAATCCTGTGGTAGCAGGTAGTTGCGTCATACCGTACACACCACCGCTCAGGAAGACCGCGTAGGCAGCAAATCCGCGCCAGTCGAAATGGCTCTCCGGCGCAATGGGCTTCTGGGCGGGCAGCTTGTAGTGTGAAGCCAGAAAGAGCACCAGACCGAGAGGAATATTCACGAGAAACACGGCCCTCCATCCGAAGGACTGCGTCAGAACTCCGCCAAGTGCCGGACCAACCGACAGACCGGAGTAGAGACACGCGGCGTTGATGCCGAGAGCCCTGCCTCGTTCGCCGGGACCGAATACCGACGCCAGGATCGCAACCGAGGTGGCAGCCAGCATCGCTCCGCCGATTCCCTGGACCACCCGGGCCGTGATCAACATGGTGCCGTTGACGGCGATGCTTGCGATTGCCGAGCCGACGACGTAGATCACGACGCCGGTGGTCAGCACTCGCTTCCTGCCGCGCATGTCCCCAAGTCTGCCGAACGGTACCAGCAAGAGAGAACTGGCGAGCAGAAACGAAGTCGCGACCCACGCAAGCTGCACCGAGTTCATGCCAAGCCCGGTGCCGATCGAAGGCAGCGCCACATTGACCGAAGAACCCATGAACGGGAATATGAAAGCCGCGGCGCAGGTGACTATCAACACTGCGCGCTTGTCGATGGCCGGAGAGTCGGTGCTGGTCACAGAGCGCCATTATAACAGCGCACAGGGCTGTTCGTGTCTTCGCGGATATGCAGGTTGGACCTGCCGCGTTCCGGCACCTGTCCTTTGGGCCCCCGTGCGAAAACGTCTACACTTCGGTAAGCGGTGCTGGGTGGCGAATGACGCGGCCCAACACATGCGCCCGGGCGCAGGCCCAGGCGCCGAATATCGATTGCAGGAGGAGGTGGTGGGTTGGAAGATTTCGCCGTGCGAGGCCCTGCGGCGGTGGGGCGTAACCGCCTTCGATTCGAGACGAGTCCTTACCTGCTGCAACATGCCGACAACCCCGTCGACTGGTATCCCTGGTCTGAAGAGGCATTCCACAAAGCCGCGGACGAGAACAAACCGATATTCCTCTCTATCGGCTATTCGTCATGCCATTGGTGCCATGTCATGGAAGATGAGTCCTTTCGTGATGCGGATGTGGCCAACGCACTCAACAGGTCATTCGTGGCCATCAAGGTCGATCGCGAGGAACGGCCCGATGTTGACCAGTCCTATATGGCGATTGCGCAGGCGGTGACCGGGCAGGGTGGGTGGCCGCTTACGGTGATAATGACGCCCAATGGCATCCCGTTCTATCTCGGAACATATATGCCACGGCAATCGGTCACCGGACAGGTCGGGTTGATGCAGTTGCTGCCATATGTGGCGGGCCGTTGGGCAGATCCCGCGCAACGCGAAGCGATGATTCGCTCCGGAGGGAACATCGTCGAGGCCATGCATGCCGCAGCCAGGCCTGGCGGCGTCCCTGGTGCATTCCCCGAGACTGCTGCGGTCCGCGCCTATTCCGAACTCGCGGCAAGTTTCGATTCGACCTATGGGGGTTTCGGCGATGCGCCCAAGTTCCCGACTCCGGTGCGGCTGCGTTTCCTGTTAGAGTACTGGCGATCTTCCCATGCAGCCGATGCGCTATCGATGGTTACCGGGACGCTCGATGGGATGCGGTCCGGCGGTATCTACGATCACCTTGACTCCGGGTTTCATCGCTATTCGGTCGACCGCCAGTGGGCGGTGCCGCACTTCGAAAAGATGCTCTATGACCAGTCGCTGCTCGCCGATGCGTACCTTGACGCGTACATGATTACGGGAAAACCATTGTATTCGAAAACAGTAGCGGACACGCTTGGATACGTGCTGCGCCACCTCACCTCTCCCGATGGCGCGTTCTATTGCTCTGAGGATGCGGATTCGGCGGAAGGAGAGGGGGCCTATTACGTTTGGACGCTCAAACAACTGAGGGCCGTGTTAGAGCCGGTCGATCTGCGCATACTGCTTGCGTTCATGGGGATAGAGCTTGATGCGGACGGTCAACTCGAGAACGCCACGATTCGGGAGGATAGACCCTTTGTTCTTGCACTCATCAATGCAGCCACGACCGTGGCTGAGGCTCTCTCCTTGTCTCCCGCGGACGTCGAGGCGTCATGGCGGCGTTCGCGGACTCTGCTGCTGGAGGCGAGACGATTAAGACAGCCGGTGCGGGTAGATGACAAGGTATTGGCGGACTGGAATGGGTTGGCTATCTCCGCTCTTGCGCGTGCGGGCAGGGTGCTCGGCCGGCCGGAATTCGTTGATTCCGCCCGACGCGCTGCGGATTTCGTTCTCGGGGCGATGGTGCGCGCGGACGGCGTACTTGTGCACGCGTACAAGAACGGCGCCGGTTCCACTCCCGGCTTCCTTGAGGATTATGCGTCGATGGCAATAGGGCTCCTCGAGCTGTATCAGGCTTCTCACCAACTGAGCTACCTCCGCTCCGCCGTGCACCTGGCTGACGAGATGGTCGCGCAGTTCTGGGATGAAGAGGATGGCGGTTTTCGTCAGACGGGGAAACACGGCGAAGAACTCGTCCTGAATGTGAAGTCCGTCTATGATGGCGCGTTGCCATCCGGCAACGCGATGGCCGCGATGGCGCTGTCCTGGGTGGCCCGGCTGATGGAGCGAGCGGACTTGAACGCTATCGCCGGGCGACTGTTCGACACCTTCGGACTTGCCGTCGAGTCCATGCCGAGCCAGTACACGAGTCTTATCATGGCGCATACGCTCTATGCGAGCGATGCACCCGTGACGGTGATTGTGGGCGAGGCGGATTCTCCCGACACTGCTGCTCTCCTGCGGGCTGCTGATACCGTTTATGCGCCGACGCAGTTCGTGATTCTCTTGCCGGCCGGACCGGGGAGACGCGTAGTCGAAGAGCTTCTGCCGGTGGCGCGGGACCACGAATCTGGCACGGGTGGCAGTGTTGCCTTCGTGTGCACCCGCTCCATGTGTAACGAACCTGCGGCTGAGCCCACCACCCTGCGGAAGCTGATTGAATGATGGAGATGCACCGAAAGACCGGCCGCTCGGTTGAGGAAAATCCGCCGCTCGCAACTAGCGGGCGGGCGTGGCGGCCTTGTACGTTTCCCAGGTCTCCAGGATGGATGACGAAGGAATGACGCCCTCACGCAATATCGAAACCTCGCCTCGGGCGATCCGAACAACCGTCGACGATTTAATCTGCTGTGCCTGGCCGGCGTCCAGGATGTAGTCGACACTCGAACCCAACTGCTCTTTCACCTCTTTGGCGTTGAGAGCTGACGGACTGCCGGTTCTGTTGGCGCTCGTTCCCGTAATCGGCCCTCCGAATCGGTTGATGAGGCGGAGACAGATTGGGTCCTCAGGTACGCGCACGCCCACACAGCCATCCTGCAGGAGCGCAGAAGGCAGAGGGATGGACGTGGGAGTCACGATGGTAAGTCCACCGGGCCAGCACAGTGCCGCGAGATGCAGCACAAATGGGTCAGGGTCGCTCACCACGTCGGTGAGCTTCGAGATATCGCTTATCAGCACGGGCAGCGGACTGCCCTTCGGTCTGCCCTTGATCTCATAGATGCGGTCGACTGCAGCCGTGTTGTGGATGTCCGCGCCGAGACCGTATACGGTGTCCGTGGGGAAGGCAACGATGCCGCCTTCCGATAGAACCCTGGCGGCGTCCCCGATCTGGCGATCATAGCTGTTCGCCACCAGCATGCGGATCCACGTACAACACAGCATATCAACACAAAGTCTAGCAAAGGGTTTCAGTGACACGAAATGGCGGAGCGCGTCCTTGTCAGGATGAGATTGCCCGTGCACAATGCTTATCGCAGGGAGGTACGGCACCATGCAACATGTCGCGCTGCAGAAGAATTTCGGCCATGCTGGAAACTATGTGTTCGACGCCCGGACTGCGCCGGCGCTCACTGTGTCTGAGGGCGAGGAATTCACTGCAGACGTGCAGGATACCTACAATGGTGTGCTGCGCGAACACCCCGATAAGCGGCAGCCTGCGGACCTTGTACCGTACTCCGACCGGCAGCCATTCTGGTATAACCCGGTGTGCGGTCCAATCTATGTCCGGGGAGCGGAGAAGGGAGACGTGCTTGCGGTGCACATCGTAGAACTGGACTGCATCACGACGGGCACGGTAGCTACCGTGCCGCGCGCGCACCACTTCACGGGACTGAGAGGTTGGGAAGAGACAGATGAGCCGTTCACCGCGGTCATTCGGAACGAAGACGAACGGTCGCAATTTCGGTATGGTGAGCACACTTACGGCTGGACGATGCGCCCGTTCTTAGGCACCATCGCGACCGCACCGGAGTACGAGGTGTTGTCCACCGTTCCGACCAGTTTCGGCAGCGTCATGGCTGCCGGCGGCAACCTTGACTGCTGCGCCATCGGTCCCGGCGCCACCGTGTACCTGCAGTCCATGAACGAGGGGGGGCTGTTGTTCTTTGGTGATATGCATGCCTCGCAGGGGGATGGGGAATTGTGCGGAGTGGCCAACGAAGTCAGCGGGCGGGTCCGCATCTCGTGCGACGTCATCAAACAGACGTGGCTACGCAACGTGCGAGTGGAAGACGAGGCATCGCTCATCTCTCTGTATTGTTACCGCCCTGTTGAAGAGGCGATGAAGCAGGCCACTCGTGACCTTATCCTGTGGTTGGAGCGGGACTACGGACTCACGAGGCGCGAGGCCTATCTGCTGCTCAGTGTATGCCCGGATTTCCATCTTCGCACTTATCAGTTGTGCGGGGGCATGGGCCGGTTAATGGCGACCGTAGGGGCTGAGTTTCCGAAATACCTGTTGCCCGCATGATTCAAGGTGGTCGCCACGCGGGAGTCGGGGTGCCCCGCCCGTACTGCCTGTGATAACATGACCACGCGAATGCCGTAGCCGCCGGATGCGTTGAAACATGCTGCCAGTTCGTTTCCGAAGAACGTTGTGCTCCGGTCACTTCTGGAGGCGCATTTGAACGAGGCAACCGACCGCGCGGCCGACGCCTTGTTGAGTCACCACTACGTGGTGTGCCTCACTGGAGCGGGCATGTCCGTGGATAGCGGGATTCGCCCATTCCGTGGACCGGGTGGTGTCTGGACCGAACATGGCGAACCGCCTCTCGATGATTACCGGAGGTTCACGTCGGATCCCGTGAGCTATTGGAAAAGACTGCTCAACCCGGTCGGCTACCTGCGGGAGTTGTACGTGTCACTGGAGAAAGCACAGCCTCACGAAGGATATCGTGCGCTCGCCGAACTGGAGAAGAGGGGCGTCATCAAGTACGTCATCACCCAGAACATCGACGGACTGCACCGCAAGGCGGGCACCAGGAAGGTGGCCGAAATACATGGCAACTACGCGATGTTGCGATGCGTTTCGTGTGGCACGAGGTTTCACAGGACTCAGGTGGATACCACCCTGTTGCCGCCCGTCTGCGCGGTCTGCGGCGGTATAGTGAAGGATGACGTGGTCGTGTTCGGAGAGCCAATCCCGGAGGATGTAGGGATGGTGTGTGCTGAACAGACCGATGTCGCCGATTGTATGCTGTTGGTGGGAACATCCGCCTATGTGTATCCTGCAGCAGGATTCCCGCAGCAGGTGAAGGCCCAGGGAGGCACACTTATCGAGGTCGGTCCGCATCCGACGGAGATATCCGAGATGTGTGATATCGTGGTGCGCGGAACGGCGGCAGAGATATTGCCACAGTTGGCGCAGGCTGTGGCCACCCGCGCGGCTGACGCCGGAAGTCAATTACGACACGAACGGGATGGCACATGACGCATAGAATCGAAGTTGGCGTGCGGGACGACCTTGTCGACCCGCGCGAGGATGGCGTGCTCGCCGGCATTCACGATCTTGGCATCAGTGGGATCAGCAGGGTGTTCGTCGCCGATGTGTATTGGCTGGACGCGGCTTTGTCCCCTCTGGAATTACAGTCGGTCGGGACACGTTTGCTCTCGGACCCGGTCGCCCAGTTGTGCGGTTATGATGGCGCGCATGTCCGTGGCCTGGGGCCATCTCTGTGCGCGCTTGAGGTCGCGTACAACCGCGGCGTGAGCGACCCTCTTGAGTTCACCATCTTGAAGGGAGCCCGCGACCTGGGCCTTGGCGCCGTGCGTCGGGCGCGCAGCGGCGTTCGATATCTCCTTCTTGGCGCATGCAGCGCGGCCGATGTCGAGGTCATCACCAACCGCCTGTTGCTGAATCCTCTGGTGCAGCACGTCGTGGAGGCCGGAGAGGACATGTTCCCTACCGAACCGATCTACAAATTCATGCTGCGGCACGTGTCTCTGCACTGCGGGCAGGCTGCAGATGGGCTGGCGGAGGCCTCGTCCTTCGGTTTCTTCCCGGAGGAACTGGAGGCCATACGCCGCCATTATTCCGCACTCGAGCGGGAGCCCACGGATGTCGAGCTTGAAACGCTTGCCCAGACGTGGTCGGAACACTGCGTACACAAGACATTCAAAGCGCGCATCCAAGTCGACGGCGAGGTCATCGACAATCTGCTGCGGAGCACCATCATCCGCGCCACGCGCGCCCTTAACAAGCCATGGTGTTTGTCAGTGTTCGAGGATAATGCCGGGGTGATTGACTTCGATGGCGAGAACGCCGTCTGTTTTAAAGTGGAGACTCACAATCATCCGTCAGCAATTGAGCCGTACGGAGGCGCGGCGACCGGCCTGGGAGGGGTGGTCCGGGATGTGCTGGGTACAGGCCTGGGCGCCCGGCCGATTCTCAACACCGATGTGTTCTGTTTTGCGCCTCCTGACATGTCCTACGACCGGGTGCCCGCGGGCGTGATGCATCCGCGAAGGGTTTTCAAGGGCGTCCGGGCAGGCGTGGCCGATTACGGCAACCGGCTGGGCATCCCGACGCTAAACGGCACTCTGCGGTTTGATGAACGCTACGTAGGCAATCCGTTGGTGTTCTGTGGCACCGCGGGTATCATGCCGACGTGGGCTGCATTCATGGGCGAGCAACGGCCCGGCGACCTCGTCGTGCTGATGGGTGGACGCACCGGGCGTGACGGCATACATGGAGTCACGTTCGCTTCCGAGAAACTCGATGACACCTCGGTCACCAGTTCGCGGAGCGCAGTTCAAATCGGCAATCCCATAGTCGAGAAACGCATGATCGATGCGCTGATGATTGCTCGCGACCGGAGATTGTATCGGCGGATAACCGATTGCGGTGGGGGAGGTCTCTCCTCCGCGGTTGGTGAGATGGGCGCCGAGACCGGAGTGAAGGTACACCTCGACAGGGTGCCTCTCAAGTATGCGGGGCTATCCTACGATGAGATATGGATCTCGGAGTCCCAGGAGAGAATGATCGTGGCGGTCCCGCCCGAGCATGTCGCCGCGTTGCTTGAAGTGTGCGCGGGGGAGGGAGTTGAAGCAACTGTCATCGGTGAGTTTACGGACACCCGCCATCTCGAACTGCTGTACGATGGTCAGACGGTTTGCGACCTCGACATGGAGTTTCTCCACGAGGGACGCCCACGGCTCGAACTGGTTGCCTCGAGGCCGCCAGGCAGTTGGGCCGGAGAGGACCCTGCTCCTGCGGAGTCCTACAACGATGCGCTTCTTGCTCTCCTATCCGCCCTCAATGTGTGCAGCAAGGAATGGGTGATTCGTCAGTATGACCACGAAGTACAGGGCGGGAGCGTGCTCAAACCGCTCGTCGGGCTGAACGCCGACGGGCCGGGAGACGCTGCAGTCATACGACCCGTGCTGAGTTCGGATAGAGGGCTGGCGGTATCGAATGGCATCAACACCCGCTACGGTGACATCGACGCCTACTGGATGGCGGCATCAGCTATCGATGAGGCGCTGCGTCAGCTGGTGGCCGTCGGCGCGGGTTCTGGACAGGGTAGCGCTGCTCGACAACTTCTGCTGGGGGCACGCCGCTGAGCCCGAGAGTCTGTGGGCGCTGGTACAGGCGTGCCGCGCCTGCTATGACATGTCGCTCGCGTTCGACGCTCCCTTTGTGTCAGGCAAAGACAGTCTCAATAACATCACCCAATCGGAGGGGCGCGTTATTGCGATTCCCCACACGCTGCTCGTGTCCGCGATGGCTGTCGTCGGGGACGTCCAACGGACGATTTCCATGGACCTGAAGGCTCCTGGAAATCTGCTTTACGTCGTTGGCAACACGTTCGCGGAATTGGCCGGCTCTGAGTATTGCGAGTATCTTCAGGCGACGGGCGAGAGGGTGCCGGAGGTGCGCACTGAGACGGCGCGCACTGTAATGCTTGCCCTGTCTGACGCTATCGCGGCCGGGCTGGTAGTCTCCTGTCACGACATGAGCGAAGGCGGACTGGCCGTGGCGGCAGCCGAGATGGCATTTGCCGGTGACCTGGGTGCAAGCGTGGAGCTGGCCGCCGTGCCACTCGGCGAGCGCATCGTGAGAGATGACATACTGCTGTTTTCTGAATCCAACACCCGCTTCGTGGCCGAAGTCGCGCCGGCAGGCGCGGACGAATTCGAACGGCGGATGGCCGGAGTCGCGTGTGCACGCGTTGGAATAGTGATGGATACTGAGGCATTGAGCATCACGGGACTGTCAGGGGACGTCGTTGTTGCTATTGGCCTGAAAGAATTGAAGGCCGCGTGGCAGCGGCCGCTGGACTGGTAGAGACGTATGAACAAACCTCGGGCGTTGATTATCAGAGCACCGGGTACGAACTGCGACCTTGAGGCCGCATTCGCGTTTGAGTTGGCCGGAGCCGAAACCGCTCTTGTTCACATCAATCGGATGGCGGCGCGAGAGGTCTCGTTGCGCGAATACGCGATCTTCGTTATCCCGGGTGGGTTCAGCTATGGCGACGATCTCGGCGCCGGCAAGGTAATGGCCAATGAACTTGAGCAGCGGCTGCATGACCAGGTGGTCGAGTTCGTCGCGCGGGGTGGATTGGTCCTGGGCATCTGCAACGGCTTCCAGGTGCTTGTCAGAGCCGGGCTGCTACCGGTTCCGTTCGGCGGCCAGAGAGTCAGCCTCCTCCCTAATACGTCAGGCAAGTTCGAATGCCGATGGGTGCATCTCAAAATTGACGAGGGCAATCCGTGCGTGTTCACGCGTGGACTGAGCGAGATTGAGCTTGCTGTGGCGCACGGCGAAGGAAGATTGTATGTGCCCGATGCCGCGGTGGCTGACCTGCTACCCGTACTCCGTTACGCTTCGGTGGACGGAGGCGAACCGGCCTATCCGGCCGATCCTAATGGCTCATTCCGTCATGTGGCCGGCATATGTGATGCATCAGGGCGCATCCTCGGTCTGATGCCGCATCCTGAGCGGTTTGTGCGCGCTTCCCAGCATCCTCGGTGGACCGACGCGCAGGAAGATGGCGATGCAGCCGGCGACGGGCTCGCGTTCTTCACCAACGCGGTTCAATATGCCATCAGCGTGAGCTGAGCACGGGCGGCGTCAGATTCGGTCGATGTCGACAAGCTGACTGTACTCGATGAGGCCGCTCTCCGCCGCGTTCTCGACATCGAATCCAGCCTCCGCCGCTGCAGCAACCGGGTTCAGCCCTCCCTGCAGCACCATCCCCACCCGGTTCATGCCGACCTCGATCTGACATATGGATTCGCTGGTATTGCCGAGCAAATACACCGCGTTGATTCCCGCCGCCTTCAATTCGGCGATGCGTTTTTCAACCACGACCCTGGAAGGGGCAAGAATCTCCCTGAAGTTGGCGAGGATGCGTCCCGTACCCGAGGCGGCGGCGTCCCTTACCGCAGTCATGCGTGCACGTATGTACTGTTCCGAAGGGTCAAGGGATGTGCCGTCGTACTTGATGATTGCCACGAACCTGCGGGGTTTGCCATTTCTCAGTTCGAGGACTCCACCAAAACGCGACTCGATGGGCACTGACGACTTGAGAAGGACTCCGTTCACTACGACTCCACACACGGTCGCGAGCGCAATCTTCCCTCTTGGGACCACCCGTGTGCCCAATTTCTCACCCTCATGGGCCACCGCCACGAGCCTGCTCGCGCACAACCCGCTGTCGAATGCCAACCGCATCTCGAGAAGCGCATCGCCGAAGTCCTTGGCGGTGAATAGAGAGGTATTCATGGGCACCAGCCCGGTCTTAGTCACCGGGTCGAATGTCGTGTGAAACGCCAGCAGCTGAAGCCTCTCGATGATGAAGCCAACTTGTTCGGGAGCGAGGGCCAGTCGAAGTTCCTCAAGCCCGTCAGCCGTGATGATACGGCCGTCACGCCCCATTGCTTCCGTATAGCCACGCTCGTCCGTCATCCGCAGGTGATAGCGGACCGCGCGCTCGCTCAGAAATACTCCGTGCCTCTCCAGGTCGCGAGAAATGGCAATCGAACCGAGGGGTTCTGAGGACTCAGAAAGAACCTTCAGGATAGCTACCGTCTTGCGTTCAGTATCTTTGTCCAGGGCCTGCATGTGCCTGATTTCCTCTTGGCAGCGCCGCCCGGCGACAGTGCGTGAGTCGAAGTATACACGGGGCTACCGTGATGCACGAGGGGAACTGCTCAACGCTTCGCCCACAATGCTGAGGAAATACTGGTGCACGCGAAGGTCGGGCACGAACTCCGGATGGAAACTGGTGGCGAGAATTCGGCCCTGGCGGCAGGCCACGACCGTGCCATCTCGAAGGCGCCCCGTCACGTGTACCCCGGGGCCGCAGTCTTGGATGATGGGCGCGCGAATGAACACCCCACGAAAGGGCGCTCCCGCGATGCCGTCAAGAACAAGGTCTTCCTCGAAGCTGTCAACCTGTCTGCCGAAGGCGTTGCGCGCAATACGCACGTCAAGCAATCCCAGCGGGCTCATCTTGTGGCTGACTATCTCGCTGGCGAGCACCACGACACCGGCACATGTGGCGAGTACCGGCAGACCACCGCGGATAACCTCCTCGAGGGGCTGCCGCAGGGAGTACATATCCATCAACTTCAGGAACGTCGTTGATTCTCCACCAGGTATCACGAGAGCATCGATTTGATGCAACTGAGACGGTAGCCGCACCTGGACCGTCTTCACGCCCAGGCGCTCCAAAGAGGAGATGTGCTCCTCGAACGATCCCTGGAGACAAAGGACGCCAACGGTTGGAGTGCGCGACGTCATGCCGCGGCCTCGAGAGCAAACTTGTCGAGACCCATCTGTATGGGGACGGGATAGTCGCCCGTGAAGCAGGCGGTACATAGCGTATTGCGGTCGCGCCCCACCGACTCAAGCAAGCCGTCCAGACTGATATATCCCAGAGAGTCTGCGCCTACATGTTCGCGTATCTCCTCGACTGACTTTCGGGTGGCGATGAGTTCTCTCTCTGTAGCCATGTCTACTCCGAGGAAGCATGGATGGATGACGGGGGGAGCGCAGATACGGAGATGAATCTCTCGAGCTCCGGCGCGGCGTAGCAGGCCCACTACATGCGGAATCGTCGTGCCGCGAACGATGCTATCGTCTAACAACACCAGCCGCTTTCCGGCTATCGCGCTGGCTAACGGGTTGAACTTGAGTTGCACACCGAGGTCGCGCAGATGCTGATCCGGGGCAATGAATGTTCTGCCGATATATCTGTTCTTGAGAAGGCCCTCGCAATAGGGGATCCCCGATGCATCCGCAAATCCGATGGCTGGTGGTATAGCGGAGTCCGGCACTCCTACCACGAGGTCAGCGTCAACCGGGAATTCTTTCCATAGCCGGGCGCCCATGCGCTGCCGTGCTGTGTACACAAGCTGTCCCTCAAGTGTGCTGTCGGGTCGAGCCAGATACACATATTCGAAAAGACACGCCGCATGGCGTTGACCATCACTGATATTCATGCTCTGGGTATCGTTCGCTCGAAATGCCATCAACTCACCGGGCTTGAGATCACGTTCGAATTTTGCACCGATGTGATCGAGAGCGCACGATTCGGATGCCACCACGGGGTTGGAACCGATGTGGCCGACACAGAGAGGACGCACGCCGAGCGGGTCTCGGACGGCCAGCAACGTGTCGAGAGTCAGCAGCGTCAGTGAATAGGCGCCCACGAGTCGACGGCTGGCCGAGGCCACTCGTTCCATCCAGTCTTTGCCCGGAGACGCAAGAATGAGGTTCGCAATCACCTCGGAGTCGGTTGTGGTTCGAAACTGAAACCCCTTGGCCTCAAGCTCCTCGCGGAGTTCGACCGCATTCACGATGTTGCCGTTGTGCGCCAGCGCGAGCGGTCCATCGGGTCCGTAGACGACCAGCGGCTGCGCATTGGCAGCGGTGCTCGACCCGGTGGTGGAATAGCGATTGTGGCCGATGCCGGCAAACCCCGCAAGTCGCGCAAGCGAGTCCTCATCGTAGACTTGCGATACCAGGCCGGCGGCGGCGTGCCGTTTCAGTTCCCGCCCGTCCGTGACAACTATTCCGCTGCTTTCCTGGCCGCGGTGCTGCAGGGCGAATAGTGAGAAGAACGTGAGACGCGCCACATCTTCGGTGGGAGCGAATGTGCCGAAAACGGCGCACTTGTCACGGATCATTCACCAGTAACCTTAGCTCTCGCAATGAGGGGCTGTCAATTCATCTCGTACGAGACGCGGTTGCCGTCATGAGTTCCTCGAACTGGCGGAAGAGGTAGCCGCTGTCGGACGGACCGGGAGTTCCTTCGGCATGGTATTGAATTGAGATCAGCGGGTATTCACGATGGGTCAGCCCCTCGACGGTTCCATCGTTCAAATTGATGTGGCTTGCCGCCAATCCGGGTGGGAGAGTGTGCTCGTCCACAGCGTACCCGTGATTCTGCGTGGTGATATACACCCGTCCGGTAGCCACATCACGCACGGGATGGTTACCCCCGTGGTGCCCGAATTTCAGTTTGAATGTCTCGGCGCCGAGAGCTCGCGCGACAACCTGATGGCCGAGGCAGATGGCCATTATCGGCACGGTACCCAGCAGCTGGCGGGTTGTGGCTTCAAGCCCGGTGAGGTGAACGGGGTCTCCGGGCCCTGGTGACAGCAGAACACCATCCGGGGACAACTCGCGAATACGTTCCACGCTCGTTGCCATCGGCACCACCGTGACACGGCAACCCACCGCCGCCAGATTTCGGATGATACTCTGCTTCACGCCGCAATCGATGAGGACGACGTGCAGGGGCATTCCCTCGCGGACACCTGTGGGGCGTTCTGTGTGGGTGCCTGCTTCGTTGGCGAGCGCAAGCCCGCCATAAGAGGGCATCGCGCGCAACTCCTTCAGTGCCTCAGCAGGAGTCAGGTCAGAAGTCAGGATTCCCATCATCACACCCGCTGAACGCAGCTTGCGCGTCAACGCACGCGTGTCTATGCCGGCAATGCCGGGGATTCCCTGGCGGGTGAGATACGCATCAAGAGTCTCGACAGACTGGAAATGACTCGGGGTCGTGCAGTGCTCGCGCACAACCAATCCGCGGGCCTGAACGTGAGCCGACTCATCGTCGATATCGTTGATGCCGTAGTTCCCGATGAGAGGATAGGTCAGAACCAGTATCTGACCCGCGAACGAAGGATCTGTCAACATCTCCTGATATCCCGCCATGGCGGTGTCGAATACCACCTCGCCGTGAGTTGTGACGTCGGCCCCGAAGGCCTCCCCTTCGAATACCGTGCCGTCCTCCAGCACGAGAAATGCCTTCCTGGTCATGCTGAACTCCTTCGTTTGTGTGCCGTTGGCGTTAACTGTTTTCACCCGTGGTAGCTGTTGGTGATGGGCAGTCGCCGGTCTCTGCCGAATGCGCGAGTTGTTATCTTGATGCCCGGCGGCGCCTGGCGTCGCTTGTATTCGCTTCTGTCGACGAGTTGCGCCGTCCGCATGACGGTCTGCGCATCGTATCCCAGCGCGATGATTTGTGCGATGCTCCTGTCATCCTCGACATAGAGCTTGAGGATAGGGTCGAGTACTTCGTACGGCGGCAGACTGTCGCTGTCCTTCTGGTTGGGTCGCAGTTCGGCCGACGGCGGGACGGTCGATGATCGCTTGAGGAATGACTGCCCTCGGGCCCAGCGAGTTACGATGATGAGCCAGTTCATAGACGAGAGTCTTCGGGACATCCTTGAGGACGGCGAACCCGCCTGCCATGTCTCCGTACAGCGTGGTGTATCCGGTGGCCATCTCGCTCTTGTTGCCGGTGGTCAGCACCAGCCATCGAAACTTGTTTGAAAAGCGACATAAGTATCGTGCCACGTATCCTCGCCTGGAGATTCTCTTCCGTCGAATCCGGCGACCTGCCCTCGAAAGCCGGCGCAAGCATCTCGAGGAACGCGGTGTAAGCGGGCTCAACCGAGATATCCAGCAACCGTATGCCCAGGTTGCTGGCCACGGTCTGGGCATCGACAACGCTCTGTGCCGCGGTAAATCGCGACGCCATGCAGACACCTATGACGTTCTCCGGACCCATGGCGTCGCAGGCGATGCAGGCGACCATGGTCGAATCGATTCCTCCAGATAGCCCTATGACCACTTCGCGAAAGCCGTTCTTCTTCACGTAGTCGGCGGTTCCGAGAACCAGAGCCTTGTACACTTCCTCGCGCGTGTCAATCGTGCGCGCTACTGTAGGCGCCAGCGGAGGCTTCGGGTCGCACGAAACTGTGGGCGTCACCCAGATCTCGTTCCTCTCCAGCGGCTGGCCAAGGGCGAACGTTTCTGACTTGCGACGACGAGGGTCGTGCAGCCGGGCGCGGAACACGGATTCCACCTGTACATCCGCCAGTACGAGATCTTCTTCAAATGGCTTGCCTGAAGCCAACACGCTACCCTGTTCATCCACAATCATGCTGTCGCCATCAAACACCAACTCGTCCTGGCCGCCAACGAGATTGCACATGGCGAACACGCACAAGTTGTCGCGCGCCCTGGTCGCCAGCATCTGACGGCGGCTGTCTCCCTTGCCTCTGTGGTACGGAGAGGCGCTGAGGTTAAGTATGATCTCCGCCCCGTGTGCCGCCTGGACGCTGGCGGGTCCGCCCTCGTACCAGATGTCTTCGCAGATGGTGACTCCGATGCCTATGCCGCCGTAGTTGAAGACCGGGCACTGGTTGCCCGCACGGAAGTACCGGTTCTCATCGAAGACCCCGTAGTTCGGAAGGAACAGCTTGTGGTAGATGCCCACTATTTCGCCGTCATGCAGGATGGCGGCGGCGTTGTACACGTCGGAGTCGCTGTCGATGAATCCGACTACAACGAGCGGGCCGCTGGTGGTCCGCTCGGCCAGGCGGCGAAGTGACGACTGATTTTCGCGGATGAAACGAGGCCTCAAGAGAAGGTCTTCAGGAGGGTAACCGGATATCGCAAGCTCGGGAAAGAGGATGATGTCGGCGCCGCGGCTCACCGCTTCGTGCGTGGCCTCGATGATTCGAGCGGTGTTGCCCTCGAAGTCACCGACGGTGCTGTTTATCTGTGCAAGTGCAACCCGGATAGACAGCGCCTGCTGTCTATCCGGGTTGCCTATTCTTTGCATCAAGCTACTCTCGCTGTCGGCATCCGATTCAGGAAGCCGTACGATATTGTAGCAGGTTGTACCTAGAGGACCGGCAGATACCGCTTCAGCTCGTAGTCGGTTACCTGTGTGCGGTACACGTCCCACTCAATCTTCTTGTTCTCGATGAAGGCGTTGAAGACGTGGTCGCCGAGGGCCCGGCGCACCAGCTCGCTCTTCTCCGTCAGCTCGACGGCCTCCGTACAGGCTGGCGGGCAGAGTGTTGATGCCGCGCTTCTGCCTTTCCTCTGGCTCATGTTGTAGACGTTCTCCTCGACGGGGTCGGGCACTTGTATACCCTTCTCGATGCCTTCCAGCCCGGCGGCCAGCATCACGGCGAAGGCCAGGTAGGGGTTGCAGGCCGGGTCCGGCGAGCGGAACTCGATGCGGGTGGCCTTCTCCTTGCCCGGCTTGTACTCCGGCACGCGGACCAGGTCCGAGCGGTTGCGCCGGGCCCAGGACAGATACACCGGCGCCTCGTAGCCCGGCACCAGGCGCTTGTAGGAGTTGACCCACTGGTTGATGACCGAGCGTGATCTCCGGCGCGTGCTTCAGCAGACCGGCGATGTAGTGCCGCGCCAGTTCCGGACAGGTTGTACGCGTCTTGGCGTCGAAGAAGGCGTTGTGCTCGCCCTTGAACAGCGACTGGTGCACGTGCATGCCGCTGCCGTTCTGCCGAAGATCGGCTTGGGCATGAAGGTGGCGTACACGCCATGTGTCGAGGGCGATCTCCTTGACCACCAGGCGGTAGGTCATGACGTTGTCGGCCATGGTCAGGGCGTCGGTGTAGCGCATGTCGATCTCGTGCTGGCTGGGGGCCACCTCGTGGTGGGAGTACTCCACGCCGATGCCCATCGCCTCCAGCGTCAGCACGGTCTCGCGCCGCAGGTCCATGGCCGCGTCCGAGCGGCGTCATGTCGAAGTAGCCGCCCGTCGTCCAGGAACGTGCTCGGTGCCCGTGTCTTGTCCGTTGAAGTAGAAGTACTCCAGCTCCGGGCCCACGTAGAAGGTGTAGCCCGAGGTCGGCGGCCCGCTTCAGGTTGCGCTTCAGGACGTAGCGCGGGTCGCCCTCGAAGGGCTTGCCCGCCGGGCGTCAGGACATCGCAGAACATCCGGGCCACGGCGCGGTGCTCCTTCGGCGCGCCAGGGCAGCAGCTGCAAGGTCTCCGGGTCGGGCATGGCCACCATGTCGCTCTCGTCGATGCGGGCGAAACCCTCAATCGACGAGCCGTCGAAGCCCATCCCCTCTTCCAGGGCCCCCTCCAGCTCCTCCACCGTGATGGCGAAGCTCTTCAGATGCCCAGAATATCGGTGAACCACAGCCGGATGAACTTGACGTCGTGCTCCTTGGCTGTCTTGAGGACGTATTCCTTGGCTTCGTTTCTAGTTCGCTTGGCCATTCTTCCTCCTTGACTATGTTCGCCTCACCAGTCCATGTTCAATTATCGGCCAGCATTGTACGACAACAATGTTTCGCCCGTGTTTCGGCGGGACGATGCCGCCGAAAAGGCGACATTCCACCCGTTCATCCGGCAATCTACGCTTGCTGCGTTCTCCGCATCTCCTCGATCAGCAATCCACGGGCTGTCGCCGGATCCGCTCTGCCGCGTGTCAGGCGCATCAACTGCCCGGTCAAGAATGTGATCGATTGCTCTTTGCCCGCCAGAAAATCCGCCATCGCCTTGGGATTCTCCGCGATAACTTGACTGATTGCTGCTGCCAGTTCATCGCTGCCCCGCATCTGCCCCAAGTTCAATTCTTGCATCACGTCTTCAGGGGACTTCCCGGTGCGGTACATCTCTTCCAGTGCCGTCTTGGCTGCGGGTCCTCCGAGTTTGTTGCCGTCAATGAGATTTACCAATGCCACGACATTCTTGGGCGTGAGTGGGCAGTTGCATATCTCGACGCCGTCCGCATTAAGCAGGCGGCTGATGTCTCCGAGCAGCCAGTTGGCGAGGACGCGTCCTTTGGACGCACTGCACAGTTCGACACACTCGTCGAGGAAGTCGGCGAACGGTCGTGAATATGCCAGCGTCGCAGCGTCCTGCTCAGCCAGTCCTAACTCGGAAGCGAAGCGGTCCCGCCGCGCATCTGCATCCTCCGGCATTCGGGATTGAATGTCGGTCACCCAGGCCGGGTCGATGACCAGAGGAGGCAAGTCAGGTTCGGGGAAGTAACGGTAATCCTCCGCGAATTCTTTTGTCCGCTGCAGCACCGTAACGCCTTCCGCATCAAGCCAGCCTCGCGTCTCCTGTCTCAGCGTGCCCCCGTTGTTCAGCACGTCCGCCTGCCGCAGTTCCTCGTACTTGAGTGCGCGGTACACGCCCCTGAAACTATTCATGTTCTTGATTTCCACCTTGGCTCCGAAGGGAATCGCGCCCACCGGGCGAAGACTGATGTTCGCATCACAGCGAAAGCTTCCTTCTTCCATGTTGCCCGTGGAGACTCCAAGGTATCGCAGCAGCGCTCTGAGTCGCACCAGGTATTCGCGGGCTTCTTCGGGGGACCGCATGTCAGGCTCGCTTACGGTCTCCATCAGTGGCACACCGGACCGGTTGACGTCGATGAGGCTGTAACCATCCTTGTGAACTGATTTTGCCACATCCTCCTCGAGGTGCACCCGCGTGACACCCACGCGCTTCGCCTGCCCGTCTACCACGATGTCCATCCAGCCATTGCTTCCTATCGGCGCGTCGTACTGGGAAATCTGGTAGCCCTTCATCAGGTCGGGGTAGAAATAGTTCTTGCGGTCAAACCGCGTGTTGGGTCGCAGTTCGCAATGGAGGGCAAGAGCCGTCATCATCACGCACTGGATAGCCTCACGGTTGGCTGCCGGCAGGCTGCCGGGCATTCCGAGACACACGGGGCAGACATGCGTGTTGGGTGGGGCATCCTGGTAGTCGGTGGAGCAGCCGCAGAACATCTTGGTGCGAGTCAGCAATTGCGCATGGACTTCCAGTCCGATAACTGTCTCGTAGCGGCACGATACGCTCATATGCTTCTCACCCCTGAATCACGCGGTCACACCGCGTCGTTGCCTGATTCACCGGTGCGGATGCGCATCGCGTCGTACACCGGCATCACAAAAATCTTACCATCCCCGATATCGCCTGTCTGAGCGCTCTTCACGATTGCGTGCATGACAGGAGGCACATCTTCGTCGAGTACCACCACCTCCACCTTGGTCTTGGGCAGCAAGTCGACCTCGTATTCCCCTGACCGCTGCTGGAGGCGAAGACCTTTTTGCCGGCCGCGCCCGTAGACCGCAGAGACGGTCATGCCGAAGTATCCTTTCTCTTCGAGCGCTGCCTTCACGGCTGAGAGCTTCTCTTCGCGGATTATCGCTTCGATCTTCTTCACGAGACTGCCCCTCCATACGCGCGCTCGGCATGCTGAGACAGATCAAGTCCAAGCGTTTCCTCGCGGCTCTGGACCCTCAATTCCATGACGGACTTCAATGCGCGTGCCAGCACATAGCTCACCCCGAAGGCGAACGTGGCGGCTGCGATGATGCCGACGACCTCAATACCGAGCTGTGCGGCATTTCCGTAGAAGAGCCCCGCGGCTCCTCCGCTCACCGCCGGGTCAGCAAACAAGCCCGTGGCAACCATTCCCCACACTCCACCCATGCCATGGATGGCCCACACGTCGAGCGATTCATCCACGCCCATCTTCACCCTGAGGCGCATGGAATAATAGCACACGAACGAGGCCACGATGCCCACGGGGATTCCCATGATGGGGGAGATGAAACCCGCAGCAGGTGTGATGGCGACGAGTCCCGCGACGGCGCCTGTGGCGGTACCGAGCGCACTCGGCTTACGGTGCCACCAGGAAAGCAGCATCCACGTGACGGCCGCCGCCGCACCGCAGGTGTTTGTAGTCACAAATGCCGAAGCCGCCAGGCCACCGGAGGTCAAAGCACTCCCGGCATTGAAGCCAAACCAGCCAAACCACAGCAAGCCGGCTCCAAGTACCACGAGAGGGATGTTGTGGGCTTCCATGGGCTCACCTTTGCCGTAGCCCTTGCGCGGACCCACAACCAGGGCCAGCGCAAGTGCTGAGAACCCTGAGCAGATCTCAACTACCGTGCCCCCTGCGAAGTCCAGGATGCCCGCTGTCTGGAGCCATCCCCCCGCTCCCCATGTCCAGTGCGCTATCGGACAGTACACGAAGGTCATCCAGAGCATCGAAAAGACTACCATGGCGCCGAACCGCATGCGCTCCACCACCGCCCCACTGATTAGTGCGGTGGTGATGATGGCGAACATCGCTTGGAACGCGAAAAACGCGAGTTGCGGCACGGTGGTGGCGTATACGGTTGAGGGGTCCTGGCCCACGCCCTGCAGCAATGCGAGGTTGAGCCCGCCGATGAGTCCCGAGTAGTCGGTGCCGAAGCTTAGACTGTAGCCGTACAGAGTCCAGAGCAGCGCGATGACTCCCAGGGCACTGAAGCTCATCATGCTGGTGGAAACCGCATTCTTGCGGCGAGTCATGCCCGCGTAGAACAGCGCCAACCCGGGCGTCATCAACATGACGAGGGCAGTTGATACGAGGAGCCATGCGGTGTCTCCTGAATTCACGCTCAAAGCTCACCTCCTTCGGGACGTCGAGGCGAGTCTACAAGCATCAGGTTTCGGGCAGGTTACGGTATTGTTTCGGGCATGTTTCGGCCAGCGTGACCGGAACCACTGCGGCATGCAGAATGGCCCAGTGGTCAGACCGGCGACGTTTTGAGTCAGTTCTTGTTCATGATTTCCATCAATGCTCTGAAGACAACCGTGCCTATATCATGTGGACTCATGTTGGCATCACTGAGACAGCCGCCCTTGTCGGGGTGTGCCCGGACGCAGACTCGGACAGGGCGAAGGGGCAACATCGAGTGCGTGCGCGTGGACTTCCAACCCGATGACCGACCTGCTGGCGCGATGCACTCATGTTGTCCTCATTTGCCCGCGCATGTGTTCATACCGCGTCATTGCCTGATTCACCGGTACGGATACGCATCGCGTCATACACGGGCATCACAAAGATCTTGCCGTCTCCAATGTCGCCCGACTGGGCGCTCCTGACGATAGCATTCATCACAGGGGGCACATCTTCGTCGAGTACCACCACCTCCACCTTGGTCTTGGGCAGCAAGTCGACCTCGTATTCTCCTGACCGTTGCTGGAGGCGAAGTCCTTTTTGTCGGCCGCGCCCGTAGACTGGAGAGACGGTCATGCCGAAGTACCCCTTATGCTCCAGTGCCGCTTTTACGGCAGCAAGTTTCTCCTCACGAATTATCGCCTCGATCTTCATCATGAGACAGCCCCTCCATATGCGCGCTCGGCATGCTGAGACAGATCAAGTCCAAGCGTCTCCTCACGGCTCTGGACCCTCAACTGCATGACGGACTTCAATCCGCGTGCCAGCACGTAGCTGACTCCGAAGGCGAAGGACGCTACAGCGACAACACCCATCGCCTGTATGCCCAGCTGAGCCGGATTGCCGTAGAACAACCCGGATGCTCCACTCACCGCCGGCGCCGCGAACAGCCCCGTGGCCAGGGCGCCCCACACTCCACCCATGCCATGCACGGCCCAGACATCCAGGGACTCATCGACGCCCACCTTGACTCGAAGGCGCATGCAGTAGTAGCACACGCACGATACGACAATTCCAATGGGGACACCCATGATGGGCTCGATGAAACCTGCCGCCGGTGTGACGGCCACGAGCCCCGCGACGGCGCCCGTGGCGGTGCCGAGCGCGCTTGGCTTGCGGTGCCACCACGAAAGAAGCATCCAGGTCACTGCGGCAGTAGCCGCGCTGAGATTTGTGGCGACGAACGCCGAGGACGCCAGCCCTCCCGAGGTGAGGGCGCTTCCGGCATTGAAACCGAACCAACCGAACCACAGCAGACCGGCACCGAGAACAACAGTAGGTACGTTGTGCGGCTCCATGGGTTCACCCGTGCCGTAACCCTTCCTTGCGCCGAGGACCAGCGCCAGCGCCAGGGCTGAGAAGCCCGCGCAGATGTGCACCACGGTTCCTCCCGCGAAGTCCAGCGCGCCGGCCATCTGCAGCCATCCACCGGCTCCCCAGACCCAATGTGCCACCGGGCAGTAGACCACTGTCATCCAGATGACGGAGAACACGAGGAGGGCTCCGAAGCGCATGCGTTCCACTACCGCGCCGCTGATCAGCGCGACGGTGATGACCGCAAACATTGACTGAAATGCGAAGAAGGCCAGGTGCGGGACCGTCACGGCGTACACGCTGGACGGTTCCTGTCCCACGGCGCGCAAGAGTACGTGATCGAATCCGCCGATCAGGCCCGCGGCGTCGGTGCCGAAGCTCAAGCTGTATCCGTACAGAGCCCACAGAACGCCAACGACCCCGAGGGCGCTGAAGCTCATCATGGTTGTGGATACTGCGTTCTTTCGCCTGATCATTCCGCTGTAGAACAGCGCCAATCCGGGTGTCATCAGCATGACGAGAGCCGTCGATACCAGGAGCCAGGCAGTGTCTCCTGAGTTCACACTCAAAACTCACCTCCTTCTGAACGTCGAGGTGAGTTTACAGGCGCCTTGTTTCTTGCGGGTTTCGGAATGATTTCGGGGGTGTTTCGGAATGATGGCGAGGGGCGCGGGTCCTATCGGGCATCCTTGCGGAAGCGGTAGCCGATATTGCGCACGGTATCGATGAACGCATGATTGGAGTCTTCAATCTTGCTGCGGATGCGCCGCACGTGTACGTCTACCGTTCGGTCGCCTCCATAATAGTCATTACCCCAGACCTTGTCGAGAAGAACTTCTCGAGTGTGCACCCGGCCGGGGTTGCTCGCCATGAACGTCAGAAGCGTATATTCCTTGAAAGTCAATTCGATGAGGCGGCCGCCGAGGCTCACTTCGCATGTTGCAGTGTTGATGGCCAGGTCGCCTCGACGCAGCACTTCTCCCAATTCGGGGTTCATGCTCATCAGGCGTCGCACTCTAGCCTGTAGTTCAACAGCGTCGGCTTGCGCAGCAGCAAAGTCATCGACGGCCGGATGGGACGCCGCCTGGATGAGCAATTCAGCGGGCACGACGGCGAGGAGCGGGCTCTTGACTATCGACTTGATTCTTGAGGGAAGTTCGAGCAGTGTGTGCGCTGAACCAGCCACGAGCACCACGACCGCAGGTGACGGGTGCAGGGCAGGCTCGAAAGAAGTCACATCCTTCACCACCTGAATCGTGGCGTGCAACGATTCGAGGCGGGCTCCGATGTCCGGAACGGGTGAGACCTCCGGTTCGACAACAACGAGGTGCGCCGATGGCGTCTGAGTCAAATCACTCCGGATCAGTATACGTATAGCCTACCGTAGGGACGAAGGTACAATGGGAACAACTTCACGAAATCGGCATTCAGTATCTCGGCTGCATTCGCTCCGAATAGTCGAGAATACTTGGTGACGGCTTCTTCCAGAACCTGTTTGTCCTTCTCATTCGGGGCGGCCACTCCCACTTCTCTTCCGAGCTGGTGATCCTCGATGCGCCCACGCAGGAATATGGCGCCACCATGCATTCCGGTTCCAACGAACCTCGCCCGGGACCACCCGGTGCCGCGCTTCATCAATCCTAACACTATCAGCGTGCCGCCCGCCATGTATTCACCGAGGAAGTCCTGTGCACCGCCGCCGACCACCACCAATGGGCCAACTCCCTCGTATTCTTTCATGTGTATACCGGCGCGATATCCTGTTCCATCCCGCACGAATATGGAGCCGCCGCGCGCCGCCAGTCCCAGTGCGTCTCCCGCATGTCCGTGTATCACAATCTCTCCGGCGTTCATCGTGTTGCCGATACCGTCCTGCCCGTTGCCGCGCACGACGATGGAGGGCCCGCTCATGAAAGCTCCCAGGTCATTGCCCGGCGTCCCGACGAGTTCCAACGCGACATTCGCCTGCAGATTCGTGCCGATATAGCGTTGTCCGTTCACGTTGCGCACGGTGATTTGTGTGGCTCCTCCTGTAACCGCGTCAGTCAGCGCGGAATTCAGGTCACGGTAGGTCATTCCAAGCGCGTCCATTTCCATCGGAGTCCTCTCAATCAAGGTTTCAATCACCATGCTAACTACCTGCCATCTTAACGCCGAGGATATTCAGTTCCGTGTCGCTTAGACCGACACCCCTCAAGTGGAGCCGGTTGCCTCTCAAGCTCTCGATGGCATTCACTCCCATGCCGCCGAGCATATCCTTTATCTCCAGACTCCAGCCACGGACAAGGTTGACGAGTCGCTCGGCACCGATGTCCGGGTTGATGCGCTTCGTGAGCGCGGGGTCGCTCGTGCATATTCCCCACGTGCACTTGCCCGTATGACATTGCTGGCACACGTGACATCCGAGGGCGATCAAGGCCGCCGTGCCGATGTACACGGCGTCGGCGCCCAGCGCGATGGCCTTGGCCACGTCACCGCTGGAACGCAGCCCGCCGGATGCGACAAGAGACGCCTGGTTACGGATGCCTTCCTCACGTAGCCTTGTGTCAACCGCGGCCAGTGCCAGTTCGATTGGGATGCCCACGTTGTCGCGTATGGCTTTGGGCGCGGCGCCGGTGGCGCCTCGCAGTCCGTCGATAACCACGATGTCCGCGCCGGCGCGCACCATGCCGCTGGCGATAGCCGCGACGTTGTGGACGGCCGCAATCTTCACCGACACGGGCTTCTCGTAATTCGTGGCTTCCTTGATAGCGTAGATGAGTTGACGGAGGTCCTCGATGGAATAGATGTCATGGTGCGGCGCGGGCGAAAGCGCATCGGTCCCCTGGGGAATCATTCGAGTCTTTGACACCTCGGCGCTGACCTTCTCTCCGGGTAGGTGCCCGCCGATGCCCGGTTTTGCGCCCTGCCCGATCTTGATTTCCACGACTCGAGCGGCACGCAGATACTGCGAGTGCACGCCGAAGCGGCCGGAGGCCACCTGGACGATGGTATTCGGTGCGTACCTGGCAAGCGATGGATGGAGCCCTCCCTCGCCGGTATTCCACAGCGTCCCCAGTTCGGTCGCTGCCCGGGCGAGCGACGTCTGCACGTTCAAACTGACCGCGCCATAGGACATCGCTGCAAACATGATCGGAGTCTCAAGCTTGACCTGTGGCGCCAATTGCGTTGTCATGTGTCCCGACGCGTCAAACTCGACCCGGTCGGGCTTCTTGCCAAGATACGTGCTGAGTTCCATCGGTTCACGCAGAGGGTCGATGGAAGGATTGGTGACCTGACTGGCGTTGAGCAGCAGGTGATCCCAGTAGATGCGGTGATTCTTGTCGTCCCCCATGCCCGTGAGCAGCATGCCACCACCTTCGGCCTGCTTCATGATGTCTTCAATGACTTCGGGCCGCCAGTTGGCGTTCGAACGGTATTCAAGGGGGTTCTGACGGATGGTGAGCGCGTCAGCCGGACAAAACACCACGCACCGGTGACAGCCCACACAATTGTGCTCGTGCGACTTCACCACGCCCTCGTCTTCGTCGAAGTAGTGCACTCCGAACGTGCATTGGTTGACGCACACCTTGCACTGGATGCAACGGGTTGGATCGCGCTCAACGATGAATTTGGTTGGCAAAAAACTCTTCATGACTCGTTCCTATAGCCTCACCGCTACCCCATGGTCGGCCAGGTAGCGCTTGGTCTCAAGAATAGTGATTTCGTTGTAGTGAAATATGCTTGCGGCGAGAACTGCGTCGGCCTTGCCTTCGTCAAGTGCACGCAGCAGGTCTTGAGGTGAACCCGCTCCGCCACTGGCTATCACGGGGATGCTGACATGGGTCGAAATCTCGCGTGTCAGCTCGATGTCGTATCCGGAGCGATGTCCATCCGCGTCCATGCTGGTGAGTAGAATCTCTCCCGCGCCCCGCGCGGCCGCTTCAATGCCCCACTGCACGGCGTCCATCTCGAGGGGCACGCTTCCACCGTACGTATGCACCTGCCAACGCAAAGGGTTCGAATCCGGGATGCGCTTGGCGTCGATGGCTACCACCACACACTGGCTTCCAAACCGGTCGGCCGCGCGGCTGATTAATTCGGGGTCTCGGACCGCCGCGGTGTTTACTGACACTTTGTCCGCGCCGCTCAGCAGCAGGCGCCGCATGTCTTCCACCGTTCGCAGCCCACCGCCGACCGTGAGTGGGATGAATACCGCATCGGCCACGCGCTCAACCACGCTCGCCATGGTGTCCCTGTGTTCTTTGCTGGCCGTGATGTCCAGGAACACCAGTTCGTCGGCGCCTTCCAGGTAGTAGCGGTGGGCGAGTTCCACGGGGTCGCCCGAGTCACGCAGAAACTCGAAACTCTTACCCTTGACTACGCGCCCGTCCTTCACATCCAGACACGGGATCACACGTTTAGTGAGCACCCGCAGCCACCTCTTGAGTCAGCCACAGGTCATCGGACGTGGGAACATGTCCCAGGCTTGCGATAACCGGTTGACCTCCGACAGGGATCCAGACATCGTCCAGTTCCGGGGAGACGAGTCGAATAGCGGACTCCTCAGACGAGAGGAACACTTGCGGACCTCGAGTCGCAATAACGAGCGGGCGCAGACGTATTCGGTCCGTGAGTCCAACCATCTCTCCCGTCCTGGCGATTATGACGGTGAACGGGCCATTCAGAAGAAGTCCGCCATACGTAATCCGCAATGTCTGCAGGACGTTCCTGTCGGTTTCGCTCATCAGCCCCAGGTCGGACCAGAACGGAGCGGCAATGACCTTGGCGGCGGTTTCCATCGAGAGGCCGTGCCGTCTCACCAACAGGTCGACGGCATAGGCAATCACCTCTGTGTCGGTCTGTAGTGAGCACACGTAGCCGTATTGTTCCAGGAAACGTTTGTTGATGCCGTACGACGATATCTCACCATTATGCACAACGGTCCAGTCCAGGAGGCTGAACGGGTGGGCGCCTCCCCACCATCCCGGTGTGTTGGTCGGAAAACGGCCATGGGCTGTCCAAAGGTATCCGCTGTATTGCTCAAGTCGAAAGTACTTGGCGATATCGAACGGATGGCCAACCCCCTTGAAGACTCCCATGTTCTTTCCCGCGGAGAAGACGAAACTGTCCTCGATATTCGTGTTAACGTGCATGGTTTTGTCGGCCACGTACTGTGCTTCGTCCCCGATGCCTAACCTGTCCCGGCGCACTCGCGCGAAATACCTCTGCATCATGGGAGGATTGGCGACTGCCGTCGGATCGGTGTCCATCGGTTCGGATTGGATGATGGTAAATGAGTCAGCCAGAAAGTCCTCCGTCTCCCTCTGTCCCTGACGGCTCGTGTACATCACGTGAAATGCATACTCATCCGCATGTTCGGGATAGAGACCGTATGCCGCGAATCCACCTCCAAGGCCGTTGTCGCGGTCGCGCATCAAGTCGATTGCCCGGATGACGACCTCCGATGAGATTGCGGCTCCTGTCGTATCCATCACCCCGAAGATGGAGCACCCATCGGATACTTTGTCATCGGAGTACCTGTTGTTGAGTCTTGTTACGTCTTTCATTGTGATTACACTCCGCCGAAACCGGCCATTGCCATGGCACGCGTGTCCGGCCTACCTAAGCATAGCGCCAATTCACGCGGCGGCAATATCGTCGCGCCACAGTTCATCGGGCATGGACAGCAACCCGAAGTCATCCCGTACGAGGGCGTCCTTCCAGTCCGCGACACGCACCTTGCGTTGCATAAGCCCATAGAGCAACCCGCACCTGCCGGTGTCCCCCGCGAAGACCATGCCGACAATCACGCCGTCACGCAGCACGACCTTGCGGTAATATCCGCGACCCGACGCCACTACGATCTCGTGAACGGAAGGATCATGATCGACGATGCCGGCAGACCCTATCGACAGCCCAAAGTAAGGGAGCGCATTCAACGTTGTGCCGCCCTCGTATGTTCGTGTCTCGCCTGCCATTCCTGCTCCGGCCACGGCGCCACCAGCGACCGCGTTGGGCCATATGGCGAGAACCGAATTCAACTCCCGCGCGAAATCATATGATTGGCAGGCATCGCCGCAAGCGAAGATATTCGGTGCGGTGGTTCGCATGGACGAATCCACAAGGATGCCGCGGTCGATAGTGGCCACGCCTTCGGCGAGTTCCACTCGAGGCCGGACGCCGACGGCCAGTATCACCAGTTCGCATTGAATCCTGGTTCCGTCATCCAGCGTGACGCTGGAAACGGCAGCGGATTGGGGTGGGTCACCGTTAATCGATACCACCCTTCGACTTGTCTTCACGCTGACTCCGGCGGCCACGGCGGCGTCTTCCGCGAGGCTGGAGCCGGCCATGTCCAGCATGGTGCCGAGAAGACGCGGCTGCATCTCAACCACGGTGACCGCGACCTTGCGCTTGCGCAGCGCGTCCGCGGCACTCAGGCCGATGAACCCCCCGCCCACCACGACCACGTGGTGCACCGCTGGCAAGCGCCGCGCGATTGCCTTGGCGTCATCGTATGTGGTGAAGGTGAAGACGCCCTGTTTGTCACGACCCGGTATGGGAGGCACGATGGGTTGCCCGCCGGTCGCGAGCAGCAACTGCTCCCACGAAACTGCGGTCCCGTCGTTCAGCCGTAGCGCGCTCGCGCCGGCGTCGAGTTGCACCGCCCTGGTGGAAAGCTGCAGGTCGATGCCCTGGCTCTCATAGAATTCGGAGGCGACCAGTTGCATCGCCTCGATGGTCCTGCCATCCGAAATGTGCTTCGCGATGAGCGGTCGCGAATACGCGGGATAGGGCTCTTCCGAGACCATGAGCAAAGGGCTCGAGGCATCGAACTTTCGAATCTCTCGAGCCGCGGAGAGGCCTCCCGCTGAATTCCCGACGATGACATATTTATAACTCTTCATGTAAGTTCCTTCTGGAAAGTGACAGGACATCAGGCAGCCGCAATCTCGAGAAAGTTCCTGTAAAGTTGCAGCCCCAGGGCGCCGCTCTTCTCCGGATGAAACTGCGTGGCGACGAGCGGGCCTCTCTGCACTGCGCTGCAGAATGGCGCACCGTAGGTGGTCTGCGCGATGATGATTGATCGGTCGTCCGGCTGGGCGACATAACTGTGCACAAAATAGAGATTCGCGCCGTCGGGGATGTTGCGGAATATCGGCAGTTGGCCGGAATGACGTACCTGATTCCAGCCCATGTGCGGCACTTTGAGACCTTGCGGCAGGCGCACAACGCATCCGGGCAACACATCAAGGCACTGTTGACCGCCTCCCTCTTCCGAATACGTGAAGAGGACCTGCATGCCCATGCAGATGCCGAGAAACGGACGCTCTGCGGCCAGCCATTGGCGCACGATATCGGACAATCCTCGGCGGTCAAGATTTGACATGGTGTCGGCTGCCGCCCCGACTCCCGGCAGAATCATCGCACACGCGGCGTTGATGTCAACGGGTGACTCGACGACGACAGCCTGACAGTCGATGCTTCGCAGTGCGGATATCACGCTGCGCAGGTTGCCGGCGCCGTAATCCACTACGGCTACCTTGAGTTGCCTCAACGACATGTCTCCATCAGTTGGTGACGGTGACCTCCACGATGTTCTGGCGCGACACCACGCTCTGCTGACCGCCTTGCTTCACAAAGACGTGCATGAAGCCCAGAATTTCGTAGGCGCCGTTCTCGATATGGGAGGTATCCCAACTGACAGGGAAGTTGGCCGACTGGTCCTCAGATTCCCCTACCTTCAGCCACGTCTGTTCACCCGTGCGTCGAACGTACCACGGATTGGTGATTCTGACGACCGCCCCGCTCAGACCCATCGAGTCGAGATCCTTTCTCAGGATCTCCTCGTCGAGGTACTCGCGAAGAAGAATCCTGCCGGAGAATGTCCTCAGCTTCTCAGAGGGGACAATGAAATGTGGCCCCCAATTGTTGGACATGGCACTCCTCCTTGTTGCGTTCGGGCGCAACGGTACGAGTGTTGCTGCCACAACCGGGGACATCTCCGACAGGATGATGAAACAGCGGTTGTGGGCTAGCTGTTAAGTACCGCCAGCGCCTCCTCTCTATACGCATCCATAATATACGGGATGCCGGTTACCTTTGTGCACTCTTCAGTGAGGGACATCAGGTCCTTGCGGCTGATGGCTGCCACATTGAAGTTGCGGCTGCCGGCCATGAGCTGCTGCAGCCCCACTTTCAGCTTCTGTGCGTAGCTGTAGAAGCCGACTGCGCCCAGAGGGATGTTCTGCATCTCATCCGCGCCGACGAGCTTCTTCACCTCCTCCCAACACACGAATATCTCCTCGGCAGTCGAACCGAACTGGCTGACGGTGTTCGGCAACTTGCCATCCTCGAGCCACTTGGCGATATTCTTGCCAACCATGCCGGGAATCATGAGAGCGCGGCCCATGCATACTGCCTTCACAAATGGTGCGCCCATTGCCAGCGCCTTGAAGATGCCATCCTCGCTGCTGAAACCTCCGGCGAAGGCGATATCGGGAACGCGCTCACCCTTTTCCGCCATTATCTGGCAGAACTGGTATGCCGCCGAATGGAGGTAAATGCTCGGTACGCCCCACTCCTCCATCATCCGCCAGGGGCTCATTCCCGTGCCGCCTGGAGCGCCATCAATGGTCAGAAGATCGATGTGCGCTTTCGAACCCCACTTGATGGCCATCGCCAGTTCGCGCAGGCTGTAGGCCCCGGTCTTAAGTGTAATACGTTTGAACCCGATGCCACGCAACCTCTTCACCTCGTTCATGAAGCTTGTCTCATCGATGAAGCCGAGTCGACTGTGGCGTTCGAACTCTTTCAGAGCACCGTGTTTGAATGCTGTCTGATTGGACAGGTCCGATGGGTCAGGTGTTACGATATAGCCTCGCTCTTGCAGTTGCAGAGCTCGATCCAGGCTGGCGACCTTGATCTCGCCCCCGATGCACTTCGCGCCCTGTCCCCACTTCAGTTCAATGGTCTCAAGTCCATGCTTATTGTGCACATACTCGGCGACGCCGAGGCGCGTATCCTCGACATTCATCTGCACAAGAAGCTCTCCGTAGCCGTCATGGTAACGCCGGTATATCTCGATGCGGCGATCCATGTCGGGTGACGACGCAACCTTGCCGTTGCTGTCCAGTTTCAGAGCCGGGTCGATACCGCAGACGTTCTCGCCGCAGACGATGGTGACGCCGCTTAGCGCGGCTCCCACAGCGAAGTGTTCCCAGTTCTTGCGGGCGATCTCGGTTGAGCCCAGGGCGCCGGTAAACACCGGGACCCGCATCGCGACCTTCTTGTCCCAACCGTAGCTCGTCTCGGTGTCCACGCCGGGGAAAGTCGCGGTGTCAGGGTTGCCCGCGACTCCCTTGGGAAGGCCCTTGGCGCCCATCGCGTAGCCCTCAATGTTGAAGTGAGAGTAGTCGATGGGGTAGTCCTTGTCTCCCCCCGCCGTGATTTCGCCAAACGGTCCGGGGTAGATCAACTCGCGGCCGCGGAATGTGGCTTTGAAAACTTCGCAGTTGCCGGTGCATCCATCGACGCACCGTGAGCACAAACCGCTCATGGGCACGACATCTCGGGATCTGTTGACGGTGCGTGTGGCGTCGTTCGAATTAGGGCGTCCTAGATTCACAGCAGTACCTCCTCGATCGGTAGTGCCGCGAATCATACATGGGACTGCTGTCGGCTGCCGGTTGCCGCCGCAATTGCCGGTTGCCGCGAGTCATCCTGCACAATCAAAGCCCCGTTCGGACACACGCTCACGCATCGCGGGATGTCCCGGTCCAGGCAACCATCACACTTGACCGCCTTGCCCGTGGCCATGTCGATTGCAATTGCGCCGTACGGACACACCAACATGCACGTGCCACAGCCGATGCACTTGCTGGCGTCCACCAATACGGGGCCGTCATCTTCAACACGGTGCATGGCGCCGGTTAGACAGGCTTTCACGCAGACCGGGTCCGCGCACTGTCTGCATCGAACCGATACGGAGCGGATTCCAAGCTGTTCTATCCTGATGCCGCCTGCCGGCGGAGCAACACGATGCTTCAGCGCCTTCACAGGATCATCGTTTCCTGCGTGATGGGCCTCACAATAGACGCGACACAGGCCGCAACCTATGCACAATTCGTCACGTACCAATACCCTTCTCATGTCTTCGCTCCAGGTCCGAACACGCACAACGCTCGGCAAGCGGCAAGCGGTTGCCGCACAAAAAGTACCAAAGCTACCTATGCTTGTCAAGTTGCGTGCGTATTCGCGCTCGTGGCAACATGAGACCATCGGAAGCGACTCATTGCGCCACGCGGCAATGACATCACGAAGACATTGCCGCCATAGGTCCAACATAAGATGCTGGTGCGGCAATTGACGCCGTTTCATTGACAGCGCATTGCCGCCTACCTATAATGCGGACGAGCCTCTTCCGGCCAGAACCATGGCAAAACATATCTTCGTTACCGGCGGGGTTGTCAGTTCCGTCGGCAAAGGCATAACGGTAGCGTCCATCGGCACTCTCCTGAAGGCCCGTGGTGTGCACGTGGCTGTCCAGAAGCTCGATCCGTACTTGAACGTCGATCCGGGCACGATGTCGCCTTATCAGCATGGCGAAGTGTACGTTACTGAAGACGGCGCGGAGACGGATCTCGACCTGGGTCACTACGAACGTTTCATCGGAGTGGACCTGTCAGCAGAGGCCAACGCAACGTCCGGGCGCGTGTATAGCTCGGTGATCAACAAGGAACGAGAGGGGCGGTTCCTTGGCGGCACCATTCAGGTTGTGCCCCACGTGACCGATGAAATCAAACGAACCATCATCTCCTGCGCCGAGCATCTCCAGGCTGAAGTTCTCATCACCGAGATAGGCGGCACCGTCGGCGACATCGAGGGGCAGCCGTTTATCGAGGCTATACGCCAGATCAGGAAGGACGTGGGTCGTGAGAACGTGCTCTACGTTCACGTGACCTATCTGCCGCATCTGAATTCGACCGGGGAACTGAAGACTAAACCAACTCAGCATAGCGTGCGCGAGCTGCGCAGCATGGGCGTGCAACCTGACATAATTGTATGCCGTAGTGATTACCCCATGCCCGAGGAGCTTCGCGATAAGATAGCACTCTTCTGTGATGTCCCTGCCGAGGCGGTAATCCCGTTGCCGACGGTGGATAGCATCTATGAAGTCCCGCTCGTTCTGGCGCAGGCAGGGATGGGGCGTTTGATAACACGGACCCTCGGCTTGCCTGAGGGCGATGGTGACCTTTCCGCATGGGAGGCCATGGTCTCGCGGCTGCACAACGCCGAGGAGACCGTATCCATCGCGCTGGTCGGCAAGTACGTTGAACTCGAAGACACGTACCTGTCGGTGCGTGAGTCGCTCAAGCACGCGGCCTTGTTCCACAACCGGAAGTTGGACCTGTTCTGGGTGCACTCCGAACAGCTTACCGAGGAGAACGTCGCGTCCCAGTTGGCGTCCGCCCAGGGAATCGTCGTTCCCGGTGGTTTCGGCATACGCGGGATCGAAGGGATGATTGTGGCCGCGCGCTATGCCAGACAGAACAACATCCCGTATTTGGGCTTGTGTCTGGGCATGCAGGTCATGGTGATTGAACTTGCACGGGCTGCTCTTGACTCCGCACATGTGAATTCGACGGAGTTCGACCCTCAAGTTGAACATCCGGTCATCGACCTGATGCCGGAGCAACGCACCATCGACCGCATGGGTGGCACGATGCGCCTTGGCAGCTATCCCTGCCGGCTCTTACCGATGTCCAAGGCTGCCGCCGCCTACGGAGTTGACCTCGTGAGAGAACGCCACCGTCATCGATTCGAGTTCAACAATGAGTACCGGGAGTTGCTTGCCAAACATGGACTTGTCTACAGCGGCCTGTCAGAGGATGGCCGTCTCGTCGAGATTGCCGAGATCGAAGGGCATCCCTGGATGCTGGGCTGCCAGTTTCATCCCGAGTTCAAATCACGGCCCGATTGTCCGCATCCGCTGTTTCGAGACTTCGTTGAAACCGCACTTGCCACGGTGCCTCCCGGCAGCCAGGCTCAACTGCCCCTCTAGCTTGACTGCGCACTGCGCCACAGAATAAACTGTGTCCGGTCTTCGCGGTGGCGCATTCGTCTAGCGGCCTAGGACACCTCCCTCTCAAGGAGGAGACCACCGGTTCAAATCCGGTATGCGCTACCATTTTTGTTGTCAGACGACAGTGAGTGCAACTATGGCCAAGCGTGTGTTTTCAGGAGCCCGTCCCACCGGCCGACAACATATCGGCAATTACTTCGGTCACATCATGAACCTCATCGCCCTCCAGGAGGACTATGAGTGCTTTGACTGCGTCGTCGACCTCCACGCGCTGACCACGATTGAGAGCACCGCCACGCTGCAGCAGGACATCAACGACATGGTGCTCGATTGGTTGGCGGCTGGCGTCGATCCCGAGAAGAGCGTGGTGTTCGTTCAATCCCACGTCCCCGAGATAACCGAGCTTCACCTGCTCTTGAGCATGGTAACCCCGCTCAATTGGCTCCTGAGGGTACCGACCTTCAAAGAGAAGGTGCGGATGCACCCGGAGAACGTGAACTACGGTCTGGTCGGTTATCCTGTCCTGATGACATCCGATATCGTGCTCTACAAGGGAGAGGTGGTTCCCGTCGGCGAAGACCAGCTCCCTCATCTTGAGCTTGCCCGCGAGATTGTGCGGCGGTTCAACTCGATGTACGGCGAGGTGTTTCCCGAGCCGGAAGCTAAGCTCACTCAGTTCCCGATGATTGTTGGACTTGATGGTACCGGCAAGATGAGCAAGAGCGCCGACAACCATCTTGAGGTCGCGTCCTCGCCGGACGAGATTCGACTTAAGATCAGCACCGCGTTCACCGATCCTGCGCGGAAGCGCCGTGCCGACCTGGGCCATCCCGAAGTCTGCAACGTCTACTCGCTGCACAAGATGTTTACGCCGGCCCGCGTTATCGAGATAGAGTCCGAATGTCGGGTGGCAGGCATCGGCTGTGTCGATTGCAAGAAGCTTCTGGCTCAATCGATAGTTGACTACTTTGGCCCGTTCAGGGAGCGCCGGCTGGAGTTGCAGTCACGGCCCGAGTACGTGCGTGCGGTAGTCAGGGATGGCGCGGAGCGTGCCTCACGAGTGGCGAGGCAGACTCTCCACGAAGTGAAGTCCGTGATGAACCTGCTGCCTTAAGCGCCCTGTCTTAGCTTCAGTATGGCCCGGGCCGCCGCCTCGGCGGCAGTGGCGCAGACGAGTGGGCACTTGTCGTCGTCGTGTCCCCCCGCATCGAGGAAGGCCTTCCTGTCTGCATTGTCAACCATGTCAAATGCCCTGCCGAATATCTGAGCCTGGATATCGCGGCACAGCGTAGACTGGAGCGGCGAGCAAAGGCCGAATCGTGTCTGCACGGTCGTCTTGAAGTCGTCTATGACGGACTGCGCCTCGTCAACCGCGCGGCCATACGCTGGAGTATCCTTCATGTCGTCGCGTCCGCACACCAGTCCGAGCCCGAGCAGAGCGCCGAGCAGTGCGCCACACGTCTCGCCACGCCGGGCAACGCCACCCGACAGTGATGTGGCGGCGCGGAACGATTCGGAATCGCCGATGCCGAGTTCCGTCTGCAGGGCGCCCAGCACTGCCTGCGAGCATCCGCTATAGTGGTCGTTCTCGAGTGCGACGCGTCCGATTCTGGCAACGAGGTCTTCAGTTGACATCTATCCCTCCCTGCGACTGTTATTGATCCGGTTGTGGGTACTGCTGGCCCGTACCTCGGCGCCAACACGCAACACGTCCCTAGAGTCCCGGACGCCGCAGATGCCACTCGGTGGCCTGTTCGTAGGCATGGCCGGTCTTCAGCAGCAGGTCCTCGCGGAACCGGTCCGCCATCAATTGGAGTCCGACCGGCAGGCCGTCCGCGAACCCACACGGTAGCGATAGCGCAGGAATCCCGGCGATATTGACCGGCAGCGTGAACACATCGCTGAGGTACATCTGCATGGGGTCGTTCATCTTCGAGCCGAGGGGGAACGCAACCGTGGGCGACGTCGGCATGGCCAGAACGTCAAATCTCTCAAAGGCTCGCTTGAACTCCTCGCTGATAAGGTACCGGACCTTCTGCGCCTTCAAGTAGTAGGCGTCGTAGTACCCCGATGACAGGGCGTACGTGCCGAGCATGATGCGCCTTTTCACTTCCTGCCCGAACCCCTCACCACGCGTCGCATTCACCGACTCCTCGGTTGTGGCGAGTCGTCGAGCATAGCCGTACTTGACTCCGTCGTAACGCGCCAGGTTGGCCGACGCTTCTGAGGGAGCGATGATGTAATAGGCCGCAAGGGCATACTTGGTCGACGGGAGCGACAGGTCTCGATTGACCGATGCGCCCATGCGCTCGAGCGTAACAATAGCTTCCTCGACGCTTCGGCGTACCTCGGGCTGCATGCCGTCTATGAAGTACTCGCGTGGCACGCCGATCTTCAGGCCGCGCACATCACCCGTCAGGAAGGTCGTATAGTCGGGAACAGCGACCGGTGCCGAGGTGGCGTCGCGTGAGCACTGGCCTGCGATTGTGTTCATGACCAACGCGCAGTCTTCGACATCCTTCGTGAACGGCCCAATCTGGTCGAGCGAACTGGCAAACGCCACAAGGCCGTAACGGCTTACGCGTCCATAGGTTGGCTTGAGTCCCACTACTCCGCAGAAACCGGCCGGCTGCCGTGATGCTGCCCCCCGTGTCGGACCCGAGCGTAAACAATGCCTCTTCGGCCGAGAGTGCAGCCGCCGAGCCTCCGCTGCTGCCTCCGGGGACACAGTCCAGGTTCCAGGGGTTATGCGTGGGAAAATACGCGGAATGTTCGGTCGAAGACCCCATGGCGAACTCGTCCATGTTGGACTTGCCCAGCAAGACCGCGTGGTTGTCCAGCAATCGTTCGACGACAGTCGCATTGTAAGGCGGGACGAAATTCTCCAACATCCGGGAGCCGCAACGTGGTCCGGATGCCACGGGTACATAGCACATCTTTCGCGATGAAAGGGATGCCCGTGAGCGGCCCCCCTTCACCGGAGGCAAGGGCACGGTCGGCGACCTCGGCTTGATCCATTGCGGCGTCGGCACACACGGTGAGCAGCGCGCGCACTCGGGGTTCTACCTGCGCAACGTGGGCCAGGCAATCTTCCGTCAATTCGCGTGATGACAACTGGCGGGACTGCAGCAGCATGCGCGCAGCGTGCATGGAAAGTGTGTGCGGCTCTCCGCTCATGTGCCTGCTCCTCCCGTATATCGTGCCGTCACTGCGGGCTACTCCAGTATCGGGGGCACGCGGAAGCAGCCATCCTGGCTGTCCGGCGCGTTGGCGAGAACCTCGTCACTGGAAAGCGACCTTTGGGGCACATCATCACGAAATACATTGTGGAGCAGGCTCGCATGTGTAGCCGTGGGGACATCGCCCGTGTCCAGTTCCTCAAGTGCGCGGAAATGCTCCAGAATGACTGACAACTCCTCCCGGAAGACTTCGATCTCAGCGTCGGTCACTCCGAGACGTGCCAGCCACGCGATGTGTCCTACTTCGTCGTGTGAGAGCAACATACCTTCTACGAACTCGGGCATTGTAGCATCGCCTCCAGCCACCCGCAATTCTTGCGAAGGTGAAGGAAGTGCTCGTATAATCACGCGTGTTACGTCCTGACCGCTGACCTCAGCAAAGGAGTTATGCCGTGGAATCATACTCACCTGACAAGCTGCGCAATGTCGCATTGCTGGGACACTATGGTTGTGGCAAGACGACACTTGCAGAAGCGATGGCGTTTCGTTCCGGGGCCATCAAGCGTCTGGGCAGCGTGCTTGAGGGCACGAGCGTTTCCGACTACGATCCCAGCGAGATAGAGCGTCACATGAGTCTCAACCTCGCATTGTTGCCTCTGGAGTGGAAGGGGCACAAGGTAAACATAATCGACACGCCCGGGTATCTCGACTTCTCCGGTGAGGTGAAGGCGGCGCTGCGGGTGGTTGATTCTGCGTTGCTGGTGGTGTGTGCCAGCAGTTCGGTGGAGGTGGGTACAGAGCAGGTGTGGTCCTACGTTCGTGACGCGCATCTTCCGGCCCTGGTCGTGATCAACAAGATGGACCGGGAGAACGCTGATTTCGTCAAGACCCTTGGCGATATCCAATCCAAATTGTCGAGCCGTTGCGTTGCCATGCAGATGCCGGTAGGTTCTCAATCGGATTTTCGTGGCTTCATCGATCTCGTCACGATGCGTGCGTACGTCCAGGATGCCGAGCAGGACGTTCCTGCCGAACTCAAGGATGAGGCGTCATCACTGCGGGACAATCTGGTGGAGGTGGTAGTCGAGGTCGATGACGACCTCATGAACAAGTACCTGGAGGGTGCGGAACTATCCAACGCCGAGATCGCGGACGCCGTTCGACGCGCGACGCTCGCCGGAATCGCGGTGCCGGTCGTGGTCGCATCGGCTATCAAGGGCATCGGCGTCGACACAGTCATTGACACCGTGTGTTCTACTCTGCCATCACCGGTGGAAACTGCCGGACTCGAAGCCAGCGTCGTCGCATCCGCCTCCAATCCGCCCCTGGCGCTGGTATTCAAGACCACCGCGGACCCGTTCACCGGCAAGATCAGCTATTTCAGAGTCTATTCCGGCGAGATTGCGAGCAACTCGCAGGTGGTCAATATCAACAAGAACACGGTGGAGCGCATCGGCCAGCTCTTTCTGCCATTGGGCAAGCAGCAGATGACTGTCAGCAAGGTGTCGGCCGGCGACATCGGAGCGGTCGCGAAGCTCAGCGTAACAGCGACGGGCGACACCCTCGGCGCCAAGGACCAATCGGCGCTGCCCGGCATCGCATTTCCGAAAGCGACCTATAGCCTGGCCGTTCATCCTGAGTCGAAGGGCGACCTCGATAAGATGAGCACGATCCTGCCACGAATGATCGAGGAAGATCCCGCGCTCGTGTTGCGTCGTGATCCGGAGACCGGCGAGAACCTTCTCTCCGGCGTGGGCGAGACGCATCTGGAGGTCGTCAAGGACAAGATGAGCCGCAAGTTCGGCGTGAAAGTGGTTCTTACGCCTCCGGCCGTTCCTTATAAGGAAACGATCAGCGTCCCCACTCGGGCCGAACACAAACACAAGAAACAGACCGGAGGACACGGTCAGTACGGGCACGCGGTTTTGGAACTTGAACCACTCCCCAAGGGTGGTGGGTTCGAGTATGACGTCAAGATTGTCGGTGGCGCCGTGCCGTCCAACTATCTCCCGTCTATCGAGAAAGGTATCAACGAAGCCCGCCAGGAGGGCGTGCTCGCCGGTTGCCCGCTGGTCGACGTCAAAGTCACTCTTGTGGACGGTAGCTTCCATCCCGTGGATTCTTCCGATATCGCATTCAAGATTGCCGCCGCTCAGGCGTTGAAGAAGGGGCTGCAGCAGGGGCAGCCGGTGTTGCTCGAACCCATAATGAACCTGACCATCAGAGTGCCGGAAGGCATGACCGGTGACGTCATCAGTGACCTCAACACCAAGCGTGGACGTGTGCAAGGTATGGTGCCCGAGAGCGGTTTGAACGTGATTTCCGCGCAGGCGCCATACTCCGAGCTGTTGCGTTACGCGATTGACCTGCGCTCGATGCTGCAGGGCCGGGGAGACTTCGACATCGAGTTCAGTCACTACGAGGAAGTGCCGGCGCACTTGAGCCAGAAGATAGTGGCGAAACACGCGCAGAAGACGGAGTAGTCACGGGCTCTTCGTCGCACGAAGAAAGGCTGCGCGGCCTTGGCCGCGCAGCCTTCTCGTTTCGATGAGACCGAGATCAGTCGCAGAGAAGTTCGCGCAGCTTCGCGGTAAAGGCTGGCACGACATCCTCGAATCTGCCGACGACTCCAAAGGTAGCCTCGCGGAAGATGTTAGCTTCAGGGTCCTTGTTGATGGCGATAATCGTCTTTGAACCCGAGCATCCCGACATGTGCTGGCTTGCCCCGGAAATTGCAACCGCTATATAGACTTCCGGCGCCACGATCTTGCCCGTGAGTCCTATGTGCATCGTTTCCGGCGCCCAGGCGTTATCGCACGCGGGCCGGGACGCGCCCACCGCTCCATGCAGCACATCGGCAAGTTCCTTGAGCACAGTATTGAAGGGCTCAGGACCGGCAACGCCACGGCCACCACTCACTACGACTGCTGCATCCTCGAGTTTGAGTCCCACGACTTCTTCAAGCACCCGTTCCTTGACGACAACCTGGTTTGGCGGGAACTCGACGCTGAGAGGCACTAGCTTTGCCTCCAGTCCCGGCGTCGCTTCTCCCGCGGACATTGCCTTGGGACGCACGGTTGCGATTTGCGGGGTCGTCTCGCTGACGAAGTCTACCAGCGCGTTTCCGCCGTATACCGGCTTGGTCATGATGATGCGGTGGGTGTCCGGCTGAATCTGCAGGTCGATGCAGTCCGTTGTAACCGCGGTGCCCAGGCGGAAGGCGAGTCGTGGTCCAAGCTCCCGCCCCAGTGCCGTGTGACCGATGAGGATGAGGGCGGGCTTCGCTGCCGCTACAGCCGCCATACCCACCGGGAGTTGCGCTTCAACATCGAGCGGCGACCTGCCCGCGAGGTCGGCAGTATAGATAGTCGTAGCGCCGCGCGCCGCGGCGTCGTCCAGAATGACCGTGGGCGCGTCTCCCGCTAGAACGCAGGACAACTGCTGGCCCAACTGTGCTGCGAGTCTTCGTCCACATTCGAGCAGTTCACTCGTCGTCGAGGTGAGTCTCGCTCCCGAGAACTCACCGTATACCATTACTCCGCTATAGTCTTCCATTGGTGACCTCCTGGCGTATCGTGCTAGATGACTTTGGCTTCACGAAGCCTCACCGCAAGATTGGCTCCGGCCTCGGCGGGCGTTTCGCCGGCGATGACCTCGCAACGAGCCTCTTTCACCGGTTGGTACAGGCGGGAGAGCTTCAAGCGCCGACCTGACGCGCCAAATTCTGATGCGTCGACACCGAGGTCTGTGGGTGTCCAGACCACGGGCTGCTTTCTCGCCGCTGCCATGATTCCCTTGAGGACAGCATAACGAAGGTTGCCCAGTTCACTGGTAACCGTGACCACCACGGGAGTCTTCACGTCGACCACCTGGAAGCCGTCGGGAATGACCTGTTCGATGCGCAGGCCGCCATCGACAGCTTCCACCTTGCGCGCGAGCGTCACCAGTGGGAGGCCGAGCAATTCCGCGAGTCCCGGGCCGACCTGACCGGCATCGAGGTCCGAGGACTGGCGGCCGCAGAAGATGACGTCAAATCCGTCCAGCTTCTTGATGGCCAGGGAGAGCGCATATGCCGTTGACCAGCTGTCGCTGTCCTCAAATGCCGGGTCCTCGAGCAGCACGAGTTCGTCGCCGCCCACGGCGAGGGCCTTCTTGATGACGTCTCGTACCAACTTGTTGCCCAGGCTCAGGACCGTTATCTTGCCGCCAACGGCGCCCTTCAAGCGAAGCGCGGCCTCGAGTGCGAACTCATCGTACTGGCCGATAACTGGCTTGATGTCCCCGGGCAGCGTCATTCGCTTGGTAGTTGAGTCAATCTTGAAGGCGGTGGGTGGTGCTTCCGGATCCAGCGTCTGCTTGCAGCAGACCACCATTCTCAACTCTGGCATCTGAGAGACCTCCTTCGCTTACGCATCGCCCCGAGGGGCGGTACGCTTCTCTTGTTCGTTCAATAGTACTTCGGCGTCCGCGAGTCTTGCGAGACACCGGTTCTTCCCCAATACCTCCATGGTATCAAACAACGGCGGCGCTGCGGACCGTCCGGTGAAGGCGACTCGCAGCACGCTGAAAAGCTGCTTCGCAGATACGTCCAGGAGTTCAATGAGGGGCCGGATCACGCCTTCAAGGGTGGTCAGGTCCCACGTCTCGATGGACTCGAGTCGCACCCGTACTTGCCTGATGATGTAAACGGTGCGAGGCGCATCCAATCCTTTCGCCACCAGCTCCACGGCGGGATAAGAGATTCTGTCCAGAAAGAAGAAGTCACACAGCCCACCCAATTCGGAGAGCACCTTCACACGTTCCTGAACGAGCCGCGAAACGCCGCCCACGTACTCAAGATCGATCGGACGGTTCACTTCCTGCGGCAGGTCTCTTTCGAGATACGGCAGCGCGCGTCGTGCAAATTCGTCAGGCGACAGAGCCCGGATGTAGACCCCGTTCATCCAGTCCAGTTTCGGCTTGTTGAAGACGGCGGCCGTCTTGCCGATGCGTTCGAGACTGAAAGCGGCGACGAGTTCATCCCGCGTAAACAACTCCGTCTTGTCGTCGAGCGACCACCCGAGAAGCGCGAGGAAATTGAACAAGGCCTCGGGCAGATATCCTTGATCCCGATATTCGATGACCGTGGTGGCCCCGTGGCGCTTGGAAAGCTTGGCCTTGTCGGGCCCCAGTATCATCGGAAGATGCGCAAACGACGGGGGAGTCCATCCGAAGGCACCATACAGCATCATGTGGAGCGGAGTACTGGATATCCATTCGTCCGCGCGCATCACGTGCGTGATGCGCATCTCGTGATCGTCCACCACGTTGGCGAGGTGATAGGTGGGATAGCCATCCGATTTCAACAGGACATAATCATTCAGAGTCGCGTTGTTGAACGTTACTGGACCGCGTATGAGGTCGGTGAAGGTGGTGTCGCCTTCGAGTGGCATCTTGAACCGCACGACGGACGGCTCGCCGGCCGCCAGGCGGGAGGACACTTCAGCCTCGGTGAGTGATCGGCAATGACTGTCATACCTGGGTGGGAGCTTCTGTCGCGCTAGCTCGGCACGCACGGCTTCGAGTCTCTCCGACGAACAGAAGCAACGGTATGCTGCCCCTTCACGAACCAACCTGTCGGCCGCGTCGCGATAGACCGGCAGCCTGCCCGACTGGAACACGGGCCCTTCGTCCCAGTCGAGGCCCAGCCATGTCAGTCCGTCCTCGATCGATTCGACGGCGCCCTCTACGAAGCGGGCGGTGTCTGTATCTTCTATCCTCAGGATAAACACCCCTCCACAGTGGCGTGCGAACAGCCAGTTAAAAAGGGCCGTACGGATATTGCCGACATGGGGATAGCCTGTGGGACTTGGTGCGAAACGGACTCTGACGGGATTCTCAGTGTGGGTCATCATGCACGGTAATTCCAGGGAACCGGCGGTCGAACGCCTGGGCAGGCGACCAACCCGGTCGTTCCACGATCAAGCTACTTGGACAGAACCTTCTGAAGCCCCTTCAAACGGTCGAGATGCTTCTTCAGTTTCTGGGCGAGCAATTCGCTCTGGCGCAGAGCCATCTCGGTGTCTTCGAGTTCGGCTTGAATGGAGAACAGGAGCCGACTCTGCTGTTCCGCGAGGTTCGCCTCGTAGGCTGCAAGGTCTTCATACCCTGCCTCCCCGAGCAACTCGGCCAACAGTTTGCTCTCGCGCCGATTCTGATCGCCCGATAGCTTGTCGAGAGATTCGAGATACTGCTTGCTGTCCATCGAGAAGTGGAGGCACTATACCATGTCGGAAGTTGGCGGGCAAGACTGCGCCGGAGCAAGTTGCCGTGCCCTGTCGAGCGCTTGCGTGAGGTCCGGGGGAAGCGGAGACGTGAACTGCCGCTCCGTTTCCGTGTGCGGAAGACGGAGGCTCAAAGAGGTCGCATGGAGAAATTGCCTCTGCAACGATGGCTCCAGTGTGCGCCATGCCGCTCGCCCACCGTACGTTCGGTCGCCGGCGATCGGGTGCCCAATCGATGCCAGGTGCACGCGCAACTGATGCGTGCGGCCCGTGACGGGCCGCGCCTCGATGAGCGTGAACCCTCCGAGACTCTCCACGGGCGTGAAGTTCGTGTGTGCCGGTTTTCCAGTCGCAGTCAAGGCCATCCGCTTACGGTGAATGGGGTGGCGGCCGATGGGCCCGTCGATGCTCCCGCTTTCCTCGATGCGGCCAACCACCAGTGCGAGATATGTCTTGTGTACCTGTGCGATCTTGAACTGAGAGATGAGCCACTGTTGCGCCTCGGCGTTGAGTGCGACGACCATGAGGCCTGAAGTGTCCTTGTCTAATCTGTGGACGATGCCCGGGCGAAATATGTCGCCACAATTGAGGTTCGGATATCGCGACAACAGGGCATTGACCACCGTGTGCTCGCTGTGGCCCGGGGCCGGATGCACCACGACCCCCGCCGGCTTGTCGATTACCGCAACGTCGGCATCCTCGTATAGCACGGTGAGTGGCAGGTCTTCCGCCTTCGGGGCACCTGGAGGGTCAGGGATGAACACGGTGACAACATCTGCGATGCGGACGGGTTGGGAAGCTCTCCTGGGCAGACCGTTGACCCTCACCAGGTCTTCCCGTATCAGCCGTTGCGCGTGAGAACGAGTGCCCACGGCGGAAACTCGCTGGCAGAGGAACACGTCCAGGCGTTCAAATGGTGTGTCGGCGCGAAGCGATAGTTGGTGACCGGCTGTCTCAGGGATTGGCATTGCGCTCTGCTCCGCTCGCCCCGTGTCGGAGAAATGCAGCGAGGAGTATGAGGGTGCCGATCACGACCGATGAGTCGGCCACATTGAACGCGGGCCATCTGAAACTTGCGAAGAGGTGGACATCGATGAAATCCGTCACCGCCGAACGCACGATTCGGTCGACCAGGTTGCCGACCGCGCCGCCGGCGATGAGCCCGACGCATGCCGACTCGAGCACCGTCAGCACGTACCCGTAGCGCACGTAAAGGTCACGCACCACAAGCGGAATCAATATGAGGATTATAAGGGTGGCGATTGTGGGAATAAGCACGTGGCCCTGTCCGAACCCAAACACCGATCCCGCATTCTCGACGTGAGTCAGATAGAGGGGGCCGCCCACATGGACGGATTGACCGATCGGGAGAAGAAGTCGAACCTGTGACTTGGTAATCTGGTCGGCTAGGATTGCGCAGGAGAACAAGGCCGCCCCTGCAATCAGACGACTACGATACACCGCTCACGCTCTTGGGCTGCTGTGCCATACAGCGCATGCATAGGCTGGCCTGGGGACGGGCTTCCAGACGGTGGGGCTCTATATCGCCGCCACAAATCTCGCACTTGCCATAGTTGCCGGACTCGAATTTCGCGAGGGCACGGGTGATTTCGGCGAGACTTGTTCCCAGACTGTGCTCCATTGCCATGCGCTTCTCAAGCTCGAATGCCTCCGTAGCCTCTTCTTCCCTCTTGCCGAAGGGGCTTCCCTCGCGCGTCTCACCGGCGCTGCTGCCGTCAACCTTCAACAGTTCCAGTCGCTCCAGCACCTGCGCCTTGTCGTGTTCGAGCTTCATACGAAGTTGTTTCTTGGTCGCCATGTTGGATTTGACCTCACCTTTCCACCGATTCTCGATAGTGTACTTGCTTTGATTCGCGCCACCAATAGATGCTCTGCGGCAAACCGCCGCAACGCCCGCGCACCATCCACGGTCCGCGGGCATCGCGGTCGAAATTAGAAATTTGCGCCGTCACGCGTCGAACGCGTGGCGGATTGCGGGATGGAGTTCGTTGCCCAGTTTCTCGATGGCCTCGCGGCGGACCTGATTCAGGCCATTCTGGTTCTCTTCGAACTCACCGGCCGCAAATAGCTTTTCGGGATGGAAGTAGATATCGTCTACCGCCCTCACCGACCCCGGCACCTGGAAACCTGTGGGCGAGTCGACCCAGTCCTCCAGCCCGCCCCTCAGAAGCGAGTCAAGAATAGCCATGGTGTCCTCGAGTTTGATGTCGTGATACCTGCTCGCTGCAGGCTCATCCAGGTCGCCCGCCCCTTGCGACAGAACACCGATCGCGCCGGTATTAAGCAAGAAGTATTTCATGTCCGGAAGCCCGAGCAGAATCTCGTAGAATCTGTTTGCGTGGGCTGCGCGGTTGCCCGCCACGAACGGGTCGTAGAAGAACTCGCCCCTGATTGTGCCGGCGAGCGCGGGATTCCCTGCGGATGACTCCATCGCCTGCCCCAGCACCATCAGTGCGGCCGCTTGTTCGCGATTGAGACGCGAGATGGCCGGGATCAGCGGGCCCCTCGTGATAAGAACGAAGTTATCGATCTTCGGCACGTCGATGTAGGAACTGGCGTGCATGAAGTCACTTCGCTTCACGACAGCTCGCCCGTTCGAAGTCCGCTGGAAGTTGTAGAAGTCGAACTCCCCATTCTCATCCACGAATACGTTCTCGCAGAGCGTCGAAGGCTTCATCAGACCATAGAAGATCTCTGCCTGACTTCCCGGGTTGACTCCCTCGGTCTTAACGAACACGCCGCCGCCCTCAAATCCCCTGAAGGAGCCGTCCGGCATCAGCGTCCCGCCGTCGTCCTGGATGAGCCATGATTTCTCGTTGCCCTTGCGGGCGAGAATCTTGCATGTGGTTGAAGTCTTTCCATTTGCGCTCAACGCAACGAGTATGGTTCGGACAGTTTTGTAGTCTCCGTGCGCTGACTGCAAATGGTCTTCACGGCATCCTCCGTGCAGGAAGATGCCCTTGCCGTACGTCTTCTGAGTCCAGTCTTCGGCGGCGAAAACGCCTTTCTTGTACTCGCCGATGTAGTTGCCGTTGCGTACGACCTTCACGAACTTGCCATCATCCAGCATGGCGAGCCTGATGGTGATGTCCTTCTGGGCCAGCGGGAGGTCGCGATTCCTGTCGAACGCGTCGTCGTAGAAGAACACTATCTGGTACGTGGGAGTGGTGACAGGCGCATCCGGGGGATAGAACAGGTTCCTGCCACCAAACGCCACATGTGCGAAGCGCTCGGGCACAAGGAGCCGGACGCTCGTCGTGCTCTCCTTGTGTCCGACGATGCGGTCGATCGAGATTATCCGCTGATGCGAGAGGTTCTCCTCGCACTGTGCCAGAAAGGAGACCTCGTCGTCACCGAACGCATCGTCCACGCTATTCTTCGTGAAGATGGCGGAACGCGAAGTGGGCTCGCTCTCCGCGACGTGATTGCCGTAGAGAGTTCTGCGCACCCCGGGCTCTCGTTCAAGGATCGACGTCAACTCGGCGTCGTCGGGGTTGTCGATGAGTCTGCCTTCAGCGCTCGCTCGCTCCCGAATGCGTGTGGCGGTTCGTTCGAACTCGCGTAGATCCATATGTAGCTGCTATACCTCCCTGAATTCGCCTTCGACGGTGCCCTCGTCCGGCGTCTCGGGACCCTGTGGCCCCTGTGGTCCCTGCGGTCCGCCCTGGCCGGGCTGTCCGTATACGGCTGAGCCGGCCTTCTGGAGACTATCGGACAACGATTGCATCGCGCTCTTGATGCCCGACACATCTTGCCCCATAAGGGCGCTCCGCAGTGCGGCGGTCTTGCCGTCTATCTCCTGCTTGATGTCCGCGGGCAGCTTGTCCCCATGTTCCCGAATGGTCTTCTCTGCCTGGTAGGCCAGGCTGTCAGCGGCGTTGCGCGTTTCCACTTCTTCTTTGCGCCGGCTGTCCTCTCCGGCATGCTTTTCGGCTTCCTGCCTCATCTTCTCAACTTCCTCTTTGCTGAGGCCGCTGGACGCCGTGATGGTTATCTTCTGTTCTTTGCCTGTTCCCTTGTCGCGGGCGCTGACGTTGAGGATGCCGTTCGCGTCTATCTCGAACGTGACTTCGATCTGTGGTACGCCCCTGGGCGCGGGAAGAATGCCGTCGAGCATGAACCTGCCCAGAGTTCGATTGTCGCCGGCCATCGGACGCTCTCCTTGGATGACGTGAATCTCGACGCTAGGCTGGCTGTCTGTCGCGGTGCTGAATATCTGACTCTTCTCGGTGGGGATGGTCGTATTCTTGGGGATGAGCGGAGTGCTGACTCCGCCGAGTGTCTCGATGCCGAGAGTCAGGGGCGTCACGTCGAGCAAGAGGACTTCGCCCACTTCTCCTTTGAGTACGCCGGCCTGAATGGCTGCACCAAGTCCTACGGCCTCATCAGGATTCACGCCTTTCACGGGCTCCTTGCCGAAGAACTGCCGGATGATTTCCTGCACTTTCGGCATTCGGGTCTGGCCGCCAACAAGGACCACGTCGTCTACCTGAGCGGCAGTGATACCGGCGTCCTTGAGCGCTTGCCTTACGGGCTCCAGGGTTCGATCAAGAAGGTCCGCGGTCAGTTGCTCCAGTTTTGCCCTGGACAGTGTCATCGTGAGGTGTTTGGGGCCGCTCGCATCCGCGGTTATGAACGGAAGGTTAATCTCCGTCTGCGCGACCGTGGACAGCTCCTTCTTTGCCTTTTCGCCGGCATCCTTGATGCGCTGCAATGCCATGCGGTCCTGCTTCAGGTCGATGCCCGATTCCTTGCGGAATTCATCGCATATCCAGTCCATAATCCGCTGGTCGATGTCATCTCCGCCGAGGTGAGTGTCGCCATTGGTGGACTTAACCTGGAATGTTCCGTCACCGATGTCCAGAATCGAGATGTCGAACGTGCCGCCACCGAGGTCGTACACGGCGATTGTGCGGTCACCTGACTTATCCATGCCGTACGCAAGAGATGACGCAGTCGGCTCGTTGATGATGCGCAGGACGTTCAGGCCTGCGATTGCGCCGGCGTCTTTGGTCGCTTGCCGCTGGCTGTCGTTGAAGTAGGCCGGCACGGTGATGACCGCATCCGTGACCTTCTCTCCCAGGTAGGCCTCGGCGTCCGCCTTCAGCTTCTGAAGGATCATCGCCGATACTTCCTGCGGGCTGTAATCTTTCCCACCCATGACCACGCGGCAGTCGCCGTTGGGCGCGGCCACGATCTTGTACGGTAGCCTCTTGATGTCATACTGCACGGAGGCGTCGCTGAATTTACGGCCGATCAGCCTCTTGATACTGAAGACCGTGTTCTCCGGATTGACGATCGATTGGCGTTTAGCAATCTCCCCCACCAGTCGTTCGCCATTCTTGCTGATGGCGACCACCGACGGCACCAGATTGCCTCCCTCGGCACTCGGTATGATCTTGGGCTCGCCGCCCTCCATCACCGCAACCACACTGAGGGTAGTCCCCAGGTCTATTCCAATAGCTTTCCCCATCTGATTCCTCCTTACTCTTCACTATCCTCGTTCACTTCTTCTTCGTGCGAGCCGACAACTACCATACTGGGACGCAGAACCCGGCCGTTCATGGTATAACCCTTTTGAATCTCCTCAAGCACTATCCCCTCGTCACCGGGCCGTTGCATCACGGCCTGATGGAATCGCGGATCGAAAGCCTGCCCCACGGCATCTATCTGCTGCAGGCCCTCACTGTCGAGTGCGTTCTTCAATTTCTGAAAACTGAGACGCGCGCCGGTTGCCCAGGATGCGGTCTTCATCTCCGCGGCGGGGCGGGAGAAGGCCCGCTCCAGGTCGTCCAGGGCGCTCAACAGTTTCGCCACGAGCGTGCTATTCGCCAGGTCCATTGACTCGCGCCGCTCCTGCTGCGCTCTCTTCTTATAGTTCTCGAAATCCGCCTGCGTGCGCTGCCAGTTGACGAGGTAATTGTGTGCCTGCTCCTCAGCCGCGAGCAATTGCTCCCGTGCTGCGGTCAGCGCGGTCGTGTCGTTCTGCGCATCGTCAATGGGAATCTCGAACTGTGGATCTTCCTGCATCACAGATAGCCCCCCCTTCTACCGCGCGGGATCGCTGAGGGATTCACTCAGCAATGACGCCAGGTAATTGACCGATGAAATTGCACGAGTGTAATCCATTCGCTTTGGTCCCACCACCCCGATGACGCCCCTTGACCGCCCGTACAATCCATAGTTGCCGATAACGAGGCTGAGGTCCTGCAGAGCCTCGTCGCGATTCTCTTGCCCGATGATTACACGTATGCCATCCTCAGAGACATCAGGACCGAGAGCCGTTTCGAGCCAGTCGTCACGCTCCATGAGTCTGAGCAGTGTCAGAGTTCGTGGACTCTTCGCGAACTCAGGCTGGCTCAGAACGAGGTGCAGTCCTTCCAGGTAGGCCCGGCCCAACTCGGGGCGGTCTTCCGCTTTCATTATATCGGCTATTTCGCGAACAATCTCTCGCTCGGCGCCCGATTTTTCTATCTCGCTGGAGACCTCCTCGAAGGTCATTCCAGACAGCCTGGCGCCCAATCTGTTTGACAGCTCGGTGAGTTCGTCCTGCGTGAGCGGCGCGGGCAAGGATATGGTGTGCTGCCGTACGACTGCGGGCTCGCAAAGCACAAGGATGAGCAGGGCAAGCGAATCCTGAAGTGACACGATATGTAGATGCCGGAGAGTGGCTCGTGCAGCCTTGGGCTGCGTTACCAGCGCCGCGTTATGCACGAAGTGAGCCAGAAGCGTTGCGATAAGGCGTAGCCGTTTGTCCAGTTCCTCAGTGCCGTCGTGACACACCCCGGCTATCAGCAACTGGTCGGTCAACGGAAGCTGCACATCGTGGCCGATGGACTCCACGAGGAACCGGTACGCACGATCCGTTGGAACTGCCCCCGCGGACGTGTGTGGACGCGTCACATACCCTTCCTCTTCGAGCGATGTGACATCGTTCCGGATGGTGGCCGGACTCATGCGCACATCGCTCATCGAGATGGTCTTCGATGCGACCGGGGTACCCGTTACCACGTATTCGCTTACGATCGTACGAAGTATATTCTGTCGTCTCGGTGTCAGACTCATTAGCACTCCGCTACCGTGTCTGCTAATCTTCGGTAATCTACCACGGCCATATAGCAGTGTCAAAGCAGCGGCGGCGTTCTCCGCGTGGTTGACCGCCTACTACGCGCGTAGTATAGTACGTGCTCCATGACTTCGCCGGCAGGTGGCGACTCGCTACGTTCGCTGGACCCCGCAATCGCTTCCCTCGTTGCACGGGAAAGCGAACGGCAGTCCACTACCATCGACCTCATCGCCTCAGAGAATCACGTGAGCCACGCGATACTTCAGGCGATGGGCTCTCTGCTGACGGACAAGTACGCTGAAGGCTATCCGGGGCGCCGGTACTACAGCGGATGTGGCGTAGTAGACGAAGTGGAGACTCTCGCTATCTCCCGGGCAAAGTCGGTCTTCGGTGCTGAACATGCAAACGTGCAGCCGCACTCTGGCAGCCAGGCAAATTTCGCTGCGTATCAGGCATTGATTCCGGCGGGCGCCAGTATTCTGGGGATGGACCTGAGTCACGGCGGACACTTGACCCACGGCGCGGAGGTAAGTTTCTCCGGGAAGATATACAGGGCCATGACGTACGGCGTGGACCGCAAGACGGAGACGATTGACTACGATCACGTTCGATCCCTGGCGCTGCACCAGAGACCCGCCCTGATTGTCGCTGGGGCCAGTTCGTATCCTCGTGTCATCGACTTCGCCGTGTTTGGCGAAATAGCCCGTGAGGTGGGAGCGCTGCTCATGGTGGACATCGCGCACATCGCGGGTCTTATCGCGGGTGGGGTCCATCCTTCGCCCGTTCCCTACGCTGATGTGGTTACTGGAACCACTCAAAAGACCCTGCGCGGCCCACGGGGAGGCTTCATCCTCGGCAAGGCGACTCACGCGGCGAAGATCGACTCAGCAGTCTTTCCCGGCAGCCAGGGCGGCCCGCTGATGCACATCGTCGCGGCCAAAGCCGTGTGTTTCCTGGAGGCGATGCAGCCGGCATTCAAGCAGTACGCTGAAGCGATCGTTGCCAACTCGAAACTGGTGGCGCAGGAATTTGTTGAAGCCGGGTTGCGACTCGTAAGCGGAGGCACCGATAATCACCTTGTGCTCGTTGATCTCGCGAATCTCAACATAACGGGAAAAGAAGCCCAGGATGCTCTTGAGCGCGCGGGCATAGTGGCGAATCGCAACAAGATTCCATACGACACGAGATCAGCCATGATTGCGGGTGGCCTGCGTGTGGGGACTCCCGCCATCACAACGCGCGGTTTCACTCCGGACGAGGTGAGGCTGGTCGCGCGGTTGGTCTGCCAGGTCCTGCGTGAGCCTGCCAGCGAGGCGGTTCGGGATAACGTGCATCGTTCGGTGATGGAACTGTGCCAACGTCATCCCATCCCTGGTGCAGTCTGATTGAAAGGCAGCGCCTTCTGCTGCGTGACCTCTGCGTCTCAAACAGCGGTGCTATAATGCGCGCGCCCCGTGGGGGCCTGAGGTGGCTTGTTCATGGACGAACTAAAAGTGTTCACCGGCAATTCTCATCCTGCTCTGGCGATGGCCGTCTGCGAATACCTGGGTATGCCGCTTGGCCAGAGCGAAGTGTTCGAGTTCTCAAACGAGAACACCTTTGTTCGAATCCTCGAAAACGTCAGGCAACGCGACGTATTCATAGTGCAGCCTATCTGTCGTCCGGTAAACAACAGCCTCGTTGAATTGCTGATCATGTTGGACGCTTTCAAGCGTGCATCCGCAGGCCGGATCACGGCTGTGGTTCCGTATTACGGGTATGGGCGCACAGACAAGAAAGACCAACCACGAGTGCCCATCACTGCGCGTCTCGTTGCAGACCTCTTGACGACGGCGGGAGCCAACCGGCTGCTTACTGTGGACCTTCATGCTCCGCAGATACAGGGCTTCTTCACGATACCGGTGGATGAACTGACGGCCGTCAGCCTGTTGAGCCAGTATTTCCGCGGCAAGAAGCTCGGCGATCTGGTCGTGGTAGCGACGGACATCGGCATCTCCAAGCGGGCCCGCGATGTCGCAGCCAATCTCAACGCCTCACTCGCCATCATCGAAAAGCGCCGCCTGGGCAATAACGATGCCACCGAGGCGCTCAACGTCATCGGTGAGGTAAGTGGTCGCGTCGCCCTGACGGTGGATGACGAGATTGATACCGCCGGTTCGTTGACCAACGTGGTGGATACGTTGCTCAAGAAGGGAGCACTCGAGGTGTACGCGTGCGCCACCCATGCGGTGCTGTCCGGCAAGGCAGTAGAGCGGATCGCCAATTCTCCGGTCAAGGAAGTGGTGGTGACGGATACCATCCCGATTCCACAAGAGAAGATGCTGGACAAGATAACCGTACTGTCTATTTCGTCTCTTCTGGGTGAGGCGATTCACCGCATCCATACCGGTCTGTCCATCGGCGCAATGTTTGAGTAAGGTGCCTCAATCGAGGTACACTGGTAACCTGTGGCACGCATCGGTTCGCTCTTAGGCAAGACATTCGGCGGTCTGTTTGACTCCAACGAGAAACAGCTGAGGAAGCTGGACTCGGCGGTGCGGCAGATCAACGACCTCGAAGCGCAATTCCAGCAGCGCAGCGACTCCGATCTTGGCGCAATCAGTGACCAGTTTCGTGAGCGGCTGGCCCAAGGCGCCGCATTGGACGAGGTGCTGCCCGAGGCGTTTGCCGCCGTTCGGGAAGCTTCGCAACGGACCATCGGCCTGCGGCACTTCGACGTGCAGCTTCTTGGCGGAATCGCCCTCCACGAAGGCAGAATCGCCGAGATGAAGACCGGCGAGGGCAAGACGTTGGTTGCCACTCTGCCGCTCTATTTGAACGCGTTGCTGGACAAGGGCGCACACCTTGTGACCGTGAACGACTACCTTGCCAAACGTGACTGCCTCTGGATGGGGCCCATTTACCACTTCCTGGGCCTGTCGGTTGCCTGCATTACCGGACGCCAGGACGATGTCAATCAGCAACCCTCGTTCATCTATGACCCCGAGTACGAGGATCCGCTGGGACGCTGGTCGAAACTGCGTCCGATTTCGAGGCAGGAAGCATACCGCGCGCACATCACGTACGGCACCAACAACGAGTTCGGCTTTGACTATTTGCGTGACAACATGGTTACCGACCTCAGCCAGTGCGTGCAGCGCTCTCTCAACTACGCCATCGTGGATGAAGTGGACAACATCCTCATCGATGAGTCGAGAACGCCGCTCATCATAAGCGCACCGTCCGAAGAGGCGGCCGGGCTGTACGGTATGCTCGACAGGATAGTGGCCACCCTCGTGCGTGACCGCGACTACAGCATCGATGAACGCACTCGTTCGGTCCACCTGACCGACGAAGAGGGCATTCCCCGTGTAGAGGGCATGTTGCGCGACCAGGGCCTGCTGAAGGGACCCAATCTGTTCGACCGCTCCAATTACGCGCTGACCTTCTATATGCAGAGCGCATTGCGCGCGCATGCGCTTTTCAAGCGTGATAAGGATTACGTTGTCAAGAACGGTCAGGTCATCATTGTTGACGAGCATACCGGCCGGCTGATGCCCGGGCGTCGCTACTCCGAGGGATTGCACCAGGCGCTGGAGGCGAAGGAACATGTCGCCGTTCAAAGGGAAAGCGTCACACACGCAACCGTGACGTTCCAGAACTTCTTCAGGATGTACACGAAACTCGCGGGTATGACGGGTACAGCAGTCACCGAAGCTGAAGAATTCAGTCGCATCTACAAGCTCGAGGTTGTCGAGATACCTACTCATCGGCCGATGATTCGGCAGGACCTCGCGGACAGGGTGTATCGCGACGAGCCGTCCAAATTCAAGGCCGTTGTCCGGGAAGTCAAGGAGTTGAACCAGGCCGGGAGGCCGGTGCTGGTCGGCACTACCTCCATCGAGACTTCCGAAGTCATCAGCGACCTTTTCTTGCGGAACGGCATCCGCGCCCAGGTGCTCAATGCGAAGAATCACGAGCGAGAGGCCGCAATCGTTGCGGACGCCGGCCGGCTGGGCGCCGTCACTGTTGCCACCAATATGGCCGGCCGCGGAGTCGACATAATACTTGGCGGCACGACCGAGAACCGCGATCCCGACGATTGGCAACGGGAGCACGACAACGTGGTTGCCCTTGGTGGACTGGCGGTGGTGGGCACCGAACATCATGAGGCCAGGCGTATCGACAATCAGTTGCGTGGTCGGTCCGGACGTCAGGGGGATCCCGGTTCGACTTTGTTCTACGTGTCGCTCGATGATGAAATCATGCGGCGCTTCGGCGGTGATCGCGTGAAATCGCTCATGCAGTGGGCCGGAATGGATGAGGAGACGCCGATAGAGCATCCCATAGTGACCAAGGCGCTCGCCAACGCGCAGACTCAGACCGAGGGTTATCACTTCGACATCCGCAAGCACCTGGTCGAGTACGACGACGTGCTCAACAAGCATCGTGAGGTCATCTACGCCGAACGCCGGAAAGTCATCACGTCGACCAATCTGAAAGACAACATCCTTGAGATGATGCAGGACGAACTCCACGGTTTGGTCACGAATCGCGTCGATTCGAATCTGGGTGAGATTGACCGGGACGGGCTGATTCAGGATTTGCAGACGTTCTTTCCTCTGACATCTCCTCAGGCGCAGGAGTTGTTCTCCCCGCTGGCGGCCGTCAATGCTCAAGAAGAGCTTGTTAAGCGTGTCACCGAGTTGGGTCTGAAGCAATACGAGCAACGCGAGCAGGAACTGGGGCCGGACGCGATGCGGATGGCCGAGCGATTCGTGATGTTGCACGTGATCGACCGGCTCTGGATGGAACACCTCATGGCTATGGAGTACATGCGGGAGGGCATCGGTCTACGTGCGGTTGCGCAGCAGCAGCCCCTGGTAGTGTACAAGAAGGAAGGGCACGAACTGTTTCAGGGAATGCTTGACGCCATACGGCACGACGTTCCACTGACGATGTTCCATGTATCGGTGAAGGCGCAGCAAGCGATGCCCCGACCACAGTCCAGACCTGCCGCGAAGCGGCCCGTGGCTGCGCTGTCCGGAAACAAGAAGGCGGGCCGCAACGACCCCTGTCCCTGCGGTTCAGGCAAGAAATTCAAACACTGCTGCGGAGCGTAGACGGCGGCATTGCCGAATCTCTGCTGCCGGCAGGGCGGGGCAAAGATTGAAAGAGCTTCAGCCGCGTCAGCCAGTGGGCAACAAGGAGATCGCACTCGTCCTCGATGACATCTCCCGCCTTCTTGAGGTGAAGCGGGACAGCCTCTTCAAGATTCGAGCCTACCACAACGCAGCGCGTTCCATCTCTTCCTATCCCGTCGAACTGCGGGAAGTGGTGGCGCACGGTGGCAACCTGCGTGATGTGCCCGGAGTGGGTGAGGCCATAGCTGCCAAGGCGACTGAACTCGTGACGACCGGAACGCTCGAGTACTATGAGAAGCTGAAGAAGTCGTTCGCCCCGGGCGTATTGGACCTGCTGCGGGTTCCCGGCATCAGTGCGAGAGCCATCGACCGCCTTGTAAATGAACACGGAATCACGTCGGTTGACGCTCTTGAAGCGGCGCTGAGGTCCGGAAACGTAGCCGGCTCCACCGGGACCGATGAGAAGACCGCCCAGTCCTGGATGTCGATGATACAGGCGTACCGCCAGGGTCTATCTGACGGACCTTCCGCGACTTGACCCGTAACTCGCGTCCGAACAGCGGCCGAGAAGCGGCTGAAACGAGGTTGCGTGTGCGCCGATCCCCAGGGGCCTGTTGAACCCGTGATTGACGGGCATTGGGTACAGCTTCCGTACTATACTTCCATCCGATGAGTGCGAAGGACTCTGCGACAGTTGTCAGCGAACTCCGCGAGAACGTTCTGGGCGGACAAGCGTGGTACTCGGCGATGATGCAGGCGGTGCGCGAATGGCCCCTGGCCGACGAGGAAGTCGATGGCGAACGATTCGTCTACATGCTGGATGGCGAAGCTCTCGATTTGCTGCGTATCTGCGAAAGGCTGTCTCCGGCGGTTGAAGACCTGGTGCCCGAAGAGCAGTTGCTTGCGCTCCTCGCCAATGACAGGCCCCCGGGCACGGATTCCCGGCTTGACCTTAAGGAACTTATCGGACAGGAGAAATACAGCGCCTATCTCACGTTCATCTATGGCGTGCTCGTTGAGGAGATGGTGGTTCACGCCGTGCTTGAGGACCTGCGAAAACGGCGACGCACAAGTGGTCTAACGTACTACGACGCGGACCTGGACGATGCGTACAAGTACGTGTACGGCAAGACGCGTACGGAGTTGTTGGACCTGTACAAGCGGGACGCCGGCTTACCGCTGCGGGGGCCCATGATGCTGACGCAGTTGAAGGAGTTCACGTACTGGCTCTTCAAGACGCGCCTTCGAAACTCCGACAAGTCCCGGGTCGCGAGCGATACCAAGCGAGCGCTGACCGTCCTCCATCGCTATACCGCGGCCCGGGAGAAACGACCCCTCTAGTTTAAGTCCCGCAGTTCCATCTTGAGTCTCTCGAGTTTGTCGCGAAGGCTGGCCTCGAGTTCGCGTTGGCGCGCCACAACGTCGGCGGGAGCTTTCGACAGGAAGGTCTCATCCTGCAAGCGGGAGTCGACCGCTTCGAGGCGGCTACTTGTGGTGGCCAGTTCTTTCTCCAACTGCTCCTTCACCCGGTCGGCATGGTCCGCCGAGACATCGGCGACGACTATCTCTGCGTCGGTGAGCACGAGCGCACCACGGCCGCCCGCATCCTCCAAGCGCTCGTCGCGATGCTCGAGGCTCACGATATGTGTTCGTGACAGCGACTCAATCGCGGGGAGCAACTCCTGCAGGGCAGCGAGTATCGTGCCCGCGTATAGCCTCGCCTCCAGCCACTGTGACGGCTCCATCTTCCTGTCGGTCCGAACGTTGCGCAACGCTCGAACTATGTCGGTGGCCGCGCTCATGGCCCGTTCCGCCTCCAGATCAAGCCATGAGTCATTGGGCTTCGGATAGTCAGCCACGATAATCGAGCGTGACGGTTCTGCGCCGCTATCGGCTGGCTGAAGTTGCTGCCAGAGTTCCTCGGTGACGAATGGTATGTACGGGTGGAGCAACCGCAGCGACAGGTCAAGGACCGCAGTGAGGTATGGCGCCGGGGACGCGACCGGTGCGCAGTCGCCCGGGTTGACTGCCCCCTGATTTCGAAGGCGGAGTTTCGCGATTTCGATGTACCAGTCACACAACTCCGACCAGACGAAGTCGTGCACCTGGCGCTCGGCCTCGCCCACCTGGAACTCCTCCATGAGTGTTCGAACAGACACGATCAACTGATGGACTCGACTGAGTATCCAGCGGTCTTCCAGTCGTTCAGGCGCCGGCAGAGTAAAGCCCGCCTGATGTTCCTCGCGCCAGTCACTCGTACTCTGAAGTACAAACCTCGTGGCATTCCAGAGTTTGTTGACGAAGTTGCGCGATGCCTCGAGCTTCGCTTTACCCAGCGACAAATCGTTGCCCGGAGAATTGCCGGTCGTGAGGGCAAAGCGCAGAGCGTCGACCCCATACACGGCGATTGCCGCATCGGGCTTGATTACGTTTCCACGCATCTTGCTCATCTTCTGTCCGTGCTCGTCCCGGATCAGCCCGTTCAGATAGACCGTATGGAACGGGATCTTTCCCGTGTCCACAATTCCCATCATGATCATGCGCGCGACCCAGAAGAAGAGGATGTCATAACCCGTCTGCATCACCGAGGTCGGGTAGAAATAGCGCATGTCCTCAGTGTCGTCCGGCCAGCCAAGCGTCGAATGCGTCCACAGGGCGGAACTGAACCACGTATCGAGCACGTCGGGGTCTTGCTCGAGACTGCTCCCTGAACATGCTTCACACTCGGACGGGGTGTCCACGCTGACCGTAACCGCTCCGCAATCCGCGCAGTACCATACCGGGATGCGGTGTCCCCACCAGAGCTGGCGGCTGATGCACCAGTCCTTGATGGATTCCATCCACGAGTAGTACACCCGCGTGAAATGCTCGGGTATGATGCGAATCTCGCCATCACGGACTACTTTGATAGCCGCCTCCGCTAGAGGCTTCGTGTTGACGAACCATTGGGTGCTGATGCGAGGCTCGATGGCGGTGCCGCAGCGCCCGCAGTGCCCTACCATATGGGAGTACGGCTCGATCGTGGCGAGCAGTCCGCGGCTTTCGAAGTCCTTGATGACCCGTTCCCGGCACTGCTCTCTGGTCAATCCATCGCACGTTCCTGCCTGGGCGTTCATCGTTCCATCCGCGTTGAACACATCGACATGAGGCAGACCGTGGCGGTCCGCTATCTCGAGGTCGGTCGGGTCGTGGCATGGGGTGATTTTTAGCGCTCCTGTGCCGAACGCGGGGTCGACTGACTCATCCGCGATGATGGGTATCTCTCTGCCGCACACCGGAAGGACGACCGTGCGGCCTATCGCGCCCCGATACCGCTCGTCATTCGGGTTCACCGCGATAGCGGTGTCACCGTAGCAGGTCTCGGGACGTGTCGTGGCAATCGTGATCGAGCCAGCCCCGTCGGCAAACGGGTACTGAAAATGGTACAGGTGTCCTGCGGACTCCTTGTGCTCGACCTCCAAATCGGACAGCGCCGTCTGACAACGGGGACACCAGTTGACCATGCGCTCCCCGCGGTAGATAAGCCCCTTCTTGTAGAGTCGGACGAACGCAGTGCGAACTGCTTTGCTGGGCCCTTCGTCGAGAGTGAATGTGTCACGGCTCCAGTCGCACGATGCGCCGATCAGTTTCTGCTGGTCTTCAATTGTCTTGCGGCTGCGAATGGCGCGCTCCCACGCGCGCCGCAGGAATTCTTCGCGGCCCACCTGTTGGCGGGTCAGCCCTTCTCGCGCAAGGTCCTTCTCGACGAGAACCTGCACCGCGATGCCCGAGTGGTCAGTGCCGGGCACCCATAGAGTAGGATCGCCGAGCATCCTGTGCCAGCGTATCAGGATGTCCTCTACAGTCATGGTGAGAGCGTGGCCGACGTGCAACTCGCCGGTAACGTTGGGAGGCGGCATTACGATTACGAATGGCGCTCGATTGGGGTCGATCTGTGGCGTGAAGTAGCCGCGCGAGGCCCAGAACTCGTACCATTTCTTTTCAATGTTGCCGGGCTCGTAGGCCTTTTCAAGTGCTTTGCGTTCCAATGTATTGTTCCTCGCTTTCAAGTCAGGCGACGCGATAGTGCAGACGCGTTGAGAGCATTTTCCACCTGGGGGAGGGCGCAGTGCTCTCAGGCAAGCAGTTGCACCACCCGGTCAAGTACACGGTCGGCCACCGCGCGCTTCGATTGCAGTGGCAACCTCTCGAGGGTTCCATCTCGACCGATCAACGTGACCCTGTTGTTGTCCACCCCGAAGCCGCTGTCGGTCGCAGTGATGTCGTTGGCCACGATAAGATCGAGGTGCTTGCTGGTCAACTTCGCTTGAGCGTTGCGTTCGAGATTGCTGCTCTCGGCCGCAAAGCCGACCCGGATGAACGACCCCTCAACGGAGCCCAGTATATCGACGGTCCGTTCGAGCGTGACAGTCAGCGTTTCGGTCTCCTTCTTGATCTTGTCGCCGGCCGGATTGGAGGGCCGGTAATCGGCCACGGCAGCAGCCATCACGAGCGCATCGGCGTGTTTAACCGCCGATTGAGTGGCCTCAAACATCTGCTGCGCCGTCATGACCGGCACAATTTCGATTCCCGATGGCGGCTGCAAGGACGTGGGGGCCGAAACGAGCACCACCGAGGCTCCCCGGTCGCGACAGGCCTCGGCTAACGCGTAGCCCATTCTACCGGACGACCTGTTGGTGACGCAGCGTACCGGGTCAATCGGTTCCTGGGTTCCGCCGGCAGTCACAACGACGGTGCGTCCGGCGAGGTCGCCGTTCTGTCCCAGGACCTTAAGGGTCCACCCGACGATTGTGTCGACAGGGGACATCCGGCCCTCGCCTCGTCCGCCCGACGCGAGGTCGCCTGATGCCGGACCCACGATAATCGCTCCCCGCTCGCGCAGGAGTGCGACATTGGCCTGGGTGGCTGTGCTGCGGTACATGTTCTCGTGCATTGCCGGGGCTAGGATGAGCGGCCCGTTGAACGCCAACGTAGTGCAGCTGACGATGTCGTCCGCCAGCCCGTTCGCGATGCGGGCAATGGCATCGGCGCTGGCAGGCGCAATCAGAATAGCGTCGGCCTCCGACGCAAGGGACACGTGCGGTATAGGTCCCGCCGGCCCAGCCTCGAATATGTCGGTCACCACTACTGAGTTCAGCAGCGCCTCGAATGTGAGAGGTGCGATGAATCTGGTTGCCGCCGGCGTCATCATGACTCGCACCGTGACGTCGTGCTTCGCGAGTTCTCTCGCTATTTCAGCGGCCTTGTATGCGGCAATGCTGCCCGTAATCCCGAGCAACAGCGTGTGGTGCTTCATTACAGTGCTCCAGTCACCGCTCAATGGTATTCATCTCGTGAATCAGGCGCAAGCCTATGAGAGACAGGTCGGGGTTGGACACTTGAATGGCCGGCACAATCTCGGCAAACATGTTGGCGTAGCCGCCGGTGGAAACCACGATAGGTTCCGCTTCAAGCTCGGCGGTGATTTCGCGGATTATCTTTTCGACAAGACCGATATATCCGAACAGGATACCGGATTGCATCGCGGTCACGGTTCCCTTCCCGATGGCGTGCTTTGGACGCTGCAGTTCGATGCGCGGCAACATGGCCGTGCGGCGGAACAGCGCCTCGCTCGCGATGGTGATGCCCGGTGCAATGGCTCCTCCAAGAAAGTCGCCGCCCGCCGAAACCACGTCGAATGTCGTCGCCGTGCCGAAATCGATGACGATGAGCGGTTTGCCGTAGAGCAACGTTCCCGCGACCACGTTGGCCACGCGGTCAGGTCCAAGTTCTCGAGGATTGTCGACCAGGAGACGGAGGCCGGTCTTTATTCCGGGTTCGACTATCAACGGTCGCGTGTCGAGGTAGCGGGTGCATACCTCGGAGAACACGGGAACCAGCGGGGGGACCACGCTGCAGAGCACCGCACCGCGTATGGACGAGATTGAGATACCGTTGCGCTGCAGCAGGCTGAACAGCAGCGAGCCGTATTCATCGGCGGAGCGGTCGATGCCGGACATCAGCCGCCAGGAATGGACCAGGTCCTCGCCTTCAAACAGGCCCATGTTGATGCTGGTGTTGCCTACATCAATGGTGAATAGCATGAATCCTCCAGACGTGCTGTCGCGGACAACCCGGTTACCGGTAATGGACGGAAGCACGTCGACTGAAACCGGGAATCATAGTCAAAGGACGGAACATACATCCTCGCCGCTGTCACGGATATCACCGGTCCGGAGGCGATGCGCAAGTCGCGCCCGGAATGTGGTATTGTAGCATCGGATGTTGTACCGAAGCATGTTCCAAATCGTCCGGTCAGGTTTGACGGCCGCTTGACATGCCTCCAGTGGAGCCTGTACTATATGGCTCCCTGCACCTTAACAGCTGAATAGTGGAAGGAAGGTTCTTTTAAACTGAGAGCTTGATCCTGGCTCAGGATGAACGTTGGCGGTGCGCTTTATGCATGCAAGTCGTACGGGACCGTAGTTTTCGGATTACGGTTCAGTGGCGGACGGCTGAGTAACACGTAGGTAACTTGCCCACGAGCGGGGGATAACTTGCCGAAAGGTAGGCTAATACCGCATGACATGGATCTGCTAAAGCAGATTTATCAAAGCCGTAAGGCACTCGTGGATAGGCCTGCGGCCGATTAGCTAGTTGGTGGGGTAACGGCCTACCAAGGCAGTGATCGGTAGCTGGTCTGAGAGGATGTCCAGCCAGATGGGGACTGAGATACGGCCCCAACTCCTACGGGAGGCAGCAGCAAGGAATATTGGGCAATGGGCGAAAGCCTGACCCAGCGACACCGCGTGGGGGAAGAAGGTTCTCGGATCGTAAACCCCTTTTCTCAGGGAAGATAATGACGGTACCTGAGGAATAAGTCTCGGCCAACTACGTGCCAGCAGCCGCGGTAATACGTAGGAGACGAACGTTATCCGGATTTACTGGGCGTAAAGGGAGCGTAGGCGGCTGCTTAAGTCGGGTGTGAAATCTCTTGACTCAATCAGGAGGGGCCATCCGATACTGGGCAGCTCGAGGGCGGCAGAAGGAAACGGAATTCCGAGTGTAGCGGTGAAATGCGTTGATATTCGGAAGAACACCAGTGGCGAAGGCGGTTTCCTAGGCTGTTCCTGACGCTGAGGCTCGAAAGCGTGGGGAGCGAAGCGGATTAGATACCCGCGTAGTCCACGCCGTAAACGGTGGATACTTGATATGGGGAGTATCGACCCTCCTCGTGTCGAAGCTAACGCTTTAAGTATCCCGCCTGGGGAGTACGGCCGCAAGGCTAAAACTCAAAGGAATTGACGGGGGCCCGCACAAGCAGCGGAGCGTGTGGTTTAATTCGATGCTACACGAAGAACCTTACCAGGGCTTGACATGTTAGAAGTAGGGACCCGAAAGGGCGACGACCTGTATCCAATCAGGAGCTTTCACAGGTGCTGCATGGCTGTCGTCAGCTCGTGCCGTGAGGTGTTGGGTTAAGTCCCGCAACGAGCGCAACCCTCGTGCTATGTTGATTTCTCATAGCAGACTGCCTTGTACAGCAAGGAGGAAGGTGGGGATGACGTCAAGTCAGCATGGCCTTTATGCCCTGGGCTACACACACGCTACAATGGGTGGGAACAGAGGGTTGCCACAAAGCAATTTGGAGCTAATCCCTTAAAACCATCCTCAATTCGGATTGCAGGCTGCAATCGCCTGCATGAAGCTGGAGCTGCTAGTAACCGCAGGTCAGCTATACTGCGGTGAATACGTTCTCGGGCCTTGTACACACCGCCCGTCACGCCATGGAAGCCGGAAACACCTGAAGTCGATGGGCCAACCTTTACCGGAGGCAGTCGCCGAGGGTGGCGCTGGTAACTGTGACGAAGTCGTAACAAGGCAGCCGTACGGGAACGTGTGGCTGAATCACCTCCTTTCAGGGAGTCTCGGGGTTTATCCCCGGATTTCCAGGTCGGTCGACGGGTCTTTGACTCGTCGCTTAACCACTTGATTCAATTCCTTCCTTCCACTATTCAGCCGTTAAGGTGCTTTTTTGTGCCTTTTCTCCTTCGTCGCCGCGTCTTCCTGTCATCCTCTCTCACGTTGTTGTTATTGACTACGCGTACGCAAAGGTCGTACCATTCATTCAGGCTGGGGGTTCATCTGAATGTACGATCCAATGAGAAGGAAAAATGGACTATTTATATATACTCGTCGGGCTCTCCCTGTTGCTTGGGGGGCTCGTTGGCTACTACGTCCGACAGCTAGTCGCGAATCAGCAGATACTCGGCACCAGGAAAGAAGCCGAGAGGTTGCTTACTGAGGCCACTACCCGGCATCGCGAATTGCTCCGTGATGCGCGCGAAGAGGCGCGCAAAGTCAGGAATGCCGCTGAAGCCGAGAACAAAGAGCATCGACTCCAGTTGCAGCGCCTTGAGAATCGTCTCGATCAAAAAGAGGCCGCCATCGAGCGCAAGCTTGCTGCGGTCGGCCGTCGCGAGAAAGAACTCGACGACCGAACGCGCGAAGTGCAGCTCACCAGGGACGAGATCGACGATCTCAAGCGCCAGGAAGTCCTGAAACTGGAACAACTTTCCGGCGTGTCAACTGACGAGGCGCGGCGGATGCTGCTTTCCGCCCTCGAGGGCGAAGTTAAGGAAGAAGCCGCTCGCCAGGTGAGAATGTGGGAGTTGCAGGTTAAGGAGAGCGCCGATCGTTCGGCCCAATATATCCTCGCTACCGCAATCCAGAGATGTACCGCGGATGTTGTCTCAGAGACAACGGTGTCCACGGTTCCGCTGCCTTCGGATGAGATGAAGGGGCGGCTCATCGGCCGCGAGGGGCGCAACATTCGCGCGTTGGAGCAGGCAACCGGCGTCGATCTCATCATCGACGATACTCCCGAAATGGTAACCATCTCGAGCTTCGCTCCGGTGAGACGCGAGGTGGCACGTATCGCGCTCAACAAGCTCATCCTCGATGGGCGCATTCACCCCGCGCGCATCGAAGAGGTGGTTGAGAAGGCGAAGTCTGAAGTCGAAGCTACGATCAAGGTTGAAGGCGAGAACGCCTGCTACGAAGCGGGCGTGCCAGGCCTTCATCCTGAACTCGTGAAGCTGGTCGGACAACTCAAGTACCGGACCAGTTACGGGCAGAACGTGCTGCAACACAGTCTCGAAGTTGCACATCTGGCGGGTATGATTGCTGACGAGATCGGTGCTGATGCCTCTATCGCTCGCAGGACGGGCCTTCTTCACGATATCGGCAAGGCCGTCGATTTTGAAGTTGAAGGCTCTCACGCGATGATCGGCGCCAACCTGGTTCGCCAGTGGGAGAAGTCGGAGGAGATCGCTCAGGCTGTCGGTGAGCACCACGGCGAGGTGATGACGACCAGCACGCTCGGGTTCATCGTTGCCGCTGCCGATGCCATCAGTGGCTCGCGCCCGGGTGCCCGAAGAGAGTCTTTGGATCAGTACCTCAAACGTGTGCGCGAGTTGGAAGACATCGCAACGGGATTCTCCGGAGTTGAAAAGGCGTATGCGATTCAGGCCGGCCGTGAAGTGCGGGTTCTGGTGAAACCGGACGAGACCGACGACCTCGGGGCCATCCGCCTCGCCCGGGACATTTCGAAGCGGATCGAGGAATGCCTCACCTATCCGGGGCAGATAAGGGTAGTGGTTGCGCGTCAGACCACCGCGGTGGAATATGCGAAATAGCCGTGACCGGGTGCGGCAGTGAAGGTACTCTGCATCGGAGACGTGATCGGCAAGCCCGGCCGCCTTGCACTCGGGGCGCTGCTGCCGGAATTGCGCAGGCAATACGGTATCGACGTGATTGTGGCGAATGGCGAGAACCTGGCCGGCGGGCTTGGCATTACCATAAGTACGTTGACGGATCTCTATTCAACCGGAGTCGACGTGGTGACCTCCGGAAACCATGTCTGGCATCATCGCGAGATTCTTGATTGGCTTGAAGATGACCATCCACTGATTCGACCGCTCAATTACCCTCCGGCAGCTCCCGGTCGGGGATATCACCTCCTTGGTGGCCTGCTGGTGGTCAACCTGATCGGTCGAACATTCATGGCGGGCTACGACTGCCCCTTTAGAACGATGGACGCACTATTGGATAGTCCACCAAAGGGCACCAGGATGATTGTCGTGGATTTCCATGCGGAGGCGACATCCGAGAAGGTGGCCCTCGGTCGATATCTCGATGGACGGGTTGCGGCGGTACTTGGCACGCATACTCATGTGGGGACCATCGACTCGCGTGTGCTTCCCGGTGGAACGGCCTACGTGTCCGACATCGGAATGGTCGGGCCGCGCGATTCCGTGATCGGCGATGATACGCATGCCGTCATTCAGCGGTTCCTGACACAGATTCCCAGTCGTCTCTCCGTGGGCAAAGGTCCTGTGGAGTTCAATGCCATGTTGGTCTCTATCGACGAGCGGACCGGCATGTCCACGGGCATCGAACGGTTGCAGCGCGTGGTGGACTAAGTCTCCACCGCCAGTGGCAGTGGCATCATTGTCATTCCGCCAGCCTGGCGGTCAGCACGCGGTTCACGCCGCGCAGGTCGGCGAGTGTCGTCACCGAGTCCCATCGGGCGGTTCCGGACAGAAGGTCCATCAGTGGGATTGCCTGGTCATCACCGACCTCCAACAGCAACCTGCCACCAGGCAACAACACGCGCGGGGCCTGTTCGCAGAGGCGCAGAATCGATGATAGTCCATCCACACCTCCGTCCAGAGCCTCGCGCGGCTCAAATCGAGAAACCTCAGGAATGAGACATTCGATATCTTCGGTCCTCACGTAGGGCAGATTCGCAACGATGGCACTGACCCTGCATCCGACGGCCGTCACGAGGTCGCCCTGCAACAGGTGCACGGTATCGCTGCATGAGTGTCTCGACACGTTGGTACGAGCCACTCTGAGAGCCTCGCCCGACTTATCGACTGCCAGACACCGGATAAGGGGGAACTCGCAGGCAAGGGTTATGGCGAGGCTTGCGCTGCCGGTGCCCACATCCGCCAGCCATACGTTACCGTCCTGCCGCGGCAAGTCGCGCAGTACTTCCCGGACTACTTCGATCAGGAGTTCAGATTCGGGTCGAGGAATCAGCACGCGGGAATCGACATGGAAGTCGCGGCCGTAAAAGCCGCACGATCCGAGGATATACTGAAGCGGTTCGTGATTGAGCCGGCGAGCCAGCATGCGTTCAAGGTCAGATGCCTCGGTCACTCCAATCTCACGTTGCAGGTTAGAGTAGAAGTCGACCGGTGACTGGTGCGTCGCGTGTTGCAACAGCATGGCGGCCTCCTGGCCGGCGCAGTCGAATCCGCCGTCGGCGAGCACGCGCACCATGCTCTGCCAGCAGGACTGGTTGTTAAGTCTCAGAGGCAGCATGCTGTATTGAGTCAGCGGCCAGGGCGTCGATAAGTTCGTCCAGTTCGCCATCGAGCATCCGCTCGATATTGTGATAGCTCTGACCGATCCTGTGGTCGGTGATGCGGTCCTGGGGGAAATTGTACGTGCGCATTTTTTCTGAACGGTCGCCCGTGCCGACCTGGCTTCGCCGGTCCTGCTCTATCTTGTCGGACTGCTCGCGGCTCTTCGCATCGTAAAGGCGTGCCCGCAGCACAGCCATCGCCTTGAGGCGGTTCTTAAGTTGGGAACGCTCGTCCTGACATATAGCCACGATTCCTGTGGGGATGTGGGTCAGCCGCACCGCCGTCGCAACTTTGTTGACGTTCTGTCCTCCGGCGCCGCCGGAGTGAAAGATATCGGTGCGAATCTCTTCGGGATTGATGTCGATCTCAACTTCCTCGGCTTCCGGCAGCACCGCAACGGTCGAAGCTGATGTGTGTATCCTGCCCGCAGCCTCAGTTGAGGGCACGCGTTGCACGCGGTGAACTCCGCGTTCGAACTTGAGCCGGCTGTACGCTCCGTGGCCGCGCACCTCGAACACAATCTCCTTGAACCCCTTCGCGCCGCTCATCGTGCTGTCAATGACTTCGATGTCCCAACCATGGCGTTGTGCGTAACGCGTATACATCCGGAACAGGTCCGCGGCGAAGAGCGAAGCTTCCTCACCACCCGTGCCCGCGCGGATTTCCACGATGACATTCTTCTCGTCATTGGGGTCGACGTCGACGAGGTACTTCATCAGGGAGTCGTCGAGCGTGTCTCGCCTTTGCTCCAGTTCGACCAACTCCTCTCGCGCGAAGTGACGCATGTCGGAGTCCGTCGTGTCTTTCAGCAGCGCCTGCACTTCGGCGATCTGTCGCTGTACCTCCAGGTAGCTCGAGTATTCCGCGGATGGTTGCTGCAGAGTGGAGTGCTCCTTGCCCAGGGCCTGAAGGCTGGCGGGATTGGTTGCCACCTCAGGCTGGCTCATCAATCGCTCGATCTCCTGGAACCGCCGGTACATGCGCTCGAGTTTCTCGTATGTCATGGATAATCTCCCGTGTTCGGAACCTACGATTGTAGTACACACACAGTATGCGCTCAAACTTGCGAAGCAGTGATTGGGCATCCCTGTTCGTGGGGTGGCGCGCACATTGTTGTCGCGGGCTTTGCCGCGCCACACCACAACCAATATAATACGGCTGGGCACTTGTTCGTGCGTAAGGAGGAGACTAAACAATGGCACTGAAGACAGCACAGCAATACATTGATAGCCTGCGCGCCCTCAAAACGGACGTGTGGCTGTTCGGAGAGAAAGTCGAGAACTTTGTCGACAATCCCGTAATCAGGCCTTCCATCAATGCGATCGCACTCACCTACAAGGTAGCTCATGAGCCGGAATACGAGGACCTCGCGACGACGACCTCATCGCTAACTGGCGAGAAGATCAATCGCTTCACTTCACTCTTCATGAGTGCGGACGATCTTGTCAAGAAGGTGAAGTTGCAGCGCATGCTTGGTCAGCGAACGGGCTGCTGTTTTCAGCGGTGCGTTGGCATGGATGCCATCAATGCTGTCTTCAGCACGACGTTCGAGATCGACGAGAAGCATGGCACGGAGTATCACAAACGCTTCAGGAAGTGGCTGACGTACATTCAGCAGAACGATCTCTGCGTGCAAGGCGCGATGACGGACGTCAAGGGCGACAGAGGTCTTCGACCGCATGAACAGCCTGACCCGGATGTGTTTGTCCACATAGTTGAACGGCGCGATGACGGCATCGTCATCCGCGGCGCAAAGGCCCATCAGACCGGCAGCGTGAATTCCCATGAGATGCTCATCATGCCGACCATCACCATGCGGGAGGGCGACGAGGACTATGCCGTGTGCTGCGCGTTGCCATCCGACTCCAAGGGAGTGCACTTCATCTATGGCCGGCAGTCCCAGGACAAGCGCAAGCTGGAGCAGGGCGATATCGACGTTGGCAATGCCCAGTTCGGCGGACAGGAAGCCCTGACCGTTCTGGACAACGTATTCGTTCCGTGGGAACGTGTATTCATGGCTGGTGAGATCGACTTCTCGGGGATGGTGGTTGAACGGTTTGCCAGCTATCACCGCCAGAGCTACGGCGGTTGCAAGCCCGGCATCGGTGATGTGCTTGTTGGCGCGACAGCGTCAATGGCCGACTATAACGGTGTCGCGAAGGCCTCGCACATTCGCGACAAGATCTCCGAGATGAACCATCTGATTGAGACGATGCACGCCTGCGGACTTGCTGCTTCCACACAGGGAACCAAGACGAAGGCAGGCAACTTCCAGCCTGACATTCTCCTGGCCAACGTGTGCAAGATGAACGTGACGCGGTTTCCGTACGAGTTGTGCCGCATCGCGGAGGATGTTGCCGGAGGTGCGCTGGTGACGATTCCGTCTGAGGCTGACCTGCGCCACCCCGAGATGGGCAAGTATGTTGAGAAATACTTCGGCGGATGCAACACATGCGCAGAGGACCGTATGCGTATGCTTGCACTCATCAACAATATGACCTTTGGATTGAATGCCCCGAGCTACCGCACGGAGTCCATGCATGGTGCTGGACCGCCTCAGGCGCAGAAGATCATGATTGAGCGCCAGTCCAACATGGAGAAGAAGAAGAAGCTCGCGAAGTCGCTCGCGGGCATCGAGAAGCGCGAAGACCTATCCGAGTAGCGCTGCAACGCGCACAGAAGGTTGGGCGACGCGTTGCACGTGGCGGAACGGGCGGCTTAAGCCGCCCGTTCCCATGTATAATGGCAGGTGCACACGGCTATCAGCACAAGTCCGACGCGCGCAGGAGGACCTATCTATGAGCGACGGGTACGATGTGGACGTGACGCTTCTCGCCATCACGCCGGATGCCGAACGCCTCATCGAATCCGCGGGGCGTCTGTGCTGGAATACGCAGGACAAGACAGGGACTGTCCCTGACAGGATCAAGGCGTGGCTGGAGATTGGCCACGAATCGATGATTGAACATGCCTGTGCCACATTCAGCATTCGAGGGAGCCGGGCGATGACGCACGAGCTGGTCCGGCACCGCATCGCGAGTTACAGTCAACGCAGCCAGCGATACGTCCGCGAGAACGAGGAGTCGTATCTTATGCCACCAGAGGTGGCCTCCTCTGACGTATCCAGCGCCACGTACCGCCGCGCGATGAGCGCCTCCTGGGAAGCGTATCGCGAGTTGCTTCAACACGGACTCAAGGCTGAGATTGCGCGCTACGTGCTGCCCAACGCCTGCTACACCGAGATAATCTGCACCTGGAACTTCAGGGAGTTGCGGCATATCATCGCATTGAGATCTACCGCACGTGCGTTGCCCGAGATACGGGAAGTGGCCCTGAGACTGAGGGAAATCATGAAGAAGCAGGCGCCTCAGGTATTTGCCGACGTCTAAGTTCGGCGAAGGCTGTCGGGTTATGGCTGTGGAGCGGCGATGTCACACACCCTGGCGCCGGACAGCCTGGTGATGTCGGCCACCCTGAGCCGCACCAGCCGCGTCCTCACCCCGCCTCCGCACCACACGTACTCGAGCCGGTTCACCTGCTCGTCCAGATAGACCGGTAGTCTGCGTCGGTGCCCGATTGGAGGAATGCCTCCGGTTGGGAAGCCGGTGGCCTTCTCCGCGATGGAATCGGTGGCCACTTCAATCTTTTTTAGCCCTGAACATTCCTCGAGCTTGTGCCGGCTCGCAACGTGGTTACCCAGCAGCACGGCAACGATCAGTTGATCTCGATCTCCGGCGAAGACAATCGTCTTCGCTATCTGCTCGATTGGGATGCCACTGGCGCGTGATGCGTCGGAGGCATGATGAGTGGTTGCCTTCTCGAGAAACTCGAACTCGGCGCCGTTTGCCTTGAGGTACGCTGTCAGGTTCAAACTTCGCACTTCCGCAGACACGAGCGACGTTCGCGCCACTCGTGAGGAGTCTGCCTGTGAAATGATACCATTCGAACCTCCGCCGCTCCATTGCGGCGACGAGGCTGGAAGTTGATTTCGTTCGTAGCCCACTCGTGAACGGGCGTCTCAAAGTTTGACACCCCCGTGCCGAATTACGTAGTATGGGTTCACGGAGCGCCCAACGCCGGTGTTTCGCACAATCCGACCGCACGTGATGGTCATACGGAAGGAGGATTCCGAAACATGGTAGAGCGTTTCACCTGACGGCATCTGCATCACACAGCCCGGCCGCCTCTCTTTCCGTCTGAATCGTTCACGGGCCAATAGCCCCTCCTCATCAGTTAGTGCACGGTATCGGCCGCACGCAGTTTCTGTTGTCCCGATTATCACGTTCAGGGTGGGTGCAGAGCGGCACTCAGCGCAGCAACATCTATTTTGGGAGGTAACCATTTAGTGAGAATCCGCAAACATATGTGGCGAGAAGCCGCGTTGCTCGTCGCCGGCGTCGCGCTGGTGACGTTGTCTTTCGCAGGTTGCGCGCCATCCAGTCAGCAGAAGACCGTCGTTTTCGGCGACCTGTCATGGGACAGCGCGCAAGTCAACAACCGCATCGCGGGGTTCATTGCCACCCACGGATACGGCTACGATGTGGAATACATTCCCGGAGATACCATCATTATTCTTCAAGGCCTACGCTCCGGGGATGTTGACGTAAACATGGAGATTTGGGTCGAGAATCAGCAAGACGCATACGACGAAGCGGTCGCGTCCGGCGACGTCACAGACCTGGGAAACAACTTCGGAGACAACTGGCAGGGTTGGCTGGTCCCGCGCTACATGGTTGAGGGAGATGCCGCTCGAGGAATCGAGCCGGTGGCCCCTGACCTCAAATCGGTATCGGACTTGCCCAAGTACTGGGAACTGTTCAGGGACCCTGAGAATCCCGACAAGGGGCGATTTATCAACTCCCTCCCCGGATGGGAGTGCACCGCCATCAACAGCCAGAAATTGGTGACCTATGGGCTGGATCAGTATTACACGGATTTCGTAGTTGGCTCAGATGCCGCTCTATCCGGCTCGATGGCCGCAGCCTACGAAAAAGGCGAACCGTGGCTGGGGTACTACTGGGCCCCCACGTGGGTGCTCGGGAAGCTTGACATGTACGCCCTCCGGGAACCTGCCTACAGCGACGAGGTGTGGAATAGCACGAAAGGCTGCGCATATCCGTCCAACAACGTCAACGTGGCCGTCAACTCGGCATTCGCTGCAGACAATCCGGAACTCGTCACTTTTCTGGACAACTTCACTACAAAGACTGAGCAGCATAATGCTGTCCTGGCCTACATGCAGGACAGCGGGGCAACCACGGAAGAGGCGGCGCAGTTCTTCCTGAGGGAGTACGAGGATGTGTGGACGAAATGGGTGCCTGCCGATGTCGCCAAGGCCGTGAAGGCGGCTCTGTAACTCAAACGACGCGCGAGACCAGAGATTCATGGTTGAGATAATTGATGCCCTCGAAACCGATGCCGAGCGGCACCTCGATGCAGACCAATTGGTCTGCATCGAGGTGCGCAACCTATGGAAGGTATTCGGAGCCGAGGCACGGAATATCGTCGTGGATTCAGCTTTGCGAAAGGCTCGCAAGGATGAAATTCTCAAGAACACCGGTTGCGTTGTGGCATTGCGCGATGTCTCCTTTGAGGTTCGCGAAGGCGAGTTCTTCGTGTTGATGGGGTTGTCCGGCAGCGGGAAGTCGACGTTGATTCGCAGCATTATCCGTCTGGCGGAGCCGACCTCGGGTAGCATAATGATCAATGGTGAAGACGTCGTAGCGTTCGATGACGTCAAACTCGCGGAGTTGCGGCGTTACACCACGGGAATGGTCTTTCAGCACTTTGGACTGCTGCCACACCGTTCGGTATTGGATAACGTCGCCTACGGGCTCAAGATTCGCGGTGTTCCGGTTGAGGAACGCCACGAACGGGCTCGCGTATACATCGACAAGGTCGGCCTTAAAGGATGGGAAAATCATCTGCCGTCGGCGCTGAGCGGCGGGATGCAACAGCGCGTCGGTATCGCCCGCGCGCTGACGGGTGACCCGAAGATACTGTTACTGGATGAGCCGTTCAGCGGATTGGACCCGTTGATACGGCGTCAGATGCAGGACGAACTACTGGAACTGCAGGCCGAATTGAAGAAGACCATGCTGTTTGTGACACATGATCTGCATGAGGCCCTGAAAGTGGGGGGCCGCATCGCTATCATGCGTGATGGCGAGATTGTCCAGATAGGTACTCCTGAGGATGTCATCACCAATCCGAGCGATGCCTATGTTCGTCAGTTCGTGCAGGACGCGTCTCCTGCCAAAGTGCTGACGGCGCGCACGGTGATGGAACAGCCGCCCATATTGCTGTATTCGTGGCAGGGACCCAAAGCCGCTCTCCAGATATTGAGAGACGCAAATATCGATAGCGCCTTTGTGGTCACCCGAAACGCTCGCGTGCTCGGGATGGTGACCGTCGACGGACTGGTACGGCTGATACGTCAGAAAGGGACGTTTCTCAGGGATGCTCTCGATCCGGATCTCCTGACATGTGAAGCCGGTGCTGTGGTGGAAGACCTCGTGCCTCTCGTTGCGTCAACCCGCTATCCAGTCGCGGTGGTCGATGAAGACGACCGCTTCCTCGGAGAGGTATATGTAAGCACTATCATAGCCAGCATGATTCAGGAGCAGGGCGCGGATACCCCATCCGAATCAGAATCTTCGACCGAGCCGCGTTCGAACGTCGCGGATAGCGATGACGTGCCCCAGGGAGCGCTCCAGTGACTGATTTTCCCCAGTTCCTGAACATACCGGTTGCCGAGTCGGTCGATGCGATTGTGTCCTGGATTGTGACTGCTTTTGGCCCGGTGCTGAGTGTTATCAGCGACGCGCTGCTGACAGTGCTGCTGGCCATCGAGCGGCTGCTGCTGTGGGTGCCGTGGTTTGCAATCATCATAGCTGCTGCTTTGCTTGCCTGGTTCGCAATCCGCCGATGGTGGGCTGCTCCGCTTATGGCTTCATTTCTCCTCCTCATCGGCAGCTTCGGCTACTGGGATCTCGCCATGATGACGCTTGCGCTTGTTATTGCAGCTGTTGTTCTTTCTCTCGCGGTAGGAATACCGACGGGCATAGTAATGGCGCGCAGCGATGGGGTGGCAAAACTGCTGCGCCCGATTCTGGACGCGATGCAGACCATGCCGAGTTTCGTGTACTTGATCCCCGCCCTGATGTTCTTTGGACTCGGGAAGGTGCCCGCGGTATTTGCCACCATCATTTACGCGGCGCCGCCAGTGATTCGTCTCACCAACGTGGGTATTCGCGGTGTCTCTGTCAGCGTGATCGAGGCGGCGCAGGCATTCGGGGCGTCTGCCAGACAGATTCTGTTGGAGGTGCAACTGCCCCTCGCTTTCCCGTCTATCATGGTAGGTGTCAACCAGACAACCATGATGGCTTTGGCCATGGTGGTCATTGCGTCGATGATTGGTGCCCGCGGTCTGGGCATGGAAGTACTGCTTGCGATAAATCGTACGGAGGTCGGGCGAGGCTTCGAGGCAGGCCTCTCGATTGTTCTGCTGGCGATACTGATCGACCGAGTTACGCATGCATTTGCGTCCCGACAGCAGTACAATCAGGCTGGCGGCCAGTAGACCTTCTGCATGGAGGGTGAGGGAGAACGAGCATGGACCTGGAAAGGGTCGCGATTTTTATCGACGGCAGCAATCTCTATCATGCACTTGAGGGCACATTGAAGAGACACGACCTGGATTTTACGCAGTTCGTGACGAAACTCTGCGGGGAACGGCGTCTATTCCGGACGTACTATTACAACGCCCTGCAGGATGTTGCGGCTCGGCCGGACGCGTTTAGAGAGCAGCAGGAGTTTCTCGACTCTCTGAAGAAGACTCCCTATCTCGAAGTGCGTCTCGGCATTATCAAGACAGCCCAGGGCACTCAGATCGAGAAGGGTGTCGACATAATGTTGGGCACGGATCTGTTGTACTTCGCGTGGAACAACTTCTACGATACTGCGATTTTAGTGAGTGGGGATGCTGACTTCGCGTACGCACTGCAAGCCGTGAAGAACATGGGCAAACATGTTGAGGTGGCGTACTTTGAGGGTGCGACGGCACGCGAGTTGCTTGGCGTTGCAGACGTGCGCCACCAACTCGACAATGCGTTCTTCACATCTCTGTGGACGCGCAGACGCCGCCGCCGCCGCCGTGGCGGTTCCGGCGCTACGAGTCAAGAGGCGGCTTCGGAAGACCGCGCCGCCTGACCATCCTCCCACCGGCTGAATGCGAGGACGGCGTTCATTCCGCCGAATCCGAACGACTGCGATATGGCGGTTCTGACGATGACCTCTCGCTTCACATTGGGGACGTAGTCGAGGTCGCATTGCGGGTCGGGCGTCTCGTAGTTGGTGGTAGGCGGGATGACCCCATACTCCAATGTCAACGCGGTAAAGATAGCGTCTACGGCCCCTGACGCACTCCACATGTGTCCGATCATCGACTTGTTGGTGCTTATGGGGACACGCCTGGCGTATTCGCCGAACGCCTTCTTCAGTGCCTGCGTTTCGGAAAGGTCGCCGAGAACCGTTGAAGTGCCGTGAGCGTTGACGTACTCCACTTCCGACGGAGCCATCCGGGCATCCTGCAGAGCCAGCGTGATGCAACGTGCCTGGCTTTCGAATTCGGGCTTCGTGGCGTGATACGCATCGATGTTGGACGCGAATCCCGTAATCTCTGCGTAGATATGTGCTCCCCGTTGAAGCGCACCGTCGAGTGACTCGAGGATGAGGACCCCGGCCCCCTCTCCGCTCACCAGTCCATCCCGGTTCAAGTCGAAAGGACGGCTCGCGCGCTCCGGTTCGCTATTATGCATGGAGGTCGCTTTCAATCGAGCCAAAGAGTCTACGAACACCGGCACGATTTGCGCCTCTGAGGCGCCCGCAACCATGAAATCGGCCTCACCGTACTGGATGAACCGCACCGCGTCACCGATGGCATGCCCGCCCGTTGCACACGCCGTGCTTATGCCGCGACTCGGCCCGCGAATACCGAAAATGACGCTGATATCGTTCGCGCCCGCACTGGGGATATACATTGACGCGAGCATCTTCGATACGCCCTCAAAGTTACCCTCGCCCGGCAACTGCATATTGTGATAGAGGGTACCGATACCCCCCATGGTCGTGCCGAGTATAACCCCTGTGCGCTGCGAGATGTCCTCTGTAATCACGAGGTTGGAGTCTTCCAGAGCCATGCGCGTTGCGGCGATGGCATACTGTGCGAACAGGTCGGTTCGACGCGCCACCTTGCGGTCCATGAAATTGGTCGCGTCAAATCCCTTCACCTCGCCTGCGATTTGCGTCGCGAAAGGGGAAGGATCGAATCGGGTGATTCGAGTGATGCCGGAGATGCCTTTGCACAGTCCATCCCAGGTCTCTTTCACGCCGATGCCGAGAGGAGTAAGTGCCCCGACGCCGGTAATTACAACACGTCGTCCTTTTTGCATTGCCGCCCGTGCTCCTTGCTGGCTGTGGTGAGGGGTGGTTACCGTAAACTCTTGCGCGTCAGGGCCATGCGCGAAACCCGCGCTGATCCTCGCGTGGTCACCATGCCATGTTGATTACGCACCCACACGCTGCATTCTACATCCTGCGGTTCCCCGCACGCCGGACGGGGCATTACGTGGCCCCCGGCGGTTAGACACGTGCCGGCGACGTCCATGCGTCGATGCTCCAACCTCAGGGAACGCAGAAGGGTTCCATCTCCAGCCCAGTCTTTTACCATTCGCGCAACAAGGGCGGTCTTGTAGAGCCCCTGGATGATGGGGCCCGGCAAACCTACCGAGCGCGCGAAATCACCGTCATAATGTATGTCTACGAATTCCGCAGTTGCAGTGGCGAACATCGCCAGGTACCGCACGCTTATCGGCCCTATGCTGACAGTTGGAAGCACCGTGTCCTGCAGGATGGTGCCGGTTTCGGGCGCATCGCGCATCTCGCCATCGGTTGACGGGATCGGCTCCCTTGCTGCGCAGTATAACACGCGCCTCATCACCGGCTGGCCCTCCGCTGTCGAAAACGTCTTCTCCAACGTATAGAAGATAAGCCTGGCGCTGCGCCCTTGCTTCTCAAAAACGTCGATGAATCTCTCCCGGCAAATAAGTGTCATCCCGGACAGCACCGGCGCGAAGAATTCAAACTCGTCGCCCGTTGCAATGGTGGCCCATCCGGGAGGCAAAGGGAGATCGATAGCGGACATGGTGCGGCTGTCTCCAGCCGGTATGTCGCGAAGCCCGACTGCGCTGCCAAAGAATGTGGGTGGCGCAACCGTACCTGTTGCCAGCTCTGGCTCCGCGTGTTGTGGAACACGGTAGCGAGGATCCGGGTCCATGATCGAGTCGGCAAAGTACTTGATGGACCCTGAGTCGATCGCATACCGGACAGGCGGCGCCTCGGCGCCCACAAGCTTCCGGAGTTCTTCAAGGCAGGAAATCAATGTTCACCTCTCGTGTTGGTCGGATTGCCCGCTCGTTCGCGCTGCCGCCTGAACGCGTGAATAGTCGCCGGTTGCAGTGGAGGCGCGCCGTTCACGAGTATTGTGGAGTGATGCTGCGCTTGACGCGTACCCCGGATCCAAGACGCCTGGCACTGTACCCATGCTGGTGCGGCGGATGTCATGCGAAGTGGCGCATGATCCTACGACGTTGGGTTTCGCCTGCCACCTCGCGGAAGCCGGCTTTGGAGAATGTTGCAGGGGACCCCATATAGGTGTATGAGCGGGAGTCCGGCTCCACGGGATATCCTTCGACGATGGTTGCACCCTGCTCATGCGCATAGTTCGTCGCCGCGGCAAGCAGTTGGAGGGTGAGCCCCTGTTTGCGCCAGTGGTGGTCCAGGAAAAAGCAGACCACGGACCAGATGCCGGTTCCCTCCGCGAGTTGGAGGGCCCGGTAGCGGGCCAGCGCGGCGTAGGTCTCCCGCGGAGCCACGGAACACCACGCGACAGGAGCCTCTTCGTACAAGGCCAGAATACCGACGGGGACGCCGCGAATCACCAACGCTTCAAGCGCCTTGGCCCGTTCCTCAGCCGTGGAATAGTGGAACTCTGAGCTGGTCATTCTCCAGCGCATGCACGAGCAGTATCGGAACTTCCCATGAGTCTCAGAGAATCGAGCGAGGTCGGGCAGGCGCTCCGGCGTTACCGGACTGAACTCAAGGTGCATACTCGGACGTGACGGTGTGGTATGCATGTTGCTCATGTTTCTCTACCCCAAATCAGGTGGCCTGCACACCTTCGACCTTGGGTATCTTTCCCTGCGTCCCGAGGGCTGGTGGGGAAGGGGGGACTCGAACCCCCACGCCTTGCGGCACATGATCCTAAGTCATGCTCGTCTGCCAATTCCGACACTCCCCCGCACCGTCGCCAACCGGTTGGCTTGAGGACAAACGGTGACACTCTGTGACAGCGCCGCAATTCTAACATGAACCTTCGTACGTCAAGGCAGTCGCTCGCTTCTGGTGGACCCTTCGTTGGCAATGCCCCAGAAGGGCGATATCCGACACTGACGTGTTATCATCAGCCCTTGGATTGCACTCTCCATCCGCAACATCTCAACACCGCATTCAACGGAGGACACCTGTGAGCAAGCAGTTTGAACGTGCGACACAAGACGAACTTCGCGACACAATTATCACGTACGCCGACATTCCGCTGGTTGAACTTGCGCCGGGGGCCATGAGCCACATCGTGGCCGGAGACAAGATGACTCTGAGCATCGCCAATCTCAAGGCAGACTCCTACTTCCCGGTGCACACCCACGACACCATGGAGCAGATGATGATTATCCTGTCCGGCGAGTTGGACGCGATTCTCGATGGCAAGCTATTCAGGATGAAGAAAGGTGACATAATACGGTTTCCCGCCGGACACGAACATGGCGCGAAGATGATTAATTCCGACTGCGAGATTGTGGATATCTTCAGCCCGTCCAGACCCGACTACGAAGACAAGCTGAAACAAGTTCTCGCCGCGGGCGCTTGACGCGGCCGTGCGTGGAGAGTCGCAGCGGGTGGGTCTGATTGACGCGTGCCTGCGATGGGTCACCCGGCGTTGAATTGTCGGGCCGCTGACGTCATCACACGCAGTTTTGCCTTGACGGCTTCGCGTGGCAGCATGCGGAGGCCGCAGTCCGGGTGGACGACAATCTTCTCCGGGGGCAACAACTCAAGCCCGCGGCGAATCAACGCGGATACGGCCGATTGCGATTCTACCTCAGGCGACTTGGTGTCGATGCAGCCGAGTCCCAGCATCTTGCCGCTTTGCTTCAATTCGGTGGAGACCAGCACGTCGTCGTTCTTGTCACCCATGAACCCGTGTGATAGCAGGGCGAGTCCCGACCACGTCACCAGTTGGGGCACAATCTTGCCGACGGTGCCGCAGACGTGCATGGCCACCGGAACCCGGAGTCCCGAGGCCAGGCGCTCCACGGCATGTTGCGCGATGGTCATGGGCGCGCCCACGGACAGGTACGGCTCGTCTATCTGGATCCATTCCGCGCCCTCTGCCTCAAGGGCCTGCGCGATGTCGAGCAGGGCGTCAGCCGTGTCGAGGTACACACTCTCGTCTCGGTAACCGGCGTAGGGCGCCTTGATGCGAGAGGAGAACACCAGTGTCACGGGGCCGGTAATCAGCCCTTTGACGTGGGGGGTGAGACTCCTGGCGATTCGAAAATCGTCAACGAATTCATCCGGCCTGCCGCGACCAATCTTGCCGTTGACGACGCTCTTGCCTTCATAGGTGTAGCCATCGATGGCGCGCGCGAAGTACTCAATCATGTCATACCGCGTCTGACCATCGGTGACCAGGTCTATGCCCGCCTGCAATTGATCTCCGACCGCCTCGCGGATTGCGTCCTGTCCAAGTTCGCTGTACTTGAGCGGGTAGCTGCCGATTACTGTGGTGAACATGCCCGTCCCTCCCGTGATTACTTCGTGTGCGGCGCCGTTGCCGTGTCCTTGGAACGATGCCGCCTTAGAGTCCGTCTGGCATCTATTAGCCTGTCCCGTCCCGTGGGGGTGCCCCCCCGCCTTCAGGGGGCACGTCCGTGGAACGCCGCGTGCGTTTTACGGGGCCCGTGCCATTGCGCATTTCGGTGAAACGACCAATCGGCGCTGTTAACACGCTTCCGTTGGCGCGGACAAACATCATGCGTGGCTGTCCATCTTTGTCGACGAAGATGTCCAGGATTTCCACTTCTTCACGGTCCGTGCTATTGGGGTGATATTGAGCCTTCATCACTTGACCCCGTCACGCCACGTTGTGGTGGGGCACGTCCGGTTGTTGGTCTCTCACGTCTCAGCGTAGAAGCGCCCGAAGTCGATGCCCGCGATGGTCGCGCCGTCATACTTGCGCCTGATCGACTTCCGGGCGCGAACCAGCTCCGGGGAGCCGATGCCATTTCGCTCGGCAAGCCATGCTTCCATGTACGCGGCAAGGTCATCTACGCCCTTGATCAACTCACCGTCTCTTGGATTGTACACGTCCGCGTTGTAGCGTAGCGCAATTTCTTCGCTGCTGCTCTGCACGGACTCACCGTCAATCTGGACAACGCTACGAAACTCGTCTTCGGTGAACAGCCTCAATTCGGAGTGCCAGGACTCGGGAACGAGGGGATAGACCTTTTCCTGCATCTCCTCCCTCTCATATGTCTTGATAAGCGCGCTCAATCCTTTTACCGAGTGCTTCACCGGGGAGATGATGTCCCGGGTAAGCGCCTCGGGAAGATCGTGGAACAGTCCGGTGAAGTAGTTGTTCAGACTGCGGCGCCCGCACGCTCCGATTTCGAGCGACATCAGGTATGAGACCATGGCGACAATGAGCATGTGTCCGAGCACCGACGTCTTTGGAATCCTGTGCACGTGGCTCCATCGGAGCTGGAACCTGAGCAGCCCGCAAAGGTCGACGAAGCTTTGCAGCTTGGGATAGAGCCCGAGTTGGCGCAAGCCCGCCAGGTCATAGTATTGCTCCTGCTGCGATTCCAAACGTGCACGGATGCGGTCTATTTCGTAGCCCTGCGGGTTTGCGCGCTGGATGATGTCGAACTCCCACTTGGTGGCGAAAAAGTGTGCGGCGTTCACCACACGGCGGGCGTTTGATTCTCCGGTCTCCGCGAAATGGGCCTTGAATCGCGCCGAGAAGCCGGCGCCCAGCGGTGCAATGACCGGCTCGAGGGCCGAGTATACCCAGTCATTGAGTTGCTGATAGCGGACCGCGTCTTCCTTGATCTTATAGAAGACTTGAGGCTTGAGGTCCGTGAGAACAAGCCGCTGCAGGTACTCGAACAGTCCTGCCTCTATCATTCCCGCCCAGTCGAAGCTCTCGGCAGGTGTTTCGTACTTGGCGAGTACATACGCGATGACCATCTTGTGTGCTTGTTTGTCCAACTCGGTCAGCTCGACCGGTCGGATCTGGTCATTCCAACGCTGCATGTACGCTGCGTCGAACAATCGAACAAGAAGTCCATTCGTCACCATGGGCCATCAAACCGCGAAGCGAGGTTTGAGGCATTATACACCGGCCACTCACGCGCATATGCGCACCGGTCAGCTGTTGAATCGTCAGCATTGTTGCACGGATTCGTCTGGCGGCACTCGTGGTACAATCAATCGCTTTTGTGTGGCACTTCGACAGTAAGGAGGCCCAGACCGTGTGGATCAAAGAACCAGCCAGGATAAACGACGCGATTGATTATCTTGGCAGCTATGAACTCTGCTTCTATCTTGTTCGTGGCTCCGATGCGCTAATAGTCGGAGGCGGCATGAGCCATGTGACTCCCGAGCTAGAGCGTCAGTTGGGCAACCTCGACATTGATCCATCTGCCGTAAAATACCTCGCGCTGACCCACTCCCATTTCGACCACTGCGGCGCATTGCCGTACTTGCGGCAGCGGTTTCCCGGACTACAAGTGTTGGGCACGCAGGCGGCTCAGCAGGCTCTGGCCAAGCAGAAGGTGGCTGACTACAACGCGAAGATGAACGACGTTGCGGCCGAACAGATGGGTGTTCGGGAAAGCTGTCTATGCGTGGCAGAGAGAGTTGGCGATCTCGCTGTTGACAGGGTTGTCGCAGATGGAGAGTCACTCGACCTGGGAAACGGCGTCAAGGTCGAATTCTATGAGGTGCCCGGGCATAGCAAGTGCTGTCTCGCAACGTACGTCCCACTGTACAAGGCTCTATTCCCGACTGACACCACGCCCCACCCCGTACATGATTGGCAAGAATTGTCATTCCCATCCGCACAGTATGATTTCGAGTCGTACATCTCATCCCTTCGCCGGCTCACGACGTTCGATGTTGAGATACTCGGCCTGGACCATCATGGGGTGATGACGGGCAAACAGGCGTCGGAGTTTCTGCAACTTGGTCTACGACGAGCGCTTCGGTTTCGTGAAACGGTTCTGTCGCGATACGCCGTGACCCACGATGTCGACGCCGTCGCCAGCGAAGTCACGGCCGAGGCTTTCCCGATGGTGCAGCTGCCGTTTATTACCGAGGACCTGATGTTTGTCATAACGCGCGCGATGATCAAGAACATCGTGGCCGCCGCAGCCTGAGCCGTGTTATCCCAAGAACAAAAAGGGGACCCTCAACGGGTCCCCTGGATGTCCTTCATTACAGCTTGGCTCTGGTGACTACCTGCTGCGAAGTCGTCCGAAACAGTCGCTGCAGTACACCGGGCGACCGTCGCGTGGCTCGAAGGGCACTTCACAATCCTTGCCGCACTGCGCACATACGGCACCGTAGAGCTGTCTGCCCTGGAATCCGTCGCCACCCTCAGGCTTCTGAGACCTGCGGCTCCGACGACACGTGAGACACCGCTTCGGCTCATTCGTGTATCCCTTGGACGCGAAGAATTCTTGCTCTTCGGCCGTGAACACGAAGTCGGCACCACAATCTGCACACTGAAGGGTCTTGTCTGCGTAACTCACCGGATGACCTCCTTTCCTTGAGATTTGGTCCAGGTTTCGGTCATCCAGTGCACCCAGGGATCGCTACAGACTATGAGGAAGACTCGATAACCTACGCTGGCAACCACCGACGGCAAGTATAGAGAAAGCCTGTGCCGTTTTCAACAGGCGCGGAGCTACTTTGTCAAATTGGTCCGTTCTGATTGAGAAATCTGCTGACTGCATGCGCGGAGGGAGAACGCGCTAGACGTGAAACTCGACGACGTCGCCATCGTGCAGCACGTGTGACTTGCTGACGGTTTGGGCTTGATATTTGCTTGAGCCCCAGACCACCGCGTATTTCATGCCCTTCTTGAAATCCTTGTGAATCTCTTCCGCAGTCTGTCCTACGGTGGATTCGCTCGGCAGGATGACGGGTTCGCACATATCTGCTTTCTGCCCGGGAGCTTTTGTGTAGACGCGTATGATGTGAAGCGCCTTGAATACGAATCCCGGCAGTTCGGCCATTCCCTCCCCTTCGGTGGCCGATACCGAAGTGATGGGAATAGAGGACTCGTATCCCTCTCGAAGGGCGCGGAGGTTGCGGCGGGCTCCCGGCAGATCGCTCTTGTTGCCGATAATTGCTATCTTCATCGGATATATCCCAATGCCTGAACCGTCATCATAAGGGATAGTTGTCGGGACGATGCGGCACTCCAGGAGTTCATTGAGGCACCACTGCACCTCACCGACGGGGTCGCCACCCAGGTCGACCACCAGTGCGATGAGGTCGGTGGCTCGAAGAATGCTGGAGATCAGCGACCTTACACCCCGCTTGCCGAGCGGCGGAGTATCGACCAGTTGTATCTGTATGTCCTCAAATTTCATCATTCCGGGCAGTGCCGTTTGTGTGGTGTATGGGTACATCGCAACTTCGGGTGCGGCTCCTGTCAAAGTTGCCAGTAGTTGCGACTTCCCGGAATTGGCAGGACCGGCAAGCACGACTTGCCCCGCGCCCTCCCGGCGGATGTAGAATCCGGCCCTTCGTGCAGTGGCAAGTTTCCGCTCCGCTTCTTGAGATAGCTTGGCTATTTTGCCACGTAGACTAGCCTGCAGCTTGTCTGTGCCCTTGTGATGGGGCATGATGCCAAGCATCTCTTGCAGAGCGGCGACCTTGTCATCGACGTCCTTGGCCGCCCGCAGTCGTTTCTCTGCCTCAAAGTACTGAGGCGGTAAGTTTGCCGGCACTGCCTATTTGACCTTGATCCGGATGAGGATATCCCCCTGGCACCCGTCCGTGACCGTGCAAGCGTTGGAGAGTCTGACCACGCTGCCGGTGCTGACGCCGGGAGGGACAGTGACTTCGAGGCGGTGACCCTTTCGGGTCAGGCGTTTCTTTGTTCCATTTTCCGCTTCCGTCGCCGTTACCGCCAACTCGTAGGTCACCGTCATCGGCATCTGCTCCGGCTGCGGCTGAATGCCGCCGAACAGATCTTCTAGTGTGAATCGGCGCCCGCCTGTACGTGAACCCGAACCTGCCCTCTTGCCGAGGTCCCCGAAGGAGACTCGGTACCCTCGGCCACGCAGTGATTCGCCGAAGATGTTGTCCAGAAAGTCGAAGCCGAGTCCGCGACCACCGAAATCCCGCATGACCCCCTCGAAGCCTGCCCGCGTCGTGTTGCTGCCGAAGATATCTCCGACGTCACCTACAGTGCCGTACTGGTCATATTGCTTGCGCTTCTCGGGATCACCGAGGACACTGTACGCTTCGTTGATTTCCTTGAACCGTTCTGTGGCCTGCTTCTCCTTGCCGGGATTGCGGTCTGGATGATACTTCATCGCCAGCTTGCGGTATGCCTTCTTGATATCCGCATCGCTCGCCGAACGGGCTACACCGAGTGTCTCATAATAGTCCTTGGCCATGTCGAGTATTGTAGCATCGTTGTGGTGCGCTTCTGAACGTGTCGGACGGGTTGGTGTCGCGCCATTGTGATGACTGATATAATCCCTCAAATACTGATATCCACGCCCGTTCCGGGTTCTTTCTCCCGAAATGTGCCCGCTTGATGCCTGCTGTGCCGCGCGGCAGGCAAGTTGCCGATTGAGGAATAGCCATGTCTAATTTTTCGCTTGACCAGGGGCGACGGCTTCTCGACAAAGCCGTGGTCAACTATTTTCGAGGGAAGCCCCTGATCGTTTCCTTTGAAGTCACTCTTGCCTGTAACTGCAACTGTCGACATTGTGACCTTGGTGGCCTGCGTCCTGATGAAACGCGGATCGGTCCGGCCGACTACTCTCGATTGACCTCGTTGTACAAGCCACCCCTCGTGCAGATATCGGGCGGCGAACCGCTTCTACGCGAGGACATCGTCGATATTGTTCGCGCGGTGAAGAACGCTCATAGACCCACGTACGTAATCGTGGTGACGAATGGCGTGCTTCTCAATCGTGATGTTTACCAGCGGCTTCACGAGGCAGGGATGGACCAGCTTTCAATCTCGCTTGACTTTCCCGATGAGCGCCACGATGATTTTCGCCGCCATCGTGGTTTGTTCCGCCACCTGGAAGAGACGCTTCCCGAATTAGCTCAGTTCGGATATGGTGACATAATAATGAACACGGCCATAACCCGTGTCAATCTTCATGAGTTGCGCGCGATTGCGGACCTCGTGGAGAAATGGGGAGTGACCATCTCGTATAGCGCGTATACCCAATTGCGCACGGGAGACGAGTCCTACTCCGTGTCGTCCGCCGATGACCTCGCAGTTCTCAAGTCCTCGGTCGAAGAACTGATTCAATTGAGCCGTCGCAAGAAGCACATCGCCAATCCGGAGGCCGTGTTTCGGGACACGGTCAAGTTCTTCGAGCGTGGGGAAATGCCCGGCTGCAAGGCGGGCAGATGCTTCTTTGTCGTGATGCCCGACGGTATGCTCGTGCCCTGTTCGCTCCATCGAGAGCGCTTTCGCACTCAGAAGGAGATGGTTGGCGCGTTTGCACCGGGCAATACGTGCGGTCAGTGCTACGTTGCGATTCGTTCCTATACTGATAAGCCCCTGTGGCGTATCGCCGTTCAGGACCTGCCGCAACTTGGAAGACGCCTCTTCGATCGCTACGTCCCCGGTTCGCCACAGGCGTGACGGGCGGAGGCCGTTAGAAGGCCGAGATCAGTGGGAGCAGCGCGAAGCCCGCGTAAGACAGCAGCAGAGAACGTAAAAACCTTCCGGCAAAAGTGGCAGCCGCAAACCGCGCAAGACTATACCTTGTGGCGCCTGCTACTATGCCAATGAGGTCGAACACCAGCATCGGGATGAGCGCGAACAGGAACACGGCGAACAATCCATATCGATTCATCCACCGCTCCGCCTGTGCATACCGCGTCGCGTACCGCTCGATCAAGATCGTCTTTCCATATACCCCGGCCCCATAGCTCGTCATCTCTCCAATGGTGGCGCCTATGGTGGCGACCAGCGCCACCGTGAGCGGATTGAGCAGCGAGCCCGCAGCCACATTGATGGCCTCCCCCGGTATCGGAAACAGTATGCTGGCGCACGTGACCATGTTCACCAGGAAGACACCGGCGTACCCGTGGTTGAGAAACTCAGTCGTGTTGAGGTGCGAGCGCGCAATCATGAGCAATTCGAATCCGACGCCGAGGATGACGGCGAATAGAGCTATCTGCACGCTGCGGCGCGAAAGTACGGTATCGCGAATTCGGGAGACGATCGACGAGAGTGACACGACGAGGCAGTATACCATTCCGATTGGCGGCCGCGAAAAGGCAGGTGCAAAGTCTCCGAAGACGGCTTCGGGCGCCGGCTATCGCGCGCCGAAAAGCACAGTTCCCAGGCGCACCATGGTTGCACCTTCCTCAATGGCGACCTCGTACGAGTCGCTCATCCCCATGGATAGATGCTCCATCTGGACTCCTGGGATATCCAGGTGCCCTATGTACTCAAACAGTTGCCGCGTCAGGGCGAAACAGGCGCGGTAGCCGCTTCGCGTCAGACTGACAGGCCCCAGAGTCATGAGTCCCTGAACGCGAAGATACTGCATACCTGCGATGCCCCGGATGAGAGACTCCGCCGCTTCCGGCAAGACGCCGCCTTTCCGGTCCTCACGTCCGCTGTTTATTTCGATGAAGACGGGCATGGGTCTTCCAAGGTTCGTGCACACCCTCTCCATCTCTGTGGCAACCTCGAGCGAATCAACGCTTTGCACCGCGTCGAATAGCGCCAGCGTTGCGGCGCGCACGGAATGCGGTCGCAGCCTGCCGATAAAATGTAGCTGCGTCGGCGGAACAATCACCCCTCGCGTCTGGCGGGCCTCCACCACGTGGTTGTGGCCGATGACCCGGATGCCGGCCTCCACGGCTTCAGTTATCTGACCGGGCGCAGCTCCCTTAGCTGCAGCGACCACGGTGACGCCGGGGGGAATGGCCCGCAGGATAGCGCGCACGCGAACGCTGATTGTGCTCGATTCTACTATGTCCATAGCTGGTGTTGGCGCGGGGACTCTGCGTAACTCAACCGGTAAATGATATCAGGCGCAGCCATCGGCGACTGGTATAATGGAACACAAACGCACTCCGTGCGTGGTCACGCGTGTGGGCACACCTTTGGATCAGCTATCCCTCGACATCGTTATCCCCGCGCTTAACGAGGCTTCCACGATTGGTCTGGTCCTCGCTGAGATTCCTTATGGTCGCATCGAGGAGATGGGCTACCACGTGCGTGCCGTCGTCGTGGACAACGGCTCTTCGGATGGAACCGCTGATGTTGCCGGGGCAGCCGGCGCCGACGTTATCTTTGAGCCACAGCGCGGCAAAGGCATCGCGGTGCGCCGCGCATTTCGCGAGACCAGAGCGGACTTCGTGGTCATGTTGGACGGAGACAACACCTACCCTCCCGAACATATTCCGGCCATGCTGGAACTGTTGCGGGAGGGCCACGATGTGGTTCTTGGGTCCCGCCTTACGGGTACTCGGGCTTCCGGCTCAATTAGCCCGCTGAACGTAATCGGCAATCGACTGCTTACGCTGCTGGCCTGTGTCTTGTACGGCAAGAACACGAGCGATGTATGCACCGGCTACTGGGCGTTCAGGGGTGAAGTGCTGCCAACGCTTCGTCTAACCGCCAGAGGATTCAATCTGGAGGCCGAACTCTTCTCTGAGGTGGTTCGGCACAAGTTGCGCATGGGCGAGGTGCCGGTCAATTACAGGAGGCGGCCAACTCCCACAAAGCTTCGTGCATTGCGCGACGGGGCCAGGATTGCGCGGATGCTCATCGCCAAGAGGTTCCATCCGCATGGATGACCCCGATGACAGTGGTCAACACGGCTCGATGCCCATTCCCGAGCTCCCGGGGCACCGCCACTCGCTGGGCGTCGTAGTGGCATGCTACGCACCGGAGCGGCTCGAGGATGTGGCCCGGGTGCTGGACAGCATCGCAAGACAGACCGCGCCGGTCGATGACGTCGTCGTAGTGGTGCAGCGTTCATGCGAACTGCGCGAATCTGTGCGCCGGCTACTGACTCGAATGCCCGGCTTGAAGTGCACTGTCCTGTTCCAGGCTACGGGCAGCGGCGTGTCTCACGCACGCAACGAGGGTCTGGAGGCGTTAGGCTCGGACATCATCGCCTTCGTGGATGACGACGCGGTCCTGGCCGATGATTGGGCCGCGGCCACCCGGGAGTTGTACTCGCACAGACCTGATGCCATCGGCGTTGCGGGCGCCATCCTGCCGTTGTGGGACAGCCCTGCCATGGCCTGGTTTCCCCGGGAACTGTACTGGATGCTCTCGTGCACCTATTGGACCGCCGTGTCGCCCACGCCCGTGCGCAACGGGTACGGCGCCAACATGTCGTTTCGCCGGGAGGCGTTTGACGCGGGACGGCGATTTAATGAATCCATCGGCATCTCCGGATGGGGCGTTGCCGGCTGGCGAGGTGTGGGGGGCGAGGAACCAGAGTTGGCGTTGCGAGTGACGAAGGCCACGGGCCGGCTGATTCTGTTTGGGCCGGACATCCGCGCGTGGCATCGTGTCAGGGCGCACCGTCTCGGCTTGCGGAACCTGGCACGCCGTGCGTATTGGGAGGGGCGATTCAAGTCGGCGCTTTCAGGCGCGGAGGCCGCTGGGTCGGGTGTCCTTACAACCGAATGGAGTCTTGTTCGGCAAGTCCTGCGCGCGCATGTTGGCCGGATGCGGCTACTCGGCCGGCACCCCGTCACGGCCCTTCGTCAAGAAGCAATGGTACTTTTCGTGGTGGCGGCCGTGGGACTGGGCTTTGTCGTCGGCAAGCTCAGGCGGCATTATCCGGCGCCCACGGGCCGCCGGCCGGGCATAAAAGGGGATACGACGTAATGGGCTTCAAAGTGGGTGTAGCCGGTTCCGGGTTCGTTGCGAAAGGTTTCGTGCAATCTCTGGCTGGCACACAGGACCTGACTGTGTCACGCATCCTGACGCGGTCGGATGTGGGAGTTCGCGGAGACTTCCCCAGCAGTGACTTGTTGACCAACGATGTCGAACAACTCTTGCGCAACTCCGATGTCATAGTTGAGTGCAGTGGGGATGTGCTGCACGCCACTGACGTGATTGACGCGGCGCTCGGTGCGGGGGTGCCGGTCGTAACGATGGACTCCGAGATGCAGGTCACCACCGGATCATATTTCGTAGGGCGAGGTGTATTTACGGAGGCAGAGGGAGACCAGCCGGGTTGCCTGGCAGCTCTGGCAGAAGAGTCGACGGACATGGGCTTCATTCCGCTCGTATATGGCAATGCCAAGGGGTTCCTCAATCACAATCCGACCAGGGCCGATATGGAATACTGGGGTGGCAAACAAGGCATATCCATGGAGCGCGTCGTCTCGTTTACCGATGGCACGAAGTTACAGATTGAGCAGGCGCTGGTCGCCAACGGACTGGGGGCAACCATTGCGAAGGATGGCCTCGTGGGCCCGAGGGTGGATACCATCCAGGCCGCGGTGGACGCGCTGACCGCAGCCGCGTCTGAGGTCGGGAGGCCAATCTCGGATTACGTATTGACGCCGGCGTCTCCTGGTTCCGTCTTCATCATTGCGATTCATTCGCACTATGAGCAACAGAAGTCGTACCTCAAGTATTTTAAGCTGGGCGATGGGCCGCACTACCTCCTGCTCCGGAATTACCACCTCTGCCATCTTGAAATCGCGAGAACCCTGAGACGTATCATGGCCGGTAGCAGGGCCTTCCTGGACAATTCGTTCACGCCTGAAGTCAGTGTCGTGGCCGTGGCGAAGCACACACTTGAACCGGGGAGCAGGATTGAGCACGGGATTGGGGGGTTCGATGTCCGCGGCATCGCTGTCCGATTCGTCGAGCACGTCGGGCACTGTCCCATCGGTCTGTTGAACCGTTCGACCGTCGTCCGTAGAGTGGAAGAAGGGCAGATGGTGTCGTTGTCGGACGTCGAGTTGCCCGATAGTCTTGCCCTCCGGGCATGGAAGATTATCCGCGAGCGGGTTCAGCCGGCCTGCCGTCCTTCCGATTAGGTTGGCCTCGTGCGGGAGAGGAGGCGCTTGAAGTCGACCAGGAATCTGCGCAATTGAGAGCGGTCTCTGCTTGTGGCGACGTACAGGAGTCCCCATCGTACAAGCAGGAGCGGAAAGAGTGCCAGGTGATACACATACACGTGAGATGGGAACGTCTGCCTGATGAGGTAGAAATAGGCTGCCGGGTCGGCATACGTGATACCCACTTTCTTCGCTGACGCGCCCACTTTGTGCCACGCCTGCGCTCGCGGCTCGTAGACGATTCTGTGACCCGCCGCCCCTGCCTTGAGACACAATTCTATATCTTCGTGCCCTACAAAGTACCAGGTGTTGAAGTAGCCGGCGTCTTTCAATGCTGCCGGGGTGATGAGGATGGCTGCGCCGCTTATCCAGTCGACATCGCGTGTCTGATTGAACGCGACCGCGCTCTCGACGCCATCACCGAGTTGGTGGTGCAGCTTGAGACCCCATCGATGTATGGTGCCCCCCGCGGACCAGATAACGTTGCGACGTCCATTCCAATCGTAGTAGAACACCTTCGGGCCCACAATGCCGATGGCAGGGTCCGTTAGCGCGCACCTGACCAGTTCTGAGACCATGTCCGGGGCTGCAACGACGTCGTTGTTCAGTGCGAGAATGTAATCGGTGGACGCGCCGGCCATAGCGTAGTGGATGCCCGAGTTGTAGCCGCCTGCGCAGCCCAGATTCGAGGAATTGCGGACCACGGTGATTGATTTGCCGAAACGGGCAGTCAGCCTGTCGGCATCATCGCCATCCGAGGCGTTATCGACAACGATGATTTGGGCGAGGGGATAGGTTTGGGCCAGCAGAGAATCTACGCATTCTATGGTGTCTGACAGGCCGTTCCAGTTAACGGTGACGGCACAGACCGAAGGCCGGTGCAAACCCGATGAATGACTCAAGAGCTGTCGCACTCTCCTACCGTAGCGTTCGCAGCTGTGCCCTCAGCGCGGCCGCATCTGTATAATAGGTGAGCCACTCTGCTATGTCGATTGTCTTGGGCGACAGGATCCGGCAGCGCAGTGAGGAGCAACGCTAATGGATATCTCGCGACTGGAGGGTGTGGAGGTTAGGCCTCTCGAACTGCGCCCGGACGATCGTGGGTTCTTCTGCGAACTGTACCGTACGGATTGGGCCGGATTCTTCCCGGAGCCCATTGTTCAACTCAATCTCACTTTCAGCTATCCGGGGGTGGTACGCGCCTGGCACCGGCACCTGCGCGGACAGGTAGACTACTTTGTCGTCGTGCAGGGGTCTCTGCGGATTTGCGCCTATGACCGTGAAAGCGGGCGCCTTGAGGAAGTGGTGTCCTCAGAGCGCCGCCTCAGCGTGGTGCGGGTGCCGGGACACTACTATCACGGACTGATGGTGGTGGGACACCAGCCGGCGCTTACGTTGTACGCTACCTCGGCGTTGTACGACCACTCGATGCCGGACGAGGAGCGCCTGCCGTGGAACGAGGTGTCCATAATCCCGACGGCCGTTAACGGCACGGCCGCTGACCCGCGTGTCGGGACGCCGTGGGACTGGCTGCGCGTCCCTTTTCGCTAGGTCCTCTGAAGATGAAACGGACAGTATTGGTCACGGGTGGTTGCGGTTACATCGGTAGCGTCATGGTTCCGCTTCTGCTCCAACAAGGCTACGTCGTTCGGGTCTTCGATAAGCTCTACTTTGGCGAAGAATCGTTGCAGCCGGTGGCGCACCGTCTGGAACTTGTTCCCGGCGACGTGCGCACTATTGATGACAGCGTCCTGGAAGACGTGGATAGCGTGGTGCATCTTGGCTCGTTGAGCAATGATCCCACGTCGGAGTTCCATCCCGAGGCCAGCTATTCCATTAATTACCGGGGCACCGTCACTCTTGCCGAAGCGTGCAAGCGTCGCGGCGTCAGGCGATTCACATTCGCTTCGACGTGCGCGGTGTACGGTTTCTGGCTGGAGTCGGCCGCGCATGAATCTCAGACACCCGCACCTCAGAGTGCGTACGCCCGCTCCAAACTGGACGCCGAGTTTGCCGTGCTGGGACTGGCCGACGACTCGTTTCATCCGGTTGTACTTCGCCAGGCGACGGTGTTCGGTCTATCGCCCCGTATGCGATGGGACCTCGTTTTGAACGCTTTCGTGATGCATGCATTCAGGCGAGCGCAACTTGATGTGTGGTTTGGCGGTGAGGCGTGGAGGCCTCTCGTCGATGTAACTGACGTGGCCCGCGCCCATATCGCCTGTCTGGAAGCAGACGATGACCTGGTGTCCGGGCAGGTGTTCAATCTCGTTCTCGACAACTACCGCATACTGGACCTCGCGCGGAGCGTGGCTGAGGTCATGCATTCCGCGGGCCGCGTCTGTGACCTCGAGGTCAACTGCGATAGCAAGGATTCTCGCAGCTACAAGGTGTCCGGCGAGAAGCTCGCGCGGAGCATCGGATTTCGACCGGCGGTGACCCCTGAGGTCAGCGCTCTGAATATCCTGCGCGCGCTCGACTCGGGACGGTTCACAGATTTCGATCATCCTGCGTATTACAACATGCCGTGGCTCACGCTGTTGCTGGCGGTTGAGGAACGCATCGGCAAGACAGGACCGGTTCTTTAGACTGCCCGGGTTCGCCGCACACCGCCGGGTAACGGGGCCGAGCGCTAGTCACCCCTCCACAGATCGGAACGAAACAGGAGGATCACAGCGGCTGCCGCACTGTGAGTCCCAAGCCAGATCCACCCGACCACTTCCAGTCCACCGGTTGGAAGGAGGGCATACGATGTTCCCAACAGCACCGCTGATAGCACGGTTCGCCAAACAGCAAGTTCACGCAGATGGCCGCGGATTCTCAGTACGGTGAAGTAGATGCGTTGCACGGTCATGGGCAGTCCCGCGAGCACCAATATCCGTAGTAGGGCGATGGAGCGTTCTGAGTAGCTTCCCCCGAAAGCCAACAACACTGTGCCCCCCAGTAGCCATACAAACAGCACGGCGGGCACCAGGAGCAGCAGGCTTAGCACGGTCGCTCTTCGGATGTCTCCGTGAAGCTTTCGCTTGTCGTGCGAACCTTCAGCGAACAGCGATTGCCCCATCGAGGTTGGGATGGAGAATAGAAGCGTGGCAATTGCCCACGCAACGTAGAAGTACGCGCTCTCCTCAGGTCCCCGCTCATTGAGGACGATGAGCGGCATTATGAATTTTGGCGCGGCGGTCACCAGGCTTATCACATAGCTCATGCCTGAGAAGCCCCACGCGCGCCGGACCAGGCGCGCCGCAAGCGTCGGCACGGGGCGGTACCCCGGCAACATGCGCGGCATCAGAAACGCGAGGGAGGCAAACAGTGCCGCCGCCGTGGCGAGTCCCCAGCTCGACACCACGCCGAAGGCATGGAAATACCGGACAAATAGAAGCGGAAGGAACAGCTTGGTGACACTGAAAAGGGTGTCCTTCACGAACAGGTACTTCGACTGTCTGCCGGCGATAAATCCTGAACTGACGATACCGTACATCGTGCTGACGACAGCGAAGGCCACGAAAGCCGCAAAGAAGATCGGTTGAGTTGAGACGAACGCGAGGCGGGGGGACCACAGAGGCAACCCGGCTGCCGCGATAATCCCGGCCGCCGTTGTCGCGAGTGCGGCGTAGGTCAGGCACGTATTGAACAACCTGCGCTGGTTCTCCGCCCCGGCCAGGAACCGTATCAGGAAGGAGTCAAGACCCACATGGCCTATCATCGCAACCAGCGTTACTGTCGAGACAATGGCCGAACTGTATCCCAGTTCAGCTGCGGTGTAGTACCGTGCGACGATTACCCAGAAGACGAATCCCAGGCCGGCCATCATGGCCTGCGACATGATGAGGTACATGGCGTTCCGGGACAGCGACGATTGGAGCACACCATCGAGCTTCGTCATGCCGACTCGGAAGATTTCGAACACAGGCATTCGCTCTATTCCCCGGTGACTGATTTGCCGTTCGAGAGGGTCGCGATTCGAACCCGGGTGCAGCAGGGATGCCTTCGGGGGCTACCCATTGTCACCGGCGTACTTGAATACTCGGACCTCGGACACCGGCTGTCCTTGCAGGAATACTTCGACAGCGGATTCGTGCTCGACTGAAAAGTCGTGGAGAGCCTCCAGTGGAGCTGCGGAAGTGAGCGGGTCTGCGCTGACCAGACGCCAGTTCGCATCGCCTGACTGTGACAGAAAAGACAACGCTTCATCGTACGTGTGGAATTGCTGGAGTTCAACAATCTCCTTGGCCAAGTGTCCACTCGACTCCCCCATCTGAAAACGGATGACCGAGTATTCCTCCGGTTCAGTCGCTTGGCCGTGGAAAGTGTAGAGCCGCACCGCCATCGTCTGATAGTACTCAGGGTAATAGAGTACGATGGGTTCCCAGACACCGTCCGAATTCCGCTGCTGATATGCTTCGTAGTATTCGCTGAGTTGGTGTCCGGTCCAGCCGACAACGCCGCTGAATGCAGTCACCGCCGTCCTACTGTCGACGACCACGTATGTGCAGCCGCAATTGTCGAGGACGGCCGCGCCGTCCACCTCGGATTGCGCGGTGAAGAACCGCGCCGCAGTTCGAGCACCCTGCTGGAACGGGTTGGATTCGGGAATGCGATGGCTGAGGCGCGTTATCCAGTGTCCAAAGTCCCACCAGGACATGATTCCGTACGCGGTCGAGGGATAGGGGAATGACTCGCCGTCCGGAGGCACCTCGAACAGTTGATAGTAGGCGTCAGCGTCCAGAGGCTCGGGCGTGTTGTCCCTGAGCCAGGTCAGCGTCTCGTACCAGCCGGCAGTCATCAGTCCCGGCTCGGTCGCGAAGTTGCGCGCCATCTGCAGACTCGGCACTCCCAGGATTGCCACGATGCCTACGCCCACGGCGCCAATCTTCAGCATAGCGGCTCTGCGTACGGCGTTATGTGACTGCAATGCCCGGGTTGCGCTCTTCGTTTTCGACTTGGAGGGAATTCCCGCGCGCCGGTGGAGAAGTTCCATCTGGTGCTGAAGGTACGGGTGTCCGAAGACCCAACCAACAAGGAACCCGCACAGAATTGCGACGTCAATGGCGAAGTAGTAGCCGAACCGGCGCTGCAGCAATACCGCGCCCAGCATGGCGAGACTCCAAACGAGCAATAAAGTGACGTCGTTTCCACGGGCGCGGCGTGGGCTTCGCAGGATTACGACCAATGCGATGATGAAAACGCCCAGCGCAGTGGTGAAGTTGTTCCACGCGACAGTCACCGAGAACACACCACTAGGGAAGAATAGTGGATGCATCTCCATGATCGAGAGATGTGCTCCGGTGGGCACCATGAAGTCGATGGCGTCACGGACATACTGGGCGAGTACCGGAAATATCAACACCAACGCCATGAACGCGAGTGCCAGAAAGCCGCCAAGCGCACCAACGAATGCCCATCGTGATAATCCCAACCTCTTTCCCCACGCGGTGAGGAACCTCAGCACCACGGGAGCAACAACGACGGATATCATCGCCATGGCGTACAAGATAGTCATTGGTTCCGCGGCTATTACCGGGGCAGCCATCAGCAGTGCTATTGCTCCGGCCACCGGAAAGATGAGCACAAGGTCGTCAAGGCTGCTTCCGCGCCGGTAGTCGGACACGCATCGAATGACCATATACAGCACAAGGATGGCCAGCAGCAGCACCCCACCCCGCCACGCCAGCAGATAGAGTCCGAGGCAAACACCTGCGATAACGGCCCATAGCAGGGCACGCCGATACGCGGGGCCCAGTACATCGGCGGGACGGCGTATGACTACTTCCGCGTCGCGGGCTTGACGAAGGGCAATCATGAGGAAGAGCAGTGTGAGAGTGGAGAAGAACGCCTCGGTCACGTGGTGGTCGGTAAATCCAAGCAACGAGCGGGAAAGGAACTCGCCCGGTAGGATGGCAATCAGTAAGGCGGCCGTCGCGCCGGCGACACGCCCATACAGATGTCTTCCGATGAAGTACACCGGAACGACAGTAAGTGCGCCAAGGACCGGGGGAAAATACGCTCCGCAGACATCGATAAGCGCCGCTGAGGGATGACCGCCTCCGAGCAGCATCGCTGGAACACCGATTAACCAGGTCGTCAGCGGGTGGAATGTGGACCTGATGCCATATGGAAAGAAGCTGTATGGGTCGAAGGAAGTAACGTACGGGAAATTATGCACAAAGCTGTCGACGAGACGCATGTGGTACCAGGCATCCATCTCGCGGAACCACACGTTGCCGTCTACGAACACCGTGTCATACGGCCACAGGATGCGGATGGCCAGTGCCATCGCCACTGCAGCGACAAGAACGCCCCAAGTCAGCAGGCGGTCGTTACGTACGGAGCGAGGCGCTGGTTGAGCCATGACGGATGAAATAGGACGCACGTGATTATAGGAGAAGGCGGTAGCGTCCGCAATCGGCCCGGGATGTTGCGCGATGCAGGTCACAGGACCCGGGCGCTGTCTACATCTCGGCAGCACGGAATTGCGATGCGCTGGAGAATCGTCTCGACTGATTGCGGCGCGAGTCAGGTGATAATCGCGGGGATTGCCGTGGCGGCATATTTGGAATGCCAGGTGCGAATGACGTGCTGGCGCGCGCCCTTTCGGGCTTATCCATGTAAGAATCATGGAGTATTGACGCAACCAGCCGCACGCAGTTAGAGTACATCAAATCCACGACGCTTGACCGGCCCTCCGACTCGGCCGTTTTCGCTGTCGGGGGGCACGATTGGCGGCACAACCACAGTAATCGTTGCGCAAATTTGCGCGAAGGGGGATCCGAGTTGAAGAAGCTCACATGGCTGGTGCTCGTCGGGTTGCTCATCGTTGGTCTGGCGGTTCCCGGGTGTAGTTCGAACACGGGGAAGCTTTCCGTCGCGACTGATGCTACATGGCCTCCTTTCGAGTACGTCAACACCGACACCAAGGCAATCGAGGGGTTCGATATCGACGTCATGAACGCCATCGCGGAAAAGGCGGGGCTCGATATTGAATTCGTCAATGTAGCATGGGACCCGCTACTGGCTGGCATGGCGCAAGGTACGTACGACCTTGCCATTTCATCTATTACGATTACGGAAGACCGCAAGAAGGACATGCTCTTCTCCGATCCGTACTTCGAGGCGGGTCAGATCGTGGTCGTAGGCATCAACAATACGACGATTACCGGGCCGGGGAACCTGGCAGGTCTCGTGGGGGCGCAGATCGGTACCACCGGCGCTTTCGAGATAGACAAGATTCCTGCCGCTACCCTCAAGACGTACGACGATATCGGGTTCGCCTTCCAGGACCTGATGAACGGACAGATAGCCGCCGTTGTGTGTGACAATCCTGTGGCTCTCGGCTACGTTAAAGAGAATCCCACCAAACTCAAGACAGTGGGGAACGTATTCACTGATGAGAACTATGGCATCGCCATCGCGAAGCGCGATGCGGACCTTGCCCCAAAGATAAATTCGGCGATCGCCGCGCTCAAAGCAGAAGGAAAATTCGACGAACTGTCAGCCAAATGGCTGTCGTAGGTAGCCTTTGTCACCAGTAGGCACGTTCAGGAGACCGGGGAGGGCGGGCGCCAAAACGCCCGCCGCCGGTCGACTTGGCCTCAACGGCCCGGACGACTTGAGTCGAGTCGATGGGGCCTCTCTCGGGTATCAACTCGACCCCTGGTGGTGGCTTGTCGTTGCGGTTGCCGGTCTCATCATGTTCCTTATCGCCTGGAGGGCCGACCCGTATCTGGACATCCTGCTCTTTGTGCGCGATGGGCTGGCCATCACCATTGGTCTCACGTTGTCCTCGTTCGTGTTCATTCTGGCGGTCGGGCTCCTCGGCGGTTTGGGGCGCATATCGAAGAACAGGGTTGTTAATCTTCTCGCGTCCCTGTACGTCGAGATAGTCCGCGGTATTCCGCTCCTCGTTCAGCTCATGTGGTGGTATTTTGCCGCTCCGGTGGTCATTCAGGCCTTGGGCAACGCGCTTAACATCACCGCAATGGCTGAGTACCGCGCCAACGCGATTGTGCTGGCTGTCATGGGGCTGGTGGTGTGCTATGGGGCGTACATGAGCGAGATATTCCGCGCCGGGATTCAAAGCATCCATCGAGGACAGATGGAGGCTGCTCGAAGTCTAGGAATGAACTATCTTCAATCGATGCGGCACGTTATCCTTCCGCAGGCCATACGCGTGGTATTGCCACCGGTAGGCAACGAGTTCATCATGCTGATGAAGGACACATCCCTCGTCAGTGTTGTCGCGGTCGCCGACCTTACCCGGCGGGGGAGAGAGTTCATGGCCATCCATTTTGACCCAATCGAGGTGTGGACGTTTATCGCGCTGCTGTACCTCGTCATGACTTTGTTTTCCGCCAGGCTGATCGCGTGGCTCGAGAAGAAGAGAGGCATAGGGGCTTCCTGATGGCCGAACCTATCATCCATATCGAGAACGTGCACAAGTACTTCGGCAATGTTCATGCGTTGCGAGGGGTGAGCCTCGACGTGCAGTCGGGAGAGGTTGTGGTCATACTCGGGCCATCGGGCTCGGGCAAGTCAACTCTGCTGCGCTGCATCAATCACCTTGAGGTGCATGATTCCGGTTTGGTTGTGGTGCACGGCATCCGGCTGAAAGACGCGGGAGATATCAATGCCGTCCGCAGGGAAGTTGGAATGGTGTTCCAGTCATTCAATCTCTTTGGACACCTGACCGTCATGGACAATCTGACGCTGGCGCAGCAGGTGGTGCGAAAAAGGCCCAAGGCTGAATCGCAGGACACCGCGCTGGCTCTCCTGGCGAAGGTCGGCATCGTGGACAAGGCGATGTGCTACCCGCACGAACTTTCCGGCGGCCAGCAGCAGAGAGTCGCAATTGCACGCGCACTTGCCATGAACCCAAAGATAATGCTCTTCGACGAACCAACGAGCGCGCTCGACCCGGAGATGATCAAAGAGGTGCTTGACGTGATGCTCGCACTCGCAGGCGAAGGCATGACGATGGTTGTGGTGTCGCACGAGATGGGATTTGCCCGCGCTGCTGCGAGCCGGTGCATCTTCATGGACGAGGGGCAGATCATCGAGGAAGCCCCTCCCGATACGCTGTTCTCTTCTCCTGAGAAGGAACGAACAAAAGCCTTCCTGTCAAAGGTGCTGCAGGCATAGTTCCTTGCAGGCTCTTGTCCGACCACGCCATCGCGCCTGCATCCTCGCCTGGATGATGCCGTTTCCGTTTGACATGCCTTCTCCGGCTTGCGCCGATTACGATCATGATGTAGACGCCGCGTCATCCGGCCAATGTGCTGACTGCACTCTTGTGCGGCTCCCTCGGCCTGGTAGTGACGACGCGCGTGGAATTGCGCGCAGCGTTGTGCGCGACAATTGCGTGGTCATAGCCGGGCAGATGAACGACGTCTGTTTGTGGGACGGGTGACGGATGACGTACGGCGCGCACACGGGTTCGAGAGAGCACTGAATGGCGCCGTATTTCGGCGTCGCCGGAGTGGGGCAACAGTATGCGAATCTGACGCTATTTGATGAAGTGAGCCGCCAGGGGATCGAACCCTGAACCTGCTGATTAAGAGTCAGCTGCTCTACCAATTGAGCTAGCGGCCCGAGACCCGGCAATTCTAGCATCCGCCCATCGCGTGGCACAAGCGAAGCAGGCAGACACTCAAACGCCCCGCCTGGCGGCGGGGCGGCTGAGCAGGAGGTGGATAGCCGTCGACTATCGCAGCAAGCGCAGGGCGCAGCAACCGATGCGCGGCTATGACGGCGACTACTGCATGTTCAACGCGAAGGCGGTCGACGTGGTTTATGCTAGAATACCGAATTGCCGTGAGAATCCTTCGTGAAATCCTCATCACCAGCCTGATTGCGCTAGCCATTTTCCTGCCGATGAAGGCCACCGTGCAGGGGTACGAGGTTCAGTACTCGTGCATGGTCCCCAATGTTCAGGACGGCGACTGGATAATCGTGGGGAAGATCGCGTATCACCTCTCGCAGCCACAACGCGGAGACGTGATTGTGTTCAACCCTCCTGAGGAACTGCACTCTGAATTCCCATTCATAAAGCGCCTCATCGGACTCCCCGGAGAGACCGTGGAAGTGCACGACGGCACGGTCTATATCAACGGCGTAGCGCTGGTGGAGCCCTACCTTAATGAGAAACCCAAATACACTCTGGAACCGATGGTGATTCCTGACGGCGAGTATTTTGTTCTCGGTGACAATCGCAATAGCGCAAATGACTCGCACAACGGATGGACGGTTCCCATGCAGAACGTCATCGGCAAAGCGCGATTGATCTATTGGCCCATATCGCGATGGGACATCATCGACCACTATAGCTACGGTGGATAGGGCAGGGAGTCGCAGAAATGGCGGATAGTCTACGATCTGCTGCGCGTTCGAGCGAAAGTGTCGAGGAGTTGTTTCGTAAGGTCGGCGTTCTTCAGGAAGGTCATTTCGTACTTACTTCGGGTCTCCATTCCCCGGTCTATTGGGAGAAGTTCAAGCTGCTGCAGCACCCTGAACATACGGGCGTCTTGTGCGCCATGATCGCAGATCATTTTCGAAGCCGAATGCCCACGGTCGTGGTGGGGCCGACCACCGGAGGCGTGATTCTTTCTTTCGAGACCGCACGGCAGTTGGGCATTCGCGGAATCTTTGCCGAGAAGGAAGGAAATACTCGCGTTCTTCGCAGAGACTTCGCCATAGCTCCGGGAGAGAACGTCCTCGTGGTGGATGACGTCCTGACTACGGGCAAGTCCGTGGTGGAGACTCTTGATGCAGTGCGGCGCCTGGGAGGCAACGTGATCGGCATCGGCGTCCTCGTTGATCGCAGCGAGTCCTTGCCGCCCTTTGGAGCTCAGCTATTCAGTTGTCTGCGAGCGCCGGCCGTGGCCTACTCCGCCGACGAATGTCCATTGTGTGCTGCGGGTGTTCCGGTAAAGAAGCCGGGCAGTTCCTAGGACTGGTCCACTGTTCGTCTGCGAGTCGTACGCGTTGACTCGGGGAATCCGCGTGTGATAAATTCATCTGCGCGCCGAGGTAGCTCAGTTGGTAGAGCAGCGGACTGAAAATCCGCGTGTCAACAGTTCGACTCTGTTCCTCGGCACCATTTCATTTCCCGCTTCTTCTCTTCTGCGCGCGCTCTGACATACATTCGCTGGCCGTATCGCGTCCTGATGAACGGCGGCGGAAATCGCCAAGCAAACCCGGCGTTGTATCGAGTCGTTTGCTTTCAGGTTGACAACGCGAATGCCCTGTGGTTGATTCTTGGAGTGCGGCGCAGGGAGGGACGATGACAATCATCGGATTGTCTCCGTGTGCGCCGCGATGTTTATTGAGTGTGCCGGGAGGAGGCTGAATATGACCACGTACGTAACACTGATCAGGTTCACATCCCAGGGGCCAAATAGCATCACCGATTTCGGCAAGGCATGGGAGTCGGCCGCTCAGGGCGTGGCCACTCTAGGCATCAACGTTGTTGGCGCTTACGGTCTGCTCGGTCAGTACGACATGATGATTCTGTACGAGGCGGCCGACCAGAAATCGGCGGCCAAGCTGCCCCTGTCGCTCGCGTCCCTTGAGGGTGGCATCAACACCGAGACATGGACGGCGATCCCCATCGAGGAGTTCGTGAAATTGCCGCAGGAGTTGCTCTGCAAGTGGCCGCCCAGCCCTTCACCTTCGTAGTCGATATGCTACAATCTCGGGTCCGTGTGTGCGCGGCACCGTGAGGCAAAGTGCCTTGGGCTCGATTGGAGTATTGCCGGCAAGCCGGAGTGGCGGAATGGTAGACGCGGCAGTCTCAAAAACTGCTGGGGGGCAACTCCCGTGTCGGTTCGAGTCCGACCTTCGGCACTCTTTTCCCTGCCGGATTGTGTAGCGGTAGCACAGGGGACTTTGGATCCTCTAGCCCAGGTTCGAATCCTGGTCCGGCAGCCAAACAGCTCAAACGCCAATGGAGTGTCGTGCGTCCCGGCCGCAAGTCATGGTAAACTATCCAGCGCGTTTTCGATCCGCAGTAGCTCAACGGTAGAGCAGGCGACTGTTAATCGTCTGGTTGTAGGTTCGAATCCTACCTGCGGAGCCATCGTGTTCACCGCTCGATTCTGCCGATTGCACCACGTAATCATGCCCGGCATCGCCAATCGTCGAGCACCGATGGTTGGCAAGTGTTGTTTTCCCCGTTTCGTGGGACGCCGTATCGCATTGACCGGCTCCGGGAGGCGCTCACTCACTCAACGGGGCTAGTAGCACCGTCTTGAGTTTGTCCGCCGGGACGCGCCCGGGATCGGACAGGTAGACCTCGATGTGCCACGGCTCGCGGACCAGCCCTTCGGATTTGAGCCTCGCTCCAATGGTCTCGAAGCTCGCCGGCTCGTCGGCGTACGAACCCAAGTGCAGTATCCGGCCGAATCGCCGCGCAGGTTCCAGCACCAGGGCAACGCGCTTTGCGTATTGGTTGCCCTCAAGCTTGCCACCACGCTTCGCAACGGCTTCACCAATAGTTTCCTGGACGTCACCGTGCGTTACGTCGGCTGGAACATCAAGTTGGACGGCCCATCTCCAGGCGTTTTCCGGCGGCACTTGCCCGGGTTCGGTAGGCGCCTCGACGGCCCACCAGATGCCCACCAGCGGGCCAACCTTGAAGTCTTGTCCGCCACCTTTTTTTCTGCGGAACTTGAGGCCGTACGCAATGCCATACAGGGCGGCAATCGAAGCCTCAAACTCGGGACTACTTGGAGAACCCTCGCCCGAGAGAGTGAGAACCAGTCGAGCAGGTACCTCAACCACTTCCGCGTTCTTGGTTGCAGTGATCAACGCTGCTGGAGCCGCGGATGCGGGACCGGATGACGCCATGCGACACCTCCTAGTGTGGCCATCAATATGTTGAATATACCATCGCAGCGTTGACGGCGCAGTCATCTCAGAACCGGAGGTGTGGTCACGCGCGCCGACACGTCCTGACATCAGCGGCGATACATGGCAGCTTCGTCGGCCCAAGCGGAGGCGGTCGACACGTTGGTCTAGGAGCATGCAAGACTGGATAGTCTTGAGCGATTCCACCCTCAGATTAGGCTGGAGTTGAGTGACTGGCTTTCCGCGCACCACCTTATGTGCCCGGCATGTGGCTGGTCAGGTACAGACCGAACATCGTGAAACCGCGTCTCTCCATGTCTAATATAGTCGATGAACTGCTCTGCTTTGGCTGGATCGATAGCAGGCTCGTCACGCTCGACGAGGCGCGGAGTATGCTGCTCTGCACGCCTCGCAGTCCCCGTAGCGTCTGGTCAAAAGGCAACAGACAGCGATTCGAACGGCTTACCTCCGCCGTCCTTGTGCAACCAGGAGGACTCGAGGGTGTGGCCCGGGCGCGGGAGAATGGCTCTGGGACTTGCTCAACGATGTGGACGCAATGGATGGACCTCTTGATCTGCGCGAGGCGCTTGACGCGGTTGCCGGTGCGATTTCGCATTGGAAGGCACACCCGCCTTCCTGCCGTCGCCGGATGTCCTACCGGCTGCGGAGCGCGAAGCGCCCGGAAACACGCAGAGCCCGAATCGAGCGGGTTGTTTCGAACGCCGCCCTTACCACCATGGTTCAGGTCTCGACACGGTTTCCAGCGGTCACTCACCGTGCGCTGCCGCAGCCGCGCACTGCGCCCGGAGGCATTCGGGCTGCAAGAGGCCGGCGGTTCGCGCCACAATGGCCATGGCCTTGCCCGGCACGCTCGCGCGCTCCGCGCACAGACTGCGGCGGTGGCGCTATTCGGTGGCGTCCGTCGGCTCCATCATCTCGTCCATGCCGGGCAGAAGGCGAACATAGTCATCGACCATGCCGCCGTCAAGACAACACTCCACGATCTGTCTCGCCCTGGCCTTCAGCGTTGGACCGAGAAACTCGCGCACGTGTTTCGCGAAAAACTGTTTCAGGATCGCCGCGCCGGCATCGTAACCTTCTTCACCGACCTCAGGCTGCGCATCTACCTGCAGGAACGCTTTGGTCATCGGTACACCTTCAATCCGCATGGCATCCAGAGCGAACCCGAGAAGGGAGCACCGTGCCTTGACCAGTTGGCCGGGGCGGAAACGAGCATTGCCTCTGCGCGCGAGGTAGTCTCGTGCAAGCCACTGCGGCATGAATCCGGTCTTCCAGGCTCCAATGTACTGATTGGGAACCAGTATGTAACGGATTCGTGTGGTTGACTCGAACTGGTCGAACAGCAGATTCGCTTGATCCACCATGGTGCCCGTGGCGAATGGCCAATAGCTTCCCACTCCCTCGCTGCTCATGCCGTCTGTGTCGACCACGCTCGGATTGGATTCGCCGCGAGGAACTGCCAGCCGCCACAGCCAGGCGAGCGCCGGGGGCAGCACGTGAAGCAATCCGACGATACCGTAGCTTGGTTTCTCCCTCGTGCAAGGCGGCGTACGGAGTCCCATGCTGCGTATGTCGACAGCCACCGGTCGATTGACGATGTTCGGGTAGATGTGACGCGGGACAATGACGCGCGGATTCGGGCACGTAACGCCTGGCCGGTCTTCGATATGCTCCCAGATAAGCGCGGTGCTGCGCGGGGTGGCATCGATGTTGAGGAACATCAATGGGGTGGCCGGCTTCACTGTCAATTTCTCCAGGTCACGGTCAGTTCCGTACGCGTGGATATGGTCGACTCTCACGAACCATGCCTGTTCGGCATCTGCAATCCTCAGTCGCCCATCATTCTTCTGGATGGCGGGATGACATAAGGCCATATCGTCGCAGACCGGATAGAGGTCGCAGGTCCGTGGAATCTCGAGGAAGCGCTGTTCACCGGTGACGGTATTGGTGCCCTTGAGCAGTCGGCCGTCCGGCAGTCGGGGAGGTTGCTCGAGCATCTCGCTCTTGCCGCCGCCGCTGGCCCCTTCGTGCATTATCGTGATCACGTTGTCGTACGGAGTTACTACCTGTACCGCTGAGGCGTGCGCGGCCACCCACCCTTCTTTCTCGCCCTTCCGGATGAGTGTGCCGTAGATGCCTTTCTTCGCGCTCGGCCCCGGATAGAGGTTGTACGAGAATATCTCGTGCCGGCCGGGGAGTCGGTTGTGTACGACCACTTGCTTTCCCTGGAAATGGGTATGGCGAAACGGGGGAGCCACTAGCACGAACACCGTCGGTTTGAAGCCGGTCATCGGTGCGTCGAACGGCAGGATACCCTGCAGCATTGCCAATCCCAGTGCGAAGAAAGTGGCGTTTGCCGGGACAACGGCCATCGCATGGGCCCCCAAATCGCGGAAGCCTGTCTTGAAGAAGAACACCGCCAGTTCCTGGTTCGCCAACCAGTCGAGTGTCTCATCCCTCAACTGGCTGAACTCGTAGCCGAACCGCGCCTTGAAACGCGGCTTGTCCGTCGGGCGGTCGTCGCCGATGACCATGCAGTCGGGGTCGCGCCTCCTCATGTGAGGCTCAACGTAATTGACCGCCAACCCGTTGCGAACGCGGGCCACAGTTGCCTCGACGACCTCTCGACCATCGGGCAGCGTGTAGGCTACTTCAGTGAAGTCGCATCGACTGTCGCCTGTGGCCCGGTCGAACAACTCTTCGGCACTACCCGCAACACCTAGTAGCGGCGATCGCTCCAGTGTCGCAATGAGGTCCGCGGGCAAACCAACAGCGGCCAGTTCGTCAGGTATCACTTTCCTCAGACTCCTTTGCGCTTTGGTGCGCATGCTTCAGGGACAAACTGTCCGATGGCGGGGCATCCCCGCGGCAGACTGCATTGGTGGGACAGTCTGATTTGAAGGTGCATCGGCGCCACGGACGCAGATGGTGCAGACCCCGGATAGTATCCCATGAAGCCTGATGTTATGCGAAACGGTCCGGGCGTTGCGCCGGATCGAAAAGTGCCCGCTCGGGGTTGCGCGATTCAGATCGTCTCTGCCTTTGCCCGCTGAATCATGCACCGGGTGACAGCCTTTTGTACTGCGGACAGCCCGACGAAGTACAAGCACCGTGCGGGATGTCCCCACGACAAACGAGCGGCCATTCCCGTCCAGACCGAGGATAGCCGCTCGTGGCCTGCACATAGCCTGCAGCGCATAATGTGTTCAGGCTCGGTCGCCTGACGCAAGCGGGCCGACGCACGCGGCAGGTCGTATGAGACACATTGACAACGCGGAGGTGTTACTCCATAGTCACGTGCAATGGACCGGGGCCGGACGTTCGTTGTCTCGCGGGTCGTCACCAGGTTGACGCTGCGCGCGATTCCCGGCTCAGAAGGGCCGCACGTAGATTCTCTTCCGTCGCAGGTGCCTCCGGCACGCCCTGTCATCCACGCTCTTTCGTTGGCGATGCCGGCGTTCACCTTGGTGGGGTGCCATCTGATTCACGAGGTAACCTGATGGCCGAGCACCCTTTTCCGCGCACACTCGTTGGATTTCTCGCCGTCACCATCATTGTCGTGGTCCTTGCCGGGGTACTTTTCCTCGATGAAGAGCAGAAGAGCCTACGCGCGACCGCAGAGGGTGATCTTTCAGTCGTGGCACACTTGAAGGTTGGCGAGATAGTACAGTGGCGAGATGATCGTGTGGCCGATGCAGACGTGCTGGCGATGAGCCCACCGTTTGTCGCCCTCGTCAGCGCTTGGCTCGCGAAGCCCGGGGACTCCGAGGGAGCGGTGATTCTGGCTACGCTGCAATCGATGACGCTTCACATGACGTATGATGCCGCGCTGCTCTTCGACTCCTCGGGTAGCCTGCGGCTGTCCGCCGGTGCGGTCGCACAGCCTGTACCCCCGGAGGTGACACAGCGCGTGCAGCAATCCCTGCAGCAGCGGCGCACTCTGTTGATTGACTTGTATATGAGTTCTGAAGGACAATCTCGATTGGGCGTCGTTGCGCCCATCTTCGATGTTGAAGGTTCAGATTCACCTGCGGCGACGCTCGTTCTTCTGACGGATCCAGACCTGTTTCTCTACCCGCTTGTGCTTTCGTGGCCAACTTCAAGCGCGAGCGCCGAGACTCTGCTGGTGAGGCGCGATGGCGACTCCGTACTCTTTCTGAGCGAATTGAGACACGCGGACCAATCTCCTCTTACGCTTCGCTACCCGCTCACGGACACCGAGTTGCCGGCTGTCATGGCCGTGAATGGAGTGGAAGGCATAATTGAGGGGAAAGATTATCGCGGCGTTGACGTGCTCGCAGATTTGCTGCCAATTCCGGGTTCATCCTGGTTTATGGTGGCCAAGATTGACAGGGACGAGGTGTCGACTCCGCGCTCCACTTCTACGATGGTCATCGTGCTGATGTTGGCGATGCTTGCAATAGCTGTCATGCTGGCCGCATTCCTATGGCAGCGCCAGCAGAAGGCGTACTACTTTGGACTATTGGCCGCGCAGGACAGGGCGACTGAGAGTGAACAGCACTTTCGGGTGCTGGTAGAGAGTTCGCCCGACGCCATCTTCGTGCAGACCAATGGCTGGTTCGCGTACGTGAACCCTGCTGCAGTGCAGCTGTTCGGTGCGACCGACGCGGCGGAACTGATTGGCACGCCCGTACTTGACCGGTTGCCGGCCGAATTCCAGGACAAGGCACGGGAGCGTATGCTGCAGCTCAATCGTACGAAGCAGTCTGTTCCCCCCTTGGAGGAGGTGTACCTGAAGATGGACGGGACACCGGTGCCAATCGAAGTCAGCGGGGTGCCCATCCACTACGCCGGCGAAGATGGCGCACTTGAATACGTGCGCGACATCACCGAACGAATACGAGCGATGGATGCGCTACAAAAAAGCGAAGAGGCGCTACGGAGCCTCAACATGGTGCTGGAGCAGAAGGTCATCGAACGCACCGCGCAATTCGAAGCGTCCAACAAGGAACTCGAGGCATTCGCCTACTCTGTATCCCATGATCTGAGGGCGCCACTCAGGGCCATCGAGGGTTTTTCACGGATTCTCCTTGAAGACTACGCCGGTGTTCTCGATGCTGAAGGGAAGCGGCTGCTGAGTGTCGTTCGTAGCAGCGCTGCTCGGATGGACAGGTTGATAACGGACTTGCTGCAGTTGTCACGGGTGTCGCAAAGCGAACTGCATCCGGTTGTCCTGGACATGAATGAACTGGTGCAAAACGTGCGCGAAGAACTGCTCGCGTCCGGAATCGGTGAGCAAACGGAATTCGTTCAGGGGGACTTGCCGGAGGCTGCGGGTGATCCTACGCTCTCTGAAGCGTGTCTGCTTCAACCTGTTGTCAAACGCGTTCAAGTTCAGTGCGCGTTCAGAGGTGCGCCGAGTGGAGGTGGGGGGCTATACTGGAGGCGGATTCGCGACGTACTATGTCCGTGACACCGGGGTGGGGTTCGATCCCGAAATATGTGCACCAGTTGTTTGGAGTGTTCCAGCGGCTGCATTCCAGGGACGAATTTGAAGGTACCGGCATCGGACTGGCTATCGTGCAGAGAATCGTCCACAGGCACGGTGGCCGTGTCTGGGCCGAGGGAGAGATCGGACGGGGTGCGACGTTCTACTTCGCACTGCCGAGAGGAGTAGAGAATGATGACCGATGAATTGAGTGAGGTTGAGATACTCCTGGTCGAGGACGACCCCGCCGACGCTGAGTTGACGATGCGCGCACTGCGAAGGCAGAAACTCGCCAACAACATCGTCCACGTCACGGACGGAGAACAGGCGTTGGATTTCGTCTTCTGCCAGGGGCGGTACTCGAACCGCTCAATGGACAGCGGTCCACGTGTGATGATACTCGACTTGAAGCTGCCAAAAGTCACCGGGCGGGAAGTGCTTCGAGCCATGAAGGCTGATCCCGATTGCGCGATTGATTCCCGTTGTGGTGCTCACCTCTTCGAGAGAAGAACGAGACATCATCGAGAGCTATCGCCTCGGCGTCAACAGCTACATCGTGAAGCCCGTCGATTTCGACAAGTTTGCCGACGCGGTCAAGGAACTCGGCATGTACTGGTTGTTGCTTAACGTGCCGCCCGAACGTTAGCCTTTGCGCTGGCGCGACTCAGGATGTGGGCGGACGTTGCGATCGGGCTTGTTATACGTGGAGAGGTTACCTGGCAACGTCGGTGATGCAGTGCACGTGGCGCGTTGAGGCATACCTGCGGACTCTGTGACCTTCCCGTTGCCTGTTTGCACCGCTCGGGAGAGGGGCTTTGGTTGAGATCCGCCGAAGCTTCATCCGGCTCTCCACGTGAGAATGTCAGCAAGCCGCCCAGTTTGGCAGTACGACGAACCCGTCGCGCAATTGAGAGGTACTACCGCTCATGAACGCTGGATGCGATTCACCGGGAGAACTCACTGTCCGGACGTATGGCGACTGCGGGCCGACCGTGGTCGTGTTGCACGGCGGTCCCGGGCGCAGCGGGCTACATGGCCCCCGTGTGCCGCGAACTGTCGCCGGCGTTCACAGTTATTGAGCCGTTCCAGAGAGCGAGCGGGCCCGTTCCGCTCACCGTGGCCGGGCACATTCGAGACCTTCTCGATGTGTTCCAACGCCATTCCGCAACGGGCGCGATACTGGTCGGTCACTCCTGGGGTGCAATGCTCGCGCTTGCTTTCGCTGCTCGGCACCCTACGTCGGTAACGGGGCTCGTGCTCATCGGTTGTGGCACGTTTGATTCGGCCTCACGCGCTGCACTCGCATCGACTCTAGCGGCGCGCATGACGGCCCGTGTTCGCTACAGGCTGGCGCAGGGTGCCCGGAACATCCAGGATCCCGATGTGAAAATGTGCGTAGCAGGGACAGGTCCTGGAATCATTGTATTCATACCGCACGGTTCCTCATTGTGACGAGACCGAGTGGTACGACGCGGCGGGCCATCGTGAGACCTGGCGAGACATGGTCAGGTTGCAGAACACCGGTTTGTATCCGGCATCGTTTGCTTCCATCGGGGTGCCTGTCGTCATGATTCATGGCGACCACGACCCGCACCCGGGACGCTCGACGTTCGACTGCCTGCGCGCTTTCATGCCGCACATGGAGTACGTGGAATTGCCCTGTTGCGGACACTATCCATGGTGGGAAGAGTTCGGGCGGGAAGCGTTCTTTGGCGTGTTGCGCGACCGCCTTGCGCGGGGCTCGTCGTAGCTGCTGCGTATTGGAGACGGCGGATGCACCAGATGAAGAGGGGCGAGAATTCTCGCCCCTCTTCACTCGAAGAACGCGAGCTACAGCTTAGAAAGCTGCTTTGTACAAGCCTGCGATGCTGGCCACGCTGTTGTGGATGGGGTCCTTGGCCAGGAGACCGCGCGACGTGTCGAGCGCGGCCTGGGCCATGGTCTCAAACTTGTCCTCGGTGACGCCGATCTGTTTAAGGGTCAGCTTCATCCCGACGGAATCAAGCCACTTCTCGACCGCGCCGACAGTGTCCTTGTTGACGCCGAATACATTCGCTCCAAGCTTGGCGATTCGGCCGCCTCTGACGACCATGCTCTGACGCAGCCACGACGGCAGAAGGGCCGACAGTCCATCGCCATGAGACGCGTCGAAGTATCCGCTGATCGGATGTTCAATCAGGTGGATGGGGCGATAGCCTGTACCGCCGCCCAGGTTGATGATCTGAGAGCAGGCGAGCGTGCTGGCCCAGCAGAGGCTCGAACGCGCCGGAAGATTGGAAGGCTCCTTCACGGAGGGCGGTAGCCACTGGACGACTACCTTCATGATGGACTCGCGGAGAGCGTCACCCATGGGCTCGTCACCCTGCTGCGTCACGTAGTTCTCCATCACGTGCAGGAAGATGTCCACTCCTCCCTTGGCCAGTTGCGCGACGGGCATGCTCACGGTGAGCGCAGGGTCCACTATCGATACCGCGGGATAGTAGAGCGGCACGCCGATGAAACGCTTCTCATGCGTGTCCCAGTTGGTCACCACTGCCCCATTATTGAATTCGGAGCCGGTGGCAGCCATTGTGGGCACCAGCATAAGGGCGGCCTTCGGAGCTATCTGCCTGGAATCGGCACCCAGGTAGAATTCCCACACAGGCCGACCGCTCGAATACGCGAGCTTGATGGCCTTGGAAGCGTCCATCACGCTGCCGCCCCCCACGCCGATAATCAGATCCACATGGTGAGTCGCCGCAACTTTGGCGCCTTCGTCAACGATGGAACTGCGCGGATTGGGCATGACGCCGGCAAATACAGTGGATTCAACTCCATGGGACTTCAGGTCCGCCACAATCTTATCGAGCAGTCCGGTCTTCTTGACGCTTGACCCGCCGATGACAATCAGCGCATGTTTGCCGAGAAGGGCGGCTTCCTCACCGACCTTGTCGACCGTACCTTCGCCGAAGACGAGCTTGATGGGAGTCTGGAACATGGTTGTTGCCATATCTGCACCTCCTTGAAACCGACACACGGCCACAAGATGGTAGTACACACAAGGATTCCAAAGCAATTTGTCCGCGCCGCCGTCGCCCCGGACGAATGCGAGCTGCGATGACGAGCGGCGGAGAGGGCTTTGACAGTTGTCGTACCGACCTCATATACTTCATAGGTTTATGCTTGCCCGAGTGGCGCAATGGCAGCGCAACCGACTTGTAATCGGTAGGTTAGTGGGTTCGAATCCCCTCTCGGGCTGCTGTGGCGTTGCTGCGTACGCTTGTGATAAACTATTGCACTCGGGAGAGGTGCCGGAGTGGCTAATCGGAGCAGTCTGTAAAATTGCCGCCCGTTGGGCTTCGCAGGTTCGAATCCTGCCCCCTCCACCAGTACAGGCTATACCAGCCCACATAGCTCAGTCGGTAGAGCACGTTCTTGGTAAGAACGGGGTCATCAGTTCGAATCTGATTGTGGGCTTTCCCTAGGTAGTTAAGGAGGTTATTGGCAAGATGGCAAAGCAGACCTTTGAACGGTCCAAAGAACATTGTAACGTTGGCACTATCGGTCACGTCGATCACGGTAAGACTACGCTCACAGCGGCGATGTCGCTGGTGCTTTCTAAGTCGGGCGGCTACAACCAGTTCCGGCCGTTCGATTCGATCGATAACGCTCCTGAGGAAAAGGCTCGTGGCGTCACCATTGCGATTGCGCATCTCGAGTACGAGACGGCCAAGCGCCATTACTGCCACGTTGACTGCCCCGGACACGCGGACTACATCAAGAACATGATCACCGGCGCAGCCCAGATGGATGGCGCGGTCTGGTTGTTGCGCGCTGATGACGGCCCGATGCCCCAGACGCGCGAGCACATCCTGCTGGCGCATCAGGTTGAAGTGCCCGCCATGATCGTCGCTCTGAATAAGGTTGACACCATGGAGGATCCCGAACTTCTCGAGCTCGTGGAAGTTGAAGTCCGCGACATCCTGAATGCCAACGGATTCCCCGGAAACGATTTGCCCGTCATTCAGGTCAGTGCGCTCAAGGCGCTGGAGTGCGGCTGCGGCAAACGTGAGTGCGAGTGGTGCGGGAAGATTTGGAACCTTCTGGACGCCATGGACAGCTACATACCCACGCCGGTTCGACAAAAGGACAAGCCTTTCCTGATGCCCATCGAGGACGTGTTCAGCATCAAGGGGCGGGGCACCGTGGCCACCGGTCGAGTTGAGCGCGGCGTTCTCAAGGCTGGCGAGGAAGTGGAGATTGTCGGTATCAAGCCGACCAGGAAGTCGGTTGCCATCAGCATGGAGATGTTCCACAAGTTGCTCACCAACACTGAGGCGGGCGATGCGGTGGGTATTCTTCTGCGTGGCGTCGACCGTGAAGACATCGAGCGCGGCCAGGTGATGGCCAAGCCGGGCAGCGTGACGCCACACACCGAGGCTAACGCCGAGATCTATATCCTGAAGCGCGAGGAAGGCGGACGGCACACGCCGTTCTTCACCGGATATAAGCCTCAATTCTTCATCCACACTACTGACGTCACCGGTGAGATCATTCTGCCTGACGGCGTCGAGATGGCGATGCCTGGCGACAGCCTCACCAGTATGACGATCAAGACTATGGTGCCTGTCGTGATGGAGGAAGGCCTTCGATTTGCGGTCCGCGAGGGCGGCAAGACTGTCGGCGCTGGCGTAATCACGAAGGTATTGAAATAGATGGCTAAGAAGGGCGAACAGAGACTTGTGATTCACCTGGCGTGTACGGAATGTCAGGAGCGAACTTACACGAGTGAGAAGAACAAGAAGAACGACTCGCAGCGGCTTGAACTGAAGAAGTTCTGCCCTCGGTGCCGCAAGCAGACAGCGCATCGAGAGACGAAATAGCTATGGCACCGAAAGATAAGAAGCGCAAACCCGGCAAGAATGTTGCCACCGGTTCCCCTGCTTCAACTGCATCGGAAGAGAAGGCTGTGGTGGCGCAGCCGATTGCGAAGCCGGCGCCAGTGGTCGCGAAGGAACCACCCAAGGCTAAACCGGTCAAGGCGGCTCCCGTACTGACCAAGAAACCATCGAAGTTGCGGTTCTTCGTCGATGCGTATGTCGAGCTGAGAAAGGCGCACTGGCCATCTCGCCGTGAGGCCATTCGGCTGAGCCTTCTGGTGGCGGCCGTATGTTTTGTGGTCGGTGCCCTGCTTGCGGGCTTGGATTTCGGCTTCAGCTGGATTATGCGCGTGTTGCTGTTCAGTAGTTAGGAACGGGATGACACAAGGTCAGTGGTATTTGCTCTATGTCTCGTCTGGTCGCGAGGACCGTGCGAAGCGCAATTTGGAGCAGCGCGTCAAGTACATGGACGCCGGCGCCAAAATCTTCGATGTCGTCGTGCCCACGACGAATGAGATGGAGATCCGCGCCGGAAAGCGCCGAACGGTGGTGCGCAAAGCTTTTCCAGGCTACATCATGGTCCTGATGGACCTTGACGAGGAGAGTTGGGATATCGTACGGAATACTCCGGGGGTCGCCGGATTCGTGAGTACCGGTGTTAAGCCCACGCCTCTCGTTGAGGCGGAAGCAAAGACGATTCTGTCCCGCATGCAGGACTCGCCGACAGAAGTGAAAGTAGCTTTCACCAGGGGCGATAGCGTGCGCGTCACCAGTGGTCCGTTTATCGACTTTATAGGCAAGGTCGAGGAAGTGAATGCCGAGAAAGGCAAGGCGATTGTTGCGCTCTCGCTGTTCGGCCGCGAGACACCGGTCGAATTGGACTTCCTCTCAGTGGAGAAGTTGTAATCATGGCAAAGAAGAGAGTTACCGCAGTTATCAAGCTTCAAATACGCGCAGGCAAGGCGACACCTGCTCCTCCTATTGGACCCGCGCTCGGTCAGCATGGCGTCAATATCATGGCGTTCTGCAAGGAATACAACGAGCGTACGGCGTCGCAAGAGGGATTTATCATCCCTGCCGAGATCACGGTATATCATGATCGTAGCTTCACTTTTGTTACGAAGCAGCCGCCGGTGTCCGACCTGGTGCGTCGCACATTGGGCATCGAGAAAGGCAGCGGTACGCCCCGCAGAACCTCGGTGGGCACGCTCACCCGAAAACAACTGTACGATGTGGCGCAGACCAAGATGAAGGACTTGAATGCCCAGGACATCGACGCTGCGGCAGCTATCGTGGCGGGTACGGCGCGCAGCATGGGCGTCGATGTTGAGAAGTAGCGCGATGCGCTGAGTGCGCAAATGGAGAGCAGGATTCAATGACAGAACACGGAAAGAAATACAACGCTGCGGTCGCGCTTCTTGAGAAGGACAAGGCATACACGACCGCCGAAGCAATCGAAGGCGCTAAGAAAGCGGCTTTCGCGGCGTTCGACGAGACAGTGGAACTTCACTTGAAGATGGGGCTCAACCCGCGCAGTGCGGACCAGCAGGTCCGTGGTGTGGCACTCCTTCCTCATGGCTCAGGCAAGCAGGTCCGCGTCCTCGTTTTCGCCCAGGGGCCGGCCGGCAAGATTGCGATGGATGCGGGCGCCGACTACGTTGGTGCGGAGGACATCGTCAAGCAGATCGAAGACGGGTGGCTGGAGTTCGACACCGCGATGGCGACTCCTGACATGATGCCTAAGGTCGCGAAGCTTGGCAAGATTCTGGGGCGGAAAGGGCTCATGCCCAATCCCAAGTCGGGGACCGTGGTTCATGCCGATGACCTGCCCCGCGCAATCGCCGATGCCCGCAAGGGACGTGTGGAGTATCGCCTGGATAGGACCGCGATTATCCACCTGGCGATTGGCAAGATCAGTTTCGACAGCCAGAGTCTGCTGGAGAACTTCTCCGCCGTAATGGACGCGATTATCAAAGCGAAGCCGAGTGGAGCGAAGGGACAGTACATCAAGAGCATCACGTTGACCACGACCATGGGCCCGGGATTCAAGCTGGACCTTCGGTCCGCAATGACCCTCGCCGAGTAGTTCCAAATCTGATACTATACGGACGGTCGCCAATGACCGCAGGTGCCCCGGAAGGGGCTTAAAGTTGGCCTGCAGAGGCGCGGGTAATCCCTGTGGCCTTGTCTGGCGCAGGGCTTTTTTTTGGAGTAATGCTATGCAGAAAGATAAGAAAGCTGAAGTAATCGCCGGGCTGAAGCAGAACCTGGCTCAGAGCCAGTTCGTGGTGTCTACCACATACCAGGGTTCTACGGCACAGGGCCTGGCACAGATGCGATGGACGTTGGCCTCCGCGGGTATCGAGTATCACGTGGTGAAGAACACTCTGGTTCGAATCGCGGCGGAGCAGACGGACCGCGCGAACGTGATGCAGATTCTCGCGGGAGCGATGGCGCTGGGTTTCGCCAACGACCCGGTCGAGGCCGCAAAGATGCTGCGCCAGCAAGTGAAGGCCAAGGACTCTCCGATTCAGGTTTACGGCGGCCTGCTGGGTAACCGTGTACTTTCGGCTGCGGAAGTGCTCGCACTCGCTGACCTTCCGTCCCGTGAAGTCCTGATCGCGCAATTGGCGGCACAGTTGCTTGCGCCGGTCAGCAGGCTTCATCGTGCGTTGTCCTGGCCTTTGCAGGGGCTGCGCAACGTTCTACAAGCACGTATTGAATCACTCGCCCAGTAGTCAAGGAGGTTAGATATGGCAGACGAGACACAGGCCACCGTGGCCGAAGAGACCCAGGCAGACGAGAAGAAGGCCGTCAAGAAGGCCGTCAAGAAAGAGAGCAAGGCACTCGGGATCGATGAGATTCTGGCAGCCGTCAAAGAGATGACGGTTGTTGAACTCTCCGAGTTGGTCAAGGCCCTCGAGGAAGAATTTGGTGTGAGTGCAGCGCCCATGGCTATGGCAGCCGCGCCTGCAGCCGGTGGCGCAGTAGCCGCTGAGGCCGCCGAGGAAGAAGAGGAGAAGACCGAGTTCACCGTCGTTCTGAAGACCATCGGCGAAAAGAAGATCGAGGTGATCAAGGCCGTCCGTGAAGTCACCGATCTTGGCCTCAAGCAGGCCAAAGACCTGGTGGAGAGCGCCCCGCAGAACGTGCGTGAAGGCATCTCTAAGGACGAGGCCGCCAACGTCAAGTCCAAACTCGAAGCGGCCGGCGCCACTGTCGAAGTCAAGTAACTACTCAGACAATACGAGTTCACAAGAGTCGCGCGCCACTAGTGGCGCGCGACTCTTGTCATATCGGTCAGCGTCGCCGGTCGCTGACGCAGATGACGGTCCGATCCTTGCGCGCACGTGACGCACATGTGCATGGGGCATGGTTCATGAACCGTCCCCTCCGGATCAAGGGACGCAGGACGTTGCTGCAGCGGAGAATTGCCGCGGACACGGTCCAGAGCGGTAGGTGTCCAGGGGAGAGCGCAGGATCTCCATGTTTGACGGCATCGAACCGCTGCGCATCACAGTCTCCGGCGCGGCCGGACACCTCATTCACGGCGATTCTGCGGCTCTCGAACACCGGCGTACTGCACTTGCGGTCTTGTGCCCGGTTGATGCGGCGCCGGAACTTGTGGTGGGTCTGATGCTGATTGTAGGATACGCCAACGTTGATTACCCGGCGCTGGACGGCTACCATTTGAGTAGGGGATAAGGGGGTGTGCATGGCATCGTCAAACTCCATGTTCAATCGGATGTTCAGAGCTGCGCAACTCAAGTCCGCGTTGTATGAGGAAGTGGAGGCGGACAGCTCGGCGACAGGCCAGGCATTGCTGGTTGTGGTATTAGTCAGTGTCGCAGCGGGAATCGGTGCGGGCATAGGTGTGCTGACTGCTGGGGAAGGGGGAAGTCTCGCCCTTGGATTGTTGTATGGAGTGTTTGCGGCAATCATCGGATGGCTGGTGTGGGCGCTATTTGCCTACGTGTTTGGAGTCAGCATCCTGAAAGGCCCGCAGACGTCTTCGACCTGGGGAGAACTGCTGCGTACCATGGGATTCGCCACGACGCCAGGGCTCCTGCGTTTATTCGCGTTCATCCCTGTGGCCGGCGACATCATCGTGCTGGTGGCCTATGTCTGGACATTGGTGGCGATGGTGATAGCAGTTCGCCAGGCGCTTGATTTCTCCACATGGCGCGCAATCATCACGGCGGTCATCGGCTGGATCGCGTACGTGATCTTGAGTGTTCTGGTGTCCGGGATCGTTGGTGGAGGTGCGCCGACGTCGGTATAGGCTCGAGATGATTCTCTTGTGCGCGGAGAATGCGTTGACCCCTGGTAACGGAGCTACGTGAGACTAACGGCCAACAGGATTGCGGGAATACTGCGGGAGAAGGGGCACAGGCTCACGCCACAGAGGCACGCAGTACTCAAGGTGTTGGCTGCAAGCCACGAGTGCCTGACTCCGGACGCTATCCTCGTGAGGGCGAGAGAGGTTGCGCCTGATATCGGCAGAGTCACCGTGTACCGGACGCTTGAGACCCTGGGGCGATACGGCCTTGTGTGCCAGGTGCATAGTGCAGTTGGTGTCCGCGGTTACATGATGGCGCGACCCGAAGGGCACCATCATCACGTCGTGTGCTCTGTGTGCGGGGCAACGGTGGACTTCGTCGACTGCGGTCTGGGCACGCTCGAGGAACGGCTCGCACGTGAGACCGGTTTCGCCCTGGCAGGACACCTGTTGGAGTTCTATGGCACTTGCCCTGAGTGCCGGCAAAGACACTGAAGACCGGCCGGACGATGTCGTGCAGGCACGAACTGTGGTGGGTATAATAGAAACAGCGTTTCAACTACGCTCTTAGACTGTTTGAGGTTGCAGGGTGACGGGATGACAGGTCCAGTAATTTTCGAGAAGCGAATGCGTATCTTCACCGCGCTTGCTCTCGTGTGTGCAGCAGTGTGTTCCGGCTGCACGCCCCACGTAGTTGATGAAGACGGCAGGTATGTCGTGGCGGTCACGATTCTGCCGCAGCAGGCCTTCGTTGAGGCGGTTGGTGGCAACCTTGTGGATGTTCTCGTGATGGTGCCGCCGGGCGCCGAGCCTCACACCTACGAGGTCACTCCGGACCAGATGGTCAAGTTGTCCCATGCCAGGGTGTACGCCAGAGTAGGGCCGCCTATGGAGTTTGAGGTGGTCTGGATGGACAAGCTGATCGCGGCTAATCCACAGATGCAGGTGGTTGACTGCTCGCGGGGTCTCAACTTCATCGAGGGTGTTGAGGACAACGACGGTATAGACGGCTCGGGCAGCGAGAACGCTGTCGATCAGGTGAACACGGGAGCAGATCCGCACATCTGGTTGTCTGTGAGGAATGCGGAGGTCATGGTCGAAAACATCCGCGATGGCTTGTCGCAATATGACCCGGCAAATGCGGACTATTACGCGGCCAACTGTGCCGCCTATGTGGACGCGCTGAAGCAGCTTGACCTTGAACTGACCCGGTCGCTGCAGGGGCTCGTCAACAGGACCTTCATCGTATATCATCCTGCATTCGGCTACTTCGCCCGCGACTACAATCTGACGCAGTTGGCGATTGAGCAAGGTGGCAACGAACCGGATGCACAGTACCTGGTACGCCTCATCGATACGGCGCGCCAATTAGGCATCCGTGTCGTGTTCGTTGCCCCGGAATTCAGCAGCAGAAGCGCGGAGGTGGTGGCGGACGAGATAGGTGGCAGGGTGGTGGCAATCGACCCGTTGGCGGAGGATTACATCCCCAATATGCGCTCCATTGCTTCCGCTATCGAACAGGCGATATAACTGACATGGCTGAGACGCCGATTGTAGAATTGCGAAACGTGTCGGTTCGCTATGGCGATGTGCCGGCACTTGAGGACATCAACCTCACTGTTTTGCCTCACGACTTCCTTGGGATTATAGGGCCCAACGGCGGAGGAAAGAGCACTCTGCTCAGGGTGATTCTGGGCCTGGTATCACCCGACAGCGGCGTTATCAAGGTTATGGGTGAATCGCCCGAGCGCAGCCGTCGATTTGTCGGCTACGTCGCGCAGCGACCAGCCTTCGATCGGGACTTCCCTGCCAGTGTGTGGGACGTCGTTCTGATGGGGCGTTGTGGCTTGAAGGGACTCTTCAACCGCTATGATGGAGCTGACGCGGCCGCGGCGGCCGATGCGCTGGTCAAGGTGGGAATGCAGGACATGCGTGACAGGCAGATCGGTCGCCTCTCGGGAGGTGAGCAACAAAGGGTCTTCATTGCGAGAGCGCTCGCGGCTGAGCCCAAGCTTTTGCTCCTCGATGAGCCTCTTTCCAGCGTCGACCCTTCGGTGCAGACGGGATTGTATGAACTGCTTGCGGACCTGCGCCGCTCTCTCACCGTGGTCATCGTGTCCCATGACATCGGCGCGGTTTCGGTACATGTGGATAGCATCGCGTGTCTGAACCGCCGGCTCTTTCATCACGGGTCATCCGAGCTATCCGCCGACGTGCTGGAAGCAACCTACCAGTGTCCCGTACAACTCATCGCTCACGGACAAGTTCCACACCGCGTGCTGAAGGATCACTGACCGATGCTGGAAGCTCTGCAGTACGAATTCATCCGGAATGCACTGGCTGCGGGCTTGCTGGCGGCGGTCGCCTGTGGCGTGGTTGGGGCCTATGTTGTGGTGAAGCGGCTTGTATTCATAGGAGGCGGGATTGCCCATACGTCGTTTGGCGGCATAGGACTCGGATACTACCTTGGAATCAATCCAATTGTGGGCGCGCTGTTCTTTGCTGTAGGCGCGGGATTGACTATCGGTTTGGTTACTAAGCGAACGAAGCTGCCGGAAGACACCGCCATCGGAGTTTTGTGGGCGGTCGGGATGGCATTGGGCGTGATTCTCATTGGACTGACGCCGGGTTACGCGCCGGATCTCATGAGCTATCTGTTCGGAAACATCCTGACTGTGCCGTTAAATGATCTGATGTTGATGCTGGTTCTCGACGCTGTGATAACGGGCACGGTAATCGCTCTCTACAAAGAGTATCTGGTGGTCTCATTCGACGAAGAGTATGCGACCGCGGCGGGATTGCCCGTCGAGAAACTCTGGCTGCTGCTTCTTGGAATGATAGCCCTGACGGTTGTGGTGCTCATACGGGTAGTCGGCATGATCCTCGTTATCGCCTTGCTTACCTTTCCGGCCGCGATGGCTCGCCAGTTCACTCACAACATGAAGACGATGATGGTCCTTTCTGTGGGAATAGGAACGTTGTTCACCATCGGCGGCCTCGCTCTGTCTTATTCTCTGGGATTGCCGTCGGGCGCCACCATCATCGTGCTCGGCGGAAGCGCATTGGCCGTCTCCCTTGTGGTGTCTCGCATTCGAGCGCAGAGTTGAATTCCGCGGCGCAAGCAGAAACGTGTCCTGCGGTTCTCCAGGTGCATCGCTTTCGCAGCGGAAGAATCGATGCTGCGGCACTAATCTGAACTACGCACCGTCGTTCTTGGTGAGGAGTTCGCGGCAACCGGCGCTTGCGGACTTGAGGGATGCGGGCCGGTAGCTATCGTGGCCTGCACCGGTTTCTGCCCGATGAGTGGCCAGTGAGGTCCATCACCCTGGAATCGAAAGAGGTGGTCGAACTGCGGTTCGACCACCCCCGGATGTGCGGTTGCGTGGAGTTGGTTCCTAGCGCTGTCTTAGTACCAAGAACGCGTACATGAGGCCACCAAACGCCAGGAGGACGATAGCGATTCCAATCACAGCCCAGGTAGGTCGCGTCTCTACCGAGACACGGATATCCAGCGACGGTGAGTCGTCCGACAGCTTCGGTTGGGCGGCGGTTTGCAGCGTCACGTAGTAATCGCCTGATATGGTTTTTTCCGGAGGGGTTATCGCGACGCTGACCTGCCGCTGCTCTCCCGGAGCAAGATCTTTGATGGAGTCGGGATCAAAGCGGACGAGCCATTGCTCGTCTGCGACGCCATCCGGTTTGGTGGACGAGATATCCACCTGGTTGAGAGTCGCCGAACCGGTGTTGGTGACCACGACGTCAACAGTGGCCGGAGCGCCCGCAGTAGTGTCCGTATTCAGCCGGTTGTCGACGGTGGTGGCGTCAATGCCATACCAGGCGGTGACGATAGCCTCCAGGTCGACTTCTTCGGTGATGTTTCCCGAGGTCATTTTCAAGACGATGGGGTAGGAGCCCGGTTGAAGGTTGGTCCACCACGGAGCAGTGGCCACAACAACCACGTTCTGCGGAACGCCCAACGCTCGCATCAGCATTGAGGTCATGCGTGAATCCAACTTCCAGCTGGACTCGGCCACGAATACCTGCCAACCTTCCGGTCCCGTCACATCAAGATCGAACACCCTGGTCTGCAACTGGCCTGTATCCGGTATTGGATTCGTAGGATCGATGTCCGTTAATTGGTATAGGAAGTCGATCTGGAACATGAATCTGGTGTCAGCCGGACCGCTGGCTGAAGGATATTTGCAACTGACGGACAGGGCGTCGGGCCGCATCTCACCGGTCGTTCCATCGTCAGCACTCACAGGGCCGGGAGTGAACAATGGACCGAGACCGCTGAGGGACGTCACCGCTAGTAGAAGCACTATCAAGCCGGACTTGCGCATGCGCTGTAACCTCCCGAATAGGTATGCTGGACTTGGTGAGAATCGCTCCCGCGCGCACTTCGGCGCACAGTACAGAGTAATATCAGAACACTGTTAAGTTCCTGTGAATTATACGCGATGCTCGATGCAAACGTGCAGGCGATGTGGTCTGTCCGAACGCCCTTTGAGGCGCCACCCGTAGCTGGAGTTGCGCGCAGTCGACCGCTCGGAGGTTGATTCGGGTTCGGACCGCAGGTTGGAGTTGGTACGTGTTGACTGATGCAGCCGGAGCGGGCTGCGGGCGAACCGTCTTTTGTTCGATGCTGCGGACAAAACGGCCGTCGGCGCGCAAGGTGCTGCCGGTTTTTCTCTTCTCTTTGAGATGGCCGCCGGATGGGTGAGCTTTTCGCCAGTTGTCATGTTTCCCTTCTGTCAAGCTCGTCAGGCCGGGGAGGAGCCTCGATTAGTGCAACACCGAATGCTCCGGGTCCCAGGTACGTGCCAAGAGTGGCTCCGCATTGGGCGCGCATGAGGCGCTCGAAGGGGAAGAAATCCGACAACCGCTGAGCCAGCGATTCCATTCCGCTCTCGTCGGTTGTGTGGCCGACGGCGAGTGCGACAACCCCGCCGCGTTGTGTTACTAGCTGGACGATACGCTCTACCGCACGTTGTCTGTTGCGCACGCGCTCTATCGGGTAGGCGACACCGTCTCTGAGTCCAACCAGAGGCTTCGTCCGCAACAGCGTGCCCAAGAATGCCTTGGCGGTGCCTATCCTGCCACCCCTGCGGAGGAACTCCAGGGTCTCCAAGACGCCAAAGAACATCGTCCGGGGTATGGACTCCCGCGTGGCACGGACGACTTCCGTCGCCGTGGCACCGGCCCGAGCCATTCGCGCAGCCTGAATCACCAGAAGTCCCAGGGCGAACGATGCATTGGTGCTGTCGATGACCGTTATGCTGCATCGGTCGGACAGCAACTGCGACGCAACCAGCGCAGCGGTATGGGTCGCGCTGAGCTTCGTTGACAGGTGAATGGATACTATCTCGTCAGATTGCCGGGAGAGACTTCGATAGGTTGCGGCGAACTCACCGGATGACGGAGCTGATGTTCGGGGGAGCGCCTCGCCCGGGGTGGTGAGCCTGCGGTAGAACTCGTCCCTCGATATCGTTATCCCGTCGACAAAATGCTCGTCACCGAAGTAGATGTGGAGCGGCACCACGCTGATGTCAAGCTCGTCTGCCAGTGCCTTTGGCAGGTCCGCGGTGCTGTCTGTCACTATTCTAACCGGCATGATACCACCCTACCATACCGTGACCAGGGGCCGCTAGCTGTGGCCGACGTGGTCAAGCGGCTTCACGGCGTCTTCCATGCACGCGCGCGAACAGAGTAGCCCTCTTTCGATGGCCGCACAGGGGCGAGGCGGGCGCGCTTCCACGGGTGGGCCTGTTGCGAGGATTGTGCACGGCCTCGCCTGACCGTGGACCGTCGAGGCGGTGGTGCGTGGCTCATTCGCGGTTTGCCCAAAGCGAGACGGGGTGGACACTTTTGTGGTCGGCAACTCACCGCGCGGCTATTGGAAAGGCGACTTAGTGAGCGATAGCCTCGATCTCCGCCTCCGGGCCATCCTCGTCGATGAGGGCAACAAGCAGCGCGCCCGGGCCTACATAGGTCCCGAGAGTTGCGCCGCAGCGGGACCGGATCATCTCATCGACAGGGAAGAATTGAGAGAGACGACCGGCGAATTGCTCCATTTCCGACTCGTTGGTTGTGTGGGCGACGGCGAGACTGGTTATCCCGTTATATGAGCCGACCAGTTCACAGACTCGATCGAGCGCCTTCTCGCGTCCCCGCACGCGTTCGATTGGATAGACGATGCCATCCTTCACTCCGATGATTGGCTTGACGTTGAGCATCGAACCAAGGAAGGTAGCGGCCCTGCCGATGCGTCCTCCCTTGTGCAGATATTCCAGCGTGTCGACAACGCCGAACAGATGTATTCGCGGTACGGATCGCTGCGTCGCCTGCACTATGTCATCGAGCGATGCACCCTGGCACGCCAGTTTAGCGGCCTGTATGGTCAGTAGTCCCAAACCTATGGACGCAGAAAGTGAATCCACGAGTTCTATCCTGCATGGAGTTTCTACTCCATCCCGGGCGACGAGGGCGGAGGCGTAGGTGGCACTGAGTTTGGTTGAGATGTGAATCGAGACGATCTCATCGGTTTCCTGTGCCAGACGCTCGTACGTCTCCATGAACATGCCTGATGATGGTGCCGAAGTCTTCGGCAGAATCTCCCCTGTTGTAAGCAAGTTGTAGAAACCCTCAGTTGAAATGGTTACGCCATCCTGGAACGTCTCCTCGCCGTAATGGATGTGAAGAGGCACGACGACAATACCAAGTTCGTCGGCAACGACCGTGGGGAGGTCAGCCGTGCTGTCAGTTACAACTCTTACGGTCATTCAGTTCTCCCTGCGCGATGGAATCCGGCGGATGTGACACGATGACGCTACGTCTTGCGGCAGCGTCAACGTATCGCATATCGCTCCGTCGGTCAACTGGCTTGGCGCACGCAACGTCAATTGTAGACTACGGCGTGCCGTGCAGGCACTTGTTTGACGCGTGCCCGTCCGGCAGGTGGTCACGCGACGAGGAGGCCGGCCGCTCACTAGCGCGACTTCTGCCCCGAGTACTTGGCTAGCGCGCCCGGACACATTCTGCGACAATTGTCCTGCACGGGCCCTTCACAGCGGCTCGCGGAGACATCGCACATGACAGACGTGATTGCGGGCCGGCAACCGGTCCTCGAAGCGCTGAGGTCGGGACGCCCGGTGAACAGGCTACTATTGGCTCGGGAAGCGGGTCGACACAGCGTCATTGCGGAGATTCTTCACCTTGCGCAGGCGAGCAGGATACCCGTGGACTTCGTGCCGCGGCTTGTTCTGGATCAGGCTGCCGCTGATGTGTCCCACCAGGGCGTAGTAGCGTACGTTGCCTCAAAGTCATACGTCTCACTTGATGACTTGCTCGCGTTGTCGAAGGACAAACGTGAGAAGCCCCTCTATTGTGTTCTGGATGGCATCGAAGACCCGCAAAACCTCGGAGCGATTCTGCGCACCGCGGGCGCAGCCGGCATTCACGGAGTGGTCATCCGTTCGCGTCGAGCGGTTGGACTCACGGCGACGGTCTCCAAAGTTTCAGCCGGGGCCATCGAATATGTTCCCGTTGCCCGGGTGAGCAACATAACCTATTCCATCGGAGCCCTTCAGGAACAAGGGGTGTGGATCGTGGGTATCGATGGCGCGGGCGACTCCGTCTACACCGAAATCGACTACACGTCGCCGGTTGCCATCGTGGTGGGAGGCGAAGGCAAGGGATTGTCGGACCTGGTGCGAAAGCGCTGCGATTCGGTGGCCCGCATCCCGATGCGCGGCGATATTAGCTCGCTTAACGCCTCCGTCGCTGCGGCGCTCGTCATGTATGAGGCATATCGTCAGAGAGGGTGGTGAGTCCGGCGGGCCGGTTACGTACGCCGGCGTTTGTGCCCCGGGCGCGGAGCGTCTCGATAGGACGCATGGTGTCACGCGGCGCATTGTGGAGGAGGTGGAAGATGAGCGGGCGTGCAACGATGCTCGGCGCGCTGGTCATCGCTTGTGGCTTGTGTGCGTCCCAGGCGGCGTGTCAGCAGGTGCCTTTGCCTTCCGTCGAACCGGGTACACCTCGGGACGCAGTGTCCGTCCTCGCCGGTGGGCTCGAGATCCCTTGGGCGCTGGCATTTCTTCCTGATGGTGACATAATCATAACCGAGCGGCCCGGACGTGTGAGGCTGTTCACGGAGAACTCCGGACTGGTTGCTGAGCCGCTGTTGGAGCTGCCCGGTGTGGCGCACGTAGGCGAAGGCGGTCTATTGGGTGTGGCAGTGCATCCTGATTTCCGCCAACAGCCGTACGTCTACTTCTACCACACGTATGACAGGGGCGGAACCCTTGAGAACCGCGTCGTGCGGTACACGCTCACCAGTAATCGATTCTCTAACCCGGTCGTGCTCCTTGATGGTATCCCCGCGGGCAGTATCCACGATGGGGGCCGGTTGAAGTTCGGACCCGATGGTTGCCTGTACGTCACCACCGGAGACGCGTCAGATTCGAGCCACAGCCAGGACCTGGGGTCACTCTCCGGGAAGATACTACGGATAGCCGACGACGGGACCGTGCCTGCGGACAATCCCTTCGCGGACTCACCCATCTACTCGTTCGGCCACAGGAATCCGGAGGGGTTGACGTGGGATCAAAGCGGGCAGCTCTGGGAAACGGAGCACGGCTCGACTGCAACGGATGAACTTAACGCGATTCTTCCGGGCCACAACTACGGGTGGCCAATCATTCGCGGCGATCAAACCGCAGACGGGTTGGAGACGCCGGTTCTCAACAGCGGCAGCGCAACCTGGGCGCCATCCGGCCTCGCCTACCGGGATGGTTCGCTATTCTTCGCCGGTTTGCGAGGTACAGGACTGTACGAAGTGAAACTACCGCCCACCAGCGTTATCAAATATCTCGACGGGGCGTTCGGGCGCCTGCGCGAGGTGGTCGTGGGGCCCGACGGCAACCTGTATCTGCTGACCAGCAATCGCGACGGTCGAGGGAATCCTGTTGCTGACGATGATCGGTTGATACGTGTTGAACCCGGGCTGTTACCCGGTCGGTGAGTGTCAGCACAGAGCGGAGACTCCGACGCAGACAAACGATTTGACAGTGCCAGACGTACCAAATACACTGCACATCCGACGTCTTAACGAGGGCGCAACCATGATGAGTTCAAGAATTCAATCGGCGTTCTGGTGGTTTTTTACCTTTACATGGCGCACGCATGGGAGCGGTCTCGGAGCTTGATGATATAGAGCAACTATCACAGTAAGGCAAGAAGGACCCTCCCGGGAGGGTCCTTTTCTTTTTGCTTGTTGAGTGCAAATGAAACGTGGCTTGGAGACCTGAAGGAGAGAGACAGATGATTATCATGAAGACGGAGGCGACCGAGGAGGACATACTGAGGGTGATTGCGGCGGTGGAGGAAAGTGGACTGCGAGCGGCGGTTATCCGCGGCGAGTACCAGACAGTGGTGGGGCCGGTGGGTGACGAGCGCAAGTTGGATTTCGACAGGCTGCGCACGCTTGCCGGTGTGAAGGAAGCCGCCCGTGTCGAGGCGCCGTATAAACTCATCAGCAAGGAGTATGCCCGTTTCGTCGACAAGCCCGGCGAGCATAGGGCCGTCGCTGTCGGTAAGCTCCGGCTCGGAAACGGGGAGCCGGTTATTATGGCCGGACCTTGTGCCGTTGAGAGTCGGGCCCAGATAATGCGGGTGGCGGAAGGGGCTAAACGTGCAGGCGCTCATATCCTGAGGGGCGGTATCTTCAAGCCCAGGAGTTCCGTGCATGCATTTCAGGGGGTGGGCTCCGGTGGGGCGGACGACGCCGAAGAGGCGCTGTCCTGGCTGAAGGAAGCGGGTGACGCCTTCGACATGCCCATCGTTACCGAGGTGAGAGGCGAATCGGCCGTAGATCTGATCGCCAAATATGTGGACATAATGCACATCGGGGCGCGCAACATGTTCGACCAGGATCTGCTGGTCCAGGTCGCCCGGAAGGGCAAACCCGTGTTGCTCAAGCGGCACTTCGGCGCCAGCATCGAGGAACTTCTCTCCTTCAGCGAATACATCGCCGCCGAAGGTAACAGCGATATCATCTTGTGTGAACGTGGCATCGTGCCCGTCGGCAAAGGCAAGAGCTACACGAGATACACGCTCGATCTCGCCGCTGTCCCTGTCATTCACAACGAGACTTTTCTTCCGGTGATAGTTGACCCCAGCCATGGAACGGGCCGGCAGGACCTCATCTTCGACATGAGCTGCGCTGCAATTGCGGCTGGTGCCGACGGGTTGATGATCGAGACGCACTACAACCCTGCTGAAGCGCTCGTCGATGGACCTCAGATGGTCACGCCGGATGAACTGAAGGAGATAATCGATGCGTGCCGGATGCTGTATCGCACGAGGCGCGCGGCTGCGCATACGGTCAGACATTGACGGAGTTGTAGCGGTTCAATGGCAGCGGTCGTCCATCGCCGACCGGGCCGGTGCTGTCGTGATCACTGGCTGATTCGGGGGGTGTTACGTGCTACCATCAATCTCATGGTTGGGCCGCACGTATCGTGGCCGGCGGTGCGCCGGTGATGGGTGATATCCGTATCGACCATGCGGATGGTCCGTCTCTCGGCGCACTCGCCAGTGTGGTGGTCGAGGCGTTCGCTCGCGAAACCATTACGGCCTACGCATTCGACCTCGCTGACGCTCGCACCCGGGCAGCCCAATATCGCACATTACTGCTTGAGTTGCGGTCTTCCTTGGAGGGCGGCGACCATGTTCTGGTGGCGCGCGAACGTAACGCCGTCGTGGGTGGTGCAATTTTGAGCAGAAATGACTCGCCGGTCCTCTTTCGGCAGGTGGCGCTCGCGGGACAGTGGGTATTCGCTTTCGTACCTCTACTTCCGGCTGTGCGGTGGAGGCATGTCCTCTCCATCAAAAGAGCAACCAGTCTGCCTCGCCCCCTTGTAGATGAACACTTCACGCTTATGGGTCTTGCTGTCGCCCCTGACCATCAAGGACAGGGAATCGGCAAGGCACTGCTGGAGACCGCGCATCGTATCAGTGAGGAGGACAGCGGTGCTCTTGGTGTGTACCTGTACACGGCGGACGAACGAAGTCGGCGTCTCTACCAGCGCGCGGGATATCGGACCCTGCGGGTTTGCGGCCTGGGGGCATTCTCCGTCTACCACATGTTCCGAATGAACCCGGGGCGATCTGCTCGGGAACGCGCGCATGCAGAACGGTGACGTCTCGATGGCGACGGCCCGCACGAACACGACATGTCTACCTCCAGGTCACACGCATTCGCCCGACCTTGCGTGAAATGCAGTTTCCCGACGGCGCTGTGTGACACTGAGTGATAAGCAACGTAAATAGTGATGAAGGGCGCGCGCCTTCTATTCACTGTTGGAGTAAGGTTCGTGTTGCGGAGGTGATTTGATGCGATACATGATGCCAGTTCTGGCGGTAGTGTTGGTAGCCGGCCTGGTCGGCTGCGCACCGGCGGCTTCGGCAGATGAGTTGCGGTCATCGGAGGCACGTCAGACGCCGTCGTCCATCACTCAGAACGATCTGGAACAACTCGTGGACGGCAACAACACCTTTGCCTTCGACCTTTATCGACAGGTGCGGAAGAACTCGGACAACCTGTTCTTCTCGCCCTACAGCATCTCTATCGCCCTGGCGATGACCTACGCAGGAGCGCGAGACGAGACGGCGCATGAAATGGCACGTGCGATGCAGTTCTATCTGCCGTCGGACAGTCTCAACACCGCCTTCAACTACGTTGATCAGAAACTCGCGAGCCGCGGTCAGGGTGCTCAGGGTAAGGACGGCCAGGGCTTCCGGCTCAACGTGGTCAACGCCATCTGGGGACAGAGAGGATACAGTTTCCTGCCGAGTTACCTTGACACCCTGGCTCTTAACTACGGCGCGGGGCTGCGAATTCTCGATTTTCAGGGAGCCCCGGAAGCCTCTCGATCGACCATCAATGACTGGGTGACGCAGCAGACAGAAGGGCGCATCAACGACCTGATACCGGAAGGGGCCATCGATTCGCTGACCCGACTGGTACTCACCAACGCCGTGTACTTCAACGCCGCATGGCAATCGCAGTTTCAGAAGGGAGCCACCGCGCCTGGCATCTTCCACCCGATCGACGCCGATGCGGTCACCGTTCCGATGATGCATCAGACGACCTCGTTCGGCTATGGCGAAGGGCCGGATTTCCAGGTCGTCGAATTGCCGTACGATGGTAACGAACTGTCGATGGTTATTCTGGTGCCTGCTGACGGGAAGTTCGCCGAATTCGAGGACAGCATCGACAGCGAGTTTGTTCGCAGTGCGATTGGTGGCATTCACCGGACTGAGGTGGCGCTCACCATGCCGAAATTCCAGGTGGAGGCCAGCTTCAGCCTGAACGACGCGCTGTCTGCCATGGGCATGGAGATGGCATTCGAACCGCAGTCCGCGAACTTCTCCGGGATAGATGGAAGTCAAGACCTGTATATCTCTGACGTCGTGCATCAGGCGTTTGTCGACGTTGATGAGGCGGGGACTGAGGCAGCTGCCGCTACGGCGGTGATCGTGGGGACAACGTCCATACCGGCGCAGCCTGTGGCGGTGACGCTGGATAGGCCGTTTGTATTCCTCGTTCGGGACATAGAGACTGGAACAATTCTGTTTCTTGGCCGTGTCATGAATCCCGTTTAGGCGGACATAACCCGGCGCGGGCCGGAGCGGGGCCTCGCTGCCTTGTCAGGCCGGAAGCCCTGGTGTTCACGTGCATGACTTGCGGAGGGCAGTACCCCGAACGGCCAACTCTGCTCGAACGTGGCCAAATTTGAACTATCGGCTTGCATCGTGACGAGCGACAAGGCATGCTAGTGGTCACAACCGCTGGATGTGACTCACTCACGCTGGTTACAGCTCCGCAGGTATTCGGTGTTGCGTGGCGCGCAGCTGAGTTGTCACCCAAAGCGGCGATTTCATGCAGAGGAGTCTCAGATTGAGTTTCGACGAACTGTTGGCAGATCTTGAAGCACGTAAGCAGAGGGCGCTCGGTCAGGGTGGACCGGAGAAAGTGAAGCGGCAGCATGACCGGGGCAGGCTTACCGCCAGGGAGCGCCTGGCGAAGTTGCTCGATGCGGAATCCTTCTTTGAGTTCGGACTTCTGGCGCATTCAGAGTGGCCGGGAGACGCGGAGAAGACTCCCGCCGACGGCCTGATCATGGGCTGTGGCACGATCGGCGGCAGAAGGGTTGCGGTGTCCGCGAATGACTTCACGGTGATGGCGTCCACAAATGCGAAGATCAACCTGCGCAAGTTGACCCAGTTCAAGGAGCAGGTCTCGAGGTGGCGTATTCCGTATATCCACCTCGGCGAGGCGGGAGGCGCGCGGATGCCCGATTGCCAGGGGTCCAGAGAGATGTTCGAACTCAGCGGCGGCGGAACCAATACGCTGCTCTATGAGTTCGGCCATTTCCGCGAGCATCCGTACCTGTTTGCAGCCATGGGCGAGTGCTACGGCGTGGCCGACTTTCAGGCTTGTGTCGCCGACTTCGTCGTGCAGGTCAAGGGCAGCGCGATATCCGTCTCTGGCCCTCGTGCACTGAGTAGAGCAATCGGACAGACCTACACGGGGGAGGAGATGGGTGGCTGGCAGGTGCATGCCCGCATTACCGGCATGAGCGATCAGGTGGCTGAGGACGAAGACCACTGTTTCGAGATATTGAAGAAGTACCTCGACTACATGCCGGACAATGCCAATCAGCTTCCTCTCGTGCGCCCCGTGCCACCGGGCTCCGAGGAACGAATGGCAAAGATACTCAGCTTCCTGCCCGAGAAGAGCACCAGGGTCTACGACATGCACAAGATTATCGCGTGCATCGTCGACGGCGGGGAATTCATGGAGTTGAAGCCATCGTTCGGCGCAATGCTCATTACGTGTCTGGCCCGGATAGATGGTCGTGTGGTGGGTATCCACGCCAGCAATCCGGCGGTCAACGTCGGCGCCACTGATACGGATGCGCTGGAGAAGTCCCAGAGTTTCATGTGCCTTTGCGATTCCTATAATATCCCCCTGATCTTCATGAACGACACGCCAGGCCACATGACGGGCAAAGAAGCGGAACTCAAGAGGGTCGGGTCGCGCGTGACAAACCAGCTCCAGTGCCTGCTCCAGGTGACTGTACCGAAGATCACTATCAACATACGCAAGAATTACGGTCAGGCGATGATCAACTCGTGCAGTTGTGGCAGTGGACACGATTTCATCGTAGCGTGGCCGACTGCGGAGATAGGATTCATGGATCCCCTGATTGCAGCCGACGTTGTCTACGGAAACCTGTCGCCGGAGGACAGAAAGACCATGGTCGAGAAGATGATGATGGATAACTCGCCGTATCCTGCCGCAGGCTCCTACTGGCTGCAGGACGTCATCAACCCCTACGACACTCGCAAGTACCTCATCAGCGTGTTGAATATCATCCGCGACTCGCAGACGAAGGGAATGAGCCAGCATCGTCTGGCCAACTGGCCGAAGAAGTTCTAGACCGCAGCTGTGGTGAATGGCGGCGGACACACGTCGGCGCAGGACGCGGCAGCGTCATTTGACGAGTCCACACGCCTTGCAGAAGTCGGGGACCTCGGTTGCAGGTACTCGCCGTGGGCTATGCTGGACCGGTTCCGGACGTTTGTTGTCCCGCTAATTGTTCGAACAACTGGGCAGCGACAGTTGCGGCGCCTCGACTCCAAGCATCGTCATCCCGATGATGACCGAAACCCTCGCCCGGCTCGCGGGGATACAGGAGGCGAGGTTCCCCGTCGAAGAAGGAACAGTGCGCACGATTCGCTGCGTCTGATTGTCTTGAGGTTCCCGGTCCGGGCGCTTCTCATTCCATTGACTATGGGAATACCCGCTACTACACTCGATGCTGGCGGTTGTCAGGAGGTGATTAGATGGCGACGTCGGGTGGGTTAGTCAGTCGGATGATCCGGGCGATCAAGTTGCAGTCGAGTCTTTACGAAGAGGTCGAGGCGGACAAGTCGGCAAACGTTCAGGCGGCGCTCGTTATTATCATCGTGAGCATTGCGGCCGCCATCGGCGCAGGGCTCGCGAGTCTGTCAGCGGGCGGTCTCATCGCTGGTTTGTGGGGACTGCTTATCGCGCTGCTTGGATGGCTACTGTGGGCATTGGTTGTGTACATAATCGGCGCGAAGATCATGAAGGGCAAACAGACACAGTCGAATTGGGGAGAGGTGGCGCGGACAGTGGGATTCGCCAACTCGGCCGGCATCTTCCGCATTCTGGCCTTCATCCCTGTGATTGGTTGGATCATATCGATCATCGCGTGGATATGGATCCTCATCGCGGGTGTCATAGGTATCCGCGCTGCGCTCGATTTCTCAACGGCACGTGCCGTGATTACGGTCCTTATCGGCTGGCTTGTCTATATCGCGTTGATGGTTGTGTTAGGGATACTCGGTATTGGTTCACTGCCTATTCCGATGTAATTGAAGGCACCGATTGCAGTGGAGCGCCGACACCCGCGCGGGGGCCGGCGCACCACTGTTTGGCGTCCGTTCAATCGGGAAGGAACCGCCCCGAATGGCTATTGGGCCGGACCTGCGCGACCCACGGCAGCGTGTCAGTACACACCACCCGGGTGGAAGTGGTCGGGAAGTCCTATTTCTTCTTTGGCTCGGGAGCTGCCGGGGACGCGCCCTTGGCTTTGTCTTGCTTGGGTTTCTTGACGTTCTTTCTGCCTTTGTCGCCCACTGTGACCTCCCTGAGTAACTTAGTCATCTAACGGTACGCCCTTTTGGGGCAGTTGGGCAAACGGATGACTGCGCCGTCGCGGTGCGCACGTCTGCACATGGCAGGCGCACCCCAGCCCGCTCCCTGCGTGCGTATCGAGAGTGGCGATACCCGTCCCGAAGCCTTCCCGAACTGCCAGCTCAGTATGCACGCTCCAGGTCACCACTTTGTTGACTTCGCCAATAGGGCACCCAGGCTAAAGCAACGAGTGCGACCTCTATGTTCTGCTTTGTCGGGCGGAGTTCCACTCGCTCCAGCGACTGCTTTACTGCGTCCGACTCTTCGGCGAGCCTGTCGGCGTCGCTCTTGAAATCTTCCTCCAGATGCACCAATCTTGCCTTGAGGGCATCGAGAGACTCCTGTGCTCTTCCGACGTCTTGAGTCTCTTTGGTGGTACGGCTGGCGCCACGAGCCGCTGTTGTCATTCTTCCCACCGATGACCCCAAACCCCGACCGAGAAATGCTCCAAGCACCGTTGCGCCGACAGAGATGGCCGTCTGTGTCTTCTGTTGTTTTACCTGCTGGCGTTCGCGCTCCAGTGTCTGCTCGGCTCTAAGAATCTGGTTTCGCAAAGATGATTCCTTTGTGTCGTATTTGGCACGCAACTTCTCCGTTTCCGCATCTCGGCGTTCCCTGGCTGTCTGAACCAGGCGAATCTGGAAGTCTCTTTCAGTTTCGCCTGGCCGTGATGTCAGTCTGAGGCTTGGGCTGGCGTACAGTTCGATTGTTTGATTCCTGTACAGCCACGCTGCGAGGTCCCGTTTCCATGCGATGTAGCTCGTTGACTGTCCGCCCGTCTTGGGCAAGGGAAGGAATACTGCTCCAGACAATGGACTGCGTTCGAGGTCCGCCAACGGGATGGATAATTCATGGGCAGTTGACCAGTCGATGACGGACGTACCCTCCGGGATGTTGATGAGCCATTCAACTGCCCTGTCCATTCGGGCGCCCGACTTCCTGTCGATGAAACCCACCTTGGCTGCCGACAATAGCGCCGGCGCATATGCGGGAGGTGAGCCACTCGGCCCCGAGCCGCGAACGGGGATGAAATACTGCTCGATGTCCGGCGGCAGGAGAGGTTGTGTTGACGTGCCGGCCTCCGACACAGGGTGGGGAATAGTCTGCGTGGCGTCCGGAACCCTCGGCGGCTGCGCCTGTACAACCGGGGGGGCGACATGCGCGGTCAGTAGTTTGATCTGCGCTCTGGTCAGAGGACCGCGCAGATAGGACATGGCCCAGCGCGTCTCGAACACCACGGTCTCGTCATCGTGCACGTTGTTCATGAGGAAGATTCGATTACCGAGACCCGCAATCGTGCGCTCGGTGTTCGAGCGGTTGAACTGCACTCCGGCTTCCGCCGATGCTCCTTCAAGTCCCTCAATGACGCGAGCCTTGTCGCGTTCCGTCTGTAACCGCCCGATGAACCATGTGCCCGTGTTGGCCAGGCCCTTGTAGTCCAGGTCAACCGGATTCTGGGTCGTCAGCACAACGCCCAGCCCGTAGGCCCTGGCTTGTTTCAGGAGGGTAAGCAGTGGCTTCTTCGAGGGCGGGTTCGCGACCGGCGGGAAGAAGCCGAATATCTCGTCCATGTACAGAATTGCTCGCAAGCTGGTCGTGCCCGGTTGCGATCTGACCCAGCCGACCACCTCATTGAGAAAGAGAGACAAGAAGAACATGCGCTGCGCTTCGTTCAGGTGGGCGATGGAGATGATGGAATGGCGTGGCTTGCCAGACGCTGAATACAGCATGCCCCCGATGTCCAGCGGCTCGCCTTCGAGCCACTGGCTGAAACCGGGAGCGGCCAGAATACTGTTGAGCATCAGCGCCAGTTGGAACCGGTCTTTGGAAGGGAAGAAAGACTCCACGGTCATGACGCCGATGCGCTCCATGGGGGGTTCCTGAATCTGATGTATCAGCGTGCTCAGGTCGAGGCCATGTCTATCTTGCCACGCTTGCGTCAGCAGATAGCTCAACAGCACATGCTCCCGGCTCCGAATCGGGTCTGCGTTTATCCCCATAAGTCCCAGCAGGCTCGTTACGGTCGTGGTTACACGGTCACCGAGCAGTTCGGGGTCGTCCAGCAAAGCATCCGATGGCGCATCCAGCGATTTCAGTATTGATATGGGCAGCCCTGCAGTGCTGCCTGGCGTGTAGACGTTGAAGTCGACTGTGGCGCGCAGGCGGGCGATGCGATCGCCATCCTGCCCCCACGTTGAGAGTCCGGTGGCCCACAACTCCGCCTGGCTCGCGGCGTATTCCTCGGGGGACTGCCCCTTGCGATGGGCGTCGTCCTCGTTGATCCACGGGAGGAAATCGTCGGCGCGCAGCTGTGGGAAGGTGAGCAGAAGGTTCGCCATGTCCCCTTTCGGGTCGATTATGAGTGCCGGAATCCCATCCATTGCAGCTTCTTCGAGCAGGTCCACGCAGAGTCCGGTCTTTCCGCTGCCCGTCATTCCGACGCACACGGCATGAGTCGTCAAGTCCTTCGACTTGTACAGAAGGAGATTCGCGGTCGATTTCCTTGCGGCGGCATCATACAGTCGCCCAAGGTAGAACACGCCGAGTTTCTCGTAGTCTGGCATTTCTTTCATGGTAACCCCTCCTGCCGGATCACTCATGAATAGTATGAACCGTCGCAGCCCGATGAGCCAGAGCCACCGCTCCTGCTTTGGCAGGGCACGACGCTTCGCGGCGGCGGTTCAAGCGGCAGGACGCCGGTTGCGCTGAACGCCCGCAGCAGGAGTCTGAGGCAGCGGCCAGATAGTAGGGTCGTGGGTCGAGCGGGGCAGGGGCGTGCCGCCTGTTACCGTGACGGCTGGCGGCGCTTAACGACGCTCCCCACCCAGCGCGGCCTCCCCCATGGTCACAAACTCCACGTCGCACGACTTCAGATACGACAACGCCGCGTCGAGACGTGTGAAAGCGGTGCCTCCGGTGGCGAACCGGATATCCGGACGGACCTGGCTCATCTTGACGAGTTCCCAGGGATGGAAATCGAGGACGACCAGGGGGAGTAGGGCCACCGCAGAGTGCAATGCCAGTCGAGAGAGCTTCTCTGGAAGGCGCAGGACACTCGAGGGAAAAGTGTTCGCAACGCGGCGCAGTTCAGTGGGCGCCCCGGGGGGAGAACGATGATAGAGTGCACAAGAGGCGTCGTACCGGTAGCCTGCAGCACGAACGATCTGTAGAGTATCGATCGTATATCTGAAGTTTGGCGCTCTGAATCCGACTGGTTGGATGCCGGTGACTCGCCGCAAGACCTCGGTGGCCTCCGCCACCTGTCGACGCTGTTCTTCCACATTCAGCCGGTCGAATCGTTGGTGGTCGAAGCCATGACAACCTATCTCGTGTTGTCTCGACGCAGCGGCAATCACCTCCGGAAACCTGGATGCGGTCTGCCCCGTCACGAACATCGTCGCCCGGATAGCATGGGCCTCCAGGAGCGACATAAGCAGGGGCATCCCTTCCTCGATGCCACGCCATGTGGAGAAGTAGGGCGGGGCATCCTGCTCAACGTCAACGCCGAACACTGCGCGACGCATTCTCACGACACGAGTCCTCATAGAGACTAAGAGTGTGCTGCGCACACGTGTCCCAGGTCAGTTGGCGGGCGGTGGTCATCGCGCTGGCGCTCAGCCTGTGCCGTAGGTCTGGGTCTCGAATCATGCGCACAATGGACTTTGCCATGTCGGATTTATCCCCCGGCACATAGAGAAGTGCATTGACGCCATCTTGAAAGACCTCGGGTATTCCGCCCGCGTTCGAACAGACCACCGGGGTGCCGGCGGCCGCCGCTTCGAGAGCGGCCAGGCCGAACGCTTCGAGACTCGATGGCAGCACAAAAACGTCTCCCGCAGCCATGAGTTCAGCCACTTGTTCCTTGGAAAGCGTCCCTACCATGTGCACGCTGGCGCCTATCCCGAGATCGCGTATCTGCTGAATCAGCCTCCCGCGCTCCGCGCCGTCCCCGGCGATGACGAGCCGTGCTTCCGGTACAAGCTTGAGAACCTCGTCAAAGGCATCCAGAAGCAGACCCGGACCTTTGCGCTTGGCAAGCCGAAGGGCCGTGACTATCACGGGTTGCGAGTCAAGGTGCAATTCCCGCCGGAACGCTGAGCCATCGAGTCCAATGCGAAACGTGGCCGTGTCAACTCCGTTGGGCACCGTCACCAGTCTGTTTGCCGGCACACGGAGTCGCCGGCAGAACGACGCGGTTGCGTTACTGACGGCAATCACGCGTCTGGTACCGGCAATGACCGGAAACAGCGGAAAGTGCAACAGGATCTGCAACGGGTTTTCCATTATCGAGTGGCACGTGAACACCGATGCTAGTCCTTGAATCTGCGCAAACATCACTGCCATGACCGCCATCGGCGAGTAGATAGTCAGTCCGTGTATGAGGTCGAACCGTTCGGACAACAGAAAATCGTGGCATCGCTGAAACGTGGCAGGGGAGATGACTCGGTTGGCACTCTTGATTACGAGTCCCCGGACTCGCCTCACGCGTATACCGGCCACCACTTCATCCTCGGCCTGACCGTCATGCATATGGGTTACAACCACGAAATCCAGTCCGTTTGCCGCGAAGCGGAGTGCCAACTCGTACCCGTAGTGAGCGATGCCGCCAAGGTCGGGATAGAACTCGTCACACACCAGGGCGACTCGCATGATGGCTATTCCTGCGTCTCGACGGGAACCGCAATCCGGATGCCGAGATACGAGAAGACCGCACCGCCGACTACACTGCTGAGCACAAACGATATGCCGCGCTCTATCACCGTGGCCGCGACTGCTATCTCAAGAGGCACTCCGTGGGCGGCGAACAGAGCAACGAGAGAACCTTCGACAATTACCAGTCCGCCCGGCAGGAACGGGATGAGTCCCAGCAGGACGGGGAGAGACGACGCCAGCAACAGTACCTGGAGAGAAGGCTCGTATCCGAGGCAAAGAAAGATGACGTAGAATCGAAGGACGTCGAGTCCCCACATCAACGCGGTCAGTCCGCCTATCATCATGCCTCTCCGCCACGTATGAATGGTGGTGTACACGCCCGCGTAGAAAGACTCGACGCCCTGCGCAACTCGCTGGCGATCCGAGGTCTTCCACAGCCGGCTGCTGATTCGACCCAGTAGCCGCTCCACGTTCTTCAAGCCCACTCTTTGCTTGAAGAAGAGGCGTGGGCCAAACCCCACCAACAGCGTGCCCGCGCACCCCACAGCCATTACGGCCACTGCCAATCCGGTCGATACACCGAGAAAGTGCAGGAACAGGCCGATGGTCAACAGCAGTACCGTGAAGAAGGGGTCCAACGCATGCTCGCCAATCGATGCCGCCATGCTTGAGGCGTAATCCGTGCCGGCCATCTTCTGAAGAAGGTATACTCGTCCGAACGGATCGCCTCCCACGCGCATGATGGGCGTGACGTTGTTCAGGAAGATACCGCTAAGCACAATGGAACCGAGAATTCCCAATCGCACATGAGAGTTGAGGCTCGCGAGGGCAATTTGCCAACGTAGCGACCACACCACCACGCTGACGAAATATGCAGCGATTGCCAGAATCAGAAGTTCACGATTGAGTCCCGCGAGGGACGCTATAAGCCCCCGGATATTCTCGCGCAACAACAGCCGAACCGCTACCGCCATAACGGCGATAACAGCGGCGACAATGAGAACCGACTTCGCTGTCCTTGGCACTGGCAATTGACCTGCACTTTCTGCTGTGTGCGCAGGGGAACCCGTTACCAACACTCGATGCTGACTGAGCGGAGAAACACCGCGGACATCTCTCGGGCATCCACCACCGCCCATTCTAGCAAGTGTGGGCGCCTACCGTCCATCTGTAGGCGCTGGGCCGCTCGGAATCGCCTATGATTCACTTGACTATGACGTAACGTGATAGTTTATGCTTTGGCCCAGCATGATGTACACGGTCAGGCAATTGGCCCGTTCGGCTGGCGTGAGCGTTCGCACACTGCACTACTACGATCGGATCGGTCTGCTAAAGCCGACCGCGTACGGCGCCAACCGGTATAGGATGTACGGAGATGAGGCCATACTCCTGCTGCAGCAGATTTTGTTCTTTCGTGAATTGGGATTCAGTCTCCGGGACATCGGGAATCTCGTTTCGCAACCGGAGTTTGACTTAGGAAACGCCCTCCGAACGCACCGCGTGCTCCTTCTCAAGAAGGCAGGACGCATTCAGCAGCTGGTCGAGACGATTGACAGGACTATTCGAAGCCTACAGGGGGACATTGATATGGAGATCAAGGAATACTACCAGGGATTTAGCGACGCTCAGATCGACGAATACCGCAAGGAGGTCCGCGAACGCTGGGGAGAAGATGTGTTGCGAGACAGTGAGACACGAGTGCTCAAGATGGGCAGGGAGCGGATGGCCGCAGTTCAAGCCGAAGGCAACGCAATCTTTGAGACTCTGGCCGCGCTGATTCCGATGGGCCCCGGAGATCCTGACGTACAGGAGCAGATCGCGCGTTGGAAGGATTGGTTGGAGCACTTCGCCACGTATTCAGATGAGGCGCTGTTGGGTTTGGGGCGTATGTATAGTGAGGATTCGAGGTTTGCTGAATTCTACCGGAAGTTTCACGTCGACCTGCCCGCGTTCTTCACTGCTGCCGTTGAGCACTATTGTGCCAACAAGGAGGGCGGGAAGCAGGAGTAGTAGCAATCGCGATGACAGGCCGATCGCCACAGCGGGCTGACACGACAGTGGCCGAGAGCACTGCCATCATCTGCGGAGACAATCTGCGGCCGTTGCGCTACCATAAGCGCGCTTGAGAGCTGGCAGCCCGATGATCTATTGTGATACCGAGGGAGGTGGACAAAGCCATGGCCGACGTGATGTCGCTTACGCAGCTTTATGCAAAGGGCAAGGAGGGACTTGCCGCCGCTGGTTATAGCAGACAGCTACCCGCCGATGCAGCCCTTGGCACTCCGCTCACCGTCAACCGCGCGTATCTCGATTCATTGTTCTTCGTGCCTCGTTTCCTGTCGTCGGTGGCGGCTGACACACGCAGCACCATCGTTGGGATACCGGTAACCGTTCCTCTGTTCTGCGGCCCCATGGCTGGATGGAACCAACTGGGAGACACCGCTTTGGAAGAGTGCGCACGGGGACTCAAAGCGGCCGGCTCAATGCTCACGCTGGGCATTGGTGGAAGCGACGAGATGCAGAAAGCCATCGACACCGGCGTGCCCGTCGCGAAGTTTGTTAAGCCGTACCGGAACACCGACCTCATCTTCAAGAAGATTGAAGATGCGGAACGTCGCGGTTGTGTTGCCATCGGGATGGACATCGACCACTTCCACGGCAGGCTGGTTGGCGACACCGTTGATCTCAACGACACGTTTGCGCCGCAGAGCATCGAAGTGATGAGGAGGGTTGTCGCCTCCACGAGGTTGCCGTTCATCATCAAGGGCATACTCGGCGAGGACGACGCGGAGAAAGCGGTTACACTTGGCGCGAAAGCAATTGTGGTGAGCAATCATGGTAGAGCATCCATCGACTGCAGTCTGCCATCGGTCGTCGCGCTGCCGGACGTGGTTGCAGCAGTAGGGAGCAAAGTAGAGATATACGTTGATACCGGATTCAGAAACGGCAATGATATCGTCAAGGCGCTGGCTCTGGGTGCGCGTGCCGTTGGATTCGCCAACTCGATGTTGCTTGCGTGGGGGGCAGGGCGAGAAGATGGAGTTCGCCGACTCGTTGATCTGCTGGGGGCGGAGATGCGTCGCACGATGTCCGCGCTTGGCTGCGTGGACTGCGCTGCCGTGCGCGATGTGAGGTTGCAGCGCGTCATCGTCTAGCCGCCGCACGCGAGAGGGCGCGCGCTGGCGGTCGCTCGATATCGCGTCCCCTAGCGCAACGCGGTGGGGTTGCGTGCCTTTGTGGGGGGCACTGGGTTCGAGATGAATCGGGCTCGCCTGCGTGGTGGGAACGGCAGACGCAGGCTGCGGACTGGCGGGCTCCTGCCTCATCGCTATGTTTGGTGTTGCGTCGACGTGAAGTGAACGCGACTGTTCAGGAGAGCCTTGACCCGCCCGTTCTGCCGTAAAGCAGGGTCAAAGGCGTGGATGACACCCCGTGTGCAACTATCGACACGAAGACAACCAGGCTGACGACTCCCCACACCTGCAAGTTGCCCGACAAGCGCTGTGCTAACGCCCCGTAGTAGATGGCGCCCACGCCGATCGGACCAAACCAGCCTACAAACAGTGAGTTCTTCAGTCCTTGTACCGGTGTGAGCGCGCGTCGCATTGCCACCACAAATGGGATCCGCCTCAGTAGGAGAAGCGAGCAAGCCAGCCCCACGGCGGGCGGGCCGAGGACGGCCCATTCTCCCCATGGCAGCGCGAGGCCGAACAGCACAAACACCGGCAGGACGAAGAACCGGTTCACCGCTTCTTGGACATCTTCACTCTCGTCGAGGCGTTCGCTCTTCGATGCCCTGATGGCCAGAGATAGTGCTGCGCCGGCCACAAACACGGCCAGCAAGCCATCACTGCCGATAAGATAGCTCACTCCCAGTGCGAGCATGGCGAGCGCCAATGTATACGCGAGAAAGGAAGTCGCGCCTATCTTGAGCCTGCATTCAGCCCACTTGAGCATGAGACCTGCGCCATAACCCAGGATGAAGCCGAATACAACGCCACCTACGACCTCACGCAGAAGAACTGTGGTTATCCAGCCGAGCGCCGCCTGGGGCGCCGCGTAGCTCAATACATACAGTGGCAGGAAGAAGAACAGGTAAGCCAGGCCGTCATTTGCTCCGGATTCTGCAGTGATGATGTCGCGTAGCGCCTGCGGTAGGATACGCTCCGCTATTGAGCCGGTCAGTATCGTGCTCGCCAGGACCGGGTCGGTCGGCGTCAGCGTGGCGCCAAGTAACATTGCTATCCAGAACGGAAATCCTAGAATGGCGTACGTCAGCAATCCGCTCGTCAGCCACGTGGCGGCCATGATAATGCCAAGGAGCACCGCAAGGGGCCTGAGATACTGGCGCGCGAAGTCGGCCGGCAATCGTAGCGCCACGCTCATGAGTCCGATAGCGAGAGTCAGTCTTGCTGACTGTTCAAGGATATCTTCCGGATTGCCCCACTCACTGATGCTCACAATTCCAAAGACCACGGGGCTGAGGACAATGCCGACAATGGTTGCAACGAGTGGCTCCGAGAGAAAGATGCGCTTGATCAGGTTGGAGAAGAGGCCCAGCACAAGGACGACCGCGCCCACCAATACGAGTGCCAGATTCAATTCCTGCGCTGACACGTTCCACTCCCCCCGGCTACCCCAGCAGTTGCACCAATGGTGCCAGTAAATGGCCCTGCGCTTCAAATCGGCTTCGGATCCCATGCGGGGCGCCGCGCAGAGGTCCGCGTCATGTTCAGCGTCGTGACGGCTGGGGCCGGATCTACTTGCCCGTGCAAGCCGAGATGTGACATAGCTAAAAACGTATCGAGGTGTGGCACGTGCAGAGATACGACCTTACTTCGCCATCGCTCTGAGCTTCATTTCGGACGGCATCTTTTCGATTGCGTAGCGCAATGCGGTCCTTGGCATCACGGCCTTGTTGCGCATGACGTAATTGAAGACCTCCCGTTGGTGTGATGCGCTTGCTGCCTTGAGCATCCAACCATACCCTTTCTGCACCAGGTCGTCCGCGTCAACCAGGAGGATGTCAGCGATAGCGAAAACAGCGTCGAGGAACCGGCCGTCCCGCGCGGGTATGATCAGTGTGACGGCCGCCGCCCGACGCATCCAGCGGTTTTCGGAGCGGGCCCAATCTTTGAGCGAAGCCGCAAGCGCAGGGTACATGTCCACCAGGGCGCCAATAGTGTGGTTGCACAGGGTGTCACATGCCGCCCAATTACTGACGTACTCGCTGACCCAGCGCTCAAAGACTTTGATGTCCTCCGGCCCATACTGATTGCGAACGGCATACGACCAGTTGCAGGCCACGACCGCTTCTTCCAGATAACCCGAGCGCCACAGTTCCTCACATAGCTCAAAGATGTCGTGCCTGCTAAGCTGCCGAATCTCCCCATAGTACGTCTTTGCCATCCGCTCGACTACGGGCATCGTCAGGCCATACAACTTCACGTCCTCTTTGAAGAACTTCTCGCCGCTTGCCTTCGTTGCCGGGGCACTGCTCTGACGTAATTCTTTGCGCAGACGTTCGATAACCTGGTCCATCTTCCTTCCTCACTTCGCTTTCCGATATGACCGAACCGACCGACAGCTTTGGATTGTGGATGACGGGACTCGACGACTCATGGAGGATGACGAGAAAGCCCGGTCGCGACGAAAGAGACGCGGCCGGGCTCTGCGGACATACGTATGTGCCACCTCGGGTCGGCGGGCCGGCTAGAGCTTGCCCTGTTCCTCGAGCAGCTTGATAACGCGATAAGACTCAGCAAGGGCCGGTGTCCCACCCATCGTTGTCGCAACCGTTATGGTCTCGAAAATCTCTTCTTTGGTGGCGCCGGCCTGAAGGGCCAGCATTGTTTGACCCACGACGCATGTCTCGCAACCCGCGCGCATGCCGACCGCAAGCGCCATCAGCCTCTTGGTCTTCGTGCTGAGAGCACCTTCCTTGTAGGCCTCGCCTCTGAGGGTGTTCATGGCATCGATGAGTTTGGGCATCAACTCCGCACCCTGAACGCGCTGCTTTTGGTACTGGTTCCAGACTGCAGTTGGGCTTTCCATAGATACGTCCTCCTATCGTTTGCGTCGTCACTACGTATCCAACTCGGTGGCGCTCCACAGTGGTGCGCCAGCGGGCGGAGTGCCGGGACACGGTTGCGACTGCCAGCAACTATAGCATTCGTGACTTTCATGCGGAAGGCGACGTTCCGCAGTAGGTCGTGACGGCGAGATGACAGCTTCGCGGCCCTTCGTGTAACTACAGCAGCCGCGATGACGCCGCAACCGGTTTGTCATTCGCCGCATGTGGGGAGTGGGGCCGATGCCGCGGTTCAGCCGCCAAGCAGGCCGATGAGATCCTCGGGGCAGTTCGCGAGGAACCGTGCGCCGCCCGCGAGAAGCTCGTCGGCCTTGCGGTATCCCCACAGGACTCCGGCGGGATACACGTGGGCCGCCATCGCGGTCTGCATGTCGACGCCCGAATCTCCGATGTACAGGCAATCCTCCGGGAGAACCTTCATGGTCTCGATGATGCGCAGTGCCCCGGTCGGGTCTGGCTTCTTCGGAGTGCTGGCGGACTCACCGACCACGCATTCAAACGTCCATCGGGGCAACAGTTTCGTCACCATCGGTGCCGTATAGATTTGTGGCTTGTTTGACAAGACTGCGAGGCGGATGCCACGAGCTACGAGGGCATCGAGCAATTCCGGTATGCCGGGGAATGGGCGGGACTTGTCCATCCAGCGGTGCGAATACTGGTCGCCAATATGTTTGAGCAGCGTCTCAAGAGTAACGTCGTCCCGCCTGCCTTCTGGCAGCGCCCGAAGGGCCATCATCTTGCGGCCATCACCAACATAGTACTTGTAGGACGCGATATCGTGTTGCGGCAATCCCATCAGTGCCAACGAAGCGTTTACGGAGTCGGCGATGTCTTCAAGCGTATCGAGTAGAGTGCCGTCGAGGTCGGATATCAGCACGCGGAAATTCACGCGCACATGATAGCATCATCGGTCTCTTCGCATCGTCCCGGTGGAGTTGTGCGGAGGTCGATGGACCGTCTGCAGAGGCCGCCTCAAGCCTCACGTTCCTGTACTGCGTTAGCATTCGCGGTGCTTGGTTCAGCGGTGCATCGACGCCGCTGCAAGGGCCGCCAGGCCGACTATCAATACGTTGCGCAGCAGGAGAACCAGAACGGCCGCAGTTTGAAACCAGATGAGTTGGACATACAGTAGGGTGAATACGCTGTAAGTCAACAGCACAATCGCAGCGAAGACGATCCACGCCAGGCGGCTGAACGTCCCGGACAGGAGCGGAACCAGGGGTACCAGCCATATGAGATATTCGGGTGACAGCACCTTGCTTGCCGCCAGAACGACCGTAATGACAAGCGCCGAGTACGTCAACAGTTCTCGCGCGGTGTACGACCCGGAATGGATTCGCCGGTACATCGACCGATAGGTGGCAACGAGGGCCAGTCCGAGTATCAGCACCGACAGGTATGCGACTACATCGGCCGTGGTGCCCGTCAGGTTCCATGAGCCGAAGGACACATGGGGCTCAACCGACAGCAATCCGAGCTTGTCACCCAGGATCAACAGGGTGCTATAGGTGCTCTCCAGTTGGACACCCCGAACTGCATGGTAGGTTATTGAACCGAGTAATCCCCCGGGGCTGGCTAACAGGAAGGGTATGGCAATCAGGCCGGCGGTGGCAGCGAATGCGAGTACAGCCGACTTCACGCACGCGACGCAGCGGTTACGCCAGAAATGAGCAATCAGCACGGGCAAGAGGAATGCAGGATACAGTTTCGTCATAGCGCCTGCTGCAAGCCACGCGCCCGCGGCCTTATTCCTGTCGGATAGTGCGGCGTGCAGCGCAAGCAGCACAATCACTGCGGGGAAGATATCGTACTTTCCGGCACTGAGCGGCCCCACCATGAGCACGAAGACGGTGTAGGCGGCCGCTGACTTCCATGGTGGAATGTTCAGGCGCAGCGAACTCAGAACTACCAACGTTAAGCCCACCAGTCCGAACAAGAGTGTTTCTACTGCAAATGCCATGGCGTAGGTCGCGGAAGTCGCGGTAGCGAGACGCGGTAGAAGGAAGAAGATGAGCGCCAGCGGCGGATACTCCACGGCGAAGTCTCGATAGGGTAAGTCCCCGGCCAGCATTCTTGAAGCGTAGTCGAAATACAGTCCCGAACTGGAGGGAGTGTTGTGTCCCACAGCATTCAACAAAACAAGGAACACGGCTATTTGAATCGCTCCCGCCAACGCGAGCAGCAATCCATGCGCCCTCATCGCGGTAAGGAGTTCACCCGGCGCTGTTTCCGTCCGGGTCGTCGGTTCCTCTAGCTTTGACATTGTCAGGCGCGGTCTGGAACTTCCAGACACGGTACATTCTAGTTGCAGGACGGGTTCGATTCCAGATGCGTCCCGTCGCGGAGCGTGATCAGATCTGCGCGGATACGTGAATGGTGAGTCCCGTACGAGGCCGCGCTTGCGGTGGATTGGAGACACGAAGCGGCAGCAGGCAACCGCTGCTGACCCTTGCCCAGCCACGAGTCGCCCGGCGGCCTTCGACCGCCCTGATTCAAGTTAGCTCGAGAGTGAGACCCACACGTTGAGCAGTGGAGTGAGGAGTATCAGCAACACGATATGGAATGCCAGGTAACTCCACACTGCCGCTATAGCCGCCTTACCTCGTCTAGTGGCTCTTCGCAGGTTGCCCCAGTCAAGCACCCGGGACAGAACCCACCCCAAACCGAGGCAGATGGCGCCCACCGTGGGATAGAAGTAGAAGACGTAGCTCATTCTGTTTGTGAGCAGACTAAGGGGGATCCAGACCAAGTATGTGGATGCGAACCAGATGACTGCGAACAGACCGACCCCTTCGCCCTTTCTGGCCAGCCACGCCATATGCAGCATTACCGGGATGATGAGCGCGCCGATGGTGAAACTAATAACCGCGACATACTGCGGGTCCCAGTAGTAGGGCATCACATCCGGGCGCAGAATCCACTCCCAGGGGCGGCTCGCAAAGGGATGATGGGGGCCGGCGAAGGTTATGCTGGCACTAACGGTCAGCATCTGCCGCACCCTTCCAATCGGGTCTACGGGGTATCCCGTAATAATGGCGTCAAAGAAGGGCAGAGTCGTGAAGAACAGCGCGGGTGCCAATACCATGGACAGACCGAAATATGCCCGCCGGTCGCGCCTTGTAAGCAGCCAGTGCAGAGCGATGGCAGGTAGGGCCAGTCCACCCGTGAGTTTTGCGAGGGTTGCCAGACAGATTGCCACGCCAGTCATCGCGTAGCTTCTCCTCAGATAGAGCCAGAACGCAGCCAGCATGAATGTGAGGCTGAACACGTCGAGCATTCCGATGTTGGCTTGCACGAACGTCAGGTTCTCGAACGCGAGCAGGAGAGTAGCCAGCAACGAAGCCCTGTTGGATAACCCCAGGTTCAGACAGATCAGGTAGAAGAAGATGATGCCGGCGGCACCGAATATCACGGAGAAGAACCGCCATCCAAAGGGGTCGTCGCCGAACAGCTCGATGCCTGCTGCTATCATGAGCTGCCCGAGCGGTGGGTGCTCCGGGCGCAACTCACCCTCGGCACTCACGATAGCACGGGCGTCATTGACATAATATACCTCGTCGGTCATGATGTCGTGCGGCTCGTTGATGACGCTGAAATGCATGGCAAGGTTCACCAGCACAATCAGCGCGAGTGCCAGGTATTTCCAGTGGCGCAGGCGGCTCCACGTGGTTTGAGCTATTTCCATGTCCACCAGAGATTGACGAGGTAGTTCCACAATGTCGCGGCGGCAATACCGAAGAGATTAGAGATCAGATAATACACCCCGAATATCGAGGTGAGCAGCCAAAGAATGCCCACATTGACCACGAGTCCGGCAAGGCTGACAGCATTGAACTTGGCCAATCGCGTTAGGAACTGTGCGCGGCCTCCTGCCCGTCTGTCCCGGAATGTAATGAAATCGTTCAAGGTGAAGTTAGTGACAATCGAAATCTCGACCGCGATGGCTGAGGAGACAAGGTAGTAAAGGCCCACAAGCTCGGTGAACAGCCAGAGAAGCGCCATGTTCACGAGCACACCGCTGGCGCCCACCAGACAGTACTTGAGGAACCTCGTGACTTCTCCCGTCCGTTGCATGAGGCTGACGATGTGCTTGAGGTAGTCGAGTTGCTGGCTCAGGCGAAGCTTGCTTTCGCCGCGCTGCCGGGTGACGAACACGAAGGGGACTTCGGCCACGTTTCTCGGATGTCCGGCAACGAGCATCTCCAGGAGTATCTTGTAACCGGTCGGCCGCAGGTGCACGCCCGCTAGAATTCCGGGTCTGAACATGAAGTAGCCGGACATCGGATCGGCAATCCCGCGTGTGGTTGGCAGGAACATGTGCGCGAGGAGTCCAGCGCCCTTCGACATTATTCGCCGTGTCAGGCCCCAGCCTTCGCAACCACCTCCATGCACATAGCGGCTGCCAATCGCCATGTCTGCGCCGCCTTCGAGCGCCTGGAGGAGGGCGGGAAGTATCTCGGGCGGGTGTTGCAGGTCGGCATCCATGACCCCGATGGCCCGCGCATCGACGGCGGCGAAGCCATCGACAACGGCCGAAGCGAGACCTTTCTTGTCCCTGCGCACGAGGACGCGGACTGGAAAACGCTTAGAAAGGTCTTCGACGAGTTCTTCGGTCCCGTCACCGCTGTTATCGTCGACAAAAAGAACCTCGTAGTCTACGTTCTGGAGGGCCAAAGCTATGCGCTGTACCAGCGGGGCGATGTTTTCTCGCTCATGGAAGGTGGGGACAACAATCGCCAGTGCCTTGGTCACGATGTCCCGTAGTAAACACTCGCTTCGCGCGGAATGCAACCCCGAATCCGGTCACCCGGACTACCTAATACTTGACGGGGTAGCCCCGGATATCGGGCGCCGCCGCGGTTCGCACCGCACGTTGTCCCGGTCTACGCGTGTCGCGCATCCTCGCGTAGCCGGGACCCGGCCTATTCAGCCTTCAAAAACGTATACCACTGGGCGTATTTCGGGTTTCTACCCACAGCAACCTCGCGGTACATAGACTGTAACTGCATGGTCAGAGTTCCCGTGTGGCCGGTCCCGACCGGGCGACGGTCGACCTCCACGATGGGAACGACGCCGGCATAGGTGCCGGTGAAGAAAGCTTCCTGTGCCAGATACAGTTCGCTGCGGACGATGCTCCGCTCGACCGTCTCCAGGCCAAGCTCATTCCTCGCCAGTTGCATTACGGTGTCTCGTGTTATGCCCATCAGGATGCCGTCACTTGATGGCGGGGTAATGAGGCGGCCGTTCAGTACGATGAAGGTGTTGGTCACGGCCCCCTCCGACACGTGCCCTTCCTGTGTCAACATGATGCCGTCATCAAATCCTGCCAATTGAGCCTCGGTCTTGGCCAGCGCGCCGTTGACATATCCGCCGCATATCTTGCCAAGTGTAGGTATCTGGCTATCGTTCAACCTCGTCCAAGATGAGGTGCAGCACCGAAGTCCTCCGGTGGTCGCGAAAGGCGGCAAGACGGTGGCAATCACCAGCCAGTCGGCTTCCAGATCGTGAAGCTTGACGCCGATGAATTCGGATGACTTGTATGCAACGGGCCTGCAGTAGACATTCTCTCGATAGCCCGTGCGTCTGACCGCCTCGACGGTGATGGCAGACATGTCGTCCTCATCGTGCGGCAGCGCGATGTGCAGCATCTTGCACGCGCCAAGTTGCCTGCGATAGTGGTCCTTGACCCGGAACAGACAGTGTCGCCGCCGCTCCTCGTCCCATGTTGCGTTAATCCCTCCGAAGGTGGCAGTCCCATAGTGGAATGCATGTGTCATGATCCCGATACGGGCATCCTTTGGATTGAGGTACTCTCCTCTGAAATAGGCGCATGGTTCCGGCATTTGTAGGCCTCCTTCTTCCGCGTTCTGACGATAGTCCATTCACTGTTGCTGGTTGGATGCGTCCGGAAACAAAAAAGAAGAAGCCTCCCGTCGGGAGGCTTCTTCGCATAGAATCGCTTTTTGCGTCAGGTTACTTCGAGTGCGACAGCGTCCTCCCGTGCAAGTGCATGGGGCGCATCATCATGGCTCCCGCAACCGGCCCTAACGCTGTAGTTCGTGACATTCGTGTACCTCGAAGCTGTCGGTATTGTACGGATGCATCAGCGAGTCGTCAAACAGGTCAAGTGGCCCGATGTCGATGGCCCCGGTTTCCCGCCCAGTGCCAGTCGCAGACTCAGCGTCCGAGTGACATCGCGACGTTGGTACACGCGGGAAGTTGTTGTGCCGGGTTGGCGCATCCCACACGTTACCGGCGATGACGCCGCCGCGCGTTCGCATGCGGTCGCGTCATGAAGTAACATGGGGAGGCGAAATCGGAGGGAGGTGGAGCCGTGAATCCGTTCAAATCGTATTCGCTGACATGGTGGCAGATAGGCATCCTGAAGGTGGCGCTGCTGGCCTTTGGTGTCGCGATCGGAACTTTGTGGCCGACCCTATTTCGCGGCATTCTGGTTCCTTTGGTTGTTCTCGCCATCCTCGCGAGTGCGTACATCATGTACCTATCCGTGAAGCAGCGGTGAAGTAGCCCATGCCGGTGCAGCGAATGGCGGAGTCCGTAGTGATTGCGGGCGAGTTGCCGTGACCGGGGCTGCGCCGGTTCGGGAGTGACGGAGCGAATTATTACCAAAGTGGGGAGGGAATGACATGGACGTCGTTCAAATAGCGGTTGCCGTGGGCGGCCTGTTCGCCATCGGTCTATTGGCATGGTACTTCTTCGGCCCGAAGCAGGCACGGACCGCTCGGGTGGCGGGCAACGTACAGGAGATAGTGGTAACCGTAAAGGGCGGCTACACCCCGGACGTTATCCGCGTCAAGAAGGGGGTGCCTCTGCGTCTGATCTTCGACCGCAAGGAAGCCGGGGAATGCAGTTCGAGGGTTATCTTCCCGGACTTCAACGCCAGCAAGACGCTGACGCCATTCGGTCGCACCACTTTGGAGTTCACCCCGGACAAGGCGGGCGAGTTCGGCTTCGCGTGCGGCATGAACATGCTTCACGGGACTCTGATCGTCGAGGCGAACCCGTCCGAGGCGGAAACCGGCGGTCTGACAAATACGACGCCTGCGGAGACAGAGCAGTGCCCCGTGCAGCCGGCGCAGTGCCCGGTCCCGCGTGAATATGCGAGCGCCGTAGGGGTGGGGCCGAAGTTGCCCGTGACGCCGACTTCGCGAGTCGAATTCGCCCTGCTCGGCAGTGGAGTGACCTGTCCCAGTTGCGCAATCAGCATCGAGAAGGCGCTGGGGATGATGCCAGGCGTCGATGACGTCAAGGTCAATTTCGGTGCTCAGCGCGTGACCGTCAACTATGACGTGGCACAGATAACGCCGGATAGAATGCAACAGATTATCCAGGACCTGGGATACAGCTCTGTCGTTCGTAACAGACCTGGAGTGCGTGATGCAGGAGACAAGGAGGCGGCGCAGCGCGCAGCCGAGCGCAAGGACCTCGTTCGCCGCCTCGTCATTGCCGCGGTTCTCACCTTTCCCGTGCTGTTTGGGATGATGGCACACGAGTTCTTTCACCCGTCCTGGTTGCCGCAGTTCCTGCTCAATCCGTGGCTGCAGTTGGCGCTCATTTCGCCGGTGATGTTTTACGCCGGGTGGCCGATTCACCGTACCGGCTGGCTCACGCTGCTCCACCGCACTGCGGACATGAACACACTGATCACCGTTGGCACAAGCGCCGCGTATCTCTACAGTCTCGTGGTGACCGTGGCTCCCGGCGCGCTGCCGGAGAACCTGCGCACCGTCTACTTCGAGGCCGTTGGGACCATTATCACCCTCGTCATGCTCGGACGCTTGCTCGAGGCGATCGCCCGCGGCGGCACCAACGAAGCGATTCGCAAGCTCATCGGTCTTCAAGCGAGAACGGCGCGAGTGGTGCGCGACGGCAACGAGGAAGATATCCCAATCGAAAATGTCCGGATGGGCGATATCGTGGCAGTGCGTCCCGGCGAGAAGGTGCCGGTTGACGGCGAGATTACCGACGGCAGTTCGACTCTCGACGAGTCCATGGTGACGGGAGAAAGCCTGCCGGTAACAAAGACGCAGGGTGACACCGTGATTGGCGCCACCATCAACCAGACCGGTGCGTTTCGATTCAGGGCCACGAAGGTCGGTGCGGACACCATGCTTGCGCAGATCATCGACCTGGTTGAGCAGGCTCAGAGTTCTAAGGCTCCCATCCAGCGGTTGGCCGACCTGATTGCGAGCAGATTCGTTCCGATAGTGATGTTCATCTCCATCGCAACGTTTGTCGTCTGGTTCGATTTCGGTCCGTCGCCGGCTTTGGTGTTCGCCCTGGTCAATGCCGTGGCCGTACTCATCGTGGCCTGCCCGTGTGCGCTGGGGCTCGCTACGCCGCTATCAGTCATGGTCGGCACCGGCAAGGGCGCCCAGAACGGCATACTCATCCGTTCCGCCGAAGCGTTGGAGACCGCCCACAAGCTCAACACGCTGATGATTGATAAGACCGGCACGATCACGAAGGGGCAGCCATCGCTGACCGACGTGGTGCCTGTTGGCGGGCTAGAATGCGGATGAACTCCTGCGCCTTGTCGCCTCGTCGGAACGCTCGTCGGAGCATCCGCTCGGGAGGTCAATCGTCAGGGGGGCTGAAGACAAGGGCCTGCAGCTCAGCGAGCCGTTGGAATTCGAGTCCGTGACCGGCATGGGAGTCAAGGTGTCGGTCGAGGGACATCAACTGCTGGTTGGCAATCGTCGATTGCTTTCCGACGCTGGTTTGGATACTGCAGCGTTGGAAACCATTGTCGAGAAGCTGGCGGCGGAGGGGAAGACCTCCATATACGTTGGCCTTAACGGTAAGCCGGCCGGAGTTGTTGCCGTTGCCGACACGGTGAAAGAGGGTTCGGCTGCCGCAGTGGCCACACTGCGAAAACTGGGCATCGAAGTTGTCATGATAACCGGCGACAACAGGCACACGGCGGAGGCGATAGCCCGGCAGGTGGGAATTGAACGCGTGCTGGCTGAGGTTCTGCCGCAGGACAAAGCGCTGGAGGTGAGGCGGCTTCAGTCTGAGAACAAGCTGGTTGGAATGGTGGGCGATGGAATCAACGACGCACCCGCGCTGGCCCAGGCAGATGTCGGTATCGCAATTGGAACCGGAACTGACGTGGCTATCGAGGCGTCTGACATAACGTTGATCTCCGGCGAACTTCAGGGCGTGGCTACCGCCATAACGCTCAGTCGGGCGACGATGCACAACATCCGGCAGAACCTGACTTTCGCCTTCTTCTATAACTCGATCGGCCTGCCCGTGGCCGCTGGAGTGCTCTATCCACCCTTCGGCATTCTGTTGAGCCCGATGATTGCGGCAGCCGCCATGGCCATGAGTTCGATTTCCGTGGTGAGCAACGCGAATCGACTGAGAAACTATCGGCCTTCACCTCTCGTTGAGCCGTCATCTCTTCCTCCTGTTCATCCTAAGGTCGAGGTGAGCGAACACAGGCCGGAGCCCGGTGTCGCGACGGAGAAGGACCTGGTGTGCGGGATGGACGTGGACCCGGCGCACGCGGCCGCCTCAGAAACGTACGAAGGGAAGACGTACTACTTCTGCTCGACGCATTGCCGCGACGCGTTCAGGGCGGACCCCGAAAAGTATCTAAAGGCTGCGTCAATAGTCACGGAGAAGGACCCCGTGTGCGGGATGGACGTGGACCCGGCGCACGCGGCCGCCTCGGAAACGTACGAAGGGAAGACGTACTACTTCTGCACGACGCATTGCCGCGACGCGTTCAAGGCGCAGCCCGAGAAGTACGTGCAGGCTGCGTCAATAGTCACGGAGAAGGACCCCGTATGCGGGATGGACGTGGACCCGGCTCACGCGGCCGCTTCAGAAACGTACGAAGGGAAGAAGTACTACTTCTGTTCGACGCATTGTCGCGACGCGTTCAAGGCGCAACCCGAGAAGTACGTGCAGGCTGCGTCAATAGTCACGGAGAAGGACCCCGTGTGCGGGATGGACGTGGACCCGGCTCACGCTGCCGCCTCAGAAACGTACGAAGGAAAGACGTACCACTTCTGCTCGACGCACTGCCGCGACGCGTTCAAGGTGGACCCGGAGAAGTACGTGAAAGCTGCAAAGTGAACGTTCAAGATGATTGCCATAAACGAAGACGTTCAGCGCTTCTTTGACGAAATACCTGACGACCGGAGGCACCTGTTCGACCGCGTTCGCGCGCTCGTTGAGTCCACGTACCCTGAAGCCAAAGTGAAGCTATCGTACGGTGTGCCCACCTACCGGACGAACGCCGGCTGGGTTGCCATCGGCTATTGGAAGGGGGGTGTCTCCGTCTATACCAACGGCCAGCACAACATTGCACAGTTCAAGGTGGACAATCCCGGGATACGGACGGGCACAGGTAGTATCAATCTCAGGTTGACTGACGAGTTGCCCGTGGAGGCGCTTTCGCAAGTCATCAAGCTTGCGATGGAGGGTCGGAGGTAAGCCGACCATTCCCGCCGTCGCCGCCTCGGAATTCCCAGGTGTACGGTGACTTCTGGCGCATGCGCGCACTGAGTCTCGCGCTGTCTTCGGGTTACGTTGCTTCAGGCGTGTCGATGAGTCCGTCTTTCAGCCAAACCACGCGATCCACGTACTGAGCGTCATCCGGCTCGTGAGTCACCATCACTATGGTCTGACCGCGATCGCGGTTGAGTCGTCTGAACAAATCGAGCACGATTCTCGATGACGTCACGTCGAGACTGGCGGTTGGTTCGTCGGCAAAGAGTATGCGCGGCCGGTTGATGAGCGCTCTTGCGATGGCGGCCCTCTGTTGTTCACCTCCGGACAGCTGTCCAGGCTGGTGCTTCAGTCGCTCCCCCAGACCCACAATCTGCAGGGCCTCGGCAGCACGCCTTCTTACGTCATTCTCCTTGCCGAGGCCGAGGGCCGGTACGAACACATTCTCGAGTATCGTCATCCCGGGCAACAACGAAAACTCCTGGAACACGTAACCGAACTCCTCAAGCCTGAACCTGGACCGCTCAGCCTCCGTTAATGTGAGCATGTTCCTGCCGTTGACCTGCAGTTCCCCCTGGCTTGGATTGTCCAGCAGACCAAGGATGTGGAGCAGCGTTGACTTGCCTGAGCCGCTTCTGCCCATCACCGCAACGAACTCTCCGGGCCGGACAGCGAGGCTGACGCCTTTCAATGCACGCGTTGCCGCGGCGCCCCTGCCATAAGTCTTGTGAAGGTTGGTAACCTTAATCACTCGTGTTAGTTCCCCCAGATTGCCTCGATGATTCCTTGCCTGGTAATGCTCATCACGGGAATGAGTCCCGCGAGCACAGCGGAGCCGAGAAGCCCCAGAACAGCGCTCTCCACCGTCGCGGGTTCCAGAGCAAGGCTCATCTGGCCGATTGACAGTTGCAGCGGATGCTGCGCGAAGTACGCCTGGATTCCGAGGCCGAAGACAAGACCTCCCAGGAGGATGCCAACAACGGCGTAGAAGAGTGCCTGGGCGAGGTATGACCCGATGATGACGCCTCTCTTGATTCCAATAGCTCTCAGAATGCCGATGTGCCGCCGGCTATTTATGACGTTGATGTAGATAACGATGAACATTACGATTGCGGCGACCACCAGTCCGATGCCGCTTATGAGAGAGGCAATGGCGTCGAAACTTGATATGACACCCCCCATGGAGCCGCCGTATTCGCGCCAGCTCCTCACCTCTGCGTCCGTCGCCAGTGCACTAATCTGGTGGATTAGCTGTGCCTCTGACGCAGAGCTGTCTATACTGACAAGAATCTGGCTCGCGCGGTCGCTGTAGACGGCCCTCCCCATCACGGACGCCATCTCGTCGCGGGTGACAAAGGCCGTGCGGTCTGCGAGGCTCTCCTGCGCCTGGAAGATGCCTTTCACCAGGTATTCGCGTTGGACACCATTGGGATACGTGAGACGGATGGTGTCGCCCACCTGTGCACCCTGCAGAGTTTCGAATGGCGCGGTTTGGGCCTGGTCGCCACCGGCAATTTCGACGCCAAGGATGATGGAATCTCGATCGGCAGCGTCGAGGTAGCTGCCCTGAATCATGTGTTCGTGGATGCTGGTGACACTGGCTTCGTCAGACGGGTCAATTCCTACCACAGACCACGAACCGCTCTTACCTTTGTCGGTCGGCGACTGCTTATCGCGCCAGTCGTGCTCCACCAACGCCGAATAGTCCAGATGCGCTGAGACCCCGACGACTCCGGCCAATTGCCGTATTTCGTTCTGCATCTGGCCTGCATGAGTCAGAACATAGGATTCCGGGGTTGGGGAAACGACGATGTTGCCGTAAAGGGTATCCACCTGTTGCCGGTTGATGGTTTCGGTTACTCCCAGGAGGATGGAGGGTGTCAGCAGGAGATTGGCGAAGCTCAAGGACATAACCGCAACAATGAGGACAAGAGCCCATCGATTGCCTTTGAAGATTGACTTGTACGCTAGAAAGACGGCCAGCTTGAAGTTCCCCATGGCGGTTATCGATTCAGTGATTCCTGTCGGTCGGGGCTTGCGTCTTGAGCCTGTGCGATGTCATGCATGGCCCCGAGGGCTTCGTTGAGCATCTGCAACTTAGCGATGGCCATCGATTCGAGCAATTCGTGGCTTCTCTTACGCGCGGATTGCCAGATGAGACCTATCGCCTTCTGGCCTGCCTCGGATAGATGACACACTACTACTCGTCTGTCATCCTGCCGGGTTTCCCGGATCACGTATCCTTTGTCGACCAGACGGTCGACAAGACTGGTCGCCGCAGGCAGGCTGACGCCCAACTCGGAGGCTAAGTCGCTCATGCGGCGCGGCCCGGTCACGTGGAGCAACAGAAGTATCTTTGTCTGGGGCATAGTGACATCGAGAGCCAGAAGATCCTTTGGCACGGTTGGAAGCAGTTCGCGGAACAGCCTGTCCGCGCGTGTCAGAATGTCGTTTATCAGGACGTCTTTGTCCAGCGTGGCAGTCACGTAGCCCCCTCTGGCTGGCGCTGAAGACGTCACGTGGGCGTCGATAGCACAACCTTCATTAACTATTAGAGAAAGCTTAAGTAACAACGGGACATGCTGTCAAATCCCAAGGGAAATCTGACCAGTCCGGTTGGGCCGGTTATGGCTGCGGGGGCCTCGCGAGGCCCCCGCAGTCTGTGATACGGATCGACGGATGGCGCCCCTCTTGATTACCGTGACGTGGCCGTCCCGGCACTGGTCGTCATGGATATACAGACTTGTCCAGAACGCGAGGGTCGTGGCCGGGAAGAATGTGGTCACTCACGCGCTCGATGAGTTCAAACGTGCGATAGTAGTCGTCAACATTGACGAAGTTGATGCCCGGAATATGTTTTTGCAGTTCGTTGCCCTCCCAGTTCTGATACAGGGGGAGGTTGTCGCTCGCGATGAAGTAGATCCCGTCCGTCGTATTGACCGCCAAGCCCTGCATTCCCGGCGTATGGCCCGGCGCGAACACCGCTGTCAATCCCGGAGCGAGCTGCTTGTCCCCATCGAGAACTTCGAACCTGGTCTTCAAGTACGGTGGCGTCATGCCTATGGTAATCGACTCGTACGCTTTGCAGTTCATCGGGTGCGGAGCCGCGGCGTACTGCAACTCGGCGCGCTGCACGTAGAATTTGGCGTTTGCAAACAGTTCATGATTGTAGCAGTGGTCCCAATGCAGGTGGGTGCACACCACCGTGTCTATCTCGAGCGGATCGACTCCAATGGCAGCGAGCGCGGCACGTGGCTCCTCTTGAGGAGAACGTCTCAACGGATAGTGGTACTTTGCAGAGCGTTCGGCATCGCAACAACCGGTGTCAACCATCACACGGTGTCCGCCACCCTCGACGTACCACATGTACACCACGCTATCGATCTTCTGACCATACCCGACACCGAAGACGAGGTGGGACTTGTCGATGGTCAATGCTCCGACGTTGACGGGTCGAATCGTGAAGCAGCCGGAATCGGACATCTGCAATCTCCTCCTCGGCTCAGACCGGGTCTGAGCCACAATCAATTGTTTCGTGACGCTGGTGTCTCTAGTCGGAGTCGCGGCCCGAGCAGCCGCCCATCTTCTTCAGTTTGGCGCACACGCCTCCGTGTGCGGGATGCGCACGACTATACCACACACAGGATTGAGTGACGATTCGGCTGCCGGCGTTCACGGAAAGACGAAACGTGTAGTGTTGCGCGCGGGGATCATCGGCGTTGGCCCGACGGCCGCGTCGGGGCACGCTGCGCGCCTTCAGGGCTGCCGGCCGCAGGTTTACTAGGGGCCGTTTGCAGCACTTTGGGTGGAATTCGCATGGTTATTGCGATAGCCGCTGACGCCGCATCACGTATCAAGATGGGGCACCCGCGCGCTCAAGACGAATCCGCGATCTCGCATGGGTAGGCGGCGAGACAGGTCTACCGCCTGCCCGACCACAATCCTCCGTCAACCGCGCTACACTGTGTTCGGGGTCAGGTCAGCGGAATGTCGTTTTTGCCCCTGGGGCGGCATGGATGGCCCCAGGAGGATGGAGTGGCATGTTTGTAGTGTCGAGACGGTGGAGAAACCTGTATCCCGAGGCCAGCGTCGGTGTCCTTGTCGCAAGGGTCGCAGCAAATGTGGAGGACCACCCGGCCCTCGAGCAACGCAAGAGGTCGCTTGAGGCCGAGGTTCGCGGACGGTTTTCGGATCCCGGTGGTGTCAAGCTATCGGGATCTGTGCCGGCGTACAGTGCGTACTACAAGCGTTTTGACAAGACATATCACCTGGTTCAGCAGTTCAAGTCGGTAGCCGGCAAGGGCAAACCGCTTCCGACCGTGTCCGGGCTGGTGGATGTCATGTTCATGGCCGAGATGAAGAACCTATTGCTCACTGCGGGTCACGATCTTGCTGCCGTCATGCCGCCGGTCACTCTCGATGCAGGCACCGGAGTCGAGATGTACGTGAAGCTCAACCAGGAACCGCAGGTGGCCAAAGCCGATGATATGGTCATGGCCGATGGCGAAGGGGTAATCTCCTCGGTCATAAACGGGCCTGACTTCCGGACCAGGATAACTCCGGCCACAAAGGCCGTACTCTATGTTGTGTATGCTCCTGAGGGCGTGCCTCGAACTGACGTTTGCAGCCATCTTCAAGATATACGCGACTTGATTCGGACATTCTCGGCTGATGCGGAGTTTGAGCCCATAACGCTTCTGTCCTGCCGCGGAATCGAACAGAAGTCGCTGTGAGGGGCGACCGGGCGGCAGATGTCTGTGAGTTCGAGTGTCGTCCAGTGACGGAGAAGCAACGTGCAGGCGCCCAATCGTGCTTCGGATTTGGCCTGGTGGTGCTGCCGTGACTGGACTGTGTTCAGGCTGCTCCGCGGAGAGAACTCGTGCCGTCAAGGTTGGTCGCGTGACTTGGGGCGGGCGCAATGAGTCGGCTGCTGCCGACCGCGCCGCGTGGACGCGGGCGATTGTGTTGTGTCGCGGGCATGGTTCCAGTTCACTGGCGCCTGGCAGCGGCGCCGGGGCACGTCCATGGCTGTGATGGTCCCGGCCGGCATTACTCGCTTGCCGGTGGATTGAAACTGACCTGTACAGACCACCGGTCGGGTGCCGACGCCGTGGGGTATGACGCGGGTGCTCGGAGTGTCAGGCTCGGAAAACATGGTGGAACTAGCCTCAAGCGGCAACGAATCGGTGGTTGGTTGGAGATGATCGACCCGGAGAAGGCGGAACCGCACCGTCAGCTTATGATTGAGTCGCGCGTAATACGCTGACTCTTCACGTACTTGATAATCTCCACCAGCGTCATGGTGAGCGGGAGAGCAAGGATGAAACCGAGTATCCCGGCCCGCGAACCTGCCACTATCGTCAGCACAATCACGACCGCAGGATGAATGTTCATTTGACGCCCCTGAATACGTGGAACGAGGAGATTGTTCTCGAGTAGTTGAATCGCGATATACCCGAATCCCACCCAGAGTACCTTATCCGGTGAGGTGGCAAGAACGACAAGAACCCCGATGATACCGGACATCCAGGGTCCAACCAGCGGAATGACCTCACCAATGCCTCCGAATACGGCTAGTGGCATCTTGTATTGAACTCCGACGATTGTCAGCAGCACGTAGGTGGCGAACCCGACCACGAATCCCAGGATAAGCTCGCCGCGCAGGTAGCGCCCCACGACGTTGTGGATAATTGAGCATACGTTGCGGACGTGAAACAATGTCCACCGGGGCAGAGCTCCATAGAAGTCCTCGCGTAGCCTTCCCCAGTCTTTGAGCAAATAGAAGACAAACACAGGGAAAGCGACAAACCCCAATATCGTGTTGGAGGAGTTGCCTATGCGTGAGAAGCCTGCGGTTATGAAGCTGACAAGTACCTCGCCCGCTCGAGTTCCCGCCTGTGACAGCAGGGCATTCATCTGGTCGCGCGCGGCAGGTGGCAGCGAGGTCAAGAACGAGTCCAGGCCGCGTGCCAAAGTAGCCAAGGCCTCCGGTATCAGTTGAGGAGATGCAACAAGAAGCGTTGCCACCGACCGCCCGATAATCGCTATGGCATAGTAAACCAGCAGAGCGAGTATCGTTGCGGTCACAAGATATATGACGATGATGATTGACACGCGCTTGAATTGGTGCAGACAGCCATTGCAGGGCAGCCTGCCTTCAATAGATTCAAGGAGAGGCTGCAACAGCCAGGCGAGCAGAATCCCGAGGATGAACGGAAGCAGGACGGCACTCAACTGCCACACGAGCCACGCTAGAAACAGAAGAACCAGCGTGAGGGCGATGGGCCTCTGATTGTTTCGGAACCACGCTACAAGCAAGTTCACCTGTCTGATGTCCTTGAACGACTTGCGTTAAGCCACGAGGCTTCACCCTGTACGACGCGCGTCAAAGGGTGAAGCCTCGTCATAGGAGCCGGATCAGCGCGAAACCGGAGACCCATGCCCTAGCCCTGAGTCGCCGCACCCTCCGCCTCGCGTTTTGCAGTAAGGATGGCGGCCTTGGCCTTCTTCACCTGTTCGGTAGCCTGATCGCGGGCCTGCTCCGCTGCGGCCAGGGCGTCCTCAAGTGTCTCTTCCGCCTTGTTCTTCCATAATTGCCGAGTTTCCTTGCCCGGTCGGGGAGCGTAGAGCATGCCAAGTACGCCGCCAATCAGCATGCCCGCGCAGAATCCCATTTTCATTGCGTGTTTGTCCATCATTTGCTCCCTTTCGACGTGCCTGTGCAAAGGAATGGAGCCCAGGTCACGTGTCTTGTCTTCCACCAATCGTCTGGCGTAGTCGGCCAAATCCTGCGCTTCTTCCTTTGCCATCTCAGCCTTGCTCATAAGCACCTTGCGTATTTCTGTGCCCGTCTTGGGCGCATACAGCAGGGCAAGCACGCCCCCCAACATAGCTCCGGTCAACAGTGCACTGGTGTGTCCTTCTCTGTCCATTCTACCTCTACCTCCTGTGCTTGTGGTGCGAACCACCACTGCGTTCATATCCCTCGCGCAGACCCTGGATCAGTGCCAGAATCGCGAACATGGGCTTGATACCGTCGTGTACACGTTCGGCCGTATCATGAGCGAGTTCCGACGTCCTCTTCAATTCATCCAACACAACTTTCGCCTTACCGTAGAGCCGCAGCGACATGATTGCGGCTACGATGAGCACGATGATGAAGACGAAACCGGAAATGGTGATAATCAAGTCCCGAAACCATGCAAGTTCCATTCAGTTCACCTCCTCAATCCATCAAGAGCCGATGTGCTACCCACGGCTGTGGGACTATTGGTGACTCCCTTTCTCCACCGAAGAACGTACGACGCAGAAGCTAGCCTCTGCGGAGCATTTGATCGAAATGTGACCTCAGCCCAAGGAGCGTTCCGGGCAGCACAGGCATCTGGTGAACACGAGGGAGCCGGATCAAGCTTGCACGCGGGTTCGTTGCAGACTTCAGTCCGAATATCTCCAGGACCGGAATGACAGTTCAGCAGCGACTTGAATGCAGCGTCGCTCAATGAGGACCACAGCGTCATCGTCTTCCCCCTTTCATGCACCCACCATACGACAGCCCTCTCGCAAGTACCTAGTGTAATGAAAATGGTGCGGGGAAGTCGAATCGATGGCGGATGGCCCGAAACGTCTTCTTCATCCGTGGTGATGGATTGTGGACCGGGGAAGATGTGTCTCGGTCCACGAGCATTGGGCTATGCGCTGGCGTCGGATTCGATCGTCTGGGATTCACTGTGATATCCGGGCTCCGGTCAGTTGCTCGGATATTCCTTAACATGGCGTGGCTTCGAGTGATAAACTAGCCGTCGCTGCTGAAGGGAGTACAAATATCATGAAGACTAAATTCGTCCTGGCACTGGTGTTGGCGTCGATGGTGATGCTCATCGGCGGACTGGCAGGATGCAACGCCGGTTCAACGTCGACTCTGGATGAAAGTGCGGTGCGGGCATACGCTGACCCCGCCGCCGAGACCACGTTGCAGGGACTCAGCGAAGGAGACCTGGAGAAGTACACTCAGTATGGTGATGCACAATTCAAGCAGGCGGTTACCCAGGAAATTCTCGACCCGGTGACTGCTCAAGTCGGGAGCCAGCTCGGGTCATTCGTCTCAATCACCTATCTCAGCATGGAAGAGTCGGGTGAGTACATCGTCGTCCACTATAAGGCCAATTACACAAAGGGAGAAGTCGGTGTTCGAATGGTCTTTGACGCTGACGGCCTGGTTGCCGGCCAATTCTTTGAGTAATCGGACAGGCGCTATCCAGCGAGTGCCCATAAGGACTAGAGAAGTATGATTGACCAGATGATTGGCTTCTTCAAATCGGCGTTCGTTTTTCCAGGACTTGGCTGGTCTTCGATTCTCATTGCCATCGGTCTCGGATTGGCCTTTGGCGCTATCTGGCTTGCTCTGTATCGGCCTCCTTTCGTAGCCAGGCCCTTCCTGTGGGTAGTTCTAGCGTCCAGCGCAATCATTACCTGGACAGCCATCGCGTTTGTGCAGATTCCGCTTCAGCAGTGGGCCGGGCTGGCGCTGGCGCACTTCTTCGACGCAGCAACGCTCACCAAATGGCTGCTTCTCGCCGGTATACCTCAGATCTTTCTGAGCGGGCTCGTCCAGGAAGCGGCGAAGTTGGTTCCGGTCATTGTTTATTGGTGGCGCAGTCATGGGATTTTACTCCGCAGTTCGGTCTTATTGTCGGGGCGGTGTCCGGAGCAGGATTTGGTGTCTTCGAGGCTGTCTGGGTTCACAACACCATCCTCGCCAGCGGTTGGACGCTAGGCACCGTGGACACGTATGGCGTTACGGCTTTGCTTGGATTCATTGAGCGATTCTTTACCGTCGGATTGCACATCGCGGTCTCCGCGCTGGCCGGATACGGACTCGCGACGCACCGCGGCTGGCAGTTCTACCTCATAGCGGCTGCGTTACATGGCGCCGCGAACTACTCAGTGGTCCTCTTGCAGAAGGGCTTGTTCTCTTCGGTTCAAACTGAGGTGTATATCGCCATATTGACAGTGGCCATCACCGCAGTCTCCTTGACTCTTCTCCGGCGGTCCGCGAGGGTCGCTGACGCAGTGACTCCAGCCGCTTGACAGTACTGCCGCGAACGGACAGCAGCTTCGCCGACCGGTGCGGTGGGCGCGGGATTCTGTCGGGCCGTCGGCCCGTGATTGGTTGTCCGATAGGGGTTCCCCCGCGCTGTCCTGCCACATCCCGGGAGTTCAGTGGTTTTGCGGCCGGCACTGTCCCCTCGCACAAGTTGTGGGTTTGCCGGAGCCTGGGCTATTGTCCAATGATGCGCACAACCGGAGTTCAGGCTGCCGATTGACACCGGCAACTTGGAGTGCGTAGACACTTGGAGCGTTTTGACATCATTTGACGCTCCCGCAAACGCGTCCTACCATTACGACTAGGCGAAGCAATAGCCAGTTGTTAGTTGCTTGGGTTTGATCTTCGGCAGAAGATAGGAATCGAAACGCGAGGAAGGGGGGAACGATGAAGACCATTACGCACACCGGGCGATGGACAGTAGTTTTGACTGTTGGGCTGATTGTTGTATTCGCGTTACTGGGACTCGCTGGTTGCACCAACGCTCAGGCTACACCGCCAACGACGCCGACCACACCGACTACTCCGACAACTCCGACACTGACGACACCGACGACTCCCGCGACACCTACGACGACGCCGCCGACAACCGGCGCCCCGACACCTGATAGCCTCGGGCTGATCGACATGATGGTTCGAGCACCGGATTTCACGCTGCCCACGTTGGCAGATGGGGATTTCACCCTGTCGAAGGCCCAGGGGAAGGCGGTCGTTCTGACCTTCTGGAACTATAAATGCACGCGGTGCCAGGAGGAAATGCCGTTCATGCTGGAGGCAAGTACCAACTTCCGGGATAAGGTTGAGTTTGTGGGAGTCCACATCCTGGGGACCGCCGACAACGCGCGGGAGTTCTTCGGGAGTAATCTGCCAGTGGACATGGTGGTAGCACCCGACGAGGATGGGACGGTGGCGGCGGAGTACAGCGTCAACTATACCCCAACCACGTTCTTCCTTGATTCACAGGGAGTGGTGCGATTCACTAAGATCGGTCAGTTTCATAACTATGATGACGTGGCGGCAGCTGTCGAACTGACGTTGGCGCGTGACGCGGGACAATAGCCCAGGTCAACTTGTTGCCTCATTGCAATGAGGTGCGGGAGTAGCTACTCCCGCACCTCACTTTTCATCTGGCTCGCCGGCGTCTTTCGCTCATTTGAGGGCGGCCCGGATGGCTGACGCAGCACTCCCGAATTGTGGTGGGCGCTGGTTCTTCGGAGCCTCGCGGCTTTTGGTCTTGCGTCGTCCCCAGTCAAGACGTGTTGACGTCCCGGCTAGCTCTTGAGGGCCCCCGATCGCGTTTCGGCTCTTCGGGGGGAACCCGCCACATACGTGGTGCATGCTCCATGTTCCGATGATGGGAGCGAAGGAGACATCTATGCAGCGATCTCCAACGACGAGACATCGCAGATTCATGGTTCATTTCAATTGCCGACCGAACCGTGGCCTCGCGGCGAGTGCACGATGCAGGTTAGACCCTTACCTGCTTGCAGAAAGGGCAGAGCGGGTGAGTGAGTGAGTGTCACCCGCTTCCACCCACGCTTGCAGGGGATGTTTGTCGCTCCGGACGCTTGACAATCTTGCCGGTCTACGCAACCATGAAGGCATCGTGTCGCGAGGTGCCATCGCGTGCACCGCGTCCGAGGTGAAGAGAACACATGGAACGGCGCGTGGCGGTCATAGCGGATGGGACCGCGGCGGTACCTCCCTGCTTGCGCAACCGGTACGACATCGGTGTACTGCCATTACACGTCATCGTTGACGGCCGTGACTATCTTGAAACTGATGTGGACATGTCGTGGCTGCTGGAGCGATTGCGCCGGCAGGCCGATTTGCCGACGACCTCTGCTCCATCGGTCGGTGAGGCTTTGCGGACGTACCAATACGCGGCGGAGCGAGGTTGGGCGGCTGTATCCATCCATCTGACCTCCGCATTCAGCAAGAGCTACGAGTCGGGGCTGCTCGCTCGTGCGTTGGCAATGGAGAAGCATCCAGAGATGCAGATCGAGGTGGTGGATTCCCACACAGCCGAGGCGGGCGAACTGGCGATAGCTGCCGCAGCGGCGAGATTGGCGGACCAGGGTGCCGGCTTCGATGATGTTGTGCGGAAGGTCTACGAGATTCGCGATGCGCTATGCAACCTCTATTGTTTCGAGACGCTGTTCTATCGCGACAAGGGTGGACGGATATTCAAAGCCAAGCCATGGGCCGAGGCAGAGCATCAGCGTGGAACGGGCCTGAAAGCCCTGATTGAAGTCGACCACGCAAGCGGAGGTTCCATGCAGCCGGTGTGCAGGGCCAGGACCAAGAGACAGTTGCTGAACAAGATTGTGGAGATCGCGCGTGAGCGCGCGGGCGCGCATTCAGTGACCGCCGCCATCGTGCACGTCAACGCGGACGAGGAGGCGGAACTCCTTGCGGCGATGATAAAGGGGAACCTCCTGTGCGAGACCGTTGACATAGCCCACGCAAGCGCAGCTAGTTCGGTACATGGGGGTGATGGATTCGTTACTTGCGCGTTCTACTGAATGGCGGCAGTTGTGTGAGCCCGAATAGTTCTCCCTACCTGCATTAAGCGTAAACTGTGCCGTTCCCGAGTGCCATCTTGTGCCATCTTGCCCGGTGCGGCACGCGCGATTGGGGGCAGAACCCGGTCGCGGTGTCTCTCGACCGTGGCCGCGTATGCCAGCCATTCTTGACGTCAACACCTGCTCGCAAGGCGCCCTGTGGGCGTTCAGCCACGGGTTTCTCATTCGCTCACCGGTTTGTCTTTGGCAGGCGTTTCTGAACAAAAGGGGCCTGCGCGTTGTGTCCGGATAGTCGGATGCATTTCGGATCGGCGGGCTGGCCAAGCGTGTATGAACGGGACATGCGACACCAGTCAATCGAAGCTTGAGTCAGGTCTTCGGGCTTGCGCTTCACCGGCTGTCACGCGGTATACTCTTGCCGTATCGTCGCCTGAATGCGATTCCCGGTGACGACGTGACGTCTGCCGGTAATGGGGGGAGGAGTGTGGGTTGCGGTGAATACACAACGGTACGGCGGGAATTACAGCCAGACCTCCTTCTTCAGCCGCGTTCCCCATGTGATGGCCTCAATATGCCTCACCGGGATGATTGCCATGGCTTGCACTTGGGAACCGGCTATCCGGTGCAAGCCGGGTCGGCACCGCCGAATTGGATCGACCCTGAACCGTGATGTCAGGCCAGCCTTGACGCGCTCGGCACTCCTCTGTGGTCAATAGTCATCTACGTAACAGAAGAGCCAAATGATGTGGGGGGAGGAGGTGAGTCAGGCGAGGTAGTATTCGTGCCGCAGGGCGAATGCCCCAGAACGCAGGACCGGACGAAATACTGGTGAGGTGGGAGGTGCGTGTTGACCGGCAGAATGGATTCAGTGGTTCATTTTCAGATGCCTTATGAGAATCGTGAACGTATGGCGAAGTTCTACCGCACCGCGTTTGGATGGCAGACGCAAGTGCTGGGCGCGGAAATGGGGAACTATGTGGTCGTCACTACCGCGGAGTCGGATGCCAACGGTCCGAAAGAGCGCGGCCGCATCAACGGCGGGTTTTTTGCGAAGACCCCCGAGATGGGCGCTGTTCAGGTGACCAACATAGTCCTGGCGGTGGAGGACCTCCCTACGGCGATGAAAAGGGTCACAAACGCTGGAGGTAAGATTGTGGGCAAGCCGATGGATGTCCCTGGCATCGGCCGCTACGTGTCTTTCGCCGATACCGAGGGCAACATCGAGGGGCTACTCCAGCCCGCCCCGCAAGCCACGCTCGCGTCGCAGACCAAGTGATGTCAAATCATGAGAGCGCGGCGTTACGCCGGCAGGGCCAGGAAACAAGAAGAGCGGCCCGCAGGTGCAAGTAAACCAAACATACAATGGCAATTCAGAGTCTAGCCGGTGGTTTCCGATAATTGATTCGGGCGTCCTTGGCGGGGGGGCGCCCATAGAGCGAAGGCGCAGCACCACCGGACGGAGAATCGATTTCGCACCGGTTGGTTGAAGGCGACGGTCCCTTGAGTGCAGTCGTGAAACGTCGAATCCAGTGCGAGAGACAGCAGTTGCGCGTAGCTGAGAGCCACTCGCCCAATTGGGGTAGGCCGCGCTAGAATGTCAGTTGCGCTGCGCGGTGCGGATCGGGGGCGTCTCGTCGACGACGTGGCGCTTCTCAAGCACGAGTTCGTGATGGCAGGTTCATGACGATTTCCGGCAAGGTGCGGTTTGGAGGTGCGAACGTGAGTACCAGGAGTCATTCAAGACTGGGCTTTCCTGCAATTGTGGCGCTCGTCGCGCTGACGGCGGCGGTTTCGGGTTGCGCGGGTCCCCAGGGTCCGGCAGGGCCGCAGGGGCCGGCTGGACCGCCCGGGCCGGCCGGTCCGGGTGTGCAGACGGACGCGGCGGTGGTGCCCACGGTGATTGCAGCGGCCGGCACCGCGCAAAGCGCCATTGCGGCGGTGCTGCCCGCGCTCGTGAGAATCGATGTGACGGGTGCCAATTTCCAGGGGTCGGGTTCCGGGACAATCATCGACAAGCGCGGATACGTACTGACGAACGACCATGTGATAGACCGGGCCCGCAGCATCAAAGTCACGGTGGCCGGTTCCGGCGTCTTCGATGGTACTGTAATCGCCACCGACACGAAGCGGGACCTTGCGTTGGTTGAGATTGTGGCCACCAAGACCGCTTTGCCCACGGTGACGTTTGGACTGGCATCTGACGTGGTCGCCGGAGCGGATGTAGTCGTCGGGGGATTCCCTCTTGGCTCGGACCTTGCTGGCCCACCCACATTTACCAAGGGCATCGTATCCGCCATGAGACAGTTGTCCGACGGTGAGATGTATATCCAGACTGATGCCGCCATCAATCCGGGCGACAGTGGTGGATGTCTGTTCACACTGCAGGGCACGATGATTGGCGTGCCGTCGGCTGGCATCGAGCCACCGGGAGAGGATATCGAAGATATTGGGCTCGCTATCCCGATAGACGACGTGTTGACGTTCGTGCAGAAGAATCTGCCTTAGTGCGATCGGGAACTGCGTACTGCGGCTGGGGGCATATCCGGGGAGCCGGCCGACTCCGTGATGTGCCTCCGGACCAAATATGAGGCCGGGGCTTGCCCTTTTCTGGCGCCGGAGTCAGCCGATTGTGTATTTGCGGCGGCTGCGTGGGGCGTCAGTCTGGCTCTCGAAAGGTTGGCGTTGTCCAGCGGGCCATATACCGCTCGCCTCGCTACGCTCAGATTTCTCGTGGTCAACCATGTGTTAGCGACTCCGCAGGCAACGGACGCAGGAAGTTGCGCGCCTGGAGCGGGCCGTGCTGTCGCGGAGGCAGCGGGTAGTTGTGCGTCAGGCACGACTGATTGATGGCGCCCGGTTTGCGTTGGAATCACGACGACCGGCCGCCCGCGTTCCGGATGAGTTGCGTCATCGCAATGAGAAGGTCGATGGCGTCCGAATTGAAACGGGCGTAGTCAGCTAAGCCGGCCGGGCTTCCAGTCGTAGCACGAGCGGCACCATGCCACTTAAGGCCAGAGCGATGCCGACGGCCACAAACATTGTTGAGTAGCCGCCCGTGAGATCAAACGTGCGCCCGGCGACATAGGGTCCAAGCGCTCCGAACAGATTCGCGCAGGCTATGACGATACCCGTCAGCTCACCGAGTACCTCTCCGCCGAACAGTCCTCCAACGATGCCGAATACCGCCACCGCCCTGACTCCATGACAGAAGCCGTACAAAGCTACAAAGGAATACAGCATCCATTCCGAATGAACCGCTGGCAGCACGATTATGGTCAGACCGCTTCCTGCCAGGGCAAAAGCCAACGTACGGCCCCATCCTATTCTCGTCGAGAAGAAACCTGAAGCCAGCCTTCCGGGGACTGAGAATCCCCCCACCATTCCCAGGGCGGCCGCAGAGGCGGTAACGGAGATACCCATGTCTGTGGCGAACGGGACGAGATGGACCGAGAACGCCTGGAACGCGAATACCGCTACCATGGACACTGACACCACGCAGGCGAACTGCGGCGTGACGATAAGCTTGCGCACCAGATTCGGTGCTTTGCGCGGCGTTCCATCCTTAGATGTCGGTCCCACCGGCCGAATTGCCAGTGCGGCCCCGCCGACGAGAATCATGAATGTCAAGCCTGCGGCGATGAAAGCGTTCCTCCAGCCGGCCACGAGAATGATACGGTTCAGAAATGGAGCGAAAAGGAGCGCTCCCATGCCGATGCCGGACGCCACAATAGCGAGCGCGATGCCACTGCGCGCGCGATTGTGGAAATGCCTTTGCACGGTTGACACCGGAACCGAGACGGTAGCTCCCGCACCTATACCAGCCACTATGAGGAGTATCTGCAGTTGTGGGAGAGTAGATATCTGGCTGCACGCCATGATTGCTGGACCGGCGATAATGGCTGCGCCGATGAGCACCAGACGAGGCTGATACCGGTCTGCGAGTCGGCCGGCGACTATCGCCGACAGGCCCTGCGCGATTGCCAGTCCCGTGTAGCTCGTCGAAGTGAGCCCGCGGCTCCACCCGAATTCGGCCTCGAGGGCTTTGAAGAATACGCCGAATGACCACAGTACTTCGCCGATGCAAAGCGTCACAATGAAGCACGCAACGACGAGAAGCCACCCATTTGGATTGAATCGGCGCAGGTTCATGCGCCGTGCCAGCCTTCGGGCGCGCGACTCTCGCCGCAATCTGGCAGTTGGCGGTGCTTGGCCGAGACTTCAGGGAACCAGCGCCAATGCCCTGCGCTACGTGGCCAGGCGTGCGTCGGCACGATGCGACGCAGCGAACCGCCGCAGTGAAAGGGAGTACCACGCAAACAGACGATCATTAGACTGGGCGCGCATTCGGACCAGCAGATGGGCACCTGTCTGTAGTCGACGTGCGCGCCGAATTCCGGCCTGGCTCGATACCGGCGCGCATAATCATACTCCAATCGTGTGGTGTCCCGCTCGCGAGTCCGGGGTATGGCGCGGGTCTCTTGAGGCCCCCTCGTGGCTCTTGCGTTGCTCGCCTGACTCACTCGGGTTGATATCGACGCCGGGGCGCAGTTACGCAGCCTGCGCCGAATTTCTGTTGATTGGGGCGTTTGTGGATATGGTGTGTGCGAGGGGGCCAACGGCGGCAGCGTTAACCGGGTTGGTTCGCCCCCGCATAGTGTCCTTTGGCTGTGGCATGGTTGACTCGTGCCCGCCGTGCGCAATTGCAGCGTCCGTCTTGACAGCCGGCAGCACGAGTATACAATGCTGGGACGGTGGACAAGGAGGGAATCGGTGACGAACCTGAGTCCCGCTTTGCTTCCATCCAAGCCGGTTCTGCGACACTCCGCCGTTGGTCAGCGCTCCGTGCAAGCGACTTACCTGCTGCAACTTCACGGTGAGTTGCCCGCGTGGCCGAGGCCATTAAGGATGATCCGTTCTCGAAGGGTATTTGGCACGGTGGCAGTCGCGCGTCACCTGCTGAAGTCGCGGGTCTTGACCGGTCAGGCACAGCGCCTCCTGTCTCAACCGCGTCGGCACCGCGCGATTAACGCGACGCGGCAAGAGTCAGATGGTGCAGCGTAGGGAGGAAGGGACATGCCTGCAGTCGAAGTCAACGAGATAGTGAAGTCCTACGGGGACCGCGTCGTGGTCGCTGACCTTTCGTTCGCTGTCGATCGTGGCGAAATTTTCGGGCTCATCGGGCCCAACGGTGCAGGTAAAACAACCACGATCAGAATGATGATGGACATCATCAAACCGGATTCGGGAGAAATCCATCTCTTCGGCGAGAGCATCGGTGAAAGTCTTAAGACGCGGCTGGGCTACCTGCCCGAGGAACGAGGTCTCTACAAGAAGCTGAGCGTTATGGACTCGCTCATCTATCTCGCGTCGCTCAAGGGCATCGAAAGACGTGCAGCGGAAGAGCGCGCCACCCGTCTGCTCGAACGGACTGGCATGCTGGCCCACCGTGCGAAGAAGATCGATGAGCTAAGCAAGGGAATGGCGCAGATAATCCAGTTCATTGTCGCAATCATCCACAACCCGGAACTGATCATTCTGGATGAAGCTTTCTCCGGGCTGGATCCCGTCAACACTGAATTGCTCAAGGGCATGGTGGTTGACCTCAGAAGCGAAGGCAAGGTGGTGATTCTGAGCACCCACCAGATGAACCAGGTGGAGGAGCTTTGCGACCGGTTGCTCATGATTGACAAAGGGCACTCGGTCCTCTACGGCAGCCTGGAGGAGACTCGAGCAAAATATCGGGGCAACTCCGTGCTTGTCGAGTTTGATGGTGAGTTGGGCGACGTGCCCGGCGCACAGATTCGGCAGGCTCGCAAAGGTCATGTGGAACTCGTTCTTGGCGATGGTACGACGGCTGCGGCCGTTCTCTCCCGACTCGTGAAAAACGGTGTCGCAATCAATCGGTTCGAGGTTGCCACCCCTTCTCTGAACGAGATATTCCTGATGGTGGCGGGGGCTCGACATGAGTAGGGTGCTGCTGATATTCCGGCACGAGTTCGGGTTGACCGCGAAGCGGCTTGGGTTCATCATCATGACACTTGCGCCCCCGGTACTGGCGCTCCTGGGAATTGGAATATACAACGTGGTAGCCGGCCACGCGCAGCCTGCGCCGCAGGCGATCACAATTGGTTTTGTTGACCGGGCCGGAGGGTTTCAGGTCTTGTCCGAGACGGGCAACATCGTCTTCACTCGCTTCGACACCGCGGATGAGGCTACGCAAGCTGCTGTCGGCGGCGATATTGCGGAGTTCTTCGTTATCCCCGCCGACTTCATGACCTCGGGAACCGTCCAACGCTACACGTTGCACAACGACCTAACTGCGCCTGACGCGACTTCGGCGGCGATACAGGACTTCATCACGAGCAACCTGCTCAAGAGCTACGTATCGTCGGACATCATTTCGAGGGTCGAGACGCCATTGACCGTTGTTACCACGGTGTTGACACCGACAGGAGCAGTTGCCCCCGAGCAAGGCGGTGCGGGTAACATCGTCATCCCGTTTATCTTCAGTCTTCTTCTTGCTCTGTCGCTCGGTCTGTCATCGTCATATGTGCTTCAGAGTCTCGGTGAGGAGAAAGAGAACCGCCTCATCGAGATACTGTTGTCTTCCGTGTCGACACGCCAACTCGTTGCCGGCAAATTGCTGGGCATCGGAAGTGCCGGCCTGCTGCAGGTGCTCGTCTGGGTCGTCTCTGCGCCGCTTCTTCTTGGCCTTGCATCTTCGTCCATCGGAGGTATTCTCAGCGCGATACAGATACCGGTGCATTTCTTTGTGTTCGGAGTGGTCTATTTCGTCCTGGGCTACGGTGTCTTCGCGGTGGTCTCGGCAGGCGTCGCGGCCATCAGCCCGTCCGTGCGCGACGCACAGGGCTTTGCATCGATGTTCAGTATCTTCGCTGTCGCCCCTCTCTGGTTCTACTCTCTGCTCTTCCTCTATCCGGACAGCCCGGTGTGGTTCGTCTTCAGCGTGTTTCCATTCTCGGCGCCGGTCGTGGTGATGCTCAGGCTGGGGCTAACCGGCGTGCCGGCGCTGCAACTGGTGGTCAGCATCGTCGTGCTCGTGATGTCCATAGTGGGTGGAGTGGTTCTGGACTCCAGGCTCCTGAGGACCTATCTGCTGTTGTACGGAAAGAGGCCAGGACTCCGCGAATTGGCCCGGAGCCTCCGAAGCAAATAGGACCGCGATCGAGCCTTTCGCTGCAGGCCAATCCGGGACTCGTTGAACGGCCGGGTGCACTATTGCCATAGGCGGCCGGCACTCATGTTTGATTGACTCGTGGTGAGTCCCCTTCGTGCCATCGCCTGGACTGGCCGTGGGGGGATGGTCTCAGGTGTTCGAGCTGTTCTTCTTCGTCCCGGGTGTGGTCAATACCGTGATGTTGACCGTCATCTTCGTCGTTCGGACAGGTCGCCTTGCGCTCGCGCGCCGCATTGGGTGGATCTATCTGCTGCTATCGATTCCTGCGGTCTTCGGGCTCGTACAGGCCGTGCGCGGACACGACCGGTATCGGTATGCCATCTTGCTGGGCCTATTCCTGGTGTTTCCGCTTCTGGAGTGGGCTTCTGGAGCATGTGTTCGACATGAAGTCTGGAGCAGACCGGGGCCGGAATTGGAAGGTGCCGCTGCCGTATCTCAGCCTGCAACAAGCGGTGAATTAGGGATTTGTCGTGATGCCGTGGAAGACATCTCCGGCGTGGGGTGTTGCGATGCTGGGTCTCTGCATCATTCAACCGGGGGCCAATTTCAGAAGTCACCGCGGCACGAGGCGTTACCGCAATGGCGCCGCACAGGCGAATGAGTTCCCTGTGGCTACGGAGACCTTCTGCTGAAGCTGTGCCGCGTGGATTCGGCTTCAAGCGACGCCGCCGCGACGAACGCTCGATTGGCACAGCGCTGCCGTATGGGTGTAAGCTGCGCTTCCACGATCGGGCCGATCCTTGGATCGCAGTGATGGTCCGCTCCTGGCGTGCGAAGCTTCGCGCCGTGGGAATGACGCGACTGCTGGCGGAGCATATCAGGTCGAGTTGGCATTCGTGGTTGCCTGGTTGCTACATACATGTACCGCTATCTCATATTCACCACGGTGAGTCTGGGGCTGTTACTCACCGGCATCGCCGGCACGTCGATTGCCGTGGCGCTGGATTCGATCCGCTCGTCGTTCGGCATATCGGTCATTCTGGCTGGCTGGGTCATCGCCATATTTCAACTTGCACTCACCGCGAGCATGCCGATAGTCGGCAAAGTCAGCGACGTACTTGGCCGCCGCCGCACATTCATGGCCTGCCTTGTGTTCTACATCGTTGGGTCCGTGATGGCGGCCTTGTCTCCGAACGTCTGGCTGCTCATCGGTTCCCGCTTGATACAGGCACTGGGCGCTGGCGGCTTCATGCCCTCGGCGGTGGGCATAGTGGCTGAGGTGTTTCCGCACTCGAGGCAGCGGGCTATCGGCTTCTTCAGCAGTATCTTTCCAATCGGGCAGATCGTGGGACCTGTCGTGGGCGGCTGGTTGATCGATGTGTTCACATGGAGAGCTATCTTCTGGGTGAACGTTCCGACCGGGTTGCTCGTGCTGGTGCTCGCGTGGAGGTTGATTCCCGTTGGCGCCAGACGAGAAGGGCACATCGATCTCGGGGTGCCGGCCTCATTGCCGGAATACTCGCGTCACTCATGGGAGCCCTGAGCCTTATGGCGTACGCGACGTCCGTGCCCTCATGGACGCTCGTTGGTACGTTGCTCGCAGTTGCAGCGATCTTAATCGTGGTTTTTGTTCGCCACGAGGCTGCGACCAGCACCCCGATAATCGATCTGGAAATATTGAGGAAGAGGCCCTTCCTGGCCGCCAATGTGTACAACCTCATTTACGGCGCGGGTGTTATCGGGATCATGTCACTCATACCCCTCTTCGCTATCAACGTTTACGGTGTGTCATATTTCGAGAGCGGGCTCATTTTGGTGCCGCGTGCAATCGGAATGATGGCCACGTCGTTCATCATCAGCATGCTGCTCGTCCGTCTGGGTTATCGCTGGCCCATCATTATCGGCACTGTACTTGCCGCCACAAGCCTGTTCGCGCTGAGCCTCGATCCGGACCAATTGATGGCGCTCAGCGGGGGTCTCAGTAATACAACGACGCTCGCGCTTGTCCTGCTGGCCATGGGGCTGGGAGTGGGTATCGCGGCGCCTGCATCCAACAACGCGTGCATCGAACTCATGCCTGATAGGGCGGCCACCATAACCGGTATACGAGGTATGTTCAGGCAGGCGGGTGGCGCGGTGAGCATCACCGTAGCCACACTTGTTCTGCATCAGTCGATCAGCATCGCGGCGGGGTTTCGTGTCGTGTTCATCGGACTGGCAATCGCGTTGCTGGCGACCATACCCGCGATAATGGCCATGCCGCGTTCTCCCACGAGCCTCGATGTGGGCCAGCCATCTACTCGCTAGGACAACCGCAAGGGCTTGAACTGCGGTCCGGCGCTGATTGTCCGCGGATCAGGCGGCCCTGAAGGTGGGACCTCGGCGCGAGGCGCTCTCGCACCCTGCGCGAATCATGTCGGAGCCGATTCATCGGCGCGCTGTGCAACTCTGCTACAGTGTAAGCTCGGCCCGTTGAGAGGTGGTGGAGTGAGAACGGGCCACAAGGACCGACTGGACAAGACAGATGAAGCAATACGAACATACGCAGATAGGCTATCTCATTATTGTGCCGATGGCGATTGCGGTGGTGGTGGTCGCGTACTCCATCGCGACGAAAGGCGCCAACGCGATTGGCGTTGCGGTCGATGTGCTGGTCTTGGTCTTCATGGTTCTCTTCGCGACTCTGACTGTCACAATCCGGGACGGAATGCTGGAAGCGAGATTCGGTCCCGGGTTGATACGCAAACGAGTCAGGCTGACGGACATCGAGTCCTATGAAGCCGTGAGGAACCCGTTGTACTACGGTTGGGGTATCCGCATGACGCCTCATGGCTGGCTCTATAGCGTATCCGGACTATCGGCCATCGAGATCAAGCTGAAGTCCGGCCAGACTCTCCGAATCGGAACTGACGTGCCCACCGAACTCAATGCGGCACTTGATGTCGCTATCGGGCCGCGCCGCCGGCACACCTGATTGGCGACGTGACTGTCCACCGCGCGGAACCGAAGCCGGTGGCGCATCTCCGACTCGTACGCCCAATAGGAGACGGCAGTTCCGCGACTCATAGGCAACATCCAGTGATGCGACGCGGCCACACCTCGAAGTAGATGCCACGCCGCGTCACGGCGTTCGGCCACTACGATGCGCGCAGACTATTCGTCACGCGAATTCGTCGTGAGAGAGGGCCAGGAAGACTATGGCCAGGATGCCAAGTATGAAGGACACGGGCAACAGTGCGGCGCAGATGGCACCTGCGAGAGCCAAACCCCAGTGCCTCCGCCTCAGCGCGGTGATACCCCCTGCAATGGCGACTGCACCAAGGATGACGGCTATCAGTCCGAACGAACCCAGGAAATTGCCTCCCCACGGCATCATGAATCCTCCTGAGCCCCACATCCCCCACATGCCACCCATCCCGCCCAGGCGCACTACGCCTAGCAGGGCGAACAGCAGTCCGCCCAGGATTCCGAGCGCCCCTCCCACTATACTCAATATGCCGGCAGCAGTTGGTTTCCACGTCCTCTTCATCGTCACTCACCTCCGTCAATCACTATACACTCGTTTGAGGAAAGCAGCATACGTCCGGTGTATAGAATTCTCAAAGGTTCCCACAGCGTGGTCGTCCCGCAGCCCTCCGGATTCTGTCGCAATTCGTTAGTGGCAGCCTGCCACGATTGACTGCGGGACGCTGTTCGGCTGCCGTCAGCACGAGCTGGCGGTTGGTACTGTGTTAGCATCAATTGACATCTATTCTGTTGGTGCATGGAGGTCGAATGGAACATAGCGAGGGCCGACTGGGGCGGGTATTCGTCCTGAGACTCGACGACGATGATGTGATTCCGGCCAGCATCGAAACATTCGCCGCTGAGAAAGGCATCAGCACGGCACACGTGTCATTGTTGGGCGCAGTTGGCTCCGGAGAAGTGGTGTCCGGTCCCCGTGACGTAACGGTCGTGCCGGCAAGCCCGATGCTCCTGCCTGTCGACGGCGTTCATGAAGTTCTGGGGGTTGGGTTACTGGCGCCGGACGAGTCCGGGGAACCTCACCTGCACGTGCATGGCGCCTTGGGCAGAGCCGGAACGACGTTGACGGGCTGCCTGCGACCCGGCGTCAATACGTGGTGCATGATTGAAGCCGTCCTTATTGAGATTGTCGGTGCACACGTGCGTCGGGTTCATGACCTCCAGGCGGGAGTATCTGTGCTGAGGCTCGAAGGACTGTCGAGCGAATGAGAACCGGCAGGACGGTCGATGGTGGCCGCATAGCGGCGCCGGTGACATGGGGCGCCGATCGGCCGCCCATCCAAGCCTGAGGCGAGTCTTTCGCAGACTCCTCGCCGCAGACGGTGGCGGCAGCGCACGCGCGCCGCGCGTTGCGCGTCTGTTATTCCTACTCGAGGTCGCCTGCACTGCAAGCGCCCCGGGGCTTGAGGCACGATGCCACCGCGTTCGGCCCTCATGGTCAGGCCATCTCGGATGGCAACGGGACGCTCAGTCTCTTGGCAATGGCTCGAAGCGGCGCGATGCTGCCCGCGGGGACAGGTATCCCGCCAGTCAATCGTTCCGTACAGCGCCGCTCCTCTATCTCGCCGGGCATAAATATCTCGTCGAAACCGTCAGCCCGTGGCAGAGCTTTGATGCTGTCTATGAGGTCGTCGACCCTGGCCTTGTACTCCGCGATGTCGGTGAAGGCCGCTATGTTAAGTGCCATGACAGTCGAGTTCTGATTGTGTGTTCCCATATGACCCACATGTGACATTGGGCCTTCGGCGTGCCCGGCGGCCCCGGAAATCACCGGTTGCACCAGGGCGTTGGCGGCCATCACGCTTGCAAGGCATTCAAACAGGATGGACATGCCTGAACCTTTCGGTCCACCGACCGGCAGGAGCGCTGCCAGTTGCCGAGGGTCGGTCGTGGGATGCCCATCCTTATCCAGCGCCCAGCCCTCCGGCATGGGCTGTCCGCTTTCGCGGGCGACGAGCACTTTGCCAAGTGCTACGAGACTAGTTGCCATATCCAGCAACAATAAGGGATGGCGTGCCGCGGGCACGCATATGGACAGCGGGCAATTGCCAACTCCCGGCACCCGCGCCCCGTATGGCGCCGTGTTCGGCTGGCCGCACGCAGTCACCATCCCCGCCATATCATGGCGGGCGACCATCTGCGCGTACTGTCCAATCGCACCCTGGTGCGTAACGTTGCGAATCAGCACCCAGCATACTCCCGCATCCTTGGCCTTCGAGACGGCGAGGTCCACGGCGTACCTCGTGGCCACGGGGCCGAAAGCTCTGTCAGCCTCGATAAAGACGGTCGCGAGAGTCTCGGAGATGATGCGGATGTTGGGTCTCGGGTTCATCACGTTTGCGTCCACGAGGTCCATGTACCAGGGCAATCTGACTACCCCGTGTGAATCCACTCCTCTGAGATTTGCCCAGATGAGGGCTTCGGCTTCTGTTAGCGCGTCAGCCTCCGGCATGCCCATGCCTACGAATACCTGTCTCATGAATTCACGCAAAGTCTTCCAATCTACCATTACTGAATTCGATTGCATTCTCACTTCTCCCTTCGGTCAGCGGTCTTGAAGGCCGTCACCCTGCAGACGAGAATTCTTCGATTTCCACCCGGCGCATGGATCCGGAATTCACGCCAGGCTTCCAGCGTGCGGTCCCATGCGACGTGGCATTATGCGCCATCGACCGGCCGGAGTCTCAAGCGTCGCATGGAATGATAGCGCGTTGAGCTTCGCATCTTGCCCGGGGTCCGGGCGTGGGTGTGACTCCGGAAGCTCGGCGTCGCGTAGGCCAATCTTCAAGATGAATGCAGCCTAACCGGCTGAGGAGAAGGCTGTCCTGGACCGTCGGGCCGAAGCGCTTGACACAATCTCGCCCCCAGTCCAAGATGCGAAGCATCGCAGATTCCGTTAGGTCACCCGTTAGGGCGGCGGGATGGCTTCGCGGATAAGGAGAGGCATGCATGGCGGATATCAGACCGGACCAGAAAGAAGAACTCGCGCAGGCCGCGTACGACGCGGGATACAAGTCGCAGCTTGAGAAGAGATGCTGCAGTCAGACGTCACTGGCGGGATTGTTTGAGGCGTTAGGGATACAGGCGCCGGACGTCTTCAAAGCCGCCACGGGACTGGCCGGAGGAGGCGCGCTTTTTGGCGATGCGGGATGTGGCGCCTATGATGGCGGGCTCATGGTTATTGGCCTGCTCAAGGGGCGTCCCTGGGACAACTTCGTTGTGGAGGAAACGAATAGATTCAAGTGCTTCGAGGCCGGTCGCGCCTTGCACCGGAAATTTATTGACGAATACGGCACCGTGATTTGCCGGGATATTCAGACGAATTTGCTGGGGCGTCCCTTCTTCTTGTCCGACAAGGACGACTACGCGAAGGCGGACGCAGTGGGCAGCCACGCCTGGGCAAGCCCCGAAGTCGTCGGCAACGCGTGCCGTTGGACAGTCGAAGTCATCTTCGAACAAGGACTCCTCGATGAGCTGAACGACTTGCGCCGTCGTCAGGCGGCCGGCTGAGCCTGACCCGCCCGCGCAAGCTTTGTGAGGTAGTTTTTTCGTGCCCGACTTAGGCGCGTGACTGCAAACCGCGGCACGCGCTCACATCACGATGGCCGGATGTGTCGACGTTCCGTTGTCGAACGCTCTATCGCGGCAGCTTGCCTCAGTCGCGGTGGATGATTCCGGGCAACCACTTGCCTTGGGCTTTCTACGTCATTGCCGGCCGGGAACTGGTGAAGAGATGCTTAACGGATCGGTGTGCGGGACGAACCTGGCGCACGCATCCGAACCTTCCGTCCACGATTTGACACCATGGTCGTATACGCCTACCATCGAACGTGTCGCGAGTCGTGTTTGGTGACGCCCGTCTTCGCCGTAACCCGGGATGGCCGGGTCTCGAGCGCAACGGACGAAACGGAGGTGGCGGCATGGCTTCAGGACAACCTGAGAAGACGCCTGAAAAGTCGGGCAAATGGGCGTGGTGTGGCGTCGCCGGCCCCGGCAGCCGGTTACGCATCGGCCTGCTCATCGCGCTAGCCGTGGTCATTATCGGGCTCATAGTCTGGGGGTTCTCGACAGCGGGCTAGTTCAGCCACGACGCAAGAGGTCAGAACTCAAGCATATTCGGTGGGCTTGCCTCCGGATATCGGCAGCCCGGCCTCGTCTTGTGGGCGTCTCACGTGTTGTGGGACTCATTGCGAAAGGGACTGTTCGCACTTCCGCGTGGCTGGCGCGCGAGTGCCAATCGACCGGACGAGAGACCAAGTCATCGTATCCATCTTGGTTTTGTGGCCGCTGGCCGGAGTCGGCAGCACCGCCGCGGTGTTCGTCAGTTCAACCCGCCGCCTGGCTTACACCGCACTAGTACGGAACTTCAGCACGGCGATGATGCCGAATGCCACGCCAAAACCCATTACGGCCAGCATGTCGGGCACGGCCGATGCGAAATTGCCTCCGAACACCAAAAGCTTGTTGAATCCCACCGTGGCCCAACCGTGAGGCGTGAACTCGGCGATGAACTGCATCCAGTGTGGCGTGATGAACAAGGGCCACCAGCAGCCCCCGAGTGGCGCCAGGACAAGGGATGCAACCGTAGCTATCGACGACGCACTGCGAGGCGTAGCCGCCAGCGTACCTAGCATGAGGGCAAAGGCCGATGACATGACCACCATGACCAGGGACAGAACGATGACGGCTGCCGGTGCAAACCCCAGATCGAGGTGGAACAGCAGAAGGCCAACCGTCCAGAACAGGACTATCTGGACCAGCCCTCTGGCCGCAACGCCGGCGAACGTGCCGGCCACAATAGACTGGCGCGTTACCGATGAGGCCAACAAGCGTTCGAGTGTGAAGTTCTGGCGCTCCCTCACGATTGATTCCGCGGTTGCCGCCGCGGACATGAATACGAACATCACGAGGTATCCCGGGATGACATATGTGGCCGGCGGTTGCGCCGCGGCGGCGCCTACCTCGTCGACCTCGTAGTCTACCAGCGACGGTCTGACCGGTGCTCCCCCTTGCACTGACAGCAGTGCGGGAAGTTGAGCGCCGATTTGCGCGGCGTCCGGCGATTCAGTCCATCCTTCCAGCAGCAACGCGGTGATGGAACCCTTCACCACCTGCTGCAGTCCGATCTGTGCGGAAATGGCGTCGGCAATCGACTTGAGCGCTGCCTGAGTATAGGTCGCGTTGGGACCTGTGACGATTTCCATGGTGGTCCCGTAGCCGCGAACTATGGCGTCGGTGAAGTCCTTGGGGAAGGCCATGAAGCCGTCGATAGTGCCATCGGTTACCAACTGGACGTCTTCGTCATAGCTCTTGTCCCAGACGATGACGGGCTCGCCAGGGTCCAGTTTCGACACGTCCTCGGTCTCCAGCGCCTGAGCTATCACGCGACTGAAGCCGCCTGCATCCTCAAGGGTGACGATGTGCAAAGTCAGCCTCTCGTCCTGGCTTGCCGCGCTGCTCGCAATGGTTCCGAACAATGCCACGAACAGGAAGGGAAACAGCAGAGCAAAGAACAAAGCCCTGCGGTCTCCCGCGAACCGTTTCACATCTTTCCTGGCGATAAGCCAGGCTTGTTGAAGGTTGTGCATCAGTCTTACTTGACTCCGGACAGGGCGCCAAATAGCGCCCTGCTGACGATGAGTCCGACTATCGCCACTGCGGCCAGTATCATGAGTTGGAAAGTCACGTCGGAGAGACTGCCACCTCTCGACGCGACAGTCTGAAAAGCACTGTTCACATAGGTGTTGATGGAGGCCCTGCTGATCGGGTAGAGCGCCGAGTCGGGCGAGATTACAAAGAATGTTCCGCCGAGCATCACGGTTGACATAGTGAACAGGGAACTTAGAGACCCTGCCTGCTCCTCAGTGTGAGTCACCGAGGCAATCACCAGTCCCAGGGTGCTCGCCGCGGCCGAGAAGACAAAAGCAATCACAAGCATCGCGAGAAACGACGCGGGAGTGAATAGCTGGAAAGCCAGCTCGGCGAGAGCGAGGAGTATGGAGGTCTGCACAAAGCCGCGAGCGAGGCCTGACATGAACTTGCCCATGTAGAGTTGGGACGCGGTCAACTGCGTGGTCAGGAGTCGTTCCAGCGTCCCCTTGCGGCGCTCTTCCACCAGAGTCCGGCTGCCCAGAGTGACGGCGAACAGGATGAACATGGTCATGACGCCCGGTAGGAACTGGTAGATGAGTCCGGACTCGCCTCCAATCGTTGTCTCGCTCACCGTCAACAGTGGCGACTCGTGGTCACGCTTGAGGAGTCCCTGCACGGTATCCCCTATCGGATCACCACCGATACCTTCGCCTGCCAGCGCAAGTCCGACCTGTCTCTCGATTTGCAGCTCCTGACTGAGCGTGTCAGCTTCGCCGCGTATCAGGCTGGCTACAATCTGTCCTTCCAGACCGGAGTTGCCCCTCTGCCTGAATACGATCTGAGTCGACCATCCGGAACTGAGCCTCGACGAGAAGTCCGCTGGAATCTGCGCGAAGATCAATATATCCGACCTGTCCAGCTTGGCATTGGCTTCGTCCAGCGAGAGCACGGTGACTTCAAGCCCTTCCTTGGCGCTTAACCGTTCAATGAGTTGATTGGAATACTCACCATCAGGGTCGTTATTCACAATGTACGCGGTCCCGTTGAAGATGGTTTGACCGCTTAAGGCGCCATAGATGAGGGCGAAGATAGACACTGGCAAGAGGAGACTGAATGCCAGGTCACCTTTGTCACGCAGATAGCTGCGTACCTCTTTGATTACGATTGCGAGGACTTTGGCCATGGGGTATCAATCGCGCAGGGCGCGACCTGTCATCTTCAGGAATACGTCTTCCAGCGTTACCTGTTCGGGCGAGCCAATCTTGCTCTTGAGTTCGTGAGGAGTATCAAGGGCGATAATCTTGCCGCCATCCATGATAGCGATGCGATTGCACAGGCGGTCGGCTTCTTCCATGTAGTGCGTCGTGTAGAGGACTGTCATGCCTTTCGCCTGTAGACCCTCGATGGTCTCGTAAATCATGTTGCGAGACTGGGGATCGATTCCCACTGTAGGCTCGTCCAGGAAGAGCAGTTGCGGGTGGCCCATCAGGGCGATTGCCAGGTTGACCCGGCGCTTCATACCTCCAGAGAACTTGTCGACCTTGCCTTTCGCCCTGTCGATGAGTCCCATCGCCTCCAGGTTGACCATCGCCTGTGTCTTGGCTTCCGCCGCATTCAGTCCGACCATGCGGCCGAAAAAGACCAGATTGTCGATGGCGGACATGTCGCCGTAGAACGCCAACTCTTGCGGACATACACCAATGATCTTCCGAACCGCATCCGCGTCGTGGCGTATCGAGTGCCCGCCTATAGTCACGTCACCGCGGTCCGGTTGCAGGATTGTCGACAGAATGCGGATCGTCGTAGTCTTTCCCGCGCCGTTTGGTCCGAGCAGGCCGAAGACTTCGCCGGTCTCGATGGTGAACGAAACTCCGTTGACCGCCTTGAAATCGTTGAAGCTCTTGTGGAGATTGTCAGCTACGAGGAATGGTTCCGGCATGATTATCCCGCCTCTATCGAGAGAATGCTGTCCTGTCTCGAAACTGTGTTGCTCTTACTTCGTCCGATCAAATCCAATCGAAAGCACTATAGGATACGCTTTTGCAGACTCGCAGTGAACTGGCAGCCAGTCGTCGATGATGGTCAATCGCTCTGTTTCGGAACTTCATTGGGGCCAAGTCGTATCGAGATCAGACGTGGCGGTAGGGCGCATGACTAGAGAGCGCCAGACCGGGTTGACGTTGTTCATCCACTTAAGGCACAAGAATAGCGGTGACACGCAGCGCGTGCGACGGCGCAACGGCGACTCGTCGAGCATCGACAGATGCCTATATGCCGTTCGACTTGGAGCGTGACCCAGTAGTGCGGCAATGGTTATGGCGCTCAAGGAACGGTGTATTCCGTGCTTCGACCTCGGGTTGATACCAAGCCGAGCGCGAGACCAGTGAAGGTGACGCCTCCGCGATAGTGGTGTGGTGTTGGCAGCCGGGAACGGCTTTCTCATCGGCATTCTTGCACGCACGAGCATCCATGGTTGTCGCAGGCACCGCGTGGGACAATTGGCCACTGGAAGGTGGCTATTCTGCGTGGAGTGCCCCCAGTCAATTGAAGGCTGGACTCACGACGCCCAGACAAGTAAGGTATCTGTAGAACAAGTCTGATGGCCATCCGTGAGAGGTCTTGGTCAACAGGTGAAGGAGAGCGACAGCATGAAGGCGTTCGAACATATGCCCATGGGCGAGGAAGGTTTGCGGGAAGTCTATGCGTGGGTAGACACCTACTGCGATGAGAATCGAGAAATTGCAGACATCCTGGACCTCGGCCCGTCCGAAGACGGCCGGTGGAAGATTCCGGCTGTTGTGGTGACCAACAAGTCCATCCCCCCTGAACAGAAGCAGAACGCAGTGCTCACAATGGGCAGACACGGCAAAGAGAGAGGAACCAGAATCGTGGTTCCTGAGATATTGAACTACCTTGCGAGCGAGGAAGCGCGCGAAACGAGGGACAAGCAGACCGTGATAGTTGTGCCGGTCGCCAATCCTGAGGGATTCGTGCTGGAGGAGTTTCATTCCTCAATGCACGGAATCACCAACCTCGAAAGGCTGGTGTGGGGGAAGCTCTGCAGCGCGTATCCCCCGGATATGATGTTCGACTACCACAGTCTCGGCAAGTCGGACGGCTCAAAGTATGACCGCGGAGACCTGGAGGTCATCATCCCGGCGAATTCGACCAGATGGGGCATGGATGAACAGATTCACCAGTTCGTGGCGAATAGAATGGTGGAGGCGTCGGCTACGCGTGGCTGGCCCTATGAGATCCATAGCCTCGAGGACCTCAGCTACTATTATTTCGGAGAACCGAGAGGCAAGTTCGCCCACAGGTACCTGGAGGAGAAGGTGTTCCTACTACACATCCAGAACGCCGGTGAGGATTTCGTCTATCCCGAGAATTCGGACACATACACGAACTACACGTGCGGCCCCGCGTACCTCAAGTGGCACGCGCTTGTGTTCGGAATCGAAATGAACCACCGTGCGATACCCGTGCGTGACGGTCTGGGCGACAGCGGACTGGCTCCCTGTCAGGCTCTGTTGCAGATTGGAAACTCCAGGCTTCCGTGGGAGAAGTACGCCGGTTACCCCACCAACCTCATAGTAGGCGACTACCGAATTTCCGTTCGAGCCACGGGTAAGAATCCCGGCGAGTTGAGACTATCACGGGAGAAATTGTGGGCCGAGAGGGCCTATTTCGACCTTCTTAACAGGGAGATGCTTGATAGTGGCGAGGCTACCGTCGCCGAAGTGGGCTACGCGGGAGACAAGGCACCAATGGAGTTCGAGTTGTGCCTGCGAATGAGGCAGCAGTCGATACGAAGAGTGATGGTCGAAGGTAGGCCTACTCCTTTCGAGACATTCCGTGATGAATGCTCAACCTTTGTTTCCATACCCTTGTGTCTGGACAAGGCGGGCGCACTGCATATAACAGTTGAGCATGATCGGTTTGGGGCAACGCCACCTCTTGACGGGTGATAGACCGCAGCAATGGCTACGCGACCATGGGCTGCACCCGAAATTGAATCCGCGCCAAGTATGACGGATGCCGATCGTGCTCTTCGCTACACCCAGTGATGGGGGCGGCTGGAAATTCGACAAGAGCCGGCGTAGCGCCACCCGGTGGTGCATCATCGGCATGGGTTCAGAAGACTGTCCGAAATCACTCGAGTCAGGCGCGTCAAGATGGACGGCGAACAAAGTCCGTTCCTGACTGGCACTAGACGATAGATACGAGGACGAAAGGCTGTTCGTTCATGCGGCGCAAGTACGCCGGATGGTGTACGATTCTGTCCGTTTGCGCGCATGGCGCCGCAACTCACGCGCCGTCCGAGGTCCTCACGGTCATGGGCCTGACCCCGGTCATGGCGATGCTGGTACATCCACTGTCGCAATGCATGTTGTGACGTGATTTTGAGCCAATGCAGACAGTTCAGTTGAGGGTGGTGAGACCTTATTGCAACCAATGAAGATGAAACGGGGTCCCATATTCTACGGCTGGTGGATCGTAGGCGCGGCGGTCATTGTGGGGTTGTATGTCGGCGGAATAGTTGTCTATGGATTTACCGCTATTTTCGACCCGATAGTGCAGGAGTTTGGCTGGTCATATGCCGCTGTATCTTTTGCCGCGTCACTCAGGGGAGCTGAATCCGGTCTGCTGGAGCCTGTGGTCGGGCGCCTCGTCGACCGCTGGGGCGTGAGACGGCTGATATTCGCGGGAGGACTGTTCACTGCTGGTGGACTGTTCCTGCTGTCCAATACCAACTCGCTGGCGATGTTCTACGGCTCATTCATTCTGCTCGCGTTCGGCATGAGCGCGTGCGGAACCACTGCACTCGTGACGGGGGTCGCTACGTGGTTTCGAGAAAGATTGGGACTGGCGACGGGCATCGCGCTGTGCGGGTTTGGACTCGGCGGCCTCATCCTTCCGGTGATGGTCGAACTCATCGCGAAATTGGGTTGGCGGGAAACCTTTGCGATACTGGGAGCGGGCGCTCTAGTCTTATTGTTGCCACTGTCATTCGTGTTTCGGCACAGGCCGGAAGCATACGGCTGCCTTCCTGATGGCCGCATGCCTGAATGCGCTACAGACGAGAAAGCTGAAGCGCGTTCCTCCGAAATTACCCCAATCGAACCTGACATAACGCTTGGGCAAGCCGCCAGGACGCGGCCGTTCTGGCTATTGACAATCGCGTTCACGATTCAAACAGCAGTTATCATCACTGTGGTCACTCACGTAATGCCGTACCTCACCAGCGTGGGCATCGCACGGATCACCGCCGGCGTGGCCGGAACCGCCATTCCGGTGCTCAGTATCTTCGGTCGCCTCGGCCTAGGCACGCTCGGGGACAAGACAAATCGCACGCGTGTTTCTGCTGCAGCGTACGTGTTGATGGGCGTGAGCACGATGTTCTTCGCAGCCGTGCCGGTACTCGGTACCTGGACCCTCTATGCCTTCCTCCCGATGTTCGGCATCGGCTACGGCGGCGTAGTTGCATTGCGGCCCGCGCTAACGCGCGAGCATTTCAGTGGCTCCCACTTCGGCAGCATCTTCGGGGCGATAGTGGGCATCAACGCGTTCGGAGGACTTGTGGCGCCGCCTTTGGCGGGACGGTATTTCGATATGCACGGGAATTACCATCTAGTTTGGATTGTGCTTTCGGTTCTGGCGTTGGTGGCCTCGGCCCTTGTCGTGGCGAGCCACTGGCGGGCGAGGACGAAGGCCGCCATCTGACCGCGGGACACGCCCGCACCGGGTATCAAGGGCAAACGCGTTCGGTGCCCGCAGGAGTACTTCGCAGGGCGTCCCCCTCAGTATCGCCGAACGATGGCCTGGCGGCTCAGGGATAGGTACATCTCACCGGGAATTGAAGAATGAGATGCTCGACTCTACCTGTCGCGAATCGTCTCAAGGCGTCTGGCTCTGTCAACGATGTATTCCGCGGTGAGGCCGAATTCTTTCATCAATTCCCACGGCGCCCCTGATTCACCAAACCTGTCCGGCACTCCTATCATGTCCATTAGAACGGACGTGCCGTAGACGTCTGCGGAGGTCTGGATGGCAGCCGCGACGCGGTTGCCCATCCCGCCGATCTGATGTTCTTCAACCGTCAGCACGAGGGCACACTGTTGGGCGGCCATAACGATGGCGTCGGTGTCCAATGGCTTCTGCGTGTGCAGATTGATGACCCTCGACTCCACGCCATATTCCGCCTTGAGCATCCACGCGGCGCGCATCGCCTCCGCAACGGCGGGCCCACAAGCGATAATCGCAAGTTCCTCTCCTTCATCCTGATAATCGGAGGCGAGGTAGTGCTCGAACGCGTCCTTGAAGTCGTCCTTCTCGGCTCGGAACCTGATCACATTGGCCTTTCCGAAGGCGTAGGGCGTCGCCGCATCCGTCACGACCGGAGTAGCTTCGCGGGCGAAGCGGATGTACTTGGGGCCGTTAAGGTTCAATAGCAGATGTTCTGTCGCCCTTTCGGTCTCGATGACGTCGCATGGCACCTCCACGTGCATATTGGGCAGACCGCACATCTGGAACAATTCCTCCAGCGCCTGGTGGGTTGCTCCGTCAGGCCCCACGGAGACGCCTCCGTGCGCCCCGGCAATCATGACGTTGTAGTTGCCGTAACATATCGTCGTTCGTATCTGGTCGAGGTTCCTGCCTGACGCAAACACTCCATAAGTGCCGAATACGGGCAGCTTGCCTTCCTTAGCCAGCCCGGCGGCGACGCAGGTTGCGGACTGTTCCGCGATTCCCATCGAGAACCATCTCCGTTTTCGCTCCGGATGACCGGAGTAGAACTGGCTGATGGTGATGGAGTCGGATATGTCGGCACCCAACGCCACGATGCGCTCGTCGTCTCCCAGCCTCTGCAATGCTTTGCCGAACCCGAGGCGCGTCGGCGCCATGCTCACACGCATCGCGGGTCCACTGTTCCACCAGTAATCCCGCGAGAACTTTGGCTCTTTTGCGGCCAGGTAGGAATTCACGCCTGTCTGGTAGACCTCTGCCTTCTTGAGCAGGGCCGCGACGTCCAGTTCGTGCGTCAGTTCCAGTCCTGCAAGCGCCTCGTTGAGTTGGTCGATGTTAGGCGCCTTGCCATGCCATCCGCACACATTCTCCATGAAATGCACGCCCTTGCCCTTGACAGTGCGGGCAAGAATGAGTGTGGGCTCTGGCCTTGTTGCGCCTCGCCTGCTTGAATGCACCCAGTATCTGCGCGATATCGTGACCATCGATGGCCAGCACGTGGAATCCGAATGAACGGTACTTGTCCGCCAGCGGGTCGATGCCCATCACGTCCTCGACTGAGCCGTCTATCTGGAGTCCGTTGTAGTCGATGATCGCGCACAGGTTGTCCAATCCGTGGTGGCTCGCCTCCATGGCGGCCTCCCATACCTGCCCTTCCTGCTGCTCTCCGTCGCCCATGATGCAGTAGACTCTGTAGTCCCTGTTGTCCAGGCGCGCCGCGAGGGCGCTGCCGATCGCCACCGACATCCCCTGGCCGAGTGAACCACTCGATATCTCCACTCCTTCGAGCTTGAGTCTATGGGGATGACCGGCGAACGGAGAATTGAGCTTCCGAAGCGTCACCATGTCCTCTATGTTGAAGTAACCCGACATCCCGAGGCTGGCGTACAGGGCGGGCGCCTTGTGGCCCGCGGACCAGAAAACTCGGTCGCGGTCCGCCCAGAGCGGGTCCGCCGGATCGTGTTTCAATTCGTCGAGGTAGAGCGCCGCGGCAACATCCATGATGGATAGTGAGCCACCGGGATGCCCGGACCCGGCTGCAGCGAGGGCAACGAGGGTATAGCCACGCATGAGTTGGGCCGCGTCTGTGAGTTCCTTCACGCTATACGCGGCGCGCACTGTGCCATTCTTAGAGTCCATTATCGGCATGTTGTCCCCCTTCACATAGCTGAACGATTCGGTGTTCCGGACCGGACGAAATAGGCCGGCGGCATATCAGCCATCCGTCCTGGAACTGCCCTCAGAGCGGGCCAGCCATTTGAATCAGTGGCCACGAGTCCCGCCATACCGCCGATGACGCTCATCGTACACCAAGTTCGCAGGCCAGCACCACCACCGTGGCGCACCCGGGACGGCGGGCCGATGCGTACCGCGTTTGGTACCGCTCCACGGTGACCGCGTCGGGAACTGTGTGTCAGTGGTGGCTGCGACTGTCTGCAGGAACGCCACGTGCCAGCGGTTGCCCCTTTAGACGGAAAACCTCCTGAAGGCCCAACGTTTCGGCATGTCAACGCCGAGGGTGGATACAGCGGAGAACGCCAGAAGAAAGAGTATCTGTCTGGCGCTAAGTGGAGGTACTCCGATGCCGTACGCCGCCACCACCGAAGCGATAATCACTGCACCCGCGGTGGCAACCATGAGACTGCGGCCGGGCCGCGAAGACCAGAAATACCTGCGTTCGCGCACGATGAACACCCGAAACTGGCTCGAATAGATCAACATCAGCACGACGAAGGTCTGCAAGCGATCCCACGGCAGGTGAAAGTACCGGCTGCCCGCGAGCAACACCACTGCGGCAGCGATGACGAGCAGACCGCCGATGATCAGTGACGCAAGCGTGATTCGGCGCACGTCCCACGTATCGGGATTTGCGGTGTACCCGACGTTATCCGTGGCCAGAGACATGGTTACGAAGTCATTGGCGACGATAAGCAGCGCCATTCCGAGCAGGGAAACGACCGCATCGTGAAACCAGAAGAACCCGATTGTCAGCACTCCGGTCACCTGGACAACCTTGGTGACCTTATTGATGACCCACGTCAGCATCCTCTGATAGATATGCCGGCTGGTTCGGATGGCGTCGATGATTACGCCTATGCCCTCCTCTGTTAGGACCATGCTTGCCGAAGCCTTAGCCACGTCGGTGGCGCTGCTGACCGCGACACCCATCTCAGCCTGTTTCAGAGCCGGAGCATCGTTGACACCGTCTCCCGTCATTCCGACCGTGTGCCCCATCGATTGAAGCAACCTGACGATCTTGTACTTGTCCTCAGGGAATATCTCGGCGAAGCCGTCCGAGTCCCTGATTGCCGCTGTCTGTTCGGTGTCATCCAGCGCCCTGAAATCCTCCATGCGGATTATCCTGTCGCCTATGGAGACCTGTCTGGCTATCTCTTTCGCGATGGCGATATTGTCCCCGGTGAGCATCATGGACTTCACGCCCAGTTGCCGGGCACTCTCTATCATGGCCTTGGACTCGGCCCGTACAGGGTCTGCCAGTGACACGAGCCCCACAAAGCGGACATCGTCAGCGCCGTCGAGAGCAGATTCGGCCACTCCAAGTGTTCGATATCCTCGGAGCGACAGTGCCTGTATCGACTGTTCGACGCTGGCTCTCGCGGTGTCGTCCAGTCCCTTACACAGCGCCAGGACTGTTTGGGGCGCGCCTTTGATGGCTTTGACGCGCTTCCCGTTTGACGCGACGATAGCTTCGGTCCGTTTGGTGGCGGGCTCAAATGGAGTGAAGGAAATAGCTGTGTACGACGACACGTCGACGCCTGCCGTTCGAGCGTACTCGAGAACCGCCAAGTCGATGGCGTCCTGGCCCTCTTCGCGGGATGCGAGAGTCGCTATCTCGGTCACGTGCGCCCGGGTCTGCTCGCCAAAGGGCACCACGTCATCAACGCGCAACCTGTTGTAGGTGATGGTTCCCGTCTTGTCCAGGCACAGGATGTCCACCGAAGCGGCGTCTTCGATGGAATCCAATCTCGTTACCAGCACGCCCTTTCTGGATAGTTCGGTGGCGCCCACCGATTCCACGATGGTCATCACTGCCGGCAGCGCGACTGGCACGGCCCCCATCAGAAACACGACGGCGAGAGTCAGTATCGACAGCACTCCCGCTCCGATTGCAGTGGCGTAGGCCACCACTGCCGCCAGGGCGACGGCGCCGAGGATCATCATGTTCTTGACGATGGCCAGCATTATTTCGGCCTGGTGGGATTTTGGCGCCGCACGCTTGACCAGTTCAGCCGTTGCACCGAAGTAGGTGTGCGTCCCGGTGGTGACGACAACACACCTGGCGTGGCCGCGCTTGATAAGGGAACCTGAGTAAATTACGTCAGATGTCTCAGCCTCCACTTGCTCGGATTCTCCGGTTATTATTGACTGGTCCACGGAAACGGCTCCGTCAAGGAGTTTCGCGTCCGCGGGCACGATATCGCCAAGCCCTATCGAGATGATGTCCCCGGGTACGATTTGCGCCGCGTCGATGACTGTCCATTTTCCGTCACGCAAGACGCGGACTCGAATCGCCAGTCGTTTCTTCAACGCTTCCATGGCCTTGTGCGAGCCGGCGGACTGTATCTGGCCGATAATGGCGTTGGTGGTAAGTAGACCGAATATCAGTCCGGCTTCCAGGAAATGCTGGAGTACGATGGCAAGTGCTATCGCCGCTTCCAGGAGCCACGGCATTGGACCCCAATAGTGCTGCAGGAACGCCCGCACCGGGCTGGGTTCCTTTCCGGATACCTGATTGAGTCCGAATGTGGTCAGCCGACGCTGGGCGTCGGCCTCTGACAGTCCACCTACGGTGCTGCCGAGCAGTTCAAGCGCTCTTTCGAGAGAGTCAGCACGATAGTCGGCGGTGTTTCTGACTTCAGCCGCCCCCCTAATCGAATCCGCTTTCCCCGGCACGCCCCACCCCTTTTCTGTTCCGCTGGTGAGTGTGCCATCGTCATGGTCATGAAGTCAACGGCGACCCGGATTGGCCTCAGTTAGGAGCCTGCACCGAACGCCGGTTTGATTCGTTGTGTCAACTTCAGTACCGTTCGGTGGTGGGGAAGGTCGTGGCCCCGCGCTCGAGGCGGAGCGCGTAATCTGCCGGTGGACTCGGAACGAGGTTCGTCTCGACTTGACTGTCGCGGCCCACGCAGTCGAATGAACGGGTGTAGCCTTCACCGGGGCGCACCGGGCGGGAACTTGCGCTTCGCGGGGTGCACTGAAGGCCGGAAGTCGTGGGTTATAGGACGATATGCTTGCGATTGTGGATAGGAGGTGAACGATGCCGCGCAAGGCAGGAATGATTCACGTTGTCTGCGACAATGCCCGATATTTCGGTCAACTTGCGGGTGAATTGATGCCCGATGTCGACCTGGTTCACTTCGTGGACGGTGGACTCCCGTCGATGTCGGCTGAAACTCTCCGTCCTCGAGTCATCGAGCGGCTCCGCACCTTGGCCGCTTTCGCGCAGGAATCGGGCGCGCAGGCGATACTGCTGACCTGCACCGCGTTCGGCCGCCTGGTTGATGACGTGCAGACCGCGGTCAGTTGTCCGGTGTTGTCAGTTCTTGAAATCATGGTTGACGAGGCAATCAAGCTGACGGGCGTCATCGGAATCATCAGCAGCCATCAAGGGACACTGGTCACTGCGGAGCGCATGTTGAGGGAGCAGGCGGCACTCGAGGGCAGGACTATTGCGCTGAAGACACGCTTCTGCCCCGGCGCGTTCGACGCTATGAGGCGCGACGATTGGGAAACACACAATCGCATCGTCCTGTCCAACCTTCGCGACTTCGTGAAAGAAGTAGACGTCGTGGTCGCCCCCCAACCTTCGATCGAGAGGGCAGTGAACGAATTCGATGGTTCGGCCTCCGGCGTGCCGATACTGACGAGCACGCGACTTTCCGTCATGCGGCTCAAACAGATACTTGACGCTGCGGTTTGAGAACCAGCCGCCGAAAATGCGGCGCTGCCCCGACTCTTGGTGAGGGCATGCGCCACATGTATGCGTGGTCTCGCGTGTGACCCGGGTATCGGTGTGGTTGGGAGTGGACGCCGGTTCCTCAGCGCGGTCTTTCTCGAATGGGGAACTGAGCAGAAGAACTCCATCGCCAGTCGTGAAGGCACGTGGGGCGGAACGAGATCTGACAGCTGTTCGGAGTGTGGGGAACAAAGCAAAGGGCACACTCACCTTCGCCTCGTACGACTCCTTACCCTGGCTGCCTGCGGTGTAATCCGGAGACAATCAGACCAGGTTATCGGCCTTCGCGTCGATGAATGTGCCCAGAAATAGTGTCGCACCCGACTATCGACTTGTCAAGTGCGAAGCCACGAACTGCGGGCGATTGCCTGGTTTGGTCGACGCAATTTCCGGAGAGTCCGCGCTTCGTCAGCCTCGATTCAGCGCCGGAAATGGCGTCGTCGCGGGACCACAGCTTGGCTGATGCAGTTGAGTAAGCGTCGCCTGCTCCTCGTCAGTCACCAAATGGCGCCACCGGGGCATTGAACGTCCATTTCCGCACGGAATTGTTCGTGCGGTGGTTCGCGCGCGCATTGCGTTGCCCAGACTTCAGTGGTAACTTTGAAGCGGGAATATCAGCAGGCCCGATTTCCGCAGGGCCAGGGGAGGTAGGATGACTGAGGTTACTGGTAGCAAGGTCCCATTCACTGCCGAGAACATCATGGAGAAATGCATGTGTGGGCAGTGCCCGGTCCAGAGCAACAGCAAATGCGTGGCCGCGGTGGACGTGAACCTGGCCGAGGCGGTCAAGAAGGTGCCCATCCAGCGGGAGGAAGTGGGGGGGATGTACTGCTCGAGCGGCAAAGCGTTCTGTCACGATCTTGATTTTCATAATGCGTGCGTCTGCGGCACATGTGCCGTGTTTCACGAGTACCGGCTCACCGGCGAGCATCCCGCTGGCTATTTCTGCATGGGCGGCAAAGCTACTTAGGCGGCGGATGGAGGAGGACGACAGTGGCGACACCAGAATATGTTGAAGTAGCGAAGATAACCGACCTTGTCGAAAGCCAGGCGAGAGGATACGAAGTCAAAGGCGCCCGCATCCTGTTGGCTAAACATAACGGCAGGTTCTATGCGACCACGAACGTATGTCCGCATATGCACGGACGGCTTTCTGATGGGCTGTTTGCAGGCACGGTGGTGACCTGTCCGCGTCACCATTCATCCTATGATGTCGTGGACGGTCATGTGATTCGTTGGACGCACTATTCCGGGCTGACGCTCAAACTGGTCAAATTGTTCCGCCCGCCCCGGCCGTTGAAGACCTATCCGGTAAAGGTCGACGGCGACACGGTGCTTGTGCAAGTCTAAGTACCACCCGGTGGACGGTTGCCTGCCGTGGACAAGGCAATTTGCCGCCGCCATGGTCCGCTCGCGTTTGTCTGCGTGGTGTCCAGTCCGAAGATGGGAGTGGCGGCGCCGGTCGAGTCGGACGAGCCGCACGGTCTGTATCTCACGCGCATAGGGCCGCCCGGTGAAAGATGCGTTGCACGCAGGGTATACTTCGTTCTTGAGCGTGGCGACCACGCCCAAGTCCTAGAGGAGGACCACACGATGGCTCTGAAACACTCGCGGATCGCCAGCGAGTCACTGAAAGGATTGCATTCGAGGCAGCGGGAGAAACCCTGGGACGCCAAAGCGCGGATGGGGAAGCAGAAGAAGACGGAACGCGACTCGGATGATCCCAAGGGTGACAAGTGAGATTCTCTGCGCGTGCCCATCGTGCGATGGCGGCTCAGGTCCGGCGACAGGTGGCCAACGGAAATTGACCGGGGCCGGTGTAGAGCCGACCGCCGCGCGCCCAGCGGGCAACAGAAGTCGGAAGACGCAGGCTGACGCCAACTCCGACGGAAGGGCGGCAGCTCTTGGGGACTGGCGGTAGTGCAATCGATGCGGGAGGGTCCATGAGTACATCCAGGGCGACGATAGGCATCGCCGGACACGCGGGTATCGGACACACTCACTGTCCGGGCGGACTGATTCAGGATGACTCGGTGGGTTTCGCCATTGCGTCCGCGATCATACGGGATGTGCTTGGCGTGGACACACGTGTTGCCTCGGTTGACGTCGATCCGGACCGCAACCAGATTGCAATTACTACTGCCGACGGCGGAGTCGGTCGTGCGTCGCCGCGGCGCGGCATATCTCCGAGTGAAGCACGCTTGATACACGCGGTCGACGGGCGTGACGCGCTCCGTTGTCATGCGCTGGCAGTCGAGGCTCTCGGCCGCACCTATGGCCAGGGAGTGCTTGAGACTCCCGTAGCGTTGGAAGCTGCCCTGGCGAACTCGGTTATCGACACGTTCCGGCGAAAAGCGCCGGACAGATTTCAAGTCACGACAGAAGACATTTCCACCAATGCGGGTCTCATCGGAGGCATTGCGACGAAGATTGGCGGTGTCGAGGTGTCGGTGATGGCTATCGTTAATGAGTCAACATCAGGTATCGGACCGGATGAGGACCTGGAAGGCAACGTCGCTCTGGGCGCCAAAGCGAAACTCATGGACCGGCTGGGGATGTTGAGGTGTCCGACGATCGTGCTGGAAGGCAAGGCGTACTCCCCTGCGCTCTCGGACAGACTCGATGAAAGCACCTTTCTGGTCCGAGTCCAGAAGGACATCGATAACATGGTGGTTGCCGAGGCTCTCCTCGAAGCGGTCAGGGAATTGGGCTATCCGGTCGAATATCGGGATGATGCCTTCCCCAGAAATGACGGGGCGCTCAAGCGCAAGACCGTCGATTTCGCTGAACGAGTGATCGAAACCGCCGGCCGTCTGAAGACGGCGGAACTGGGGTCCGAGAAGGTGGTCATCGTCGCCGAGCTGGCCAGGCAGATCAGCGAGGAAGCTGGCGGCGTGAGCTTCATGTCGGATGCGCTCTTCGACGTCGTCAGGCAGACAGGCTTGATGCCCGGGACTTCCGCGGTCCTGTCGATGCTGGTGACGAAACAGTACCTCGAGCACTGGAAAATGCCACTGCTTGAAGATGAAGACGTCGAGAGGATGAAGAACATCGTCTACGCGGCGATTCCGAAGATTGCGCTTCGTCTCGATGAGGCGAATGGGATAGTGGACCGGCTCTACTCAGACCTCTCATCCCTGGAATCAGTGATTCGGTGAGTCGCCGCGGATAGAGGCGTACGGCCTTCGTGTGTGGCTCGTCAACGGTGCGGAGAATCTCGGGTCCGCGCAGATTGTTGACGGTCGCCGGGCGGTGTGCGTCGCCGTCGGTAGGAAATACGCAGCGTCGGAGGCGGACGCTGAGTCGTGCCGGGATTGCCTGTGTGGCCGGGGTGGGACTTGGCAGGCCATACGTAGACATCGATGGCTTGAATGCCGGACCGGGAGCACTTCATTAGGAGGGTGCGATGCAGCAACTTGCAGTGAATGGAGAACGACTGTGGGCCACTCTGATGGAGACCGCGGTGTTTGGCGGTACTCCGGGGGGCGGTATCACACGGCTACCCCTAACGGACGCCGACCGCGATGTTCGCGACTGGTTCGTGGCGCAATGCAGGGCGGTTGGCAGCACGGTGACCGTGGACGAGATGGGTAACATATTCGCCCGCGTCGAGGGCCGGGACAAGACCCTGCCGCCGATTAGCTTTGGCAGTCACCTCGACACTCAGGCGGCGGGTGGGAAGTTCGACGGCACAACCGGGGTTCTGTCCGGACTGGAAGTGCTTCGCACACTTCACGAATCCGGCTATCGTACCCATGCGCCGCTGGAGTTGATCAACTGGACCGCTGAAGAGGGTTGCCGGTTTCCACCCCTGTTCGGGTCGGGCGTTTTCGCGGGCGCTTACGAGCTTGACTGGGCCTATAACTCGAGAGATCCGGAAGGCGTACGTTTCCAGGACGAGTTGGAGCGGACCGGATATCGCGGGAAGGAGGCAACCCCGGGACACGCGCTTGGAGCGTATTTCGAAATTCACATCGAGCAGGGTCCGGTACTGGAAGCGGAAAACAAGACCATTGGCGTGGTCGTCGGTGCGCGAGGGCAGCTCTGGTATGACGTGGTCGTGACCGGTCTTCAGGGGCACGCGGGCACCACCCCCATGGCTATGCGCAGGGATGCCATGGCCACATTCGCCAGAATAGCGCAAGAGACATTCGACCTCGCGTGGGCGTATGCACCGGACGGTTTGGCCACTATCGGCCACGTAGAGGTTGTTCCAAACTCGCGCAACGTCATCCCGGGCTGTGTTTCGTTTACCATCGACTTGCGACACGCGGACAAGCCGTTGCTCCATCGCATGGATGCGGAACTTGTTGCGCTTATCGGCGGGATTGCCGCACACAGCGGGACCGCCGTCGACTTGAAGAAGTTCTGGACCGTCGAGCCGATGGACTTCGACCCGCGATGTGTATCCGCGGTTCGCAACGCCGCGGAGCGTCTTGGCTACAGTCACATGGATATCGTGACCGGCCCGGGGCATGACGCCCTTCAGGTCGCGCGTGTAGCGCCAACGTCGATGATCTTCATTCCCTGCGAGGGAGGCATAAGCCACAACGAAGCAGAGAACGTCAGGCCGGAGCACGTAACGGCAGGTGCAAACGTTCTGCTGAACGCCGTGCTTGAGTTGGACAGCAACTAACGTCCCGCGGGCGCCAGATCTCGAGGCGGATGCTGTCCCGCGTTGGTCCCGCGCAGCACCTCGATGGAAGCCCTTCTTGCCGCTGCTTGCCTGGAGCGGCGCGGTGACTCAAATGCGGGCGCCGGTTCAGGGCCCGACGCCCGGTGTATTTAGCCTGGCGTTGCCCGTCACTCTACGGTAATGACCTGGACGGGGCAGTTTGATGCCGCGTCGCTGGCGCAGTCGGTCAGTGTTTCAGGTACCTCGCCTTCCGCGGGCCCGCCCTTGCGATATTGCTCTACGATGGCTGCCTTTTCCCCGGTCTCCAGCACGAACACATCCGAACACGTATTCTCACACAATCCGCACTCGATGCAACCGTCCCGGTCTATCTTGACCTTCATCTCCGCTACCCCCTCATCGTTTTTGCACTTGGCTGGAGCCACGAGCGGGAATCGGTTTGGAGTCCCGCCGCGTGCCGGCGCCGACGTTCCGCTAGGATACCTCAGTTCTCCCGATAAATGAAACCCACGCACGACGGTCCGGGAGAGGCGCTACACGGAAATGTGCGTCTGCCTCACTCGAGGGAGCAGGTCTGCAGCGCCGGAAGAGATCGAGGGCGGAATGGCGCTATTTCAGGATTTCTGCGGCTGGTGGCGCTTGGCTCGGCACTCGAGACAGTAACCTCTGTGCACGCAGATGGTGCCCCCGCAATCGGGGCAGCGCCAGCGTTCCTTCTCCTTCCCCACGAAACCGAGCAGCCCCAACGTACGGATGGCTTCGAGATTCTCGAGCATGCTCATCGCATATTTGGTTCTGTAGCGCTTGTCGAGTTCCTTCAGCCTTCTGCAGGGAAACCGTGGACACTCGTAGCAGAATCCGGAGTCGTTTGACTTGATCGTCTCGCAGTTCCTGATGATGCACCGGATGCAGGATTTAGACTTGTTGGCATCATCTCCGTGGCAGCCCGGGCACCTGTTGTCAGGGCGCAGTTGTGCCAGGCAGATTCCGCAATTCATTCCGCACGGTGCAATCAAAGAAGTCTCTTGTGTCATCGTGCGGCCGCTCCGTACGGCCTCGAAAAACAGTATCGAATTACATTCTTGCAGGCAAGGGACTGGCGACCGGTTGGGACGGAACTCTCGCGGGCCAACACCGACGACGGGCGCCGGCCTGACCTGCCGGTAACAACTCGGCGCAGCTTCAACGACGGAGACCGGGGCGCAGACGACACGGTAACGTCAACTCGGAAGTCGACCGCCCTCCGTCGTGCCTTGACAAACACAACCTGTTTGTCCAGCATACGTCGCATATCGAGGCATCGGGAACCGAGGTATATCGGAACGTAGATTGGTGAGGGGGTCGACTATGAAGAGAAAGGTCGCAGTAATTGTGGACGCGCCGGCGGCTATCCCGCCTCTGCTTATCGAGAAGTACGACATTGGCATCGTCCCATTGCACGCGACGATCGACGGGCGTGACTACCCCGAGACTGAAGTCGATATCGACTGGCTCATACGCCGGCTTGAACAGAAGGGGGAAGTCCCGACGACCTCTGCAACGCCGACGGCCGAGTTCGTGGAAGCCTATGACCGTGCCGCCGAAAAGGCCGAGTCGATTGTCTCTCTGCACATGACTGTCGAAGTTCACCAGGACCTACGAGGCTGCACTCATAGGCCGGGATATGTCCCTGGCGAAGTATCCCGGTATTCGCATCGAGGCCGTCGATATGCAGACAGTCGAAGCGGGCGAAATGCCCATCGCGCTCGAAACAGCGAAGCTGGCCATGGATGGAGCCGGCTTCGATGAAGTAGTCAGGAAGGCATACGAAGTGCGCGACGCCATGTGCTCTTTGTATTGCTTCGAGACACTGTTCTATCGCGACAAGGGTGGCCGCATATTCAAGGCTAAGGCCTGGGCGGAGGCCGAGGAACAGAGTAGCACGGGTTTCAAGGCGATGATTGAGGTGGATCATTCCACCGACGGCATGGTGCAACTCGTCGCCAGGGCGCGCGCGAAAAGACAACTCCTCGACAAGATGGTGACCATGGCGCAGGACAAGGTAGGCGACGGGAGACTTGCCGGGGCCATCGTTCACATTCGTGCCGAAGGGGACGTAGAGTATCTTGCGAACGCTCTTCGCGAACGGCTCGATGTGGAGAGCCTCGTCATCTCTCACGGCCTCGCGGTTACTGCGATACAGAATGGGTTAGGTTTCGTGACCTTCGGTTTTCGCAAAGTGTAGTCAGCGCGCGGGCTGCGTGGCCGCGGCACGCGATAGCAGCCGTCCGCGCCCGGTGCGGGCGTCCCGACGCCGGCGCTACTCCGGAATGCGGCAGGCATTCCGGGCAGCCCCCACCATTTCTCCGCCCGGAAATCTCGTGCGTTCCTTCTCTCCATGACTGGCAGCCCTTGACAGTCTCATTTTCAATGCACTATCTTCGACGGTGCCCCAGGTAGTCAAGCAGCGATAAAGGGCCAGTCATCTTGAGGTTCGGGCGGTATCCAAGGCTTAAGGTCTTCAACCGAGGGTTGAGGGGAGGCCAGATGCCCCAGGGGACTGAGTCACAATAATAGTTGCGGGATCGCTTGGGGCATTTCTGTGTCCCATCGCAATTGAGGTTCCTTGCCCGCAATCACCGCCAGTCGCCCTATTGGCGCAGCTGTCGCCGGGAGTTTTCGCTTCAACGGTCCGGATGGGCCATCGCATCGTGTGAGACACTTCGTCGCTATTGCTGAGCCGTTGCCGGCTCTGGATTGTGAGGGCGTACTCCCCGATGCGTCTAATGTGACATAAGGTGCTATGCTTACTGCTGCATGCGTTGGGCTCACGGGTTTCGTTTGAGTGGGAAAGGCGGGCAGGGCCCCCTGGAACCTTCTGGCGAACTGTTTCGGGACCGCCGCAGAGGCCGTTTGGGCAAGAGTTCCGACGCCAGTCTTGCGCGCGGTATCAGGATCTACCTGGTGGTTGGACGTTCGCAGTCACCAGGATTAAAGCCGACAGGATTGCGGGTCTGTCCGAATATGGTCGCACAGCGAGTCGCCGCCATCTGCGGCAAACGGGCGAAGGCATCCCTTTGCCCGGTGCAGGCTTCATTATGGGATGGCGGCGCCGCGCTTGTTGCGGACGGAAAAGATGGTTCCCACCGGGCGGCCATCCCTGGTGGGGGGTCAAAATATGACTTGCCTGTGGTATCCTCGGGAGAAATCCGGCATGGCAGCCAGCCCGGAATTGATGTTTGTCTGTACGTCGCAGGTGACAACCGCTTTTCCGTGTTGTGGGCCGGGTACGAGTGGTGTCGGCGAAGGCACCTGATGTTCCACTCTCAATAAAGTAACTCTATCGAGGGGGTATTGATGGTCGGCATGTATTGTCTATCTGCGCCGGGTCCTTCACGGTCCTCGAGCATGGAGTACGGGATGACGTATCAACTATCTGTGTCTCTATACGGAGGGGCGCTATGAAGACCATGGACCTGGATCAATGGAAGTCCTTCGTGGACAAGCTCATCGAGCAATCGGACCTGGACGTCATAGGCGTGAAGGAGAAGGGCACGAGGTTTGTCTTCGCGCCGCTGGCCAACGCCAGCGAATTGAGACTTGACTACGATGTCACTGTCCTTCCGCCGAAGAAGGAATTGCTTCCGCCGAATGAGGACCTGCTGCAGTTCGATATCAGCAAGCCGTTCGATGTCCTGGCGACGCGCCACGAGAGGAAGAAGGTGCTGGTGGGCGTGCACCCCTATGACCTTCTCGCCATCAACATGATGGATGAGGTCTACCTGGGGGCCCATGTGGATGACAATTACGAATCGCGGAGGCGGAACACGCTCATCATCGCCTCCGATATCATCAACATTCCTCCCAGGGCGTTCTGTGGGAGTATGGGCACCTGCACGGTGGAGAAAGGCTATGACCTGCTGGTGACGATGCTTGATGACCGGTATGTCGTTCAGGTAGGCACCCCGGCCGGGGCCGAACTCCTGGAGAAATTCGCTGAGACGAGAGAATCTACCCGATACGATATCGAGCGGGTCGAGAAGCTCAGGAAAGAATTGCCCGCGCGCTATGAGAGAAAACTGCACGTCGACAAGTACAAGTGGTCGGAGATTCTCGAAGAGAATTACGAACATCCTATCTTCGACGAGAACGCGAGGAAATGTCTCACCTGTGGCACCTGCACTCTCGTATGTCCGACGTGCGTCTGCTACGACGTCCACGACGAGGTGGAGCTGGACCTCGAACGCGGAAAGAGAAAGAGGACCTGGGACGGCTGCCTGCTCAAGGAATTCACGCTTGTGGGCAGCGGGGAGATATTCCGTGAGACTCCGACGAACCGGTACAGGCACCGCTACTACCGTAAGGGCATGTACCTTCCCATGCGGTACGGTTTCGTGGCATGTGTGGGCTGCGGAAGATGCGGGACGCAGTGTCTTGCGGACATCGCGGACCCTCTTGAAGTGATGAACGTCCTCGCCTCGTCTTCCATGGAGGACACGAAGAAGCTTCCGATACCTGAGGTCAAGGTCCACGGCGTGAAGCAGGAACTGCTGGTACCCAAGGCCGCGAACATCCTCTCCAAGGAGCCGATGACGGACATCGACACACTCTACAGGGTGGTGCTGGATTCCGGACAACCCCTGGGGCACAAGCCGGGGCAGTTCATCGAGCTGTCCATCTTCGGCATCGGTGAGGCGCCTATCTCGATAGCGTCGTCTCCCGGGACCGGACCGGAGTTCGAACTCCTCGTGAGGAAGATAGGGGATGTGACGTCCAAGTTGGACACCCTGGCAATCGGCGACAAAGTCGGTATCCGCGGGCCCTTCGGCAACGGATTCAACATCGAGGAATTGACGGGCCGAAATCTTCTCTACATCGGCGGCGGCTGCGGCCTGGCGCCTCTGAGGTCGCTCATCAACTACACGCTTGAGAACCGCTCGGATTTCAAACACATCACCATACTGTACGGCTGCAAAGATCCCGCGTCGCTCCTGTTCAGGAACGATGTCGACTTGTGGGGAAAGATGAAGGACGTGGATTTCAGGGCCACGGTCGATAAATGCCAGAGTGTCGAATGCTGGGAAGGCAACGTCGGGGTCATCACCACCCTCATCCCGGGCGTCAACATCGACCCGGACACGACGATGGCCATCGTGGTTGGCCCGCCGGTGATGTACAAGTACGTCATCCGCGAGTTGAAACAGAAGGGGCTCGAGGACGATCACATCATCGTCTCTCTGGAGAGGCGCATGAAGTGCGGGGTCGGCAAGTGCGGCCACTGCCAGATAAACGGCGTCTACGTCTGCCTGGAAGGGCCGGTCTTCAAGTATTCCGATATCAAAGAACTCCCGGAGGCTTTCTAGATGAAACCGAAGGTCGCTTTCTTCGATTTTTCATGCTGCGAGGGTTGCCAGCTTCAGATAGTCAACCTCGAGGAGAAGATTCTCGACCTCGTGGACATCGTCCAGGTCGTCTCGTTCCGCGAGGCGATGAAAGAGGAGTCCGACGAGTACGACATCGCCTTCGTTGAAGGGTCCATCATGAGGCCCATGGATGAGGAGAGACTGAAGAAGATCCGCAGCAACGCCAGGATATTGGTGGCCCTCGGCACGGTCGCCTGCTTCGGCGGTGTGAACAAGCTCCGGAACAAGTGGCCGGTGGCGGATGTCATGACCGAGGTGTACGGCGTTCCGCGCATCGAGGGGAATCCGTATTTCGATGTGCTGCCCACGAGGGCGCTCGACGAAGTGGTGGCGGTGGACGCGTACATCCCCGGGTGCCCCATCGACAGGAACGAATTCGCCAAGGTGGTCACCTCGTTGGCCGTCGGCAGGAAGCCGAGTCTGCCGCACTACCCGGTGTGCGTTGAGTGCAAGAAGAACGAGAATGTATGCGTATTTGAACTGGGCCAGTTCTGCCTCGGGCCGATTACGAGGGCAGGCTGCAACTCCATCTGTCCGTCACACGGCGAGGGCTGCGACGGCTGCAGGGGCTTCCTTGAGGACCTCCGCGTGAACGCGATGAAGGATGTCCTCAGGCGGTACCACGTGTCGCTGGACCAGATGGTGAAACGATTCAACCTCTACAACTACAAGAGGGAGGGACTTTGATGTCCGGAGATATCAACATACACGTCGAGCACCTCACTCGGGTAGAAGGGCACGGCGACATATTCTTCAACTCGAAAGAGGGCAAGATAGACAGGGTCCAGTGGAACGTGACCGAGGCCCCGCGCTTCTTCGAGGCGATGCTGCGGGGGAAGTCATACGAGCATCTGCGGGCCATCACGTCCCGGATATGCGGCATCTGTTCCATCGGTCACTCCCTGGCCTCTCTGAAGGCCACCGAGGCGGCGCTCGGAGTCCGGGTGTCCGATGAAACCGTCCTGCTGCGGAGACTGGCGCTGCATGGAGAGAACATGCAGTCGCATGTTCTGCACATCGGGTACCTCGTGGTGCCGGACCTGTTCGGTGTCGGCTCCGTCTTCCCATTGGTCGCCACTAACAAGGACGCCGTGGTCAAGATCGTTGGCCTGCATCGGCTTGCCAACTTCATGTCGGACCTGATCTGCGGCCGGACCACACATCCGATAACGCTTGCGCTCGGCGGCTTCCGGATGGTCCCCACGATTGCCGAACTCATCGACCTCAAGGCCAGGCTGGAGGCGGCAAAGCCGGTCATCTCCGAGGTGGCCGGGATTCTCGCATCGGTGAAGGGCAACCTGCCTGACTTCGACAGGGAGACCGAATACATCGCGCTTGTGGATGACATCCTCTACGCTCTGTACGATGGCGATATCGGCTCCAGCGACACGGGGTTGCATCCCGTGAACTATTACCGGGACATCACGAATGAGTACGTAGTCGGGCAGTCGACGGCGAAGTACACGAAGCACGCCAGGGATTCATACATGGTGGGCGCCCTGGCCAGGTTCAACCTCAACGAGTCGAAGCTCAGCGACTACGGAGCGGAGATAGCGCAGATTCTGGGAATGAAGGCCCCGGTGCACAATCCCTTCATGAACACCTACGCCCAGATGGTGGAGGTTGCTGACTCCGTGCAGGACTCCATCCTGATCATCGACGAACTCCTCGACCGTGGAGTCAAGGGTGACATCGCCCCGGTGGAGGTCAAGGCCGGCCGGGGAATCGGCGCCGTGGAGGTGCCGCGAGGCATCCTTTTCCACGATTACACCATCGATGGCCTCGGCAACTGCACCAAGGCAAATTGCGTCATCCCGACCAATCAGAATCACGCCAACATCCAGTTGGATATGGAGCAACTCGCTCCCGGTCTGGTTGACCTTCCCGAGAAGGAGATAGAGCTCAAGCTCGAGATGCTGGTGCGGGCCTACGACCCGTGCATCTCGTGTTCCACGCATTACGCCAAAGTCCACTTCGTATGACGGACGAGAGCAATTCGCGCATCGCCATCATCGGGATAGGCAACCCGATGATGGCTGACGACGGTATCGGGCCCCGGCTCATCTCCGAGCTTCAGGGCTCCGTGCCGGGCGTCGACCTCATCGACATGGGGACGGGCGGCATGCAGCTCGTCCATGTCCTCGCCGGCTACGATTCGGTCCTCATCATCGACTCCGCGGACATGGGCCTTTCCCCCGGCGAGTCGCGCGTCTTCTCCCCTGACGACGTCGTCTCCTTCAAGGAGACCCGTGCCTACTCCCTTCACGACTGGGACCTGCTGCGCTCCATCGAGATTTCCCGGCAACTCGGCGAAGCCCCGGCGAGCATCCTCATCCTCGCCATCCAACCCGGCTGCCTTGAGATGCGGGAGGGACTGTCTCCGGAGGTGGAGAGGGGATTCCAGGGTATGTTGAAGAGGTCCAGACAGCCCTGTCAGCCATCATAGCCTGATTGCACCCGCTGGAGACAGTCGAAGTTACCTTTCCTCCGAAAAGAGTGTCGGTGCGACTTGGGGTCCTCTGATAGACTGACTGCGACAGAGGAGGACTCGGCATGGCTCTCAAGCGGTATGTGGAGGACCAGGTCGACACGGGTGGTCCCGGGATCCGAGGCGATCCTTCTTCAGCCGAGCAAAGTGGAGCGCGAGTGCTGATTGAACTGCGACTTCGCCCCGGGCAGTACAAGCTGTCACGGATTTCGCACGACGTTGCGACTCATTGCGCTCTGCCCGATGCGCTGATTCATAGAGTCCCCCACATGTCTCTCTACACGCTTCCGCCCACGGATGCGAGAACGGTGCACCGTATTATCGACGCACTTGAGGCGGCGTGTTCACGCTACAGATACCTCCCCTACATGGTCGATGGCTTCCAGCGCTTGAAGAGTGAACAGGGCGAAGTGGTATACCTGAGAATAGTGCCTTCACCCGAACTGGAGGACTTTCGCGCGGAGTTGGCCGGGCGGCTGGAGTCCATCTGCCCCAGTGCGAAAGCCTTCGAACGCCAGGAGGGTTTTCTGTTTCACATTACCGTGGCCTACAAGCTATCGCACGACCAGTGCGAACGAGTGTGGTCGTACGTCGACAGCGGCAGCTCGCCCGCGAAATCGCCCCGATGGTACTCCCGTGTGAGCGAGTTCTTCAGAGCCCGCCTTGGTTCGGGTACACGCATGGACGAATGCCATCCTGCACAGCCCTATCTGCCCCTCGATGCGCTGCGCGTCACCCTGCTAGCCGACAATCAGCACATACTGCGCGAATTCGACCTTGGCAGTCGGCGAGTCCTGAACAGAAGGCAGGCTCTTGATCGACATATGTGGGAGGCGACTCTCCGCAACTATCGCATCAGTAGGGGAATGCAGGTGGAGTCCGGGGGAGCCGACGGAGACACCTTCCTCATCTCTGACCTTCATCTGGACCATGCCAATATCATTGACTACTGCGCGAGACCCTTTGCGTCCGTCGACGACATGAACAGGACTCTCGTGGGCAACTGGTGCAATACCGTTCGCGACAAGCGCATCTACTACCTCGGCGACCTGTCATTTGGGCGTGGTGCGCGTCCGGCCTCGTACTGGCTGCCCGTTCTCAGCGGGCAGAAGCGCTATATCCGGGGCAACCATGAATCGTCGGTGCCCGACTCCGTTCCGATGGACGAATTGAACTATGGCGGACAGCGGTTCGTGCTGATACACGATCCTAAGGGCCTGCCCGAGACGTACAAAGACTGGGATGGCTGGCTCATTCATGGCCACACCCACAACAACAATCTTCGCGAGTATCCCTTCATCAACGGAGTGAACCGCACGATCAACGTCTCGGCCGAACTCGTGAACTACTGTCCCGTGAGTATCGAGCACCTCGTGAGCCTGGGTCTCGACCGGATCAAGAGAATGGACACGGTGGACTCTCCGCCCGAGTACTGGTGACAGGGAACTCTGGGGATACCACATTTAGTCCGCTGTTGCGTTCAGAATCGGGGCTGTCGACTAATCGGACGGCTCCGCAGGACCGGCGGTAGCTCTTGAGTTCGCAAAAATGAGTGTGGTGTCCCCTTAGTCACATAAGGGTCACGCGTGGGATCCCCTTCTTTCCCCAAGATTCGTGGGCGTGGAATTCCGGGGACACCACACTTAATTCGACCTTACGTTCAGAACGGCGGCTGTCGATACATCTCACGGCATTTCAGGACCGGTGGTAGCTGTGAGTTCGTGAAGAAGTGTGGTGTCCTCCTGGTTACCCAGAAACGGATGCGCTCCGAAGGATTCATGCGGTGTCTCTCGAATCGGAAGATGCGAGCGTAGCCCGTTGAACCGGCGTCCCCGCTCTGCAACAATGCGTTGTGCGTTTGTGGACAGCGTTTCAGCGACGAATGCGATGAGAACTAGAATCGTACGACTGGCAGCACTGGCGATGCTTACCGTGGCGCTCTCAATCGGCGGATGTGTCGAGGACAGCGAACCGGTTCAAACCCCCGCTCCACCACCCGTGCTCACTGTCTCTCCTGCCAGCATCGCTCTTGCCGGGACTGTGGGCCAGCCTGGGCCCGATGCGGTCGTTCGTATCGACCGCCCGAACGTTGCGTCAGACCTCGTCTGGTGCGCCGCGAGCGACGCGGCGTGGCTGAGCCTGCTCCCCTCAGCCGGCGTGCTCAGTTCAGACTCTGCCGACCTCCTGCTGAGAGTGTCCGCTGACAGCCTTGGTCCCGGCACATACGTGACGACGGTGTCTCTCACCATTGAAGGAATCGATGGCGTTCTCGCGACTGTGCCGGTCACCGTGGAAATGCAGTCGCCCGAGGACCCTGAAGTCGTGGCCGCTCGCACGTTCTGGGAGTCAAGGAACTACCAATCCTATTGGGGCCTGAAGGCGCCAGGGGACGTGAGGGCCACCCTGCTTGCCTACACGTTCCCCGAGTACGGCCACATGGAGCTTGAGGAACTCCACGTCAAGTCCATCGACTTCGACTATGTTCCTGAACAGTTCGTACGCCCTGTTGCGCGGGCGCGCTGTGAGGTCAGCTTCATCATGTGGGAGGAACTCACGGGTGCGGAATGGGAAGAGGACATGCGGCAGTTCACCCGACACTGGGGTGAGGTCGACGTGCTCCTGCAAGTGGATCCGGGACCGTACCGCGCGAACCGGAACGGATGGAGCGTCGTCGACCTGCAAGACCTTACGATTCCAGCACTTCGACCAGCATGAGCAAGTCTGACAGCACCGGCGATGGCTCCGACTGTGGATGCGACGATTGAGTCTGACGTTGGCTCAAACGGAATCCCAGGGACACCCACATTTGATTCACCCTCACGTTCAGAATCGGTTCCGGTTGCTCCGCAGGTGTGTCTGCCGGGGCCTCCGCAGCTTTGGGGTTGTGAAGAGTACAAGCATCGTGCCCCCACAATGGCATAAGGAGATTTCCCGAAATGGACATTCCGCGGATATTCAACATCACCGAAAGCGCTCACCGCATCCATGACCCGTTCACACCCGAGAAGCTCGCCACTCTCGGCGCCGCGCTGCGCCTGGAACCGGGGACCCGAGTGCTCGACCTTGGCAGCGGTTCGGGGGAGATGCTGTGCACCTGGGCACGCGACTACGGAATCATCGGCACCGGCATCGACATGAGCCAGTTGTTCACCGAGCAAGCGAGACTCCGCGCTGAAGAACTCGGCGTCGCGGACCGCGTTAAGTTCATCCATGGCGATGCTGCCGGCTACGTTGCCGATGAGAAGGCCGATGTGGCAGCCTGTGCCGGCGCCACGTGGATCGGTGGAGGAGTGGCCGGCACCATCGAGCTTCTGGCGCGGAGCCTCCGCACCGGAGGGATAATCCTCATCGGCGAGCCCTACTGGCGGCAGTTGCCGCCGACGGATGATGTTGCCAGGGGATGTCTCGCCAACTCAATCTCGGACTTTCTCACGCTTCCGGAACTTCTCGCGTCGTTCGGCAACCTTGGCTATGACGTCGTTGAAATGGTTCTGGCAGACCAGGACAGCTGGGACAGGTACGAGGCGGCTAAGTGGCTCACCATGCGCCGATGGCTTGAAGCCAATCCCGACGACGAGTTAGCGAAGGATGTTCGAGCCAGCCTGACTTCGGAACCCGTGCGCTACGCCACGTACACACGTGAATACCTGGGTTGGGGCGTGTTCGCGCTGATGCAGCGGTGATGAGTTGCCAGGTAATTCCCGGGACATCCGCGCACCTGATTCACTGCAAGGTTCAGATTGAGTCCATATCAGCCCTGAATCGCCCTCGCCTGCTTGACGGCGGCCGTGTGCAGATTGAAACGCCCGTGGTGTCACCACGGCACGGTCTTGAATGGCCCCATTGACAGCGCTGATTCCACGGGTGGTATCGTTACCTGGCACACGAAGTGCCAATAGTGCTTGGTGGGCTCGTGCAGCGGTCCCGCAGCGCGTCGCTCGAGTGACCTGTCGCACGACATGACGGATGAATGCTTTCGTGGTTGCGGATAGAGAGGGGGCGACGGTTCTTTCAGAGGACCTGAAAGCCCGAGTTGTTGAACTGCTGGTGGGCAAAGGGCACCCGACGCAGGTGGTCGACCTTGAAAGGAAAGACGCCGCTCCCTGCCGCGGGTGCTTGCTCTGCCTGACCAGACATCCGGGTGTCTGTGTCACGCAAGACACCGTCGGCGGCCTCGCGCAGCAGATGCACGCTGCTCGCGACCCGGCTATCACCGTGTTCATCAGCCCTCTGATATTCGGCCACTTCTCCTCGACTATCAAGAACGCGATAGACCGGGGTGTTGGAAGCCGCTTTCTGCAGATTGCCATCGGATACGGCAGCGACATCGACGATGAGGAAGAAAGCACGTTCATTGACCTGGTCGCCAAGCATCGCGGCGCCGCCGATGTGGTTCACCCGGGGATGGATGGAGAGTTGCTTGTGTTCGTGACGCGGTCCGTAGAGGACAACGCCTCCATCTGTGACAGGTTCAGGGGGACAGTGTGATGGCCGTGGCCCGCGCGAAGAACGTGTGCCTTGTCAACGGAAGCCTGCGCGGCAAGAAGGCGTCGTCACTGGCGTTCCTGCGGGACGTCAGCCACGCGCTCGACACATCGAAGTGCGGCAAGACGTGTATCCGGGTTCTGGGTAGTGCGGTGCAGGGCTACCCGGAGGAGACGCTTAGACACATGGCCGAGGCGGACGCGCTGGTGCTCGTGTTCCCACTCTACGCCTACGGCCTGCCCGGAGCGCTGATGAGGCTGCTTGAGGACTTCTACCGGCATGTGGAAGCAGGGAATGAGTACAACCGTCAGACGAGAGTCTACGCGATTGTGAACTGCGGTTTCCCGAGGCCTGAGTTGACCACCGGTGAGGCCGTGCGGGTGGTCCGCAATTTCTGCCGCAGACTGCATTTGAAGTGGCGCTTCGCAGTGTGCATCGGCACCGGACCGGTCGTTGCACTGACGCGGAAGGTTCCGTTCCTTGACTACAAATTGAAACGGGCGATCACTGAGATTGCCTCCGACATAATCGACGAGGCCGACGAGCCGAAGGATGATCGCTTTGTTCGTCCCATCATCCCTGAGTCCATCATTCGCCGGATCAAGGAGTACTACGAGAGAAAGGGCGAAATGATGCAGCTCAGGAACCAGCCAACACGTTCCGGGTCGGCGGAGGGTGGCGCGTCCTCCCATCTGCGGCAAGGTCGATAGAGGTCCGGGGACACCGCACTCAATTCACTGCCATGTTCAGATTCGGTCCACGCGCGCCTGCGTCTCTCCCGCTTTCGACAGATGTCTTGGCGCGGGCGGAGATAAGTGTGACGTCCCGGTATCTGGGCAACGGCGATGAACTAGCTAGTGAAGGGGCTGTCCACGTGGTCATACGGGCAGCGCGTGCTTCTGCCAGCCTGTCCGCTCTCCGGCGAGACATTTCCGCCAAGACGGCGGGTGGCAAAGACTTGCGCTTGCCGCCGGTGATGGTCCATGAGTGCCGCAGGTGGCGCAACGGTGAGATGAGCTACTCCGGAAAGTCGACGGAGCAAGTACCTGGTGGACCACTGGTCGCGGCCATATTCCGCTGCTGAGGTAAAATCAGGCTGTTTCTGGCAACTGTCGCAGCAAAGGAGGGCAACATGCCTTACGAAGACGTGGAGGAACTCCCGGAGGGTGTTAAGAACAATCTGCCACAACATGCCCGGGAAATATATCTTGCTGCCTACAATAATGCTGCGGAGGAGTACGCGGATCCGCAGAAGCGACGTGGGAAGGCCGGCCTTGAAGAGGTCGCTCGTAAGGTTGCCTGGGCGGCGGTGAAGCGAGAATACAGGAAAGACCCCGAGACGGGCGAGTGGGTGTCCCTGGGACACCACGCTTGATGCACCACCACGTTCAGATTCACTCTACGCGAACCTTGAATCGCTCTCGCCCGCTTTGTGACAGCTTTGCCAAGACGGAGATGCGTTTTGGTGTCCCGTTCATCACAATGATGGTTCCTCGACGCCGCACCGGGCGCGGACTTGTATCCGGCAGGCCCCGCAGCAGGACTGCCTCCCGGAATCACTGGTGTCATCGCACCTGGCTGATTTCGAGCAGGTGTCCGTCGGGATCACGGAAGAAACAGCGGACCTCGAAGCCGCGGTCGAGAGGAGGAGTCAGGAACCGGGCGCCGCGAGACTTGAGTACCTCATACGCTTGCTGACAGTCCGGCACCCGAATCGTCAACTCGTGCGTCACTCTCGTGGGCTCGGATGGAGGAGCAAAGGTGACATCGGGTTTGTCCTCAGTTGGGCCGCCTCCGGTCACCAGCAGCAGCCAGTTCCCCTGGAACTGAAGAACAACCGATGTTCCGCCGTACTCCCTGTACACGGTGGCGCCGAGCACATCCCGGTAGAAGGACTTTGACCGCTCGACATCGCTCACGACGAGCAGAAACGTAAGCTCAACACCTGCCCCGGGGAAACCGCTCTCCGTCGCCATCAACCCCTCCTCGCTGCCCGCGTGCTTCACCTTCCGCCCTTGTTCGGCAGCCGCCATGAATCAGTCTACTACGAGTTGCCGGGACGCCGCACTTGATTCACCGTCACGTTCGGATTCCCTCTACACGAACCCCGCATCGCCCTCGTCTGCTCGATTGTCACCTTCGGAATAGGGGGGACAAGTGTGATGTCCGCAAGGTGACATAACAATGAGGGACGGTACCGGCCACGTGGGGTCCGGCAACGGCAGTAGGGGAGCACTACTTGACGTGACCGCCGGGCGAGCGGTCTCTCCCCGCGCTGTCCGCGCGCTCGAGGCGACGGTGGACCAGCAGATAGAATGCCAGGAGGCCGCGATACGGCCGGAACGGTTCCAACAGCTCCTCCACTCCGGCCGATGACGTGCGTAGGCCGTCGCCGAGGTACCGGCCTACGACGTCTCTAATGGCGATATCGCCGGTGGGCACGCTGTCAGGCCGTGCGAGGCCGCGCACAAGAATGTACTCAGCCGACCACGCGCCAAAGCCACGAAGTCTGACGATGGTTTCTTTGGCTTCGGCGTCGCTCATCGAATTCAGGGCGTCGAGATTCAGTTCGCCCGACGCGACGCGCATCGACAGGTTGTGGATGTAGTCGGCCTTCTGCCTCGTGAGTCCGACCGAACGCAGTTCTTCCACAGACGCCCTGCCCAGGACGTCCGGCTCCGGGAAGACCCACAGGTCTTCGACCGGCTGGCCGAACCGGCGGATGAGCCTGTCTCTCGCGTGGTGCGCAGATGCCAGTGAGACTTGCTGCTCCGTGATGGCGATGACGGCCATCTCGAAGAGCGACGCCGGACGCATGGGCTTGAGTCCGTGCAGCTTCTTGATAATCGGGCGTAGCCTTGCATCCCTGTTCGCCAGCCGGTAGAAGGGTTTGAGGTCCAGTCCGGCGAAGAGCACCCACTCGACGAGTGCGCGGACGTTCTCTGCATCGCTGTTTGGTCGAGAAAAGGCCTGCAGCCCGGACCCGGATTCGCTTGAGGTCACCTCGATGATAGCCGGGGAACCGTCCATCATGGCCGGGATGCGTAACCGCGTTTCGGGAGTTCGTTGCCCCGGCTGGCGGGACAGCATGGCATTCAGCGAAAGCGCGAAGTCGTAAGGCGCAACGGCTCGTACCTCAATCATCGTGCCGCTGACGTCTTCCTCTCGACGCTATCCACTCCCGCATCTTACCGCGCCGCCATGCCCGATTGCTATAGCCGACAGTGCCGGCCGTTTGCGGCAGCTCGACGGGTTAGGGGAGATTGGCCTTCCGCCAATCAGTATCAGTGCGAGGTGTAGTCCTTTGCTATACTCACGAAGGCAGAATCGCAGCATGGTCTCGCGTCTGACAACGTCCTGACGAAGAGGGCCATCTCACCGTCCTCGGTTGGGTCCACCATTTCAAGGAGGGTTCATACTCGTGACAGCACAAACTCCGCAAAGGCAACGCTATAGCCCATTCGACTCCAACAGTGATACGGTCAAGCCAATCGGATGGACACCGATCCTGGTGTTCGCGCTGGTGGAGATGGGGTTCCTCTATGTCGTAAACGTCATTGTCTTCCCATCCCAGGTCTGGAGGCCTGTCTTTGAAATGACCGGTGGCCTGGTAAGTCCCACGCTGGTGGCTAATCTCGCCGGCATCGTCATCGTTGTGGTTGGAGTAATCCTCGTATTCGGTGGACTCAAGAAGGAAGATATCGGTCTTCGTTGGAGCCTAATGCCCCGGGCGGCCGTGATCGTCCTGCTGGCCTGGTTGGCAACGCAAGTTGCAGGGGCGGTAATCAGTTTCATCGTCACGGGAAGAGTGTCCCTGGATGCTTCATGGAGCCGGTACGGGATATCGGCGATGGTAGGTTTGCTGCTCGGGCAGCTCTTCGGCAATTCGTTCCTGGAGGAAGTCGCGTTTCGAGGCTTCTTGTTGCCTCAACTGTACTTCAAAGTAGCCGGGCCCCGGTTCAGCGGTCACAAGTGGAAACGCCTTGTGATCGCACTGCTTGCTTCTCAGGCGTTCTTCGTATTGATGCACATCCCTAACCGGTTAGGACAGGGTTTAACTCCCGTTGAATGGATCGTGGACTTCGCCAGCGTGTTTGTTATAGGTATGATCTTTGCCCTGATCTACCTGAGAACCGGCAACCTGTTCATCGCTATCGGGGTTCATGCTCTTGTCGATGCCCCGGAATCACTCTTCATTTCAGCGGACATTTCTAAATGGTTCTACGTGCTGTTCGGCATTCTCGTTGTTGTGCTGTGGCCCACCATGAAGAGGATTGGCCTGCCTCGCAAGAAAGACAGCGGTGTTCCTGATGCCGGTCACGAGAACCCGGAAGCTCGGACGGATGGCTGAGGGGGGATACACCACGTTCTGTGCGCGTGTGGCTTGTGGACTTGACGCTCAAGACCCTGTTGCCCGTGGAGCCTGTTGAGACCAGGATTGCAGCATAACTCGTCCGCGTTGCATTGGCGCCGTTCCGGAAGCTAGTTACGCATGTTGGTTGACGGCTTCATGCCCGACACACGCTTGGCGATCAGGAACGATACTATTGCCGAGACGGCCAGGGCGAAAATGGAGAACTCCAGCGCCGTCGCGGCTGAAATCTCCAGGGGCGCAGCTACGGTGACGAGGTCATTCGATAAGCCCCCGGGAATGCTGATCTGGACGCTCACCGGCCCCAGGAGATTCACGAGAGCCAGGCTTGCGCCCAGTCCGAACAAGCAGCCCAGGACCGTGCCGAGCGTCACTTCTGCGGCTACCTGTAGGCCGATGTCTCTTCGGGTCCAGCCTACGGCCTGCATTATGCCGATTTCCCGTCTCCTTTCTATTAGACCCGTGGCGCTGACCTGGAAGAGGATAAGCGCAACTATGATGGCCAGCAGGGCGGCGCCAAGTGTGCGGAACCTTTCGTAGATGGAGACCATGTTGCTCAGTGACGTGGAGATGGAACTGCCTGAGACAACCACCATCTTGGCGTTGACGCGGCTGATCTGAGACCTGACCTGGTCTTCGGAAGACAGGTTGTCCAGTCTCAAATACAGCTGGCTGTAGCCTTCGACACCGAGCAGCTTCTGAGCATCTGCCAGATTCATGAAGATGTTCTCTGAAGAGACCTGGCTTTCGCCCTCCGCTGCAACTGTGCCAATCACCTGAAACGTCGAGTCACCGAGCTTCAGGCCATCTCCCACGTTCACGTTGTAGAACTTGGCGAAGTGCTTCTCGACAACTATCTTGCCAACGTCATTGACGCCGAGAAAGCGGCCCTCCGCTATGCCTGTCTCCAGTTTCTGCCCTACAAAGCTGTCCGGCTCGATACCTTGAACGGAGATGAAGCTGCCCTTGTCGAACTGCCAGACCACCAGGGACTTTGCCACTGCCTCTACGTGTTGCACGGCTGAAATACTGTCAGTCTCCTCCGCGGTGAAGAGTCCTTTGCCGAAGGGTAAGCGCACTGCAGATGACACCGGAGTGCCGGAATCTGACTTCTGCACCAGTACGTCAGCTCCAACATTCTTGAACGGCAGGTAGATTGCCGTGGTGTAGCCGGTGACGAGGGCGCCAAGGATAACGGGCATGGCAACCAGCACTGCCACGGCCAGCACATTGGTGGTGGCCCTGGCCTTTCGCCTTACCACCTCTTTGACCACGTAATTGAAGTACATGCAACGTTATCCCGCGGCGACGCTCTGTTGGCTGGTGAGGCTGGCCAGCACGGCGTCCAGGTCCTGCCGCGTCCAGCCCTGCCCCTCGAACCACTGAAAAGTGACGCTCTTCCCGTTCACCGTGTACGTCGACGTGCCGTTGATGATGACGTTCATATGGGCTGTCAGTTTGTTCGCCTGAAAATAGGCTGCTCCTTCCGCAGTATTCATATCGACCCATGTCGACTGGACCTTGTCGCCGTACTTGGCCAGAACGTCCTTGATGGCTTGAACTGTTGGCTGCATTGGCCCGTGTGTCAAATACCCGGCGACTACGACCTGCACAGTGCTGGATGGAACTGGTGTATCGGTGGGCGGAGTCAACACCGGCGCCGCAGGCGGTGTGGACACACCGCTCGCCGTCGGCTCGAGGGCGGCGAGCGTGCACAGCGCTGTCAACCTCTGTCGTTATGCGGTGAGTGTTGGTGTCCAGTGTCTGATCGAGGGGCTGGCTCCAACTACCGTCCAGGTAGAATGCGACGTAGATATCGTCTCCCCCGCTCTTGGACGTGTCGCCCGTGGTGTCCTGCGCCGGCTTATCCTGACTGTAGTCGATGGTCAGTTGGGCAGGAGGGTCGAAGCGGATGCCCGCAGGGCCAAGGTCATACACTGCTCCCACGATGGTTGTATTCTCAGGCAGGAAAGGCGGCCGACGATTCACGATGGCAGCCAGAGTCGTAGGCGGCTTATTATCCTGCCCCAGGATCGAGGTTCCGGACGCGGCAAACAGACTTAACCTCCCATCAGGAGAAGACAATCGGAGGTTGGAGGTGAGCCTGCCTTGTGCGTCAAGGTCGTACTGAGCAGCGTTGCCCGAGAGACTGACGTCGAGCGCATACGCCGGCTGCACTTCAGAAGTGGCAGATATGGATGACCCACAGCCGGGTAGGCCCAGCAGGGCAGGAGCCAGCAACAGCAGAATGCCGGAAATGATACCGGAAGGTCTGGAGGTCATTCGATTATCCTCCCGTCTCGCATTCGAATCACTCGGTCCGACTGATTTGCGACTCGGTCATCGTGTGTAACCAGCACAAGCGTCAGCCCCTTGTCCTTGTTCAGCCGCCGGAGCAATTCGATGACCCTGGCTCCAGTCTCACTGTCCAGGTTACCGGTGGGCTCATCAGCCAGAACGAGTCTCGCGTCATTTATCAGTGACCTTGCCACCGCCACCCTTTGCTGCTCCCCTCCGGACAATTCGCCCGGATAGTGTTTGAGACGCTCCTGGAGGCCCACATCGGAGGCCGCAGCCCTGGCCCGTTCCAGCATGTCCGTCCGGTTGGCGTGTTCGGGAAACAGCGGAAAGGCGATGTTCTCTATTACGTTGAGCGTGGGTATGAGGTTGAAGGACTGGAAGACGAAGCCGACATTATGGCGGCGAAACAGCGCCTGTTCATCCTCGCCCATTGAAGTGATCTCGTTCCGGTCAATCAGGACGCTCCCTTCGTCCGGCCTCTCGAGGCCGGCGACGAGGCCCAGGAGCGTAGTCTTGCCTGAACCTGAAGCCCCCTGTATGGCCAGGAACTCTCCGGTCGACACGGACAGCGACACCCTGTCCACCACCCGGAGTGCCCCGTACGACTTGCTGAGGTTCTTCGCCTCGACGATGCTACTCATATCTCATCACCTGCATGGGTTTCAGTCTATTTACCGCGTGTGTGCCCACCAGCGCCGACAAGAGGCCTATCCCTCCGACTGTCAGCAGCGAAACCAGCATGTAAACCGGCTGCATGACGATCGGTAACTGATGCACTTGGGCCACGTTCGCCGCCTCAGGGTTAGCGAGGAGGAAATGGGGATAGGCGGTGAGTTCCCAGGGAATCGAGACGGTGACTGTGGTTCGGGACAGGATGCCTATGGCTACGCCGGCAATGGCGAGTCCAATCACAAACCCGGCAAGGGTCTGGAGAGCGGTGGTGGTCAGAATCGCCGTTCGAATGTCGCGCTTTGTGAAACCCACTGACTTCATAATCCCGAACTCTCTGCGCCGTTCCGTGATGCCTCGCAGGATGCTGCGCGCCACGATCAGAGCTGCCCCGATAACGATGACCACCGAGATGACGGCCAGCAACCTGTCGGACAGTTTGAACGCCGAGGCAATCTGGCTCTCGAAAGACTCCGGCGTGTAGATGTTGTAGTCACCGATGGTCTGCCCAAGCGGGGTTTGGCCGCCGACAGCTTGCGCATTGACCAGATCGCTCTTTAGACGCTGAGCCACGGCCGAAATGCTCGGCTGAGCCGCATTGAGAAAGACTATATTGACGTCATCCGGGGCAAACTCCTCCACGCTTTGCAGGTTCCGAGATTCGAAGGCCATCGACTGGGCCGCGGCGAGGTTCTCGTAGACATCCGCGCCTACTATTTCGTTTCCAGCCGTCAACAGAATGCCGGAGATTTCCAGTGTCCGGTCGTCAACGATGATTTCCTGACCTACACCCAGGTTATTCTGGTCAGCATAGGTCTTTTCCACGAGGACCTCGTGGTCGCTGGCCGGAACAGCCCCCGAAATCACTTTGGAAGCCAGTTTGGCGCCAAAGTCGTCATGCCAATTGACCCCCAACACTCTCTTGAAGCCGGCCGTGTCGAATACCCAGAGGGACAGGGCGCTGGATACGCTCTTCACACCTTCATAGTCCGCCACAGCGCTGACAAAACCCGAGTCAATGGGCGCCATGGAGCATGATAGCAAGACGCCGGAAATGTCTTCAGGCACGTTGCCGTTCTTCTGGACGACTATCGTGCCCTGGACATCGTCGAAGGGCAGCCTTGCCGCGTCCAGGTAAGCCGCTCCCAGGGCATTGAGAACGACGATGAGCGAAACAACCGCGCTCATCGTGGCAATGCTGAGAAGGTAAAGCCGCTTTCTGCGGGTCAGTTCCTTTAACGCGAGTTCGAACAATGCCCTTTCTCCGTAATTGCCATTTGCTTGGACTTCATGAAGCACCTTAGCAGTCTTGCTTGAAGATTCGATGAAGGTTGCTCACGTATCTGGTTAACGGTCCGGATGCTGAACGTCTGACCGGTGTCGTCTCTGCTCCTGGCGAGCCTGCGAAGCTCGGGTCTCTGAGTCTGGTATCCGGAAGTGTGCCCGGCACCGTGAAGCTCGATGGCCTGTCGGGGCTGGCTGGCCCAAGTCAACCGCCCGTCGCCCAACGACTGTACGTCCTGAAGGCGCCCGCTTCGGCCGACGTGGTTCTCTCCGCAAGCCATCCGGGCTGCAGCAACCCTGTCCTGCCAAGTGCGACGTGGCTTCCTGGAACGGCGCCCTGCCGTACCCGTCAACGAATTCCGCTCTGCGTTTGCAGCAACCCGGAGTGTGTAAGCAAACCCATTGACGTCCGGGCCACCATACTGGTTCAGTCTCGCGCTCAGATCCCCGTTTGGAGTGGTGCGGATGTTGTGGCCTCAGCCCTGCAAGACTTGAGACAAGTGCGGTGTCCCCGGACCTGCAGAGATACCCTTCAAGACTCTGCGTCTCGGCCACCTGCTAGAATGGGCAATCCCGGCGTCGCGCCGGTGACTCAACCATGAAAGTCAACAGGCCTCGAATCTTCTATGGCTATTACCTGGTAGCCGTCACCTTCGTTTTCATGACCTTGTTCAACGGCTCCGGCACATTCGTCTTCAGTCTCTTTGTGCGCCCCCTGGAGGCCGCATTCGGCTGGGGGCGGACTGAGGTGATGGCAGGGTTCACCATCTTCTATGCGACCATGGGCCTTGCGTCGCCGGCCGTCGGCCGGTTGGTCGACCGCTACGGCGCACGCGCCGTGATTGCCGCGGGCGCGCTGGTCATGGGGCTTGGATTCGTGCTCTTGAGTCGCGTGAGCGGAGTTCTGCAATTCTATGTGGGATACGTAATCGTCGGAGCGGGCGCCGCTGCGATGGGACCCGTTCCCTGTAGCGCGATTATCACGAACTGGTTCTCACGGAATCGAGGACTCGCACTTGGATTGATGGCCGCAGGCGTCGGCGCCGGCGGAGTCGTCATGGCACCGTTCATCGGTTACATGCTCTCAAACCACGACTGGCAACACGCTTATTTCTCTCTGGCCGTGGTCCTGGTGGCGGTAACCGTACCTCTGGCGCTGGGTGTCGTACGCACCAGACCCTCCGACAAGGGAGTCTATGCATACGGCTCGGAGGCGCCCGCCGCGGAAGAGGGGCAGCGAAAGCCGCGGGCCAACGGGGCGTCGGGTCTGACGCTGAAGCAGGCCGCGAAGACACGAGTGTTCTGGCTCATCTCGCTGGCGTACGCCTGCTACGGTTTTGGGGGTGGAGGCATCCTTCAGACTGCGGCGCCATACCTGGAGGACGCCGGCTACGCCACAGCGACCGCTGCTGCGATATTGGGCATCTACGGGGCCGGCAGCACCATCGCCAAGGTACTGTCAGGTCGTTTGTGCGATAGGATACAGGCGAATCGTGTGTTCGCCCTGGGCTCAGCGCTGCTGATGGCCGGGATACTCCTGCTGCTGACTGTCCGTGCTGATTCTCCTCTCGTTCTCCTCTGGACGTGCGGCGCACTACTGGGGTTGGGAGCCGGTGTATGGCTGCCGACACTCTCGGTACTGGCCAGCGTACACTTCGGGCTTGGCCATTACGGTGCGGTGCTCGGCGCTCTGAACATCTTCATGAGTCTAGCCCTGGCCTTCGGGCCCCTGCTTGCCGGCTTTCTCCATGACACCACTGGCTCATACGTCTTTGCCATGGCAGTGTTCGCCACGCTCCTGCTTCTCGCAATCCCCGGCATTCTCCTCGTCAGGACTCCTTCAAGCCGCGCCACCGCGGATTGATGTGCGTACCGTTGACTTCGGGGCCTCCATACCTCATCCGGTCTCACGTTCAAGAGCTGTCACTTGTGCTGTGGATGCCGCTGACTCAGCTTTGAAGGGTTCAAAGGGCGCGTGGTGTGGACTCAACTACGCGGCGAATCCACGAGCAGTGGACTCATCCGGAATCAAGGGTCCGTCGGGACTGCGTCTATCGAAGTCGCGGCCCGCACCGAGGTCTCCTGCGGCGTTTCGCCCGTGACGTTGAAGACGCTGACGTGTCATACTCTGGAGCACCATGACAGGAACGTCCAATGACCGGATGGCGCAATCGCTTGATGATTCGGCGCTCTGGAGCGAGACTGCCGCGGAGCAACTTCTTGACTCAGGCGGAGTACCAGAAGGCATACAAGGCGCTGAGTGCGCGCGAGCAGAAACGCTGGCGGCACAAGATTGCGACCAGACTCTGGAGGTCGTTCAAGCAGGAAGTGGCCCTGAACGATGGCGTGGCGTGCTCGGTGCCGGACGTGACGGAGGCTGTCATTGCCGACGTGAAGCTCTGGCTGGACCGGGAATGGAAAGTGCGTCGTGATTGATTGCGCTATCAAGCGATCTGGGCGGGACATGACGCACGCACTCCTGACGCACTGACGAGCGGACCTCGCAGGCAACGCGAAATCCCGTTTGGTATTCCCGGGACACCGCACTTAGTCACTCGTCGCCTCCGGGTCTGGTCTACACGGGCCCTGAATCGCTCGCGCCTGTTCGACTGTAGCCTTGCGCGGGCGGCGAACCTGGTGTCCCCACGGTCACGTAAGCGCTCGGCTGTACGGACACTGCGAGCTCTCATTCGTGTACAGTACGTGTCGATATCAATCGACGAAGAAGGGAGACCCTTGTGAAGAGCAGGAACATACTCAGGGAGCTTCTGAACAACGGCAAACCAACGATAGGAACTCAGGTTATCAGCACATCACCGCAGATCGTTGAGGTGATAGGACACACTGGCTATCTTCGATTACATACAGCTATCAGCGGAATACGCATCCTGGACGCTGCCCGATCTGGACAATTTCGCTCGCGCTGTTGAGTTGTTCCCTTCATTGACGTCGGTGATGAAGATAGAGGACGACCCTCGCACGTTTATGACTCGTAGAGCGCTGCACGCCGGTGTGCAGGGGATACTCTTCGCCGACTGCTCGTCGGCAAGCGAGGTCAGGGACTGCATACGCGCTGTTAGACCGTCAACGCCTGAAGACGGAGGAACGAATGGGTGTGCGCTGACACGCGATGTCGGCTTTCTCATCACGGAGGTCGGGGGCGAATCATGGATGCAGGCCATGAGAAGTATCGTGATTATGGTTATGATCGAGAAGAAAGGGGCAATCGACGAGTTGGAAGAGATACTCGCCATCGATGGGGTGGACATGGTGAACTTCGGCCCATGTGACTACTCCGTGAGCGTTGGTAAGGCCTACAACACCAGTCAATGGTGTACGGAGGCGTACAGGGCGCACAGGGATATGCTTGAACTGGCGCTGAAGCGCGGCAAACGCGCAAGAGTGGAGATTGGGAATTGGGAACAAGCCAGAGAATACACCGACATGGGAATCCGTGATTTCAACGTTGGGGTGGACCTGCTCGCCATCCACGAGTACTACAGACAGAACGGTGGCGCGCTGCGTGAGTTGCTCTCCGGAAATCGATAGACCCAAGGTTCGGGGGCGGCCGCGACGGCGGTGATACGTGCGGCATGCCGTTGTCGCGCTCCCCTCAGTAACATTTCTAGCTGAGTGAACCGCCGCGCTTTCGGCAGCATTTTCGACGGGTGAACACGGCCCTTGCGCCCCGCTGGGCTGTGCCATACACTCTCTGACATGCAATGTCGCGTGAAGTGGTACGGGGTCGCCGGCGCACTTGCCTTTGCGGCTGTCTGGTTCGCCTGCGCGATACCGTTACTGACCGGCGGACTTCACGCAGACATCTACGGTGCTCCGCTGTCCCAGATACGAACGCTCGTCTTCGCCGTCCACTTCATCGGCACGTTCGTCATCGCCCTCGCCCCACCCATGGTGGCGGTCGGAGAGTGCGCACGCGGCCTGGCGTCCAGGTACTGAGAAGTCCAGGATACCGCGCTCGACTGAGTGGCACGTTCACGTTCAGTCTAAACAGCCCCGGATTCACTTCTCGTTGCCAATCCTCGCCTGCACCGGTCCCCGGGACTCTACGGTGAGAATGGTGGATTCCGTTCCGGAGGCCGCCGGAAGCGGCACCTTCATAGCGCCGTCGCCCGGCGGAGTGCGGACCATCTGTGAGACAGACAGACGGCATCTCTGGCATTCATGCAGACTCTTCTTAGAGCAACCGGCAGCTCCGCCTCCCGCACAGGCACAGGCGCATGCGCAGGCGCAGGAAACACAGGCGCAGGAATGTGATGGGGAACGAGAGGCATTCTGTGCTTGCTGGCCCTGGTTCGAGAGTACCGCCACCCATACTGCCGGCGTCACATAGTCGCCGTACGTCTTGTCGTAATACCGGCCCTGCTCGTCGGGCTTGATGGCTTTGCCCTCGACGTACTCCTTGAAGCCCTTCTCCGCTGCTTTTTCCTTTTCTTTGTCCGCCGCCAGTTCCTTTTCCGTGGCGGCGATTCGGGCCTTCAAAGCAGTGTCCTGGACTTGTCGAATGTGGCGCACCGCGCGCACAACCAGGAAAGCGAACAGAAACATGATTCCGACCACCAGACCGGCAATCGCCAGGACATTGGGTCCCTGGCTCTCCACCGGAACCGTTGAGGCGAGAAAACTGCCGTCCAGGCATTCGACCTTGATTTCGAAACGGCCTCCGCCGGGGACGTTCGACTTTTCCCATGTGAAGGTGTTGCCACTAATCGCCGGTTGCGGCTCGAGCAGCGAATATGCCTCGGCGTCGACCGGCGAGAGCAGGTCTATCTGCAGATGGTCGGTTACCGCATTGTCGTACCACCCGGGGGTGAAGTCGATCCTCCACTTCTTCTCAGTCGTCAGCCGCTCAAGCAGGTTGCTCTGCAGGACGACAAATTGCACTTCGAAAGACTCGCCCGGCTGGTAGTCCTTGTCGAGGTCGACCCTGACTCCGGTAAATCCGCCGGAATCCGCGGATGAGACGCTGGACGCAGCCTGGCTGTAGCTGTCCACGGTGTAGTTGGAGTTGGCCAGGCCAACCGTTATCCACGCGATGTGTCCGCTGAGCACCTGCCACTCTTGTTGATATGTGATGCGGACCTGGCCGCTGCTCTGCGGCTCCAGGGTCACCACGTAGTTTGAGAGCTTGTACGTGGCGGTATCTGCCGCAGCGGCAGGAAGAGCCATCGCGGCGAGAAGGGCTAGTGCGAATATTCCAGCGGGCAGCCACCGTGGCATTGATCTAAGTACTCGCATCCTGCGCACTCCTTCCTCTCTTTCAAATAGTCTCTTTCCCGAAACCCCTTGCTGACCGGGTGATTCCAGATACTTGACCAGGGATCGGTGAGTATGTTCCCGACCTTTTCCTTAAGCCACGACTGGCATGGTATTACGGAGCCGTCGGGTTCAACGGTCATGTTGTATTGGGCCGCCGAACACGATTTCGGACCGAAACCGAACTCCACGGGGTTGAATTGCTTGTAACAGGTGGGAGAATACCATTCCAGCCGTATGCCTGCCTTGCCGGCCGCTTCCAATGCTCGGGACATCGTACTCTTGAGCGTCTCCAATGGCACCTTGCTATCCGGTTGGGTGCAGACTCCACGACCGCTGCAGATGATTGTATTGCAGGCCATGGTTTTCAGTCCCAGGGAGGGGCCGAACTCTATCAGGTCCGGGAAACGCTCTACATTCTCTTTGGTCAGAGTGGTATTGGTGATGACCTCCAGCCCTGCGGCGATTGCCCCCCGGATACCGTCACAGGTCTCCTTCCACGCTCCCTTCGCACCCACCATCCGGTCGTGAACCTCGGGCCGATCCGATTCGATGCTCACCTGGACGTAATCCAGGCTAACCCTGTGTAATTCCGGCGCCAGGTCCGCCAGTCTTCGACCGTTGGTGATGAGACCGGTAACGAATTGCTGAGCATGCTCCACCAGTTCTACCAGGTCGTTCCTCAGTGTAGGCTCTCCGCCCGTGAAGACTACCTGCGGGATGCCGCTATCCCAGAGTTTGTCGAGGACCGTCTTCCACTCGGCGGTGCTGAGTTCCCGGCCTTTCTGCGGACCGCCTGTATAGCAGAAGAAGCAGTTGTTGTTGCACTCATACGTGAGCGCCAGGTCCATCCGTGGAGGCGCCTTCCAGAGTTTGGGATCGGTTTCCATGGTCCCCATTTCGAATTCGGCTATCGGGCAACCGCCTTTGCCCACATCCATCAGTGTGCCGTAGATATGGTCGAAGTCTCGTATCAATACCTCGGCGGGAACCTCGGGGTATCTTTGCTTCATGCGGATGGCGATGTCCTGCTTGAAGCGGCCGGCATCCACGTTGTCCGTATATCCGCCCATCACATCGATGAAGGTTTCGACGAAGTCCGCGGCGGTCCTGTTCAGCAGGAGGAGGTTCTGTCCGTTTACCCAGAGCATGTCGGGGTCTCCTCTTCTGAGGTGCAGGCGCAGCCCGGGGATAGTCACATGTCTTATTGCGGATTCGCTCACGGCAACCTCCATGCAAAGGACTCTTGAGCCGACCCCAATATTGTATGCAAGGCACTCAGTCTACTTGAAGTGCGGCGGCATCGCATCTGGTTTGCTATCACTTTCAGATTCGGTGCAAACGAGGCCCATGTCGGCTGGTATTGTCGACTGTAGCTTTACACGGACCGAGATATATGTGTTGTCCTGGTACTTGCGGGCACCGGCAACGCTCACCGTGGGGAGAGGAGGACGCGCCGGTGCAATGAGGGGAGGTGCAATGATGATGGAGCGCGAGTACACTGGATGAGAGCTCAATGATCATGCGATATCCGGAATCCAGTGATGAAGACATGGCCCGGCGTGTGGACGGTAGGGGCGGGGCGGCCGGTGACGTTCGTGACCTGATGCACAGGTACCACAGGGGGTTCGACAGCTCCGGTCTGTCCCCGATGATGGTAAGCCGCCTTCAGAAAGGCGGTTGGGCATGTCCTCGATGCGGAGAATCGTTTCCCGATGGCGCTGACCCGCGCAGGCAGCTATGACGACGTAGTCGACTCTTCATACCCATCGAACGGGTTGGCGTTCAGGTCAGCACCGGAGTCCCCGGCTTGTGTGCGCCTGAGAAGTGGTGCGTGTAAACCCGGAATCACCTTCTTCTGTCGTTAATGACGTCCAGACTCCGAGCACTGCCGCCGGTGCGACGGTGGCATCCGTCCGGGCACAGGCGCTGGGGGGTTCTGACAGTTCCGGCCCTTCGCGCGATCGGCCAATCAGCATCCGCCGGCGGGCCGGGTGAGGATGAGCCGCGGGCCAGCGTAACGGTTTGCCCCTTCCACTTCGAGCGAACTGAAGGCGAATTGAGGCAGAGGATGGTAGCGGCTGCGTATGTGCAACCGCGCGCTGCAGACGCTCCGTCTATTTTCCGTCCTGAGTTTGTCCGTTAGCCTGACTCGACTGCAACGTAACGTAGCCCGAATACGGGTACCAGTCGTTGTGCAACGTGATGCCCACGACGTCGTAATCTTCCCCGCCCAGAGATAATGTGGTTCCGGCCACAGGATTGAGCCCCTGGTGTTCGATTGGAATGGAAGCCACCGATTCATTTCGCCAGGTGACTTCCAAGAGAAGTCGGTTGGCTGCGTCCCGGACGACGAGCCACGTTTCCTTGCCATCCGTGAGGATATCGACGTAGGGAAACGGAATGAGGACCTGGTGTGACACAGTAGCCTGTGCCGAGGCAGGTAGAGGAACAACACTATCATCGCCGGAACATCCGGTCAGCGACAGGATGACCGCCAGGGCGGCAACTGAGGCGTTCAACCGGCATCTCGTCATGTCAGGGCAGTGCTCTTGGAATGGCTCATATTCTATCCCGCGGACGACCCCCGCTGCGGACCGAGTTCCGGAACGGCGCACCCTTCTGCGCACTGCCAGAACTGCGGGAACGCCAACATGGTGCGTGAAAGGTCTCGGCGTTCGTCACGAGCGCGATGGCAATCCAATGCGACGTCCGCGGATCCTGGAGCATTTGACAGCGCCGTCGCCTGCCGGTATATTTATGTAGCGATATATCGCTATACATATCAAACTGGGAGGTAAAGGCACTATGTTCGAGTCACATATTCACGGTCCCCACAGGCATTTCCATCCGTCGGAGGAATTCCCCGGCAATTGCAGGCGAGACCCGTCGCTGTTCAGAAGGGGGGACATGAAGTATATCGTCCTCGCACTGCTGAAGGAGAAACCGGCTCACGGATACGAGCTTACGCTCGCCATGGAGGAGCGTTTCCACGGCCTGCGTTCCCTCAGTGCCGGCAGCGTTTACCCCGTTCTGCAACTGTTGGAAGACATGGGTTACGTTACGTGCAGCGCAAGCGAGGGTAAGAAGACGTACACCATTACGGCATCCGGCGAGAAGTTCCTTGAGGACCAGAAGGAGACTGTTGATAGCATAAAGCAACGCGTCTGGGGCTCCTGGGGTTCGGAGAACAAGGAGCACCTGCGAGAGGCACGGTCCGCCTTGAACTACGTTAGAGAGCTTAATCACTACGTACGCCATTACGCTGTGCGCGGCGATCCCTCCATGATCGGCAAGGTCAATGAGGTACTGGCCAGGGCGCTCAAGGACATCGAAGGATTGTACGGGGAACGGCAGGCTTCCGAACCGGACGAGTAGCAAGTTATGGGCCCGGCCCAGAAGGCTTGAGGAGTCGGGCCGGACCACACCTGTTCCACACCTCCACTCTTCTGGTGGTAAAGACGTGGCGCAGCGCGGGGAGTTGAGTGTCGGTTGCGGACGTAGATGACGGTTGAATGCGGTGTCCCCGGAACTCCGAGGTCGCTCCAGCACTTGAACTCGCCGATCCTCAGCGCTCACCGCGGGATTGACGTCTGACCTGCGGTGTGGCAGATTGAGAACAGGCTTCCCGTTGTTGCTCAAGGTCCGAGGTGGGATGACGAAGACGCTGAGACTTGTCCCTTCGTTCGCGCTGGCCGCGTGCCTGGTTGTCTTGCCGGAGCTCGTGGCTTGCAGCGGCGGAATCACCTCCCCCGGTTCGGCTTCCGAAGCCGAGGGACCACCAGCGGTTGCGCCTTCTGCAGAGGTCGAGCCGCCAGCAGACGAACCGCCAGTTTCCGGACCGCCGGAGACCGAACCGCCTGCTGACTCTCGATCGCCGCGGGAACCAACCGTCTCGTTTGAGCCGCACCTTAGCGGGGCTGACAGCTACCTTCTCGGGGAACCGGTAATGTACGGCGTGACCTGCCGCAACCTCTCGTCAGACGCGATCACGATAGACCCATATCCCCCGGCCTGGCATGTCGAGTCTATAGACAGGGAAACGATTGTGTACTCGTCTGAGGGGGGTGACCGGACTCTCGAATTATGGGCGGGCTATCCCGGTCCTCCGTCATTTGCTGTCTGGTGGCCGGAGGAAGAAGTCGATGAAGGCCGAGAGGTGACTCCAGGGCTCTATGAGATCGGTTACGAATACGTCATCTTCGAGAACGCCACCGGCGTGACGTACACCGTGACCCCTTCGTTTCGCTTCATGATTGTGGCCCCGGGTGTCTGCCAGAGCCGGAGAACTCGCGGTCAATCAGTCCGCGACGGCGGAAGGCCTCACCGTGACTCTCGAACGCATCGAGATGGATGCGGTGGAAGTGACGGTATACACATTCACCACGCCCCAAGGGTACGAGTTGTCCGGTGGCCGTCCTCCGTATGAATACCAGTCCATCGGCATGCATTCAACGGCTGCGTACAGTGTGGATCGAGGCCCCGTGACGCGGTTAGAGGGGAGCGGGCTCAAGTTCACGGCCGACGGGATTACGCTCGGTTGGGATGGCATCGAGCCGATCCCGGTTGAGGCCAAGGAGTTCGATTTCGCCATCACGCGGCTCGGGGACGTAGAGGGCCGCTGGGAGTTCAAGGTGCTGCTTGAGTAGTCCCTGCGCTCCGAAGGAACCTTCCGCTTTCATGGTCAGCATCGCGGCTTGTCCTACGTCGATTCGTTACCCCTTCGCCCTGTTGCTGCAGGCGGATCCGGTCTCTTCGCCACGAATAACATGACATCCATTTCGGTGGACGAACAGGCTCAGCTCGGCGCTCTTTGTCGCGGTGCTCGTTGTTGCCGCACTGGTAAGGTTCTGGGCGGCGCCCCTGTCGGCAGGGCCGGATGTCGCTCAGTTCTGGGCCTTTGCGAAAGTATTCCAGCACTACGGACTGGACTTCTACCGGTACGCTGATGCCAGTCTGGACTTCTTCCCTTCTTATGGATGGGGATTCACTTACCCTCCAATATGGCTCCTGATACTGGGGATGGCTCTTCTGTTCGTTCCGTTCAGTTCGGCCACGAGCGTCATGGTGGATACCGGTTGGCGGATTGCCATGAAGACCCCCATCATCGCCGCGGATCTGGCCATCGGATGCCTTCTGTACTGGGCCGTACCTGGTCCGAGGTGGCGCAAGCTTCTCTTCGCAAGCCTCTGGCTCTTTCATCCGACCGCCTGGTACGAATCGGCCGTCTTCGGACAATTTGACGCCATCGCGGCCGCGCTGTTGCTGGCTTCAGTGATTGTGCTCGCCCGTGGCAAGGATAAATGGGCGTTTGTTTTCGCCGCCCTGGCAATGATGACCAAGCAACACGCCCTGGCATCGGTTGCGGTGATGGTTGTGGTCAGCGCCCGGCATTTCGGAAAGGGCAGGCTTCGTGCAGACTTCCTGATCGCCATTGGAGTTGTGATGGCGCTGTCCGTCCCGTTCATGCTTTCCGGTAGTTTCTTTGGGTACATGCGTGCGGTTTTCCTTCCCGAGGCGGCGTCCGCCTACCAACATCCTCTGTGTTTTGTCTTTAGCGGAAGCGGAGCCCTTCTTACCTATCTGCATGACGTCTTCGGGTGGAACACTGCCGGCCTTCTGCTGTCCACCATACCAATCCTGCTCATTGCCCTCGTCATTACGGCGGTCGCAAGCTACAAGACGCGAGTGACTGCGCTGCAGGGCGCACTCGTTGGTTTCCTTGTCTTCGTCGTCTTCTCATATCGCGTGAACTACCAGTACCTCGTGGTGTACATACCGTTGGCTATCCTGCTGGCTGCCCGGACTCACTACTTGAGCGAACGCATCAGCGCCCTTGCACTTGCTGTATTGCCTGCAGCGTGGCTGTGGTTTGGGAACGTTGCGTGGTGGTTCCATGACCTGGAACCAACGAACGATTGGGTCACTCCCCTGTTGGCCCGCTTCGGCATGCGGCCGGGATATCTTCCCGATTACGACTACGTCTTGTTCGCTCTACTGCTGATGTCTCTTGCGTTGGTGCACGTCTTGCTCACTTTCACTGTATGGCGACGCGGGGATGGGCTCGAAGAGACCCGCTAGACGACCTCACCAACCTTGGCAGCGAAGCCGCACTGGCTGGCGTGCTTTCAGGCAACTGAGGCGCACGGCGGCCGGTCTGCACCACGATACCGCGAATGCATACTCTCGTGACACCGCGCACATGTCTTCATGATTTCAGCAGCGTCGTTGAACCGATGGGGCACACGTGATTCGTTCTCGGCGCAGGTCGAGAATCGGCAATGGTCTTCGTGGCCGCCACCACATGTGTGTCTGACATCCGTGATTGATAACGAATTGCACGCTGCGCCTCAATGGTGGATGTGCCTGGCCGACGGACACCTCCGACGCCATTCATCACACACGCTGCGTCCGGCGGCATATCCCGCCGGCAGTGGAGTCGGCGGGAAGGTAACCACATTGCCGGGACGGACAGTCGCCCTCTCAGGCGGTTCATGGTCAAGATGAGGGCAAGATGTGTTCCATGGCATCGTGATTTGGCACTGCTCGTGGTTCCGCGGGATGCCGTTGACAGCAAGTTCCGCGGAAGACACTATGTTCGCGCGCGCTCAAGCGTTCCCGCGTTGGAGGCGGCCAGAGGGAATCCGCGGTGAAGCGAGGGAGGTGGTGAAAGTGGGTCAGATTCAGAAGGACATGAAGAGAATTCTATTCAGGATGGGTCCGAGGTTCTCCGGAATCAATGCGATTGTCATGGACTGGCTGGGCATCGCATGCCTTGTGATTGGGATCGTATCAGGCGCGCGCGGCGCCGACATTGGACTGGGCGCGACCAATTGGATACTGATAGCAATCGCCGTGTGGGTGTACGGTTTCTGGGCGTGGGTGGCCGCCTACTTCGGGGCGAAGGAGGGCTAGCCCCCGCCGGTTTCCTGCGTCGAAGCCTACCCGTCCTTGCCGGGTTTGTGGAACCGGCTCGACGCTCTGCCTGCGCGGACTAGCCCGTCACCACCGACAGCATGCTCTTCAGGCCACGGCACTACGGGGACACGTCTAGAGGTTTCAGCCGCCCCGTAAGTATGATCCAGAGAGAGACCGCGCCCAGGGGGATCCAGCCCAGCAATCCGAGGTAACTCGAAAACAGGTAATCCGGCCCGCCCAGGAAGAGCAACACCGTGAGGGAGCCGCCGATGGAGTTCGTAGCCGCATGTGCCAGCGAGGAGGTCCATACACTCCCCGTGCGCAAACGCAGCCAACCGAAAATGATGGACAGCAACACGGTGCTGATAGGGAAGATCAACAATCCCAGGATCGGGTGTTCGGGAAAGTTGTAACCCCTGAGATTCAGCGGGTAGTGCCATATTCCCCAGATGATTCCGGTGGCGATAGCTGCCAGCAGGGGTCGCTCGGAGAAGAGTCTGATTTGAAGATAGCCCCGCCAACCAAACTCCTCTCCCCACAAGAAGAAAGTCGAGATGAGAGCGGTGCCCAGTAACGCTGCCGGCAGGAGAGCCCAGGCGTAGGGTGGTATAGCCGGCGCCGCGGTTCCCGGTGACAAGATGCCCATCGCCCGCTGCAACGTGAAGTCCGGGCTGCCGATGCCCAATGCTACGACCAGCCCTATGATGATGGCGGATACGAACAAGGGGAAGAGCCACGCGAAAAGATAGTATCGCCATGATTTCGCTAGATTCGGTTTCAAACCGGCATCCGCAAATCCCTCGCGCGTGATCCATTTCCGAACTATGATTGCGGCGATAGCGGGGGAAAAGGCTCCGGGTAGCGCGATGTACTGAAAGAGCGGGCTGAGAATGCTGAAACCCAGGCGCAAAGGTATCTCCCATAGAACCCAGGCCATGATGAACGTTATGAGGATGTAGGCTGTTATTCCCTTCTTCTTCTGGTTCGTGTTGGCCTCCCCCAAATTTGTGGCGCCCATTATGCCATGAACCCGCGGCGTTGTTACGCTTTTGTTGGTGAAAGCAGCCCGTATCGCGGAACAATTCGGGTACGAGTTTCGGGGCAGCCGGATTGTCCGTGCACTTCTTGTGTATGACGACCGTGCTCCACGTACTTAGGCTGGAAGCACGGTTTGTTCAGTGCGGTTGCAGCATGGAATGACGTTGACCATCCGATGCACGGACGCGGTGCTTCCGAATGCTTGCGCAATGGCGCCAAGCGCCGGCACGCCCGGCAGGCGGCTGCACAACCCAACGATAGGCCGCCGCCGGTATGAGAGCGGTGGCACGGGTCGATGTGATATTGTCACTTCTCAGTGGACACGCGACCTAAGGCGATTCTCTGCTGGAGCAGCGGCAAGGACAGCGCTTGGGCGTTGCACGTCTTGCGTCAGCAAGGCAACGTTCAGGTAGTGGCGCTGCTCACGACCGTCAATCGCGCATACGAGCGGGTCGCCATGCATGCAGTGCGAACTGAACTGCTGCAAGCCCAGGCGGAAGCTGTAGGCATTCCACTCTGGCCGGTCTACATTCCGTCACCTTGCAGTGATTCCGAATACCAGACTGCAATGCGCGCGGCTCTTGAGCGAGCGCGCGACTCCGGGATTACGGTCGCGGCATTTGGTGACCTGTTTCTGGAGGACGTTCGGCGCTACCGCGAAGAGAAGATGGCCGGCACCGGCATCGAGCCGATATTCCCCTTGTGGGGGGCCTCAACCCCCGTGTTGGCCCGCCAAATGGTGTTGGGCGGGCTGCGGGCGAGGCTGACGTGCATCGACCCAAACCAGCTTGCTTCCGCCTTCGCGGGCAGAGAATACGACCTCGCCTTGCTCGATGAACTACCCGGGGCTGTCGATCCATGCGGCGAACGAGGTGAGTTTCATACGTTCGCGTACGATGGTCCGATGTTCGGTCACCCCGTCGCCATACAGTCCGGAGAGACTGTGGAACGTGATGGATTCGTGTTCGCCGACTTGCTTACAGACGAGCGCAACCGAAACCATCGAGATGACTGAGTATGGCGGGAACACTGCCCTCACTGCCGCCCACGACAAGTCCACCTTCGACATTCGGCGCTTGATGTTGCCTGCAAACGGACTCATGAACTTGAGCAAGGGGCGCACCCGCGATGGGCGGCGGCCGCAACGCTTGAAAGGTCTGGAACTTGGTCACCCCACGAGTTCAAGAGCCACAGCCACGTGGGATACACAGATCCGCACCCAAGCCCGATGGCTACCTGGCGTGCAACCACTGAGACAGGCCGTCTTAGCCCCTTTGCATGAGCCAGTCGAAATCACATGCAAGAACCCAGAGGCGCACGAACTGAGGTGCTTGTCGATTCTCGCGGAATCTCGACGTCGAACAGATACCACGCGTCTCGTGGATGGCGTCGACCTGGATGCAGATGTCAATCGTCTCGGGGAGCGTCCATCGCGGGTTGCCGCGGGCATCATTGAGGTCCCGGACGGCCTTTCTGAGGGAAGGGCACAGAACCTCGTCTTCATGGACATCTAGCGCCGTCATCAATCTCACCTCCCTGACGAGAGCGAGTTGTAGGAGCCGGTGTCTTCACTTTCATAATCAACCTGATGGCGACGGATGTCAATACCCCGGCCGGTGGAGAGGCCATCGACCGTGTCGAGTCCGCCGGACAGATTGCATTTGACAGAGTGAGGACGACGTCCTGTCTGCCGGCCGCATCGGCACGAGGCGAAGTCTCGAGCGCGCCACACGCGGCAGACCGGGCAACAAATGGCGAAGCCCGGACCGCGGCAGTCTGCGGACGCGTCACCGCATGCAGAACACGGTAGCAATACGGAATCGTGTCGGCGTCATGCCACGCAGGCGTTCATCAGCGTCGCCCTATCTATCTTGCCGGACCCGGTCTTAGGGATCGCCTCTACGAACTCGATGCGTTGCGGCAATCGGTGAGCGGCAATGTTCTCGGCGCAGAATCTGCGGACCTCAGACTTCGTGAGGTCTGAATCGGCGCGAGGAACCACGAACAGGGTCGGAATCTGGTTGCCGTCAGGCCTTCGTACCCCTATGTACGCTAACTCAGCCACGTCGGGGTGCGTGAGCATCACGTCCTCCACTTCCGTTGGAGGTATCTTGGTGCCGCCCGCTGTTACGATGATGAATGACTGTTTCTCGATGTACTCTAAACAGCCGTCATCGTCTCGACGTACGAGGTCGCCCGTATAGAACCATCCGTCTCGGAGAACCTTTGCAGTCAACTCCGGAGCATTGTAGTAACCGCGCATGAGCATTGGGCTGCGAACCACGAGCTGCCCCACTTCGCATGCCGGCACCTCCTGCCCATCACCATCGATGATGCGGATTTCCTGCAGCGGCTTCCCCACTGAGCCCAGCTTGCGGTCACGCATCGCTGAGATACTGCTTCCTATGGCTTCGGTGGTGCCGTATATCTCGCAGAAAGTGAGGTTGTACTTGTTCTCCAGGTCCGCCATGAGTTGCGCGGATGATTTCGCGCCCGCTCCGACCGCTGCGCGAAGGCTGCTTACGTCATATCGGTCGATAAGCGACTGGTCGACTTGCGCGAGGGCGTTGAACATTGCGGGCACCCCTATCAGCACGGTTGCGCGCTCGCGGTCAACGACCTCCAGTACGTTCGCGGGACTGAACCGCGGCAGCAGAACGATCGTCGCGCCTGCACCGACGCTGATCAGCGCTACGACCGCGAGTCCCAGCAGGTAGAAGAAGGGAATCATTCCCACTATCACATCGTCACCGGACACCTCGAGTTCTCGCGTGAGAATACGAACGGCCTCCATGATCGACTCGTGCGTGTGCACCACGCCCTTCTGCTTGCCCAGCACCCCCGAGGTGTAGACGATGGTGCACTCCTCCGTGTCCGACAGGTCGACGTCGGGCATTGTGTCCGGGGCTTTGTCCAGTGCCCGGGCGAATTCACTGCTGTCCCAGTTGCACACCGTCTTGAGTCCCGGCAGCGCAGGAATCACATCCTTGAGAATGGCGGACATGGATTGGTCCGTGAGCATGGCAGAGGAATCCGAGTCCTGAAGGAGATTGCGGTAGTCCGACGGCTTGAGTATGGAGTTCAGTACGATTGCCTTCGCGCCTGCCTTGATGATTCCGAAATAACCAACGAGCCATTCGGGGCGGTAGGACATCAGCAGCGCGACGTGGTCTCCGCGGGTTACGCCCGCGTCAAGTAGTACGTGCGCGAGGCGATTGGAAAGACGCAGGCCGCAGTCCCCGCCGTCTATCGGTGAACCCGCATCGCTCAGGCAACCTGGGCGTCCGTTCCTGAGGCATCGCGCTTCGTGACGCGGGCGGGTCCACGACGCAGCACCGAAAAGGGCGTGCGGGCCCCATGTATACTCGCGCTGGTTGGCCGTCGACCCGTTTGCGAGTCACGCGGTCTCCGCCGGTCGAGAAGAGCACCTGACCGGTGCAGTTCGATAGATGCGATTCTCTGCGGGCTCAATTCCGGTCCGGCCGGGGTTGACTCCTGTCGATGCTTGGCAAGCGGCGGTGTGGCCGTGCCCATCAAGCCCGTCTTTCTATCTGAAATCGGATGTGGCGGCAGGCTGTCAGCCTGCCGCCACATCGACCTGTCAACACGGGAACGCTCCCTATACGTCGCTAGCTCTCATACACATGCCCACCTCTGTCGACCACCCATGAGGCCACGTCTTTGGCATTATTCGTGTCGAAGAAGGTGCCTCGAGAGCCGCTCGGCCTGCCATCCGGGGTTGCGTCGTCCTGAGATACGGAGAACTTCTTTCCTTTCCCCGGATAGTTGGGATTGCGGGTGACGACGACAAACGGTTTCTTGTATATGGGCCCGAGCTTGAACGTCAGGTCCTGTCCGTTCTCCAGGTGGTCCACTTGCTGAGCCATGAATTCCTTGGGCGAAAGCTTCTGCTCCTTGACGGGGTCTTTAACTGCGTGTCCGAACATCTCTTCCTCCATAACCAGCCCGCGCTGGTTGCAGCAATTTTTTCCTGGGACTTGTGACCAGGCACTTTTGTGGTGTCAGAAACCACTTTCTGCGTGTCTTCACGGTGAGTAGCGCGCTCCGCACCATCTCGGTGTGTCGGGACTTTCCTTTCGGGGATACTGCGCGCGTAGTGGTGTGACTCCACGCTAGACGGTGCATTGCGGACTGGCAGGAGGAGGAGGGGTATCAAGAATCTGGCAGGTGTTGCGGCCGCGGTTCCAACCAATCGGATTCGGAATGTATTCGACCGTGTAATGCGCGAAAACGGTGACCGGGCGGGTCTCGGCGCGCGACAGGTGAGTTGCCCTCGCTGTGCGAGTAGAGAACTCGAGGGGGAGTTCCCACTGCGAGTCCAGTTGTAGCGCGATATCCGGCCCAACGGGCAGTGTGGTTTTCACCAGTGCGCCGTGTGTCTGCGCCGGAATGGTAACGCTGCCGAACGGGACGTCTGCGCCGGCGATGAACGCAGAATCGGGAGCCAGACCCGAGCAGGACGAACGCCCCGGATGCGAGAGCAACAACTGGCAATGCCCGGCGATTCAAGTGAAACACACTTCAATTGTAGCGCGCACGAGGGTAGTCGACGCGGCGCCAACATCACGACGCCCGGTGTTTCGCCGAAGGCAGGCAATTCAGAGGCTTGGAGACGGCACCAAAGGGACGGCGCCCCGTCCATTCGCGAGGCGCGACGGGGCCGAGGTCGGGAACAGCGGCATTCGTTCAAGTCGCAGAGACGTGGCCGCATGATGGCCGGACTCCCGGTGTCAACCGTGACGTGGCTATCACGCCCGGCTGATTCGGCGCCGAGTCTCGGACGTGTTTGTCGCCGCTCGGCTGCGAGCGGCCTCCCGCAGACGCGGCCTCCTTGGCTGCGTTCTGTCCGGCTTCGCGCTCACGGGCCGCCTTGACCTGGTCGTTCAGGGTTCGGGTGACGTGATCCTCGATAAGGTGTCTGGCCAGCGTGGGATTCCTGTCCCGGCAGGCCTGAAGAACTGACCGGTGTTCGAGGTCGGCCCGTTCGAAGGATTCGGGGATCTCATTCCACGACATGATGCTGAAGAAACTGCTGAGCTGGATGAGCGAGTCGACCTCGCGGCTCAAGAGCGGCATGCCGGCTGCGGCAGAGAGGCCGGTGTGAAACTCGCGGTTGCAGCGCCGCCACTCCAGGGCATCCTGCCTCTCAATAGCCTCTTGTCCTTTGTCCAGACACAGTTGGAGGTGGTTGAGTCCAGCCTCGTCGATCTTCATGCTTGAGCGGGCTACCGCGGTGCCCTCCAGGGCGATGCGCATGAGGAAGACCTCTTCGATGCGGTCGGCGGACAATGGGGCAACCACGGGTTTGGAGAAGGGGTGGTGGGTGACGAATCCTTGGACTTCCAGCACCTTCAACGCCTCGCGGACGGGAGTACGACTGACTCCGAAGGTCTCCGCGAGTGACTGGTCGTCCAGTTCCTGCCCGGCCATGAGCTGCTTATTCAGCATGGCGTCCCGAATGCCCTCGAGCACAAATTCCCGCGCCGTGAGGTGCTTACTCGTTTGTAGTGAATCGGCAGTAAAGCCCATCTATCGTCGTCTCCCGTATATTGAATGCAACATGCAATGTACCGTGCTCATGCACTGTTGTCAACGAATCCACTCAGAGTACCACGTTTATGGTTGTCCTTGACCACTGGGTTTGAGGTTCCTCGAACCGCCGCTCTGTCTCACATCCTTACTGTCGGTCCCGCTCTCTCGTGGTGCTGAAGGGACTCGGCCACATGGAGGCGCGGAAGAGTTGGCGGCATCGAGAGAAGCGTGGGCGCGCCGGACGGCGCGCGACACCCGACCTGTCTGTGCTAAATTGGCTGCGTGTTGGCGGGAATCTACTACGGGCAATCATAACGAAGAGAACAGGAGTGAACCATGAGTCCCAATAACCTCGCCGGTAGCGTGATATTCCCCCTGGGGGAGAAAGTGGAGAGTGACAACTTCAGCGGAGCGGTGTGGATCAACATGCTCACGTCGCGTGACTCCGCGTGTCCCGTTGGAAACGTGACCTTCGAGCCGGGGTGCATCAATAGCTGGCACACGCACGGTGGTGGTCAGGTGCTGCTGGTGACCGGCGGCAGAGGCTATTACCAGGAATGGGGCAAGCCGGCACGGGAGCTTCATGCAGGAGACGTAGTCGAGATACCAGCTGATGCGAAACACTGGCACGGCGCCGCCAAAGACAGCTGGTTTGTACACTTGTTCATTCTGGTCGACCCCCGCAAAGGGGCAACGAAGTGGCTGGAACCTGTTTCAGACGACGACTACAGAGTCTTGAAATAGCGCAAAGCGGTTCCAACATGATCCTGTCCGAGGTCAACCGGTAGGGCGGTCCCCCTATAATTCCCTCTTCCGGCGTGATGGCGCCTCTGGGCTTTGGCGCATGACGACTACGAAGAGTGCGGCAGCCGTCAACAGGAGGGCCTGCACCAGGATGAAGGTGGACCGATAGCTGCCAGTCAGGTCATGCAGCCAGCCACCTGTCCACGGCCCGACGGCGGCTCCGAGCGACACAAATAGGATCATGACTCCCTGGATGGCGCCGTAGTTCCGCCCATGAAATCGGTCTGCCAGAGCCGCGTAGCAGGTCGGGCCGCTCACGCCCAGACCCCATCCTGAGAGTACAGCAAATAGCAGCGGCACGACGGTGGAATCAGGATTTCTCAACACGAGCAGCAAGAACATTGCAGCTGCCGCCGAGAGGCAGCCTGCCAGGAAGAACGGCGCGCGGCCGAAGCGGTCCGACAGCAGACTCGAGAGGTTGCCGGCAGCCACAGCAATGCCGAACACGCTGAATACCTGTGCGGCCACCATCGGGTCGAAGCCGACATCCTGGAGGAAGTAGACCTGATGACCGATGACGACTTGCAACGCGAAGCCCATGTCGCACATGCCGATGAAGAGGAATAGCTTGAACATGTGCGTACGCATCGCCTCTCGCGCCGTCCACTGGTGCGTGTACTCCAGTGAGGATGTTGATTCCTTGTGTCCGGCCACCCGGGCGGCCTCCTGGTCGAGCAGCGCCTGCTGTTGTGGACTGCGGCGCATGAGAAGGATGCTCACGGGCACGATGACAGTGGTGGCGCTCAAACCGATGATGACGTAGGCTGCGCGCCAACCGTGGCCCGCGATGAGCCATTGGAACAAGGGCGCCGACACCAGGCTGACGCCGAAGCCCGAGCCGAGGATGCCGAACGCGGTGCCACTGAGTCTGCTGCCGAACCAGTGCGACAGTACTGACATGAGCGGCGTGATGCCGATGAGGCTTGTGCCGATGGCGACCAGCACGCCGTAGATGAGGTAGAAGTGCCAGACCGACGATGCCAGGCTGAGGAGGGCGAGGCCGCCGCCAACGACGACTCCTCCGAGCGCAAGCACATACCTCGGCCGGTACCTGTCCGCCAGTGTCCCGGCAACGGGCGCGAACAGGCCATACGACAGCAACGCGAGCGAGAACATCAATGCGGTGCTGCCGCGCGTCCAGCCGAAGTCAGACACAATGACGGGGTAGAAGACCGAGAAGGTGTTGCGCATCGCGTAGGCCACGATCGTGATGGTGAAGCCGCCGGCAAGGACAATCCATTTGTGAGAGATGCGAGGACGTCTCATCGCACTATGTTCTCCTCAAGCGGTGCGCGGTGCAGCTTGCAGCCGCGGGAGTGGAGCCGGACCGGTTGTCTCGATTCAAGAGCGGACACATGCACACCAACACAACTGTCTTGTAGCGCCTCATACGATAGCAGAGTTGAAATACCGGGGAGTGCGTCTCGACTATTCCTGGTGGCGGAGAACGCGAGACGGCGCACTTCGAGCTTCATCCCGCTTGAGCTGGTTCCCTCACGGGATAGTTCGAAAGACCAGTCGGCGAGGCGCCTGGTTACTCAATCCCTTGCACGTGCGCTACACAACCGCTTCGGGGCGTGAGTGGTATCGAGGTGGCCAGAGAGTCAAGTCAGCCATTGTTCGGCTGACCGCGGACAATGCCGGGGCGCTGTTCTTGCAGCCTGACTCCGGAAGTGGTGGCGGCGTAGACCGGGCGCAATACGCCGCACCCGGGGTCTGTCGTCAACGTGATGCGCAAGTCAGCGTGGTGACTCCGACATGCTCGACTTCGCGCTTCACTTTTCGGCCGAAGAGACATAGGCCGTTTTTCCGTAATCGCGGATGAAAGTCACTTCGACTGCGTGCAAACGGGGAGCATGGCAGAGCCGCCGACACTCTTGCACAACATGAGCGTGGAGGCGACGTCACAAACTCCGCACTCGCCAAGGCGTTGACGATGGCTCGCGCTCGCGGTATTGTGGCGTCGCATGTTCGGAGGTGCGACGGCGCGTGCCGTCGTGTGAGGAGGAGCGACATGGGTCAGTCAGAGAAGAAGCCCGGTGCGGCAAAGACCGACGGCGAGGCGGCAGTCCTGGCAAAGATAGCCGAGATGCCGGAGCCATACCGGTCCATGGGCGAGCGGCTGCACCAAGTCATCACGAAGAACGCGCCGGGGCTTGCTCCCAGGCTCTGGTATGGGATGCCCGCCTACGCGAAAGACGGCAAGGTCGTGTGCTTCTTCCGCGGAGGGGATAAGTTCAAAGAGAGGTACATGACACTCGGCTTCAACCAGGAGGCTAACCTTGACGAAGGCCACCTGTGGCCGACCGCCTACGCGTTGACGGAGTTGACACCTTTCGAGGAAGAGAGAATCGTAGCGCTTATCAAGAAAGCCGTATCCTGAGCCGCGGTCATCCGAGGAGGACCATGAGCGTCGACTGCAGTTCGGATCTCGATGGAGTTTCTTGAGCGCCGTGAGACGCCTTGCTCAGTTATCCGATTCAGGCGGCACTTGCCGGCGGCTCAGGAGCGTGTGTGGTGGGCCATCAGCGACATGGAAGGCACGCGACTCTGGTTGAATCAGGTCGACAAGCTCGAACTGGCGATGGGTGGCGCGTTCGTCATCAGGACCTACGACGAAGACACTCCGGCGGGATGGACGTCGGGAATTGTCACACAGTGCAGCCGCCGCAGGTGGTCGAGTACGCGTGGAGCCAGGGGGCCGTTTGCCGGTGGACTCGCTGCAGTCGAGAGTCCGCTACGAGCTTGAGACGAAGGGTGAGCACACGATGCTGCGCCTCACACACCTGTTGTGCGACGTCGCGGAATACGTCTATGTGACTGCATTCCTTGCACTGTGGCACTTCCACCTCGGTGCACTCGCTGAGGGATTGAAAGGCAGGGACAAGAGCTTTTGCCGACTATGCGCGTCTGGTCGCGGAGTCGGGCTTCTCCCGCCGGGAGTTTGGGGTGCAGCATCTCGGCGGCCTGAGGGACGCCTATGCAAAGCACGTAGGCCTCGCGAACGGCTGACACGTTTGGAGTTCCGCGGATACCGCATTTGCCTCACCGCCGGTAGCATCACGATTCGAAGCAGCAGTTCCCCGGCAGACACTACATTCCATTCGCGTTTGCGATTTCCAAACGCATCGGCGGCATGGAGGATGCGAGGTTTGCGGGATGAAGCTGGCGCGGCGCTGAATGCGCAGACGTGAAATGTGACGGCCCAGTAGGGATTCACCGATAAAGGTGTGAGTCGAAGTAGTCCACCAGTAACCGCCGCCATTCACCTATGAACTGGTCGTAATGGCTCGAAGTAAAGTCACGAATGAACTCTGTGCCCTTCAAGCCGAGAGCGGTGTACCGGTATGTGACCTCCACCGATGTGAGTTGCCTTCCCATGGAACTGCAACGCACCGAGACAACGCCGACCTTATCTTCCGGCTCGATTCTGTAGAATTGCACGAAGTAGTTCTCCGGTTCGTACCGCTTGACCAGCCAGAGGGCTTCGGTACCCGCGTGGTCGTGATTGCGGGTCACGAATATGGAGTCTTCATGGAGTTCGGTCGAACCTGTGATGCTTACATAGTCCCAGCCGGGAACCCACAGTTTTTCCCCTTCGGGACTGAAAAGCGGGAATACCGTCTCCACTGGCTGGCCGATGCTGAACTCCGCTGAACGCGTGACAGAGTCCATGAGAGTTCAATAGTATCAGTGATTGGCACGCACCATCGCCCTTGAGGCAATGCTTCTGTAGTCACCTGCGCGTTTGCGGTATCGGAGCGCCTCGTTCACGTGTTGTTGGTGAGGTCGGCGTCGTCCGGATCGGCGATGCTGAGGGCGACCTTTGGGACGCGGTGGTAGGCGCCAACCGACGGGTGAAGCTGGCGCATAGCTGTCTGTGGTGTCCTTGACGCCGGACGTAAGGCAGGAGAGTTCCACCATACCTTGTCGGTCCTGTCCGCGTCGCACGCGTGGTTCAGTTGCTATTCCTTGGCGTGACGACCCAGGAAGGCGGGGCCGGCGGGTTCATAGGCGATTGGTAAACCTCGCGAGACCGGCCCCGTGGTCGCCTGGCGTCTCAGTCTTTCTTGCCAAAGACCGGCTGGGCTGACAGTGCCAACGCTGCTATCCCCAGGGCAACCGGGATGTACACGATAGGAAAGTGGGAAGCCCAGAGAGCGGCGACCCACGCCATAGCGAATCCACCAAGAATTGCGAGTGTGTACCATGCCCACTTCTCCGCGCGTCGAAGTGGAATCAGGGCAACGACTGCCAGGGCTACAAGGGCAACCATGTGAAAGACGCCAAAGAACTGAACCACCAGTGTCAGGAGCGCCGAGCCCGGGGCAGCTGTCCCTATTATGGCAGCCCACTCTTGAATGTAGCTGTCGGTTGCCACAAGCGCCCAGACACTCTCAGAGACGCCATACGCCGCGACGACGCAAATCAAGACAGCGGAAACAGTGAGTCTCTTCATGGCAGCAACCCTCCGCTTACTCCCTACTTCCAAGAGCGGCGATAACTGGACTTGGCCGGTCAGAGTGGGCCTCTGTGCATCTGGGGCAAGGGTTCTCGCGGCGCAACGATTTTCCGGCTAGTCCCCTTCGCGCTTACGGTATTGCAGTGCCTCGGCAACATGAGGCGTATCGATAAGGTCGGCATTGTCGAGGTCAGCGATGGTGCGCGCCACCTTGAGGACGCGGTGGTAGGCGCGCGCCGACAGGTGAAGCTGGCGCATGGCCGTGTGGAGGATGTCCTTGCCGCGCGACGACAGATGGCACAGTTCCAACACATCTTTGGCGGTCATGTCCGCGTTACAGGTGGCCCTGCTGTCTTTCAGCCGCTGTTCCTGCATGGTGGCGGCCCCGGAAACGCGGGATCGGACTTCAGATGAGGTCTCACCATGACCTTCACCGGTCAGCTTATCGTAGTCCACTCGGGGCACGTCCACGAAGATGTCCACGCGATCCATGAGTGGCCCGCTCAATCGCTTGCGGTAACGGATGATGTCCGACAGCGAACAGCGGCACTCCTTCAGAGGGTCGCCGTAGTGTCCGCACGGACACGGATTCATGGCGCCGACAAGCATGAAGCTGGATGGAAAGGTGATACTGCCCTGCGCGCGGCTTACCGTGACGTGCCTGTCCTCCATGGGCTGCCGCAGCGACTCCAGCGTGGCGTGCCCGAACTCGGGCAGTTCGTCGAGGAATAGCACTCCACGGTGGCTCAAACTGATCTCTCCCGGGCGCGGAGACTGCCCTCCACCGACAAGCCCGGCGTTGGAAATGGTGTAATGCGGAGACCGAAATGGCCTCTCGCGAACCAGTGGCTGTCCCTTCGAGAGCAGTCCTGTAACGCTGAATATCCTGGTAACCTCCAGCGCCTCTTCGTGCGACAGAGGAGGCAGTATCGTCGGCAGTGCGCGTGCAAGCATTGTCTTGCCGCTTCCCGGTGGACCGGCCATCAGCAGGTTGTGTCGACCCGCCGCGGCAACTTCCAGTGCGCGTTTGGCATGCTCCTGCCCTTTGACATAGCGCAAGTCGAACGACTCGTCGATTGGCTCAGCGTTCGGTTCCACTGCGCGGGCAGGAGCGTCGGGGAGTGGCACGGCGCCTTTGAGGGAAGCGACGAGTTGTGCTAGCGACTCGGGAGCCAGCACCTGCACGCCCTGCACAAGCTCGGCTTCTTCACGGTCGTCCAGCGGTACACAGGCCTTCGCCATTCCGGCCGCTCTCACGACCGACACCATCGGCAATATCCCCTGTGTGTGGCGCAGCCTGCCATCGAGCGACAGCTCGCCGAGGAACACGGTGTCTCTTACATCGGCGCGGAGTTGGTCCGAACTCATCAGCAATCCGATTGCGATGGCAAGGTCATAGCCGGGGCCTTCTTTCTTCAGGTCCGCAGGAGCGAGGTTGACGGTGATTCGCTTGGTGGGGAAACGGAAGCCGGAGTTGCGGACGGCTGAGCGGACTCGCTCACGCGCCTCCTGGACGGCCTTGTCTGGCAGTCCGACGATTGAAAAGGAGGGGAGCCCGGTGGAGATGTCTACCTCCACCTCGACAAGTGCACCGTCAAGCCCGACGACGGCGCAACTCATCACTTTTGCCAGCATAACGCCTAGATTTCCCCCATGTCAGTTACCCAGCGCCATCGCCACTGCGTATTCCTTGCTATCGGACAAACTCACGGTGATCGAACGTATGCCGAGACACTGCGCTCTTTCTTGGGCGCGGCCGTGAAGATTGACAACGGGCTTGCCGCGCGAGTCGGACAGAATCTCGATGTCATGCCAGCAGACGCCGCGAAAGCCCGTCCCGAGGACCTTCATCACGGCCTCTTTTGCCGCGAAACGTGTGGCCAGGGACGGGGTCCGACTGCGATATCGCTCTATCTCCAGCGGAGTGTAAACGCGCTTCAAAAAGCGATCTCCGTAGCGTTCTATGGCGCTCGCAATGCGAAGAATCTCGATGATATCGACGCCGATTTCTGCCATTGAAGCAACTATCACAGGGGAGCGGATTTGCACACCGGGACGATGAGCCGCGGCACGACGGGCGGCGGACCGGTTTCGAATGGTACCAGCTAGTCGTGTTCGGCACAACTGCCCCGACGTGCGCGAGTTGCATGCAAGCTGCCGAAGTCTGCGGCTTGAACTGCCCGTTGATAGGCAGTTACATCAAGCTTGGGAGCAGCAGGTCTACAACGTAGATGAGTACTCCCACCGCCATCCAGACGACACCTATGACCTTGATGGCCCTTGCCTTGCGCATCTTGTCGTCAGGGGACGCCAGAAGGTAGCGCCCCAGGTAGAATAGAGGCACCCCTATGCTTATCAACACGACGCCCATCGCCCAGATGACCAACCTCGAAGTATCCATTGGGTCCTCCCGTCGCGACAGACCTGAGACTGAACTCTATCTTACTCCCTCGCGAAGCGTGCGGCCGGCCCTCCGTCGCAGGCGACGTCATGTCGCATTGCACGTGCATGCCATGCTCGGGGCATAGCTAACTCCGGATAGCGAGTTTGAACGCCGGTTGACACAGGTGATGGTGAACCGCGCCCTTGGCCGGATAAAACTATGCCTGATTCTCCATCGAATAGGCGCACAGGCGGGGAGCGCACTGCGTTGTGAACTCAGCAACAGTGTGGCGAGCTTAGGGCGGCCACACTGTTGCTCAAGCGACGCTACTTCATGTCAGTCAAGCCAAGTATGTTGCCTTCGGTGTCCTTGAACCACGCTCCCTTCCACGGGCCCATCTTGGCAACCCCCTGGACGGTCTTCAAGCCGGGCATGTTGTATTCTTCAAATATCACGCCCTTAGCCCGGAGTTCCTTCATGGTGGCATCAAAGTCCTTGACCATGAATGAAGCGGCCGTGTGGTCGGCCTTCGTGGCGGCGCGCTGGTAAAGATAAAGCACGGTGCCGCCACCAGCCTGGAGGGCTGCCCCCGGCGACGGATCCTCTTTGACCACTTTCAGTCCGAGCTTCTCCTGGTAGAACTTCTTTGCGCGCTGCAGGTCGACGACAGGCAATGACGCGTAGACGGGTGCATCACTCAGTAACATCGCACACCTCCTCCATCGTGCTCCGGATACCTCCCCGGGGTCACGCTATCCCCTCGTATCTGTCGTAATGGCACCGACCCAATCGCCAGGCTGTGGCAGCTGCAGGCGACCAAGCCGATCCGCTTGTAGCATGGCCGTTGGTGGAACGTTCGATAACGCAAACAGTCGTCCCCCGTGGCACTTCCACCCATCCCGGCGACCTGATTTCAAATGTAGCGTGGCCGATTTATCACTGTCAAATCGACGGCTTTCACATGGCCGAAGCCAGCCTGTTCCCTGGCGGCCGGGCAGTCACGCCGTTGTGGTTCGGGGTCCATCGGCGGCTTCGGTCACGGCGGGTTCTGCTCGCCGCACGGGCGCACCGTTGCACGTGCGATTCCGACAGAGCGTCCTGGCGACTACCGGTCTGTCTTGATATCGTGGCGGCTGGACGAACGAATCTCAAAGTGATTCAGTAATGGAATCGGGATCCGCCCAGTGTATTCTATATTGGTGGGGGCAGGAGACTGCGACCGGGAATCGTGTAGGCTGGGAGACATTCAGAGCTTCAGGAAGGTCCGCGGCGCAGGCGGCCGGCCGAGTCAGGGTTCACCTTTGAAGGTGGCCCGTGGCAACACGCAAGTGTGGTCGGGAAGAGGAGGTGTCAGATGATTCAGCATGATAACGGCATCCCTTATCGAATGCTGGGCAGCACTGGCGAGCGAGTGTCCATGGTTGGACTTGGAGGCGCTCATCTTGGGAGGCGGCTTGAGGAAGGGGATGCCATCGCTATCGTGAGGGCTGCGCTCGACGGCGGCATCAATTTCCTTGACAACAGTTGGGACTACAGCGGTGGCCGAAGCGAGATTCGTATGGGCAAGGCGCTACGCGACGGCTATCGGCATAAGGCCTTCCTCATGACCAAGATCGACGGTCAGGACGCCAGGACCGCGCAACGCCAGATTGACGAAAGTCTCAGCAGGTTGCAGACAGACGTCATCGACCTGTTGCAGCTTCACGAGATTATTCGTCCGAACGATCCGGACCACATTCTCGCTGCAGGCGGCGCCATTGAGGCGCTGCAGAAAGCCAGGCAAGCGGGCAAATGCCGCTACATCGGGTTCACAGGACATAAGAGTCCGGATTTTCATCTCAAGATGCTGCGCGTCGCCGCGGAACACGAGGTCAGGTTCGATGCGGTTCAGATGCCGCTCAATATCATGGATGCCCACTACAACAGCTTTCAAATGAAGGTGTTGCCGCAATTGTTGCAGCAGAACATAGGCGTGCTCGGCATGAAACCGATCGGGGATGGAATATTGCTCGAGAGCAACATCGTCTCCGCGCGCGAGTGCCTTCGCTATGCGATGAGCCTGCCGGTGAGCGTCACAATCACAGGCTGCGACTCCCTGCAGATACTGGAGCAGGCGTTGGACGTTGCGCGTGGCTTTTCGCCCATGACTCCGCAGGAAATTGCCGAACTTGTGGCAAGGACGTCAATTGCAGCCGCTCATGGCCAGTACGAAAAGTACAAGACGACAACGATATTCGACAGCACTTCGAGGCACCCCGAGTGGTTGGGTTCCGGCGCACTGGAGTGAGTCCGGTTGAGTGTGTGCCTCGTCTCGCCACGCTCAACGCGCTGCGCAGTATCCTCAGATGCGCCCTGTGGGGCGAATGCCGCTATCCGGAGGCGTGAACTTTCGGGGCCGACCGGATCGGCCGCCAGGTTCGGATGGGCCGGCCGTCGGATTCGGCCGAGCGTATCGGTCCGGCGCGATCTATACCTTTCGCGACGAGTTAGGCTTGCGACCTGCTCGGGCGAAAGAGGCTGCGCGCTCGTTCGCCCAATCGAGTTACCTGCCCCACTAGACGGCGCCGATTCACGCGCTATTGCAGCCATTCGGGCTCGCTGGCGCGAAGCGTCGAACACGGCGGCAGGTCCTACACCAGTGGTCTATCGATCTTGAAGGACAACTTGACCTTTGTGCGATAGAGCGCCACCTTGCCGTCCTCAATATGCATGTCCAACTCGATGACCTCTGCTATGCGCAGGTCTCGCAGCGTCTTCCCGGCAACTTCCACGGCGTTGGCTGCGGCCTTCTCCCACGATTCCTCGCTCGTCCCAACCAGTTCGATGAACTTGTACACATTGCCTGGCACTTCGTGTTCCCCCTTTTTATGCAACGCTCACAAAGGATGGCCGAGAACGGAAGAGTAGGCCGGGCCCCGGAGGGACCGGCTACATACTCCCGGCCAGTGTCTTCGGTGCGCCTGTGGCGGCACGGAGCGCGCCACGCCGTATTGTGTATTGGGGCATAGTCGCTTCGTTTTGGTATTCAAGGCCGCTGTGGCCTGCGCACAGCGAGGGTCTTCATCCGGGCACTCGGATTTGCGCCGGCATTGGCTCATGCCGGATTGTTCGGTCCGCACCTGCAGGAGGTGGAATTGCTGATAGGTCACGCGCCGGCACGGCAAAGGTGGACTTAGTAACACGCAGGGATGAACAGATGCGAGAATGCTAACCTGCTCCGAGCAGGCTTCATCCACGGAATGGCCGACCACCGGAGAAGTCGCCATCGGATCCGCCACATACTCCCCTCTACCTGTGTTTCCAATCTATCGCCGGACAATTCGGTCTGTCAAGTGGCCGGCCACCGTGTGCAGTTGCGACGGGGCCACATGGCGAAGCATGACGCCGATCCCAATCGCCGCCCGTCCTTGCGATGGCAAGACGTCCGCTGAAAGGTCCGGAGGCGTCCGACGGGCGTAATCGCAATGCGCCATGGTATTATCCTTCACCATCTGCCATGAGGGCGCCATGAGGAACGAGTCGCGGGTCTTGCCTCCACCTTCGTTCACTGTCGCCTGCCAGCGTTGCGGCGAGTCGGTTCCTTTGAGTCCGTGGAGCTGGCGGCACTCCTGTGGGGGAACACTCCGGATCGACGTTCGGGTCGATGCGGAGCGAATCAGGGTCTCCAATGAGCGTCCATGCAGCCGACTGCACCGATTTGCTCCAGTCCTGCCGCTTCGCACTGCACCGGAAACCGCCATCGGGGACACGCCCATGGCAATTGAAGACTTCCACTCGGTGAAGGTTGGCCTGAAACTTGACTACCTCAATCCCGGGGGGTCTTTCAAAGATCGGGGAGCGTACGTGGCCGTAACTCGATGCCTTGAACTGGGATTCGGGCGGATAGTGGTCGATTCCTCGGGAAACGCAGGTGTGGCTATCGCGCTGATGGGATTGCGGGCCGGCATCGAGGTCGACGTCTTTCTCCCACGCGCAACACCGGAAGGCAAGAAGCAATTGCTCAGGGTGCTATGCGCCAGATTGCACGAAGTGGAAGGAGACCGCATGGCGGTGCACGCAGACACGCTCGCGTACACGGCGGCCACCGGCGCCGCGTATGTGGGGCACTGGTGGAACCCTTACTTTGCCCACGGCGTGAAGACCATGGCCTACGAGTCGGCGGTGCAGATGCCGGTGATGGATTACGTGTTTGCGCCGGTCGGTGCGGGGACAGTTCTGCTGGGCTTGTACACGGGCTTCTCGGAGCTTCGCGCCGCCGGCGCTATTGAGGCCGTGCCCAGGCTTGTCGCGGTCCAGTCGGCCGGCTTCTCTCCGGTTTGTACGGAGTTGGGAGTGCCGCGGACTGGGGACAAGCATTCTCACCTCGCGGATGGCATAGCAATCTCTGAACCGCCTCGGAAACCCGAGATTGCCGCGGCAGTTCGTGCGACCCACGGCTTCGGGGTTGTTGTAGATGATGCCGCCATTGAGAGGGCCTTGGGATGGCTGACGGGGAGAGGCTACGTGGTCGAGCCGACCAGTGCCGTGCCACTCGCCGCGCTCGAACTTTGTATACGCGAAGGCCGGATACCTCCGGGTAGTTCCGTCATGGTGCCACTCACGGGCACAGGAATGAAGGTGCTCGGCGAGATCGAGGAAATCGCTGGACGGCGCGCCTAGGTCGACCCCGGTCAATCGTGGCAGCACGGAGGTCACTCTGTGCATTCCTGCCGCCCGCTCATTGACAGCGCGTACCCTCGGTCGCATACTGACTGACCAGTCAGTCATTTGTGGTTGAAGGCATATGTCGTTACAGAGCACGCGGTGTGCAGGGTGTACTGCCGGACCCTCGCGACGGGACGTGATTATGGACGCCGCGTTGGAGGTCTTCGGCGAAAAGGGACTGCACGGCGCGAGCGTTGAAGACATCGCTCGCGCTGCGGGCATCGGAAAAGGCACCGTCTATCTGTCGTTCAAGAGCAAAGACGAGATATTCGACGCCATCCTGGCCGAACGCTGGCCGGGTCCGTTTCTCGATCAGGCGTTGCCTGAGATGCTGGGTGGTGCTTCGTCTGCGGGCGATTCTCTCGACTCAACGCTCGAGGCGGTCGCGTCGGGATTTCTTCGTGCCGTTGAGGAGAACATGCTCATACTCCGCCTGGCGCTCTCGGAAGCGTACCGGTTTCCAGAAGGTTCGGCCCGTCTCTTTGAGACGACCTTTCTTCGGGCGAATCATTCGTTGGCCAACTACATTGAACTGCAGTCAAGGGCAGGAAAGATTCGTCACCTGGATTCACCGCTCGTAGCTGCACGGTGCTTTCAGGGCATGCTGATAACCTATGTGCTTTCGCAGGAACTGATGGGTGGGAAGAAGTTCACGCCAATCACCCGCTCGCTGTGGGTGAAGCAAACGGTGAACATCTTCCTCAATGGCATTCTCGAACGCGGTGTCGATTCGATGTCTGACGGCCGAAACGGGAGATAGACGCTGTGGATAGGCTTGCGAACTTCATCTACACCCGGAGCAGGCTCATCATAGCCTTCGTCGTCATCGTTAATCTTGCGTCCCTGGCGTCGCTATTCCGAATCAGTATCGACACCGACATCACGGGGTTCTTCAGCGAAGACAATGCGGTCTATGCTGAATACGAGGCGCTTACGGAGAAGTACAACATCTCGGATTCAATCGTCATACTCGTTCAGAGCGACGATTCACTGCTTTCCGAGAAGAATCTCCTGTCCATGGTGGAGTTGCGGAACCAGGTCGAGGAGCTACCGGGGGTCGAACAGGTCCAGGGATTCGTGCCGAAGGAAGCCGTATTGGGAGGCCACCGCTTCGACGTTGACGAGCGGTTAATCCGGTTCTACTACGACGATCTCGAGGACTACGTTCGAGGGAGCTACATTCCGGCGAGAGAGCTTCTGTCCGATGACGAGACCACCGGCGTTCTTGCAATGACGCTGTCGTATGACGCGGACGCAGATGCGTTGGTCCAGATGCTGAAGCCCGTCGTCGCCGCTCACAGCGATCTCAAGCTGTCTCTCGCGGGCGACGCGGTCATCGGCGACACGCTGCGCTGGTATCTGATGCGCATCCTGTTCATCCTGCCGCCCGCTGCAGCTTCGCTCGTCATATTCGTGTTCTACCTCATGCTGAGGAATCGCCGCTTCGCTGTGCTGTCAATTATTCCGGCCGGCCTGGGGGCCTTGTGGACGCTCGGCACCATTTTTGCCCAGGGCAAGTCGGTCAACGTGGTCACCGCCGTAAGCCCCATCTTCATCGTCGTAATGGGGTCGGCGTATGGCTTGCATTACATCACCCATTATCTCGAGAAGATGCAGCAGTACCACGACCGGAGACAGCTGGTGGTCGAAACGATGAAGATGGTTGCCAAGCCTATCGTGTTGACCGCTCTAACCACCATAGCAGGATTTGTGTCGCTCATGTGGTCTGATCTGACTCCCTTTCGCCAGATGGGCCTGTACGTGCCTGTCGGCATCGCTTACGCGGCGTTTCTGTCACTGGTGTTTCTTCCGGCTGTGCTCAGCCACATGGAGCTTCCGCTGTCCGTTCACGCCCCACAGGCAGAGGTGGTCGGAGTCATCCTGGGCCTGGCGAGACATAAGAAGGCCATCTTGGCCGCGGTGGCGGTCGTCCTTGGATTGTCGGCCCTCAGTATTCCATCCTTGAGGGTCATTTCCGACCCGCTGCTGTTCTTCAAACAGGATTCGCCGATACGCCAGACATTCCAGACCGTGGAGGTCACCTTTGGTGGTGCCCTGGTGCTGATAGGGGAGATACCCGCGGAGCGCGGAATCGAGACGCTACGTGACCATCGCTACGCCGAAGACGTACTGTCCATGGAGCGTGACCTGGAACGCGTGCCTGGCATACTCAGCGCGCAATCACTCTTCGACGTAGTGCAGGGTGCGTATACTGCCCAGGGCGGTGGGGTGGACTACCCTGAGAGTCCCGCTGTCGTCAACCTTATTCTGAAGAACCTCGATACTGAAGACACCAGTTCATGGTACAGCGATGACGGTCTTCGACTGGTGGCCCGCACCACGGACTTGACCGCTCAGGACGTGGCGGCGCTCAGGGATTTCCAGGCGCACCACGCGGAACTTCGCGTTATCAGCGGAACTCCGGTGTTGTATGACGAACTCAACAAGCTCACGGTCAACAGTCAGGTCAAGAGCCTTGGACTCGCACTGTTTCTGGTCTTCATCATGCTTGTTCTGTTCCTGCGTCAATTGCGCGCCTCAGTGATTGCTCTCATTCCCATTGGCATCACGATCGTGGCTATCATGGGGGTTCTTGCATTCACTGGATATAACTTGAATCTTGTCACCGCGACGCTGTCTTCTGTGGCCGTGGGAGTTGGTGTCGACTATTCCATCCACCTGCTCTCGGGAATTCAGTATTTCGCCGGGCAGGGAATGTCCAAAGAGGATGCAGTCAGGGCCTCGGTGTCCACCGTCTCGCGTCCCATACTGGCAAATGCGTTCGGACTCGCTACGGGAATCTCCGTCCTGTTCTTCTCACCGCTGCAGGTGCACACCGAGGTTGCGACGGTCATGTGGGTCGCGATGATTGTATCCTCGTTGGGAGCCCTTGCCCTCATTCCACTCTTCTATTCTTCCCGAACGAATTCGAGGGAATCCGAACTTGAGAGAGGTTGACAGCCACAGTCGTTTCAGAGACTATGTGCCCCCGGAGGTACGTGAATGACAGCTCAGTTGAGTGCAATTGCGAAGGCGGTCAAACCATCGGCGACTCTCTCTCTAAAGACCGAGATTACCCGCATTGAGACCAGCTACGGCGTGAAGATTATCGACCTCACCGCGGGGCAGCCGGACATCGGCCCCACGACTGACGTGCTGGCAGCGCTCGTCGAGGGCGGGAAGCTGCACAAATACGGGCCCATTCCCGGCGAAGCCGGCTTGCGTCCGCTGATAGCCGAGGTGACGAACAGGGAGACCGGCTCGAAGTTCACGGGCGACCAGGTAATCATGGCGGTTGGCGCGAAGGGTGCGATCGATACGGTGATGCGCTGCATTCTCGACCCCGGTGACGCGGTGGTTATTATGGCTCCCTATTGGGTGACCTATCCCGAGGTGGTCGCCATCTGCGGCGGCGTGCCGGTGTGTGTGGATTCGAAGCCTGATCTCCATCCTGATATCGAGAGAACGGCCGCGGCCGTGAAGGCCAATCGAACGAAAGCGATCCTCTACAGTTCACCAAGCAATCCTACCGGCATCGTCTATACGCGTGAGGAGTTGGCCGCGTTGGCCGACATCGCCCGCGAGGCAGGCATCTGGCTGATAGCGGATGAGATCTACCGTGAGTTCGGCTTCGATGGCAAGAAACCGCCGAGCGTGTTCTCTATTCCGCAACCGTATGACAAGACCGTGCTCATTGACGGACCGTCCAAGCGATTCGGGATTCCCGGGTGGCGTCTTGGTTTCATTGCCGGCCCCACAGAGCTCACGAAGGCCGCAAGTGCCGTGCTCGGTCATGTCAGCAACGCGTCGCGCCCAATCCAGTATGCCGTCGAGGTTGCATACAAGAGCGAACAGGCGAAGGTGTCGACGGCGAACATGGTTAGCAGGTATCAGAAGAACCGGGATATCTTTGTCGCGGGACTGAACGCTATCGATGGCATTGAGTGCCCGGTGCCCGAGGGCGCCTTCTATTGCTTCGCCGATGTATCGGGGCTGTACGGCAAGTCATACGAATACGACGGCGGCAAGAACAAGGCGACGGTGACCGATTCTACCTCGTTCCGCGACTTCCTTCTGCGGAAGGCGTTCGTGGCGGCGGTAGAAGGTGGCCCGTTCGGTATGGACACGCACCTGCGTTTCTCGCTTGCCGTGAGCGAGAAGGATTGCACCTCCGCGCTGGACAACATCTGCAAAGCTATCACCGAACTGCACTGAGTCTCAGCACGTTCCAGACGGCCGGAGCGGGACGCTGCAGCGTCCCGCAGTTTCGTCGCCGGCAGAGAGAGCTCGAGCACTTCGTGGTTGGCCGGACAGGCCGTGAGACAAGTGCAAGACGTCGCCATCTTCTCAGCGCGCGCGTTCAGCGAGGCGATGCTCTGTCACTCATCGTGTCGTCTGCCGTTCCACGCGCACGCGTCGGCCCGTCGGCCTCTACTGCCAGATAACCAACAGCAGCAGGATGAGACCCACCAGATCGGCAGCTGAATGCGCCGTCCAGGACACAAACACGCTGCGGCACCTGGCAAATATCAGACCATACACGACGCCGTCGATGGTCACGCCGGCCAAATCGACAGCCACGATTGCAGGGCTTCCGGGAGTGAGATGCTGCAGGCCGAATACCATGGCAGCGAGGATGATTGCCGCCGACCCGTTGAGATACCAGGCAAGCCTTTGCTGGAGCAGACCTCGATAGATCAGCTCTTCGAAGAAAGGTATCACGAGTATTGCGAAGATAAGATAGGGAATAGTGGACGCGCTCAAGAAGGGGATGCGGCCGGATATGTGGGCAAGCAGTTCCGGCCAATAGAATTTCCCAACCAACACGATGGGGATTTGAAGGACCACCACGACGATAAGAAAGAGGTGCCAGCTTGCGAACACATCCTTCTTGAAGTCCCGGAACTTGATTCCTATTTCTTCCCAGGGCCGGCCGAGTTTTCTTCGTTCTCTCTGGATATAGACGAGGGGCGGGATGTAGGCGAAGGCTTTCGCTGCCGGCACTATGAGACCGGGGATCATGCTGATGAGCACGTATAGAAGTGCTGCAATAAAGGCCCTGCGGCTGGGACCCACAAACCTTGTGGTTTTGTCAGCGGTACACGCCATCTGGCCGTCCGTATCGAGAAAGCTGACTGTCCGTTGTCGGAACCGTGAGAATGAGCAGGGGATTCTAGCACAGCAGCCAATCAAAGTGCGCGCCATGCACAGATGAGGATGAAGGCTCGAGTCTGCGCCTGCGGGCGGTGAGGGGGACGCTCCGGTCTAGATGTTGAAGAGGAAGTTGATGACATCGCCATCCTGGACGATGTAGTCCTTTCCCTCGAGGCGGAGGACGCCGCGCTTGCGCGCTTCGTGCTCGCTGCCACAACTCACGAAGTCGTCATACGTAATAACCTCAGCCCGGATGAACCCCTTTTCGATATCGGAGTGGACCTTGCCCGCAGCCTGCGGTGCCGGCGTGCCCCGCTGGACCGTCCAGGCGCGGGTCTCGTCGGGGCCCGTAGTGAGGAAGGATATGAGGCCCAGGAGCTGGAGGCTTTCACTCACTAATCGTTCAGTGGCGCCCGAGGTCGCGCCAAGCGCTTCGCGATACTCCTGCGCTTCCTCGGCGCTGAGTTCCAGCAAGTCCATCTCCAGCGCGGCGCAGATGGACAGCACGGTGAATCCCGGGTAGTGGCCGGCCAACTCCGTCTCAATCTCACCGGCCCGAGAAAGTTGCGTCTCCCCCACGTTGGCAATCAGCAGCATCGGCTTGGCGGTAAGGAACTGATAGCCGGACAGCAACTTGCGTTCCTCCGGAGTGAGTGTCTGACTCCTGATGGGGACGTCGTGCTCCAATTCTCCCTTGATGCGCTCAAGGAGTGCCAACTCTGCCTGCTGCGCCGCTCGCTCGGTTGACTTGGCAGACTTCAACTTGTCCTTCAGCCGTGTAAGCCGGCGCTCCAGGACACCGAGGTCCGAGAACGTAAGCTCAAGATCAAACGAAGCTATGTCCCGAACAGGGTCGACGGAGCCGGAAGGGTGTGGCACTGACGGGTCCTCAAAGCACCTGATGACTTGCAGGAGGGCTTCAGCGGTGGACAGATATCCAAGTACCTCGGCGGAAATGCCGCCGCTGTCCTGAGATTCGCGCGGCACGTAGTTGACGTCTGAGACGTTGACCTCGGCGGGAACGATGCGTGCCGACCGTGTCAGACGGGCCAGAACCTGCAAGCGAGGGTCGTCGACCTTGCGCACACCGATATTGGGTTTGAGGGCGGAGGAGTACGAGCCGACTTCGGCCACCCCGCCCGTGAGCGCGTTGAAGAGTGTGGTCTTGCCGCTGTGACGTAGCCCGACGATAGCTGCTTTCATAGTGAATGTACCCCATTGTACCATCGCGCGCGGGCCATGGTGGCCGGTTCGGTAGCTTTCCACATGCTAGAATTCGGGGATGCTGGTCATTGTGTACGGTGCGGACACGTACACCTCGCATGAGGTCGTACGGAAGGTGCTGTCCGATCACACCGAGGAAACCAGCCAGAACGTACGGTGGATAGACGGTAGGACCGCCGCACCCGGCGACATACTGGAGGCGTTGGAGCAGGGGTCCATGTTCGAGAAGGTGCGTGTTGTGGTCGTGGAGGGGCTTCTGGGACGGTTTTCCAGGAACGATTTTCCGAAGAAGCCCACGAAGGGCAAGAAACGGGTTCAGGCGCCGCAGGACCTCATGGCCGGTTGGGAACCGTTCGTGCAGAGGATAGCCGGTCTGCCCGAAGCTGGAATTCTTGTTCTCCTGGACGCCGAACTCAAAGCAACTAACCCGCTTCTGAAGCTCTTGTCTCCGCTCGGTGAAGTCACCCAATGCGTCCCCCCGCGAACCGACGAACTTGAGCGATGGGTGCTGCAGCGGGTGGGTGCGAGAGGTGGTCGTATCGGCCGCGATGCCGCCCGCCGTCTGTCCATTCTGGTCGGTCCGGACCTCTGGATGTTGACCGCCGAGATAGAAAAGCTTGTGGTGTATGCCGATGGCGCCCCTATCACACCTGAGATGGTCGACGACATGAGCGCGGCGGGTCCGGCGCCAAGCATCTTCATGCTGGTTGATGCCATTGTTGAACGAAATGAGTCTCTGGCGCGGCGACGATTGGACGATATGTACAATAAGGGACTATCCGCTGGCTATGTCTTCACCATGGTCGCTCGGCAGATCAGGTTGATTGCGCAGATCCGCGAAGCACGCGACCGCCGTGGTGCGCCATCGCCCGGCGGAGAACTGGCTGGTCTGCAGCCGTTCGCTCTGCAGCGGGCAACTCAGCAGGCAAGCCGGTACACGGAGACCCAGGCGCGGCAGGCGTTCGAGCGAATTGTGGCCGCGGATCGTGCAATCAAGTCTGGCGTCTACGCCGACCGCATGGCGCTGGAGATGCTCATTACTGACCTGTTGGTATGTTCCGCGGCCTGACGGCTCCTGGTCAGACGGCGCCTCCGCACGTTCCCATTCGTTGATGTGGTAAGATTGCGAGCACGTTTTTCTCCGAGGCGCGTACGTATGACAAGCAATGAGATCCGTTCCCTCTATCTTGAGTTCTTTCGCAGACACGGCCACACGATTCTGCCAAGCTCGTCTCTGGTGCCGCACGGCGACCCCACACTCCTGCTGACGACCGCCGGCATGGTCCAGATCAAGCCCTACTTCCTGGGACAGCAGAAACCACCCAACGTTCGACTTGTTTCGTGCCAGAAATGCTTTCGCACGACGGATGTCGACTCGGTCGGTGACAATACGCATCTGACTTTCTTCGAGATGCTGGGCAACTTCAGCGTTGGCGACTACTTCAAGAAGGAAGCCATTGCCTGGGCATGGGAGTTCGTCACCGAGTACCTGCACCTGGAACCCGGGCGGATCTGGGCGTCCGTCTATCTCGATGACGATGAGGCCTTTGCCCTGTGGGAGAAGACGGGTGTGCCGGCTGAAAGAATTCGGCGGTTCGGAGAGAAGGAGAACTTCTGGGGACCGGCGGGCAACTCCGGTCCTTGCGGTCCGTGCAGCGAGTTGCACTATGACCTGGGAGCTGCGCGGGGATGCGGACTTCCCACCTGCGGACCGAACTGCGACTGCGGTCGGTTCGTCGAGATATGGAACCTTGTATTCACCCAGTACGACCAGCAGCCGGATGGTTCGCGAACGCTCTTGCCCAAGCCGAACATCGATACCGGTATGGGACTGGAGCGCATTGTGGCCGCCGTGCAGGCAAAGCCAAATGTGTATGAAACCGACCTTTTCGCCGGCTTGATTGCGCTTGTCGAATCGCTGGCGGGCAGGCGGTACGGAGAATCGGCGGATGTGACCCGCGCAATGCGCATCGTTGCCGAACACGGCCGGGGGATGACATTCCTCGTGGCCGATGGCGTACTGCCGACCAACGAGGGAAGGGGTTACGTGCTGCGACGTATCCTCAGGCGCGCGGCGCTGTTCGGCAGACGCGTTGGCTTGACGAGGCCATTTCTCGCCGAGGTGGCGACATACGTCATCGACACCATGAGTGACGCGTACCCGGAGCTCAGAGAGCAGCGCCAGCTCATCCTTGAGGTCATTCAGGCTGAAGAGCGGCGGTTTATGGCGACGCTGGAGACGGGTGTCTACCTTGTCGATGATCTCGTGCAGCGGGCTGTCGCCCAAGGCAAACATGTGCTGTCCGGAGACGACGTCTTTCGCCTCTACGACACGTATGGATTTCCGCGTGAATTGACTGCGGAAGTTGCCAGAGAGCGTGGACTGGACATCGACATCGACGGCTTCGAGGCGGCGCTGGAGCGCCAGAGGGAGAAGGGACGCTCGACGCACGCGTTTCGCAATAGTTCGCTGGATGCGGGTCTGGCCGGCACCTGTGCCACCGAGTTTCTGGGCTACGGTGCATTGTCTCTCGAGGCTGCCGTAGTCGGTTTGCACCTCGGCGGCAAAGCGGTACAGACGGCGGCTGAAGGTAGCGACATTGACATAATACTTGACCGCTCTCCGTTCTACGGCGAAATGGGTGGCCAGGTAGGGGACGTGGGACGCATCGCGCACAGCGGATTGGAGATTGAGGTGCATGGCGCCGTGCGCACAACTTCTGAGGTTATCGTCCACCGCGGCCATGTGGTGAGGGGACAGGTGACAGTGGGTGACGTGGTTGTCGCGCAAGTCGAGGAGAGCCGCAGGTGGGACATCGCCCGTAATCACACTGCGACCCATCTCCTGCAGGCAGGACTGCGGGCGACACTCGGAGGTCAGGTGGCACAGAGAGGCTCGTATGTTGAACCGGAACGGTTGCGTTTCGACTTCTCGTGGATGGGTTCTGTCGAGCCGGAGAGAATCGTTGCAGTCGAGCAGTGGGTGAACGAGAAAGTTCGGGCGGATCTGCCCGTGGCGACCCGCGTGATGCCATACGCTGAGGCGGTGCAGACTGGAGCCACTGCGTTGTTCGGTGAGAAGTACGGAGACGAAGTCCGCGTTGTCGCGGTTGGCCAGCCGCCGGTCAGCACTGAGTTGTGCGGAGGCACGCACGTTGGGGCGACGGGTCAGATCGGGGCGTTCGTGATCGTAAGCGAGGGCAGCGTCGGCACCGGCCTGCGCAGGATTGAGGCAGTCACGGGCCGCGCGGCCGAGGAACTCGGACGCAGCCGGGCGCGCACCATCGAGTCCATTGCCGGGCAGTTGAACGCGACCCCCGCGGATGTGGCCGAACGTGTATCGACCACACTCGAAGATATGGAGAAGCTGCGACGGCGCGTGACGTCGCTGGAACGGCAACTGACGTCCTCAACGGTGGAGTCCCTTGTGCAACAGGCTGCGACAGTGGCAGGCGTTCCTACCATCGTGACGCGAGTTGAGGGCCTCTCCGTGAACGCGCTGAGAGAGCTGGGCGACTCTCTCCGGGATCGCCTCGGCGATTCTGTCGCGGTCTTCGCTACCGTCGACAACCAGCGCCCGATGTTCCTGGTGATGGTTTCGCCGGAGCTCACGAAGCGCGGAGTTCACGCCGGCGAGATAGCAAAACGTGCCGCCATGGTCACCGGTGGTGGCGGTGGGGGGAAGCCAACCATGGCGCAGGCGGGTGGCAAGGACGTCAGCAGGCTCGATGACGCGCTCGCCGAGGCCAGACGCGTGATTGCAGCGCAACTGGCGGCGCACTAACGCGAATCACATGCGCTGGCTTTGTATTGACCCGGGCACCAGGCGGACCGGAGTGGCGATAAGCAGTCCGGAGGGTACGTTTGCGGTGCCTCTTACTGTGCTGGAGCACCAGGCCAAGGGGCCGGCGGTCGAACTGCTGGGTGACCTGATGCAGCGGCACGGCGCGGAGGGGCTCGTCATCGGCCTGCCGTTGTGCATGGATGGGTCGTTGTCTTCGCAGACGCTCGTTGTCCTGGCTCTAGCCCGGCGCATCGCGGCGTACTTGGGCGCGGCTCTTGAGGTGCCGCAGGGCGTCTGTCTCCCGGAGCAGGCTGATGCCGTCCCGGCTTCCTGTTCGCGCACAGCACTTGAACGGCCATTCCCGTCGCGCGTCCTCCTGTGGGACGAGCGTTTGAGTTCATGGGAGGCGCAGAGGTCCACGCGCGACGAAGGCAGCACCGGGCGAAGAAGATCCGCCGAAGGGCCGCAGAATTCTCGACGCCCATGCAGCAGCTATTATCCTGCAGAGCTTCCTCGACGCCCACAATGCGCCGACGACACGTGAGTGCGGCCCCGTTGATGGCGATGAAGCATCTACTGGATCGGCAACCTAGCGGCCGAATATCTGCCGCGCAATCATCCACTTCTGAATTTCGTTGCTACCCTCATAGATTTCGGGACCTTTGGCCTCGCGGAAGATGCGCTCGGCCTGGTATATGGAGCCGTCTACTCCCATTCGCGCCATGAACCCGTAACCCCCCATCACCTGTATTGCGTCGTTGGCGACCTTCCCTGCCAACTCGGTACAGTAATACTTTGCCATGCCTGTCTCGGGTTCCGGGAACTCAACCCCGCCGTCGTGCCTCAAGGCTGCCTTGTAGCATAGGTCTCGCGCCATGGTGATGTGGGTCGCGTGTTCCGCAAATCTGAACTGCCAGTGCTGCATGTCGGCGAGGGTCTTTCCGAACATGTGGCGCTGCTGCATGTGGTGAATGCCGAGGTCCAGGGCGGCTTGTGCCATGCCGACTCCCGAGCCCGCCACCGCGATGCGCCCGCGGGTCAATGCGCCGAGCGCGATGCGGAGTCCTTTGCCGGCCTGCCATACAAGGTTTGCTGCAGGGACATAGGCCCCGTCAAACAGGATATCCGCAGTGAGGCATGCGTGCATGCCCATCTTGCGGTCAGGCGGCGGCACCGCGATTCCGTCGCGCTTCATGTCGACCACCACCATGCTGAGCGCTCCGTCGATGGTGCACAAGACGCAGGCGAAGTCGGCGACGGGTGCGTTGATGATGAACCGCTTGTGGCCGGTAAGGCTCCATCCGCCGTTCACCGGTGTGGCAACCGTCTGTACGCTCGATGGACTGACATCGCTGCCGGCGTCAGGCTCCGTGATTGCGACGCAGGCAACCTTCTCGCCGCCCATCAGCGGCGGAAGATAGGCCATCTTCAGTTCGTTGGAGGCGTACTGCAGCACTCGGCCGGCCAGAACGCACTGGCAGTCATAGATGACGGCGATGCTGTTGCTGTAGTACGCCAGCTCCTCCATCAGAATGGACGTTGCCAGCATCGGCGACCCCAATCCGGCTCCCTGCTCATCGGACTTGAACGGGATTCGATAGAGGCCGAGATCGGCCATCCTGTGGAACAGGTCTGTTGGGAAATGTGATACGTCCTCGGGTCGCTCCTCCATCTCAGCAACGAAGGGCGCCACTTCTTTCTGCGCGAATTCACGTACGCGTGCGCGGACCACGTTGGCTTCGTCCGGTAGTCCCAGTGCGTGGTACAGGCGCTCGTCGCTCCTCTCTATGGGGTTCTGCATCTGTCTCTCCCTTCCGCCATGTTTCGTGCTCTTGTGACACGTGGCACGTACACCAAAGTGAGCCAGGGGTCAGTGGACATGGTCGCGGCCTATTGCCAGCCGCGCGATGACGCGTTTCTGGATTTCGTTCGCCCCTTCGTAGATCTCGGCCACCTTGCAGTCGCGGTATATCTGTTCGACGCGGTTCGTCGAGCCATCCGCGCCGAGCCGGGTGATGAACCCCATTCCCCCAAACACCTGCACCGCGTCCCGCGCAACATCGCCCGCGACCTGGGTGCCGTAGTACTTGGCCATCGCCATCTCGGGCTCAGGCGTTCGCACTCCCTGGTCGTATCGCAACGCCGCTTTGTAGCAGAGGTCCCTGGCCATACCAATCTGGGTGGCTCTTTCCGCAAGTCTGAATTGCCAGTACTGGAGGTCGCTCACTCTGGCGCCAAACATCTCGCGCCGTTGCATGTAATGCACGCACTCGTCGAATGCCGCCTGGGCCATAGCCACGCCGGACACGCCCACGACGATTCTCCCCCAGGTGAGCGCAGCCAGCGCTGTTCGCAGGCCGTCGCCGGGACCACCAAGCAGATTCTCACAGGGGACTCGAACGTCGTGGAGGTGAACGTCCGCGGTGAGTTGGACGTGGTTCCCGGTCTTGAGGTCCACCGGCCCCACTGTCACGCCTTCGGAATGCAGGTCGACAACTATCATCGCGAGTCCACCGTCGAGCACGCACAATGTGGTCATGAAATCGCCCACCGGCGCGTTGGTGATGAATCTCTTGAGTCCGTTGACCACGTAGCAATCCCCTGCCGGCCGGGCTCGGGTGCGCAGGGTGTCGACCCGCAGGTCACTCCCCGCCTGCGGCTCGGTTATGGCCATGCAGGCGATGCCCGAACCGTCGATAAGTTGGGGAAGGTAGGCTTGCCTCACTCCGGGGGCGCCACTCAGCAGGGCAATCCCCGGAAGTAGACAGTGGTCATCGAAGATGGTGGCCAGCCCGTTGCTCGCGTAGGCGAGCTCCTCCATGATAATGGTCGCGCAGGAGAGCGGGTAGACGAGACCACGGCCTCCGTCAGCGGCCGAAAACGGGACAGCAAACATGCCCAATTCAGCCATACGGCCAAACAAGGTTCGGGGGAAGGCGTCTGAACTCTCGGCCACGGTGTTGAGGGCGCCTGCGATTGGCAGGACTTCCGCATCGACAAAGCGTCTGGTCTCAGCGCGCAGGGCAAGCGCCTCTTCCGGCAGCAGCCAGTCGTGATACAGCTTGTCCTGGAGACGGGCAGGTTGGTCCATCACGAACCTCCACCTTCGATACGGGGAAAGTTTGGTGTACAATAGCGTCACTTGTGGCTTGCGGTCAACGCCGCATAACGCCAAGCACGCTATGAGGAGGTGCATCTCTGTGACTACAGGCAACAGCAAGCAGGAGAGAATCGCCAGAGCTTCGGCCAAAGCCGGCGACTACGAAGAGATGTCGGTGAACTGCGCACAGGGCACGCTTGCCGCGCTGCAGGAGGAGTTCGGACTGGAAGGTGGCAAGGAACTCCTTAAGGCCGCCACTTTCTTTCCCGGTGTTATGAGTCGGAAAGAAACGTGCGGAGCGATCCTCGGCGGGTTGATGGCGATGGGTCTCGCTTATGGCCGAGACAAACTATTCGATGCTTCATGGAGCACACCTCAGGCCAACGAAGAGATGTTTCGTTACCGCGATAAGGTGCACCGCTACTGCGAAGCCTTCAAAGCTGAATTCGGCAGCACCATGTGCGGCGTCATTCGGCCGCTCATTATGGGCCGCGACTATGACACTTCGATACCCGAGGAGCGCGCACAGTTCCTGGCCGACGGCGGCAAGAAGAAGTGCCGGATTCCCCCCGAAGTAGCGGCGCGCATCGCAGCGGAGATCTTTCTCGAGGACGAGGACTGAGAAGTCGTTCCGCTGTCGGGGCGGGAAAGGCTCAAACGACACATATTGGGCAGCCATTGCGCTGCGAAACGGCGACTCCTGGTTCGCTGATCGGAGTGAGAATTCAGTGTTGAAATCGCACAGTTGCGGAGACCTTCGCAGCGCCCATCATCGGCACTCGTGTATCGCTGGCTGGCTGGATTCATCGCAGACGCGACCACGGAGGCGTGGTATTTATCGACCTGCGCGACAGCACGGGGCTGGTCCAGGTGGTGTTCGATCCTCAGGGGACAAGCTGCTCCGACGAAGTGCTTCACTCGTTGCGTTCGGAGTACGTATTGCATGTCAGCGGCGATGTGGTCGCGCGGCCCAGCGGGACGGAGAATCCGAAGATAGACACGGGCGCGGTAGAGGTTCGAGTCGTCGAAGCTGAGATTCTGAATGACTCGCCGACGCCGCCGTTCTACATCAACGAGGACGTCGAAGTTGATGAGAATCTGCTGCTCAAGTATCGATATCTGTACCTGAGACGACCGAGGATGCAGGCGAACCTGTTGTTGCGCCACCGGCTGGTGAAAGGTATTCGAGACTTCCTCGACGCTGAGCGTTTCCTGGAGATTGAGACACCCATCCTTATCAAGAGCACGCCTGAAGGGGCCCGTGACTACCTGGTACCGAGCAGGGTGAATCCGGGAAAGTTTTACGCGCTTCCGCAATCCCCGCAACAATTGAAACAGATATTAATGGTGGCCGGACTCGAGCGCTATTTTCAGATAGCTCGCTGTTTCCGGGACGAGGACCTGCGGGCGGATCGTCAACCGGAGTTCACTCAACTGGACCTGGAGATGAGCTTCGTCGAAGAAGAGGACATCGTTCAACTCATCGAACGGATGATGGTGGAGGTAATGCACATCGTTCGTCCCGATGTCAAGTTCCCCACTCCATTCCCCAGGATTACCTACGCGGAAACGATGTCGAAGTACGGGACCGATAAGCCCGATCTTCGCTACGGCATGACCATTGTGGATATAGGCGACATCGCAGCACAGACCGGGTTCAGCGTCTTTCGCTCCGTGCTCGATGCGGGGGGCGTCGTACGCGGCATCAGGGTGCCCGGTTGTGCCGGGTATTCAAAACACCAGTTGACAGAGTTGATTGGCAGAGCAACATCCGCAGGGGCCAGGGGACTGGTGACCATCTCTGTCGCGGAGCGAGCACGCTGTGACGAGGGCGTGAAATCAGTTGTGGCGAAGCATCTGACACCTGAGCAAATGGAAGCGCTGCTGACGCGTTTCGATGCCCAGGATGACGATCTCCTGCTGTTGGTGGCGGATACCGAGACCACCACGTGCAAGGTATTGGACGTATTGCGCAGGGAGATGGCCGCGCGGCTTAAATTGGCCGACCCCTCAGTCTTCAGCTATGCTTTCGTTGTGGGTTTTCCGCTGTTCGATTGGAATGAGGAGGCGAAGCGGTGGGATTCAATGCATCATCCGTTCACGTCACCGCATCCGGAAGACCTCCCGCTGCTTGATGCAGAACCCGGCCGCGTTCGTGGCCGGCACTATGACCTGGTTTGCAACGGGACGGAACTTGGCAGCGGCAGCGTCAGAATACACCGGCGGGCTCTGCAGCAGAAAGTGTTCTCTATACTCGGCTATTCCGACGAGGATGTCGAGGCGCGATTCGACTACTTTCTGCGTGCGTTGGAGTATGGCGCGCCGCCCCACGCCGGGATGGCGCTGGGCATCGATCGGATGGCCATGCTGTTGACTGGACAGGACAGTATCCGCGAAGTGATCGCGTTTCCAAAGAACCAGAATGCAGTCGACCTCATGATGGACAGCCCATCAGTGGTGGATACGGCACAGCTTGACGAATTGAATCTGTCGCTCAAGCGGCAAAGAATAGACAGGATCCAGGAGTTATGAAGAGTACTGTAAAGACAATCGAACATCGCCAGGCCGAATTACACATCGAGGCGGAACAACCGGAATACGAAGCGGCCCAGACGGAGGCATTCCGCTATCTGGCCGGACGCGTTGAGATACCGGGATTTCGCAAGGGCAAGGCACCGCGGGCTATCGTGGAGAAGCACATCGGGCATGAAGCAGTGGTTGACGAGGCGCTGGAACGAATGTTTCCAGGGTTGTACGAGCAAGCACTGGCCGAGCACGACATACATCCCTTCACTACACCGCATGTGCATCTCGAGCAGCGAGAGCCGCCCGTGTACCTCGCCGTCGTGCCTTTGCGGCCTGAGGTTGAACTCGGCGACTACCATTCAGTTCGGGTTGAGCCGGAAGAGGTTGCGGTTACCGACGAGCACGTGCTGTCTGCGCTTGACCGCATGCGTGAGAGCCAGGCGGTGTTGGTTCCCGTGGAGAGACCGTTGCGATTCGGAGACTTCGCGTTGCTCGACGTGAAGGCGGATGTGGAGGGGCAGCCGTTCCTCGACCACAAGGCGGTGACGTACGAGGTCGTGGCCAACTCTCAGATGCCGTTGCCCGGTTTCGCCGAAGCTATCGTGGGCATGAGTGCGGGTGAGTCCAAAGAGTTCACGCTCACAGTTCCGGAGGACTTCAGAATCACCGAACTGGCGGGCAAGACTTGCTCTCTCAGCGTAGCCTTGCAGCAGGCCCGGCAGAAGGAGTTGCCGGAGTTGGGCGACGACCTGGCCAAGTCATTCGGCTTCGACACCCTTGCGGCACTCCGCGAACGCGTTGACGCCGACTTACATTCAAACGCGCGCAATGAGGCGCGGACGGCACTGATACACAAGGCGCTCGAAATGATCGTGGCGCAGGGACACGTAGACTTCCCGCCCATCTTGGAAGATAGGGAGATCGATGAGCTTCTGTCCGGTGAGGCCAAGCGCTACGGTTACAAGACCGTAGAGGATTACCTCCAGATGGCGAGCAAGACGCTTGAGGATATCAGGGAAGAGTTGCGCCCCCTGGCTCACGAACGCATAGTCAACGGTCTGATTCTCAGTCAGATCGCCCTTGCAGAGGGCATTGACGTTACCGATGCCGATATCGACAAGAAGACCGAGGAGCTGTTGACGGAAGCTCAGGACAAGGACAAGGTGCGCGAGATACTTGCAGCACCTCAGATGCGAGAATCCATCGCCGACCGGCTGCGAACGAATCGCACGCTGGACCGGTTGGCTTCAATTGTAAGCGGAGAAGCAGATGCTGAACCGGAACTCCCGGCCAGCGAGGGCGCTTCCGGCGCAACGGAGGGGGAGGTAACACATGGATAGTCTGTCTCAAATCATCATCCCAACAGTGACTGAAACCGGCGCAAGGGGAGAGCGCGCATACGACATCTATTCTCTCCTGCTGAGGGAAAGAATCATCTTTCTGGGCACGGCCATCAACGATCAGGTGGCGAACCTGATCGTTGCCCAGCTGCTGTACCTCGACAGAGAAGATCCCGAGAAGGACATCAGCCTGTACGTTCACTCGCCCGGTGGAGTCATAAGTGCGGGTTTGGCCATCTATGACACGATTCAGTTGATACGGAGTCCCGTCTCCACGATTTGTGTCGGTCTTGCCGCGAGCATGGCCACGGTATTGCTGTGCGCGGGGGCGTCCGGCAAGCGATACGCGCTTCCGAACGCAACTATTCACTTGCACCAGGCTCTGGGCGGCGCACAAGGTCAGGCGTCCGACATCGAGATAGCTGCGCGGGAGATTATGCGGATGCAGGAGAAGATTCGTGACATCCTGGCGCTGCACACGCACCAGACCGTCGACAAGATATCGCATGATATCGATCGCGACTTCTACCTTGATCCGCTGCAAGCCAAAGAGTACGGGCTTATTGACGAAGTTCTCAGAAAACCGGAGAAGAAATGAGCTACTGTATTGCCTCCGTCGCGCAGGCAATGACAGGTGTCGCAGCCGCGTCCGAGCGCTTCTGGGGGCTCGGCGCGGTTGGGCTCGGCGTGGTCATATTCATAGCGGTGTTCCTCGTCATCGTTGTCGCGTGGTTGTTGCATAACACCGGTCGCCGAGACTGAATCGCGCCGGTCATTGAGCGTATGCGACCCCTACCAAAGGGGCCAGCCGGTGTGGTACCATGCCGTGGCCCCAACGAGGATACATGAACCCCTCGGGATTTCTCGCAGTTGGCATTCCCCGGATCTCGTTTTGTCGCATGTTAGCGCTATTCGCATGCGACTATTCGTTTGTGTTGAACCGCCGCCGCGGTGAAAGGAGGCGCTCGGAGTTATCTTCAACGCTAGGACCCCCCGAATGACGTATGGAGGAAACTGAGTGATCGACATTATTGTTCCTATCAAGCAAGTGCCTGACATGGAGCGCGTGAAGTTCGATACTGAGGCGGGAAGGATAGACCGAAGCTCTGCTTCGGGAGAGATTAACCCGTTCGACTTGAACGCGCTTGAGGCGGCAGTACAACTCAAAGAGAAGCTCGGTGGCACTGTTACTACCATCAGTATGGGCCCTCCCCAGGCCGAGACATCGGTCCGGGATAGTCTTTCAAGGGGGGCGGACCGGGGCATCCTGCTGGTCGGTAAGGAGTTTGCGGGAGCGGACACGTGGGCTACGTCGTATGCTCTTGCGAGTGGCATCAAGAAGCTCGGCAGGTTCGACCTCATCGTGTGTGGAGAGAAGACGGTAGATGGGGACACGGGTCAGGTGGGCCCCGAGATCGCCGAGTGGCTCGGCATTCCGCACATTGCCTATGTGTCTGCAGTGCGCGACGCGAGCGACGCCAGGATCACCGTGCTGTGTGAAATGGAATCGGACAGGTTCGTCATCGATTCGCCGCTGCCGACGTTGTTAACCGTGACAAAAGACATCAACGCGCCTCGACTGGCAAGTTTTGCCGACAAGATGAAGGCGCGCAAGGCCGTGATCGAGACGTGGGGAGCGGCGGACCTTGCGGACATCGCAGTTCTGACGAATTTCGGACTGAAAGGTTCGCCTACGAGGCTCAACAAAGTGGTCATACCTTCCGAAGAGGGCCGGAAGGGCCAGGTATTCCGTGGCAGTCCCGAGGATGCTGCGGCAAAAGTTGCCGATGCCCTCCAGGCACTCGGCTTGCTGGGGAGTGCGAAATGAATAACGAAGATTACAAGGGACTCATGGTCTTTGCCGAGCAACGGCAGGGCAAAATTCATCCCGTGTCTTACGAACTGCTAGGCAAAGGCACCGAGATTGCGCAGAAACTAGGCATCGACGTGTCGGCCGTGTTACTGGGTTCGGACATGGGCGACGAAGTCAACGAACTCTTCCACTACGGGGCTCAGAAAGTCTACTACTTCAACCATCCGGTCCTTCGCGATTTCGACGTGCTGAATTACAAGCACAACATCGCTCGACTCGTGAACGAAGTCAAACCGGAGACACTTCTGATCGGGGCGACACACCTGGGGAGGTCTCTGGCCCCGAGGATAGCTGCGGCAATCAATACCGGCCTGACCGCGGACTGCACCTCACTGGAAGTCGGAGATGAGGGCAATCTGATCCAGATTCGGCCTGCGTTCAGCGGGAATATCTTTGCTCATATTCGGACTACGACTCGCCCTCAAATGGCCACCGTCAGATACAAGGTCATGCAAAAATTGCCGCGCGATGCCGCGAAGACCGGCTCGCTGATTCGCAAAGACACCGATGTTGTTGACTCGGTGCTGAAGATAGTCGAGCGACAGGGTACCGGCGGGATCAATATCGCCGAGGCAGATGTTGTTGTCTGCGGCGGGCGCGGTGTCAAGAGCGCCGCGGATTTCTCACTTATCAGCGACCTCGCGGAAGCTCTCGGAGGCGTTGTTGGATGCACGCGGCCGGTTGTGGATGATGCTTGGTTAGGTAAGGAGCACCAGGTGGGCTTTAGCGGAAACACGGTGAAGCCAAAGTTGTACGTTGCAGTCGGAGTGTCGGGCAGCCCGCAGCACCTGGCGGGTATGCGTGATTCGGACGTCATCGTCGCGATCAACGCTGACCCGTCCGCTCCGATATTCAAGCTGGCCGACTACGGCATCGTTGGCGATCTCTATGAAGTAGTCCCACGATTGACCGCCGAGGCGCGAAAAAGGAGCTAGCAACATGGTTACAGCAGAGGCGCTCAGGGAGATAGTCGGCAGTGATTGGGTAGTGACCGACAAAGCGCAGACTCAGCCGTACAAGGTGGACGCAACACCTCCTGCGGTGATGCCCAAGGCAGCCGAGAACGTGATTGTTGTTAAGCCGAGAACTGCCGAAGAGATATCCTCCATCATGCGGCTGGCGAATAGGGAGAAGACTCCTGTGTACGTGAGGGGTGGCGGCACCGGCATGGCGGGGGCCGTCGTTCCCACGCTGGACGGGATAGTCATCTCGATGGAGCGATTCGACACGATCGATGAGATTGACACACGAAGTCTCATGGCGGTCGCCGAAGCCGGGGTCACACTCGGCCAGCTTCTTGAGGCTGCCGATGCCGAGAACATGTCGTTCCCACCGCACCCGGGAGATGAGGGTGCACAACTGGGCGGGCTGGTAGTCTGTAATGCGGGCGGAGCTCGGGCGGTCAAATTCGGCGTAATGCGCAACTACGTCAAGGGACTTCAAGTGGTTCTTCCCACGGGAGAGATAGTCACCATGGGAGGCAAACTCCTGAAGAATAACTCCGGCCTTCCGCTTCTGCACCTGATGGTGGATAGCGAGGGCATTCTTGGAGTCGTGACGAAAGTCGTGTTGCGGCTCTATCCCCGTTTCCCCGGGACAGCGACCATGGTGATTTCGTTTGCGGACCGCACCGAGGCAGTCAACGCGGTTCCGGCAATCCTGCACACGGGCGTCATCCCACTTGCGGTGGAGTTCATGGACAAGGAGATCGCGGACCTTACGTCAAACTATCTGGGAATGACATGGCCCGCGCCGAAAGGCACCGCCTACCTTATCGTCATCCTTTCAGGCGCCAATGAGGATGAGGTCTATTCTCAGGCTGAACAGGTGGCGGAAGTCTGCACCAGGCACAACGCAGTGGACACGCTGATGGCTGAACGCCGCGAGGAGCAGGCGGCCATTCTCAAGATTCGAAGCGAGGTCCAGTCGGCCGTCTCACCGAACGCCGATTCTCTGGATACCGCTGTACCTCCGGGAGAAGTGGCCGAGTTCATGAATGGAGTTGACCAGATAGCCGCGAAGTATGGTGTCAAGATTCCGGTGGTAGGGCACGTCGCTGACGGCAACTTTCACCACATCCTGAAGCAGGAGATTGCGGACAAAGGCATCCTTCAGGACATCAAGGACGACATCTACGAGCTTGCTATCAAGATGGGCGGAACGATCACCGCCGAACATGGCATCGGAAAGAAGGGTATCCACTATCTTGATCTCTACACGGACGAGCGGCAGAAGCAGATAATGCGGGATATCAAGAAGGCATTCGACCCCAACAACATTCTGAATCCCGGCACTGCTATCGTTCCGTGAGTCAATCACTTCCGGTTGCGACAGGGGCACGTCAGTTGACGTGCCCCTCCGTGTTTTCGGCTCTTGCACGAGTGTCGGCGTGGGGCAATATCGATTCGGTCGAGAGTCGAGGGTGTCGCTGGCCGCCCTGCACAGTCGACGGGTCACGGTAAGCGCGGTCGTGGTGAATCCGCGAACACGTGTCCGGCCGGGCACATCGAATGGCGCTGGAGCGTGGCCAATGCCAGGGGGCGGGTAGAGCTACTCTGCCAAAGAGTCTATGAGGGCGGATGTTCCGCGGCGAGGATACTTTCCACCTTTGCGGACATGTCTGCTCCGACGGGCAGCGGATGATGTTCTCGGTCGTAGGGTCGACCTGCCTCGATTATCGTGTCGCCGTTGGCGAGGCTGCGAAGCGTGGTCAGAATCAAGGGGAACTCCCGCTGCAGTTCATGCTGGCGTATCAACTCGGCGAGTGTAGCGAAGTTACCGCCCGTGCGAAGCGACTCATACGGCTCGCCCTGCAATGAGAACGAAAAGTACGAGACTACCGGGCCCCGGTCCAGTTGAGGAGTGACAATGTGGACCATCGCTCCCGTCTTCGTGGCGCCGGTCCGCGCAAGTTCAGCCATTACCTCGCGCCAGGTGCCGGTAGGTCCGTCAGGCAGCGCGGGGTGCAAATTGAGCAGCGTGTAGCGACTGCACAAGAAGTCACTCGCGATGAGCATGTAACCGGCCATAAAGATGACGTCGATGTCGAACTTGTCGATTTGGGCCGCGAGCAGTCGGTCGAACCTCGTTCGCCAGTCCGCCCCCGGGGCCGTCTCCTTGAGTATCTTGGAGGACTCGCAAATCAAAGGCAACTCTCTATTTCGCACGTAATCGAAGAAGCGGTCGGTCTGAGCCGCCTCACCCGGCACGCGGTTGCTGATCACCACCGAGATGCGTGCATCAAGCGCGCCGCGCTCGATGTTCTCACATACGAAACGCAGCAACGCGAGGGAACTCTCGCCGCGCGCGGTCGACATCCAACCTAGCTTGAGCATGACCTGCTACCTATCTTGGCGTACATGCTGGCCAAGTGCACGAACATGCTGGACCTGACTCCCGAAGGCTGAGCCTGGCGAATCGCGATGAGGAAGCTCGTTGCGCCGGTGAAGTCGGGCATCTGCACACGCGCATGGCCAATCTCCGCAGCCGTGTGCGCATCGCTGCCGGCGGTGAGCGGCAGATGGCACAACTCGGCAAGCGTCCGAGTGGCTGCCCACGTCCGTGCGAACATCGTTCGCGAGTTTATCACCTCGAGCATGTCGATGCTGCTAAGCACCTCTTCGGTGAGCAGACGATTGGCGCGAGTGACGAGTGGCGAAGGGTGATAGACGCCGTCGTGGGTGCTTCCCATGTCGGCACTGGGAGAGAAAGGCTTACGCCCCAACGGATGAGGGATACAGACGAGGCCTCCCTGCGCGTGCACGCGCTCGATGGTTTCCAACGCTGACAGGCCGCGGGGAATGGGTTCCGTGAGAAACAGCCCCAACAATTCGCCCGCAGTCGTGCTTATCTCCTCGCCTACCACCACATGCACGGCGCCGGAGTCCCGCAACCGGAGCGCCCCCTCGATTGTGTTGTGGTCCGTCACCGCGACGCAGTCGATCCGGGCACGCCGACAAGCCCGCGCGACTTCCGCTAACGGAGTTGCGCTGTCATAGGAATAGCAGGTGTGAAGGTGAAGGTCGGCTGAAATCACGAAGCTTTCTCTAGGTATGAACCTGTTCGGGTATCGATCTTCAGCACATCGCCCACCGAAATGAATAACGGAACCTGTACCATCGCCCCGGATTCCAGTTTCGCCGGTTTGCTGCCACCGGTCGCGGTGTTGCCCTTGAATCCGGGATCGGTCTCCACCACAGCCAACTCTACTGCCGTCGGCAGTTCGACGCTGACTACATTGCCGTCATGCATCAGCACCTCCAGCATGAGCCCGTCTTTCAGGAACCGTACGCCGTCTCCGATTTGATCCGCAGTCAACTCATACTGTTCATAGGATTCGGAATCCATGACATGGTATGCATCGCCGTCGGCGTAGAGGAATTGCACTGGTCGATGTTCCAGAAATGCCGGCTCAAAACGTTCAGTCGCTTGGAATGCCCTCTCGATAACTCCGCCACCCCGGACATCGCGCAGGCGCAACTTCACCTGGGCTGAACCGCGGCCCATCTTGATATGGGTGTACTCCAGCACCTGGTAGATCTTGCCCTCGAGTTCTATGGCGATTCCTTTTCGCAGCTGTCCTGCGTCGATCATGTGTGACTCCTTTCGATGGGTACGCTCTGCACGCCGTTCCTGCCTCCAGCCTTAACCGTGGCCAAACATCGAATCTCGATGCTCAGGACTGGTGTGGAGCGCGATGCGCGGCAACAATCGGGTTTTCCTTGTCTGAGTGTGTCAGCGGCCGCGCCCTGCCGTTGAGTAGTACCACCGTGTCCTCAATTCTAACACCACCGTTCCCCGGAAGGTAAACGCCGGGCTCTATTGTGAAGACGACATGTTCGTCGAGGGCATCCGTGGAGCGGCTGCTGACCGACGGCGCCTCATGAATCTGAAGCCCTACACCGTGGCCTAGGCCGTGGGTGAATTCCTGCTCGAGCCCGGCTTGCGCAATGACCTTTCGCGCCAGTCCGTCTGCCTCTGACGCATTCATCCCCGTTCGTACGCCGTCAAGCGCGGCCTTCTGACCCCGAAGCACTGTCTCATATACGGCGTCGAAGGGAGCAGATACGTGTCCCAGGAACAGCGTGCGGGTGATGTCGCTGCAGTACCCTTGCCATGTGGCCCCAAGGTCTATGACTATCGGTTCGCCTTCTCGAATCGGGCGGTCACCAGGCGTGGCGTGGGGCAGTGCGGCATTCGGTCCCGAGGCCACAATCACCGCAAATGGAATCGGCTCGCTGCCGTGTTCCCTCAGCCACCTCTCGATCTGCCACGCGACCTCGCGCTCGGTCATGCCGCACGTGATAATCTCGCGCGCGTGCTGGATTGCGGAATCCGCCAGACCGGCCGCGTATTCAATCGCGCCGACCTCACCTTCATCCTTCACCATCCTGAGGCGCTCGACGATACCGTCGGTTGCGCGCAACTCAGCGTGCGCGCCCGCGTGTTCGACAGCGGCCTGAAGGTCCTGCACCCGGTTGAATGGCACATGCTCGCCCTCGAACCCCAGGATGGTCACTCCCTGTTCAGAGCAGAACGACGCCGCGAAAGCAATCAGGCCGCGGGCGGCGAGCTGCACATCGGCGCCGGTCAGGTCGCGCCGGGCTTCTTCGACATAACGCGCATCGGTAGCCAGCACGACTCCGCGGTGGGAAACGAGAACCCATCCCGCAGACCCTGAGAAGCCGGACAGATAGCGAATGTTCTCGGGCGATGAGACCAGCAGGGAGTCAACCCCCCGGTCGGTCATCGTGCGTCTGACGCCCGCTATGCGCTGCTCGAAATCGACGGACAACAGATTACGCATTGTCAGTCTCGCCGCCGGCGGCTTCGCCTTCCAGCGCCGTTATAGCGCCGCAGCTGGCGCACTTCCCCTTGGTCTTGCCGTAGGGCAGCAGCAGCTTGCCACACTTGGGGCACGGCTTGGCCAGCGGCTTGCGGTTCGTAGCAAACTGGCACTCAGGATAACGGCTGCAGCCGTAGAATATCTTCTTCTTCTTGGTACGCTTCTCGACGACATCTGCGCCGCACTCGGGGCAGTGCGCTCCCGTCGATTTCACTATCTTCAGGGTCGTCTTGCACTCCGGATACCCGCTGCAGGCGATGAACCTGCCAAAACGACCGGACCTGACGATCATCGGGCGGCCGCAGTTGGGACATACCTTGTCGGTGGCTTCGGTGACATCGACCCGCGGGATGCGTTCTTCGGCGCCGTTGAGCTCCGCGGCAAACGGGTTGTAGAAGTCCCGGACGACCGCGACCCATTCCCGCTGGCCGCCTGCTATCTCGTCGAGTTCCCCTTCGAGATTGGCGGTGAAGCCTATGTCGACCACCTTCGGGAAATGTTCCACCAGGAGGTCGTTCACCACAAAACCGAGCTTCGTCGGAACGAATTTTCCCGCTTCTTTCACCACATATTCGCGCATCTGTATGACGGAAAGTGTGGGCGCATAGGTGCTTGGCCGCCCAATCCCCTTCTGTTCCAGGGCCTTCACCAGAGTCGCCTCAGTGTAGCGGGGTGGTGGCTGGGTGAACTTCTGCTCTTTGGAGGCGTCCCGGTAGACCAGAATCTCCCCCTTGGCGACATCCGGAAGCACGGCGCGCTGCTCATCGCCGTCCGAGTCGTCGGACGACTCCACGTACAACCTCGTGAACCCTGGAAACGTCATCTTGGTGCTCGAAGCCTCGAGAAGGAAACCAGACTCGTTCGCGAGGCGGGCGTCGATCGTTATCGTGGTCACTTCACTCACGGCGGCCGACATTTGGCTCGCGACCGCACGTTGCCAGATGAGGGTGTAGAGCTTCAATTGGTTGGAGTCCAGAAATGGTTTGACCTTCTCCGGAGTGTTCGACACGCTTGTGGGACGAATGGCCTCATGAGCCTCCTGCGCGAACTTGCCCCTGCTTGCGTAAACGTTAGGTTTGGCTGGCAGAAACTCTGGTCCAAATGTGCCCGCGATAAAGTCGCGAATTTCGGCGATGGCCCCGGGAGCCATACGGGGAGAGTCGGTGCGCATATAGGTAATCAGGCCGGTCGTTTCGCCTGCTCCGATGCTGACACCCTCGTAGAGTTGCTGTGCGAGCGCCATCGTTCGGCTGGCGGTGAAACGGTGCTTTCGCGACGCTTCCTGTTGCAGGGTACTGGTGATGAAGGGCGCGGCCGGCCTCCTCGGGACGTCTTTCACCTTGACGTCGGAGACCACATAGGCGGCGGAGGCCAACTGCGAAAGCGTGGTGACCGCGACCGCCTCGCTCGATACCTCCAGCTTGCCGCGGGGTTTGATGCCCACCACGCGAGCCCAGAATGTTTCTTTCCCTGATTTGCGCCCGAGGTTGACTTGCAGGATCCAGTACTCCGTCGCGGTGAAGTTCTGAATCTCTCTTTCGCGGTCAACTACGATACGAACCGCGACTGATTGCACTCGCCCTGCAGACAGGCCGCGCTGGACCTTCTTCCACAATAGGGGACTCAACTTGTAGCCAACGAGCCGGTCGAGCACCCTGCGTGCCTGCTGGGCGTTGACCAGATTCATGTCGAGACTGCGGGGATGCTTGAACGCCTTCTGTACCGCGTCGCTGGTGATTTCGTGGAAGACCACGCGCTGCAGTGGTCGTCCGTCACTCTCAAGATGCGCGGCGGTGATCAAGTGCCATGATATTGCCTCGCCCTCACGGTCAGGGTCGGTGGCGAGAAAGACTGAGTCCGCTTTGCCGGCGGCTGTCTTGATCTCTGAGACCACTTTAGCTTTTGCGCGGGGTATTGAGTATGTCGGCTCGAAGTCGTGCTCGACATCCACGCCGAGCTTGCTCTTCGGCAGATCGCGGATATGCCCCATTGAGGCAAGGACCTGGTAATTGCGTCCCAGTATCCTGCCGATCGTGCGCGCCTTGGCGGGTGATTCCACTATAACGAGGGCCTTCGTCACATTGCCTCCGATTGCCATGGTCGAGATACGACGTATTGCATGCTGCCCACATCCTGCACGATGCCCTGCAGTTCAAGCAGCGTCAGAGCCGCAGTCACTTCCTGACTCGACAGCTCGAGCCGCCTCGCAAGGTCGTCAGCATGGACCGGAGCAGCCCCGAGTTCGCTCAGAAGCCTCACCTGTACTGCATCAACCTGTGCGGGCCTCCGCGAATCCGGGCGCGCTGATACGTTGTCCATTCCGAATTCGGTCAGAATGTCGGCTGCTGTAAGAATCAGCTTCGCCTCGCCGCGTTGAATAAGCCCGTTGGTGCCCCTGCTCTCGGGTGAGAAGATGCTCCCCGGCACGGCGAACACCTCACGATTCTGGTCAAGGGCGTTGCGGGCTGTCGCCAGAGCCCCGCTGTGTTCCCCCGCTTCCACCACTACCGTGCCGCGGCTGAGTCCGCTCATGATGCGGTTTCGTCGCAGGAAGCTCTCCCGCCGCAACTTGACGCCCGGCGGATGCTCGCTGACAAGGGCTCCCGCAACGAGTATGCGGCGTGCCAGCGCAAGGTTCTCGGCGGGATATATGCTGTCCAGTCCTCCCGCGAGAACCGCGACGGTTACTCCACCACGTTCGAGAGTCTCTCGATGCACCATGGTATCAATGCCGCGGGCGAGCCCGCTGACGGTCACGACACCTGCAGAGGCCAGCCCTTCCACCAACTCCGTTGTGACTTGTTTGCCGTAGCTGCTGGGACGCCGCGTGCCAACTACCGCAACGGGCACTGCGTCCGGCGATGGCATGGTGCCGCGCACGAACAGCACCGGAGGGCAATCGGGCGCTTCGCTCAACAACACAGGGTATCGCGGGTCGTCGACGGTCAGAGCCTGCACTCCGTAGTGTTGCAGCCGCGTCAGTTCAGTCTCCGGTGAGAGTGTCTCGCGCGCCTGGCACAGCAGGTTTGCGAGATGCTCGTCAAGTCCGGATGCCTGCAATTCCGCGGGGGAGGCGCTCCACGCCCGCTCGAGCGAGCCAAAGTGCCTCTTGAGACTACGCAGGCGTCGATTTCCTATACCAGCGACTCGGGAGAGCGCCACCCAGTATGCCAATTCATTCATAAGTTAAGGTCACAGCCGAGCGCCGATTGTAGCACACGGTTTACGGACGTCGTCGCCGACGACTCAGAATCTGTCGGTAGGTATAGTGATGAAGCGGGCCAATGAAGGAACGGCGCTGGATGCCCCTGCAGCACCAGCCAACACCATCTGCGAATCCGGGGTCATGGGGTGGCGGAGAGGGTGGGATTCGAACCCACGGTCGCTTGCGCGACACGCGCTCTCCAGGCGCGCCTGATCGGCCACTCCAGCACCTCTCCGCGGAGAGGGTGGGATTTGAACCCACGGTGCATTGCTGCACACCGCTTTTCGAGAGCGGCACCATCAGCCACTCGGTCACCTCTCCAAACGAACGGGATTATAACATACGCGGTTTCGCGAACGTGCGGATCAGTGGCGAGCCGTGAGAGACCGCGCCGCCATGCGCGCTCGGAACGATTCCCAATGTTGAACGGTTCTGCGTGTTATGGAGGCAGACGGGTTTTCAGCCGCCACCGGCGCTCGATGGCCAACCGCATCTCAACTCGTGCGACCGCCGTCTGCTGCGTCAACTTAGCAGTAATGCGTTGTCACTGGCCCCAAGTCCGTGGGCATGGCATACGGCGGCTCTGTGGGTCGCGGCAACTATAGTAGAATAGCGGCGCTTTGGTATGGCTTGAATTCCTCATCTGCCTTGCGCTTATCCTCGCTGCCGGTACGCGGCTTGCGAAATACGCCGATGCCATCGCGGAGAAGACGCATCTGGGGCGCATCTGGATCGGACTTGCGCTGGTTGCGACGATTACCGCGATGCCGGAAATGGCTACCGGCATCAGTTCGGCCGCCCTTGTTGACTCGCCCGATCTTGCGTTCGGGACCCTCCTTGGAAGCGTCTGCTTCAACCTGACCATAGTGGCGCTCCTGGACCTGTTGAACCGGGAACGCACGCCTGTGTTGAGCATGGTCAGTCCCCGGCACCTGCCGGGAGCGCGATGGGGCCTGGTCCTGTTTTTCGTTGCGGGCCTGGGATTATATCTCGCCCCCAGGGCGGCCCTGCCGATGATTGGCTGGCTCAGCGCGCCCGGATTGCTCTTGCTCATCCTGTACCCCATTGCGGTCCGACAGATATTGCGCGCCGAACAGCGCCATAGCGCTGGGGAAGCGCAGGTGAGTGAGGAGTTGCAGCGGTACTCGAATCTGACGTTGAAGGGCGTCTTCCTGCGGTTCTACCTGGCGGCGGCTGTCGTTGTCGCGGCTGGAATATGGCTGTCGTTCACGGGCGACATGATTGCCGAAGTGACCGGTTGGCAGACCAGCTTTGTTGGCAATCTTCTCCTGGCCTTCGCGACATCGGCGCCGGAAATTGTGGTGAGCATTTCGTCGATCCGGCTGGGAGTTCCGGATATCGCACTCGGGGACATACTCGGGGCAAATATGCTCGACACAGGTATGATCGGCCTTGTGGACGTCTTTTACGTTCGCGGGTCGCTCTTCGCCGCCACCTCGCAGCAGAACCTGGTTGTGGTTGCCGCGGCTCTCTTTATGACCGTGCTGGTAGCCCTGGCGATAGCGCACCCTGCAAAGAAGTTCCTGGTCGGGAGACTCAGTTGGTATAGCCCCTGCCTTGTGGCCTGCTACGTTGGAGTCGCGTACTACCTGTTCACGTTCGGCAGCTAGGAAGAGGTTATTGCCTCGCTGTGGGGCGGGTGGTAAACTACCTCGAAGTAGCCCCTGTAGCTCAGTGGATAGAGCACTGGCCTCCGGAGCCAGTGGCAAGGGTTCGAGTCCCTTCAGGGGTATTTTGTCCGCACCTTAAGGAGGGTTCCCTATGGCCGAATTGCTTGAGGTGAGGTGGCACGGACGAGGGGGACTGGGGGCCGTGACGTCAGCAGAGCTCCTGGCCCGCGCCGCAGCAAGTGAAGGCAAATTCACCCAATCGTTCCCCAGCTTCGGACCAGAGAGGAGAGGGGCTCCCGTAGTGGCTTTCCTCAGAATCAGCGACGAATTCATTCGCACCCGTACTAACATCCGCACCCCCGACGTTGTAGTTGTCATCGATCCCCGACTTCTCAAGGTTGTCGACGTCGCCGATGGCTTGAAGCCGAACGGGGCCCTGATCGTTAATTCGACCAAGACCCCGGCGCAGCTGAAGGCTGAATTTGGCTATAAGTGGACTGTTGCGACCGTGGACGCGACTCGCATCGCACGGGACACCATTAAAGTACCGATCACGAACACCGCGATGATAGGCGCATTCCTCAAGTTCTCACCGGTCATTCCCCTCGAAGCCATGCAGGAGTCTCTGCAGGAGCGCTTCGGCTCGCGCGCCGCCCCCAACTTTGAGGCAATGAAGCGGGCCTACGACGAATTGGTTGTCGAAGGAGCAGCCTGATGGCAATGAAAGGATACAAACTGCCCAACGAAGTTCCGTGGGATGACATCGAGTTCGGAGCCATCGTTACCGAGCCTGGAAGCGCCAGTGTCAAACGGACCGGGGATTGGAGAACCGAGAAACCGGTCGTGGATCGGGCGAAATGCATCAAGTGTGGCATCTGCTGGCTCCACTGTCCGGACGCGGCGATTGAGCCGCTTGATAATGGATATTTCGAGCCCGAGCTGTATCACTGCAAGGGGTGCGGCATCTGTGCGGCGGTGTGCCCGACCAAGGCCATCACCATGTACGAGGAGGTGGAACAGTGAGCAAACGCGTCGTTCTTGAAGCTTCACACGCGGTGGCCGAGGCGGTCAAGATGGCCGATGTCGATCTTGTGGCTGCCTACCCCATCACTCCTCAGACGCATATACCGGAGCGGCTCGCCGAGATGGTGGCAGAAGGTGAACTGGACGCGGCGTACGTGCCGGTTGAGTCCGAACACTCGGCTATGAGTTGCGTTCTCGGTTCCGCCGCCGTCGGTGCGCGCTCGTTCACCACAACAGCGGGCCAGGGGCTCGAACTGATGCACGAGGCACTGTACATCGCTTCGTCCCACCGGTACCCCATCGTGATGGCGGTATGTAACCGCGCCCTGTCCGCTCCGATCAATATCTGGTGTGACCACTCCGATGTGATGTCCTGTCGTGACACGGGTTGGATTCAGGTGTTCTGTCTCAACAACCAGGAGTCGTTCGACATGACGCTCTGGGCGTTCAGAGTGGCCGAGGACCCGGTGGTCCATTTCCCCGTGATGGTTAACCTCGACGGTTTTATCCTGTCTCATGTGACCGAGCCATTGTTGCTGCCGGAACAGGAGGAAGTTGACAGGTATCTTCCTGCTTACCACTACCGCCTCGCCCTCGATCCGGATGCGCCTACCTCTCATGGGTGCTTCGGTCTTCCCGAGATCTACACCGAGGTCAAATTTGCGCAGGAGATGGCGCTGCGGGAATCCCGCACAGTGCTCGATCGCGGATGGAAGGAATTCGCTGACGTCTTTGGCCGGCAATACAAGGCTGTGGAAACGTACAAGGCCGAAGGCGCGGATACCCTTCTTGTGACCATGGGCAGCCTTGGCGAGACCGCACGCATGGTCGTGGATGACAAACGCGCTCTGGGCGAGTCCGTAGGTCATCTGAATCTGCGTTTGTGGAGGCCATTCCCCTTCGACGATTTCAGGGCAGCCGTGCAGGGCGTCAAGACGCTGGTAGTGCTTGACAGGGCGTTCTCGTTCGGCGGCCCCGGTGGTCCAGTTGCCTCTGAACTGAGATCCGCCCTCTACGACGTGGAGCCGAGGCCCAGGGTGGTCAGCTTCATTGGCGGTATCGGCGGCCGAGAGGTCGATGCCGAGGCGTTTGCGTACATGATAGATCGCGGCAATGAGGTTACCAGGACCGGCTCGAACGATTTGTATGAGCCAATCCTCGTTCGCGGTCTCAAGACCGGCACGGGAGTAAGGGGGTAGTCATGGCAACGGACTTCGTGAAGGTAGGCAAGTACCAGATCGACAAGGACGAATATCTCGCCCCGGGGCACACCTTCTGTACCGGCTGCGGTGAAGCCCTGGCGATTCGACTCGTATGCAAGGCGGTAGGTAAGGATGCAATCATTGCCATGGCAACAGGCTGCGATGAGGTATGCACCTCGCCGCTTCCGGTAACATCGTGGCGGCTTCCATGGCTCCACACGCTTTTCGAGAACACCGGTGCGGAGATTTCGGGCGTGGAAGCCGGACTCAAGGCCATGATGCGCAAAGGTAAGGTCCCGGAACGTGACATAAAGTTCGTCGCCATGGGGGGTGACGGTGGAACCAGCGACATAGGTTTGCAGTCGCTGTCAGGTGCCTTCGAACGGGGACACGACTTTCTGTACGTATGCTGGGACAATGAAGCGTACATGAACACCGGCATACAGAGGTCCAGCGCGACCCCTTACGGCGCCTCCACGACAACGGCTCCCGCGGGCAAGTTGAGTGTTGGCCAAAGCACTCAGAAGAAGAACCTGGTGGAGATATTTGCCGCGCATCGGATTCCCTACGTGGCCACCGCGTGCCCGAGTTACCCGTTCGATCTCATGAACAAGGTGAAGAAAGGGATTGAAACAAAGGGGCCGGCCTATATTCACGTTCATGCCGTGTGTCCTACCGGCTGGCGCACGACGTCCAACAAGACGATCGAGATCGGAAAACTGGCCACTGAGACAGGCATTTTTCCTCTGTACGAGATCGAGAATGGAAGATACCACCTGAACGTGGACCTGCCGAAGCTCAAGCCTGTTGAGGAGTATCTGATGGTGCAGGGGCGGTTCCGCCATCTTTCGCCCGGGGAGATCGAGAAGATTCAGGAAAGGGTGACTCAGGAGTACGCGGCACTCAAGGAAAAAGTCGCGTGCACTGCCGCCAAGTAGCCGGTGGAAAGGGTTTTTCGTATACGAAATATGGTAAGATACAGATGGGATGTTACCGACCGCTACGTGCTACGACATCCACTCTCTCGTGTTCGTGCAACACACTAACGAATCGTATGCGACTATTGCTGTCGTTTGAACTGGAACTGAAGGAGGTATCATGCTATGCCTGAGATGCTTGAGGTGAGGTGGCACGGGCGAGGAGGGATGGGTTCCGTAACGTCCGCCGAGTTGTTTGCAGCTGCGGTAATTGAGGAAGGCAAGTACGCGCAGTCCTTTCCGAGTTTCGGCCCTGAGCGCCGAGGCGCGCCAGTTACCGCATATCTAAGAATCAGCGATGAGTTCATCCGCGTGCGGACGGATATCAACAGGCCTGACGTCCTCGTCGTGATTGATCCCAAGCTCCTCGACCAGATCGATGTGACCGTTGGACTCAAGGACACCGGGATTATCATCGTGAATTCGCCGCTCAGCGCGAAAGAACTCAAGAAGAAGTATGGGTTCAAGTGGAAGGTTGCGACGGTCGATGCGTTGAAGATCGCCCGCGAGACCATCAATCTGCCCATTGCCAATACCGCCATGATGGGCGCGCTCAATAAGGTCATCCATGCAGTCAAGATGGAGTCACTTGAGCACGAACTCAAAGGACGGTTTGGAGACCGGGCTGCGGGTAACATCAAGTCGATGACGCGAGCATACAACGAGCTCGACATGGAGGACTAACTATGGCAAAGGAACAGGTACGCCCATCTGCCTTGCCCACGTGGCAGGAAGCTCGGTTTGGTAACATTTTGCCTTATGCCGGCGGAGCGAAGGACTACAAGACCGGAGACTGGCGCACTGAGAAGCCTGTCGTAGACAAGAGCAAGTGCATCAAGTGCGGTCAGTGCTGGCTCATGTGCCCCGATGCCTGCATTAAGGAGAACGAGGACGGCACGTTTGAGGCCAACCTCTTCTACTGCAAAGGGTGCGGCATCTGCGCCCAGATCTGTCCGAAGGATGCAATCACAATGGTTGAGGAGGGAGCCTAATGAGTAGACGAGTACCGCTGGAAGGTTCCTTCGCTGCTGCTGAAGCGGCGAAAATGGCCGATGTTGACGTGGTTGCTGCTTACCCTATCACCCCGCAAACACACATCATCGAGCGCATGGCTGAGTTCGTCAACAATGGTGAGCTAAAGGCCGCCTTTATCCCTGTAGAGTCGGAGCATTCCGCTCTGAGCGCCTGCTGGGGCGCGTCAGGCGCTGGCGCCCGAACGTTTACCGCCACTGCATCGCAGGGATTCTTCCTGATGCATGAGGTATTGTACTTCGTGTCCGGTCTGCGACTTCCGGTAGTTATGGCCGTGTCGAATCGTGCCGTGGGTCTGCCCGCGAACATCTGGGGCGACTACTCCGACGCGATGAGCGCCACGTACACCGGCTGGATGCAGGTCTTCGCGGCCAACAACCAGGAGATCTTCGACTTCACGCTGGCAGCGTTCCGCATCGCGGAGGACCCGCGCGTGTTGCTGCCCTTCATGGTTCACATGGACGGTTTCACGCTGTCTCATGTGGTCGAGGCCGTTGTTCTTCCCGAGCAGGCGGAAGTCGACGCGTTTCTGCCTCCCTACAAACATCCGTATGTCTTCGATACTGACAACCCGTCATCCTACGGCAGCGTCATGAGCCCGGCAACCTACGCTGAGGTCAAGAAGGCCCAGGATATCGGCATCCGCGAGACTCTTCCCGTCATCAAGGAGATCTGGAAGGAGTATGGCGACCGGTTCGGGCGCTACTACAACCCCATCGACTCCTACAGAACCGAGGGCGCAAAAACTCTTATCATGGTTACCGGTGGCCTCTCCGAGACTGCCAAAGTAGCCGTGGATAAGAAACGCGCCGCGGGTGAGAGCGTCGGCCTCATCACCATGCACCTCTGGAGGCCGTTCCCGTTTGAGGACCTGTACAAGGCCGTGGAAGGGGCCGAGAACCTCGTCGTTTTCGACCGTGCGCCGACACTCGGTGGGCCAACCGGTCCAATCATCGGCGAAGTGAAAGCCGCCCTCTTCGGCGTACGCAATGACCTCAAAGTCGCGGGCATTCTGGGCGCATTCTGCGGACGTATTCTCGAGGTCGAGGAATTCGAGGAAGTCATCGACCGCGGTAATGCGATCTGCAAGAGCGGCCGTCAGGAGATGGTCGAGACCGTGGGCATAAGGGGGTAATCAAGCATGGAAAAAGAATTCGTCAAGTTCGGTAGAAATCAAGTTACGAAGGAAGAACTCCTTTCCTCCGGTCATCGCGCCTGTCAGGGTTGCGGTCTTGCTATCAACGTCAGACTTGCCCTCAAGGTGCTGGGAAAGGATACGATTGCCTGCACCCCCGCCAGTTGCTGGTCCGGCGTAGGTTCAGCCTATCCGGATGGCGCCTGGGAAGTGCCGTGGATGCAGACATTGTTCGAGAACGTGTCCCCCGTGGCCGGCGGCATCGATGCTGCATTCAAGATCCTGGAAGAGAAGGGCAAACGCGAACCTCGTAAGATCAACGTCGTTTGCTTCGCGGGCGATGGCGCCACTGCGGACATTGGTCTCGGCTCTCTGTCGGGCAGCCTCGAGCGCGGTCACGATTTCGTGTACATCTGCATGGACAATGAGGCGTACATGAACACCGGAATCCAGCGCTCGAGTGCGACTCCTCATGGGGCGCAGACCACCACGACTCCGGTTGGTTCGGTCATTCAAGGCCAGCAGACCTATAAGAAAGACGTCCCGGCCATTGTTGCCGACCACAATATCCCTTACGTGGCGACCGCTTGTGCCAGCTATCCATTCGATTACATGGCCAAGGTCAAGAAGGCCGCCGAGGCGAAAGGCCCGGCGTACATTCATGTATACTCGGTGTGCCCGACGGGCTGGCGCTCCGCCCCTAACCTGACTGTGGACATCGGCAAGCTCGCCGTTGAAACCGGCGTGTTCCCGCTGTGGGAGCTTGAGGGTGGCGTGTACAAATTGAATGTCAATCCCGCCACGCTGAAGCCCGTGGCCGAATACCTGAAGCCCCAGGGTCGATTCCGCCACCTGAAACCCGCTGACATAGCGGAGATCCAGGCGATGGTCGACCACAAATGGGCCGCGTTGAAGCGCAAGATCGAGGTCTCCAAGGTAGCGGCTTAATAGAGCACTCAGGCCGCCGGAGGCATTCAGTTCGGGGTGTGGCGCAGTTGGTAGCGCGCATGGTTTGGGACCATGAGGTCGGAGGTTCGAGTCCTCTCACCCCGACCACTCTGGTAGCCAACGAAGGGGCGGCGCCTCAGGCGCCGCCCCTTCTCTGTCTGCGCCTCCCGCCTGTGACCGCGCCCTGCGCGAATGATTGCGCCGGACTTGAACCGCTGGTAGACTGCATCTCGCTTCGGTGGAGTGGACGTAGATTCGCAAGGAGGATCCATGGACATCAAGACTGTTGGAGTTATCGGTGCCGGCACCATGGGCAACGGTATTGCCCAGGTTGCGGCCCAGGTGGGCGGGCTCAATGTCATAATGAATGACATCAAGCAGGAGTTCGTCGATCGCGGATTGGCCACCATCGACAAGAATCTTGCCCGGCTGGTTGCCAAAGAGCGGATCACTGAGTCGGAGAAGGCGGCAATCCTCGGGAGGATCAAGCCCAGCGTGGCCGTTGCGGATATGAAGGGTGCTGACTTTGTAATCGAGGTGGCCACCGAGACCCTTGAGCTGAAACTGGACCTGTTCCGCAAGTTGGACGAGGCCTGCAAGCCTGGCGTCATCATCGCAACCAACACGTCATCCATTCCGATAACACGGCTCGCTGCGGCCACGAAGCGCGCCGACAAGGTCGTTGGGATGCACTTCTTCAATCCCGCTCCCGTCATGAAGCTGGTGGAGGTAATCAACGGTCTAGCCACCTCGAGGGAAACGTACGACGCGACGGCCTCGCTCGCTGTGAAGTTAGGCAAGAGCCCGGTCGAGGCGAATGACTTCCCCGGGTTCATTGCGAATCGCATCATGGTCCCGATGATGAACGAGGCCATGTACACCTTGTACGAGGGCGTCGGCACCGTCGAGTCAATCGACGCCTGCGTCAAGCTGGGTTTCAATCACCCCATGGGACCGCTGGAGTTGGCCGATCTCATCGGGCTCGATGTTTTACTGCACGTGATGAACGTGCTCTACGACGGCTTTGGCGATTCCAAATACCGCCCCTGCCCGCTACTCAAGAAATACGTTGCTGCCGGATATCTGGGCCGCAAGTCCGGGCGCGGTTTCTACGACTACTCAGCGAAATAGCATATTGCCAGATCAAATGGAGGTAGACATGGAATTCAAGAATCTCATCGTCGAGATTGAGAAGCCCATTGCCATCGTCACCGTGAACAGGCCGAAGGTGTTGAACGCGCTCAACCTGGAAACCGTGGGAGAACTTGGCGCCGCGTTCTCGATGCTGGAGGGAAATGACGATGTGCGCGCTATCATCATGACGGGCGCGGGTGAAAAGGCATTCGTTGCCGGCGCGGATATCACCGAATTTCGCGGCAAGACGGCCCCCGAAATGATTCCCTTCGCGAAGAAAGGTCACGACGTGGCTCGCATCATGGAGTCGATGGGCAAGCCAATCATAGCCGCAATCAACGGCTACGCACTTGGAGGCGGCTGTGAGATGTCGATGGCGTGCGACATGCGGTTCGCATCCGAGAATGCGAAATTTGGCCAACCCGAGATTCTACTGGGGCTGATACCCGGGATGGGGGGCACGCAACGGCTGGCCAGGCTCGTGGGGCAGGGCATTGCGCGCGAACTGGTCTACGGCGGTGAGCAGATTACCGCCCAGCGAGCATACGAGATAGGGCTCGTGAACCACGTGTTTCCCGCGGACCAGCTCATGGACGAAACCAGGAAATTTGCCCTGAAACTGGCGGCCAGGCCGTCGCATGCGCTCAAGATGGCCAAGCTCGCAATCAACTATGGCTATGACCTGTCACTGGACAACGGCCTCATGCTTGAGACGCAGTGCTTCGCCCAGTGCTGGGGTGATCCGGACCTCGAAGAAGGCGTCGGCGCGTTCATCGAGAAGCGCAAGGCCAACTTCCATCCCGACTAGCTGATATAATTCGAGGACCGAGCGGGAGTAACTCAGCGGTAGAGTTCCTGCCTTCCAAGCAGGGTGTCGCGGGTTCGAATCCCGTCTCCCGCTCCAAAGAGGAAATTACGAGGCGGCATCCGTGACGGATGCCGCCTCAGCGCTTGTGTCGCCGCAACGACCGGCGGTCTCGGCCTCTGGCGCCCGCATCATGGCCGTCGATGACTACCTGAGTGACCGGCTGCTTGTTTTCACCGGCCCACGTGAAGTCGTCGAAACATGGTGGCGTGAGTATGGCGTTGCCCTGCGGCCGCGTTCACCGGCTGGATAGTTGCACGACAAGGACTCACGGGACAGCGCAGCAAGACTTCGATTGGCGCCGGCACCGAGTGCGAGGCAGGTCAAGGGGTGACTGGAATGAATCTGACTTTCAGATGTGCTGAGGAAACGGACCTCGGATTGCTTCTTCGGTTCATCAAGGAACTGGCCGAGTATGAAAGACTGCTCGATGAAGTGGTCGCCACGGAAGGCACGCTCCGAGAATGGCTATTTGAGAAGAAGAAGGCCGAGGCGTTCTTCGCCGTGGTCGACGGGACTGAGGTCGGCTTCTGTGTGTTCTTCCACAACTTCTCCACCTTCGTTGGGCGTGCAGGCATCTTCATCGAGGACATCTACGTGAAGCCTGAATACCGGGGCTGCGGATATGGCAAGGCTATGATGAAAAAGATCGCCCGGATCGCCAATGAACGGGGGTGCGGCAGAGTGGAATGGTCGTGTCTGGATTGGAATGAGCCGAGCATCAGGTTCTACCGGTCTTTGGGCGCCAGACCGATGGATGAGTGGACCATCTACAGAATGTCCGGAGACACCCTGAAGGCGATCGCGGCCGAGTAAGGTGCCGACGTGAGGTCGGGCGATGGTGTCCACTGGACGTCGGCTCGGCGTTTGCGTATCTGTGTGCGCGCGCAAGCTGGCCGCCTGGAATACACGGTGAGCGGCAACACAGTTGGCTAGCTGTTCCTGACCGCCAGGAGTTGCACCAGGGCCGTGCATGCATAGGAATCGCGCCCAGCCCCACGAACCGCCCTGGAATCATGTAACCAAGCGCCCATCCGAGACCAATGCCGATGAACAATCCCCCAAGATGCACAGCCCGCGGATTGGCCGTCCCCGTTTGGTCTTTTCAGTACCGTCATCCATTGCTTACATCCTTTCACACCTGGACTTATTGTTGCCGTGTGCTCACGTCTTCTCAAACTGCGAGGTCAGAGCGACGTGGAGCAACCGCCACTTGAATCGTGACTACGCGAACCCGATTTCGGCACCCTTTCTGGAAGAAATGGCTAGGCGAATGCCGGGTTTTGACCTGGCGACATCGCGCCGCCGAACCCCACCGGGTGAGGAGTCCTGAGGATGGAGGTGTTGGCTCAGCGCCAAAATAATGGCTTTGAAATCCCGCACTGGCTGCGTGATGGCCCGTTCCAAGGCCATTCGCTCGAAGCTTGAGACACCGAAGAATCCATCCTTGCCGTGACTGTGCTGCACACCATAGCGTGGCTGCGAACTCTGCGAGTGGTTCGCCGAGACATGCCACGGCGAAATGCGAGTCTACGGCTTGGTCGCAACCCGACACTACTTGGCGCCGGCCAGACCATGGACAACGCTCAGCAACGTGCTGGTGACGAGCGAACTAGATTGCTGTCGGTAGCCTGAGCCCATGGCGCTGGAGGCAACGACGGCGCTCACGACGGCTTCCAGATTGCTCGCACCGCGGGCCTTGGCGCTCATGTACGCCATGCCGGCCTTAAGCAGGTCGCCCGAGTCCAATCCACCGCTCTGCTGCTGAGTCGGCTGCTGCGGTTGCTGCTGGCCGCCGAGCATGGAACCGAGGAGGTCGCCAAGACCGCCGGAACTCTGCTGAGTGGGCTGCTGCGGTTGCTGCTGGCCGCCCAGCATTGAGCCGAGGAGGTCGCCAAGACCGCCTGAGCTTTGCTGAGTGGGCTGCTGTGGTTGCTGCTGGCCGCCGAGCATGGAGCCGAGGAGGTCGCCAAGACCGCCTGAGCTTTGCTGAGTCGGCTGCTGTGGTTGCTGCTGGCCGCCGAGCATTGAGCCGAGGAGGTCACCAAGGCCGCCGGAGCTTTGCTGAGTGGAATGCTGCGGTTGCTGCTGGCCGCCCGAGCATTGAGCCGAGGAGACCTCCAAGGCCGCTGTTCCCCTGTTGCTGCTGTTGTACCGGCGCTGCTTGGCCGCCTCCCAGCAACGTCTGGATGAGATTCAGGGCATTGTCACGCGTGACCTGCTTGCCCTGAAATTCCCTCGAGGCCTGAGAAAGCCCTTCGGCATACATCTGCGCCGAGCCGCTGTCGCGGCTGCGAACCTGCGCCGCGGCGTAAGAGAGCCGGTCTGAAGGCACTCTCCCCCGGGTGTCCCTCATAGCCTGTGTGATAGTGGTGAATGTGTCAACCATGTTGTCGCCGTGGTCGTGATTGGCTCCGTCTGCGTTGTTGAGTGCAGTCCTGTTCTGCCGCATGGTGGTCAATACCGCGCCAAACAGTTGCTCCAGGTCCAGCGATCCTTCCTGACTTGCCATTGCCCCGTCCTCCTGTCCATCCTATCGTGCTTCCAACTATGCAGTGCCGCCTGCGGCGCAACCGCTCATCGCAAGGGTATCGATTTGAAGTCCCTCACTTGTTGAGTGATGGCACGCTCGACGGGCAGACGTTCGATGCTTGATGCGCCGAAGAATCCGTCGATGCCGTGAGTGTGCCGCAGTACATAGCGCATGTCTTCCGGCTCGGCGATAGGCCCGCCGTGGCAGATGACGATGATGTCCGGATTGACCGCCTTGCCGGCATCGTGGATGCGTTGCGTCCTCTCGGCAGCCTCATCGAGGGACATCGCGACGCGTGCTCCTATGGTTCCACTGACGGTCAATCCCATATGCGCCACCAGAACGTCAGCTCCGGCCGCCGCCATCATTCTCGCCTCGTTGACGGTGAACACGTAGGGACAGGTCAGCATGTCAAGCTCGTGGGCGAGCCGAACCATCTCCACTTCGAGGCCGAAGCCCATGCCGGATGCTTCGAGATTCTCCCTCGTGTCGCTCCCCTCCGCATACAGCCCCACGGTGGGGTAGTTCTGAACGCCTGAAAACTGCATCTCGCAGAGTTGCTTCAAAAACACCGGCATCAGGCGGAAGGGGTCGGTGCCACAGACGCCGGCCAGCACCGGAATGTTCTTGACGATGGGGAGCACTTCTCCGGCCATGTCGACCACGATGGCATTGGCATCACCATAGGGCATCCGGCCCGACATTGAGCTGCGGCCGGCCATGCGAAAGCGCCCGGAGTTGTAGATGACGATGATGTCCGCACCTCCGGCCTCGGAACATTTTGCGGAAAGTCCCATGCCGGCCCCGACGCCAAGGATGGGCACGCCAGCCTCGATGTTGGCGCGCAGCCGCTTCAAGCACTCGGTTCTCGGTATTCTCAACGTCCCCTCCTTTTGACGGCCGGAGCGATAAGTTCCAGCAACGATTTCACACATACGTGCGGCGAACTCAGGATCGTTGATATGCAGGTCGGCTTCGGTCAACTCGATTGCCGGCGACAGCGAACTCTTGAGGCTGGTGATGAACGCCGCATCGGCTGCTGGATCGTAGAATGGCTGCTCCGCCCGGTCGATAGCTGAGACTCCCTTGAGGGGCATCACAAACCGTGTCGGTCCCACGGAATTGTTCAGCTTGGTCGCCACGATTTCTCCCAGGCGCGAGTTGTCTTCGATCGTGGTGCGCATCAAAGTGGCAGACGGATTGTGCTGATAGAAGCGCCGATTATTGAAGCGGGCCGGTATGGTGTCCCTCGTCCCGAAGTTGACCATGTCGAGCGCTCCCGCAGAGACCACCTGGGGTATCCCCATCGCTCCCGCTGCCTCAAGCCTGTGTGGTCCGGCACTCCGGATACCCCCAACAAGCTCATCGGCGAGTTCGGTGGTGGTGATGTCAAGAACGGCGGCGAAGAATCCGCTTCGTATCAGGTCCTCCATGCTGCGCCCGCCCGCCCCGGTGCAGTGGAAGACGAGCACTTCATATCCCGCCTGTTCCAGCAACTCGCGTGCCCGCGTGACGCAGGGAGTGGTCACCCCGAACATTGTCGCCGCGATCATGGGCCTGTCATCGACTTCGGTGGTGGTCCCGGAATTCACCATTCCGGCGATGGCTGCTGCGGCGTTCGAAATCATTCTGCGCAAGAGTCGGTTCAGTCCCGAAATGTCCACGATGGAGGGCATCATTACGATGTCCTTGATGTCCACATAGGGGCTCGTATTTCCGGAGGCGATGGTGGACAACATGACTTTGGGTACTCCGATGGGCAGCGCTCTCATGGCCGAGGTGCAGACGGTTGTGCCCGCGCCGCCGCCCATACCGATGATGCCGTCAAGCCTGCCCTGGCGGTGCAGTTCGGCCGCCACTGCTGCTACGCCCTCGCACATGGTGGCAACGGCAGTCCCTCGATCCCCCGTGGCGACCAGGCGCGCCAGCTCATTTCCGCCCGCTCGTGCAACGTCCTCAGCCGGCACGTCCGGGGTGAAGAATGGCGTGCCGAGGATTCCGAAGTCGATGACCAGCGCCTTCAGGCCGTGTGACTCTATCTGCTGCCTGAGAAAGAGGAACTCCGGTCCCTTGGTGTCCAGGCTGCCAACGATGACGACGGTCTTTGAGGTCGTGGCTGGCTTGCCGTGCGGGACTCTCGTTGGCCTCTCCGGGCCGGAAGTGTCTGTCATGGGTCCAGTCTATGCGGGGCGGGTTCACTTGTGCAACCGAGGTTGCGAATGGGGGCCAGCCTGCCCCGTATTCGGTGGCCAGGCTCCGCGGGATTTGCGGGTTGCTGTGCTGGTGCTATTCTATTACGCCAATGGTTTCGAATGATTCGGTGCGGTGGTTCGCGTAGAATGTGGGGTGCATTTCTCCGGCAGCGGCGGAAGAAGGAGCGTGACATGGATGACTCGACGGCCAGGAAGAAGCCTCGGATAACGGTGACAAGGAATGGCCCGTATGTGGTATCTGGCGATGTTCCAATCGCTGATCAGATAATCGTCACCAACGAATCGGGAGACACGGTCGGCTGGCGCCAGGGTAAGGAATATGAACGGAAGTCGAGTTGCTCGTTATGCCGTTGCGGACAATCGAACAACAAGCCGTATTGTGATGGGTCACATGTCACCAGCGGTTTCGACGGCACCGAGACCGCGAGCGACAGACCATATCTCAAGCGCGCCCAGAACTTCGAGGGGCCGGAACTGTCGCTCACCGACGTTGTAGAGCTGTGTTCTCTGGGGCGCTTCTGTGACCGCGCGGGTGGCATCTGGGACCTTGTCGAGAACTCCGGCGACGCTGAATCTAAGGAGATTGCCATCCAGGAGGGCAAGGATTGCCCATCCGGGCGGCTGGTTGTTTGGGACAAGGACGGAAAGCCGATTGAACCCGCATTCGAACCGTCCATTGGCGTTGTGGAAGACCCGGGGATCGGTGTTCAGGGTCCTCTGTGGGTTCGCGGTGGCATCCCCGTTGTCTCTGAAGATGGGTCCACGTACGAGGTTCGCAACCGGCAGACACTCTGCCGTTGCGGGAGGAGCGGCAACATGCCGTTCTGCGATGGGACGCACGCCCTCAAATAGCGCCGTGTGACGGCTGGAATCGGTCTGGAACTGCGTCCGCTTGTGTGGCGACGCGGTTGAACTTTCGTCTCCTGGTGAGTTTCGCCGCCCGGCGTCACATGAGGATAGGCCCGGATGGCGTGCACGGTAAGTCAACCGCCTTGTTGCTGCGGCTTACGCACAGCGTTCACATGATTGCCGCTTAGCTATCGCCGCGGGCACCGTTGAGAGTACTGCCTCGCCTCAGGGGCACGAGACCTTGTCTGCGGCCAGGTCCCGCGCCTCCGCACCCGCTAGTGGTGAATTTGACAGTATGGCCCCGCGTTCGGATAATGAGTGACGCAGTGTGAGTGCCGTAAGTCGGCACACCAGTAAGGGAGGAAGAGATGAGCGACGACGGGCGGAAGAAGCTGGACAAGGAAGAACTGCTTCGATTGCTGAGCCCCGAGCAGTACGCGGTTACGCAGATGAGGGCCACCGAGCCTCCGTTTACGGGCAAGTATTGCGACAATCATCAAGAAGGGATTTACCGTTGCGTGTGTTGCGGCGAGCCTCTGTTCAGGTCAGATACCAAATTCGATTCGGGCAGTGGCTGGCCAAGCTTCACGGAGCCCGCGCATGATGGGAGCGTGGAGGAACGGACGGATGATAGTCACGGCATGAGACGCACCGAAGTGATCTGCAGCAAATGCCAGGCGCACCTTGGTCACGTATTCCACGATGGTCCTCAACCCTCTGGTCAGCGGTATTGCATAAACTCTCTGGCGCTCGATTTTACCCCGAAGTCGTCCGATGACCAGGACATGGGCCCGAGCGCGGCATGAGGGAACTCGTCCTTGCATCTGCGTCTGCCGGCAGGGCGGAGTTGTTGCGGCGGACCGGTATTCCTTTCACCGTTGACCCGAGCAGGTGTGACGAGAACAGCGACCTGCACGACCCCGAGGAGTACGTGAAGTTACTCGCGTTGCGCAAGGCTCGGGACGTGGCGGCGCGACACGCCGGAGCGGTGGTCATCGGCGCTGACACCATAGTCGAGATCGACGGAGAGATTCTCGGCAAGCCTGACTCGTCTGCCAGTGCCGCGCGAATGTTGGCACGGCTGTCCGGACGATTTCACCGCCTCCTGACCGGCGTGGCTGTTGTCGACAGTTCCAGCCACACGGAATACGTTGGGATAGAGGCCACGCGGGTGCATATGAGGTCCCTGACGCCCGCGGAAATAGCCGCCTACGTTGCGTCAGGCGAACCGGAGGGAAAGTCCGGCTCGTACGAGATTCAGGGGCTCGGGGCCGCAATTATCGACCGCATTGAGGGCGACTTCTCGAATGTCGTTGGCCTGCCGATGGCACATCTTGCGCGAGCACTTGAGCGATTCGACATCAAGATTCTTGCATAATCCGTAAGGGGGTACTCGGGCATTGTCAACTTTTGAGCGACCACGCATATTTCGTCCGCCCAGCGAGTGGATGAGCTACTACCTTCCGCTCACCAGCGGCTGCTCCAATAACACCTGCACGTTCTGCTACTACTATGGCTCCAAACTGCAGATGCGGGAACTCAAAGAGGTGAAGGAGGAGATTGACGCGCTGAAGCTATTCAAGACTCAGGGTCTCGCCGTGCCTGGAGTTTCACCGGTTGTGTATCAATTCGCATCGCAATGGGATGGCCGCCGCATCTTCCTGCAGGACGGCGACGCGCTGGTATATCCCTTCCCTCGGTTGTTGGAGGCACTCGATTATTTGAACGAACGCTTTCCACGGCTGGAAAGAATCGCGGTCTATGCCACCGCTCAGGACATCCTGCGGCGCACTGCGGGCGAACTGCGCCAGCTTGGTGAACGCAAACTTACCATCCTCTATACAGGACTGGAAAGTGGAGACGATGAAATCTTGAAGTCCGTTGGTAAGAATTCAACCGCCGCCGAGATGATAGGTGCCGCACAACGAGTGAAGGCTGCCGGCCTGCAACTATCCGTGATGGTGATACTGGGACTGGGGGGAGTCGAGTTGAGCGAGCGGCACGCGCTGGCAAGCGCCAGTGTCCTCTCACAGATGGATCCGGAATATGGAGCGGCTCTCACCCTCACCGAGGTACCCGGCACCCCACTTCAGCAGCAAATAGAGTGCGGCGAATTCAAGGTTGTCACTCCCTTTCAGTCGCTGCAGGAGCTAAGAACAATCATCGCTCACCTTCAGGTGACCCACTGCTTCTTCAGTTCCATGCACGCCTCCAACTACCTTACCGTGCGCGGGACCCTGCCTGAGGACAGGGATAAGATGCTATCGCAGATCGATCGCGTGCTTGAAAAACGCGACCCGTCGATGTTGAGACCGGAAGGATTTCGCGGACTGTAGCGCAAGGCCGCCCCCAGGATGTAGCGGGACATCAGACGCAGGTTTGCTTTGATGCGGCAAATGCAGTCTGCAGTGATAGCAGTAAGGCAGCAATACGCTAAGACAGCTTACTGTAACACTGTTTGAAGGCGGACGAGACTACATACCGCGTTCGAGTGCCGCGTGTTAGTATCATGAAGGGTGGCGCTTGTCATCACCCCAGGAATGAGGAGGCGGTAGATGCAGAAGTACGATGTAGTGGTCCTGGGCTCCGGCTGTGGACTGGAAATCGCGCGTCAAGCGGTGAGCAGAGGCAAGAGTGTCGCGCTGGTCGAACCTGGGCCTCTCGGTGGCACATGCGTGAATGTTGGCTGCATTCCATCCAAGATGTTGATCGCTCCAGCCGACATGATTGCTGAGCGGGAACGCGCTCGGCGACTTGGCGTCGACCTGCAGTTGCGCGGTGTCGATTTTGCGGCAATCATGCGTCGCATGCGCGAGGGACGAGCCCGGTCTCAGGTCCATCTGGAGCACAGTGTGACGGACTTGCCGCACGTGCACTCCTACCGCGCCGCAGGGAAGTTTGTTGCGCCCGGCACATTACTGGTTGATGAAGAGCGCATCCACGGGGAACTGACGTTCGTAGCGGCCGGGGCGCGACCACTCATTCCGCCAATCGAGGGGCTGGAGTCTGTGCCGTACTTGACCAACGATTCGCTCCTCGAGCTTACCGATGCGCCGGCGAGTCTAATAATCATCGGTGGTGGGTACATTGCGGTTGAGTACTGTCATTTCTTTGCCGCGATGGGCACGCGTGTGACAGTGATTGAGATGATGGACAGATTGGTTACGGCAGAAGAACCGGAGGTGTCCGAGGTGCTGGAGAACGCGCTCTCCAAGCGGGCAACCGTGGTGACGGGTGTGAGAGTGGAATCGGTGGTCGCCAGCGATATTGGAGTCAGAGTAACCGCACGGCGAGGCAAGAGAGGAAGAGCTCGCACGTTCGAGGCGCAGCGGGTGCTGGTTGCCGTCGGCAGGCGTTCGAATGCGGACTTGCTTCAAGCCGAATCGGCGGGCATCGCCGTGGACGCGAGAGGATTCGTCGAAGTTGACTCTCACATGCGGACCAGCGCCAAAGGCGTATATGCGGTTGGCGATATTACGGGAAAAGCGATGTTCAGACATGCCGCCAACGTGCAGGCGCTGGTCGCCGCGCTCAACGCTTTTGACGGGTCTGAGGTCGAAATGGACTATCACGCAATTCCCCACGCAGTGTACTCATACCCGCAGATAGCGTCTGTTGGGCTCACGGAAACCCAGGCAGTTGCTGCGGGATACGAGGTAACCACGCAGGTGACACGTTACGACTCGGTGGCGAAGGGGGAGGCTCTGGATGAGAGCGAGGGGTTCACCAAGATAGTGATGCAGCGAGGGACGGAGAACATCCTTGGTTTTCACATCGTGGGACCGTACGCACCTATGCTCATTCAGGAGGTTGTTAACGCGATGCAGTCCGGAGGCCAGATGGACGAGATTGCTCGCGGTATCCACATACATCCCGAACTCACGGAACTGATACCATCGTCGTTTGAGGGCATCGCGTAAGCAAGTCTGCCGGGTAGCATGATGAGAGGAGGTCAGACGTGGCACGAGCAACTGTTGGAACGACGGTCCTGGCGGAGTCATCACGGGTGGTGGTTGTCGAGGGAAACAGATATTTCCCGCCGGAGGATGTCAAGAAGGAACTGTTGACCGTTGGAAGTCGTCAGTACACCTGTCCGTGGAAGGGCAAGGCAACGTACTGGGACATCCATGCTGCAGACAAGGTGTATCCCAACGCGGCCTGGAGTTACGAGGCGCCCAAGGACGCAGCAAAGAACATCACGGGACACGTGGCGTTTGACACCTTTGTCGTCAAGGTTGAGGACTGAGATTCAAGGGAGCAGTCATGAATGATGAAGTCTTCGAGGCATCGCTGACGGACGAAATGCTGCGCCGGATGAGGGGCAACGCATTGCTCTCAGGCCGTGCCGGTGGCGCGTCGTTGTATTCCCCGTTGGACCGCTCGTTCGAGGCGCTCAAAGCCTACATGAAGTCACCTCCATTCAAGGTTGAACGCGTCTGGGACCTGCTTCGAGGAGCCTACGATGTTCACCAGCACAGCGGACCTTCTCCGCACACAGAGAGAATGTTCGACGAACTGGATCTTGCCATCCACGGATGCTACATCGGCCTGGCAGGCATCGTATTCAAGGAGCAATACGGGGCGTCCACGCGCTCGGCAAGGATTGTGCAGCAGGCCGTGGACCGCTGGGCGGACGAACACGGGAAGCAGCACATAGAGATCTTCGGCGGCGTGGCTTTGAATTACGCGGTTGGTGGGCTGAACCCTGATGCCGTGGTGGCATCCTACAGGACCGGTGGCAAGTACATCTGGCTGCCGAGTGTAGACGCCAATCACCACAGGGCCGCTGTGAACCAGGGCGTGGGACAAGGCATTGACGTCATCGATGCCCAGGGCAACGTCGTGCCGGCCGCGCGCCAGATACTCGAACTCATTGCGGAGACGGACATGGTGCTGGGCGTGGGTCACCAGAGCACGCGAGAACGATTCGCCATCGTACGCGAGGCCGTGGCCATGGGCATTCAACGCATAGAGATAACCCACGTCAACTTTCCGCCGTCGTGGCTTACTCCCGAGCAGTGTAAGGCGATGGCGGATATGGGCGCGTACATCAGCGTCTACGCGGTAGATGACGCCTACTTCTCCTGGGATGACATCATGGCCGTGTACCACGCGGTCGGCCCGGAGCGCATGCTTATCGGCTCTGACCGCGGGCACATATCCATCGGCCATCCGATCGATGGACTCAGGCACTTTATCGTGAAGTTCATGCAGAGCGGCGTGCCTGATGAGCACATCAGGCTGATGTGTCAGACCAATGCGCGTAACCTGCTGCACTGATGCAGACGACCCGGCCTGGTTGTTCAGGATGCTGACCAAGCACGGCGGACCCTAGAGTGTCTTACCTGCGCTGAACGCGCCAGCCACGTTGTCACCTATGCGGGCGTAGGTCCGGGATGAGGTCACGTACACAATCGGGTCGACTTTTGCGGCGTCAAGCGAGTCCCCTGTGAGGCAATCCTCAGACACGTGGGTCTGGACGACGTTCGCGATGATCAAAGAGTGCGTCGGCAATTCGATGATCTGGGATACGGTGCACTCCAGGTTGAGCGGGCATTGTTCGATGAGGGGAGCTTTGTCCAACTCACCGTAGAACACCTGGAATTGACAACGTGCGACCTTGTCGGTCTTCGAGCCCGACTCGATACCGCAGAAGTCGACCTGCCGAGCTTGATGTGCCGATGCCACGTTGACGGAAAACGCCTGATCCTGAGCGATGCCCTTGCGCGTGTAGCGCGAGCGCCTGATGGCTACGCACAGCATCGGCGGGTCTGCGTTGGCAACGCTGCCCCACGCTGCCGTCATGAAATTGGGCTTGCCATCGATCATGGTGCCAATCAGCAGGGCCGGAAGAGGAAAGAGCCATGCCTGTGGTCCTTTCGTTACTTTGTTCACTCGCCTACCTCCTTCAACTGTGCGGCCGCGGGAGTTACATTGAACCAGCGCCGCTCGGGTCGCGTGAGCCGCTGTCACCCGCTTCCGCGCGCCGATGGCGACCCGCGCATGTTCTTTGCCTGCAGGCCGGTTACAGTTCTCGTCCCATCTTGAACGCGTCTCCAACTACTGCACCCACGCGCACATACTTGCGTGCGGGGGCGGTCAGGAAGATGAGTGGATCCACCTTTAACGGATCGAGAACTCCATTCGTCAGGCAGTCCTCCGAAACATGAGTCTGTTTGATGTCGGCGACGACGAGTGAATGCATTTCGAGGTCGATGATGTACGCCGCAACACATTCCAGGTTGACCGGACATTCCTCGACCATGGGCGCCGTCTTCAGGTCTCCGTAGAACACGGTAAACCCGCAGCGAGCGATCTTGTCCGTTTTGGAGCCCGATTCGAGACCGCAGAAATCGACTTCACGCGCTTGTGCCACTGAAGGAATATTGACCGAGAAGGAGCCGCCCACGGTGATACCTCCCCATGTATAGCGGGAGCGTACTATTCCCACGGAAAGCATGGGGGGCTTGCCGTTGGCCAGTCCTCCATACACTGCCGTCATGAAATTGGGCTTGCCGTCCACTGTTGCACCGATCAGTAGAGTCGGTAGCGGATAGAATGATGTTTGAGGTCCCTGGACTATCTTCTTCACTCGGTTGCCCCCCTCAATTCGGAAAACGTCCAAGCCACGCGGACGCGGGTGACTTGCCTGGACGCGGAGTTCAGAGTCTAACATCCTTCACGGCAATCGTCACACTCAGCACGATGAAGTTCACGATGGCGAACGCAGTGGTCAAGGCAGCCGGCAGGGCAGCCGATTCACCGAAGTAGAGCAAGGCTATTGCTCCCGCAAGACCGTAGTTCTTCCAGGCGCTGAATACCGCGTAACTTATCTGTCCCCGGCGAGTTGCACCCACAGCGCGGGAGACTGCGAACACAGCATACGCCAGGCCAAACGTGCTTGCCACGGAAACAGCTCCCGCTCGCAGCAGAGTTAAGGATGGATTAAGGAAGGCGCTGCGGTTCAATCCGATAATCGTATAGACGACCACGAAGAATCCCCAGTTGATGAGCGTGCCGCGGTACTTGTCCAGCCAACCGACCACCGGTGCAGAGCGCCGGAGCAATCGGGACACAAGGAACGGTGCGGCAATAAGTTCCAACAGAAGGATAATGAGCTGATGAGGCTGCACCAGCGTCGCACCGAGTGCCAGCAGGGTTATCAGAGGAGTCATGACGAATGCAGCCATGTGACTTGCCACGGATGCGACCAGAGTAAACTCGACGTCGCCGCCCAGCTTGTAGGTAAACGGAATAACCGCCACGGCGGGAGGGACTGCGGCAATCAGAACGAAGCCAGCCCGCAACTCGGGGTCCTGCACAAGCGTGAACGCCAGGAGAAGGATGACTCCCCCGAGAACCACGTAGTTCAGGAAGACTGCAAGCAGGGCAGGACGCACCAACTTTGCTCCGCCGCGGAAGACATCCGACGATACTCCAACGAGCGACATCGTCATGATGACGGCAAGCACAGGCGTCACGGTGGCACGGGTGTACGGCGCACCGTGGCCGATGACGACCCCTGCCACCAGTGCCAGCGCCAGGACGAAGCTATTGTTTCGAAGCAGTGACATCTTCAGTACCGGCGCGGCTCCGCCACTGGCCCCTCCGCTGCCGGTTGGTATGCTATCAGTGTTTAAGCAAACGTGCACGCAGGCATCGGAGCCAGCTGCGTGACCTCTTCCCGCGAATCTGGAGGAACTTGAGCTGCGACATTCCACGAATGGACGCCCACACAACCCTCCGGTCGTGCGGTGAGCCGGGACACCCCGTGTGGCCAACGCTCCAAGGTGGTGGGGGGAACTCGTCACCGCTCAGTTGCACCGATGGCGGCAACGTAGCGCCGCGGTTCCTATGAATTCGTTGGCTGGAGCGAAGCAACCGTGGCTCCTAAGCACTTGTAATGCGGCGAGCCCCTGTGATGAATCAGCGTGCAGTATAATGCGCGGTGCGCTCAGGGGAGGCTCCATTCTTGGTGGTGTCCCGATGGGACGTTGATTGCGGAGGTGGGAGGCTGCCGTGTCCCGTGCTGGTTGGCAAGCTGACGTTGGGGCCCACGGTCGGGTAGCGACTCGACGAATCCCGGACCCTCAGACGCTGTCGGCCCGAGCGCAACGCAGGTTCGCATTTGCATCGGGAGGGCTTAGAGGAGACCTCTTGCGCCCGGGCTGGGCTCGGACCGATGTATCAGAGGAGAGGAGAATGATTACATAACATGGTGCGCTCTCCGCTTGGCTGCCTCGCAGCGGCGCTGTTGTTCCTGACCGTTCCGTTCTTGCTGGCGCTGTTCCTCCTCAATGTGGCGACCTTCTCTTTCAGCAAACTCGGTCTTTCGCCGTCCACCGCCGGGACTCTCATCATGGCAATGCTGGTCGGTTCCTTGATAAACATTCCGTTGTCGCGTCGGCGCATCAAGTACGCAATGCCCAGCACGGTGCGTGGATTCTTCGCCCCCACGCCCCCGGAGTATTCAGGCGTCGCAATCAATCTGGGCGGGGCAATTATCCCGTTGTGTCTTTGCGTCTATCTGGCCACTATCGTCCCGTCACTGTGGCAGGTTGGTGCTGCAACGATTGTGATGGCAGCGTCTTCAAAGGTTCTCGCGCGCGTGATTCCCGGTAGGGGGATTGTGCTGCCAGTCTTCGTCCCACCTTTGCTGTCGGCTTTGCTGGCCGTCATTCTTGACCCCTCGTACGCCGCCCCTTGCGCATATATCGCCGGTACGGTTGGAACACTCGTGGGAGCCGACTTGCTGAATCTCCGCCGGTTGAAGGGCGTTGCCGGCATGGTGTCCATAGGAGGAGCAGGAGTCTTTGACGGCATCTTTCTCGTCGGTATCGTTGCCGTGGTGCTCACTGCACTGCTGTAGCGGCGCGCCAACTCGAATGCCGGATACCGTATGTCGGAGGCGGGCAACCTGAACCGGCGTCATTGGCCGTCCGTTTCGTACCGTACTATCGCCTGTAGAGTCTTCCGCGACTTTGTGCTCGGCCCCCGCTGGTCGTGGTATCCCAGTGGCATAATCGTGACCACCATGAATTGGTCTGACACCCCCAGTATTGTCCGAACCTTCTCCTGAGAGAAGGCGCCGATCCAGCAGGTGCCGAGATTCTCTTCAACGGCGGCCAGCATCATGTGCGTGATTGCGATAGACAGATCAACGGCATAGCGCGGTACGCCGCACGTCATGATTGAGCGTGGATCCGTGCCTATGGCCGCGATGATGATGGGCGCGCCCGCGATCCATGTTTGATTGTTGGCGGCCTCAGAAAGACGACGGCGACGGTCATCGTCACGAACGACGACGAATCGCCACTCCTGCCTGTTGCTGGAGGATGGCGCCAAACGGGCGGCCTCAAGTACCTTCATGAGACTTGTTTCGGGTACGGGAGTGGGGAGATAGTCTCTTACGCTGCTGCGCAGACGTATCGCCTCGTGAACATTCACGTTACACCTCCTATGGTGCTGCGCGATGATTATACATCGCGTCGAACGCTTGGCCGTGCGACGAACAGCGAAGTTGCAGCGTACTCTCCAGCCCACTACAATGCGTGCGGCGCCGACACTCCGTGCGTAGGGGTGCAGTGGGGAAACGTCTCATGTGGCGGGGTGCCGCTGCCGGAGGACGGCAGTATGACGGACCGCATCGTGTACTTCGCCAAAGACCATGAGGGCATTCGATCCGCTCTGCGCACTGTTGACCTGTCTCCTTTCCATGGTAAGGCGGTACCTGTCAAGCTTCACATGGGTGAACCGGGCAACCCATACTTCTTACGCCCCGAGCTGGCGAAACTGATAGTCACCGAAGTGCGCGACGCCGGTGGCCATCCATTCCTGTTCGATACGGTGGTGGCCTATCCGGGGGAGCGCTCAAACCGCGCCGGCTACGAACGTGTGGCGCACCGCCACGGATTCACACGTGAAAACGTGGGCTGCAATGTGACCATCGGGGACCGCGGCGTTCGAGTCGTGCAAGCGGACGTGGCACTTGAGGTTGCGACGCAGCTATATGAGGCCGACTGCATGGTCGTTCTCTCACATGTGAAGGGTCACATTCAGGCGGGGTTCGGTGGTGCGATAAAGAACCTCGGGATGGGAGGAGTGACCAAAGCCAGCAAGCGCCGCGTTCACTATATGTCGGTGCCCGTGCACGACGCAGCCGCCTGCACGGTTTGCGGTCAATGCGTGCCTGCGTGCCCGTCGCACGCATTAACCATCGAGGGTGGGTGGTGCATCGATCGGCGCGCGTGCGAAGGCTGCGGAAAGTGCGTCAACGCATGTACGTCCGGTGCGTTGCGTTTCGAAGTGATGAGCCTGGCGAGGGGGCTGGCTATAAGCGCCATGGCCTGCACCAAAGACAAAGTCGTCGTGTACGTCAACTCTTTGCATAACATCGCGCAGAACTGCGACTGCGATCCATCACCGGGTCAGTTGATTTGCCCGGACATCGGCTACGTGGTCGGCAGAGACGCTGCGGCGGTTGACGCGGCCTCGCTCGACCTGGTGGATTCTGTGGCGCCCGGAGTGTTCCTGGCGCACACCGGCGTGGATCCCCGGGAACAGATACGCCATGCGGTCGAGTTGGGTATGGATGCCCGCTACACACTGGTGGACGTCTAGCACCGCCTGAACGCTACGGCAGATTGGATCCACCGTCGACGATCAGTGTCTGACCCGTCATATAGTCCGACGCTTCGGAGGCAAGAAAGATGGCTGCGCCGACATGATCGGCCGGCGCCCCCATGCGCCCCATCGGTATCGAGTCGATGCGGTCCTGAAGATCGTGTGGATTCTCGGCGAAGTACTTTTCATTCAGTTCAGTAAGCGTAGGACCCGGGCCGATGGCGTTCACGTTGACGCCGTAGGTAGCCCATTCGAGGGCAAGTGCTCGAGTGAGGTGGGACAGTCCTGCCTTGGAAACGCAATACACGGAACGCAGTGGCTGAATGACCTGGGACACATTCGAGGATATGTTGATTATCTTACCTTTGCGCTGAGCAATCATGTGACGCCCCACATCTCGGCAGCAGAGAAAAGCCCCGCGCAAATTGGTAGCCATGACGCGGTCCCATTCTTCCTCGGAAATATCCTCGGCCGGCTTGCGTACGATGACTGCGGCGCTGTTGACTAGAATGTCGATGCGACCAAACCGGTCCAGAACTGTGTCCACGAGATAGGCGACCGACGAGCCGATGCTGACGTCAGTGGCGATGGCGTCGGCCGTCAGACCCTGCGCGCGCAACCTCTGAACTGCGGCAACGCCACCTTCCGCGTTGCGGTTGGCAATCACTATCTTCGCCCCCTGCCTGGCAAGACCCTGAGCTATTGCGAATCCGATTCCACGGTTTCCACCCGTGACGATTGCTGTCTTGTCCGTCAACTTGAACATGTCCATGCCGCCCTCCTCGCGCGAATACCGCCGTTACGGACGCGCCAGCCTGCGCGCAACTGCGCCCGCCAGCGTGTTGCCTGCGAAATAGTACCAGTGTCCAATCATTAGCAAAACAGGCCGCTGCCTCCTTCGAGGCAGCGGCCTGTGGCGTTCAGCGCGGTCGCTCTCCTAGCTGAAACAATACGTGCATGTTGAGACGTAGATTGTCACCGTGGCGGTATCCTGGTCGCCTTGCGCGTTGGTAGCAGTCACCTTGACCTCGGAATAGCAGGGTGACGAAGGAGCCGTATAGAGCACGGTTTCACCCGAACCGGTGATCTTGCCGCCCGAGGTTGCAGTCCAATTGAAATCCAGATCGTCGGGGCTGTCAACCACGCAGTGAATCGTGCAGCTTCGAGATACAAGGATGGAGTACCCTCCACCGAGTGAGCCTTCAAAGTACTTGTGATCTGCCGTGAGCGCGAGGTCCCGTATCTCTGCCGAAGCGCCGGAGTCCTCATAAGGTGAGGCTTCACTTTCGGCCCCGCTGTCTGTTGTGTCGGCTGTGCTGCTTTTCTCCTGGATTACCTGTATTTCGACCGATTGGGAATCGCTTCGTCCGAGGTCGTCTGACACAGAGAGGCTAACCTCGTATGTACCGGCCCGTTTCGGGGCAGTCCAGGTTGCCTCAATCCCGCTGGCCACCAGGGTTCCTCGGGAGCACCACCACAAGTAACTCAGGTCATCCGGGTCACCTGACGTGAGCGTGCAGGATATTTGGACGGTCTCGCCGAATGCGACTTCACTACGGTCAGCCACAAACGAAAGCACGGCTGGCGCAGCCGGGACTTCAATCTGGGTGTCGATGGCCTCAGGAGACTCGGAACTGGTTTGCGGCGCCGGTTCTATCTCCGAGGAGGGGGCCGTGGATTCGGCCGGAGTCTCGGAGAGCACCAAGTCGGGGATCAGCAGTGCCATGTTTGCTATGAAGGCGTGCGTGGCTTCGTCGCCTTGAAGAAGTTCAATGGCCTGCAATAGCACTTCGCTGACGTGTGCACGGGTTGCGTCGATTCCCTCGCGAGACCATTCGGGCATCATCTGCTCCGCCTCGCCCAGTGCTGCCTGCTGCGCGTAGTGATCGTTGGTTACCCGCGAGAGGAGGTAGGACACGTCGTTGCCCCGGTCGTTCGCGATGACCAGCCAGCCCACGCAACGATCAAACATGTCCTGGTACACGGCCGAGTGGTTCGCGGAGGACACGAAGTCCTGGCGCCGCGCCATCGTGTTGATAGCTGCGGCATCCTGGTTGGCAAATCCCAGCAGCACCTCGGACTTCTCGAAGCTTCGTTCGGCGAGGCGCAGCCGGACGTCTCGATAGACGGCGATGGCTGGATACACCGGCGAAGAAGGGAGCATGAGAGCCGAAGGATCGTGATCCCAACCGATGGGTTGCGGGGGCGAGCTTGCGCCGCTCACCGCCAGCGGGCTGAAGACGAGCGCACTCACTGCCACCAGTAGCAGAAGCCGTATGACCCAGAGTCTTCCTCTCAATTACCGCCTCCTTCCATCGGTTCTGCCGCCTCCAACCAGTGTCGCGCTCGGAGAACTCGTTCAACACGAGAGTTGAACGCACTACTGAGAAGAACGTTTAGCCTTATCAAGACGAGACACGTCCTGTTGAGCCAGCCGATCATGGGCGAGCATGCTCTGAAGGGCTGCCAGCAACTCGCGAGAATGTCCGTCGAGCCCGTCGCTGTCAACCGAATAGAGAACCCATGCCCCTTCGCGTCTAGCGTTGAGGAGACCGGCATCATACAGGGCACCGAGGTTGCGTGACGCTCGTGTCTGCGAGATCTGCAAGGCCTGCATGACCTCACTCACGGAGCACTCCCTGACCATAACGATGTTCAGGATTCGGAGCCGCGTTTCTGCCGATATTGCCTTGCACGCCCGTACCAGCTCTCTCATTGCAGGATGGATATGCGAAGATGCGCATATCTGCATATCCGCATGTCGCATGCTATGACGTCGGCTTCTGTTTTGTCAATACCCCGAATTGCCTGTGTTGACGGTCTACGATTCTGTCCTCCCCTAAGCGTTCAGCGAAAATGTCCGCATGCAGGAGATGCTGACATTGAGCCAGAAGGAACAGATACGACTCCGTGTACTGAACGAGATAGAGGGTGGGAGGCTGAGGGTGAGGGATGCCGCAGGATTGATGCAGGTTTCGATACGACAGGTGCGGAGGCTTCGCGCGGGATACCGGAGAGAAGGAACTGCGGGTCTGGTGCACGGGAACCGTGGACGGCGACTACGGAACGCGGTTGATGTGGAGGTGACGCAGCGGGTGGTGCGGCTTGCGAGCGAGAAGTATCGAGGAGTGAATCAACAGCACCTGACGGAACTGCTTGAGGAGGAGCACGAGATACGGCTGTCGCGGTCAACGGTACGGCGTGTGCTACTGAGCGGGGGGATACGGAGCCCACGGACGCGGAGAGCGCCGAAGCATCGCAGCAGGCGGGAGCGGAAGCCTCGAGAGGGGATGCTGCTGCAGGTTGACGGCAGTCCGCATGATTGGCTTGAGGGCCGAGGACCACGCCTTTGCCTGGTGGGCGCCATCGACGATGCCACCAGCCATGTGCCCGGTGCGGTCTTCAGGCGTCAGGAGGACATCAAGGGGTACTTCACGGTGCTGAAACAGGTGTTGAGGACGAAGGGGATTCCATTGTCTCTGTACCACGACAAGCACACTATCTTCCTCTCGCCGAACAAAAAAGTGGAGTCGACAGGCGGCCAGTTGGCAGGGGAACCGCCGGTGACGCAGGTGGGGAGAGCGCTTGAGGGACTCGGCATCACGTCGATCCCGGCCACGACGGCCTGCGCCTCAGCACGTGCACCGCTCCATTGGCGGCTCGGGCCCTCAGAATACCACCCACTACTCCCGATGCCGAGGAGCCCCACGGCCCGATAGTCGCCCCGATACCCATCCTTCCCAAGCAAGCACCGGATCATCCATGGCGGCTATCTTTCAAGCCACAACGACGACAGAGGACAGTATCGCTGAACAGTTAAGCGGACGTTTTCGCTGAACGCTTAGGGGAGGACGGAATCGTAGACCATCAACACAGGCATGTCTGGCAGATTGACACAACTTCCCCAGTCAGCGTATTCTGGATACTGCATTTCAATGCTTGATCGTATCTTCGTTGAACTGATTTGATGGATGAGCCTGCGGGGCTTGAGCCCGCGGCAGTTGACAGGCAACACTTCACGCATTCGGCGCGTGGCTTGGTCTTCCAGACGACACTCCAATCCAGGTAACAAGTCGACAATAGGAGGTACCGGTTTGTGAGTCAGAAAGACACCAAACAACAACGGATCGACAGGGCCGCGATTAAGGCCGGCGACTACGAAGTTCAGAGTCGCAACTGTGCCCAGGGCACCCTGCTTGCGCTCAGCGAGGAATTCGGTCTGGGCGCGGATGCGGAGGTGATGAAGGCGTCAACCTTCATGCCCGGCGTCGTCGCAAACAAGGAGACCTGCGGGGCGGTGCTCGGAGCAATCATGGCACTCGGGCTTGCCTATGGCCGCCCGAAGCTCAGCGATCCCGAATGGACGAAACCGGAAGTCAATGATGAGTGGCTCAAGACTCGACGGAGGGTGCATGATTTCGTCCTCGCGTTCAAGGCGGAATTCGGCAGCACCATGTGCGGTGTTATCCGCCCGCTGATCATGGGCAGAGACTATGACAGTTTGGACCCCGAGGATAGGCGTCAGTTTGCCCTCGACGGTGGCGTTGAGAAGTGCAGGCGACCTCCCGAGGTGGCTGCTCGGCTTGCCGCTGCTCTGCTGCTCGAGGATGAATAACGGGCGCCATATGCTGCGGTTCTATTCAGGTGACGGCGTAATTGGGTGGATAATTCGCGCGCCTCGTCGATTTGGATGAGCCGAAATATCGCGTGTGGAGCCACCCCGGTCCACGAGAAAGGGGCCATGCTCAAGCATGGCCCCTTCTTCTTCGCCGGACAAAACGCGTCAGTTGTATGACTCAGGCAACGAATAATTCGGACAACTACGCCTTCTCGATTGCCTCAACTATGAGGTCACCCATTTCGGCGGACCCTACCTGTCGCATTCCGGCCTCCATGATGTCGACCGTCCGAGCCCTCTGGATAACCTTTTCGATAGCCTTGTCGATGGTGGCCGCTTCCGAGCGAAGCTTGTAGGTATACTCGAGCATGTACGCGGCGCTGAGGATAGTCGCGATAGGATTGGCGATTCCTTTGCCGGCAATGTCGGGCGCGGAGCCGTGCGCCGATTCGTAGTAGCCCCACGGCTTGTCCTGTTCGCTGCCAAGTCCGGCAAGTTGTGCCGAGCCGCCCATGCCGAGGGACCCGGCCACCGTGGAGGCCTCATCGCTGATGATGTCTCCATACAGATTGCCCATTACCATCACGTCAAATTTTGTGGGTTCGCGCAGGAGCCAGGCTGTGCACGCATCTGCGAGGACGTGTTCAAGTTCGATGTCGGGATAGTCCTTGCTCATCTCAATCGCCAGGCGCCGCCACAGCTTTCCGGTCTCGGTGACGTTCTGTTTCTCCACAGAAGCCAGCTTCTTGCGCCGTTTCCGCGCCAATTCGAAACCGACCTTGAGGATGCGCACGATCTGAGGTTCGCTGTAGATCATCGTGTCGACCGCCCAGCGTACACCGTTCTCGGTCCATTGCTTCTTAGGCAGGCCGAAGTACGCTCCACCGGTGTTCTCTCGGACGACCATCACGTCCATGCCCTTTACCTTCTCTGGTTTGAGCGGCGAGCAGCCCTCCATCCCAGGGTAGACTTTGGCTGGCCGGAGATTCGCGTAGACATCAAATATCTGTCGTATCCTCAATCCGGCGATGTTGGTGTATACCTTAGCGCCGGGGTAGTCCCATTTCGGTCCACCGACGGAGCCTGAGAAGAATGCGTCACTGCGGCGGCATACTTCGATGGCTTCATCAGTAAGCGGTGTGCCGTACTTGTCGATGCTGACGCCACCGAAATCGATGTAGTTCAACGTGAATTCATGACCGAACTTCCTCTCGATCGACTTCAGGACCTTGATGCCTTCCGCGACGATCTCAGGTCCGATTCCGTCACCCGGTCCTACCGCGATTGTTCCTTTCATCTATCCTCCACTGATTGTATTTGGGACCTTTGGAGTCCAATCCCATGCGGGTTGTACATGATTTCGGGCCGCTCCAGCTATGTCCGGAACTGGAACATCATCTATCAGATAGCTGAGGCGATCAGGTCGCCCATCTCCTTCGTTCCCACCTTGGTCTTGCCTGGTTCCATGATGTCGTAGGTACGATGAGTGAGAACCACTCTTGCCACCGCGGCTTCAATGGCCTTGGCTTCCGATTCCAGACCAAACGTGTATCGCAACATGAGAGCGACGCTGAGAATCGTGGCGATAGGATTTGTATCGTTCTTTCCGGCGTGCTTGGGCGCACTGCCGTGGGACGGCTCGTAGAAACCGAAGACCTTGTCGCCCTTCTTGGGAAGCGAGGCAAGCTGAGCCGACGGCCCCATACCGAGCGAACCTGACAGAGTCGAAGCCTCGTCGCTGATGATGTCGCCATAGAGATTCCCCATCACCAGGACGTCGAAGGTCGTGGGCTGTTTGAGAAGCCACATTGTGGTCGCATCTGCGTACATGTGTTCGACAGCAATGTCAGGATAATCCGCCGATAGCTCCGTGGCGATGGCGCGCCACAACTTCCCTGTCTCGGTGACGTTGGCCTTCTCTACTGAGGCGAGCTTCTTCCTGCGCGATCGAGCCAGTTCGAATCCTACGCGGAGGATACGCACAATCTCGTGCTCCGAGTAGACCATCGCGTCGATGGCGTTACGTTCGTTGTTCTCCACCCACTGTTTCTTGGGCTGTCCGAAGTAGGCTCCGCCCGTGTTTTCGCGCACGATAATGAGATCAGTGCCTTTGATAACGCCGGGCTTGAGTGGGGTACAGTCTTCCATGCCGGGGAAGACGACGGTGGGGCGCAGATTCGCATACAACTCGAACTCTTTCCGGATAGTGAGAACACCCGAGGCTGAGTTCACGTTGGTGCCGGGGATATCCCATTTCGGGCCGCCCGCCGCGCCGAACAGTATTGCATCGCGCTCGCGGCACAGCCTGAGGTTCGCCTTCGTTATGCTCTCGCCAAACTTGTCCATGCTGCAGCCACCGATATCGAAATACGTGAGTTCGAACTGGTGACCGTACTTCTTCTCAACGGCTTTGAGAACCTTGACTCCCTCTGCAATGACTTCGGGGCCTATGTAGTCGCCCGGCCCAACTGCAATTGTTCCTTTCAACTTTACCTCCCGAGGACGTATTCGTGGAAACGCTTCGCCGAACCTGCCCTGCTCGGTGAGTCGCGACGCGTCGCCTGTTCAGAACTGTCGCCAGAGAGACCCGAGGGTCCTTCTGGCGACAGTATCGCAATCTTGTATGCGCCGTAACGCGGCAGGATGTCCGCTCTCTACAGGGCTCCAACAATGAGGTCGCCCATCTCCGTCGTACTGACGCGCTTCATGCCTTCTTCCATGACGTCCGGAGTCCGACTCGTCTTCACGACTTTCGCCACAGCCGCATTGATGGCTTTGGCTTCATCGACAAGTCGATATGTGTGCTCCAGCATGAGCGCAACACTCAGTACGGTCGCAATGGGGTTGGCGATTCCTTTTCCCGCAATGTCGGGCGCGCTGCCGTGGGCCGATTCGTAGAAGCCAAATACTCGCTCGCCCTTCTGGGGCAGTCCGGCGATCTGGGCTGACGGCCCCATTCCCAGTGAACCTGCCAGAGTCGATGCTTCGTCGCTGAGGATGTCTCCGTAAAGGTTGCCCATCACCAGCACGTCGAGTTGCGCTGGAGCTTTCATGAGCCACATCGTGCAGGCATCGGCGTACATGTGGTCGAGCGCGATATCGGGATATTCCGCGTGCATCTCCGTGGCAATCTTCCGCCACAGTTTGCCCGTCTCGGTTACATTTGCCTTCTCAACCGAAGTGAGCTTCTTACGGCGGGACCGCGCGAGTTCGAATCCAACCCGGAGGATCCGCACGATCTCATGCTCCGAGTAGAACATGGTATCGACTGCCATCCTCTCGTTGTTCTCAACCCATTGCTTTTTTGGTTGTCCGAAATACGTCCCGCCGGTATTCTCCCTCACCACTATCAGGTTTACTCCCTTCACGAGGTCCGGACGGATGGGAGAACAGCGCTCCATGCCAGGGAACACCTCGACCGGACGCAGATTCGCGTAGAGTCCGAACTCCTTGCGAATGGTTAGAACGGAGGCGTTCGCATAGCGCTTCGCTCCCGGGAGATCCCACTTGGGGCCGCCTGCGGCGCCGAAGAGGATCGCGTCGCACTTGCGGCAAAGTTCGAGGTTCTGGGAAGTGAGGTCCTCGCCGAACTTGTCGATGCTTGCTCCGCCGATGTCGAAGTACTCGAGTTCAAACTCGTGACCAAACTTCTTTTCCACCGCTTTCAGGACTTTGACGCCTTCGGCGACAACTTCCGGGCCGATGTAGTCTCCTGGTCCGACAGCAATCTTACCCTTCATCTGTGACGTTCTCCTCTCTGCAAAGCTCAGGCTAGAGGTAGTGCAGCGTGGCCTGGACGTCGAAGTACTGCACGGTGGCGTCCGGAACGACGGCGACCCGGGCTGCTCCCGGATGGTCACGCTTCAATACCGCCAGCACGTCATCCCACGTCTTGGCCCATGTGATAGTCTCTTCCGGAGCCAGCCAGTCGATGCTGGCCTTATTCTTGTAGGGCATCTGGACGATGAAACGCTTCACCTTGGGGGAAAGCGTCGGGGGACGATAACCCTGACCCATGGTGTGATCGCCGAATCTGCGGCGCAGATAGTGCACTACTTCACCCCACGGGTTGTTGGTGATGAGTACCAGGCTGCCGCCCTCGTCGGGAAGCATGGCTTGACCGACGGTCTTGGCGATGGTCACCTCATTGATCTTGGCGTAGCAGTTGGCGACCACGATGTTGGGCTGGTCGGGAGTCGGCGAGTGATAGTGCGTGAGTGCAAGCTTCGCGCCGGCGTAGTATGCCGCTTCCGGCTGTCCAACCATCAGAGCCGTCGTGTCCCGGTGGATGTTCATGATTGCATCTACCTTCACGTCAAGCCCTGAGAGCTTACATGCCTCCAAGGTATCAAGTAGCTGTGCATTGTGCTCGTAACGGCCCATTCCGGTATTGTCGTCAACGCCGGTTTCGTGGCTTCGAGTTCTCACCGGGCCATGATTGTGAAGTATCGTCTCCAGAGAGGCGATGCCCGGAAGTATGAGCTTGCCGCCACCGCCGAAACCGCAGTTTGGATGGGGAACGAGGCCACCGATGCCGATCTTCAGATCGGCCTTCATGAATTCGGCGTTGAGGCTCACGCGGGTGCCCCTGCTTGTCGTGCCGACGTACGTGAGGTTCTCGTAGATGTTGTGGTTGTATACGTTGTAACGGGCGATGATGTCTTCTCCCAGCTTCTTGCCAAACTCAAACGAGCTCAGCGAGCCGTGCGTGCCGGGAGCACAGATGAATTGGATGTTCTCGTCAGGCACGCCCGCGGCCGCCAACTCTTCGAGAACATAGGGCACGATTGCGTAGGTCTTCGTACCGCGACTCATGTCGTCAAACAGGATTACGACGTTGCGTTTGCCTACGGCGAGTTCGCGAATCTTCGGGCATCCAATGGGATTGGCAAAGGCCTTGCGGAATCCGGCATCGTCAGAGCAGGTGCTTCGTGCCCTGTCATGCGACACTCCGTCACGTCCCATGCGTCCGGGAACGTGAGTTCCGCTTCGATGTCACCCCACCATGCGAGCTGGGGAACGAACACCGAGTTATTCTTGCCGCGCTCAGTTGTCATTGCTGATATCTCCTCCGAATTGTGAAGCTAACCCAGTCCTGCGAACACCACCGGTCTCACCAGTATGGAGGGCAGCCATGTAGACAGGCTGGGAATCATGACCGTGATAACGAGAAATACGAGTGTCACGACGAAGAACGGCAGCGATGTCTTAAACACGTTGTAGACAGGCAGTTTGGCGGCACCGGCAACCGCGTAGACGTTAAGTCCCAGTGGTGGGGTCAGCGTTCCTAGCTGAAGGTTGATTACGAGGATAACGCATAGATGGATCGGGTCCACGCCGAGGGCCAGGCCGAGAGGATACACCACCGGTATGGTGAGTGCGATGATAGCCAGGCCGTCCAGGAAGCACCCCAGAAGGAGTCCAATAGCCATGTACCCGAACAGGAATGAGTACTTGGAGAGACCGATCGTCATTGCCCACTTCACGAGATCCTGTGGCCAATACTGGTTGGCGGCAATGTTCTGGAAGATGCCCACGCAACCGAGCAGGAAGAAGAGCATAGCCGTGGTTCTGAGGGCTGGCTTTGCAGCCGAGAGAAGAGCGCTCGTGAATCGGCCCTTCTTGGCGATATAGCCATAGAATATGGCGTATGCACACGCTGCGGCTCCGGCCTCGGTCGGCGTGAAGACCCCACCGTAAAGTCCACCGAGAACGAGCACGGGTAGTCCCAGGCCCGGGAGACAGGAGACGAATCTGCGAAGAACCGTCATTCCGCTGAATTTCGTGAGGGTCAACTTCTGGTTGCGGCTGATATACAGGTTGAGACCAATCAGGGCCGCCGCAAGAAGCAGGCCGGGTATTACACCGGCCGCGAACAGCTCCTGAATCGAATTCTCGGTCATGATGGCATAGATAATCATCCAGACGCTTGGTGGAATGAGTTGCGCCAGACCACCGCCGGCGCACACCAGTCCTGCGGCGTAGTCTTTCGGGTGACCGACTGCAACCATTCGCGGCACGACAATCAGTGCAAGCGCCGAAGCGGCTGCGACTGACGAGCCGGTAAGTGCGGCGAGCACGACGGCGGTCACCAGTCCCGCAGCACCCATGCCTCCTTTCAACCACCCGAGGAGACTATCGGCAAACGAGAATATCTGTCCCAGCAATTGGGTGCGCTCCATCAGCATGCCCGCAAAGATGAAGAACGGGGCGGCCATAAGACCATAGCTATTGATGAACGCAAAGAAGGCTGCGGGCGCGAGGGCAGGGTCCATGTGCGTGAATACGAGCATGTAGACCAGAGCGGATGAGCCAAGTGCGACACCGATCGGGGCACCCAGCAGAAGGAGTCCGAAAAGCATCAAGAGCATCAGCCACATGAGGCGTGCCTCCTTCTCATGCAATCTGAGACGGATCCCCGATTGATGAGGAATTGGTAGTCTAGCGGCAGGAACACCGCTCCAGCAGGCGTGAATGGGAGTGTTGCGCCGGACTGCATCCTATTCATGTTCATGTTCGTCCTCCGGTGCTTGCGGCGCCTCAAGTCCCCGGAATCCAAGGTAGGAGTGAATGAAAGAGGTGACGGAGTACATTGCCAGGCCAATGAGGAAGACAATCCAGAATGGCCAGAATGCGAACGATTGACTCGGAGTCATGATGCCCAGCGCCCTGTATTTCTCAATCAAGGGAATCCCCCAAATGAGCAACAGCGCCAGGAACACTCCTGTCCAGACGTCGCCGACCGCCGTCATGATCTGGACGGCCCGGATCCGGCGAGGGCTGCCGTTGCGGACCAGCAGTTCGCCTATCGCGGTGACCGCAATATGGGCGTGAGCCCATTGTGTAACTGCGAAGTAGACCGTGGTTCCACAGAGGACAGCTATCACCACGAAGTCCTGTTGCCATACGAAAGACACACCAAAGACGTACCGCCGAATGACCTCCAGTATGGCCAGTGCCGTGCCGGTGATGAACAGCGCCATGGCTAGTGGGTGACATATCCTCTTGAGAAAGACGTCGCCCCACCACCTGGCTACCGAGAGCATTATTGCATCCATAGAGTTCTCCTATGCGTGTCTTCCGACCGTCACCGCGCGTGGGGCCGCTCTACCGACGGTATCCAGGGGAGAGCGCGACGTCGCGCTCTCCCCTGGATACTAATATAAGCCAGGATAGTTACTAGGTCATGTGAACTGCAGCACGATAGGACTCGATGTCGGTCTTCTCGAGGGGGTGAGTGCCCTGGGGCCACTCTTTGACCAGCTGTGCACCCTCCGCAAGGAAGCCCTCAATCACGGGTTTGGCATCCTGTCCCAATACCTCCAACAGGTTGTCCATAATGGCGGTTCCGACCTTGTCCTTGACAGCCTGGACTTCAGCCGGTGATGCCCAGTACATGCCGGGCTGAGACGGATCCATGGTGCCGTACTTCTGATATGCGAGCATATCTTCCGAGTACTGCATCTTGTAGAACTCCTGCAGGAAGTAGTCGATGCCTTGTTGTAGTTCGTCCTGGGTTTCCGTCTTGAGTGTCTGATACCACTTCTCGCTTACGGCGACCATGTAGAAGTCGCTGAATACGCCGCCCGCACCGAAGATGGTGTAGTAGGGGGCGAAGTCCCTGACCTGATTGTAGCCGCCAACTGTGCTGAGACCGCAGTCGACGACACCGGTCTGCAGTGCACTGGCGAAGTCAGCTCCTGAGATGGACATCGGACTGGCGCCCAACGCGGCGACCAATGGGCCTTGCGTCAACGTGGCGGACATCCGGACCTTCTTGCCGACGAAATCTTCAGGTTTGAGGTAACGCTGGGGAGCCATCGCCCCACCCACCATACTCTCAATCATCCAACCGGTAACCCTGATGCCCTTAGCGAGCATGCGGTCTTCCATGTACTTCGCGAACGCCGTGTTGTGGAATTCGGCGTGCGCGCCCACGGTGGATAGAACCATCGGGATGGCCCAGATGTTGCAGTAGGGATCCCAACCGGCGCCATCCGAGTCGACGCCCGCCATCTCAAGGTTGCCTGCCACCAACTGGTTCAGCGCCTCAATCGGCTGGTAGAGGGCGCCGCCCTGGTAAACCTGAACCTTGGAGTTCGGGATAAGTTCCTCGAGCTTCGGCGCCAACACTTCACTCTCGGCATACGCCGACGCTTGCACGGAGCCGTGGTCGGTAGAATAGCGGATCACCAACTCCTCTTGGGCTGCTGGAGCGCATCCGGCGAGGACAGCGCTGAGCGCCAAAACGGCAAGCAGCAGAATCGATGCGACTTTCCTAGTCATGTTGTCTAGCCTCCTCTAATGGGTATCCATCTTGCTCCCAGGGGCTTGTCTACAAGAGGGCCGGAGGTTGCCAAAGACCTCCGTCCACGCGTCCATGGTTCAATGGGAGCAACACTTGAATCTGACGCCACCCCGCGCAAACAGTGTGACCGTTCACATGGGCGCACCCCCTATTCTGTTCTATAGTGTCGTCTTGGAAGAACCGAAGTCAGCCGTCGTATACTGGATTCAGAATACAGCAGTCGGTTCAGAACTGTCAACGCCGTGGCGGCTGTTTTTGCTGGATGAATTTACTCGCGGCATTTCGACATCGAGCTGCGCCAGAGAGTGCCGTGCGGGAGACCCGCCAGCCTGTCGCCGGTGCAGATGAACGGGCGAAGTTGCCGCCTGACGTATCGCTCGGAACGCCGCATCACGGTGGCGCCAAGTCCAGCCGCTGACCGGGACTGCGATACCGGTGACGTGGTACACGAACGCCCCCGACCAGTGTGCGCGGGCGAGCCGAGCACGCGGCGAAGTCGGCGTGCTGCCTTATGGCAGAGGAGAACAGTGCACGAGTTAAACGGTAAGCACTGCAGCTCCGGACTTCAGCAGATGGGTGAGCGGCTCTCCCATGTACTTGACTTCGACGCCCAGTGCTGCGAGTTGAGCGCTGATCCCGTAGCGATCAGAGCAGGCTTTGCACGCCTGCAGCGTTACCCCAGCCTCTTTGAGTGCCTTGAGTTCCTTCTGCAGAGCTGTGTCTTCAATCAAAGCCGGCCCCGACGGCCCCCAGATGATGAGGCTGACCTGGTCCCACCATCCCTTCAATCGGGCGTTCTTGGCGTACATGAACGCCATGTTCAACGCAGCTTCCTTATCTCTGGTAACCCAGAGCACGGCCAGATTATCGTTCATTGTCACCTCCAAACAGTGGACGTCAGGGGCGTCTCGGGTGGTGCCAAGTGAGAGGAGCCATCGAGATGATGTGCCCACAGCCGCAATAACGGGTGCATTCTAGCCGATTTGGCGTTCGACAGTCGAGACCCGTACCCATGCGTCGGTTCCGAATTGCCGGACACCCACTGTCGCGCGGCCGTCCGAGGCTGGGAGCGCCGTTAGTCGCGTGCCATGGCCGCCACTCTTGCGAGCCGTGAGAAAACGTGCACGCCACATCGGCTGCGCGTGCAGCACGCAGCCGATGCGCTGTGCGGAATTCCACGTGCTCGTCTCTATCGGGACTGCTTGACTTGACCCGAACAAGTGAACAGGTAAGGTTTCGCCGCGCAAACGGAGGGCGCAAGCCCCGGGGGAACACTCCGGTATGATTGACACACGGTTGGGGAGACCCTAGACTTGTACTCCGCATTCAGTATCCAGAAAACATCGAGGTAAGGAACGGGGGGTGTGCAATGGCAGTCAAGCACCTTACGGCGCGCGATTTCGTGCTGGCAGGGATTCGAGACGCGATGTTAAGTGGCGAGATTGCCGCCGGAGAGGAACTCGACGACCAGTTGCTTGCGGATTCATTTGGAGTCAGTAGAACTCCCGTGAGAGAGGCACTAAAGGTGCTTGAGATTCAGGGGTTCGTTAGCCATCGTCCATTCTCGAAGCCGATCGTATCCGCAGTCTCTGCGCAGCGCATCCAGGAAGTGCTCATCATGCGGATTGCTTTGGAGGGCGCGGCTGTCGCTCGCGCCGCGCTGATTATCGAGGAACCTGAACTGAAATATCTTGAACAGTGCGCAGAAGCCGGTCGCGATGCTCTGTTGAAACACGACGGCGCGGCGTGGGCTCGGTGCAATCGCGAGTTTCACATGCGTTTGGCAGCCGCGTCCGGCATGCCCCTGTTGAGTCGGGAGGTAGACTCTCTCATCAACTTGAGCAGTTTCTTCAGTTCCATGTTCTGGACTGAAATACCGGAAGCGTTTGCTGACGCGCAGCTGCATCACCTGGGAGTCGTCCGAGCGTGCCGCGACCGCAATCCCGAATTAGCGCAGAAGCTGATGCAGGAGCACCTTCAGGCGTCCTGTGGAATTCACGTGAAGTTGGCGCGCCGCGAAGAAGAGAACGGCAATCCCGGCAACCGTGATTGCGGCCGAAAGAATCGCTGACAACCGGCAATCGCGATGAGGGCCGGGGCTCCAGGATAGCCCTTCCAGACAGTGACATCGCCTTAGCGCTCACCCGGCATGCAGCCGGCGTGCGGCATGATGCGGCAACTCGGGTGTGGCGGCGAGTGATACAGGGAGGGCCTCACTCCACCACATCGACGGATGGCCCAAGGGAAGATAAGATTGCGAGCAATGTTCACGCTGGGGGAGTGCCGGTCGACCGACAAGCGCGCGGGTGCGCACGATTCGCCGTCGGCATCGGCAATCTTACCGTATGGGTTGTATCCCGCTCGCGGCTGGCCTGACCGGTGGTGGTCGGTGCTGGAAGAATGGGCCGCCTGGCGGCTTGTGTCGCGCATCGTCGCGTCGCGGGCGGGCGACAATTTCATTCGCGGGCGTCGCTGCGAGGAGAACGCATGGGCCTCCCGCTGAGGATAGCGATACGATTTCTGGTCTACGGCAGGGGGCAAACACTGCTTATCGTCGGCGGTATCGCTGTTGCCATCTCAGTTCAAGTATTCGTCGGGCTCCTCATCGATAGCCTTCAGGCCGGCTTGATCTCGCAGACCGTTGGCAATGCCGCGCAGGTGACGGTGCAGTCGACGGGCGATGACGTCACCATCAGCAACTGGGAGTACATCGCTGCAGGAATTTCCAACGTTTCCGGGGTGAAGCAAGTCGGTGCAACTGCATCTGCCTATGCGTTCGTGAGGAAGGGAAATGACTCCGTGCCGGTGGTCGTGCGTGGCTTAGACACGACGGCCTTGAGGGGAATATATGGTATCCCCAACTACATATATGAGGGGCGGGATATTCAGTCGTCGGGGGAAGTACTTCTCGGGAGGATACTCAGTGACAAGCTGGACATAGCGGCTGGCGACCTGGTGGAGGTCAGCACTCCTGGCGGGGCGCGCGTTGGATACCGAGTGGCCGGCTTGTTCGACCTGGGCGTTGGGGCGGTCGATGGTGGTTGGGTCGTGGCTGACCTTCGGACCGGCCAAAGTCTGTTCGATTTCGGAGGGCGTATAACTTCGATTGAGATTACGGTCGATGACGTGTTTCTCGCTGACTCGGTGGCCGCCGAAATCGTCAGATGGTTGAACACGGACCGGCTGGAGGTCACCAACTGGAAGGCGGAGAATGGGCAGTTGCTGGTTGGTCTTGAGAGCCAGTCGATCTCAAATGAGATAATCCAGGGAGTGATCATCGTATCCGTGGCAATCGCAATAGCCAGTTTGTTGTCCATTACAGTGCTCCAGAAGCGGAGACAGGTGGGCATTCTGAAAGCGATGGGCATCAAGGACAACGCAGCCAGCCTGATATTTGTCTCGCAGGCGCTCTTAATCGGCGTTATGGCGAGCGTACTGGGCATTTTGCTGGGACTGGGAATGCTGTACTTGTTCAGCGCCTTCGTTACTCCAGGTGGCGCGCCGGTCGTTGCTTTTGTGATCAAACCGGTCTTTCTGCTTCGGTCCTTCATAGTGTCGACAGTGGCCTCGGCGGTTTCTGGTCTGGTTCCGGCCCGCAGGTCCCTGCAACTGAATCCGATAGACGTTATCCGCGAGGGTTAGTCCAGTGCCAGAAGTCATCGCATTGCGACATGTCGATAAGGTGTACAAAGGTTCGCCTGATGTGCAGGTGTTATTTGACATAAGTCTTGCGTTTGAGCGGGGGTCGTTCAATTCTATAGTGGGAGAGTCGGGCAGCGGGAAGTCGACGCTGCTGAATGTCATCGGGACGCTCGACGTGCCGACCGGCGGGGACGTCATGATTGAAGGTCGCAGCATCGCGCCATTGACCAAGGATGCGCTGGCTGAACTACGAAATCGCACCATCGGGTTCGTATTTCAGTTCCACTATCTTCTTCCCGAGTTCACCGCCATGGAGAACGTGCTGATGCCCAACGCCATAGGTCGGCAGCGCACGAATCGGGAGGCCATCGAGTGGGCCAACGAATTATTCGACTTCATGGGGGTGGCGAAGGTCAAGAATAATCCGGCCAATAGAATGTCTGGAGGCCAACAGCAGCGTGTCGCCATAATACGGTCGCTCATCAACAGGCCCAGCATAGTGCTGGCTGACGAGCCGACGGGCAATCTTGATTCGCAGAACACTGCGATGGTTTACGAACGATTTCGCGACATCAACAAGCAATATGGCACGACGTTTGTTGTGGTGACCCACGATCGCAGGATTGCCCGGCAAACGGACCGCATGATCGAGATACAGGACGGGCGACTGCTGACGGATACCGCCCTGCAACATCCCGACGGGTAGAAATAGAGAGAGGGGCAGACTCTCAGAGCCCGCCCCCTCTGCGATTCAAGGATGGCTGTGGCTATAGCCAGGCGTGCGATTCTCGGTCGATCTTCTTGGTGCTGCCTTCGACCTTAATGCCCGCCAACTTCTTGGCGATGTCCTTTGAATGCTCGATATTGTGGTCGCGATAAATGGCCACCTTCTCGATGACCGGCGAACCGCCGCCATGCAGATAGTCCACCAGTTTGTGACCGCCCCACGCCGACGCCATCATGTCCTGGAAGAGGCGAAAGGCGCGATGCTGGTCCTCAGCCGAGATGTTCGGGTTGCGCATGATGTACTTCTCGAGGTAGGGGCCGGTAACCTCGTCGTAGAAATCCTCTTCGGGTGGCAGGGTTGCGACAAGACCACCGGCGGTTGCCGCAAGCGCCTCATACTCGTCGTAGATCGATTCCCCTGCGAGCATGCGTCCGGCGTTGCAGTAGTTCGTGTCGGGTATCTGCGTACCTGACGCAGCCTTGTTCGAGTTCACTGCCGCAGCGATGCCGGCGGCGTAGATGAGGTCGACCTTCTGGATCATGTCCGCCAGTTGATGGCGCACGTGCTGAGCGCGGTCGATGCCGTTGTATTCCGCGGCGAGCGCTGTGGCGCCGGTGTAAATCTCAGAGACCGCAGCCTTACAACCGGTGTAGCTGTGTCGATGGTACAGCGCGAACAGCAAGGCGAGCTTCCCGGCAATGTCCGGCTCCCCACCGAGGAACACGCGGTCCCATGGCACAAACACGTGATCGAAAACGGTTATCGAGTGGCTCATGCCGATCTCGTTGAAGGGCGCCTGCAGCTTCTTGCGCGCAGTCGGAGCGTATGCCGCGTTGATAAGCGTCACGCCCTCCCAGTCAGACGGAACTGCGAACGCGACAGCCCAATCGTTCTCATCGGAGGTCATGTTGCGCGTCGGTATGGCAACGATTTCGTCAACGTACACCGAGCAGGAGTTGTGAGCCTTGGCGCCGTTCACGACGATACCATCCGCACGCCTCTCGACGATGCGAAGGTAGAGGTCAGGGTCCTTCTGCTCGTGAGGCCTTTTTACGCGATTGCCCTTCACGTCTGTCTGGGCGCAGACGAGAGAGAGATCTTCCTTCTGCACCCGCTTCATGAAGTTGATGAACGCTTCATTATACTTGGTGCCGTACTTCTGGTCCGCGTCGAATGTGGCAACGGACAGAGCGTTAAGTGAGTCGATTCCCATGCACCGCTGTATACAGCCACCTACTTCCTGGGAATACAGGCGGGTCATCTTCTGCTTGTTCAACAAATCTTCCTGAGTCTGATGGATGTGGGTGAACCGGTTGATGCGCTCGCCGGTCAGGTGCGAGATCGCGGTACCAACCCCTTCAAACTCCGGGTCGAACGCGAAGTCATAGGTCTTGCCCATGACGTTCATGCCACGGACTAGCTTGGGGTCGAAACGATCGACAACCTTGCCGCCCATGTACACGTTGGGCTTCAGTTTGGCCATGCGCTCTTTGTATTGATCGCCAGTTATCATCTACTGTCCTCCTACGAAGTGAGAGGTCGCGCGAGATGGTGGGGTAGCTGCCTCAACTACGAAAGATAGCATACTGGTACGTTGGAGTAAAACATGCAGCGTACGTGCCCTGTGGTATCATTCGAATACGGTCAGAGCCGTTCTCATCGAACGGCTGAGAGGTGCACGTAGCGTGAGTTGGCAGCCTGAAGTAGATGAGATTGAGCGCCGCCGTCGGATGGCAGTGGAGATGGGCGGTGCTGAAGCGGTTGCACGCCAACATGCCAAAGGGCGGTTATCGGTACGCGAGCGACTCGACGCGTTGCTGGATCCCGAATCGTTCCGTGAGATAGGCACCCTGTTCGGGCGTGCAGAATACGACGACGGGGGCCATCTACAGGAGTTCACTCACGTTTCCAGAGTCATTGGTACGGGCCGCGTCGATGGGCGGGAGTTGGTCGTTGACGCGGGCGATTTCACGATACGTGGTGGCTGGGCCGACCCGACCAGCTTCGTGGGAGCCGGCCGGTTTTCCATCGAGCAGATGGCTGTTGAACGGCGTCTGCCGTACATCAGACTGCTGGATTCCGCCGGCGGCAGCGTCGAAAGCATACGCATCAAAGGCAGGACCGTACTGCTTGGTGGCCCGCACCTTTATGGGCCGTGGCATACGTTGATGGCTCATGTGCCGGTCATATCCGCGGCACTTGGCTCGTTGGGTGGTGAGCCGCCCGTGCGCGTAGCCGCGGCTCACTTCAGTGTGATGACCAAACACACGAGCGAGCTCTTTGTCGCCGGTCCTCCTCTGGTCAAGCAGGCGTTCCACCGCGAAGTAACGAAGCAAGAACTTGGCGGCTGGAAGATACACGCCTGCCAGAGCGGGGTCGTTGATAATGTGGCCGAGGACGAATTGGAAGTGTTCCAACTCATCCGGCGTTTCCTCGGCTATATGCCTCAGAATGTGTGGCAACAGCCTCCGCGCGCGGATACGGGAGACGCTCCGGACCGAAGGGACGAGGAGTTGCTCTCTGTGATTCCGCGCGATAGGCGCAAGGCATACGCGATACGTCAGATTATCAACAGCGTGGTGGATCGGAACTCTGCGTTTGAGATTTCCCCCCTCTACGCGCCGTCGGTAGTGACGATGCTGGCCCGGATGGACGGTTACCCGGTTGCTGTCATGAGCAACGACTGTCGCGTTCTTGGCGGGGCGCAGACGGCTGCTGGTTGCGAGAAGATGATGCGCTTCATTGATCTGGCGGATACGTTTCATCTGCCGGTCGTTTACCTCGTGGATTGTCCGGGGTTCATGATTGGGGAGGATTCTGAACGCGATGGCATCGAACGTAAGTCCGCGCGACTGGCGTTCGCTATGGCGCAGTTGACCGTGCCGGCTCAGGCGGTCATCCTGAGGCGCTCATTTGGTGTGGCCGGCGCCATGCACGGTTCGCTATCCCGGCTCAATCTGCGCTACGCATGGCCTTCGGGGGATTGGGGTTCGCTTCCCATCGAAGGCGGGGTCATGGCCGCGTACCGGCGCGAGATTGAGTCGGCAGCCGACCCCGACCTCAGGCGGGCCGAACTGGAGCAACAATTTGAACCCTACCGGTCTCCGTTCCGCACGGCTGAGGCGTTCGACGTCGAGGAAATTATCGACCCCCGCGAGACTCGCCCTATCTTGTGCGATTTCGTGCGGAATGCCCAGGAAATCACGAGAACTCAATTGGGGCCGAAGTGGCGACTGGGAATACGACCCTGAACGAATCAACTGCGTTGTGTAACCATTGCTGCGCGAGTTCCGCGGTTGGTTGACAAGCGAGGTGGACAAAGTGAATCAGCGAATCGAACAACTGAGAAACAGAGCGATAGGGGAGCCGCCATCAGTTGACATAATGAGAGCCCGCATTGTCACACAAGTTCATCGCGAACATGCGGGAGAGCCGCTCGTCTCCGTCTGGGGCGAAGCGATGTACCGCCTGCTGACGGAGTTGCCGATCGATATCCCTGCAGGTGAATTGATTGTAGGCAGTCCGACGGTGCGCCCGCGTGCCGCGCAACTGTACCCGGAGGTGCAGGCCGGTTGGCTGGACGCTGAATTGGATAACGTGGAATCCCGCGGTTGGGATCCCCTGCAGATGTCATCTGAAGACAGGCGGGAAGTGCGAGAGCAAATTCTACCGTTCTGGAAAGGCAAGACCATCGCCGAGAGGCTCTTCGCACAATGTCCCGAGGATACGGCCCCCTTGATCTATCTCGAACCCGGCGTTTGGCCAACGCGATCGACTGGCGTTATAGACAACTACTCGTTGATTCAGAAGGGCGTGGGTACAGTGGTGCCGAACTATCGCCGCGTCCTTGAGAAAGGCGCGAACGGCATAATGGCTGAGATTGATCAGCAGATGGGCCGACTTGACCTGACCGATCCGGAGAATGTTGCGCGAATGATATTTCTGCGCGCCGCGCGACTTACGCTTGCGGGCTTTGTGCGGTTGGCAGAACGCTATTCGGAGCGGGCGCTTGAAATGGCCGCGTCCGAGAGGGATGACGGGCGCAGGGCGGAGCTGTTGCGCATTCACGAGACCTGCAGGCAGGTTCCGGCCAACCCTCCACGGGATTTCTACGAGGCGGTACAGTCCTTCTGGTTCACTCATGTGGCCATCAGGATCGAGGAGAGCGGGCATTCACTCTCGCCGGGGCGGTTCGACCAATACATGTTGCCGTATCTGTCCTCCGGCGACGCTCCCGAGCAGACGCTCGAGCTAATCGAGTGTCTCTTCATCAAGTTCTCCGAGCTCATGTTGTTTGTGAATGTGGACACGTCGAAGTTCTACACGGGTGTTCCGCAGTGGCAGAACCTGAATCTAGGGGGACGCAAGGCCGACGGCCAGGATGCGACGAACGATCTGTCGTACCTCTGCCTCGAAGCGATGATGGACCTGAGGATAGTGCAGCCGGACATCTCGGTTCGCGTGCATGCTGACACTCCCGAAGCATTCCTTCTGAAGGCGTGTGAACTGGCGCGTCTCGGCACCGGACATCCGAAGTTCTACAACGAGGACGTAATCGCCTATTCACTCGCCTGTAAAGGATTGACTCTTGCCGAGTCCAGGGATTTCGCCATCATGGGGTGTGTTGAGCCGCGGGTCCAGGCGAAGGAAGGGATTCACCTGACGGGCGGCTTCATCAATTTGCCTGTCGCGCTCGAACTCGCTCTAAACAATGGCGTCTGGCGGCGAACGGGAAAGCGAATCGGTCTGGAGACCGGCGATCCTATCTCGTTTGCGACGTTCGATGATCTTCAACGAGCATTCGAAGCGCAGCTGGCTCACATGATACGGCATATGTTCGTCGTGGACGCGATTGCCGAAGCTGCCTACAGCGATTTGCTCTGCTCGCCTTTTTTGTCCGCGCTGACCGAAGGGTGCGTCGAGTCCGGGCGCCCGTTGCAGAAGGGGGGCGCAATCTACAATTTCGGTCCGGCGGTAAACGAGATCGGCGTAGCCGACGTGGGGGATTCGCTGGCTGCCATCAAGAAGCTGGTATTCGATGACAGGAAGTTGACCATGGCGCAGCTGCTGGAGGCTCTGGCCTGCGACTTCGAGGGATATGAGGAAGTTCGGGGCACGTTGCTGCACGAGGCGCCGAAGTTCGGCAACGATGACGACTACGTGGATCTACTTACTCGAGACGCCGTCCAGTTCGGCAATCGTGAAGTAATGAAATATCACAACATATTTGGTGGGCAGGCGCAGTCGGGTATCATCGCAGTGACGTCGGGCATCCCCTTCGGCGCGGTGGTTGGCGCGCTTCCAAGCGGCCGCAAGGCGGGACAACCACTCGCGGACAACTCGTCTCCGTCTGCGGGAAACGACCGGCTGGGTCCGACGGCGATTGCGCGGTCCGTTGCGAAACTTGACCCTGCCGCGCTGAGGAACGGCACGCTGCTTAATCTCAGGTTCAGCCCGCAGTCGACTGCGGGAACGGGCGGCCTGCGAAAAATGGCGTCGTTTGTTCGAGGCCTGTGCGAGGTAGGCTGCTGGCACGTACAGTTTAACGTAATCGACACCTGTACGCTGCGCGAAGCCCAGGAGAATCCGCAGGAGTATCAGGACCTCCTTGTTCGAGTTGCGGGATACAGTGCCTATTTCACTCAACTACATCGTGACGTGCAGGAGGACATCATCCGCAGAACGGAGCATGGCGTCTAGATGACCGCAGGCATGGTATTTGACGTTCAGAGGTACTCCCTGCATGACGGACCCGGTCTTCGAACGCTGGTGTTCCTGAAAGGTTGTCCTCTGCGCTGCGCATGGTGTTCGAATCCTGAATCCCAGAGCCCGGATCCGCAACTGCTCTATGATGGCGATGCGTGCACGCTGTGCCTGACGTGTATCGCCACTTGTCCCTCGGGAGCGCTGACGACGGCCGGCGCAGGTTCACTGTCCTGGGACCTCACAAAGTGCGTGTCCTGTGGAGCCTGCGTGCGCGCCTGCCCGAATGGCGCGCGGAGATTGAGCGGAGAACGCATGACCGTTGAGCGCGTTCTCAATCTGGTGCTTCGGGATGCCCCGTTCTACCGGCAGTCGGGTGGCGGAGTGACGTTGGGTGGGGGAGAGCCAACGTACCAGGCAGACTTCGCGCGGAAGCTGCTGGAGGCCGTCCGCGCCAATGGCGTCGATACTGCTTTGGAGACGTGCGGCCAGGCCGATACCAGGGAATTTCTTGCCGTGGCGGAATTATCCGACCACGTGTTGTTTGATATCAAACACATGGATCGGCACCGCCACGTCGAGTTGACAGGATTGCCGAATGAATTGATTCTGGATAATCTGCGGGCGCTCATGCATCTGCACCGCGACGTGACAGTGCGCTACCCGTTGATACCTGGATGGAATGACGATCTGGACGGGCTGCGAGCACTGGCACGCTACCTCGCCGGTTTGCCGCGCGTGCCGAAGGTCGAACTGATTCCCTATCACCGGTTCGGTGAGCACAAGTATCGTCTGCTGGGCAGGACGTATCGCCTGGCCGGCGCGCAGGCCTGCGAGCCGCAGCAGTCTGCTGACGCCTGCGCAGCGCTCGTTGAACTCGGCATTGACTGCGACGTCCTCATCAACTGAGCACGGGAACAGCCGCACCCAACGCCGGCACGAGGGGGATTCGCGACCCGACTTACTTCAGCGAACGAGTGTCCAGGCCGACACCCTTGGAGATGACTTTCATCCAGGCAGCCTTTATCTCGCGGCGATTGGCCGCGGATAAAAGGAGCCTCGAATGTTCGGCCTCTTCTCCAGTGAACGCATCAATATGATCACATACCGCGGAGAGCTTGTCCGCGGGGAACTTGCATGCTCCATTTTCGTCCATATGAACGATGTCACCCGGACCTACTTCCATTCCTGCCACGGTCACCGGAACGTTGAATTGCCGCAGCGACAGACTGCCATGACCGGACGTAACCCCTCGAGCGAGGTGCTGCATTCCGAGGGCTCGAATCTCGTCAACGTCGCGCACGGGACTGTTGGTGAGGAGTCCTACCGCGCCGCATGCTTTGTACAGGGCGCCGGACTGGCCTCCAAAGATCCCCGCTCGGCACATAACTTCCGGAGGGAACTGCGCCTCGCATACGACGATCAATGGCTTCGGAGAGTCCAGCAGAAAATCGACAAAGTCCATATAAGAGGCGGCGGGAAGGAGCGGATCGTCCAGTCCAAAAACGACCGTGGCCGCATAACCTATTGCCACGCCGGCTTGCGGAAGAAGACATTCTATCGAGTCGTCGGTGTACCACTTGCCGTACCAAGGATCGTACAGACCGAGACAATGCGGATGTTGCGGGTACGAAGCCACGACGTTGCCCACGCTGGGGGTGTTGAAGCCACGAAGTTTGTCAAATAGCTGCTGTTCCTTGCGACCGCTCACGTGTCGATCCCTCCTCAACTGACTGATCCGGTGACGTCGGGCGTGACTTGGCGCGCACCGCACGCGTATACTACAATGCTTTGCGGCGTCGCGCCATGCCGCGGCTAGGAAGTCCGTCGCCGCCATGAAGCTGAATCCCGCCGTGTCGGCGCGCCGCTGGTCTCCAGATATCTTCGTCCGCAACAATGGCGTACCCCCTGCAAAGGAGAACAATGATTGAGGAAGTCTTGCCCGGCGTGTTTCGCATGGCCATTCCGCTTCCGCGCAGTCCATTGAAGGCCACCAACTCATACCTCATCTGGGACAAGGACAGACCACTCGTCATCGACACTGCCTTCAATCGGCCGGAATGCCGGGAATCTTTCGTCTCGTTACTGAACGAAGCCGGGCAGAGCACAGACTCGGTCGACTACTTTGTAACTCACTTGCATGCGGATCACATGGGACTTGCGGCTTCCCTCGCGGGCAATGGCTCCATCGTCTATTTCAACGAGACGGACCTTCCGCTTGCGCGCCCTGACGACGCGTACTGGGACTGGATGGCAAGCATCTATCTCGAACACGGATTGCCGCTTGCGGATTCGAGGGAAGCGATAGAACGCCATCCGGGCCGTATATACGGCCCGGATAGGGATTTCCCGTACACGGTTGTGCGTGATGGAGACACCCTGAAGAAGGGGGGCTACACGCTTCGTTGCGTACAGACTGTGGGACACACTCCCGGCCACATGTGCCTTCTCGCTGAGGAGCCCAATGTCCTGTTCTGTGGCGATCACATACTGGGAGACATCACTCCCAATATCACGATGTGGACCGGAATGTCCGATCCGCTCGGCTGCTACCTCGCCAGCCTCGACGCGGTCAGAGATCTCAATGTAATGCGCGCCTTGACCGGCCATCGATCCATGGTGGATGACTGCGCAAAACGCATCGGAGAACTGAAGCGGCACCATGCCGGACGACTTCAGGAGGTGATCGACGCGCTGAAAGATGGAGAGGCGGATGCCGCCTCAGTCACGCCGAGAATCTCCTGGGATTTGCGCTATGAACGCTGGGATGACGTTCATCCAGTCCAGAAGCTCTTTGCTACTGGTGAGACCATCGCTCATCTGCAGTATCTGGCAGCAAGAGGCGTCATATCCAGTTCGAAGCGAGACGGCAGGATACGATATCGTCTCGCGGACACGCGCTCAGAATGAGCACGTGCACGTTTCAACATAGACAAGAACGCTTGCGCTCGAACTGTTGCCATACTCGTCCGAGACGACAACAAGTATCGTAGCCCCCACGCGTTTTGTTGGCGCCGTCCAGATCGCCTCGTTCCCGTTTTGCGTCAGCGTTCCGAAATCAGCACTCCATTCATAGGTGTAGGGGCCGCTTCCATCGGGAGTGGCACAGGTCAGCCCTGCGGCACGGCCCTGATAGATTATCCAGTCGTTGCCTCTCTTCTGCAGCATGTCGGTGTTCTCGCCGCGCAGGAAGAGGCCGACGATCTCCGGTGGTTCACCCCTGGTGACGCTGATAGGCATTGCGCGGCGGGATTCGCCCCCATAGGCATCGCTGGCGGTCACGGTAATCCAGTAGACGTCGGTCGTATCGGGTGCAAGCCAAACAATGGCATTGCCCTGGCCATAGATAGTGCCGCCGGTGGCGCTCCAGTCGAGGGAGATATTGTCTCCGTCCGCGTCCGACACGTCGCACGCGAGGCGGATACTCTTGCCCACGAAGACCCAGTCGCTATCCGCCGTCAAACTTGCCAGCACGGGGACTGCATTGGCTTTAACGTGGAGAGGAACTGAGTAGTCGGCGCTGCCCCCACGGCCGTCATCAACTTTGACTGATACACGGTATAAGCCTTCCGAGACCGGCGAACCCCATTCGACCGCAGCACCCTCACCGTAGATCTCACCGTCGCTCACCGTCCACTCGTAAGTCAAGGTGTCGCCGTCAAGGTCGCGCGCATCACACTGCATGTCGCAGATGCTGAAAGGCTCGATGCGGTCGCTAGCCACCGTGAGACCAAGAATCTCCGGCGGTTGATTGATGTCTGTGGTTGGTGGGGTGGCTGAGGGCAGTGTCGCGACATCGGAATGCACCAGCAAGTCCGGCATGCTCACAACCGCGAACACCCCAACCACTACGAGGGCAAGCACAACGACGATGGCGCCACGCCTGCGCGCGCTGCCCTTTCGTGTCTTTGAGTTCTGCTCGCGTTGTTCCACAGTATCGGGCATCTTGACCTCTCCTACCTTGTTCTACCTCGTGAGTATACCACCATCGAGAAAACCTGCCCCACCACCGTACTTGTGCACGGCGGTACCGACATTGGCGCGCTTGGGCCCCCTTGCGACTTCGCGGCCGGGTACACGCTCGAGGAGACCCGGGTCAACTGCTCATGCAGGTCGGACATGTCTCAACATATATCCGCACGCTTGACGTCGATTGGTTTCCATGCGCGTCGCTGACTTTCAGGACGATATTGACCCAGCCTTTTGGGGAGGACGGGGCCACCCATACCGCGTTGGGGCCTTCCGCTGTCAGTGTCCCACGCTCCGCACTCCAGTCGTACGAATAGACTCCCTCAGCGTCAACCACGAGCGCATATATTGCGCACGACCCCTCCTTGAAGATGCGCCACGAGTCACCATATGGCCGGAACAGCACGGTGTCGACTGCTTCCAGATTGAACCCGAGTATGGCGGGGGGCTGGGCTGCATTCACATTGATGGGCAACGACCGTTCTTCGCTGCCTCCGTACGAGTCTTGCACGGTGACACTCACCCAATGAAGTCCGAGCACCTCTGGAGCCACCCAGACGATCGCGGCGCCTTGGCCGAAAATCTCACCTGCTGTTGCCGACCAATCGTAGGTCACGGTATCACCGTCGATGTCTTCGGCCTCGCACTTGACATATACGGGCGCGCCGGGCACCACCCATCCGACGTCGGAACCTACACCGGATTCCATGACAAGGATTTCGGGGGGATTATTGGCACGCACCTGAAGCGCCAGTGAACTCTCGTCTGTCGCGCCTGTTTCGTCGCTGACTGTCAGGAACACTCGATATAGCCCTTCCGTGTCCGGAGCGTCCCATTGGATTGCAGGGCCTTCACCTTCAATTACCCCGCTACTGGCGGACCATCCATATGTCAGAGCATCGCCGTCCACATCGGTGGCGGTAGCCGAAACGATAACGGAGTCGCGCGGCAGGATGCGGTCCGAGTTCACGGCCATTTCCGTAATTTCGGGTGCGGAATTCGCGCTCGCATCGCCGGAAGGCTTGTCACCATTGACCGACACTGCGGTCAGCCACCCGGAACTGACGCTCACTGCCGCAATGACCGCACATACCGCAAGCAGCCCGCCTAGCGGGCCAGCTATCCTGCGATGGCCCTTGGGTGGCGGATTCCGCTGGTTGTCCTCTGACTCAGGAATCTCGGGCACGTATCGCCTCTCACTCAACTCTCTTTTACGAGTGTAGCACCACGCATGTGGAGCGTGCCAGTTTAAGCAGACGCCGGTCCCGCCACATAGGGATGGCGGCGCCAGGAGACTGCGGCAAGCGGGCGCCCACGTCCAAGGCGGCTCAACACAGCACCACTCGATTGCGGAGAATGCCGATACCGTCAATCTCCACTTCCACCACGTCGCCCACGTTGATTGGATGATGACCGCCGCCGGGCGAACCGGTAAAAAGGACGTCTCCGGGCTCAAGGGGCAGGAACTGCGTGACGTGGCTGATGATGTGGGCGGTGCTGAATATCTGGTCTCGAGTGTTGCCGTCTTGTTTGGTGTCACCGTTCACCCGGCTCTGGATACGCAGCGAATGAGGGTCTATGTCCGTGACCAGGAACGGGCCGAGCGGAGCCGATTTAAAATACCCTTTGGCGCGCGTCAGGCGCCCGTCACGCTCACGTACATCCCACAGCGTCATGTCGTTGCCACAGGTGTAGCCGAGCACGTATTCGTACGCCTCGGTTTCTTTCACCCTCCACGCTCGGCGTTTCATCACGGCGCAAAGTTCCGCCTCGTATCGTGTATCGGCCGAGATTGGAAGCGAGCACGCTTCTTCTCCATGCCCGACCAGGGCTTCCACCGGCTTGAAGAATAGCGAGGGTTCCTGTGGGACCTTTGCGTTGAGCTGTCTCACCGTGTCCATGTAATTCATCCCGCAACCGATGATGGTGTGGGGTTCAGCCGGTGGAAGCAACTGGGCATCAACGAGAGCGCAAACGCGAGAGCCCTTGCTGAATCTGCCGTAGAGTTCTCCTTCCAGGGCATACAGTGAATCCCCGTCAAGGATGGTCCATTGTCTGGTTCCGCCGTATTCGATTCTTGCGAGCTTCAAAGTCCCTCCTTTCAGAAGCGGTGCGCCGTCATGCCCGCGTCTGCGCGCCGTGACTTGTCGATTATCCGGGGCTACGCTTGCGCGCTGCGCCCAGGACATCCGCCCCGAGTTCGCGACTGCGAGTATACCGCAAGGTGTGGTAGAGTACACGGCAATGACGTCCGGGGCCTGTCCGGACATAATCGTAAATATTGGCGGCCCCAATGTGGTTTCGCCACAGGAGGAAATCAATGGCGCTCAAGACGCCGGAGCAGTTTGAAGAAAGCATCAAGTCCATCAAGCCGCGCGTGTTCATGAACGGCAAACGCGTGGAAAGTGTGCTTGAGAATCCCAATACGCGGACGGTTGTCGAAGCCAACAAGGCGAGCTACCGGTGGGCCCTTGATCCCGCGACCAGTGACATCATGACGGCGTATTCACCATTGATCAATGACACAGTGAATCGCTATACCTACATCTGCCGCAGTGTTGACGACCTCGTGAAGAAGGCAGAGGCGGGGACCTTCACGTCGGAGAATCTGGGCACCTGTATCTACCGGTGCGTGGGTCTTGATTGTTTTCACTCGATGTGGGGCACCACGTGGGAGATGGACCGCGATCTGGGCACGAACTATCACCAGAGGTTTCTCGAGTATTTGAAGTGGGTGCAGACGAACGACCTGTCAGTCGCGGGGGCACTTACCGAGCCGCGCGGACAGCGCAACAAGCGCGCCCTGAACTGGCCTGATCCTTACCTGTCGGTGAAGGTTGTGGACAAGAACGACAAGGGAATCGTCGTACGCGGAGCAAAGATCAACATCAGCGGAGGCTTTGCCAGCAACGAGATTGTCGTGTTGCCGCAATCGGCTCATTCGACGGGCGAAGCGGACTATGCGGTAGCTTTCGCCACGCCGCCCGACGCCCCGGGTATTACCTTTGTATGTCAGTATTCGCCGTATTCCGCCGAGCGCGAATTGGCTGATGATATGAGCGAGCTTGGCAATCCGCTGTTCGGACAGCGCGAGACCTCCATGATTATCTTTGAAGACGTATTTGTGCCGTGGGAACGGGTGTTCCACTGCGGCGAAGCCCCTTATTCCGTGAAGTTCGTGACTCGATTCGCGAGAACCCACCGCATGACCTGCGGAGGGACCTGCAAAGTCGGCTTCATGAACCAGATAATCGGCAGCGCGAAGCTGGTGCAGGAATACAAAGGACTGCAGAACGTGCCGCACATCAATGAAGAGCTGGCTGAAATGGTATCTCTGCGCGAGACCTGCCGGGCCTGTGGGATTGCGGCCGCGCTCAAAGGTTCGGAGGAACCTGTCGGGTCCGGCGTGTTCCTTCCGGACGAACTGATGGGCAACGTGGCCAAGCTCAATGTCTGCAATGCGTTCTGGCGCGTAATGGCCTTGGCCGGGGACATCGGAGGCGGACTCATAGTCACCATGCCGTCGATGAAAGAGTTACAGAATCCCGAGACAAAGGCGTACGTCGAAGAGTTCTACAGCTTCGGAGGCGAGGAACCCGCCGAGAATGTCATGAAGGTGCACAAGCACCTGCAGAATTGGACTGCCGGTATGCACGGAGTGGGGACATGGCACGGTGCCGGTCCCGTACAGGCGCAAAAGATCATGCTCCAACGAGTAATCGATTACACACATGACAAGGATCTGGTCAAGAAGACACTGAACCTCAAGCCGAAGCCCGGCGCGGAGAGCGAACCCGAGGCAGCGTCTCCTGCCGACAATGGTTGAGTGTGGGCAAGTCGGATACAAGCACGACGCAATCAGGAGTGTGACGTGGAAGAGGGATTCCGGGATAGTTCGCGCACGTCCCAGGCGGTGACCTACGACCTGACGGTGTCCGCCCAGGAGGCCGCCGCGGGTGTGACACGCATCCTGTCTCGAAATGGCAAGCGCCTGGAAGTGAAAGTGCCACCAGGTGTGCGTGGCGGTCTTGTTGTTCGTCTGGCAAATGCTCTCAAGCTGACTGACGGAAAGGATGGCGACATCCTTATCCGGATCAATGTGGCCGGTGCCCGGGCTGAGGGCGGCGTACAGACGGTTACAGACGCCACGTTTGAAGCCGAGGTTCTGAAGGCAAAGTTGCCGGTGCTCGTCGATTTCTGGGCTTCCTGGTGTGGTCCGTGCAAGGTGCTCGGTCCCGTGATTGAACATCTCGCCGCTGAATACGGTGGGAGAGTCAAGTTCTGCAAGGTCAACGTAGATGAGAATCGCCTTGCCTCAACCAAGTACCAGGTCATGAGCATTCCCACGGTCATGTTGTTCAGAAACGGCCAGATCGCCGGCACCAGCGTTGGCGCCTTGCCGGAACGAGAATTGCGGGGGAAGATCGACAAGGTGCTGTCCGGCACGTAATTGGCAGGAGAGCAGAGACCTCCATCAGTTGTAGCTGTCGCGGAAGCCTTGCCGAGGTGAGTGCATGGATAAGAAGTACGACGTCGTAATTATCGGCTCCGGGTCTGGGATGTTCGTGGCTTACGAAGCGGTCTTCCGCGGCCTGTCGACGGCGCTGGTCGACAAAGGTCCGCTCGGCGGCACGTGTCCCAACCTTGGCTGCATACCCTCCAAGATGTTGATGCTGCCCGCGGACAGGGTAGTTGAGATAGAGGAGGCCCACAAACTCGGCATCGAGGCGAAAGTAACGCACATCGACTTTCCGTTCATCATGGAGCGTATGCGTCGAAGCGTGGAAGAGGCTCAAAATCACCTTCGTGAGTCCTTTTCCGCGTTGAGGGGTCTGGATTTCTACGAGGGTGCCGGAACGTTTGCCGACGATTACGTTCTGGAGGTCGGTGGCATCCGGCTGAGAGGAGACCGGTTCTTCATCGCGACCGGTTCTCGACCCAAGGTGCCTGCGATACCCGGGCTGGATACTGCGAACTTCCTCACGACTGAGACCCTTCTTGCGCTGACGAGTCAGCCGCGAAGCATGGCGATAATCGGTGGTGGTTACATAGGAGCCGAATATGCGCATTTCTTCGCCGCCATGGGGACTCAGGTGACCGTGATAGAATCGGCCGAGCGGTTAGTTCCCGGCGAAGAACCCGAAGTGGCCGCGCTCCTCAAGCATGCATTGAGGAAGCGTATGCAAGTGCTGACCGATATCGAGATCGAACAGGTCGTAAAGGGCTCACGAGACGTTCGTTTGCTGGTCAAGGAGCGCCGTTCGGGCGCTCGGTTTGCGGTGACCGTGGACACGGTGATGATTGCCGCGGGACGCCGCTCCAATGCTGATCTCCTTCGAGTGGACAGGACCGGCGTCCAGGTGGATGACCGTGGGTTCGTGCATGTTGACGACTACATGGAAACGAACAAGCCGGGAATCTACGCGGTAGGTGATGCGAACGGCCGCTACATGTTCCGGCATATCGCGAACATAGAAGCTTCTCTGGCCGCGCGAAACGCATTCGGCGGTACTCGAGAGGCCATGGATTACAGCGCCGCACCGCATGCCGTGTATTCATACCCTCAGATCGCCTCAGTGGGAATGACAACTGAAGAGGCACGCAGGGGGCACGACATTCTTGTGGGGCGCGCGCGCTATATGGACACAGCCACGGGCGAAGCCATGATGGAGACCGATGGATTCGCCAAAGCGATCGTCGAACAGGAGACGCACCGCATACTCGGGTTCCACGTGATAGGTCCCCACGCCCCTTCGATAATCCAGGAGGTCATCAACGCGATGGTATCCGGCGGGCACATTGCGGAGATAGAGAAGGCACTACATATTCACCCCGCGCTGCCCGAGTTGGTGCAGGCGGCCTTCCGCAACCTTACGCCGGAATAGAGTCTGAGTGAGCCGCCAGGGTGTGACACGGCGAGCACTTACCGTAGCGGGCTATTTCCCGCCCAGAAGCAGTTCGGCAATGCGGCGGATCCGGCTGAGGGCTTCAATGATATTCTCTTCAGAGGTCGAGAAACACAGGCGCAGGTAACCCTCTCCCTCGGGACCAAAAGCCGTCCCCGGGAGCGTGGCCACCCCTCCCTCATCAAGAATGCGGTTTGCCAGGGCGGCAGAGGTCAATCCGAGTTGGCGGATGTTGGGAAAGGCGTAGAAGGCGCCTTTAGGCACGCGGCATTCGATCCCGGGTATCTCGTTCAGCCCCTGGATCATGAGGTCGCGTCGCTGCTGAAGCTCGCGCATCATCCCGACGCTGTCGGACTGAGGGCCGCTAAGCGCCTCGACTCCGGCCATCTGGACGAATTGTGGCGTACATGAGGTGCTGCTGTTGATAAGCCGCACCACGGGTTCGACAAGCCACTCAGGCATGACCGCGTAGCCCAGGCGCCATCCCGTCATGGCGTACGTTTTCGAGAAACCGGTCACCAGGACCGAGCGTTCGTCCATGCCTGCTAGCGACATAACGCTGGCGGGAGGGTTGTCGTAGTACATGTGATCGTATACTTCGTCGGACAATACTACGAGATCCAGTTCTTGAGCGAGCGCCGCAACGCGCATGACATCTTCGGACGTCAAAACTCCTCCGGTGGGATTGTGAGGAGAATTGAGGATGATGAGCTTGGTATTGGGGGTGATTCGTGCGCGTAGTTCGTCCAGGTCGAACCGGAAGTCCAGTTCCTCGCGCAGCGGGACGGGAAGCGCGCGGGCGCCGGCGAATCCAACTGCGGATTGAAACACAGGGAACAGTGGAGCCGGGTAGACGGCTTCGTCGCCGTTCTCCAGCAGGGCGAGAATCGAGAAGAAGATAAGCGGCTTTGCTCCGGAGCCTACGACGATGCGTTCCACCGGCACTTGCAGTCCGCGTGTGCGTAATATCTCTTGAGCAATCTCCTCGCGGAGTTCGACAACACCCTGAGAATTGCAGTACCGGGTGAGTCCCTCGGCAATGGCGCGACGGCCCGCGTCGCGGATATTGGTGGGAGTGTCGAAGCAGGGCTCGCCGATCTCGAGATGCACTATGTCGAAACCACGCGCCTCAAGCGCCTGGGCGCGTGCAAGGACTACGAACGCCGAGTCCGCTGCAAGCCGGTCAATCTTGCTCGATATCCTCACGGATGAATGCGTCTTCTCGAGTGGCTGCATGATTTTGGAACTGCGGACGAGCGCATGCTCGGATTGGCGAGGGCGGTACGCCGCAACGAAAACTCATTGTATCAGGAACGTGAACGCCGCCACAATCCACCCGCTTCGCTGGCCGAGCCATTACGGAGTTAGTACAATGCAGGGAGACTTTGGCGCATCGGGTGCGTCAACCAGGATGTCGTGCTGATGCGACAGTGAAATGAGGAGGCAACTATGACTGTACCTGTTCTACGACTCAAGGGTACGCCCCGGGATATTGGGCGGCAGCATGGTGAGAGCGTTCCCCAGCTGATTAAGGACAACTTGAGCTTCTATATGAATTTGTGGCAGCACATGGGCGGCGTGAGCAGAGACAAGATTCTCACGGACGTGGAAGCGTTTGTGCCGTACATCGAACGGTTTGATGCGGACTTGGTGGAGGAAATGCGTGGCGTGGCTGAAGGAGCGGGACTCGAGTTTCGCGAGATTGCGGCGCTCAACGCCCGTACGGAACTTACGTTTTCGTGTCTTCCGAATACGCTCAAGGAATCGTCGGCGGGCGGCTGCACTTCTTTTGGCCTCATGCCGGAGGTCACTCAAGACGGGCACGTTATCATCGGGCAGAACTGGGATTGGCGGGCGGAAGCAATCCACACGTGTGTGATCCTGCAGATTCAGCAGATGGACAAGCCGAATATCGTGATGCATGCCGAGGCCGGCACTATCGGTCACCGTGGCATCAATTCGAATGGATTGGGCGTCTGCATCAACTATATTCGTTCTGAGGCTGACGGGTTCCGTCCCGGAGTACCGTTCTTGTTGAAATTGCGGGGCATTCTGAATTCTGAGCGAATGTCATCTGCCCTGCAGATGCTGATGACGTATGTGGGGCCGAATAGCATGAACATGGTGGTGGGGCATCAGGGGGGCGAGATCATTGATATCGAAAATCTTCCTAATGACTTGCTGTTTCTGTACCCGCAGGATGGGATACTCACTCACGCCAATCATTTCGAGTCTCCGATGCTGCCGATACGTGACACCGGCAAAGGCACTCTGGCGGACACGATTTTCCGAAGCCGCCGGCTGAGACGGTTGCTGGAGGCCCGACGCGGCAGGCTGAACATCGAGACGATTCGCGAGGCGCTCTGCGACCATTTCAGCTACCCGGATTCCATCTGCCGGCATCCGGACGAGCGGTGTGCCAAAGTCGACCAGTGGCAGACGCTCGCGTCGATCATTCTGGACCTCACGGAGATGACGCTGCGCTACACGGAAGGACCCGCGTGCACCGGCCCGTACCGAGTCGCTCGGCTTCCGTGATATTCCGCGCGCAAGATACCGGGCAAGTTCGCTATCCGTATCGGAAGGGGTGCTTTCAAAGCACCCCTTCCGATTATCTGGCGTGTTATGCCACTGAAGCTTGCCCGGCGAGTTTGGTGTGATACAATCCTCGTTCGGACAGATGCAGCATTACCTTGGTATAGACATTGGATCGGTAAGCGTTAAGCTTAGCCTGATTGACGAAGTCGGAAGAACAGTTCGGCAGGACATCGAAAGAGTTAGCAGTGGTCCTCGGTCCGCCGTCAGCGCCCTGATTGGGCGTGCGGTGGCCGATGTGTCCAGTGAGGATATCACTGCGGTCGGCGTGTCAGGTTCGGGCAGTTCGGCGATGCCGGATGATCTCGGCTGGGTCACGTGTAGCAGTTCACTGGCGATTGCTTCCGGCGTCCTTCATTTTCACCCGGACGCACGCACCGTAATCCAGATAGGAGGTCAGTCTTCGCTCATCATCGAGCTTGAGGACGGCCTCCGCAAGCCGTGGAAAGTTGAGTCCAATCCTCTGTGCGCCGCCGGTACGGGCCGATTCCTCGAACAGCAGGCCTATCGCCTCGGCATCAGCATGGATGATTTCGCCACGCTCGCGTTGCAGTGCGAAGGCGTCGCTCCTCGAATTGCGGCCCGGTGCAGCGTGTTTGCCAAGACCGACCTGATACACCTGCAGCAGAAGGGCGTCACCGTGGAGCCGATGTTATACGCGCTGTGCGAAAGCGTGGCAAGGATGGTCGGTTCGTTCAAGAAGGGGCCGTTTGTCAGCCCAATTTACGCAGTGGGCGGAGTGGCGGCCAACGCCGCCATTGTCAAGGCGTTGACCGGCGTGGTGTCCGTACGCAACGGGGCGCCCACCGAGATCACCGTGCCGGAAAACTACCTGTACGCGCAGTCGCTTGGAACAGCATTGCTCACCATCGGAAAGCGCTCAAACAGTATTGTGCTCGATGCCCAGGACGTGTCGACTCAGTATTATCACATGCCTGCTCTGGAGAAGGTGAACACCTCTTCATCTGCGTCTCAACCGGTACTTACCGAGAAACGTGTCGGCTACCTCGGTATCGATATCGGGTCAACCAGCACCAAAGCCGCAATCATCGACGGGGAAGGACGGGTCCTCGTCAAACACTATTTAATGACGGCGGGCCGGCCCGTTCAAGCGGTGAAAGAACTGTTCAGTCGGTTGCTGGACAAGGGCGCGGGCGATGCCGAGATTGCCGGCGTCGGCATCACGGGTTCAGGGCGATATCTCGTGGGAAGTCTCGTAGGGGCCGACCTCATCAAGAACGAGATTACCGCGCAGACACGCGCGGCCATGGAACTTGACCCCGAGGCTGACATTATCGAGATTGGAGGTCAGGACTCCAAGCTGGTTATCAAGAAGAATGGGGTAGTCGTTGACTACCAGATGAATAAGGCCTGCGCAGCCGGCACCGGAAGTTTCATCGACGAGCTTGCGGAAATGCTCGGAGTGCGAGTGACCGACGGCCAGTTCGCGCGACTCGCGTTCGATGCACCATACACGATAGATCTCGGCACCCGGTGCGCATCGTTCATGGCGCAGTCCGTGGCGCGCGCGCAACAGGAAGGCGTTCCGCTTGAAGTGATTACGAGCAGCCTGGCCATCGGTATCGCCAAGAACTACCTCTCGAAGGTTGTTGAGAACCGGCGGCTGGGTGACCGCGTGATTCTCACGGGCGCCGTGTTCTACAATCAGGCAGTGGTCTCGGCATTCCAGCGTGAATTGCCGGCCAAACGGCTGATTGTGCCGGAGCATAAGGAGATAACCGGGGCAATCGGCGCCGCCCTGCTGGCCCGCGAGCACGTTGCCGGTGGTGCGTCACGCTTCAAAGGGTTCCAGGCTGTGATCGACGCCGAGGTCGACCTGTCGACATTTACCTGCAAGGGCTGCGACAACAACTGCACGATAACGAAGATGCAGGTTCCTGGCGAGACCGCCACGTTCTACGGCAGCCGATGCGACCGATATGACGCGACGGCCGGGCATGGCCGGCAACGCACCGCCTTCGATGATCGGGAGGACTTGCTGTTCGCCGGTAGCGACGACGCAACAGGAAACGGTCCCTCGGTGGGGATCCCCCGGGCATTGCTCGTCTACGACTATGCTCCCTTGCTCATATCGTTCGTACGAGCGCTCGGCGCGCGCCCCGTTGTAACCGGAAAGTCCACCGGCGACGTGATAGCCCGATCCACCGAATTGGCCTACACGGATAGTTGTTTCCCCGTCAAGATACTGCACGGCCATGCGGCAAGTTTGAAGGACTTGGATTTCGTCTTGTATCCGTCCGCCATTCGTCTTGGTTTGATGGAAGGCGCCGAGGACCAGAAGTACGCCTGTCCTCTCGTGCAGGCTTCACCCTACATAATACGTCAGGCGGTCGGGCTGGGTGACAAATTGGTCATCCCGACGCTCGACTTCAGCAAGGGCGACGCCGATGTCATCGACAACCTCACTGCCGCCGCCACCAGGATGGGGTTCAGCAAAGAACGGGGAAAGTCAGCCGCGGAAGCGGGACTTCGGGCTCTCGCGGAATTCCGCTCGTTGCAGGCTGCGGAAGGCGAACGCCTGCTGGCCGAGGTTCACGCCGGTGACAAACTCGGAGTGGTCATCCTGTCTCGAGCCTACATGTCGCAGGACTCGGGAGCGAATCTTGGCATCGCGGAAAAACTCGCTCAACTCGGGGTGGTGCCGATACCCCTGGAGTATCTGCCTCTCGAGCAGGTTGACCCCAAGGCATATCAGGATAGGCCGTATTGGGCTTATGAACGCAAGTTCATATCTGCCGCCAAGTTGGTCGCTGACGATGCTCGACTCTATGGACTGGCACTCACGAATTTCGGGTGCGGTCCTAACTCGTTCATGCTGCGCATAGTGCACGATATAATGGGCAACAAGCCTCTTGGACAACTGGAGATCGATGAGCACGCCGCGGAAGCGGGCATCGTTACTCGTATCGAGGCTTTCGTCGACACCATTGTCGGCCATGCCAAATCGGGACAGGTAGCGGTAGTTGAGCCTCGATCAATCTATAGAGGCATCGACGTTCTGTCCAAGTCGGATCGCACACTGCTGATTCCGTACATGTCACCTCACGCTGAGCTCATCGCGGCGGCGATGCGTGGACAGGGGGTCAAAGCGCTGGTGCTGCCCGAGCCCGACAGCCGCGTTCTCAACTATGCGGAGAAGGTGACGTCGGGAGTAGAGTGCCTGCCTTTCAGGGTTACTTTGGGCGGCTTTTTGCAGCACTATTACGAGAACGGGCATGACGCAAGCCAGATGGCAGCCTTCATGGCCAGCGCATATGGTCCTTGCCGGTTGGGCCACTACGCCGGTGAACAAAGAAGGGTCTTCCAGGATCTCGGCATCGACATGCCCATGTTTGCGAGCGTGTCCAACAATGGCTACCGCGACATGCAATTGGGCTCCAGAATGGACGTCTTGTCGTTCGTCGAGCGAACCTGGAAAGGTTGCATTGCAGTCGACTTGCTGCAGAAAATGCTTTGGCGCACACGTCCGTACGAACTCGAACCGGGAAGCGCCGACACGTTGTTCCGCAAGTACGTGGATGCAATCGCCGCTCGACTCGAGGCACGACGCACGTCAAAAGACCTGGTTACCGAGGCGGCGGCTGAGTTCAAGAGACTTGTCGATCCTGCTCTGCCGCGAAGGCCGCTGGTAGGTATAAACGGCGAGATATTCCTGCGTTCAAACGACTTTTCGAACGCCCACCTCGTTCGGCGTTGCGAGGAAGCCGGGCTCGAAGTGCTTGTGTCTCCGATGGCGGAATGGATGAAGTACGTGGCGCGCCGGAATGTCGAAGACGCGATTCGTGACCATAGCTTGCGCAGGCTGGTAATGAACACCATTCTGGAGAAATATCAGGAACAGACGGAGCGTTCCCTTGAGGCGCCCTGTGCTGGTTTCGTGGAGGCCGACCCGCCCACGAAACACCTGCTCTCGTACTCGCGCCGGTGGCTGTCTTCAAAGTGTGGAAGTGAAGCCGTATTGAGCATCGGCAGCGGCGTCGAGTGGATGGACAATCCTCATTTTGCCGGCGTAATCTCGGTTATGCCTCACGGTTGCATGCCTGGAGGCATCGTTGCAGCCATGTCTGAAAGATTCAGCGCGATGTACGAAAAGCCGTGGATCAACGTCACCTACGACGGCATTCAGGAATCATCGAATCTCACGAAGATACAGAACTTCGCAGAGATAATCCGTTTCTGCCGGCAATCCGACAACTTCGAGCTGACCACGGAGCCTCGGACTCCGTCCGCGGTGCACTAGATGCTGGCGTAACTCGGCAGAATCAAAGCGGGAAGAGGCAACTGAATATGCGCGCTGAGATTGTCTGCGTCGGTAGCGAACTCCTGTTGGGTGACATCGCCGATACTAATACGCAGTACCTTGCTCGTAGACTAGCCGCACTTGGCATTGACCTCTATTTCAGCACGTCAGTCGGTGACAACCTGGCCAGGTTAGTGGATTGCCTCAGGCGTGGCGTCAGTCGCTCTGACCTTGTGCTCACTTCCGGCGGCCTGGGCCCTACAGACGACGATTTGACGCGGGAGGGCATCGCCGCGCTTCTTGGTGAAACGCCGCGCGTCGACGAGGTTCTTGCGGCCGAACTTACGAGGTTTTTCGCCATGCGCGGGTTTCAGATGACGGCCAACAATCTTAAGCAGGCGTCTCTGATACCCTCCGCCCGTGCGGTCCACAATGCACGCGGCACTGCTCCCGGTTGGTGGGTTGTGAAAGACGGCAAGACGATTATCGCTATGCCGGGACCTCCCGGTGAATTGCATTACATGTGGGAGAACGAGGTGGAGCCTCGACTCGGTCCGCCGGAATCAGTTATCAGGTCGCGCACGCTGAAACTATTCAACATCTCCGAGTCCAGCGTAGACGAGATGCTCAAGCCGCTCACACCGTCGTCGAATCCCACGGTGGCCGTATATGCAAAGCAGGATGGTATTCACGTACGCATTACGGCCAAGTCGTCCAACGCAGAGGCCGCGCTTCGCGCAATCGCGCCCGTTGAAGCTGAGGCACGTGCGCTGCTGGGGGAAGCGATCTGGGGTGCCGATGACGACTCGCAGGAGTCCGTGGCCGCGGCTATGTTGATGTCGCGCGGGCTCACACTTGCTGTTGCCGAGACTATCACGTGCGGCCATCTGTCTACGATGCTCGCTGACAAGGCAGGCAGTGATAGCTGGTTCCTCGGTGGGCTGGTCAGTCCTGAGGCCGCCGGGTGCGCCACAGACGCCCAGGAGCTTGCCCGGCTGGCGATCAAGCAGTTCCAATCCGACATTGGACTGGGTGTGTGTGGAGTACCTGTTTCGGGGGTTGATTCACCGTTGGACGAACTGACTGTCGCCGTCGTCCAGCCTGGAGCCTCGCTGGCGATTACGGCGAACTTCCGGACCCGTCACAACCTCGTGCGCTTTCTTGGTGCATATTACGCACTGCATCAATTGCGGCGGGTACTGCGTTCCTGAACACTGCGCGACGAGAACATCTTCAGCGCCGATGGTGCTGCATACAGGTGGGCAGGCCCGGGCGTGTTGCGCCTCTGTTCGTAGCCGTTGTATCATACGGCACTCGCGTTCAAGGGACCCTTGAACCCTGTCTCGCATTGGGGCCCGTAGCTCAGCGGCAGAGCATCCGGCTCATAACCGGTTGATCGTAGGTTCGAATCCTGCCGGGCCCACCACCCGTTCAATTGCAGTGAGCCTTTCTTCTGCGTTGAAGCCGCCGACTCGCATCGGGGAAGTGCCAGTGTTTGGCCGTGGTGCGCCTTTCCACGCGCGTCGCGGCCATGTCATGACGTTTCCAAGACACGAGTCGCAGCCTGTCGATTGACGTCGCAAAACTGTTGTGACGCCGGTTGAGCAAGTGAGGGTCGCACGCCCTCACCGCCATGACACCCCATCGATGCGGCGCGCCCGGCAAGGCTTGTCTAGAGCGACTCGGGGTTGAGGTGCGAACGAAACCACTCCGCGGCGAGTCGCGCCACCTGCTCCAAGGTCCCGGGTTCCTCAAACAAGTGGGTGGCTCCCGGAACAATGGCTAAGCTCACTTCGGCCTTGAGAAGCCTCATGGCCGACCTGTTCAACTCGATGACCTGCGTGTCGTCACCGCCCACGATTAAGAGCGTGGGCGCTTGGACCAACGGCAATGCGGTCCCGGCCAGGTCGGGGCGGCCACCGCGTGAGACCACCGCGCGCACGATGTCAGCTCGTTGCGTGGCCGCAACAAGGGCGGCTGCGGCACCCGTGCTGGCCCCGAAGTAGCCAATGGCAAGTGAGTGGGTGTCAGTCCGTTGAGCGACCCAGTCTGTTGCCCCCACCAACCTGTCGGCCAGCAATTCGATGTTGAATCTCAATTCAGCGGTGTATGCATCGACCTCCTCCTCCCTGCGCGTGAGAAGGTCAAACAGCAAAGTCGCCAGTCCCGAACTGCGCAATTCGCGCGCTACGTATTGATTGCGGGGACTAAGCCGGCTGCTGCCGCTGCCGTGTGCAAAGAGGACGATGCCCCTCGCAGCCGGAGGGACGCACAGGCCACCCGCGAGCGTCAGTCCAGGAACGGACACTTCCACCGGACACTCTTCGAACTGTCCCGCCATACAATCCCTCCACCCTTCCGACTTAGATTCGCTCTTCCACCCGATACCTCATACTGAGTGGTCTTTCAGCACCCTTAGAACGTCCGCGTCTTCCACTTGCGGGAACTCTCGATACCACTGGCCAACCGCATAGAACGACGTTGGCATGAGCAGACACAATATCTCGTCAGCGTCCAATGCGAGCTTGTTCAGGGCCTCCTCAGACGCTACGGGAGTGGCCGCAATGAGCCGCCTTGGCTTCTCCTGCCTCACTCCCCAGAGGGCCGCCTGCATGGTGGCACCGGTGGCGATTCCATCGTCCGTGACGACGACAACCCTGTCTCGCAGCGGGACCTTAGGCGTGACACTCCTGATAAGCTCGGTGCGGCGCTGCATTTCTGCCGCCTGTCGGACTCGTTCCAGATCGATGTCCTTTGTCGATACCCTCAGGGAAATCATGACGTCTCGATTGAGGAAGACGGTTCCGTCTTCCGCCAGGGAGCCTACGGCAAGTTCGGGCTGGCCCGGAGCGCCGAGTTTTCTCGACAGCACGACGTCGAGTTCGCCTTTCAGTGCGCGTGCGATCTCTCCAGCAATCACGACGCCCCCGCGGGGAATACCCAGAACTACGGGCTTACTCCCGCGAAACTGCATCAATTGCTCGGCGAGTAGACGACCGGCCTCAATGCGGTCTTCGAAGGGTTCCCTGTTGTGCGAAAGCACCCTCACATTGCCCGAAGGTCTGTCGTTCATGCTTCACCTCCTCCCCGCCAAATCGATTCACGACCCTCGAACAGAGAAAGCGGACTGAAGCCGCACGACGAATGGACTCTCGCCCGTTCCACCCGCACCTCTATCCGCCATCACTTTTAGCACGTCTTGAAATATTGTTCAAGGCGGACCCGGGACAGTGTCGGGGAGCGCACTGCCATCCTCCTATACAGGCGCCTGGGTGGCCCAAAAAGGGACCGCATGCCGGCCACCCGATGGGGGCGCTTTCGGGGGCGAGAAGGGATAGTCGAGCTAACTTCAAAGGAGCGTGACATAATACTCCACCGCGAAGAGACACGTGGGAAGGAGTGGGAAACGCCTCTGCCCACAAGGAAACACGGCCGGGGCACGTTAGGGATTCGCCCGAGGGTGATACTTTCTTTGAGTCTCTTCTGCGTACCGGTCCGATGCGTGCACGTATCGCGTTGTGGTTTCAAGCGACTCATGGCCAAGCAGAATCTGTAGAGCCGCCGGATTGGCGCCTTCTTCGGCTAGATAGGTCGCGAAGCCGTGCCGTATCGAGTGCGCCGATGTCGGGACGTTGATGTGCAGCTTCTCGCGATAGTGCTTGATGCGTTCCTGTACGTAGTTGGTCGAGATGCGGCGTCTTGGGTCGTTCACGTTTCTACCGGCATAAGGGATGAAGAGTGCAGGTGCGTTATCGTTGCGCGTTGCCAGATACAGGGAGAGGTGATGTCGCGCTCGCTCAGTGAGATACACGAAACGCTGTTTCCTGCCCTTGCCGGTGATGAAGATGCGGCCCGAATCATCTATTTGCACGCGCTTCAGGTTGCACAATTCCGAAATACGCATGCCGGTCGCCAGCAGAACCTCGAGCATTGCCCGGTTGCGCGCGGCGATGCGTGGATCGGACTCGAAGTGACTGGGCGACTCAACCAGGGCGGTGAGCGCCTCGAGTTCCGCAACTTGCGGATGCTTGCGCGTTGATTTTGCGAGGAGGATAGCGTCGGGGGCCAACGGGCAGGGAAGATCGGTGTCGATGAGATACTTCAGATAGGAGCGCAAGGCTGACAGCATCCGATTGATGGAACGCGAGTCGAGCATGGACACGGAGCCTTGTTCGCCCTCGGCGGTTTCGCGGTCGCGTGAGGAAAGGTACGCTTTATAGTAGGTAACCTCGCGCTTGGTAAGATGGGCAAAGTCGAATCGGCTTTCCACAAGGAAACGGTCAAACACGCGCAGGTCGCGCTCGTAGTTGTACACCGTGCGCGCGGAGTAATTGTTGGCCTGCAGATGCAGCAGATAGTCCTCGAGGTAGGGTAGCACTGAAGCACCTCCCGGTAAGGGCTCAATCAATCACACTGAGTATAAGAGATATTATACGCAGTCCCTAATCAATTAGGCAACACTCGAACAGTCGAATATAGCCGATCCCGACCCGGAACAAGACGCCGTGGTGCTGCGCGAACTGCGTGCGTACCTGCAACCGCGGAACCGTAGTCTCGCGACGCGATGCTGTGGCCGTGCCAATTCTGAACTCCCTCCATGTCTCGAACTGAATTCCCCCGGGTATCAGGCGCGCTTGCCAAGCCTTGAACAACTGCAGACTGGAACTCTCGCAACATATCGCCGTGCGTTTCGCACCCCGGTTCAAGACCCGTACCGTCTTTCGGGTGCTACGGTTACCCAGGCGGTCCAGTGAACTGAGACGTTGTTGTGTTCGGTGCCCGGGCCTGAGAACCTACCGTCCATCCTTGGGTTGGCAACGTCCGTGTGTTTCCCGACGGCACCAAGCAGACTCCACCGTATGAGCGTTCACCGGACGGTGCTTCAGGTAGTCCTTGAGTTTCCGGGTTGGATGTTGCCTCACGCGAGGGTTCCCGCCCTTGGGCCGGCGCCACTCCGGGTGGAGACTTTGCACTTCGGTCCGTGCTGGCGGCGCATGTCGGTTCTTCACCCCGTACTATCGGCGCTGCGCGCCGCCCGTATCCCCGGAGAAAACGGGGCGATGTGGACTCTGTATCAAGTACCGTCCATTTCGGGCCGATTTTGGGCAATTTTGAGGGGGGGGCGCCAGTCCCCTGGATGGGAAGTGCGAAAGCGCCGTCATTACGGTGGATTGTTGCACTTTTGTCGGCGCGTCGGCGCGGCCGCGGCTGTTCGTCTGCCTCCCCGGGCACACCCGCGGTTGATGTGGTCTGCACCGTGCCGGCGGATGTACCAGGAGAACGGCGTACCTGCCCGATGCCGTCTCAGCGCCCCAGTTCAATAGAGGCTCCCTTACACTCGCTTTCCTTAGGCTCCTTAGGGGTGCGGCCATCAGTCTTCTGTTTGAATTGGCGCCCGCGCCTGACCCAGCTGCTAAAACCGATGCGGGCACGTCACTGCTGCATTGTTCGCACTGTCGGGATCGGTAACTCCCTGCATGCCGAACCGGCAGCCACGTCGCAGAACGATGGTGTTGCGCGTGGCATGAGTCATGATGCGGCACGCGCATGGCGTCCGGATTGCGGTGTTCTCCCATACCGCCACACCGTAAAGGAGGCGACGCGACGTCCACCCGGCGTCATTCATGGGCTTCAGGGCCAGCATGTCGTGACCACCAACGGTGGGCTGGGCTTGCTGCCCGGCGGCGAGTCTTATCACCGCCGGCTTTCCGTGATAATGGCCTTGATCTGCCGACGGCGGTCATGAACCACGACGAAGCCTGTGTAGGCTTTTGTGTCTGAGCTTGATATGGAGAATCCTGCCGCAAGATTATGTAATGTTCAGCTATGGTTGTGGCGCACTGTCATACTACGCTTGCATCACGGACGGCGCGTCGGTTCGTTCTTGTTCTGCCGGCTCATCGCGGGTACAATGCTCAGGTTAGGCCACAGGAGGATATGTTGGAAACCAGGAAATTGATTGTCCGCGAGGTCGTCAGTCAGGGCACAGTCCGTGGTGACGACGGTAATCTCTATGTGCTGCGTGGTGTCCCTGATACCGATGAAGAGTACGGCAATCAGGTGGCCGCCAAGCGCCTCGTGGAAGACCTGCTGTTGAATACGGAACTACTGATAAACGTCGACACCGCCAAGGAACTTCCTGACCTACCAGGGATGGAGGTTGAAGCGTTCGACGCATCGGGAAGGCCGCTTACTCCTTTTCTGGCCGCGCGGGTGGCCGGAGCGCTCGCCAATCGGCCCATGAAATAGCAGGGGCCGCCCGAACCCGGGCAGCCCCCTGAAAGTCAAACCGCCAACGCCAAATCTACTCTAGAATCCTCCCCGCATGCGAGTGCTGCTCGTAATGTTGACCTCGATCTGCTGCGAGCACTTTGGACAGGTAAGCTCGATCGTCAGAGGTTTCTCCATCACCCGCTGCACCAACGTCGTGACGATAGAGTCCAGATTGTCCAGCCGGTCATCGAGCATCTTGATGCGGCGGGTCAACTGATCCATTTCCGCCCGGTTCTGTGCGGCGTTGTCCGTACCTCGCTCGCGCTTATCCGGCAAGTCAGAGTCCCCTCTCGATGACGCCAAGAGACTCGAGTTCGGACTTGTCCTGTTGAATCAGAGTCTCGACCTTCTCCGACACGGTCTTCTCGAGGTACTTGCGGAAGGACTCCCTGGCCGCGGGAGACGACCGAACCGCCTTCTTGACGTCATCCCACTCGTCTTTGATCACCTTGTTGATCTCGTCAGGTGTGACCGGCGCGTTGCCTTCGCACATCGCTTCAACATTCTCAAGCACACGGGAGACCATCGTCCTCTTCAGCCTGTCGAAAGAGAAGACTTCCTCCCAGGTGTAGGGCTTGTCACGTTTCTTTTCAACCATATGGGGGACCTCCAATCGCATGTTCGGCTGGGAGTAATGATAGGTAGCACTCTACGGTGTGTCAAGGTGTGGACAGACTCTCGTGGCGCGTCCCGGCAACCTCCGGGCACCGCGGATGGCGGGCCGGTTAACGCGGAGCATTGCGCCGCCCTGCGTGCGGTGCTACATTAGAAACCAGGGTTTGCGGGACGTCAGGAGAGATGATGCAAGAGACAGAGGTTGGAACGATCTCAGATTTCTTCGCCAAGCCGGTGGTGGCGGGGGTGGCGGTGCACGGACACGTGAAGTCCGGTGACACGATCCGCATCAGGGGAGCTACGACCGATCTCGAATTCGTGCTCGCCTCTATGCAAATCGACCACATGCCCGTCACTGAGGCCAAGGACGGTGATCTCATCGGGATCAAGGTCCCTGACAGGGTGCGCGTTGGTGACCGCGTCTATCGGGTTACCGGATAGCCCGCATCAAGTTCGCCATCTCAATTGCGCTGAGAGCTGCGGCGAATCCCCGGTTGCCTTCTTTGGCGCCGGCGCGCTGAATTGCCTGCTCGAGCGTGTCTGCTGTGATGACGCCCTGGATGACGGGCAAATTGCTGTCCAGCGAGATTTTTGCGATGCCCTTATTCACTTCGGCAGCCACATAGTCAAAATGTGGGGTGCCACCGCGTATCACCGCTCCGAGGCAGATTACCGCGTCGTAGTCGCCGGTCTCGGCGAGTATCTTGGCCACCAGCGGAATCTCGAAGCTTCCGGGGCACCACGCAACGTCGATCGACTCATCTGCTACCCCGTGCCGCTTCAGGCCGTCTTTGGCACCGTCAAGGAGCCTCAGCGTGATCAATTCATTGAATCGGGCGACGACGATGCCGAAACGCAGCCCCTCGCCTGTCAGCATGCCCTCAAACGACTTGGCCATTCTTCTCCTCCTCGTGGATGCCAAGCTGGTGGCCCAGCTTAGTCTGCTTGGTCTTCAGATATCGCTCGTTGTGCGGGTTGCACTCGACGATGAGTGGAATGGTTTCAACGATTTCGATGCCATAACTCTCCAGGCCGATAACCTTTCGTGGATTGTTGGTTAATAGTCGAATCTTCCGCAAGCCCAGATTGGCCAAAATTTGAGCGCCAATCCCGTAGTCGCGCAAGTCCGCAGCGAAACCGAGCGCAAGGTTGGCTTCAACGGTATCCATTCCCTGGTCCTGAAGCTCGTATGCTTTGAGCTTATTGTGGAAGCCAATCCCTCTGCCTTCTTGACGCATATACAGCAGGACCCCTCGTCCCGCTTCGGAAATCTGTGTGAGCGCGAGCGCAATCTGTTCGCCGCAATCGCAGCGGCGACTGCCAAACACATCGCCTGTCAGGCATTCGCTGTGAACTCGCACTAAGACGGGCGCATCGCCCGTTATGTCGCCTTTCACCAATGCGACGTGCTCATTTGTGTCCACAGTGCTCTTGAAAGCGATTGCCAGGAAATCACCATACTTGGTTGGGAGCCGGGCCTCGGCCACTCGTTGGATGAGGCATTCATGTCTGCTCCGGTATGCAATAAGGTCCCGAATCGCGAGTATCTTCAGACCGTGACGCTCTGCAACCGACTGAAGTTCCGGCAGTCTGGCCATGGTGCCGTCTTCGTTCATGATCTCGCATATCACGCCCGCCGGATACAGTCCGGCCAGCCGGGCGAGGTCCACGATGGCCTCTGTGTGCCCGGCGCGAGCCAGGACACCGCCTTCACGGGCGCGAATCGGAAACACGTGCCCCGGTCGCGCGATGTCGCGGGCCGTTGTCTCCGGGGCAAGTACAGTCGCAATCGTGGTTGCCCGGTCCTCTGCGGAAATACCCGTGGATACGCCGCGCTTCGCCTCAATGGAGACCGTAAACGCCGTGCAGTTCTTGGAGGTGTTTTCCTGCACCATGAGAGGTATCCCCAATTGGTCCAGCTTGTCGCCCACAATCGGAAGACATATCAGTCCACGGCCTTCTCGAGCCATGAAATTGATGGCTTCGGGTGTCACTTTCTCAGCGGCGATCGCGAGGTCACCCTCGTTCTCGCGGTTCTCGTCGTCAACGACAATTATGAACTTGCCCTGCCGTATATCTTCTAAAGCATCTTCGATACGTGCCAGCATGTGTTGCCTACCACCTCGCTACTCTAATATCCGTGTTCTTGGAGCATGTCCCAGGTGATGCCCGTACTATCCGGCGCATGCTGCTGCAGACGCTCGACATAGCGGGCGATGACATCGACTTCCAGGTTTACCGTGCGTCCTGCCCTCGCTGAACCGAGGGTCGTCTGCGCGCAAGTATAGGACACCAGCGACACAGCGAACGAATCGGGGTCAAGACGCGCCACCGTCAGGCTGACGCCATCGACGGTCACCGAGCCCTTGAGTGCGACGTAGCGCATGACCCCGGGTGGAGCCGCCACCGTTACGATCACCGCGTTCTCTTCCGACACGACTGAAGTAACACGGCCCACGTCATCCACGTGGCCAAGGACCAGATGCCCCCCCAGCCTGGACGTCGGAGTCACCGCCCGTTCAAGATTGACGGGGTCGCCGGGTTTGCGTGACCCCAGGTTCGTTCGACGGAGCGTCTCGGGCATGATCGACGCCGTGAACCAACCCGTCCCGATTTCGGTGACCGTCAGGCAGGTGCCGCTAACCGCAATGCTGTCGCTGACCTGACTATCAACGAGTACGGTGTGAGCGCCGACCGTAATGTGATGCGGGCCGAGTTCGCGTACGGTACCGACTTCCTCGATTATACCGCTGAACATACGCCGGCCGATGCCTTCTTCACGTATCCGCTGACAAGGACGTTGTCAGCGAAGTTCTTGACCTCAACCCGCTCGAGGCACAGTGCCTCCGAGATGGAATGCACACCGGTGCCGCCGACGGCCGTTCTGCCCTCGCTGCTACCGATGATGATGGGCGCTATGAACGCCAGCACCTTGTCCACAAGGCCATGGTCGAATGCGGACCCAAGCAACTCGCTGCCGCCCTCCAGTAGCACGGTAGAAACCTGGCGCCGGCCGACTTCGCGTAGCACCGCTTCCAGGTCCACCAGCCCGTTGGTTCCCGGCAGGACGACAACTTCCGCGCCAAGAGCTTCGAGTTGACGGCGCTTCGCGGTATCCACGGGCTCGGTCCACGCCACCAGCGTGTGACCGGGCTGGCTGAAGACCTTGGCTTCAACGGGTGTGCGGCCGCTGCCGTCTACGATGATTCGCAGCGGTTGTTTGGCTGTGGCGCCACTCTTCCCACCGCAACCACGGGCGGTAAGCTTCGGGTCGTCGGTAATAAGGGTATTGACTCCGACCATGATGGCATCGACGGTGTGACGTACGCCGTGCACATAGCATCGCGCCTGGTCATTGCTTATCCAGTGGGAGTCTCCGGTCTTCGTTGCGATCTTCCCGTCAAGACTCATGGCGAATTTCGCAATGACGAACGGTATGCCGGTAGCCATGTGCTTGAGATACGCCTCATTGATTTCCCGAGCTTCACGCTCATGCGCACCAACGCAGGTCTTGATTCCCGCCGCATTGAGCTCGGCAAATCCTTTGCCAGCCACGATGGGATTTGGATCCACCAGGGCAACATGAACCTCGGAAACCCCGGCGTCGATGATGGCGCGAGTGCAGGGCGGCGTCCTGCCGAAATGGCAACATGGCTCGAGTGTGACGTAGAGCGTCGCTCCCCGCGCTTCCTCGCCTGCCTGCGCGAGTGCGACCACCTCAGCATGCGGGCCGCCGACCGGCTGCGTGTAGCCCATTCCGACCACACGGCCATCTTTGACCAGGACTGCCCCGACCGCAGGATTGGGACTGGAATAACCGCTGGCCAGTCTCGCAAGAGATAAGGCGCACTCCATATGGTCTGACGTAGGCATCTTTGTTGTCGTACTCCTCTCAGGGCTGGATTGCGACAAAGCAAGGAACCAGGTGACGAGCGTCACTACAACGATATACCTGCCGCAACGCGCAAGTCAAACCGGGCGCCAGTTGCGACATTCGTATCGTCAAGGCATGCCGAAGCCTGCTGGTAAAGGACAGATCACTGACTTACCGTCTTGCTCGGGCGACTGTCGGTCACGAGTTAAGCTTGGACGCGACCGAGTCAAGTTTGCCCTGCATGCTTAATACTTTGTCGCGGCGATCGTCGATCTTCACGAGAGTAAGCACGCGCGTGACGCGGTCATCAAACGTGCCGTCATGGACATCGCGTATCACCGCCAGTACGTCGTCCAGGCTGCCTTCCAATATGGTGCCCATGGGGGTCAACTGCGACTTGACACTCTTGTGCCTGGCTATCACTCGCTGGGCTCTCGCCACGTAGTCGCTCACGGACGGCCCGACTCCCGAGGGTACAACCGTTATCTCTGCGATGACCATATTCCACCTCCGTGACCGGGATGCCTACTTGCCGGCAATACCCCGGTATCGATTCAGCGTTTCAATCATGGTTCTGTAGTCTTTGTCTTCGGGTGAAGATGGATTATTCGCCACACGGGGACTCTTGCCGGCCTCATCCGGAGCCTTGGAGTGGCTGGCGAGCCACATCGCAAGGGCCTCGACCACGATGTCACGTACGGTTCGACGCTGCTCGATGGCGGCAATCTTGAGCGACTTTACGAGTTCATCGCTTCCGAGATCCACCGTGATGCGCGTACTCTTTCCTGCCACGTATTCCTCCGTTCACTGCATCTGGTCGCTCTCAGCGGAAACAGGTCCAGTAATCCTTAAGGATACCGCGAAGGCTCTTAATCACCTTCGCGGTATCGCCGACCACAAGGTCCTGTTCAAATCGTTGCGGCACCGGGACGGGCTCCTCGACGTCGATGCCGAATGCCGCGAGTCCGGATACGAGAGCGAGCCATGCCGATGGTAGCACCTGTATGTTGTATCCGGAGCCGATTATGTCAACTTCATAGCATCCGCACTCCTGCGTCAGGGTGCGCATCTTTTCCCCGATCATCTTGAAGCCTGCGATGGGAAGCCCCAGATTCGTAAGTCCGTCGGCGAAGTGCGGGTCAGAGCCCCCATTTCTAATGATCACCTGCGGCTTGAACTCGCGCGCGACAGGTTCCACGACTTGCTCAAAAGCCAGACGGTAGGAATCGAGCCCGGCATACACCGGCATTGGCACGTTGATGGTGAATCCTTTGCCAGCTCCCTCGCCGATGTCATTAACGAAGCCCACTCCAGGGTAGAGCGTCATCGGGTCCTGGTGCAGGTCGACAAACAGGACTCTCGGGTCGTCGTAGAAGTATTCACAGGTGCCATTCCCCTGGTGAGCGTCGGTATCGAGAATCATGATGCGTTCAATCCCGTACTTCTCCTGCAAATGCTTGGCCAGAAATGCGTTGTCGTTATAGATGCAGAAGCCTTCTCCGTAATTCGGTTTCGCGTGGTGCAGGTTGCCGCCGATGCAGATGACAATCTCTTCGCCATCCTGCAAGACCAACTCAGCGGCTTTCTTTGTCTGCCCAATCATCATGCGGGCGGCCTCCTCCAGCTTGCCCGGCCTGCCACGGGGAAGGTTGTCCAGCGAGTGATATTTTGGAAACTCCATGCTGCGCGAGTACGTTTCGCCGAGATTGGCAGCTCTGAAGTAATCCCGGCTGAAATCGATATACTCCTGGCTGCAGATGAGACGCAAGTCTTCCTCGGTGCACGTTTCTGCACGCACCCACCGATAGTGTCCATCGGGGGCCACGTGTTGCTCAAGAACTTTCGGAAAGATCTCGTACCTGTCACCGCGGAATGGGTGTCCAACCCCGAAGTCGTACTCGCGTAGCTCTTCCCTGTACAGAATACTGACGGTCATGCTGCCTCCTTTCGGTCACCGGCGAGGAATCGTGCAAGGATGTCCACCAACCGGTCAAGGTCACTTTCCAACACAAACTCATCGACTCCATGGATGTTGTTGCCGGGCCGTATGACGCCCGTTGCGAACGCCTCGCCACCCCAGCATTGCATAGCTGCGGCGGGCAGTTCCCCGGAGAGCATATCGCCATAGAGTCCGGTTGCGCCTGTCACTGCTTCTATGGTGTGCGAGAGAACCCTGGCGAACCGGTCGCTGCACGGCGGCACTGACGGTATGGAGAACTCCCTGGATACGGTCCAATCAATCCCTGAGACACTGTCCAGCGCGAGCAGTATCTCGCGCCGGGCCCCCTCTACCGTCTCTTGCGGTAACAATCGCCTGTCAATAGTGAAACTGCATGTGTCCGGAACGATGTTGCGAGCGATGCCACCCCGCACGATATTGAGATTCAGCCGCGCCTCCATGAAATCCAGGCCCGTTTCGGGGTGTGTTGCCACGGAACTCTTCCGCCGGACAACGGAGTCCTTCAACTTGAGGACGGCTGCCATCAGCGGCACGGCACCTTCAACCGCGTTGCGTCCCAGGTGAGCAAGGGCGGAGTGCACGGACACGCCGTGCGTGGTTACGTCCATCTGGAGTAATCCAAGGTTGGCTATCGAAACGTAGCCGAAACCGGCATCAAGGCTCAGCACATGCGGACTTGGGCCAGGATCAAGAGCGGTGGTGAGATAACGCAACTGCGACATCTGGTGGGTTTCTTCATCCATCGTGATGACAATGCTCAAGTCGTAGGCCGGCTCGATGGTGCGGATGCGCCAAAGTGCGCCAAGTAACGCTGCGATGGCGCCCTTCATGTCCGACGCTCCCCGGCCGAATATGCGTCCACCCTCACGTCGAGGCGTGAACGCCGCCCACCCTTCGGCCGGAACCACGTCTATGTGGCCGTAAACGAGCAGGCGCGGCTTGCCCGGACATCGCCTGTGGCTGAGGAGTGCGACACGGTCCGTGAGCCCGTCCGCCTCGGTTGGCGGAATCGGTAATTGCAGAGTGCGGCACGAGCAGGTGCCAAAGAGTTGCTCGAGATACGCGATGGCCGCGCGGCACCCCCTGCCATCCACGGCACTCGTGTCGTACTCAATGAGGCGACAAAGCACGTCTACGTGGTCCATGTGCAGGCACGCTATTGTATCGGATTTGCAGCCGGGAGGACCACACCGGCCGCGTACGCGGACATCGGATAATGGCCTACTGGGAGGATGCGGGCGGCTTTGGGGCCAGTATGGTCTCTATCCGTTCGAGAAGCTGCGGTATGTTCCAGCCAGTAACCGCGGAAACGGGTATGAAGTCGGTCCGCGTGACGCCCGTCCGCTCTTGCAGCACCGTGGACACGTCCTGCCCCGGGGGCAGGTGTAGCAGGTCCACCTTGTTCAACGCCGTTACTATAGGCTTGGACTCCAATCCAATGTCGGCGAGGATACGTTCCACCGTGGCATGTTGCAGAGCCGCGTCGCAATGTGTTATGTCTACTACATGCAGCAGTACGTCAGCCTCGTCGAGCTCCTCGAGAGTAGTCCGGAATGCAGCGATTATCGACGGTGGAAGTTTGTGAATGAAGCCCACCGTGTCGGTGATGAGTACCGCGGTACCACCCGGCAGCCTGAGCCGGCGCGTCACTGGATCGAGCGTTGAGAACAAGCGGTCTTCCGCTGTCACTCCCGCCTGACTCAGTGTGTTAAAGAGCGTGCTCTTGCCGGCATTCGTGTATCCCACCAGGGCGACGAGGGGTACTCCCTCTTTGCGGCGCCGGCTCCTGTAGACTTCTCTATGCCGTCGGACAGCATCAAGGTCGCGCTCAAGGCGCTGGATTCGGAGACGTATCAAACGGCGGTCCGTCTCGAGTTGTGATTCGCCGGGCCCACGCGTTCCGATGCCGCCGCCAAGGCGCTCAAGATGTTCCCAGCGCCCCACCAATCGAGGCAACAGATACTTGTGTTGGGCGAGTTCCACCTGCAGTTTGCCCTCTCGAGTACGGGCCTGACGGGAGAATATGTCGAGGATGAGGGCCGTGCGGTCAATCACGCGGACATCCAGATCCTCTTCGAGCGTGCGTTGTTGCCGGGGCGACAGTTCGTCGTCAGCTATAACCAGCGTATAGTCGAGCGAGTCTTTCATCTCAAGCAGTCGCTCGAGTTTGCCCTTGCCGATGTAATGCGACCCGGAGGGCCGTGCAAGCCGCTGCGATTCTACAGCGACCACCTCAGCTCCGGCGCTTTCGGCAAGACGTCGAAGTTCGGCGAGCGAATCCTCTGCAGCCCAGCGATCGGGGCTGGTCTCCGACTCGACCGCAATCAACACCGCTCGTTCGCGTTCAGCTTCCGTCAGGTGCAGTTGGCCCTTTATCTTGCGCCTCCGCACCAGCCGGACAGCCGGCGAACCCCCTCGTCAAGTCTGTCATCAGGGAGTGTAATTGAGAAACGGATGTGATTGGCCCCACTTGCTCCGTAACCTATGCCCGGTGTCACTGCAACGTGGACCTGCTCGAGCAGCTCCCTGGTGAGGTCCACGCCCGTGTATCCGTCGGGTACTTGCGCCCAAACGTAAAACGAACCCTCCGGTGCGCGTGCATGGAGCCCGATTTCTTTGAGTACCCGCAGCAATTTGTCCCTGCGCGCCTGCAGTATCGCGTTGTGCTCCTGAATTACCGTCTGGGGCCCGCGAAGCGCTTCCACTGCCATGAGTTGGATGGCCTGCGGAATCCCGGAGTCGAGATTGGACTTAACGACGAACAATGAGCGGATCATGTCCTTGTTGCCCACCACCATTCCTATTCGCCATCCGGTCATGTGATACGACTTCGAGAGCGAGTGAAACTCGACGCCCACGTCTTTTGCGCCTGCCACCTGCATGAGACTCGGAGGTATCTTGCCGTCAAAATAGACCTCCGTATACGGCGCATCGTGACAGATGGCAATGTCATTGGCCCTGGCGAAGGCTACGGCTGTCTCAAAGAATTCCAGCGTGGTTCCGGCGCCTGTCGGATTGTTCGGGTAATTGAGCCACATCAGCCTTGCTCTCGAAATCACCGAGGCAGGAATCGAATTGAAGTCGGGGATGTAGCCATCCTCCTCGATCAGGGGCATATAGTACGGTTCGCCGCCTGCTATCAATGTCGCCATCGTGTAAACGGGGTATCCCGGATCGGGAACGAGTACGATGCTGCCCGCCTCCACAAAGCATAGCGCAATGTGACCGATGCCTTCCTTCGAACCGATGAGGGGCAGGACCTCGGTGTTGGGGTTGAGGTCAACGCCGAATCGGGCCTGGTACCAATCGGCGACAGCCTTGCGCAGTTCCGGCAACGAATCGCTCTCGGGATACCGGTGATTCGCGGGCACCCGGGCCTCTTTGCACAGCCGGTCGATGATGTGGTCCGGGGTTGGCATGTCCGGGTCACCAATGGCAAACGTAACGATATCGATTCCCCTTGCCTGCAGGTCCGCGATGCGTCGATTTATGTCGACAAAGAGATACGGAGGCAAGCGGTCAAGTCGTTTGGCAAACTGCATAGTCACTTCTCCTCTCGATTAGTCCGGCCATTCGCCTTCGAATACCTGCTCCACAGGGCCTCGCAACAATACCTCGGAACCGAGGCCAGCCCAGCTCACCGTGAGCGTGCCCCCCGGAAGATGAACGTGGACTTCGGGCTCGCAGTAGTCGAGGAGTTGCGCGGCAACTGCGACCGCGCAGGCGCCTGAGCCGCAGGCGAGTGTTTCGCCTGCTCCTCGTTCCCATACGCGAACCTCGATGTCATGTCGCCCTTGAACCCGTGCAATCTCGAAGTTCACCCGGGAAGGGAAGATGGGGTGATGCTCTATCGCTCTGCCCATGCGGGCAAGCGGATATTCGGGCACGCCGTGAGTCAGAAACGCTACCGCGTGCGGATTGCCCATCGACACGAGACTCACTGGAATCGCGACATCCAGCACCTCGAGTTCCAGGTTCAGGATGGGCGCCTTGTAGCCGATGACCTTAGCGGGAATCTCGTCCGGTTCAAACCGTGGTCCGCCCATGCCTACCTCGGCCTCTCGAACCTTGCCCTCGGGGTCGACGAACGCCCGCACTTGGCGGATGCCGCCCTCAGTCTCAACGCAGAATCTGGTGCTTGAAACAAGATTGCGATCAACTGCGTATTTGACGAAACAGCGCAACCCGTTGCCGCAGGCCTCCGCCTCGGAGCCGTCAGGATTGAACATCCTCATGCGCAGATCGGCTACGCGCGACCGCATGATGAGAATGATTCCGTCGGCGCCAACGCCGAAGTGCCGGTCGCATATCCTCGTGGCGAGTTGCTCCCAGGGACGCTCGATGTCGCGGGCATCCACGACCACGAAGTCGTTTCCCGCGCCGTGACACTTTGTGAATCTCATGCTTGCCTGCCTCGTATCAATTCAACCACCCGACCGGCTGCCTCAACTGGTTCGTCGACGTCCATCCAGATGATGCGGTCGTCCGATAACCGGAACCAGGTGCACTGGCGTCTCACCAGCCTTCGGGTTTCCCTGCCTATCAATGCCTTTGCAGTTGCCAGGTCCGACTTGCCGGTTACGAAATCCGCCATCTCGCGGTAGCCTATGCTTGACATCGAAGGCAGACTGGCGTCGCACCCCATGGCCAGTAGCCTCTCGACCTCGTCCGGGAAACCGCGTGCGACCATTGTATCAATGCGCGTGTCAATCCTGCTAAACAGGCGAGCCTGTCCATGGTGAGGCCGATTACAGCTACGTTGCCGTGTGCTTCGCGCCGGCGTGCGAGCAGCACGGATGGTTGCATGCCGGTGGCACGATACAACTCCAGGGCTCGGATGACACGGCGCACGTTAGTGGACTGAATCTTACGTGCCGCCTCGCCGTCGATGCCCGCCAGGCGCTCGTGCAGGGCTGCATGACCATGCTCCTCGGCGTAGCTCTCCAGTTCTCTCCTGAAGTCAATGTCCGGAGGCACGGCGGTAACCTGCCAGTCTTCCACCAGAGCCCACACGTACTGCCCGGAACCGCCCACCAGCAGGGGAATTCGGCCGCGCGCGACAACGTCCGCTATGGCTTGTCTCGCCTGTGAAAGGTATTCCGCCAGCGAGAACGCTTCATCCGGATTCACGACGTCTAACACGTGGTGCCTTACCAGAGCCTGCTCAGCAGCGGTCGGCTTGCTCGTTCCCACGTTCATGTGGCGATACACCTGGCGGCTGTCCGCATTGATGATTTCCAGCGGCAGATGCGTCGCCAGTTCCAACGCGAGGTCAGTCTTGCCAACTGCCGTAGGACCGATGAGGGCGATACATGGGTTAACCGCAGTAGAGAGTTGATTTGACAAGGCGGCGTGTGCTCCCCGTTCGCGACAAGACCTGACCTAGGGCCGGGTTGATGCCGCGCTGAAGACGATGTCGCAGAATTCCTTTGAGCGCAGACTTGCTCCGCCCACGAGTGCGCCATCGATCTCGGGCTCTTTTACGTAGCCGGCGATGTTCTCGTCGCTCACGCTCCCGCCATACAGGATACGAATAGAATTTGCAGCGTCGGCACTCCACCGCTCTGCGATGAGCGTCCGGATGTGCGCTATCGTTTGAGCCACGTCGTGAGGATTCGCCGATCTCCCCGTGCCTATTGCCCATACGGGCTCATAGGCAACGACCAGCGTGGGCATGGGATGCGATGTTTCCAATATCGAACTCACCTGGCGATCTAGAACGTCATTTGTGTGATGTGACTCGAACTCCTCGAGCGTCTCACCGACGCACAATATGGGGACGATTCCATAGCGCACCAGGGCCGCGAACTTCTTCGCGACGTCCATGTCCGTGTCGCCGAAGATGTGTCGTCTCTCGGAGTGTCCGACGATGGTGTAGTGGCACATCTCGGCCAGCATTCGTGCCGATATCGCGCCTGTGTAAGCTCCGGATTCCTCATAGTACACGTCCTGAGCTCCCAGGTGAATGGACGTTTCCTTGAGAATCTCTCGAACCGGTTGCAGATCGACGAAGGGAGGGCAGACGGCCACCTCCACGCCCACCACCGATCCCAGGTCTTCCCGTAGCGAAGACGCCAATTGAACGGCTTCGCTGACAGTGCAGTTCATTTTCCAGTTTCCCGCAATCAGGACTTGTCTCATTGACACAGCTCCATTTCCGATGCGCACCTCTTCGCGCATTAGGCGTCGTTCAGCGCTTCGATTCCCGGCAGGGTTCCGTTTTCAAGCAATTCCAGAGTGGCCCCTCCGCCGGTGGAGACATGGCTGATGAGATCGCCCACGCCCATCTCCTGCACCGCGTCCACACTCGAGCCTCCTCCAACTACGGTCGTCGCGTCAAGACAGGCCAGGTAGTCAATGAGACATCTGGTACCAAGGCTGAATTGCGGTATCTCATAGACGCCCATGGGGCCGTTCCACAATACGGTCTTGCACGTCACCAGACGACCGAAGAAATAGTCGATGGTCTTGGGTCCGATGTCCACCAGGCTGTGGTCGGGCGGAATGGTGGTCACTTGAACTACCTTCGCTCTGGCGCCTGCCTTCACCTCAGGGGTGACCACGGCGTCAATAGGAAGCAGAAGCGGCACATGGAGGCGCTCTGACTCGCGCATGATGCTCTGGGCCTCCTGCACCATTTCGGCCTCGTAAAGGGACTTCCCTATCTCAAGTCCGCGGGCCTTGAGAAACGTGGCCGCGAGTCCACCCCCGACGAGCACGACATCGACGCGTTGCAGCATGTTCTTCATGACGCCGATCTTATCGCTCACCTTGGCGCCACCGAATGCGCAGGCGAATGGGTGAGCCGGAGAGGTGAGGAGGCCGGTCAGCGCCGCAATCTCCTTCTGCATCAATAGTCCTGCAACGGCGGGCAGGAAGTGAGTGATTCCTACGGTGGACGCGTGAGCCCGGTGGGCGGTGCCGAACGCGTCATTGACGTAGACGTCGGCGAGAGATGCAAGTTGCCTGGAAAAGGAGGGGTCGTTTGCCTCCTCCTGCGGATGAAAGCGCAGATTTTCGAGCAGCAACACATCGCCATCCTTCATCTTGGCTACGGCCTGCTCCACCAGCGGGCCCACGCAGTCTGTAACGTAGTCGACAGGAGCGGCCAGCAGGTCTTCAAGTCTTTTCGCGACCGGGCGCAGACGCAGCGATTCAACCACGGCTCCCTTGGGCCTGCCCAGGTGCGACGCAAGAATCACCCTGGCGTGTCTGTCTCTCAGGTTCTGAATCGTCGGCAATGAGGCCCTGATTCGGGTGTCGTCAGCAATCTCGCCCGCACCGGTGAAAGGCACATTGAAATCCACCCGTACGAATACCTTCTTTCCGGATACATCGATATCGTTGATGGTCTTCTTCTTGGACATCCTCTGAGTCCTCCTCTCCTCCCGTTTCGTGAGTCAGGCGACGAACGTGACGATGGGCGGGCAGCCGCCGACTGTCCTGTCTCTCTGCCCGCAGCCCTAGCCCCACTGTGGAAGACGGAGTTCGCGGAACTTCGCGCGTCGGGCTGGCACATCGTAGACGTGAATCTCTCCGGCTGTCAACACGCGCGCACACGTCGTTTGCTTCGCGGGTGCGAGTCGAATATAATTAGCAGTTCGTAAGCATGAGTGCTAACCACCGGAGGTAGCGATGAACTGTTCAGTATGCGGCAGTCCGCTGTTGTTCGATCGTGTCGTATTCCATTGCGAGTGTGGCGCGTACGTGCACGCGTATTGTGCCAACAAGCACATCATCGAGTCGCATCGGCCTGAGATGGAGGAGGGGCACGCGGACCTGAACGGTGACTTCCACCTGAAGTTTCAACCTGTGGCTGAGGTCCTTGCCGTGGCGGAGCCCGCGGCCGCCCTGTCGGCGGGACGGGTTCAAGAAGACGAGGAAGAAGAAGACGTCGCCGCTGAGGAGTTGGTTGCCGACGTGGACGATGAATTGATGGGTGATCAGAATGACGAGGCGAGCGACGAGTCAGACGAAGAGGACAACTAAGCATCGGTTGTGGCGGTCGGTGTCGCGTGCAGGAGGATGACAAGTGCCCACTTACACGTACAAGTGTGATCGCTGTATGCACGAGTTTGACGTGCGCCAGAGTTACCGAGATAAGCCGGTTGCCGTATGCCCTGAGTGCGGGGAGGATGCCCGTCGTTTGTTCTGTCCCGTACCAATAGTGTTCAAAGGGCCCGGGTTCTATACGACCGATTCACGTGGGGCGTCCGCCGCCGGCAAGGACGGCGACTAGGCCCAGCTGTCCGGCGGATTATGTGGTATAGATACTAGTCTCTGCGCGTGTCCCTGTAGCTCAGCTGGATAGAGCGGCTGCCTTCTAAGCAGCGGGTCGTGGGTTCGAATCCCACCAGGGATACCACACGGCGTGCCAATCTGTCGCGCCTTCACTCCAAAGATTCTTACTTTCGTTCCCCGGTTTGTGCGCCCGGCGCACCCCTCATGGTCTGATGAATTTGGACAGCTCCCGTTCAAGTGCTGCATGAAGCATGCTGTCGCTTTCTTTCTCTCCTGTCTACCCGCCTTTGCGTGCCGCCGCCTTTGCGGTGACGCCCCGAACGCCGCACCCGAGGCTTGCCGCCGTGCTGCTTCGCGTCCCACGCAGGCCGCAACCAGGACCGGTATGGCCTGTGTGATTTACTCGGTGCGCCCGCTGGAACTTGCCGGAGCCACGCGACGCGATTGTGGCCCAGCGCGGTCTTCAGTACGAATCTGATGCAGTCGGCGCCACTGGGTCAACGATGTGAGGCGACTTCGGGCGCGAAGCTGGTCGGTCCAGAATGCCACGAACCAGCAAGCGCGGGCACAGCTGGATGACGAGCCATAATGACTCAAACGCAAAACAGTACAGGCGCTGATACAGAAAAGCGCCAACCCGCATTGGTGGCAGAATTATAGCTATTTCTAAGGGTATTCACTGTAAATCGCAAGGGATGGTCCGATGTGACTATGGTAGCTTATGACAAGTCGCCTGCACTGTGTGGCAAGGTTGCGCGGCAGGCGAGCGGAGTTGTTCGGGGAATCGAGGACGCCCGGAGGAACCTGATCGCCTCGGAGCAGGGATAGGCGGGTTCTGAAGAAGGCATATCCTGCGCGCGACGGTGCCAAGAGGGGGAAAGATGGCAAGCAAGGGTAACCAGGGATCAGGGGCTGAACGGCCGAGTGAGACGCCGATAGAACCTGAAATCATGTCGAAGCCGCTGCCCCAGATTCTCGACGAAATGGACGGGAATATCAGGGCGGCTGCGGAGGCAGCGCGAAGAGCGGAAGCAGCGGCAACTGCGGCGAAGGGCGCGGCCGGAGCCGCCACGAAAGCATCTGAAGAGGCGGAAAAGAGAGCTGAGGAAGCCCGTAAGGCCGGGGAGACCGCCGCGGAGACGGCGACCCGCGCTGCTGCTGAAGCTGCGGCGAAAGCTGAAGAGACCGCAAGGGCTGCCACGCGCGCAGCCGAGAACGCGGCGCGTGAGGCCGAGGCGGCGGACAAGGCAGCCAAGGACGCAGTAGAAGCATTCAGACTGGCGGCCGAGGAGGCCGGCAACCGGGCTCAGAGTGCGAGCGATGCCGCGAAGAAGGCAGTCGAAGCCGCACTGAAACAGTTGGAGAAGATTGTGGCGGAAGCCGCCAGACGAGCTGAAGAGGCTAGTGCTGCCGCCCGGGAAGCTGCTGAGACAGCGATGCAGGCTGCTGATCAAGCCGCAGCACGCGCTGAGGAGGCGGCACTGCGAGCTGAGCAAACGGCCCAGGGCGCGAAGTACGCGGCCGAGGAAGCCGGCGCGAGGGCTGAGGAAGTGGGGCTCGCTGCGAGGGAGGCTGCGGCAGCCATGGTCAGCGCCGCTGAGGATGCCGCCGCCAGGGCCGAACAGGCAGCGAGGTTGGCCAAAGATGCTGTGGACGCGGCAATCGAATTGGCGAAAGCCGCCGGGAAATTGTCCGACGAAGGTGCCAAGGTGGCCAGGGCTGCCGTCGATAGGGTTACTAAGACCCCGACGGTCGAGGCTGCCACGCAGGCAGAGGATGCGGGAAGAAAAGCGAAAGGCGCTGCTGCAACTGCCTTCCAGGCCTCAGAGGAGGTCAGAAGAAAAGCTGAGTTGGCCGACATGGCCGGCGAAGTCGCCGTTGGCGCAGCCACAAGAGTGTCAGGCGTCATAGCCGAAAGAACCGATGAAGCGGGTCGGGATGCTCTGGCCTCGGCCGCGGCTGGCGCCAAGATGGCCGATGCAATTCACAAGAAAGCTGAGTCGGCTGATATGGCGGGCGATGCGGCTCTTGAGGCAGCAGCACGAGTATTGCATCAACTGATAGACAGGGCGGAAGCGCTGGCCGTGCAGGCTGAGGCAGCGGCAGAGGCTGCTTCACGCGCGTCTTTGTCGGCCAGGGAGGCGGCGGAAGCGGCGGTGCGTGAAGCTGAGGCATCCATGAGGGTGGCCGGTGCTGAAGCTGCCGCGAAAGCAGAAGAGGCGAAGAAGGCTGCCGAAGACGCAGGCGCGAGAGCTGAAGAAGCTGCCCGAAAAGCTGTGGAGGCCGCTGAGGCTGCGATGAGAGCAGCTGGTGAAGAGGCCGCCGCCAAGGCTGAAGAGGCCAAGAGAGCTGCTGAACAGGCGGGTCTGCGGGCCGAAGAGGCGGCCAGAAGGGCTATCGAGGCGGCCGAGGCAGCGATGAGGGCGGCCGGCGAAGAAGCTCGCGCGAAAGCAGAAGAGGCGATGAACGCCGCCGAACAGGCGGGGCTGAGAGCTGAAGAAGCTGCCAGGAAGGCTATCGACGCGGCTGAGGCTGCGATGAGGGCGGCCGGTGAAGAGGCTGCCGCGAAGGCTGAAGAGGCAAAGAGAGCCGCTGAAGAGGCAGGCAGGAGAGCTGAAGAGGCAGCCGCTAAGGCTGTCCAGGCAGCTGAGGCCGCAATGAGGGCGGCCGGTGAAGAGGCAGCCGCCAAGGCTGGAGAGGCCAAGACGGCCGCTGAAGAGGCAGGCAGGAGGGCCGAAGAGGCTGCCGCGAGAGCAGTCCAGGCAGCCGAGGCCGCGATGAGAGCAGCCGGTGAGGAGGCTGCGGCGAAGGCTGAAGAGGCTAAGCGGGCCGCAGAAGAGGCGGGGAGGAGGGCCGAAGAGGCCGCTCGGAAGGCCACGGAGGCGGCTCAGGCGGCTATGAGAGCAGCGGGCGAAGAGGCTGCGGCGAAGGCTGAAGAGGCTAAGCGGGCCGCAGAAGAGGCAGGCAGGCGAGCCGAAGAGGCAGCTCGAATGGCCACGGAGGCCGCTCAGGCCGCAATGAGGGCGGCTGGCGAAGAGGCCGCAGCGAAAGCGGAGGAGGCCAAGAAGGCTGCAGAAGACGCGGGTGCGAGGGCCGAACAGGCGGCCAGAAGAGCAGTCGAAGCCGCCGAGGCCGCACTGCAGGCGGCGCAAGCATCCATGAGTGCAGCAGGTGCTGAGGCGGCGGCAAAGGCCGAAGAGGCTAAGGCAGCGGCCGAGGAAGCTGGCCGCAAAGCAGAAGAGGCAGGTCGTAGAGCCGACGAAGCGGCCCGAAAGGCCGGGGACGCATCCGATGCAGCGGTGGCTGGGGCGCAGGCCGCAATGAGGGCTGCTGGTGCGGAGGCTGCCGCCAGGGCTGAGGAGGCTAAGAAGGTTGCCGAGGAAGCGGGTCGGAGAGCCGAGGAGGCTGCCAGAAAGGCGGCTCAGGCGGCTGAGGCGGCTGTGAAATCAGCGGAGACCGCAATGAAGGAAGCCGTTGGTGCGGCGGCCGCCAAGGCGGAAGACGCTAAAGAGGCCGCGGAGGAGGCGGGGCGCAGAGCCGAGTCAGCAGGACGGAGAGCGGAGGAGGCGGCCAGAAAGGCAATGGACGTGGCCGCGGCAGGTGGGCTCGAGGCCAAAGAAGTGGCCGAAATAGCCAGATTGGCGGCGGAGGCGGCGGTCAAGAAGGCGGAGGAAGCATTGCCGCGGAAAGTTGTTGGCTCCTGGGACTTCTTGCTCGTGGTCATTTTGATTTTCCTTGGAGCTGTAACGTCTTCGGTGCTGTTCAGCGTGGCGCTGAGCTACTGGCGGTGACCGACAGGGCCAAAACGAATGGTGACGTACTTAGGACCGCATCGGGGTGGACGCCTTATGCTCCCTACGACGGGCTTACGTCGCGAGGGTATCGGAGCGGTCTCCGGCAGTCGCTCGGAGAGCGGTATGCACGCACGTGCGAGCGGCGCCGGCCCAAAGGCCAGTGTTACTTGTTGTGTGTCTTCCGCCCGCGTCACGTCGGAGTGCGCCGCGCTCGACGACAACGTGACGAATGGGGTGAGGCGATTCCAGAGAAGAGACGCGTCCGGCAAGTTGAGAACTGACCGGCGAACCGCTGGAGCGGATGGATGACGCGTCGTCATGCAAACGCATTGCCGATGCGGACTGCGTCGATGTAATGATGGAGAAGCTTGGTGATCGGTAGCCGTATGTATAGATGTCGAACTGTCGAGTATGAACGATTCGAGTGGGGCGCTCGCTGATGGAGTCGTCAACTTGTGCGCGGTAGCGCACGCCGACCGGCGGAGCGGTGCAAGGAGGCACGAAGATGGCAGGTAGGAATCCCAAATGGCTAAGACCTGAAATGCCTGGTAAGGCATCACAAGGACCTGAGGTTGTCGACGCAGAATCGGCGAAGCCTCAGAACAATGAAGCGGTTTCAGCGAAGGTTCCGGTTCAAGAAGAGGCCTCAACGGAGATAATGAGGAAGCCGCTGCCTCAGATTCTCGACGAGATGGAGGACAACATCCGGTCGGCAGCCGAAGCCGCGATGAGGGCTGAGGAGGCCGCACGGTCGGCAAGAGAGGCCGCGGGTGCGGCGATTACCGCATCCGAAGCGGCCGACATGAGGGCTGAAGAGGCGCGCAAGGCTGGCGATACAGCTGCTGAAACAGCGACTCGAGCAGCCGCTGATGCAGCGGCGAGAGCTGAACATACCGCCAATGCGGCGACGAGCGCCGCGGAGAAAGCGGCCAGGGCAGCGGAGGCAGCGGACAGGGCGGCGAGAGAGGCCATCGAGTCCTTCAGAATTGCGGCCGACGAAGCTGCGAGGAGAGCTGAGGGCGCCAGCGACGCTGCCAAGAAAGGTGTCGATGAGGCGATGAGGGAGCTGCAGCGCATGGTGGTTGAAGCTGCCAGGAAGGCAGAGGAAGCCAGTGAACTCGCGAGGGAGGCTGCCGCGGCTGCTTCGAATGCGGCTGAGGAAGCCGCGGCCCGGGCGCTTGAGGCCGCTCAGAAGGCGGAGGACACGGCCCGAGCCGCTAAGTACGCTGCCGAAGAAGCGTCCACAAGGGCTGAAGAAGTCGGACTGTCCGCGAGGGAGGCCGCTGCGGCCATGGTGAGAGCGGCAGAGGAATCTGCTGCGAGAGCCGAAGAAGCGGCACGATTTGCCATCGGCGCGCTCGGCGAATCTATCGAGACTGCGCGTATGAGCGGCAAGCAGGCTGATGACACTGCGAAAGCCGCGAGGGCAGCCCTTGATGACGTGCAAAAGGAAATGACTGCACGCACGGCAGCGCAGTCGGAGGACGCGGGACGAGAGGCGAAACGGGCGGCTGCTACTGCATACCTGGCGGTCGAAGGGGTTAGACGCAAGGCGGACCTGACCAGTATTGCTGGTGACGAAGCCATTCAGGCAGCAAGTCGAGTATCAGGACCAGTCGCCGACAAGGCGGATGAGGCTGGTCGCGATGCCAGAGAGGCCGCGGCTGCTGGCTTCAAGGTAGCTGACAGCACGCAGAAGAAGGCGGAGCAAGCCGATATCGCCGGCGACGCCGCCATCGAAGTTGCTGCGCGCGTGCTGCATCAACTGATGAGCAGAGCTGAAGCGCTGGTGAGGCAGGCCGAGGAGGCAGCCGTTTCTTCGCTCAAGGCGGCTGAAGCGATTTCCTCTGAGGCTAAGGGAGTGGCGGAAATAGCCCGCGAAGCTGCTGAGGAAGCGGTGAGAAAGGCTGAAGCGGCTCTGCCGAGGAAGGTCGTCGGTTCCTGGGATTTCTTGCTGGTTGTCATTCTGATCTTCCTTGGTGCGGTCACCGCGTCGGTACTGTTTAGCGTGGCGCTAAGCTATTGGCACTAAGATGGGAAGAGCTGCATCGAAAACCGGGTCGCATGGCGGCCCCCGGCGGGCGATACGCCTATGGCGAGGGGAGGCCGCTCGGAGGAAGGTCGCCGAAGCTCGGGACGGGATGCATACCATGAGGTTGGTTGAACCATGTGTTCGGCTCAGCCGGGGGTGCACAGACGGCAATTGACGGGTTGGTGACATGGCGGATGGAGCCGCTGCTCCGCTTGCCTGTCCCGTGTCCGATGGCTATCCTGTCCGCAATTCGGACAAGACCGCAGTGCGGTGACATGCTGGGGCAGGCATACGCCTGGTGTCACACAGCGCGGTAGGCGCGTGGACGGTCAACGCGCACTATCGCTGCAATCCGGTACCTGCACGGGCAACCCGGACAATCAAGGCTGGAATTGGTTTGGCACGCTCCGGGCCGACTTGGTATTCGTGTCGGCGCCGAGCCCTGCCTCGGTGTGCTATGGGCGCCGGAGCAGCCCTTGACTCGCATTGGCCGCTGCCGAGCGCGTGTTGCAGGCCACGTACGGATTATGATAAAGTACGGAAGTTTGACCCCACTGCTGAATCAGCCCACAGGATAGAACGACTTATGGAGAATCCATCTGTAAAAGGTTTACTGGAAGCAGGCGCTCATTTCGGGCATCACACCAGCTATTGGCATCCCAAGATGAAGCGCTATATCTTTGCGCAGCGCAATGGCATACATATTATCGATCTTGAGCAAACCGTCCAGATGTTGATGACGGCGTGCGAGTTCGTGCGCGACGTTGCTGCTCAGGGCCAATCCGTGCTTTTCGTAGGCACCAAGCGGCAAGCCCAACAGGTAATTGAAGAGGAAGCCAAGCGTTGCGGAATGTTCTATGTGAGCCAACGGTGGCTTGGCGGAATGCTCACCAACTTCGTGAATATTCAGTCAAGGATTGACTATCTTGTGCGTCTCGAAGACAGGAAAGATAAGGGCGAATTGGACCTTCTTTCCAAGAAAGAGCGCTCGAAGCTCGAGAAGAAGATCGAGCACTTGAACAACTCTTTGGGTGGCTTCAAGGAGATGACTTCATTCCCCGGAGTGGTATTCATCACGGATCCTCTCAAGGACAAGATTGCTCTCGCTGAAGCGAGGCGAGTGGGCATACCCGTAGTGGCCATCGCCGATACAAATGCGAATCCCGATCTCATTGACTATCCAATTCCCGCCAACGACGACGCAATCAAAGCTATACGCCTCATAGCGAGCAAGATTGCGGATGCCGTTATCGAAGGGCGCGGAATGTACGCCGCCGAACAGTTGCAGGATACCGAGGCGCCGTCCGTCGCTGAGGCGGAAGCCCCTCTCGAGATGCTGCGTTCCTACTCCTTCAACCCCGACGAAAGCTAGACTGGAGTTCATAGATATGGATATACCCGCCAGCGCGGTGAAAGAGGTTCGTGTAAAGACCAGTGCCGGCGTGCTTGACTGCCGCAGAGCACTCGAGCAATCCGCAGGTGATATTAACGGCGCGATTGAAGCCCTTCGGCAAAAGGGTTTTGCGATGGCCGAAAAGCGGGCTACCCGGGTGGTTGGTGAGGGGGTGGTTGCGGCGTATGTGCACCACAATAACCGCGTAGGCGCGTTGGTTGAGCTCAACTGTGAGACGGATTTCGTTGCTCGCACAGAGGATTTCAAGCGCCTTGCATACGATATCGCTATGCACGTTGTCGCCAGCAGTCCGGCCTATCTCTGCAAAGAGGACATGCCCGAAGGCTGCGAACTGACTGTTGAAGAGGCGTGCCTCCTTGCACAACCCTACGTGAAGGATCCCTCGAAGACTGTTGGTGACTTAATCACCGAGTCCATTGCCACCACCGGCGAAAACATCAAGATCGGCAAGTTCGCCAGAATAGAACTGGGTTGCTAGCATCCTGCTCCGTCGCGGCAACCTTGGGGAGGCTGTCTCATGGTGAGCGAAGTGCTCATGAATGCAACGGCCGACATGCAAAGGTGTGTCGAGGGGCTCAGTCATGAATTGGCTGCGGTTAGAACAGGCCGTGCAAGTCCTGCACTGGTAGAAGACGTTCTGGTGGAATATCACGGTGCAAATCTCCCTTTGAAGCAGTTGGGCAACATCGCTGTGCCCGAGCCCGCCCTCATCACCATACAACCGTGGGACCGGACCGTGTTGCGAGCTGTCGAGAAGGCTTTGCTGAAAGCCAATCTGGGCATGAATCCCTCCAACGACGGCAGCATTATCCGGCTGGCCATTCCGCCACTGAGTGAAGAACGCCGCGGCGAACTTGCGAAACTTGTGGGCAAACGAGTTGAGGAACGCAAGGTCGCACTCCGCAATATTCGGCGCGACTACGTTTCCAAGCTGCGTCAAATGGAGAAAGACAAGCAACTCTCCAAAGACGAGACTGATGTCACCCTCAAGAAGGTTGATGAACTCACTGAAGCTTTTATCTTGAAAGCGGCCGAGACCGGCCACGCCAAAGAGAAGGAGATCAAGGAACTCTAGCTCGGCCCAGTGGCGATTCGGTAGTGAGCCTTCGCTCTCTTGTCTGCTACAATTCGTTCGTGCTTCGCCTCAGAGTCCTGACAGCAGCCGTTGGGCTGCCTCTCGTAATCCTGTCACTGTTGTTGGGGCAGTATTCGTTTGGATTGTTTCTCGGTGTCGTCGCTGCGGTGTGCACGGTTGAGCTGTGCCACCTCGCCCCCGGCCTGCCGAGATGGGACGCGTTGGTCCTCTCCGCAGCGGCCTTCTCAGTATTGCTTGCCGTGGCGCGCGTGGTTCCAAATGCGGTGGACATCGTCACGCTTCTCGTATCGGCCGTTGTGATTCTGTCACTGCTGATGCTGCTGGACACGTCGCCGAATCGTCGAACGTTTGCACAATGGTCGTGGGCGATCGCAGGCGCGTTGTACGTTGGTTGGCTATTGGGTCACTGGGGTGGCCTGTATGTTTTGCCGGCCGGCCGGAACCTGGTGATATTCGGGATGCTCACGACGTTTTCCTACGACACTTTTGCGTTCTTTACGGGGCGCGCCATTGGTCGCCACAAGCTGGCGCCCAGGCTCAGCGCGGGGAAGACCTGGGAGGGGGCCGTCGGAGGTCTGGTGATGACCGTCGCATTGAGCCTTGCCATCCGGTGGGTTCTACTCACTAGTGGCGGCGGATTTCCGCTGTCGAGTTCGACTACGATGGCTGTCGCGGTGCTGGTCGGATTCGCGGCGCAGCTCGGAGACCTGGTCGAATCCGCTCTCAAGCGAACGGCCGGCGCGAAGGATGCCGGAGCGATACTGCCCGGTCACGGAGGCATGCTGGACCGGTTCGACAGCCTGTTGTTTACCGGGCCGCTGCTCTACTACCTCGCTGTGTGGGTCATCGCATGAACAGAGTCGCGGTGCTGGGCAGCACAGGTTCCGTGGGTACACAGGCACTGGCGGTGGCGCGACGGCTTCGCGACGAGGTCGAGATCGTCGCGCTCGCCGGCGGGCGGAACGGGACGCTGCTGACCCGCCAACTGGCGGAGTTTCGGCCGCGGCTTTATCACACTCTGGCGCCGGGACAGGTCACATCTACGGGGGCTCGATTGTCCTCGCTGCAGGATATTGTCACCGACGAGGCTGTGGACACGGTGCTCGTCGCGATCTCCGGGCAGGCGGGGCTGCTGCCCACTCTGGCCGCACTGAGTAGTGGGAAACGGGTCGCTTTGGCAAGTAAGGAGGTCTTGGTGGCGGCGGGTCCTCTACTGAGGCAAGCTGCCCACCAGTCAGGCGCGATGTTGCTACCGGTAGACAGCGAGCATAGCGCAATATGGCAATGTCTCGTGGGCGAGGCTTCCGGGTTGTCGCAACTTCTGCTGACCGCGTCTGGTGGCCCCTTTCTTCATCACAGCCGGCCGATGCTTGAGCATGTCACTGCTGCCGAGGCCCTGGCTCACCCGGTGTGGTCGATGGGCGCCAAAATCAGCGTAGACTCGGCCACTCTGATGAACAAAGGACTCGAGGTACTCGAAGCTCATTGGTTGTTCGACGTCCCCATCGAACGCATCAAGGTGCTCGTCCATCCCCAATGTGTGGTGCACTCGATGGTTGAGTTCGTCGACGGAACCGTCAAAGCTCAGATGGGACCTCCAGACATGGCGTTTCCGATACAATACGCGCTTACCTACCCTCACCGCGTGCCTGGCGTTACGGCTTTGGCGTGGGATGTCGAGCGCGCGTTGACTTTCGCACCTGTTGACGATGCGCTATTTCCGTGTCTCCGCCTGGCGATTCAGGCTGGTAGTGCCGGCAATACGTATCCTGCAGCTCTGTGCGGAGCCGACGAAGGCGCGGTCAAACTGTTTCTGGAGGGGAAGATTGGATTCCTCACCATCCCCGACCTTATTGACGGTGCGCTGCAAGCACACTGCCCATCCGATGCGGTGACCGTTGACGCGGTCACGTCGGCTCACGATTGGGCGGAGCGTTATGTAACGACCTTGTCGTCCCGAATTTGCTCGAATCTAGAAACGCATACCTGACAGGTGAGACATGATTGAAACTATTCTGCTGTTTATCGCGTCCCTGCTCGTTGTGATTGTGGCCCACGAAATGGGCCACTTCATTGCATCCAAGAGAGTTGGTGTTGCGGTCGAGGAATTTGGCATCGGCTTTCCCCCGCGGCTATTCGGACGTATGTGGCGTGGCACACTGTATTCCATCAACGCCCTCCCGGTGGGAGCATTTGTGAAGAGTCGCGGCGAGAACGATCCGACCCAGGAAGGGAGTCTCGCGGCGCAATCATGGTGGCGACGGTTGATCGTGTACGCGGCGGGCCCTGCGGCGAATATCTTCCTCGCTTTCCTGCTGCTTTCGGTGTTTTTTGCCGTACCCAGGGCTGTGGCGGTGAGCGACGGTCTGTTGGTATACCAGGTCCAAGACGCGTCGCCAGCGATGGCGGCGGGGTTAAAGGCTGGTGACGTCGTACTGACGGCCAATGGCGTCTCCATGGAGACGTGGAACGACCTTCAGGACGTGCTTGTCGGAGTCGCTGCCGGGCAATCCGTGGAATTGCAGGTGCAGCGTGATGGCGCAGAGTTCCCGGCGCAGGTCGCGCCCAGCTACTCCGAGACTCTCGGCAGGAACATTATCGGCATAACGCTTGGAAGGGATGTCGTGGAGTCCGTAGTTCCGGGGTCACTCGCGGCGACCAGCGGCATCGCTCAAGGCGATTCACTCCTTGGTGTCAATGATCTGGCCGTGGTCAACCAGGCCGGCGTTGATAGCGCGCTTGCCGCTGTAGCGCCGGATGCGACAGCGATGTTGACCATGTTGCGCGGCAGCGAGAGCTATACCGTCCAGTTCACCGGTGCTCAGGTCGCCAGTCAGGGCCTCGGTATGCAGTTGACGTGGGCGCCCGGCTCACGGATCGAGCAACGGGGCACTCCGTTCGGGACGGCGATAGTGGCAGGTGCCCGCTACATCGTGAGCATGCCATCGCTCATCGTTGCATCGGTACCGCTCATGCGCGAGGATCCATCGATGGCCTTTGTGGGGCCAATCGGCGCTGGACAGCTCACCGTCGAAGCGGTTTCGATGTTTGGACCTACAAACCTTATTTTCATCGCAGGGTTGATAAGCATCGGCATCGCGCTCTTCAATCTGATACCCGTTCCGCCGCTGGACGGCGGAGGGATATTGGTCGCACTGGTGGAGGCAACGAGGCGCGGAAGACGGCTGTCGGAACGTGCGATACGTGTGTCGTACGCAGTCGGCACTGCCTTGCTGATTACGCTGGTAATCTTCATCACGACAAGTGACGTCCTGAGGCTGATTCAGGGCCGGGGATTTGGATTGTGATAGTGCGCAGGCGCTCCGTCCCTATTCGACTTGGCGACGTCGTTGTGGGTGGCGACGCACCGGTTACCGTCCAGTCGATGACGAAGACGGACACGCGCGACGTGCGTGCCAGCGTTGAGCAGATACATGCGCTGACCACTGCAGGTTGCGACATCGTGCGGTTGGCGGTGCCGGACATGGAGGCAGCCGAGGCGCTAGCGCTCATCCGCAAAGCAGTGTCTATCCCGATTGTGGCGGACATCCACTTTGACCATCGACTTGCTATTGCCGCCCTTGGTGCAGGCGTTGATGGCCTGCGGCTGAATCCCGGGAACATCAGCAGACGCGATCACCTGGAGGCTATTGTCGCGCTTGCGCGCGAACATCGGACTCCAATCCGCATCGGCGTGAACGGAGGAAGTCTTCCGCGCGACTATCGCCCGGGTGATGCACTCTCGGAACGAATGGTCAGTCTGGCGCTGGAACAGGTCAAGCTGCTTGAGGAACTGGAATTCGGGCTGATCAAGATCTCGCTGAAGTCATCCGATGTACGCGTCACCATCGATGCGTATCGCGCCATCGCGGACCTGGTCCCCTACCCGCTTCACCTTGGCGTCACCGAAGCAGGTCCCCCGTTCACCGGGGCAATCCGAAACTCTTTGGGCATCGGTATTCTCCTCCAGATGGGAATCGGAGACACGATACGTGTGTCGTTGAGCGGTGACCCATTGCTCGAGATTGAAGCAGGCAGGGAAATCGTGCGGTCGCTCGGGCTTTCCGAAAGAGGGCCGTCGCTGGTGAGCTGTCCCACCTGCGGGCGCACCACGCTGGATGTGCCTGGAATTGCGGCCCGCGTGTCTGCTTTGCTCCTGGCCATCAAGGAGCCTGTTCGGGTCGCTATCATGGGTTGCGTTGTCAACGGCCCGGGAGAGTGTCGTGACGCAGATGTGGGAATCGCGGGAGGCGATGGTAAAGTGCTGGTGTATCGCGGCGGAGCATTTCTGCATTCAGTTCCAGTCGATAACGCTTACGAGGCCATTGCGTCGGAAATATATGCGGCAGCGGCGCGGATGGCGCTCGCGCTCCATAAGGACATGAGGTGAAGCACAGATGAAATACTCCAAATTCTTCGGACGCACGACGCGTGAGACTCCCGCCGATGCGGAAAGCATCAGCCACCAGTTGCTCGTAAGGGCGGGAATGATCTGCCAGGGAGCGGCCGGCGTGTACTCTTATCTCCCTCTTGGATTGCGGGCGCTGCACCGCATCGAACAGGTCATTCGCGAGGAGATGGATCGTGCCGGAGGGCAGGAGTTGCTGATGCCCACTCTCCAACCCGTCGAATTGTGGGAGACTTCGGGCCGGTTCGCCTCGTTCGGACAATCTCTCTTCACTCTCGTGGACCGAAAAGACCATCGCCTGGTGCTCGGCCCCACTCACGAAGAGGTCGTGACGGACCTGGCGCGGCGGTACATTCAAAGCTACCGCGACATGCCGCTCATGCCCTATCAGATTCAGAACAAGTTTCGCGATGAGCCCCGGCCGCGAGGGGGCCTTTTGCGCGTCCGCGAGTTCATCATGAAGGACATGTACAGCTTTGACGCGGACGAAGCGGCGTTGGAGCGGACGTATCAGACGATGGCCGCAGCCTATGCGGCCGTATATCGTCGACTGGGTTTGCCCGCGGTGATGGTTGAGGCGGACAGCGGCGCTATCGGCGGGAAGGCGTCACACGAGTTTATGGTGCTTACCGAGACAGGGGAAGACACCATTCTGCACTGCGATTCCTGTGGCTATGGAGCGAACGTGGAGAAGGCGCGTAGTGTCAAGTCGCCGGAGTCCGGCGCGGACCCTTCGGGTGAGGAGTTGCTTGCGCTCGAGGAGGTCCCGACGCCCAACAGACGCACCATCGAAGAAGTGGCAACTCTGCTTGGATTGCCTGCGGAGAAGACCCTGAAGGCCGTGTTCTATGCGGCTGACGGCGAATTTGTTCTCGCTGTGATCCGTGGCGACCTGGAAGTCAACGAAGTCAAATTGCAGCGCGTGTTGAAGTGTGCGGCACTACGACTGGCCGAGCAAGAGGAGACCGCTGCGGCCGGCATCGTTCCGGGCTTTGCCTCACCGATCGGCTTACATGGCGTGCGAATCGTTGCTGACGATTCGGTCACGTCCGCTCGTAATCTGGTGGCGGGAGCGAACAGAGAGGGCTACCACCTGCTGAATTCGAACTATGCGCGCGACTACTCGGCGGACGTTGTCTCGGATATCGCTTTGGCGCGCGAGGGCGACAAGTGCGTGACGTGTGGTTGCCGGCTTAAGGCAGACAGGGGCATAGAAGTGGGACATATCTTCAAGTTGGGCACTTTCATAAGCGACAAGCTTGGAGCGACGTTCCTCGACGAACAAGGAGTCTCGCGTCCATGCGTGATGGGCTGCTATGGCATTGGAGTGGGAAGGCTGCTGGCCGCCGTGGTTGAGTACTGGCACGACGAGAAAGGCATCACGTGGCCGATGGCAATCGCTCCATTTCACGTGCACCTGTGCACGTTGAATCCCGACAAGGGAGATGTAGAGGGGGAAGGGGAGCGGCTGTACGCCGCGCTCGTCGCTGGCGGCATTGACGTGCTGTTCGATGACCGGCAAGCATCACCGGGCGTGAAATTCAACGATGCGGACCTCGTGGGCATTCCAGTCCGTGTAACCGTCAGTCCTCGCACACTTGCGTCAGGTAGTATCGAGGTGAAGCGCAGGTCGGAGAAAGAGGCGACCCTGGTCCCTCTGGCGGAGGCGACGGTAGTGCTCGAGAAGATGGTGCGGGACGCGCTAGCTTCGCAGGACGGCCCCGAGGTGTGACTCGAGGCGCCCGAGGATCTTCTGGAGAACGCCATTGACCTCGGCATCGGTGAGCGTTCGGTCCGGCGCCTGGAACACTAACCTGACCGCAAACGACTTCTTGCCGGCTGGAATCTGTTCTCCAGCATATACGTCGAACAGCGAGACCTGCGACACAAGTCCGAAGCCAGCTATTATGTCGACTACGTTCTCATATGCAACATCGTTGTTGATCACCAGGGCGATATCCCGCTCGGAGTAAGGAAATCGCGATAGAGGCTCGTACTCTGCGATCTCACGGGAATGGGCCATCAACAGTGCCACGTCCAGTTCAAGTAGAAACGTCTCTGTTTCGACCTCAAAAGCGCGTGCGACGGATGGATGAAGCTGTCCCACGGTACCCAGCTTGGTTTTGCCTGCCATGATTGCGGACTGACGTCCGGGAAACAAGCCTGCGTCCTCTCCACGCGTGAACGTGGCTTCGACGCCATACTTCAGCAGCAGGAATTCGGCGACGCCTTTCGCGTCAAAGAAGTCCAGGCGGCGTTCGCCATGATGCCAGGAGACGGGTTCAACGGTGCCGGACAGTACGGCACAGAGCATCTCCCGCTCCTCGGGCAGTTCTTCCCCGCGCGGCAAGTATATGCGGCTCAATTCGAAAATCTTCGCCTGCGACTGCTCGCGTCTACGATTGCGGGCAAGAACTTCCAGAAGGCTGCCGCGAAGGCTTGTTCGCAGATACTCGAGGTCTTTGGACATCGGATTCGCCAGGCGAAGCGGCTCCCGCTCCAGCGGTACACCGGGCGTAACGAGCGCCAGCTTGTCGCGGCTGGTCAGCGAATAGGTGAGGACTTCTTGAAATCCGGCACCGCTGATGAGTCGCCGCAACCGCCCCTTGAATTCCCATAGATCGGCGGGCACGGAGACGGTGGCTGACGTGAATCGAGGGGGGCCGACGGGGATCTTGTCATACCCGAGAATCCGAACTACATCCTCGACCAGATCGGCCGGTCCAACCACGTCGCCTCTCCAGTAGGGCACGGAATAGGTGGTGGAGCAATCGTCACTCCGCGAAATGGAGAAGCCAAGGTCTTGCAGGATGCGCTCGACGTCGTTTTGCGGGACGTCCACGCCTGACAGACGCTTTACTTCAGTGGCAGGCAATGCCACCGAGCGCAACGCGATTGGGAACGGGTATGCGTCGTAGACGCCGCCCACGGCCTGTCCATCACAGATATCGACGAGCAATTCGGTGGCTCGGCGGATAGTCGTGAATGCGAAGTCAGGGTGCAGTCCCTTGTCGAATCGGGTCGATGCCTCGGTACGAAGTCCCAAGAACGCGCTGCCGCGCCTTATGACGGCCTGGTTAAACGAGGCGGCCTCGAGCAGGACCGTCGTTGTCGAGGGCGACACCTCGGTGTTGCTGCCCCCCATGATTCCGGCAATCCCCACGGCGCGTTCTCCGTCAGCAATCAATAGAACATCAGGACTAAGTCTCCGTTCCACGTCATCAAGAGTGGTAAATGACTCTCCGGAGGCTGCACGACGAACGATGATTTCGCGGCCGGCAATCTTGTCGTAGTCGAACGCATGCAGAGGCTGCCCGTACTCCAGCATGACATAGTTTGTAATGTCGACGATATTGGAGATGGGCCTCATGCCACAGGCTTTGAGCCGAGCTTGCATCCAGGCGGGCGACGGTCCCTGCTTGACGTCCCTGACGATGGTCGCACAATATCGATGGCAGTCATTGCCATCCTGAATGGAGACTTTCACCAGACTCTCCACCGGAGTGGCTTCGGAACCATACACAACTTCTGGGACGTCGAGTCTGGAACCGCACAGTGCGGCCAACTCTCGCGCCACCCCGATAATCGAAAGACAATCGGGTCGATTCGGGGTCAGTTCCAGGTCCAGAATCACGTCACCCAGGTAGTCGGACAGCGGCGCTCCGACAGGCGCATCGATGGCTAGCTCCAAAATGCCTGTGTGGTCATCCGAAAGGCCGAGTTCCTTCTCAGAACAGACCATGCCCGCTGAGAGTACGCCTCGGATCTTGGCGGCCTTGAGGACGGACAACTCCCCGGAATGGCCGTCGATGAGAGATGCGCCAACGCTGGCGAACGCGACCTTCTGGCCGACGGCAACGTTTGGCGCCCCACACACAACGGTAGCGGCGGTGGTCCCGAGGTCGACTGTCACAAGACGCAACCGATCGGCGTTTGGATGAGGTTCAACGGACGTCACGAGCGCAACCTGCACATCGTTCCATGATGCCGCCGTGCGCTCAATGGAGCCCACTTCAAGGCCCGCAAGCGTCAGTTGCTCCGCGATATGTTCCGGTGTCCAATCGCAGGACACGTAGTCAGCCAGCCACTTGAGTGGAACGCGCATGAGAAACCTCTCCGCTTAGAACTGCCGCAAGAAACGGAAGTCCCCAGAATAGAAATGTCGAATATCATCGACGCCATGGCGAAGGATGGTGATGCGTTCAACGCCCATCCCAAAGGCAAAGCCGGAGTATACCGTCGGGTCAATTCCGCATCCCTGCAAGACCTGCGGATGCACCATGCCGCTGCCCAGTATTTCAAGCCAGCCGGTACCTCCGCAGAGACGACACCCGGCTCCCTTGCACTGAAAGCACTGAATGGCTATTTCACCGCCAGGTTCGACGAACGGGAAGTAATCGCAGCGGAATCGAACACCAATCTCCCGTCCGAATATGCTTCTGCAGAACTCGAAGAGAGTTTCCTTGAGGTCGCGCAATGTTATGTCGGTGTCGACGGCAAGTCCCTCAACCTGGTGAAACATCCAATCATGCGTCGCGTCGGTGGCTTCGTAACGATAGGTCCGTCCTGGGACGACGAACCGCAACGGAGGCTTGTGGGCCTCCATGATGCGCACCTGCATCGGTGAGGTGTGGGTTCGCAGCAGTCGCGCATCGGGGGACTCTTTGGAGTCAAGCCAGAGCGTCGCAAACATATCGCGCGCGGGGTGGTCATGAGGAATGTTGAGGGCTTCAAAATTGTAGAAATCGCGTTCGACCTCAGGCCCATCGATGACCTGAAAGCCCATACGTGCGAAGACGGCGCAGATTTCCTGGATGACCTGGGTGATGGGGTGCAGATGGCCCACGGACAACGGATGTCCCGGCAGGGTGACATCAAGTGCGGCGCCGCCCAGAGACTGATTGATACCGCTGACTTGAAGCAGTTCGAGTTTGGTCGCAAGTTGCTGTTGGAGCGCCGCCTTGACTGCATTGGCACGGGCCCCGTAGATCTTCTTGTCATCCGAAGATAGTGACGCGACATTGCGGAGAGCGGAAGTCAGGGCACTCTTTTTGCCCAGGTAACGCACCCTCCATTCGTCGAGTTGCGTCACCGAGTCTATGGACGACAGTTCCGCGACTGCGGTGCATTCCAGCCGGTCAAGCTCTTCCTGCATCTCGCTGCCTCGGCGGCTACGACTGAGCTCCCGCGCGCGTCGACTGAACAAGCTTCGCAAACGCCCCGGGGTCACGCACCGCCATGTCAGCGAGCACCTTGCGATTGAGCTCGATGCCGGCGGTACGGAGGCCGTTCATGAACACGCTATAGCTGCATCCATTCGCGCGGGAAGCAGCGTTGATGCGCGTAATCCACAGCTTGCGAAAGTCGCTCTTGCGCTCACGGCGATGACAGTAGGCGTAGTCCAGCGCGTGCAGCATGGACTCGTTGGCGCTACGGAAGAGGTGGTGGCGGGACGCGCGATGTCCCTTCGTGAAAGACAGGACCTTATTATGACGGTTGCGAGACACCCGTCCACTCGTCGATCGGGGCACAGTATCCTCCCTATGGGACTGACTACAGGATTAACTACACGAGACTGACAGCCCGCACTATGAATATGGCAGCAACCGACGTATGCGAGGCACATCAGCGCTCGAAACGGCAACCATCGCGTCGTACAGGCGCTTAGTTCTTGGAGCCTTGCGGCGTCGGAAATGGCTCTTCCCACACTTCATGCGCAGGAGCTTGCCGGTTCCCGTAACCTTGAAGCGGCTCTTAGCTCCCTTGTGAGTCTTCAACTTCGGCATTTTGCTTGGCCTCCTGGGTCTTCTTGCTGGGGAGGGGAGCAAGCGTCAACGCGATATTCCTCGCGTCTTTTGACGGTTGACTCGTCGCGACTGCGTCGTCCTTCAGAGCCTCGGCAACTCGTTTCAGGACCTGCCACCCTAGTTCCGGATATACGATCTCGCGACCCCGGAACCGCACAGTGATCTTTACCTTGTTGCCTTCGTCGAGGAGTTCCCTCGTCTTCCGAATCTTGTCCTGGAGGTCATGCTCCTCAATCTTCGGACGCAGGCGCACTTCACGAAGGAGGCCTTTTTGACTCTTGCGCCCCTTCTTCTCTTTCTTGAGCTGTTCGTACTTGAACTTGCCGTAGTCGACGAGTCGACACACCGGGGGCACCGAGTTGGGAGCAACCATCACCAGGTCTAACTCATGCTCTTGTGCTACCTGAAGTGCCTTGGCGATGGGCAGCGTGCCCATCTGCTCGCCCTCTTCACCAATGACCCGCACCTCTCGTGCCCGGATCTGTCGATTGACGGGCATCGGGCGGACGGCGGGGCGTATCGTACCGTGCGGTTTGCTTTTCATCGTCTGCTAGGTTCTGCTGTCCACTGCGGCCCTGATACGGTTCTCAACATCATCCATGGTGCATAGCCCCATGTCTTCACCGCTTCTCATGCGCACGGACGCTCCGCCTGCTTCTATCTCCTTGTCGCCTATTACCAGCATGTACGGTACCTTTGCCAACTGGGCATCCCGTATCTTGGACCCCATTCGTTCTGAACGCGAGTCGACATCCACGCGGAACCCGGCCCGCCGCAATCTTTCTTCGACTTGCAGAGCGTACTCGACATGTCTGTCGGCAATCGGTATCAATCTGGCTTGAACGGGACTCAACCAGACGGGGAAAGCGCCACCATAGTGCTCAACCAGACATGCAAAGAACCGTTCCATGCTTCCCAGAACGGTTCTATGGATCATGGTAACGAGATGTTCGTTACCATCTTCACCAATATAGCAGACATTGAAGCGCTGCGGCAAATTGAAGTCCACCTGGATGGTCGGTCCCTGCCAATCGCGACCCATCGCGTCGGATAGCTTAACGTCGATCTTCGGCCCATAGAATGCGCCGCCTCCCGGGTCTTCCTCATAACTCAAACCGAGCCGCTCAAGCGCCGCAGTGAGGGCTGCGGTGGCGTGTTCCCACACCTCTTCGGTGCCCGCGAAGTGATCGGGGCGGGTGGCGAGCACCATCTTGTACTCGCGGAAACCAAAAGTGGCCATCATGAATTGAGCCAGTTCGATGACCTTGACTACCTCTGACTCTATCTGATCTTCCCTGCAGAAGATATGAGCGTCATCTTGCGTGAAGCCACGAACCCGGGTGAGCCCGTAGAGTACGCCTGCTCTCTCGTATCGATACACCGTTCCCAACTCGGCCATCCGGATGGGCAACTCACGATAGCTGCGTGTGTGAGTCTTGAAGATGAGGATGTGCCCCAGACAATTCATCGGCTTGATGAGATACAGTTGACCGTCAACGTCCATGGGGGAGTACAGATTCTCTCTGTAGAACTCCCAGTGTCCGCTCTGTTTCCACTGGTCCAGCTTTCCTACGTGAGGGGTGTACACAAGGCCGTAACCGCGTTGGTAATGCTCGGCCTTCCAGAAGTCTTCGATAATCTGACGCACCGTGGCGCCATTGGGGTGCCAGCACACGAGACCAGGACCAATCTCATCGTGGATGCTGAACAGATCGAGTTCCCTGCCGAGCTTGCGATGATCACGTTTCGCGGCCTCTGCCAGACGGGCGAGGTAAGACTCTAACTCTTCCTGGCTGGGAAACGCCACGCCGTAAATACGCTGCAGCATGGGACGGGACTCATCACCTCGCCAGTAGGCCCCGGCAGTTCGCAAGAGCTTAAACGCACCGATTTGACCGGTCGTCTGCACGTGCGGACCGCGACAGAGGTCCGTGAAGCCGCCCTGGGTATAGACAGTTACGGTGCCTTCTTCGAGGTCTTCGAGGAGCTCCAGCTTGTACGGCTGCCCCGCGAAAATCTCCCGCGCTTCCGCCTTGCTGACCTCTCGTCGAACGAACGGTTGGTCCTTCTCGACGATCTTGCGCATGGACTCTTCGACCGCAGGTAGATCATCGGGCGTCAGCGAACGCGGCAGCTCGAAGTCATAGTAGAACCCGTCTTCAATGGCAGGTCCGATGCCGAACCGCGCGTCAGGAAAGAGCTGCAAAACTGCCTCAGCCATCACGTGTGATGCTGAGTGTCTGATCGTCTCAAGACCGCTATCTTGGTGCATATGCGTAGTAAATCATTCTGGGGGAGGAGGCGTCACTGACTACGCAGAGCACCACCACCCGGCGCGATTCCTCGCGCTGTCGAACCTCGTCCGGCTCCGTCTTCGGGAGCACATCCGTAGTCATGGAGAACTGGGCAGTACTGGACTTGAACCAGTGACCTCTGCGATGTCAACGCAGCGCTCTAACCACTGAGCTAACCGCCCTGAGTAGGCGATTCTAGCAGATGCCCATAGCTACGTCAATCGTCCGAATTGCCTCACAATTCGGATTACCGAGAGGGGTGGTGTTGCGTCAGAAATCATGTTACCGATAGGGCATGAGAGGAGAGAGTGTGAAGGACTATGCGGAAGCTCTACAGGCGACGATATCAGGGAGGATGCCGGAAGACGACAATCGGAGGTTCTGGACGAGTTCGTTCAGGTGACGGGGTACCACCGGAAGACGGGGATTCGACTGCTTACGGGAAAGGTGAGGCAGAGCGGAGGGCGACGAGGGCGGAGGCAGCAGTATGGCACTGAGGCACGGGAAGCGCTGAAGGAGATCTGGGAGACGCTGCTGCGGCCATGTTCACGGCGGTTGCAACCCTACCTGGGGGAAATGGCCGAGGTGATGGTGAGGCGGGGCAGGATGGCCATGAGCGCGGAAGTGACTCGGCAGCTGCTGCAGATGAGTCCGTCGACGATAGATCGGTTACTGCGCCCGTACAGGAGGCAGGGGCGCCGTCATGGCTTCAGCACGACGCGAGCGGGGAGCCTGCTGAAACGGGAGATACCGATAAGGACGTTTTCGGACTGGGACGAGGCGTGTCCCGGATTTCTTGAAGTGGATCTGGTAGCGCACTGTGGCGAGAGTACGGAGGGCTTCTATCTCACGACGCTGACTGCGGTGGACATTCATACGGGGTGGGTCGAGTGCCAGGCGGTATGGGGGAAGCAGGAGCAGAAAGTGCGAGGAGCGATCCACGAGGTACGCAAGAGGCTGCCATTTGCGTGCAAGGGAATCGATTCCGACAACGGCAGCGAGTTCATCAACCGGGAATTGAAACGTTACTGCGTCGAGCATGAGATCACGTTCACCCGGTCGCGGCCGTACAAGAAGAACGACAGCGCGCACGTGGAGCAGAAGAACTGGTCGGTGGTGAGACGCCTCATCGGCTACGACCGGTACTCGATCCAGGGAGGCCTTCGAGCAGCTGCAGCACGTCCACGGGCTTGTGCGACTGTATTTCAACTTCTTCCAGCCGGTGATGAAGCTGGTTTCGAAAACTCGTGAGGGGGCAAAGGTGCGCAAGATTTACGACACCGCCAGGACACCATACCGCAGGGTGCTCGAATCCGCCGACCTCTCCGATCGAGGCATCGGCAGGCGCTGGTTGAACTCTACTACGAACTGGACCCGGCCACCCTGCTGGACCAGATTAACCGAGCCCTGGACACCCTATGGAGCTCTCACACCGATCAACGACTTGGTCGAAGCCGTTCGGTAACACCAATTCTGACGCAACAGGAGGCCCTTCGGTAACCGTTTCTATTGACGCAACACGTCGTCGAGTCCCATGCGGAGTACCCCGCGGAATCGCCGTGATATCATCTCTCGTCGACGATAATATATGACTACCGAGCAGAAGCCCTTCGAGTTTGTTTCCCACACTGCTGACGTTGCGGTGGCGATACGCGGTCGGGATCTGGCCGAGCTGTTCCGGCACGCCGCTGCCGCCCTGTATGACCTGACGGTGGTTGGTCCCCCGTTCGCCGTCACGTTGTGCAGGATAATCTCGGTGGATTCAGCCAATGTCGATTGTCTGCTCGCGGACTGGCTTAATGAGCTCATCTACGTTCTTTATACAGAGCACGTTGGGTTTTCGGAGATTCGCTTCGATGAACTGGGCGACGGGCGTTTGCGTGCACGGTGCTGTGGCGAAAGTCTGGTGCCGGGGGTTCATCGCGAGCAATGTGAGGTGAAGGCGGCTACGTACCACATGGTGCGCGTTGAGCAGACACGAGGCTGCTGCACGGCGCAAGTCATTTTCGACGTGTGACAAGGCCGCTCCCATGGCGCTCTTGAAGTTGGATGACTATCGTTGGGAGATTCCCATCACCCATCGCGCCGGCATGCGCGTGCCGGGGTTGGTCTATGCGAGTCAGTCGATGATTGCTTCCATCCGGCAGGACCAGGCACTCGAACAGGTCGCCAACGTCGCGTGTTTGCCGGGAATCGTCGGTCGCTCAATGGCGATGCCCGACATCCACTGGGGCTACGGATTTCCCATTGGAGGGGTCGCCGCAACCCGCATCTCAGATGGAGTCGTGTCTCCAGGGGGCGTCGGCTACGATATCAACTGCGGGGTTCGGTTGCTTCGAACGGACCTTCTGAAGTCTGACGTCATGCCACGAATCGACCGACTGCTGGAGTCCATCTTTCGCAAGGTGCCATCGGGCGTTGGTTCTGAAGGAAGGCTTCAGCCGCCGAAGCACGAGATACCGCGGATGCTGGTCGACGGTGCGCGGTGGGCGGTCGGCAAGGGACTCGGGACAGATGACGATCTCGATGCGACAGAAGATGGGGGACGAATGGACGGAGCAGATCCGGGATGGGTGAGCGAGCGCGCGTTGACCCGTGGTTTGCCCCAGTCCGGCAGTCTGGGCTCGGGCAACCACTTCATTGAGATACAGGCTGTCACCGACATATACGACCACGCGACGGCGTCTGCACTGGGAATGGACCGTGTTGGTCAGGTACTCGTGCTGATACACACCGGGTCGCGGGGGTTCGGACACCAGGTGTGCACAGATTATCTGAAATTAATGGAGCGCGCTGCGTGCCGCTACGGCATATCATTGCCGGATCGACAGCTCGCGTGCGCCCCGATTGAATCTGATGAAGGTAGACAGTATCTGGCCGCGATGAGTTGCGCAGCCAACTACGCCTGGAGCAATCGTCAGCACATCGCTCACTGGGTGAGAGAGGCGTTCAGCGAGATATTCGGAAAGAACCAGGATGCACGCAGCATCCGCCAGGTTTACGACGTGGCGCACAACATAGCCAAAATCGAAACCCATATAGTCGACGGGGTCGCGATGAAGCTGTGTGTGCACCGAAAAGGAGCAACGCGGGCGTTTCCCCCGGGGCATCCGTGTCTCCGAGGGCGCTACCGGGTGACAGGGCAGCCTGTGCTGATTCCAGGTGACATGGGGCGCCACTCGTATGTCGGGGTCGGCACCGAACGTGCGATGCAGGAGACGTTCGGGTCAACATGTCACGGGGCAGGTCGCCTGCTGAGCCGAAGTGCCGCGCGAAAGTCCGTGCGCGGAGAGGATGTCGCGGCTTCGCTCCTGGAGAGGCACATTGTGGTTCGAACTGGAGACGTGCCGGGTCTAGCCGAGGAATCCTCACAGTCATACAAGGACATCGCTGACGTGATTGACGTGGTGGTAGGTGCCGGCATCTGTAGAATGGTCGCGAGAGCGGAACCACTGGGAGTGATAAAGGGCTGACTCCCCGCAGCCGTTGAACCGTCCTTGCGCTGCCGCCCGCGTGAGAGACACACCATGCATCTGAAGCGAGTGGCGCGCCATTGCGCTGATTGAAAAAGGGTCCGCCACTTTCGAAACGGGCGGACCCTTGCGAACGCTGGTTAATCTTCGTGCGGAGAGCGCTAACCCACAATTCCTGCGGTTGACACGTGCTCCTTCACAAGCTGCGTAAGCATCTCCATCTTCTTCAAGTCATCCTTCACCATCAGAGGGTCGATGCTTTCAATCTGCGACGCAGTCTGATACGTGTCAAACGGCACGAGAAGAAGCGGGATATTCCGTTCTGATGCTTTGGAGATTATGTTGGATGAAGGCAGAATATTGTTGGTCAAAATGATGCCGGACGTGCTGCTCTCGATTGCCGCGAGAATCAGGTCGCTCCTATCCCCTCCGGTGATGACGAGCTTGTTTTCCTTCTTGAAGATGGGATTCTGAAGCGCCGCGTTGGTAGACATGGCGCCCACCATGATGGAACTGACTTTTCGCCCGAGCCCCTGTTCTCCCGCCACGACTTTGGCCAGCAGGCGCTCTGCAAGGTGCCCGACCGAAAGCCGCGTTAATTCCGCCTCAAACGGGACGACTCCAAGGACAGTGACACCCAGCGAAGTCACATCCTCGAGGTGTGTAGTTCGATAGTCTTCGATGTTGCGCACCTTGTTGACGATGACGCCGGCGAAATCGACACGGCTCATGTCCACATATCGCTTAACAAACGCGAGGTCATCAACGATGGTGCTCTCGCTACCTCCGGCCACAAGCACGAGGCGAGCGCCAAGAAAGGAGGCGAGGGAGATTGCGTCCAGATTCACTGAGGACCCATACGCCAGCGATTCACCTGCTTCGACAAAGAGGAGGTCCTTGCCCTCAGCAGCAAACGTTGCCATCTCGCTCAGCTTCTCCTTCATGCCTTCGCTGTCGTACATGTACTTCAGCTTCGCATGCTCAAAACCGAGAGTCATTTCCTCCGGATTGCCTTCCAAATTGAAGACGCTGGCGATGAGGGCAGCGTCGTAGTCCCACAATCTCTTCTTGCGATACAGCAACCTGTCGCCCAATGGCTTCATATATCCGCACGAGCCGCCGATAACCTTCGCGAGGCCTACGATCAAGCTGGTCTTGCCAGCGCTCTTGTGTGTGGAGCCCACAACAATGGTCTTCATTTACTTCGCCTCCTCAGATTCTCGAAGCAGGATCCTCACGTCCACAGCCTTAACACCCTCGCCATGGTCATACACGACGAGAGGATTGACCTCGATGTCGGATATCGCCGGACAGTTCCGGAGAATCCAGCCGACTTTCGTGATGGTACTGGCGACTTCGTCGATGTCCTTCCGTGATTCCCCCCTCACGCCAAGCAGGAGAGGGTACGCGTGAATTTGCCCGATCATGTTCAGGGTCTCTTCCCTGCTGATTGGGAACGCGCGGAAGGCTATGTCCCTGAGCACTTCGACATAGACGCCGCCGAGACCGAACATCACCGTGGGGCCAAACGCAGCGTCGCGTCGGGCGCCAACAATGGTTTCAATACCGTGACGAATCATCTCGTCAATCTGCATCCCTTCAATGACGGCGTCGGCTTTGTACGCGTGACAGTTGCGCAAGATCGCCTCGTAGGCATCGAGGACTTCCTTCTTGTTCTCCAGGTCCAGAGCAACACCGCCGGCGTCGCTCTTGTGTATTATGTCCTTTGAAATGACCTTCATGACCACCGGATAGCCAATTTCCTCCGCGAGACGCACCGCCTCGTCGGGGTTGTGAGCGATGCGACTTTGCGGAATCACGACCTGGGCGGCACGCATCACCTGTTGCGCCTCGTGCGAAAGCAGGAAATGCCTGCCATCTGCCCGTGCCGACGCGATCGCGGCGTCGATGGACGGGATATCGATATCGGCCGTTGCGACATCGGCAGGCACGTTGGTCTTGTTCCGGTAATCCTGATAGAGGGCCCCAAGGAACGCGGTCATGTCATACACGTCGGAAAAGACCGGAATGCCCTTCGCCTTGAGGTCGACAATGCTGCGTTCGACCTCTTCGCCGCCAAACAGCGAGAAGACAATGGGTTTGACCGGCCTGTACTGCCCGTAGCGCTCTTCGGCAATCTGCGCGAAGCGAGGTGCGTCGAATGAGGCAGTCTGACATCCGAGACACGCTACAGAGTCGATATTCTCGTTCTGAAGCGCAGCCACCAGAGCCTTGTCGTAATCCTCGGGGCTGGCGCCTCCGGTAATGTCGACGGGATTCTTTGCGGAACCGAAGGACGGCATAACGGATTCGAACGTCTTCTTCAGGTCGGCCACCTCGTCAGAGAGGTTCACGCCATACTTCTCGCACGCATCGGCAGTAAGGACTCCGATCCCTCCCCCGTTTGTGATGATGACGCAGTCTTCTCCAAGGGGCATCGGAGCGTCGGCCAGGAACTTGCACCAGTCCAGTGCCTCATGGATGCTCTCGGCGCGGATGACGCCACATTGCCTGGCAACATCGTCAAAGACCTTGTCTTCCCCGGCGAGGGAGCCGGTATGCGATGCGGCGGCTTGAGCGCCCCGACTGGACCGCCCTGACTTGATGACAACCACGGGCTTCTTGCGTGTTGCTTTCTTGAGGACCTCGACCAAACGCTCGCCGGACTTGATGCCTTCGAGGTACATGAGGACGACCTTCGCGTCGTCCTGGAACGTCAGATAGTCGAGAAGGTCGGTCTCATCAACGTCCGACTTGTTCCCCACCGAAATCATCGCCGAAAGGCCGATGCCCTCGACTTTCGTCTTTCCTATCATCGCGATGCCAATGGCGCCGCTCTGAGTAATGATGGCCACATTGCCGCTCTTCACGTCGGCAGGGCCGAACGTGGCATTGAGAGAGGATACCGACGAATACAACCCGAACACGTTGGGCCCAATCACGCGGATGCCATGTTCGCTCGCGAACCGGGCGATCTTGCGCTCCTCAGCCACATTGCCGACCTCGGAAAACCCGGACGTGATGATGACTGCGAACTTGGTCTGCTTTCTGGCGCACTCTTCGATGGCGCTGAACACGATCTCGGCCGGAACAGTGATCATCGCAACGTCCACTGGCCCCTCGATGTCCTCCAGTGTCTTGTGGACGGGCAATCCGAGCAACTCGCCGCCTCTCGGATTTATGGGGTAGATCCGTCCTTTGTACCCGCCCACCACGATGTTCTCAACAACTTTGTAACCGATCTTGCCCGGAGTGTGTGACGCGCCAATAATGGCGACGCCCCTGGGTTCGAAGAGATACTTCATGCTGGACTCGTTACCTTTCACGTTGTGGCACCTCTCTGAACAGCATCTTGAGTTCGTACACGTCCTCCGCAATGCGCTTCTCGAGGTCGAACCCCATCTTCTCGAAGAGGTGCAGCATGGGCTGGTTCTCTACCAGGACCTCGGCAGTGAAGCCCAGCAAACCATATCGCTTAGCAAGTAAAGTAAGATAGGATAGGAGTTCAGTCCCGATACCGTGATTATGATACGCGTCCTTCACTGCGATTGCAACCTCTGCCGTGTGAGTTGATTCGTCGATGCCGTACTGCCCCAGGCCGACTATCTCCTCCGTCTCCTGATGTTGTATGGAGGCTAGAATCACTATTTCTCGCGTGTAGTCTATAACCACGAATTCCTGGAGTCGTTCGTGCGGCATGTCCTTTCGCACCGACATGAACCGCCGGTACATGCTCTGGTCCGACAACGAATAGAAGAGGTCCTTTATCAGTGGCTCGTCCGAGATCTTGACCGGACGCAGAACGATTTCGAGTCCGTCTCGTGTGGTTCGATGAGTCTCAAGCTCTTCCGGGTATTCCCCTCTCCGCCCGGGAATGAACGCCTGGTCTTTGTAGATGAGGTTGCGCTTCTTCGCTTCTTGAATGAGCCATGGGCGAAACTTCGGGTGCGCAATGGAGATGAGGTCCATCGCCCGCTCGCGAATATTCTTGCCATGAAGATACGCGATGCCATACTCGGTTATCACGTAGTTGACGTCGCCCCGGTTCAACGTCACCCCGGCGCCTTCCGAAATGGAGGGGACGATGCGCGACACCTCTCCACCCGAGGCGGTGGAGGGCAACGCAAGAATAGTCTTGCCATTTGTAGCCAGCAGCGCGCCCCTCATGAAGTCGTAATGTCCGCCGACGCCGCTGTAAAACTGCTCGCCGATCGACTCGGAGGTGGCCTGACCCGTCAGGTCAATCTCGAGGGCGCTGTTGATCGCGACCATGTTATCGTGTTGGGCGATGACGAGCGGGTTGTTGGTATAGTCGACCGGCCGGAAGTCCACAGCCGGGTTGTCATCCAGAAACTCGTATGTTTCACGTTTGCCCATGCAGAAGGTGGCAACCGTCTTCCCGCGGTCAATGCTCTTCTTGGAATTGTCTATGACGCCGGATTTCATCAACTCCACTAAACCGTCGGTCAGCAATTCCGTGTGCACGCCGAGATGACGCCGCTGGGACAGATTGGCCAGGATAGCATTGGGTACGTTGCCATATCCGACCTGGATGGTGTCTCCGTCTTGAACAAGACGAGCCACGTGGCGTCCGATCGACTCCACAACCTCGCTGTCCTCCTCTCCAACACCACGGCGATACTCAAGAAGCGGCTCGTCGAAGGGCATGACATACTCGATTTCACTGATATGGATGAAGCTGTCCCCATATATTCTGGGCATGAACCTGTTGGGTTGCACGATGACGGTCGTTGCCGTTTCGGTGGCGGCTTTGACCATGTCGACGCTGACACCAAGACTCATATATCCGTGCCGGTCCGGCATGGACACCTGGAGCAACGCGACATCGATGGAAATGACGCCCCTGCGAAACAGCCTCGGAATCTGAGACAGTGAGATTGGGCTGTAGTCCGCCACGCCCCGATTGACGGCGCCGCGGGTGCTGGGACCAAGAAAGAATGAGTTGTGGCGAAAATTGCGCTTGAACTTGTCGTCGGCGTATGGCGCCAAACCCATTGACCACAAGTGAATGACCTCTGTGTCGAAGAAACCCTTGGGGTGCGATTCCACATATTCGATGAGAGAGCGCACCAGGTACTGGGGTTCTCCGCACCCGGACGCGATAAAGATGACGTCGCCCCGGTGGATATGGCTGAATACGCGGTTCTCGGACGCAAATTTATCGGGATACGCCGACCGCAGATCCTCGAGTACCGTTGCTGCTTCTTCTTGTTGCATGTGTACCTGCTGGGTTTCGTCCGACCGTTTACGCACTATATCATGGTGTGACCCGGCAACAGCCGGGGCTGCGGCCCCGGCTGAAGGCGGTCACTCGCGGATATGGGGTAACCTCAGCACAATCAGGGCCAGGACTGTCACCGCCACCGCGAGAACGTATTGCCCGCAACCGACCGCCAGACCTATCCCCGCAGTGACCCAGATCGAAGCGGCCGTGGTGAGTCCGGCGACGGAATTGCCCTGACCTCCGCGGAATATGACTCCGGCGCCCAGAAATCCCACACCGGCGACAACTCCGGATGCGACGCGCGCGGTATCCGATGCAGCAAATCCGTAAATCGAGGCAAGTGTAAATGCGGCAGCACCAAGTGCAATCAGCACGAGGGTGCGCACCCCAGCCGCCTTGCCTCTGATTTCCCGATCGTAGCCGACGCCCGCCGCGAGGATCGTAGCAACGACGAGTCTGACTATTACCGTAATCGATTCATCCAGCGAGATGAAGCCACCCCCTCGGGGAAACACGATTTCACATGCACACCGTTCGCGTCCCGTCTATCCGGCGAACACCGCGCCGGTGCTCGCCGAGGTGACTTTCTCCGCATAGCGCTTCAGATAACCACGCGTCACTCTTGGTTCGAACCGCGGTATCTTTGCGAGGCGGCTGGCAAGTTCAGCATCAGAGACGAGCACTTGCAGCTTGCGCGCCGGAATATCGATGGAAATAGTGTCGCCTTCCCGTATCGCCGCGATCGGACCACCTGCAGCTGCCTCCGGCGAAACATGTCCGATCGAAGCTCCTCGCGTGGCGCCGGAAAAGCGGCCGTCCGTTACCAGTGCGACTTTCTTGTCGAGGCCAAGCCCTGCGAGAAGAGAAGTGGGTGTCAGCATTTCTCGCATGCCAGGTCCGCCTTTGGGGCCTTCATACCGGATTACGACAACGTCACCCTCGTTGATCGATTTTGCCATGATGGCTTCGGTGACAGCTTCTTCCGAATCGAAGACCCGTGCGGGCCCCTGGTGGACTTTCATTTCCGGCGCTACAGCTGCACTCTTCACCACGGCTCCATCCGGTGCCATGTTGCCAAAGAGTATGGTCAGACCGCCTGTCGGGGAGTACGCGTTCTCAAATGTTCGAATTACGTCGTTGTCCTTGACAGGGAAACGGGCGGCGACGTCGCCGACAACCTCCCCTGTGACCGTCTTGGAGGAACGCTTAAGGAGAGACGAAATTCGGTTCATCACCGCGTAGATGCCCCCGGCCGCGTCGAGGTCTTCGAGGTGGTGATGCCCCGAGGGGCTCATCTTGCAAAGGTGAGGAGTATGCTCGCTGATTTCATTGAGCCAGGATAGAGGATAGTCAATTCCGGCTTCGTGGGCGATTGCGGTCAGATGAAGTACGGAATTCGTGCTGCCACCGAGAGCCATGTCGACAGCGAAGGCATTGTAGATGGCATCGCGAGTTATTATGTCGCGTGGCTTGATGCCGAGTGCCAAAGTCTTGACGATCTGTTCACCCGTTCGAAACGCCAGATCGAGCCGCCGGCTCACTGAACCCGGGACAGTGCCATTGCCGGGCAGCGCCATGCCGAGCGCCTCGGTCATGCAGTTCATGGTGTTGGCTGTATACATGCCGGAACAGCTACCGCAGCCGGGGCACGCGTTGCGGGTCCAGTCCTCGAGGGTGGCCTCTGACATCTGTCCGTTGAGCGTCTGTCCGACTGCTTCGAAAAGGCTGCTGAGGTCTATCGTCTTCATCTCCCCGTCCGAGAGCACGTGGCCCGCCATCATAGGGCCCCCGGAGACGATGATGGCTGGCACGTTGACACGGGCCGCCGCCATCAGCATGCCGGGCACAATCTTGTCGCAACTGCAGATGAATACAAGAGCGTCGAATTGGTGTGCTTCCGCAACGGTTTCCGCAGAGTCGGCAATCAGTTCACGACTTGGCAAGCTGTATTTCATGCCGGGGTGGTTCATGGCGATACCATCGCAGACACCAATGGTGTTGATCTCGAACGGAACGCCCCCAGCACTCCTCACGCCATCCTGCACCGCCTGTGCGATTGCGTCCAGGTGCATGTGGCCGGGGATGATTCGGTTATAGCTGTTGATGATGCCGATGAACGGCTTGTCGAAGTCAGTCTCCGTGCATCCGAGAGCGTAAAATAGTGAGCGGTGGGGTGCTCGTTCTGGTCCTCGTTTGACAACATCGCTTTTCAATGGAGTCCTCCTCAAGGCGTCGGTGACTTGACCAGCAATTCTACCGCAGCACCGGACACGCGACAATATCGGCCCCGCACGTAATTGACCGGTGGGCTCTGCTCGGCCTAACATGTGGTGAGTATCCCTCGAGCACGCCGCGTGGCGTCTTGTGCTCGAGGCGCCCGCCGCAATCTGGACGGCATCGGCGTGGGGGTCACGAGAGTATCCAGCTTCAAGCGACCGGTCCTGAAGCGGCAGTTGGTGGGCGCGAATCCCGTGACATGCCGCCGGAACGCATGGCTGGCTTCAAGGAGGCAACTTAAAGCATGAACAGCATCGGGTTCATCGGCGTGGGAAAGGTCGGCACCGCGTTTGGCACTCGCTTGAGCGAGAGAGGCTATCCCGTTAAAGGCGCCATGGATATCGTGCCTGCCGAAGCGAGGCGATTCGCCGGCGGCATTTCTGGATGCACGGTCTACCCGAGCGCGCAGGCACTGGCAGACGAGATGGACTTCGTGTTCATAACAACACCCGATGATGTCATAGGTGTGGTTGCCGATGCTGTCGATTGGCGACCCGGACAATCGGTGATTCACTGCAGCGGCGCCAACTCAACAGCCGTTCTCGCGCATGTGGCCGAGCGAGGCGGCCACGTGGGCTGTATGCACCCGTGCAACTCATTCGCCAGCATCGAGCAATCGCTGCAGAACCTTCCCGGCTCAACGTTCACCCTCGAGGCGGAGGAACCCGTCCTCAGCGACCTCAAGCGGTTTGCGGATTCGCTGGAAGGGCGGTGGATGACGCTACGCGAGGAAGACAAGGCACTGTATCATGCATCCGCGTGCATTGCGTGCAACTACTTGTATACGGTGGTTCACCTCGCTACTGACATGTGGAAGCACTTCGGCATGTCGCAGGCCGATGCAGTTACCGCCTGCATGCCGGTGCTCAACGGCACTATCAACAACATTGCGAACGTCGGCTTTCCGGGTTGTCTGACGGGCCCCATAGCCAGGGGAGACGTGGGCACGGTACGCAAGCATATTGCCGCCTTGGAAACGAGTGAGCCCACGATGGTTCCGTTGTACAAGTCGCTGGGTCTCGCGACAATTCCAATCGCGTTGGCGAAGGGTACGCTATCCAGCGAAAAAGCTGTGGAACTGCAGTCGGTTCTTTCGGAGTGAACGTGGCGCTAAGTTGTTGCGCGGAGCCATCTGCGGGGCAGCGGCCCGCATTTCGGAACATAGAACGCAGAGGGAGGTATTGAGTGGCCAAGAAGAAGACAGTTCTGGATTTCATGCGCATGAAAGAGAACGGCGAGAAGTTTGCCTACATAGTTCTTTATGACTTCACGTTCGCCATGCTTGCTGAGCAGGCCGGCATCGACATGATTCTCATAGGCGACTCTATGGGAAACGTAATCTACGGGTATGACGGCACGGTACCCGTGACACTGGACCAGGTAATCGCACACAGCGGCGCTGTGCGGCGGGGGGCGCCAAACACGTTCATCGTAGGTGACATGCCGTTTCTGAGCTACTCTGTTTCGATTCGTGAGACGGTCATGAACGCGGGCAGACTGTACAAGGAAGCCTATGTCGACGCGGTGAAGATGGAAGGAGGGAGGCGAATTGTTCCGCACATCAAGGCGGTCGTGGATGCCGGCATGGTCGTGCACGGGCACATCGGCATCACACCTCAGAGCGTGTCTGCTCTGGGGGGCTTCGGGGCTCAGGGGCGCACCCTCGAAGGTACGCAGACTCTTCTTGAAGATGCGCTGGCTTTGCAGGATGCCGGCGTTGCTGCGCTGGTCCTTGAAGGGATGCCGGCGGAGTCGGGCAAACTCATCACTGAGCGCGTTCATGTCCCTACGATTTCTACGGGTGCTGGACCTTACTGCGATTCGCAGAGCCTCAACTTCATGGACGTGCTCGGCATCTATCAGATGTTCACTCCCAAGTTCGTGAAGAGGTACGCCAACCTCGGCGGTGAAATCAGGAGTGCGTTCAGCACCTACTGCGCAGAGATCCGCAATGGGACCTATCCTGCGGCCGAACACTGCTACGCTATGCGCGAGGGAGAAAGTGCGAGATTGGCTCAGTGGCTGGAGACCGTGAGGCCTAGTACGGCGACGTTGCTTGACTGATGCGGCGCGTGGCTGGCGGGCCTGCGCGGGAACATGAACGAAGCTATAAGGAGTTGGTGTGGCTAAGAAGAAGACGATACTCGATTTCTTGAAGATGAAAGAGGCGGGGGAGAAGTTCTCTGAATTGGCGCTGTACGACTACACGTCAGCGGTGCTTGCCGAAAAGGCAGGCCTCGAAATGATACTGGTTGGCGACTCGATGGGAAACGTGGTCTACGGTTACGATGGCACGGTTCCAGTAACCATGGAACAGATGATCTTCCACGCGCAGGCCGTTCGGAAAGGAGCGCCCAACGTGCATGTCGTTGGCGACCTGCCATTCCTTTCATATCAGACATCAGTCGAGGATGCAGTACGCAATGCCGGGCGATTCTACAAAGAGGCCGGAGTCGATTCAGTGAAACTTGAAGGTGGGCGGCAAATGGCCCCACAGATACGTGCGATAGCGGAGGCAGGGATGCTCGTGATGGCGCATATTGGATTGACTCCGCAGAGCGCCGCACAGCTCGGAGGGTTCAGAGTCCAGGGTAATACCGCCGAGGCGGCGATGCGCGTCCTCTCGGACGCCCTCGCGCTCGAAGAGGCCGGCGCATTCATGGTGCTGTTAGAGGGCGTGCCGGCCGAGTGCGGCAAGCTGGTCACCGAGCGGCTCAAGGTTCCCACGATAAGCGTGGGCGCCGGACCGGATTGCGATGGGCAGGCGGTGTTGCTCAGCGACCTGATAGGCATGTACCCTGTTTTTACTCCGAAGTTTGTGAAGCGATATGCCACGGTTGGCGACGAGATAGTGAGCGCGGTGTCGGCATTTGTGGGCGAAATCAAGTCGGGTGCGTACCCCGCGTCCGAACACTGTTACAAGATGAAAGAGGGCGAGGTTGAACGGCTGAAGGCCCTGCTGGACGCCGAGCCGCTACGCTGAGCGGGCGAAGCGTTCCAGGTCAGTGCCGGAAACTGAATAAGAGGGGCCGGCCCATCGACGGGCCGGCCCCTCTTATTTTGTTGCATTCAACCGGGTGACTGAGAGTCTAATGCATCTGTGCAGGTAGCCAGAGAATAATCTGCGGGAAGATGATACAGAGCACCAGGGCAAGGACGATAATCGCTACGTACGGCAGCATGCCGCTGATGATGTCCGCGGTCGTCAATCCCAATTGGGGGTCTGCAGCACCCCTCACATAGAACAGGGCATAGGCGAAGGGAGGGGTCATGAAGGACATCTGCAAGTTGACGCAAATCATCATTGCGAACCAGAGTGCGTCGAACCCGGCAGCAGCGGCAATAGGAGTGACGATAGGCACCATGATGAAGATGATGCCCAGCCAATCGATCAGGAAGCCGAGAATGAAGCAAAGCAGCATGACGATGAAGAACGCGCCCCACTTGCCACCGGGGGCTGACAGAACGTAGTGGCTGACCACCTGGTCGCCGTTCGCGCGCATGAAAATGCCCACGAAGGCGAACGCCATGGCGCCGATCAACAGTACCATGCCGGACACTTTGACGGTTGTCATTGCCGTCCGGGCGACGGTATGCCAGTCCAGTCGCTTGTAGGCCGCCGCCAGAAGTATGGTGGCAAAGGCGCCCACGCCGGCGGCTTCAGTTGGGGCTGCCACCCCCAGGAAGATGCTGCCAAGCACGGCGAGGATGATTGCCACGGGGGGCACCATCGACTTGAGTAGTTTGATTACCTTGACGGACATCGGTGCTGTGCGATCAGCCGCAGGCACAGCCGGTGCGAGATTGGGCTGAAGGAGGCACCTGACGATGACGTACAGGATATACAGTCCAGACAGCAGGAAACCGGGCATGAAGGCGCCGAAGAAAAGCCGCCCTACGGGGAGGCTGGCCATGGGGCCATAGACGACAAGCATGATGCTGGGTGGGATGAGGATACCAAGGGAGCCGCCGGCACAGACGCATCCGGCCGCCAGTGACTTGTCGTAGCCGCGATTGATCATCGCCGGGAGGCCAATGAGGGCAAGCATGGTGACTGAAGCACCGATGATGCCCACGCAGGCAGCAACGACGGTTCCGATGAGTATGGTGGTCACGGCGAGGCCGCCCCGCAATCCTCCGAACCAGAGGTACAGGGCGTCATACATGCTTTCAGCCACTCCCGAGTGTTCCAACATTGTGCCCATAAACACGAACAGGGGAACCGCCAGTAGAGAGTAGTTCTCGAGGATGCTGAAGACACGGCCGTAGTAGAGCTGTTCCGTGATGTTGGGTCCGAACAGCAGGATACCCATGACGACGCCGACGCCGCCGACGGCGAGAGCGAGCGGGTAGCCGAGGAAGACACCGACTATGATGCCGCCGAGCATGAGGACGGTAACCAATTCAGGACTGGCGTGTATCATAGCGGTTCGCTCCTTGCCGCGAAGTAAATATCTCGAATTACTGTCGCCACTCCCTGGAGGAGGAAGAAAACAAAACCGATGAATACAATAATACGGATAGGTGCGTAGGGCGGGTACCAGTAGGTCATCATGGATTTCTCACCGGTCCTAACGGCCTGAACCGCCCAGATGTACGCCGTGTAGGTCAACATGCCGATTGCGGGCAAGAAGAACAAGAACCACAACACCGAGTCCACAATCGCTTTCACTCGGTCAGACCATCGGCCGTAGAATACGTCCACACGTACATGCCCCTTCAGTAGAAGCACGTAACCAAACGCGAGGGCATAGAATGCCGATCCCGTCCACGTCTGAATCACCGGCAACTGCTGCGTTGGATGATTGAAGAAATAGCGCAACGCAACTTCGAGACACACCACCAGGATCAGGAAAAGGCAAACGTACTTGAGTTGCTCGCCGACCCAGTTGTTGAGCGAGTCAATCAGTTTGAGGGCTCTTCTCATAATGGTTCCTTACCGCGCAGCCCCGCCTCCACGCGAGACGCTACGCGCACGAACTTCGTTCAACACAAGAAAGTCTATTCGGGAGTTAGACCAGAGCCGGATTTCGACTTCAGTCAACGACAACCTCTCAGACTAATGATGCGAGCCCCCTCAGGTGTTAGACCTGAGGGGGACTCGCGTGCAACTTAAAGTCCTGGATATCAGTTGTTAGTCGAGGCTGGTCATCACGGGATAAGAGAAGCCGTACAACTTCTGCCACTCAGCCGCAAATGGGAGGTAGTAATTGACCATGTAGTCCTCAAGTTCGGGGTACTGTTTCACTTCTCCCTGGTAGTACGTCTTGGCGGCAGCAGTGAATGCAGTGTTGATGGACGCAGGTAGCGGCTCGAAGATGTTGCCGTACGCTTCCATGGCAGCAATCGCCGGGCCGTTCTTCTCATTTAGCTCTTCATGATACTTCATGCTCTCCGCAAGGGAGGCATCCATGACGAGCTGCTGCAGGTCGGCGGGAAGAGCATTGAACTTGTCTTTGCTGACAAGGAACTGGTAGACCTCGGTCGGGGCACGACTGGGTGAAAGGTACTGATACTTGGCCGCTTCTTCGAGGCCCATAGTGTTGTCAAACGCGGGGCAACTGCACTCGAATGCATCGATAACGCCCGTCTGCATCGCCTGGAAAACGTCACCAAGCGGCATGAACACGGTGCCTACGCCCATGTTCGCGAGGATCTTCCCCGCGTCACCGGAGGCACGCATCTTGATGCCCTTAAGGTCGTCGGGCCCGCTAATCGGTTTATTGGTGTGAATCCACGTCTCGGGTAGGCCGGGGAATCCACCCGGAACCTCCATGAAGCCATAGCCCTTGGCGTTGTACCACTTGTTGGCGACCTCGTTGCCGATCTTCATGCTGAAGATCATCATCGGCAGAGGGGGCATGCCTGCGGGGCACTGAGACAGGACCGTGTTAAACCGAACATCCGCGGACATGTAGGAACCGCCGCCGGCGCAACAGTCAAGTACGCCGGAGTTTATGCCCTTCCATTCCTCGGTTGCGGGTACAACCGCGCCGGCCGGATGAGCTGTGATGTGCAGGCGGCCACCGCTCGCAGTGTTGATGTAGTTCGCAAGGTTGACCAGACCTTCATATGGGGGCTGGCCCGAGGCGAGTGCGGCCTGGCCTACCCACTCAATTGTCTGGGTGGACGGAGCCGTCGGGGTTGTAGGCGTGGTCGGGGTTGTTGGGGTCGTTGGAGTGGTGGGGGTCGTGGGTGTTGGCGCCTGCGTGCAGCCGACAGCTACTATGCTGACGAGCATCGTCGCAGTCACCAACAACATCAGTACTCGCTTCGACATCTCTCTTATCACCTCCTGAGATTCTCTATGTTATCGACGGTGGCCCGGAGCCGGATCACCATCGCATGCTGCCCACCACATTGACCCCCGGCGGCGGGTCAAGTCAGGGAGAATTTCCGTACTGCTCAGTATAGGAAGGCTATTTCAGATGTGTCAATAGCTTTGAGGCCCTCCCGCAAAGCTACGTCGCAACAATCGCATACGAACCGCACAGGGCATCCTTGGTGTGTGGCGCCGCAAATGGAGTCCGATTGGCTGGCAGCGGATGGTGACCTGACTCCAAGGGATGCGTGACTCATGGCGTGGCCGCATGACAGCAGAAGGGGGCACAAGCACGTGCCCCCCACCGCGGTAGACATGGTCAGGCTGCTCTAAAGCATCTTGCCCGGTAGCCAGAGAATGATCTGTGGGAAGACGATGCACAAAACCAGTCCAATCATGATAAGAACGATAAACGGGATGACGCCACGGATGACATCGCCCGTCTCGACGCCGAACTCCGGAGGGGAAGCCGCCTTGACGAAAAAGATGGCATAGGCGAACGGCGGAGAGAGGAAAGACATCTGCAAATTCACGCATATCATCATGCCGAACCAAAGCGGGTCGAACCCAAGAGCGGCGCCGATAGGAGTGATGATAGGCACCATGATGAACACAATGCCGATCCAGTCAATAAACATACCCAGGATGAAGCAGATAAACATGATCACAAAGAAGACGCCCCACTTGCCTCCCGGCGCACCCAGCAGGAAGTCTGTGACGACAGTCCCGCACTGGGCGCGGATGAAGACGCCGACGAACGCGAAGGAAAGGGAGGCGATGAGCAGAATCATGCCGCTATGGCGGATGGTAGTGAGTGCCGTCTCCATCAATGCCTTCATGGAGAACTTCCTGTAGACCACGGCAAGAAGCGTTGCCGCAAGGGCGCCGACGGCCGCGGCCTCAGTGGGCGCCGCGATGCCGAAGAAGATGCTGCCCAGGACCGCGAGGATGAGAAGGAGTGGGGGGACAAGGGATTTGAAGAGGAGCGCCGTCTTGGTCGCTAGGGACACGTTGCGATCCTCTATTGGCACCGCAGGGCCGGCTGTGGGCACGAAGATGCACCAGATGATGATGTACGCCATGTACAGTGCTGAAAGGAGAAAACCGGGCAAGAATGCGCCGAAAAACAGCCCGCCAACCCCGAGGCTTGCCATGGGACCGTAGATAACCAGCATGATGCTCGGCGGGATAAGGATGCCGAGGGTGCCGCCGGCGCATACGGAGCCGGTGGCAAGCGATTTGCTATAGCCGCGCTTGAGCATCGCCGGAATTCCCACCAGAGCCAGCATCATCGTTGAGGCCGCGATAACGCCGACACAGGCGGCCATGATTGTTCCAATCAGTATAGTGGTTATCGCGAGCCCTCCACGCAGACCACCGAACCACAGATACATAGCCTCGTAGAGTTGCTCCGCAACACCCGTCCTCTCGAGCATCGTGCCCATGAAGATGAAGAACGGCACGGCGATAAGGGTATAGTTGGTTATCTGGTTGAACATCCGCTGGTAGTACATGTCGCCGATAATCTTGGGGCTGAAGATGACCAGGCCCACTAGAAGGCCGACGGCCCCAACCGAAATCGCGAGCGGATAGCCCAGAAGAACTCCAACAAGGATGCCGCCCAGCAGGAGAACGGTGATAACTTCAGGACTAAGGCTAATCAAAGCGTTCTCCCTTCGCCACAAAATAGAGGTCCCGCCAGAACTGGGCCAGTCCCTGGAGCAGAAACAGTGCGACACCGATGAAGATGGCCGTACGCAACGGCGCGATGGGCGGATACCAGTAGGTAAAGACCGACTTCTCGCCTATCTCCCAGGCCCGGTACATCCAATTCCAGGACTGCAGCGCAAGAAAACCAATGACGGGAAAGAACAAGACGACAAAGGCTATAGTGTCCACTATCGCCTTTGTTCTCTCGGAAAAATGGCTATAGAAGACGTCGACGCGCACGTGTCCTTTGTGTTCGTGCACGTAGCCCCACGAGAGAGCGTACATGGCGCCCGCGATCATAATAGGCATCTCATAGCCCCACATCGTGGGCCGGTTGAAGACGTATCGCTGGGTAACCTCGAGGCACGTGAACAGGCCAGCAACGATAACAAACCACTTCATCGCCTGGCCCATCCATTCGTTGATTCTGTCGATTGCCGTTATCAGTCTTTTCACGATTTTACACATTCCCAGCCGCGCTCCGGCGACCCCGGTCGCCGGAGCGCGGGCATGGCGCTCTTTGGCAAACTCTACACAGAGGACGTGGAGTTTAAAGCTTGTTCCAGTACTGACCGAGCTGGTCTTTCCAGCCCCAGTAGGAGTCCAGAACTTCCTTGATGAATGGATCCTTTGCCGCACTCTCGGCGTAAAATTCCTGGGCCGTCTGACTGTAGGCGTCCACGATAGGCTGAGGTACCGTCAATACCTTCGTGCCATAGGCCTTGAAGTTGGCGATGGCCTCCATGTCCTTTCTGAGCAACTCATCATACGCGCGAATTGTCTCAGCCTGGTTCACCTCGGAAATGATAGCCTGAAGGTCAGGTGAAAGGCTGTTCCAGACATCCTTGTTGATGATAAAGGGATTGTACTCATACGGTTGGCGCGCCCCTGAGAGGTAGAGGTAGTCAGCGGCCTCCTGGAGTCCGAGGTCCCAGTTGAGGGTCGGGCTGGCAACCTCGAATCCATCAATAACGCCGCGCTGCATTGACTCGAATACCTCGCCCGCGGCCATCATGACCATGCTGGCACCCATTCTGGACAGGATCTCGGCGCCGTCACCTGCGCCGCGAATCTTCATTCCCTTGATGTCAGCCGGAGTCTTCAGTTCCTTGTTGGTCTGCAGGAAAGCCTCGGGCGGGCCCATCCAGCCGCCGTTCCTCACGAGCTGAACGTTATAACCCTGGACCATTTGATCGGCAAGGTCATAGCCGCCGCCCTCTCGGAACCAGCTCATGGCCTCCATGGGGGACATGCCGCCGGACACCATTGTGAACAGACCGGCCGCGGGGAATTTGTCCACCCAGTACATGAAGCAGGTTACGGCGAAATCAAGTGTGCCGACGTCGACGGCATCGAATTCCTTGGTAGCGGGAGCAATTCCGCCACCGACTTCAACCGCCATCTTGATTCGGCCGCCGCTTGCTGCTTCGATGTCCGCAGCCACTCTCTGCAAAGAAGCATGCTGTTGCGTGATACCGCCCGCATGGGATTGACCAACCCAGTTATACGTCTGGGTGGCCGGGGCGCTGGGCGCCGTTGGCGTAGTGGGCGTGGTGGGGGTCGTAGGTGTGGTGGGTGTAGTGGGGGTCGGCGCGGGGGCGCAACCCGCAATCAGTAGACTGACTACGGCGAGGGCTCCGACGAGCGACCAGAAGAATCGCTTGCTCACTTGGCACCTCCTGTACTTACATTCGGTATCTCTGGGGCTGAGTGGAGCTGGGGCACGCGCGGAAATGGGAAGCAAAAGGCACGTGAACCATCTAACTCGCGAGAGTATAAGAACGCGGCAAACTCAATGTCAATAGTATCGCCTCCGCCGCAGGCTCCGCTTCTCACGTAATCGGTGCATGTTTGGCGCCGCTCGGCAATCATGAAGACAGCTCCCTTCGATGCGTTCAATGTTCCGTCGCCCGGACACAGGAAAACAGAGCGACTATTGCACGATCGCTCCTGTGCTCGCCGACGTCACTCTTTCGGCGTATCGGCGCAGATACCCTGTACTTACGCGTGGCACGAAAGCCGGGATGTTGGCCAGTCGCCTCTGCAACTCCTGGGCGCTCACCTCGACATCGAGTCTGCAATTCGGAATGTCGATGCTGATAATGTCGCCCTCGCGGACGGCGGCCAGCGGGCCGCCTTCAGCCGCTTCGGGAGACACATGACCGATGGATGCGCCGCTCGTTGCACCCGAGAAACGTCCGTCGGTTACCAGTGCGACGACCTTGTCCAGTCCAAGGCCGCGCAGCATGTCAGTGCAGTCCAGCATCTCCCGCATGCCCGGCCCGCCCTTCGGACCTTCGTAGCGGATCACGACCACGTCGCCCGGCTTGATGGTCTGCGCTGCCAACGCCCGGGCTGCGTCTTCTTCGATGTCAAACACCCGGGCCGGTCCTCGGTGCACCAGCATCTCGGGTGCGACGGCGCCACTCTTGACGACGGCGCTGTCCGGAGCGAGATTGCCGTAGAGGATGGTCAAACCACCTGTTTCGCGGTACGGACGATTTCGAGGCCGTATCACGTCGTCGTTCCAGACGTGAGCCGCCGAGACATTCTCGGCAAGCGTCCTGCCGGTTGCCGTCATCACGCTGGTGTCAAGCAAGTCGGTGATGCGCGAAATCAAGGCCTGCATTCCTCCGGCGTAGTAGAAGTCTTCGAGATGATAATTCGATGCCGGCGCCAGCTTGGTAATTTGGGGGGTGGCATTACGAACCGCATTCAGATCGCCAATCGCGAATGGAATGCCCGCTTCATGTGCGATCGCCATCAGATGCAACACCGAGTTCGTGCTGCCGCCCATGGCCATGTCGATGATGAACGTATTGCGTAGCGACGCCGGCGTGAGAATGTCTCTCGCGCAGATGTTACGCTCAAGAAGTTCGAGCACCTGTCTGCCCGCTTGCTTGGCGAGCCATATACGCTGGGCGAACACCGCTGGAACGGTCCCGTTCCCGGGTAGTCCCAGGCCAATCGCCTCAGTCAGGCAGTTCATGGTGTTCGCAGTCCACATGCCTGAACAGCTGCCACAGCCGGGGCTGGCGCAGTGCTCCATGGCCTGCATTCTATCGAGGGTCAGCTTACCGCGCGCTACCTCGCCGATGGCTGCGAACAGTCTGCCGGAATCGAGTTCGTCGTCCATTTGGTCCGGCATCCTGCCCGCGAACATTGGCCCGCCGCTCACGAATACACAGGGGATATTGAGACGGGCGGCAGCCATCAGCATGCCGGGCACAATCTTGTCACAGTTCGGTATGAATACCAGGGCGTCGAACTGATGCGCCTGGACCATCAACTCGACGGAGTCCGCTATCACCTCCCTTGTGGGCAGTATGTACCGCATGCCCGCATGGGCCTGGGCGATGCCGTCACAGGCCGCGATAGTGTTGAATTCAAATGGAGTGCCCCCGGCCTCACGGACCCCAGCTTTGACCGCATCTGCAATCGTTCGCAGGTGTACGTGTCCGGGAACGACTTCGGAGAAGCTGTTGACGACTCCGATAAACGGTAGCCCCATCTCGTGGTCATCGACGCCAGTGGCGTAAAGCAGGGCGCGGTGAACCCCTCTCTCGATCCCTTTCTTGACGATGTCGCTTCTCATTGTTGAGCGCTCCCCTTTCGCAATGTGCATTGGAGATATCGACCAGCATCCCGTGTTCCGGGCTGCCGATGAAGACACGCTGGTGAGCTACTACTCACACACGGGCATGACCAGTGGGCCCTGGGGCAAAACTGCAATCTGTGCGTTTGGGCCGATACGGTCGACTGCTCTCGCCACCGCGGCATTGAGGTCCAAGACGGGCTGAAGCCGCATGCCGCGCACAATCTCGGGGTCCAATTCGGAGCGCAGCATAACCTCGTGCCGCATCTGGATACGCGCCAGGATTTGATTCTGCCACTGTACCCCAAGCGGCTCCTCGCGTCGTATCTTCTGCATCACTTCGATCGGGTTAGAGCAGGCTAAGTGCAGGCGGATGAAAGATTCCGGTCCCGCGCCCTCCGCGCAACTCGACGCGATGATGATGATTCCCCCATCGCGCGTGATTGACGCGGCCGTGTCCATGCCCTTAACGGTTTGGTATAGATCGAGATCCAACGGCGCGCCGCTGTTACTTGTGACTGTTATGTCAACCATGTGCGGCGCGCTCACGCCAACCACCCGTCTGGCCAGTGCACAGCCCTCCTCGTGGGCGGCAACCGGCTCGCCTGCGAAGACTGCCGTGATCTCCTTACGTTCGTTCAGGAGGACATTCACGATGAAGTCCAATCGGGCCAACCTGGCCTGCTCGACCATATCTTCATGTATGGGGTTGCCCTTCAGCGTTCCCGCGCGCGCGCGGGGGTCGGCAATCATTCGATAGCCGTGGTTAACAAACGCCGACCTTCGTCCGAAGACCCCGGGGGCGATACTCTTACGTCCGCCGGAAAACCCGGCGAAGAAATGCGGCTCGATGAAACCTGTCGATAACCGGAAGTCGGCGGCCACCACCAACGGGTTAATCTCGACCGGCGTGCCGCGTGAGGTTGTGCCGATGTTAACGACGGAATCCGGATCGTGGTTCACGACCGCGTAACGAGAGACGATATCTGCGCCAAGCATTGTTGAGAGCGCGGCCCTCGACAGTGCCGGATGAAGGCCGAGCGCCACAATAATTGTGATATGGTCGCGCGGCACCACCCGCTCCAACTCACCGAGAATGGGGGGCAGGAGACGATCGTCCGGACATGCCCTGGTGTTGTCGGTGACAATGACTACAACCCGATCACCCGCATGCACAGATTCTGACAGAGGCTTTGTCCCGATCGGGTTGCGCAGAGCCGCACTGACGGCCGCGCACTCGTCTGCAATTCCCGCCTGATACCTGGGTTCAAGGACGAACGAAAGGTTCTTGTCTGGAATATGCACGTCGACCGTGGATGGACCGTACGGCAGTGCGAAACTCCTGTCCTTCACATGTCACCTGATAGCGGTGCCCGGGTTCAGGATGTTGTTGGGATCAAATACCTTCTTGATGCCCCTCATTATCTCTTCCTGCTTCGGGTCCATCATGTACTGAAGGTACTTCAGTCGAATCTTGCCCACACCGTGTTCACCCGTGATCACGCCGTCGAGAGCGATGGCAGCCTTATAGATCTCCAGCTTGACGTCCTCGGCGGTGCCTCTGTCGATGAGCTCTTTGAGCATATATGGATGGAAGTTGCCATCACCGGCGTGGGCGATGGTGGCTATCTTCGTGTCATACTTCTTGGCAATCTCATCGAGCGCATCAAGCATTCTTCCCAGGCTGGCAGGGGGGACCGTGATATCCGAGTCGCCGGCAATCAAGGGCTTCATCGCGGAATAGACTTCGCTGCGTATCTTCAGGATGTCCGCTTGTTCCTGCTGTCTCTCGGCGATGAGGACGTCGATGGCGCCGTTCTTCTGACAGACATCGGACATGGTCTCAGCTTGAAAGTACACGTCGTCCTCGTTGACTCCCGCGAGTATCAGTATCAGATGAGCTGAGCCCTTCTCTGCAGGCCACTTCATGCCCAAATGATCCGCCGACATGGTGATCACGTGATGGTCGACGTATTCAATGGCCATGGGAATCACACCGCTCTGGAGTATCTTGGGCACAGTACTGATGGCCTTGTGCCGGTCTTCAAAGGAAACAACCAGTGTGGCCGTTCCCGAGAACTTGGGATAGAGCTTCAGGGTCGCCTTTGTGATGATGCCAAGGATGCCTTCGCTGTCGATGAGCAACTGCATCAAGTCAAGCCCAGTGTTGTTCTTGAGTAACTTGCCCCCCATCGTGGTTATCTCGCCTGTGGGCAACACGACTTCGAGGCCTTTCACGTACTGGCGCACGACGCCATACTTGACCGCCCGCGAGCCGCCCGCATTGGCGGCAATCATGCCGCCGACTTGCGCGCCTTCATCGCCGGGGTGCGGAGGGAACAGCAGGTTGGCCTCATTGACAGCTTTGAGGAGCTGCGCGAGTGTCACGCCGGCCTGAGCGACCACCATGAGGTTTTCGGTGTCGACCTCCTCGACTTTGTCGAATCGTTCCATGGAGACGACAATGCCGTCCTGTGTTGGCATAGCGCCACAAACAAGTCCGGTGCCCGCTCCCCGGGGGTAAACCGGCGTCTTGTCCCTGTTGGCGAGCTTCAGTATCTCCGAAATTTCCTGCGCAGTAGCCGGCTTCACGACCACAACGTGCTCGGCGGGGGTGAGCCGCTGGTACGGTGTCGTTTCATCATACAGATAGGTCTGCATCTGGTCGCGCTCGGTGATAACCCAATCAGGACCAACTATCTTCTTCAGACCGTCAACATCGATCATGGTTTGTCACTCCTTGCTTCATTAGTTGTCTTGCATTCAGGTGGTGGCGTTCGGGCATCGTCCATTACCTGATAGCGGAATCGGGGCTCAGAATGTTATTGGGATCGAACAGATGCTTCAGTCCTCTCATCAATTGGAGCGACTTGGGGTCGACGTAGGTCTCCAATTCACCAAGTTTTGTCTTGCCGATGCCATGCTCTCCACTGATGACGCCGCCCAGCGCTGCTGCCCGCGCGTAGATCTTGTGTTTGACCTCTGCAGAGAGCCCTCGCTCGTTGAGTTCGAGCATCAGGTGAGGGTGAAAATTCCCATCGCCCGCGTGGGCAACCATGGGAATCTCTGTGCTGTACTCCGCCGCAATTCGGTCAACTTCGTCCATCAGATCACCGACTGCCGCCGGAGGAACCGTGACGTCAAGAATCTCTGATAGCTGCGCCTTGTATGTCATGCTCTCCTCACTGCGGATGTGAAGGATTTGCGCCTGTTCCTCCCTGCTCTCCGCGATGAGGGTGTCCACAGCCCCGTTCTTCTCGCACACATCCGAAATCCTTTCGCACTGTTCGTAGACGTCGTTGTCGTCGGTGCCGGTAACGATGACGATGAGGTGGCAACTGCCATGTGTTGCCGGCCAGGTGGTGCTCAGGTATCGGGCCGTCGCCTCCATCAGTTGCCGATCCACGTATTCGATTGCCATCGGGATTACGCCGGCCTGCAGGATTTTCGGCACGCTCCGGATGGCTGTCTGCCTGTCGTCGAACGAAATGACAAGTGTGGCCGGCCCGGCGAACTTCGGATACAGTCGCAAAATCACCCGCGTAATGATGCCGAGGATTCCTTCACTGTCGATAATCAGGTGCATCAGGTCAAGTCCCGTGTTGTTCTTGAGCAGTTTGCCCCCCATGCTCACAATCTCCCCCGTGGGGAGCACAACTTCAAGTCCTTTCACATAATTGCGCACGACTCCGTATTTCACCGCGCGCGTGCCGCCTGCGTTGCAGGCCACCAGACCTCCCAGTTGCGCTCCTTCGTCGCCGGGATGGGGAGGAAAATTCAGGTCTTCCGACTCGACTGCTTCCAATAATTGGCCGAGCGTGACGCCGGCTTCAGCGACCACCATGAGGTTGTCTTTGTCCACTTCAATCACCTTGTCCAGGCGTTCAAGTGAAACGATCACCCCATCTTGTGTCGGGATGGACCCGGAGCACACGCCTGTCCCACCGCCGCGCGGATACACCGGGAAGTTCAGCTCGTTTGCCAGTTTCACAATCTCGGAGACTTCAATAGCGTTCGCGGGTTTCGCCACTACCACGTTGTCGGCAGGTTTCATTACCAAACCGGTATACGTCTCGTCGACCAGGTAACTCGCCATCTGATTGCGATCAGTCAGCAACCAGTCATCGCCTACGATCGCTTTCAGTTTCGTTACGTCGAACATAGTGCAGGCTCTCCTCTCGCTTCTCCTTCAGTCAGATGGTAGGTCCCACCGTGTAGATATTGGAGTTCACACCGGATGAATCGTAGTCAAGAATCTCAGATTTGACGCGCTCACCTGAGAACACACGGGTGACCGCATCGAACACGCGCCCGCCCGCCAACTCAATTGTATCGAGCCCGGAGACGATGCCGCTGACGTCGAGGTCGATGTACTCAAATAGGTTGCGGCAGGTGTTTGCGTTCCCGCAGATCTTGATTACCGGCGCGAGCGAGAATCCCTGGGGAGCCCCGATGCCCGTGCCGAAGAGCATGACCTGGCAGCCGGCCGATGCGAGCCCCGTGAGAAACTCCATTTCGCGACCTGGAGAGTCCATGAAGTACAGACCGGGCGCTCTCGGACGTTCTCCATATCTGACGACACCGTTTATTGGCAAACTCCCGGATTTGACGATCGCTCCGAGGGACTTCTCTTCAATGGTGGTCAGACCGCCACGAATGTTCCCTTCAGTGGGTTGGCCGCCGCGCATATCAACACCCATGGCGCTGGCGCGTGCCTCCATCGAATCGACGCACGCGAGCAGGCTGGAAGCTACAGCATCGTCGCAGGCCCGGCGCACGAGGATGTGCTCCGCCCCGATTACCTCGGTTGTCTCTCCGAATACGACAGTGGCGCCCGCGTGGAGGAGCCGGTCGACGGCGTTGCCCACTGCGGTATTAGACGCGAGACCAGAGGTGGTATCGGAGGCGCCGCACTTCACGCCGATGATGAGGTCTGAATATGCCACTTCAGAACGCTGGTCAACAAGTGCGTCGGCGAGCCGCCTCGTGGCGGCTGTGCCAATCTGGACCGCTGCCGTGATGCCTCCCACCGCCTGAACTCGCACAAGCTCGACGGGCTTCTCGGCCTTCACGGCGTCCACTATGTGCTCGGCGGTCACGGACTCGCAGCCCAGACTAACCAAGGTCACCGCAGCCACGTTGGGATTCCGGCACACCCCAGTCAGTACGTCGGTCACGATTTTGACGTCAGTAGGCAGCTGGCAACACCCCTGATGGTGCAGCATAGGACGCGCGCCCGGTACCGCGGCGGCGATGCGACGGGCGACCTCATTTACGCATCCTACCGTGGGAAGCACAGCAACGTAGTTCCTTGCACCAGCAGGGCCGATGGGTCTGAGGAATCCCTTCATCTTCGATTCTCCTTGCGCCGAGTCAAATGTGCCATCGGGTCAGGGTATGGCGGTTCCAGGATTGAGAATGCCGTTGGGGTCGAAGAGCTTCTTCAGACCGCGCATCAATTCCAACGACTTTGGATCCACCGAAAGAGGCACTTCCTTAAGACGGAGCTTGCCTACGCCGTGCTCCGCAGTAATAGTTCCGCCGAGAAGCGTTGCGGCCGTGTAGAGTTCCTTCTTGACGGCCTGCAGTTGGCCCCTCTCGTACAGTTCAAGTAGAAGATGGGGATGAAGGTTGCCGTCGCCGGCATGCCCGTACGTGATGATTCGAGTCTCATATTTACGGGCGATATCATCCACCAGGTCCAGGAACACGGCGATTTCGGCCGGTGGTATAGCCATATCAAGAACGTCCGCCACCTGAGGTTTCAATACCGGATAAAGTTCACTGCGGATCTTCAGTATGTCTGCCTGCTCCTCGCGCGTTTCGGCCATCACGGTGTCGACGGCGCCCAGCCCGTCGCAAATCTTCAAGACGTCGCTCGCCTGCTGATACACGTCATCCTCGTTGCTGCCCGTGATGATAGCGATGAGATGGGCGTTGCCCTTCTTAGCAGGCCAGTGCTTCCCCAGTTGATTGGCCGAAATCTCGATGACGTCGCGTTCGACGTATTCCAACGCCAGAGGAATGACCCCGGTCTGCAGAATCTTCGGGACAGCCCTGATGGCGGCGTGGCGATCATCGAATGAGATGATCAGGGTTGCGGTTCCAGCAAATTTTGGGTACAGGCGGAAGATGACCTTTGTGACAATTCCCAGTATACCCTCGGAATCTATCATCAGATGTAGCAAGTCGAGCCCCGTGTTGTTCTTGAGCAACTTGCCCCCCAAGGTGATAATCTCGCCCGTTGGAAGAACCACCTCGAGCCCCTTCACGTACTGACGTACCACACCGTACTTGACCGCGCGTGTTCCCCCAGCGTTCATGACCACCAACCCGCCCAGTTGGGCGCCTTCGTCGCCCGGGTGTGGAGGAAAGGATAGGTTGGCTGACTCCACTGCCTTGAGCATCATCTCAAGCGTCGCGCCGGCCTCCGCAACAACCATCAAGTTGTCCTTGTCGACCTCGATGATGCGGTCCAGACGTTCCATGGAGAGAACGATGCCGCCCATGGTAGGGACGACAGCTCCAACGCACCCGGTGCCGCCTCCCCGAGCAACGACAGGCACCAGGTACCGGTTGGCCATCTTCAGTATCTGGGAAATCTCTTCCGCGTTCGCCGGCTTTGCCACCACGACGTCGGAGGACGGCACCGGTCGGACAGGTAACGCCGTCACGTCCACAAGATACGATTCCATGAGGCTCAAATCCGTCACCACCCAATCGGCGCCCACGATGTTCCTGAGTTCAGTCACTATATCGCTGTTCACCTGTCCTCCTTCCGTCGAGACTAGGCAACGACGTCGCTGTCAAGCGCGTCAATCGGTGTCAGGATGCCGGACGACCGGCAGGCTGGTAATGTGCGGATGACCGTGCGAAATTGGCATAAGTCGCAGCCGCCTCATGTTCGTCAGGGCCGGTCTCTGTGGCGAGCCTGTGCGCGATCGCCCGTGCAAGGGCGTGAACGCGCATCTCATCACTGGTCCGGCCGACACCGGTGCCGACGCTCGCCTTGCGGTCACCCTCGTGCGCAGGAAGTGGGCGCTCGGCAACGTCGTCATTTTACACGTCTGTCGCGCATCAGGGTATCCCTCTTCAGGCCGTCACCGGTCCGGCGTACGTAGTCTTGACGGTCAGAATTCAGCGATGCTAATGTACCGTATTCGGTTCCACAGCAGTCCGCATGGAAGAAGAAACCAGGACCCGCCGCGTTTCAACCAGCGATGACATTGAGGTGTCCACATACCTCGGCATCGCCAGTTCGCTACAGGTTGAGCAACCCGTTGGCAAGGAAGCGGCTCCCGTGTCCGGCCGCGAGACCATCATCATTCTCGACTTCGGCTCGCAGTACAGCATGCTCATCGCACGAAGGATCCGCGAGTGCCACGTGTACTGCGAGATACTCCCCAGTGATACGCCCTGGGAAAGGATCGCCGCCCTCAACCCGCGCGGGTTCATTCTTTCGGGGGGTCCCGCCAGCGTCTACGCCCCTGGGGCGCCACTCGCGCCTACGTATGTATTCGAGAAGGGACTGCCCGTACTCGGCATCTGCTATGGAATGCAGGCTATCGCGCATCAACTCGGTGGGAGAGTGACCCCTGGCGACAAGCGTGAGTACGGTCACTCTGTGCTTCACACGGACCTCGGTGATTTCCCGCTGTTTGAAGGCTTGCCACCCTCTACCCCGGTTTGGATGAGTCACGGCGACGTCGTGACTGAGCTGCCTGCAGGTTTCAAGGCTCTTGCGTATACGGAGAACTCGCGGTTTGCGGTCATCGGCAATGACCAGAACATATTCGGACTGCAGTTCCATCCCGAGGTGACGCACACACCCGAAGGCCGGAAGATAATAGAGAATTTCGCCTACCGGATCTGCGGGTGCACCGGCTCCTGGACGCCTGCGCAGTTCATCACCGAAAGCGTCGAGCGAATACGTGAACAGGTGAAAGACGGCAAGGTAGTGTGCGCATTGTCAGGGGGAGTGGACTCGGCCGTGACCGCCACGCTGATTCACCGGGCAATCGGGGATAACCTCATCTGCTTCTTCATCAACAATGGCTTGCTTCGCCGCGAAGAGCCCGAGCGCGTGCTTGCGACATTTTCGAACAGTCTCAAGGTCAAAGTAGTCTACGTTGATGCGACAGACCGCTTCTTGAACAGACTGCGCGGCGTCGTCGACCCCGAGTTGAAGCGCAGCATTGTGGGTGAAGAATTCATTCGCATATTTGAAGAGGAGGCTGCCGCCCTGGGCACCGTCGAATTCCTCGCGCAGGGCACGGTCTACCCTGATGTGATCGAGAGCGCGACGTCTTCCGAGCACAAGGCCACCGCTCGGATCAAGAGCCACCACAACGTGGGTGGTCTGCCGGCCACTATGCGTCTCAGTCTCGTTGAGCCGCTCAGATATCTCTTCAAGGACGAAGTGCGTGAAGTAGGCCGTGCGCTCGGACTGCCGGAAGAAATGGTGTGGCGGCAGCCCTTCCCCGGACCGGGACTGTCGATTCGAGTGATTGGCGAAGTGACGAAGGATCGCCTCGAGATTCTGCGTTCGGCGGACTGGATTGTGATGCAAGAGGTCAAGCGCGCCAATCTGTACGGTAGTCTGTGGCAGAGTTTCGCAGTACTGACCGATGTCCGTAGTGTTGGCGTCATGGGTGATTCCAGAACATACGGATACCTTATAGCAGTGCGCGCCGTCACCAGTACCGATGCCATGACGGCCGATTGGGCGAGGCTTCCCTATGAATTGCTCGATAGGATAGCCGACCGCATTGTGAACGAGGTTCCTCTCGTCAACCGGGTTGTCTATGATGTTACGAGCAAACCTCCCGCCACCATTGAATGGGAGTAAACGGGCAACTCCGGTGCCCGCGATGCTGCGCCGCCCCAGGTCTGGTGTCCGGCTTGCGGCGGGGACGCCGCATAGAATGACCACAAGGAGCAATGTCGCGTGAGGGTACTCGTCGTTGGCAGTGGAGGGCGCGAACACGCGCTGGTCTGGAAGCTTTCCCGTAGCCACGAAGTGGGCGAGATTATCGTCGCGCCGGGGAACGCGGGAACCGCCTCTGTTGCCGAGAACGTCGCTGTGGGGGCGACCGACCTGCCAGGATTGGTGCACCTTGCTACCGAGCGCAGGATAGACCTCGCAGTGGTGGGCCCTGAGCAACCGCTGGCGCTGGGATTGGTTGATGCTTTGCAGGCCGCGGGCGTGGCGGCATTTGGCCCGAGCAGGCAGGCTGCGCGGCTTGAGGCCAGTAAGTCCTTTGCTCATGAAATGATGTCGATGTGCGGCGTTCCGTGTGCTGTATCGCAGGCATTTACTGATATTCATCCGGCGCTGGATTACGCGGCCAATCTGGAACCGCCTTTCGTGGTAAAAGCGGATGGGCTCGCGGCTGGCAAGGGCGCCATCATCACCGCCACACATAGAGAAGCCGAGGACGCACTGAGGGACATTCTCGAAAAGCGCGTATTCGGCGCTGCGGGAGACCGCGTCGTAATAGAGGAATTCCTCGTTGGCAGAGAAGTCAGTCTGCTGGCGTTCAGCGACGGCGTGCGCGTAGCGCCAATGGTTCCGTCATGTGATTACAAGAGAGCACTCGATGGCGATCGGGGTCTAAACACCGGTGGAATGGGATGTTACAGTCCTCCCGGCTTCTTTGATGCCGCGCTCGCCGAGCACGCTGTCGAGATAGCCATCAAGCCCATCATTCGCGCGATGGCCGATATGGGACAGCCCTATCGCGGAGTGATATACGCCGGCCTTATGGTTGAGGGGACGGATATCCGCGTCCTCGAATTCAATGCGCGCTTCGGCGACCCCGAGACCCAGGTGATACTGCCCCGGCTGGACTGCGATTTGGCCTCCGTGTTGCTGGCGTGTGCTCGAGGTGATTTCGACCCTGGCACAGTTCAATGGAAGCCTGGGGCGTCTGTGTGTGTTGTCATGGCTTCCGGCGGGTACCCGGGGCCCTACCGCACTGGTGTCCCCATCGATGGGCTGGACCTTGTCGATAACGACGTTGTGGTGTTTCATGCGGGCACAAGGCTTGACGATGGAGGACGTACCGTGACTGCCGGCGGGCGTGTGCTCAACGTTGTTGCCGCCGGTGACACTCTTGCTGAGGCACGCGAGCGTGTGTACGCCAATGTTCCGCGCATTGAGTTTGCGGACATGATGTACCGCACCGATATCGCCTTGAGGGAGGTTGTCTAGATGAAGCCGCTGGTGGGAATCATCATCGGAAGTGACACTGACAGAGAACTGGTTGCTCCGGCGACCCAGATCCTGGATGAATATGAGGTTCCGTATGAACTTTCGGTTATGTCCGCTCACCGCAGCCCGGACAGGGTGCGCACGTACGCCCAGACCGCTGAAGAACGCGGGATCCAGGTGCTGATTGCTGCTGCCGGTTATGCCGCCCATCTGCCAGGTGTGTTGGCTAGTTGGAGCATGCTGCCCGTGATCGGCGTCCCTCTTCCGACCAGTCCGCTCAATGGCTTCGATTCTTTGCTGTCAATCGCGCAAATGCCGGGTGGTGTCCCGGTGTCCTGCGTCGGCATCGGCAAAGGAGGCTCGAAGAATGCGGCCTTAGCCGCTATACAGATACTCGCTCTACACGACGACCGCTTGCGTGAAGCCTATCGCACCTACCGAGAAAAGCTCGCATGTCAGTGAGGCTGCAATGATTGAACGGTATTCCCTGCCTGAGATGAAACGACTCTGGACCGATGAGTACAAGTTCAACTTGTGGCTGAAGGTCGAAGTCGCAGTGTGTGAGGCGTGGACCGAACTGGGAAAGATAAGCAGTGAAGACATGGCTCGCATACGTGAGGCAAGTTGCGACCTTGATCGGCTCGCGGAGATTCTGCGCGTCACCCACCACGACGTAACCGCATTTCTTGCGGCAGTCGCCGAGAGCCTCGGTCCGGAATCGAGATATATACATCTCGGCCTCACGTCTTCCGATGTGATGGATACCGCTCTCGGACTCCAGCTGAAGATGTCCGCTGAGATTCTTCAGAAAGACGTCACCAATCTCATCCAGGTGCTCAGGTCTCGGGCAATCGAACACAAGCACACACTTATGATGGGCCGCACCCACGGAGTTCATGCTGAACCGATGACTTTTGGGCTGAAACTGGCGCTGTGGGTAATGGAGATGGAACGCAACTCGTTGCGGCTGGAACGCGCCGCCGCATCCGTGTCCGTCGGCAAGATATCCGGGGCCGTCGGCACGCATGCGACCGTGCCGCTCGAAGTCGAGGAAAGCGCTTGCCGTCGCCTCGGCCTGGGCTACGCGGCCATCTCCAATCAGATTGTTCAACGGGATCGCCATGCCGAGTTCCTGACCACCCTTGCCATCATCGCCAGTTCATTGGACAAGTTCGCGACTGAGATACGTGCGTTGCAGAAGACGGAGGTCCGTGAACTGGAGGAACCCTTCGCGGCGGGCCAGACCGGTTCGTCCGCGATGCCGCACAAGAGGAACCCGGAGTTGTGCGAGCGCGTATGCGGCCTTGCACGTCTTATCAGAGCCAATGCCGTTGCATCCCTTGAGGATGTCGCCCTCTGGCATGAACGCGACATCAGCCACTCCTCGGTCGAACGCATCATCCTTCCGGATTCATGCTTGGCGCTCGATTACATACTGACCGTGTTTACGACCGTTGTGTCAGGCATGCGTGTCAACCGCGAACGCATGATGGCCAACGTTGAACTCACCCGGGGTCTCGTGTTTTCACAACACGCCTTAATTGCCCTCATTGAGAAAGGATTGTCCAGGCAGGAAGCCTATGCCATCATCCAGCGCAATGCTATGGCGGCATGGCAATCAGGCGAACCGCTGAGGGAGTTGTTGGAGCGCGACGAAGAGGTCCGGCGCTTGCTTGACTCGGGAGATTTCGACCGCATATTTGATTACGGTCAGTTTCTGAAAGAGATAGATCACATCTTCTCTCGTGCCGGGTTTCCGGAAGACCCTTCTGACAATTCGCCGGAGGCACGAACGACGTCACAGCGTTGCACAGGAGATTTGGAAGATGGAAGCGATAACTGAAACCAATCTTGCCCTCCCGGTCTTTCAGCGTGGTAAGGTGCGAGACGTATACGACATGGGTGAGCACCTGCTCTTTGTGTCGACCGACCGCATTTCCGCGTTTGACGTTGTCCTGCCTACCGGAGTCCCGGAGAAGGGCCGGGTTCTCAATCAGATGTCCGCGTTCTGGTTTGGACAGACTGGCTCCATTATCGACAATCACATGGTGTCGTCCATCGACAGTCCCGAATCGCTGGATGAGCTCAACCGAGGGATGGAAGGATCCGTGGCGTTGCCCGATTACTTGATCGGCCGGTCGATGGTGGTTAAGAAGGCCCGCAGAATTCCCGTGGAGTGCGTGATACGTGGCTATCTATCAGGCTCGGCGTGGGCGGAATACCGGAAACACGGCACGGTTCAAGGTCGTGCCATGCCCGTCGGACTGTTGGAGAGCCAGGAACTGCCCGTCCCGCTTTTCACTCCCACGACCAAGAGCGAAACAGAACATGACCGTCCTCTTACCGACCGCGATATCGCCGACCTGGGGCTTGCGAATACAATGGCGGCGCTGGAGGATGCGAGTCTCGCACTGTATTCGTACGCTGCGTCGTACGCACGCAAGAGGGGAATCATAATTGCGGACACCAAGTTCGAATTTGGTACGCTGGATGGCAAGCTCGCCCTTATCGACGAAGCGCTGACGCCGGATTCCAGCCGGTTCTGGGCGGTGGAAGGCTACACACCGGGCAGGCCGCAACCTAGCTATGATAAACAACCGGTGCGCGACTGGCTCGCGGGTTCCGGTTGGAACGACAAGGTGCCGCCGCCGCCGTTACCCCCCGATGTAGTTGCCGAGACCACCGGCCGGTACGTCATGATCTACCAGTGGCTGACAAATGCTCCTGTGTGAGCACGCTGCAAACCGCCGCTCAGTATGACTTGTACCAGCCTTCCTGTACTCGCGGTGCGCTGACCTTCTCATGCCATGCGGTTCCGTACGCGTTGGCCACCGACATTATGACCTTGAGCCGGTCCACCACCGTTGTCTGGAAGAACTCCAGACGCTTTTCTCGGGGTTGAATCGAGGTCGCTTCCTGCCACAATGCTCGACCAGCCAAGAAGCCGGACGCGCCGGCCTTACACGCAATCTCGACCTGGCGGACGAACAGTTCGAAGTCCACTCCTCCGCTGAGGATTATCCATGGAACCTCACTGGCTTCGTTCAATCTCTTGCAGTTATCCAGCATTACCTTCACGTCCGTCTCGGATTTGGCATCCGCCGGAAACTCTGCCTTCAGCACGTCGATGCCAAGAGGAGTGAGTTCCGCAGCGGTCTTTATGACGATCTCGGGCTTCATTACTTTGAAGCGTCCTGTGGACCGCCTCGTCGCCGATGGCATAGCCAACCGGTTCAACGATGAACGCGAGATCCTGTTCCTCGCACCACTTGGCCAACTCCTGCACCAGCTCGCGCTGGCGGGCTGCAACCTCCACGTCCGGTCGATAGTAGAGCAGTAATTTGGCTCCGTCGGCGCCCATGCGCCGGATCTTCGCCGCGTTCCATCCTTCCAGGGCCCGGCTGACCCGCGCCTCTCCGCCACCCGAATAGCCGGTCTCTTCGAGCGAGACCAGCAGTCCGGTCTTGCCCGCTAATGCCTTGCTTGCGATGCTTTGGGCCGCGCCATAAACCGGGTCGAGAAGTATCGCGCTGCAATGTGGCGACAGGGCAGTGCAGACGTCAAATTTGAAATCCACCATCTCTTGATATGAAGGAGTGTGGCCGATCCCCTCTTCGAGCATCTTGGAGAGCGAACCCCGATGGTCGAGGGCGCACATGCAAATGCAGCCCCGGGCGTCGGACAAGCGCTGTAAACCTCGATATTTCCCAACTGTCATCGTCTTCACCTCCTCATTTTGCCAATACTTTCATCAGGTAGAGAAGCTCGGTGTCAAGGTCTTTCTGTGTGGACCACGTCTTTTCAAACGGTGTCTCGACAACCTTGCCATTCACCAATCCGACCATGACGCCGGAACGGCCTGCCCATGAGCGTCAATACGGCTCCGGCGCCGAGCTTGCTGGCGAGCAGTCTGTCCTGTGCGGTCGGAGCTCCGCCCCGCTGGACGTGACCAAGAACGCACACGCGGAACTCCATCACGAGGTGCTGGCTCAGTTTCTGGGCGACCTCGAATGCGTGTCCGGCGTCATCGCCCTCAGCAACCACCACTATACTGGCACGCTTCCCGCAGCCGCCTGCGCGCGGATATTGGCTGCCAACTCATCGAGGTCCGTGCGAATCTCCGGCACAAGGACGTCCTCGGCACCACCTGCCACCCCCACGGCCAGAGCGATGAACCCGCGGGTGCGGCCCATGACCTCCACAAAGAACAGCCTCTGATGCGCTTCAGCGGTATCGCGAAGCCTGTCGATAGCTTCGAGGGCGGTGTTGACCGCGGTGTCAAACCCAATCGTGGCATCCGTACCGTACACATCATTATCGATGGTCCCCGGCACGCCGACGACGTGAATGTCCGTGAGGTCGGCAAGGGCCTGGGCGCCTCGGAAGGTGCCGTCGCCGCCGATTGCGACAAGCCCCTCGATTCCGAATGTCCCGAGATTGGCGGCCGCCTTGCGCAGTCCCTCCGGTGTCTTCATCTCCTCTGAACGTGCGGTTCCCAACAGTGTGCCCCCGCGGTGAATGACGTTGGCAACGGACCGCGGCCCAAGCGCGACTATCTCGCTGTCGAGCAACCCCGCATATCCCCGCCGGATCCCGACAACCTCGATGCCATTGTCTGCGGCGCATCGTACAACGGCACGTACGGCGGCATTCATCCCCGGAGCATCACCACCGCTGGTGAGTACACCTATGCGTTTCATCTAGCTCATTACCTCCCTGGTCCACTGCAGGCGACATTGCGCCGCATTTCGTACTGGAATTGCTGCAATCAAGGCCGGACGCTTGCGGGCTCGTGCCTCGCGTCCAGCCTGGTGACTTCTAATGCTCGAGCATCCCTTTGCTGCTGGGTACATCACCCTCCCGCCGCTCGTCAACGCGGCACGCGCCGTCAAGAGCTCTCGCCATCGCCTTGAACAACGCCTCTGCCTTGTGGTGATCGTTGACGCCGGCCTCCACGCGCGCATGCATAGTGAACCGTCCTTCGGCAGCAAACGTGACCAGAAAATGGCGGACCATGTCGCTCTCCATATCGCCAATCATCGTCCCCATAAAAGGTGCAAAGACGTACGCGGCGCCCCGGCCGCTTAGATCGATTGACACCATAGATAGCGATTCGTCCATGGGAACCAGCGCGTGCGACATCCGCGTGATGCCTTTCTTGTCGCCCAGTGCCTCGTTGAACGCCCGGCCAAGACAAATCGCGACGTCCTCGACCATGTGGTGTTGGTCATCGCCGGCACCCGCCACGGCAATGTCAAATAGCCCATGGCGCGCAATCTGGGTGATGAAGTGATCCAGCATGTGGACGCCGGAGTTCACGTCGGCACGACCGGAACCGTCGATGGCTACGTGCACCTTGACCGTGGTCTCGGACGTGTTTCGGTTGACGTCTGCCTCTCTACAGTTCACTCCACGCCTCCTGTATCGCGGCTATAAGGGCATCGGTGTCTTCAGGGAGCCCGGCACTGATTCGCAGGTAATCCTCGAGTCCCTCGCCGTCGTAATATCGCACCAGGATGCCGCGACTCCGCAGACCGTCTCTCAACCTCAGCGCGGTGGTCATCGGCCCTCTTCCCTTCTCTTCGACTCGGCAAAGAACGAAGTTCGCCTGAGACTGCACGGGATGGAGCCAGGGCAGGGCAGCAAGGGCAGAGGTCAACCTGGCTCGCTCAACCTTGAGCTTCTCAACATTATGTAGCAAATAATCGACATCCCGCAATGATGCGATGGCAGCGGCCTCGCCCGCGACATTGACGTTGTAGGGTTGCTTGATGGTGAGAAGATGACGCGCGAGTGTCTCGTGGCAGAGGCAATAGCCTACTCTCAGCCCGGCCAATCCGGCCCACTTGCTGAACGTGCGCAACACGATAAGGTTCGGATGTTCAGGCAGCAAGTCCGCTATCGAATCATTTGCAAACTCGAAATACGCCTCATCGACGACGACCACGATATCCGTCGACAGTAGACTGCGCACTTCTTCGCGGCTCACAACATCGCCCGTGGGATTGTTGGGCGACGCGATGAACACCAGGCGCGTTCGGGAGGAGACGGCTGCGCACATCGCGTTGATGTCGAGGGAGAAGTTGCTCTTTCGGGGCACATCGACGAGTCTGCCCGCGGCAATGGTCACCAGAAAAGGATACATCCCGAAAGTAGGTGGGGCGTTCAGCACTTCATCGCCCGGCTCGACGAACAGCCGTAGCGCAAGGTCGATGAGTTCGTCGCTTCCGTTCCCGGCGACAATGTTCTCGGGCGGGAAACCTGTGTAGGTGGCGAGCGCCTCGCGCAGGTTCCGCTGCAATGGGTCGGGATAGATGTGATAGTAAGGAAAGTGAGTCAGGGCGTCGCGCACCATCGGCGACGAGAGATAAGGATTCTCGTTGCCGTCAAGTTTGACGATACGCTTCCCGATTCTCTTCTCGAGCACATCGATAGGCTCGACGGAATCGTAGCCCCGCATTGTCGCGAGCCCGGGGCGCATGAGGTCAACAACCCGCTCGATATCCACAGATCACCTCGTCAAGATTCGCACACACTCAGCCGGCAGTGCGTAATCGCTTCTCCACTGCTCTGGCATGCGCCTCAAGACCCTCGGCCCTCGCAATCGTCACGGCCGCAGGCCCAAGACGAGTCATTGTACCATTGCTGAGTTCGGCGATACTCGAATACTTGACGAAGTCTTCGACGCTGAGGACGGAGGCGAACCGGGCGCCGCCGCCCGTGGGGAGTACGTGACTGGGGCCATCCACGTAGTCGCCCATGACAACCGGAGAGTCTGAGCCAAGGCAGATGCATCCGGCATTACGTATCTTTGGCAGATAGTCGCGCGGCCGCGCGACGAGGACCTCAAGGTGCTCCGGGGCGAACCGGTTGCAGAGCGCCACGGCGTCATCGATAGAGTCGACGACCGCGATGATTCCGCGATCAACAGCCTCCGCCAGCGAAGGCGAATCACCAAGTGCGGACATTTGTTCGGCAAGCGCCTTCTCAACAGCGCCGACAAGGTCTCCGCAATCGGTGATGAGTGCCACTACCGCCTCCGGGTCGTGCTCAGCCTGAGCGAGAATATCGGCTGCGCAGTAGTCCGGCGATGCGGTTGAGTCGGCAATAATCAGCACCTCGCTGGGACCTGCGAGGCCATCAATCGCCACCGAGCCGAAGACCTTCTTCTTCGCCAGGGTTACGAAGATATTGCCCGGGCCGCAAATCTTATCCACGCGGGGCACGGTATCTGTGCCGTATGCCAATGCCGCGATAGCCTGCGCTCCGCCCATCGCGAAAACGCGGTCGACACCCGCAATACAACAGGCAGCCAGCGTTGCTGGAGCAACACGGCCATCCTGGTTCGGTGGTGTTGCGACGATTACCTGGTCGACCCCCGCGACTTTGGCCGGAATAGCTGACATCAGTACAGAGGACGGATAGGAGTACCTACCACCCGGAACGTACAACCCAACGGTGCGCAGCGGCGTGGTCTTACGACCGAGTTCCTCATTCGCGAAACGTGTTCCGGAGGCAACCGCAAACGCGGTGTGGAACTCTCGAATTCTGGATGCAGCAATACGTAGCGCACCGACGAGTGATGCTTCCACCTTGTCGCACGCTGATAGCAGTTCAGCACGGGGCACTTCCAGCCGCACCGCCACGAGTCCTGAAGTTGCATTGGTATGATAGGCAATCGCTTCATCCCCACGTGCACGTACGTCGTTGACGATAAGGTCGACGACTTCGGCGGGTGAAAACGGGTGACCGTAGATTCGCTGGATGTTCTGGAGGAGAGATGGATGGCCGGCAAGCGATTCGAGTGGATCGGCCCTCTCGAGCAGATTGGCGGCTTCCTGAAATCCGGTTGCGTGTCTCATTGGACTTCTCTGACGAGTTGAGAAACGAGAACGTCAATCAGAGGCTTCTTTGCGGGGTCACGCAGACTGTCCGTGTTAGCCACGAGACATGCGCTCGAACGCAGAATTACCTCGATAATCTTGAGTCCGTTGTCTGCCAGAGTCTTTCCTGTCTGCGTATTGTCCACGAGCAAGTCCGCGTCGTCAGGCAGGAAGGCCTCGCTGGCGCCCCACGTGGGCATGACCTTGTATGAGACGATGTGATTGTCGCGAAGGTATTTGTCAGCAATATTGGTGTACTCCGAAGCAACTCGGAGCGATTGCATGCCACCCCGGTTCATGTACCCCCGCAGCTCTTCCACGGTGTTGACGGGGATTTGCTCGCTGAGTGCGGCCACCACCCGAACTTTGCCAAAGCCGAGGTCAGCGAGTTCCACGACCGGGCTGCCCGGGAACGCGACGTGATGTTCCGCCAACCAGTCCTGTCCGGTGACCGCGATGTCGAAATGGCCGCTAGCCACTTGCAGTGGCATATCCTGCGGGCGAATGACTTTGACAGCCAGCCAGTCCGGCCCCGCGAGGAGACGGCGTTCCGCCGTCCGTCCCGAATAGCCGGGTATATCGAGCCGAGCCCTTTCAAGCAACTCGACGGCGGGAGTCTTCTGGTGCCCATCCGGGAGCGCCAGCCGAATGAGGCGCGACTGCCACTTTGACAGCGTATCGCCATCCACCGGTGCATCAATTGATTCGGAGCCAACGCTGGCGGGCAGTTCGCCCCTTCTGAAGTTTGCAGTCAGACGGGCAAGCACTTCACTCATGTCCTTGGAAGCCAAGGAATCGGAATTGCCGACGAGCACAGCTTCAACGTCGAGCAGCTTCTGAAGAGGCACAAGCCCCTGCGAAATCAAATCACGCTCGCTTCTAACCCACATGACGACGAGGTCGGCCGACTCCGGCGGATAGGCCTCCGCAGCTCCCCATATCGGAAAAACCTGGAAGCGGCGCAGACGGAGTCGGGCCGCGAGAGCCGTCGCCATGCTCGGGTATTCAGACACGATTCGAATCACCCGTTGCGACGAGGTGATTGCGCTGACTGACGTAAGTTCCGAATACGCACTCGAAGCAAGGTATACTGCTCCTTCCCTGTAGTTGAGCGGTGACACCTCGACGAGTCCAGCGCCCGGATACCTGGCTTTCAGTTCGCGAACCCAGTCGACACCGCAAACGCCGAGATCGTAGTTGCCAACCGAAACGTGAACGGAAATATCCCTCTCCTGCAGGATCTTCGCGCTTAGCTGCGGAAAACGGGTGGAGCACACCCTGTACTGGCGCGAGTGCGTGTTGTAGTCATCGAGGCAGAGACCGGCAGCGCCAAGGGCGTCGGCGGTGGAGCCGTGGAATCTGCCCTTCGGAAGTGCGAGACGGATGGGTTCTAAGCCGATTACCTCCACCATTAGACCCTACAACAGCGTCCGCTCGACGGCCTGGGCGACAGAACAAGTGAACTGCTCCCTTGTCTGTGAGTCAAGCATTACGACGCTGTCTTCGAATTCAGGATCAATCCTCAGCACCCACCGGAAACCGCCGGTAAACTCAGTCCCGCGGCGAATTCCGACAACTGCCAATCCTCCGGCTGCACGTATCGCATGTGCCGCTGCCAGGGTCCGGCAAAGCGAAGTGGACGACACGTCATCGCAGACCACGGCCACTCCTCGCGCCCCGCGGGGAGCCTCGGACAAGAGGCTGATCAGTTGGTCCATATATAGTGCGAACCCGCACGCAGAAATCTGGGGACCTCCCAGCAGGGGAATCAGTTCGTCGTAACGGCCCCCGCCGCCGGCTTTGTCGCCCTTATCATTCACCAATTGGAAGCACAGGCCCGTGTAGTACTCGAAGTTTCGGACTGCCGTTATGTCAATCTCGTAGCTGCATTCGAGATCATCCAGCACCATCGCCACTTCAATGAACTGATCGAGGGCGGTCCGAAACTCGACACTCGCCTCGGATGACAGCGCTCTGATGTTGGATAGATAGCCGGCTGATGCGCCTTTCAGTTGCAGCAGCGGCATCAGATACCGCTTCCCATCACCGATGCGTGCGACGGCTTCCTGCAAGCCGCGCCAATCACCGTCGAGCACGGCCTCGACCAGATGCTGCTTGGCGGAGGGCTGCAAATCCAGTTCGTCGATGAGCGCCTTCAGCAGACCCGCGTGCCCAATCTGGAAGCGGAGGCCCTCCAGAGCTAATCGTGCAATCACATCTCTCGCGAGCAGCACCATTTCCACATCTGCGACCACTGCAGCGCCCCCGATGAACTCGGCGCCACATTGCCAGCGCTCCCTCTGCTTGCTCCCTGTCTCGTCGAACACAAAGCTATTGGTCACGTAGAAGAGACGGCAGGGAACGCGGGGAGACAGATTTTCAACGTACAGGCGCGCGACAGGGATGGTGCTGTCAGGGCGAAGCACGACGCGTTCGCCGGTCCACCCGTCCCAATCCAGAAATGAGTACAACCTACCTACCATGCCAGGCGTCAAAGTCCCCAACGCTGTAAAAAGCTGGAGGTATTCCACTGTGGGTGGCTTCACTTCTTCGTAGCCGTAGGCGGCGCAACCCTGACGAAAAGAATCCTCTATGAATCTGAAACGAGCCATGTCCGCGGGCAACAAATCACGCATGCCGCGGGACTTCTGATGAACGAGAACAGGTTCAGCCTTCATGTTGGAACCCAACAATTCTACACGAATGAAGCCAGCCACTTCAATTTGCGGACTAGCACGGGTATCGGGGTGCTCGTTGTTGCTACTCGTGCATTCGACTATAATCGATTGAGAGGAACATATTCGGTGAATAGACTGCGGATTGGCGTCTACGTCTTCATCATTCTGGCGGCGGCCATGTCGCTGGCGAGCACGGCAACCGTGGCGCAGCAGAACTCGGTGGTGGTTCTTGACGTTGAGGGCACAATCGTTCCCGTGGTTGCGCAATACATCGATCGTGGGATTCAGATGGCCGCCGACACGGGGGCAAGTGCCTGTGTTATTCGGTTGAACACTCCCGGAGGGTTGCTGACCGCCACGGGGGACATAGTATCCTCAATCCTGAATGCAGACGTGCCGGTGATAGTGTACGTGTCGCCCAAAGGTGCGTGGGCGGCTTCCGCAGGCACCTTCATAACCCTGTCGGCTCACATAGCAGCGATGACGCCCGGGACCACGATTGGAGCGGCGCATCCGGTCTCAGGCGACGGGCAAACCATACCGGACTACGAACTGCAGAAGATCACCGAATTCTCGGCCACTTGGATGCAGACCATCGCCGAGGACAGGCACAGAAACATCGATGAGGCCGTTCTCGCTGTGACCGAGAGTAAGTCATTCACTGACTCGGAGGCTCTCGCTGTGAACCTCATCGACCTACGGGCGGATTCGCTCGACAATCTGCTGAGCCAGGTGGATGGCCGTGAAATCACGCTCGCGAACGGAAAGTCTGTTGTCCTGCAGACGGCCGGAGCGTCGGTTCAGGTCGCCGATATGACGGACATGGAGCGATTCCTCCACACGCTGAGCGACCCGAATGTCGCCTACATCCTGATGACCCTCGCAACGATAGGACTTATCACTGAGGTCTCCAGTCCCGGTCTCGTGTTCCCGGGAGTCATCGGAGGCATCAGCCTGATCCTTGCGTTCTATTCGTTGGGGGTGCTCGACGCATACTGGGGTGGAATCGCGCTTATGATACTTGCCGCCGGCCTGTTTGTGGCTGAGTTCTTCACTACTTCGTTCGGGGCTCTCACCGCAGGTGGAGTGGCGGCGCTTGTGCTCGGTTCAATCGTTCTGTTCAGTAAGACTCCCGGGGTTCAAGTGGACCGAGGCTTAATCGTGTTAGTCGCTGTCGGCGCGACGGCATTCTCTGTATTCGTTCTGGGAGCCATCATCCGCGGCCAGCGGCGCGCAAAAGCCACGGGCAAGGAGGGCATGATAGGCACAACGGCGATAGTGAAGACGCCACTGAACCCTCGTGGCACCGTCCTGGCCGAAGGCGAACTCTGGAGTGCCGTCATCGAGGGAGAGCCCGCACGTATCGGTGACGAGGTCACTGTGCTCGCTGTAGAGCGACTCCAATTGCGCGTTCGCAAACGCACGGGTCAATAACCGGGAGGTGCCGCAGATGGTTCTGAATTACTCTCTATTCACGGGTCCTGTAACCATACTCATCATTGCAGCACTGTGCTTGATTGCCGTGTCTGTTGTTGCGGTGGCCCGAAGTCAGAAGCGCCGGCCCGCTGCCGGCAGAGAGTCGATGATCGGACAGATTGCCACCGCTGTCTCCGCGTTGAGCCCCGAAGGAACGGTGCAGGCCAGCGGCGAACTGTGGCATGCGCGTGTCCAGGGTGCACATGTCAAGCCGGGAGGCAAAGTATCTATCATCGGCTTCGACGAGTTAACACTCATTGTGAAGGAAAAGGAGGTGACTGGTGGTTAATCTTGGTTGGGTTCTCTACCTCTTCGTGGCGCTCATTGTGCTGATGGTGCTGTCATCTGCGATTAAGATCGTCCAGGAGTACGAGCGTGGAGGCGTATTCAGGCTCGGTCGATTTGTCGGTTTGCGGGGCCCGGGTCTGGTGCTTATCATCCCGTTTGTGGAACGGATCCGCAAAGTCGACCTTCGGGTTGTGACGATGGATGTTCCCTCGCAGGAATGCATCACTATGGATAACGTGACGGTCACCGTGGACGCTGTCATCTATTTCAGGGTGGTCGAGCCCGCGGATGCCATCTTGAAGGTGCTGGACTACATCAGGGCCACATCGTTGCTCGCGCAGACTACGCTCCGGAACGTTGTGGGCCAGTCGGAGTTGGATGAGTTATTGGCTCATCGCGAACGCCTCAACGAGAAGATTCAAACGGTTGTCGACGAGGGTACCAATCCCTGGGGCGTTAAGGTCAGCATGGTAGAAGTGAAAGACGTCCAGTTACCTGAGTCCATGCAACGCTCCATGGCAGCGCAGGCGGAGGCCGAGCGTGACCGCCGAGCGAAGGTGGTTCATGCAGAGGGCGAATACCAGGCGGCCGAGAAGCTTGCGCTGGCGGCCGAACTCATCGGCAGGCAGCCCGCCGCCATCCATCTGCGCTACCTCCAGGCGATGACCGGCATCGCAACCGAGAAGACCAACACAATCATCTTCCCGATGCCCCTCGACTTCCTCAAGGCGTTCTCGGGTATTGCGGCGCTCGCACAGCCCGCGCTCGCTGAGGAGGCGGCCAAGGCCGCACCGCCCAAACAGTCCAAATAGTAAGCAGATATCCGCCGGGGGGACGCTCAGCCAGGGCGCTCCCCCGGCGTCTCATTTCAGGCCTCAGGCACTAGACCGCGGTCAAAGGATTCCGCGCACTTCGTCCAGAGTCAGCACGCCCTCCCTGCGCATGAAGTCATCGATGCCCTGCACCACTCGCAGCATCGTCTGCGGGTCGGTAAACGTCCCCGTACCGACCTGGACCGCGGTTGCCCCGGCCATAATGAATTCCAGCGCATCGTCTGCAGTTGAAATACCCCCGCAACCGATGATTGGCACCTGCACATTGTGTGCTACCCGGTGCACCATATAGAGGGCAATGGGTTTGATAGCCGGTCCCGAAAGCCCACCGGCGGCGCGGCCAAGCTGGAATCGACGCTTGTGAATGTCGATGGCCGTGCCGCGAATTGTGTTGATGAGACACAGGGCGTCTGCACCCGCCTCCACAACGGCGGTTGCGATCGAGGTTATGTCGGTGACATTGGGGCTTAATTTCACGATCAGGGGTAAGCGGGTAGCCGTCCTCACCAATGACGTAACTGACGCCGCGACGTCGGGGTTCGTACCGAATTCCATCCCGCCTTCCGCCACGTTGGGACAACTGATGTTCAACTCAAGTGCCGACACCCCCGGAACTCCATCGAGTCGACCCGCAACCTGCACGTAGTCGGCAACACTTCGGCCCACGATATTTACGATTACCGGCGTGGTCCACGTGGCCCAGAGAGGCGCCTTCTCCGCGAGCGCGGCTGCGGCTCCAATATTCTCGAGGCCAATGGAGTTGAGCAAGCCGGAGGCTGTCTCCCAGACACGGGGTTGAGGGTTGCCCTCCCACGGCTCACTGCTGATGCCCTTGGTGACCACGGCGCCCAGGGCGGCGATGTCGACAAGGTCAGAGTACTCGACTCCGTAGCCAAACGTGCCTGATGCAGGCATGACGGGATTCCGCAGCCAGAGCGAGGGTTCCCTCGATGAGCTGAGATTCACGGCGAGGCTACGTGTGGAGTTCACTTGTCGCGAATTATCGCAGCAGGCAACCCGGTGTGCAACAACAGTAGTTCCCATGGTGCTACAATCCAGCGGCATGGCAATCACGACTTGCCTATTCCGCCCGATGGCAGAGGCTGACATACCGCAGGTGTACGCCATCGATCATGAGGCATTCCCGGCAGAGTCACTCTTCCGGCCCTATTCCAGCTATGGCAGAGAAATGCAGAATTCCATGGCTCATTACGTGGTAGGCTGCGTCCCGTCGCCGCGTCGTACCCGGGAACATGGGCGCTCGAGGTTCAGCCGCTTCTTGTCGCGGGCGCCTCTGCACGCTGCGGGTCGCCCGATGCCGCGAGAGCTGCTGGTTGGCTTCACCGGTTTCTGGGTGATGCTCGACGAGGCGCACATCATCGCCATCGCGGTCCGCGAACCGTATCGAAGACAGCGCATCGGGGAAGGGTTGCTGGTGTCGGCCATCGACATGGCAGCAAAACTGCAGACGCGTGTCATGACCCTGGAGGTACGTGCCAGCAACGGCTCCGCGCAGAACTTGTACCTGAAATATGGTTTCAGGGTAGTGGGAGAGCGGCCGCGCTACTACTCCGACAACCAGGAGGACGCCATCCTGATGAGTATCGAGGATCTTCACGCGCCGGAATTTCAAATCCAGTTCGCGCGCCATAAGAGCCAGTTGCTTCGCAAGGAGTATCTGATCCGCCCCATTGAGGTGGGCGACGAGGCCTTCGACGATGTCCCCGACTAGCGGTACTTTGCCAGCACGTCTTTGAACGCCTGGACCACGCGACCGAGTTGCTCTCTGTCAGCAGCAAACGTCGACAACTCTAACGCCTTCGTCTGTCCGGGTTTGATTCCCCAGATGCCGCGCGACTCCATCTCCTTGTAGAGATAGTAGCCGCGCTCCCGCACCCGCTGCGAGATTTCGAACAACGCAGGCGTCTCAAACACCAGAAGGTCATGGTGGTGTGGCTTCTCACCAAGTTGCACGAATCCAATGTCTTCCATCGCAGCCGAAAACCACTGGGCTTTGGCCACCTGGTCGTCCCAGTGCTTGACGCGCTCGACCACTGCCGGGAACGAAGCCATCAAAGTTGCCAGTGTCACGCCGCGTAGCGTGCATCCCAGGCACTCAACCTCTTTTGCCTTATGAAGCGACGAACGTCTCAGCACAACGTCCTGCCACTTGGCCTTGAGGCCGAGCACGCCCGAGGGGCCGGCGGCCGCCATACTCTTATGTCCGCTGCCGACGATGAAGTCAGCGTGCAGCGCGTCCATCCGCACCGGCATTCGGCCCACCGCGTATGCGCCGCTCACAAGGTAAGGTACGCCCGCATTCGTCGCGATTTCACCGACCCGTGCGGCGTCGACCAGATTGCCAAACCTTCCATCGGGATACGTGAGAATCACCAGGGAAGGGCTGTGCTCGGCAATGAGGCCCGCGAAGTCGTCCGCGCTCACGGTGTACTCGGGGTGACCGGAGTTTGGGACCGGTACGAGTTCGACGCCGGCGCGTTCCGCGGCGACGGCGGTGCTGTAATGCCTGTTGCCGTCCACAACTACCTTGTCTCCGGGCTTCGTCACCGAATGGATTACCATGAAGACTCCGTCTCTCGCTCCATAGGTGAGAGCCGCACAGTCGCTCCCAAGGAACTCGGGCAGCATGACATTGACGAATTCCCGGACGGGCGGATTTGCTATGTCGACAAGCCGCCCCTGGCAGTAATCGCACACCGAATAGCCATCTCCAAATTCGACCAGAGCCCGACGGGCCGCCTCAGTCAGAATACTTCCCGTCTGCAGCGGCATGACGTTAATCATGTCGCGATGCGGGCGTGACAGTGTTGTCAGGCGATCAAGTTCAGCCTGTTGCGACATTAGCGCCTCCGCATTCTTGAACCGGCTGAATATCGATGGTGACAAACATGCCACCGCCGATACGAATCTTCTTCTGCTGGCGTTCGATGTGTTGTCGCACCGCGTCCGGCAGTTCAAGATTGAGATCCGACAGGTGCCGAATCATCTTCACCTGAAACTCGCAGGGTTCCACCGCTGCCTCGGCGATGGCAGCAGCCGCCATGGAAACGGCTCGCATGTAGTTGTATCCGCTGTAGATGCCCGAGGGTTCGAGGTCGCTGTATATCGTTCCGTCTCCCACGCATATCTCGTTGAAGCCAGCGGGGCCGACCAGTTTCTTACCCGGCTCCCTCTCGACGAGCTTGACCTCCACCCTGGCGTCCTTGAATGCGATGAACTCGCACGGTGCGATCTCGTCCTTGTGCTTACGCGCACTGCCTTCGATAGCTCTGGCAATCTTCACGCCGCGCTCCGTCTTCGGGGAGGCAATCAGAGACAGCGATTCGGCGATGTCCTTGTCCGCGAAGTCGACCACCGAAAACTGTGGAAATACCAGTTTCCGGATGTCATCCGCATCGTGAAGAATCATCGCGAGCCGCTCGATACCCATGCCGGCGTTAAACACCGGGTGACGAATCTCGAAGTTGGCGAGCGCAATCGGCGAATACATGCCGATGTCCGCCACCTCCAGCCAGGCGCCGCGATACTTGACGAAGACCTCCTCTTCCAGACCAGGCGCGTAGTACTTTGATGTGGCAGTCTTGGTCTCAAAGCGCGTGTCTTCGAAGCCGAAATCTTTCAGAACGTCCGTCGCGATAGCGCGCCCGGCCTCGAGTGACATCTGAGGGTCCATGACCACTATGGACGCGGAATGGTGAACCCTCAGATGATGGGCGTCTTCCCGCTGCTCATTACGGTAGCGAGGACCGACTGCGAACAGGGCTGTTGGAAATTGACCTTTGTCCTGCACCGCCGCGAGAGTATGAAACCACGTGGCGGTCATGTGACTGCGCAAGGTCTTGTCAGTGGCTACCGGCTTCAGTTGATAGAGTTCCGGGAATACCTTGTTGATTATCTCGGTCGCGTGAGTGTCCTGGATGCCGAGCCGTTTCATCAACGCCTCGATAAGGTCGTCGGCTTCGATGTCTCCGCGCTTGTAGGCGCGGAGGATGTTGCCGAGTTCGTCGACATCGATGGGTCGCCCCACGATCTTTTCGACTTGCTGTATCCGCTGAGCGCTGACCCCTATCTCCGGTCGCGGCAATTGAGCCAGATAGAAAGCTCTGTCCAGGATGACAAGCGCCTCAGGTCCATATTGTCTGATAACATCGGTGTCGGGAATGATGGTCAGGTTTTCGGCCTCGTCGAACCCTCTGGCGAGCAGAATCTCGCGGGAACGCTGCATCAGTTCCCGTACGGGGTGCGGTTTGCCCCTCGCAGGTAGCTTGACCGTTGTGTTGCGGGGCAATAAGTCTGCGGTAGACAGCCACGCCGCGATGAAGTCACTTTTTGCTTGTTTTCGGATTGCGGGCAAATCAAAGGAAGACATCGTCGTTCGCTCCTCGTGCAACGCAGCATTGTAGCAGATAGTCTCTGAGCAGACCGAGCGACGCCACTGCTGCAGCGTTTCTGTTGAACGCGCGATCATCACCGAATCGATGCTCCTCAGTACGGCAATCGTCGAGAGTGGCGATGGCGATGTAAAAGAGTCCAACCGGTTTGGTATTAGTTGCCCCCCCGGCCCGGCGATGCCGGTATCCGACACACACACATCTGCGCCGAACGCCCGAATGCCTCCGTACGCCATCTCCTCCGCTACTTGCGCGCTGACAGCACCGAACTCGGTGAGAGACTTCTGCTTGACGCCAAGGAGCCGCTGTTTAGCAACGTTGCCATAGGCGACGATGCCACCGAGGAAATAGTCTGATGCGCCTGCCACCTCAACGAGATGCGACGCGATGCCACCTGCCGTAGCGGATTCCGCGGTAGCTATGGTGACCACTCCCTGGGGTGTGGCGCTCAGGCGTCTTTGGAGGGCGCCGATTTGTGTCGCAAGGCTGCCTGCATCCTGATCGCGCTGTGCCACGTGCTTGCCCTCCGCTCTATTCTACGCTCAAGCAACGCTCGATTTGAGGCTGACGAGCAAAGAAGAAAGACGTCGACGAAGGCCAATAGCCGGACGCACCGAGGGAACTAGATGCCAACTGTCGCGTCACAGCAATGAACCGTTCCGAAAGGACAAAAAGAAAAGGAACCCCCTGGCAACGGCATATTTTCCCGGAGAGTTGCCCCTCGAGTATCGTCTGCGCTGGAGCGTTTCACTTCCGTGTTCGGGATGGGAACGGGTGGTTCCGCTCCGCTCCAGTCACCAAAGGGTTCCTTGTGGGAGGAAGTATACACCATGGTTGCGGAGGATACAAGCGCGTTTACTAATCCAATAGATTAGTCGCCTGTCATCCGTCATCCGCGCGTGAAAGCTCCGAATTGTTCGATGGTGCGAAGCTCCTCGTTGAGCGCAACCCGCTCGCTATCCGCATCAATCGCAGTCCGCGTACATGCAAATTCGGCGGGCCATTCGCGCGTACATTAACGTTGCAGCGTCCAAACCGTGCCCACCACTGGACGCTGGCGGCGCCGCATCGTCATCCCGGTCACGGCCGCGTCGAATTGCCAGCGGAAAGCCGTTCTTTGAGGGTCGCTGCCAGCGCGATGGAAATACGGGCGCGACGCGCAATTTCGTCCGGGCTGGACGACCTGAGTGCCTCCGGCGATTCGAAGGCGACAAGCAGCGCCTTCTTTCTTTTCGGGCCAATTCCGGGAACATCGTCAAGCAGGGATGCCATTCCGGAGGAGGCACGCAGATTCCGATGGTACGAGACGGCAAAGCGGTGAGCTTCGTCGCGCACGGCTTGAAGGAGCAGGGACCCCGGCGAATTCCTGGCGAGGTCCAACGGTTCGGTACGTCGCTCGGCAAATACCATCTCATGCTCTTTTGCGAGTCCCACCATAGGGATCCTGAGGTCGGTTTCGGCGTCGCGGGCCGCCAGCGCGGCCGCGAGTTGTCCCCGGCCACCGTCGATAACGATGAGGGATGGCATGGACGCCCACGGGGATGTCCCTCCCGCACTACGGCGCTCATTGGAGCGCAGCCGTTTCAGTCTCCGGCCGACCACCTCATTCAGCATCGCATAGTCGTCCTGTCCCGCAACAGTGCGAATCCGGAAACGCCGGTATTCTGAGGGCATCGCCACACCGTCCTGAAACACGACCATGCTCCCCACCGAGTTCGAACCCTGTATCGTGGATATGTCGTAGCCTTCGATCCGCCGCGGAATTGAGGTCAGCTTCAGGACCTCTTTGAGTTGCTTCAATCCCGACTCCCGTCCGGCGGATTTGTCCGCGACACCCGAACCGAGGAGTGCCAGCTGCCGTGCGACACCATCGGCGACCGTGCTCATCAACTGGCTGCGGATGCCTTGACGCGGCACCACAACGCGAACAGCCGACCCCCGGCGTCCGGTGAGCCAGCTCGATATCAAGCGTGAATCAGCGACAGGGTGTTGCAGCATCACCACGGGTGGCACACTGGTCGCATCCGCGTAGTACCCGAGAAGGAAGGCACGGAGCACTTCCGATGGCAGCAGTCCATGCGTGCCCTCTACCGGAAACGTCTGCCGCCCGAGCGCCCGTCCGCCGCGAACCGAGAACACGTCCACTATCGCAGAGTTGTTGTTCTGCGCGACCGCCAGGATATCCTGGTCGCCGCGCAAGGCGGTGACGCCGTTGTACCTCTCAGTTACCAACTCAACCGCCTCAATCCGATCACGCAGCAAGCCGGCACGTTCAAACCGCATCTCTGCAGCCGCGGCCTTCATCTCCTGGGTCATCGACTCCAGCACGTCCCGATAGCGGCCCTGCAAGAACAACACGATGCGGTCTATTGTCATCCGGTATTCTTCACGCGATATCGCGCCGATGCAGGGGCCCGGACAGAGCCCTATGTGCATGTTGAGGCACGCCCGCTTGCGAGAAGTATCCAGGTCTCCCGTGCACACCCGAAACCGAAATACTTTGCGTATCAGCCGAAGCGTCTGGCGCATCGATTTCGCGCTGGCGAATGGTCCGAAATACAGCGACTCATCCGCTGTGCGGCGCCGCGTTACCGTGACCGTCGGCCATTCGCTGCCTATGTCCACCTTCAGGAATGGGAAGCTCTTGTCATCCTTAAGCCGCGCGTTATAGTGGGGGCGGTATCGCCGTATGAGGTCCGCCTCGAGCACCAGAGCCTCCTGCTCACTACCGGCTAGGACATACTCGACGTCCGCAATCACCTCCACCAGGCGGATGACCTTGGTTGTGAGACTATATTTCGAGCCGAAGTAGCTCGTCACGCGATTGCGCAGATTCGCGGCCTTGCCTACATAGACGATTTCGCCGGAATCGTCTTTGAACAGATAGACTCCAGGCGATTCAGGTGCGAGTGCGACTTTGCTGCGAACTATGTCGGATACCACGGCAATCGATTCTAGCAAGGGTTGCGGACAGCAGCAAAAGGGGATGGCCTGTGGTACAATGGAAACCCCATGGAGCAGGAGATTGCTGCTTTTCTCGACTACCTGACGCGAACGCGGGGGTCTTCTCAGAACACCATTTCCGCGTACCAGAACGACCTCGGACAGTTGTCGGATTTCATGAAGTCCGAGCAGGGGAAGGGTATCCTCTCTTCGCGGGAGGAGTTGCTGTTGGCGTATCTGGTCCACCTCAAGGGGAAGGGCTATTCACCCGCCACGTCCGCTCGCAAAGTTGCTTCAGCGCGTTCATTCTTCAGGTACCTCGTTGAGACGGGCCAGTTGAAGGAAAACCCCATCCGGAATCTTGTGAGTCCAACCGTTAACAAGAAAGCCCCCCGGGTGCTGACCCAGGCAGAGTACCAGCAGTTGGTGGCGGTGCCACAGGCACTTTCAACCCCCGAGGCCCGCCGCGACGTGGTGATGCTCGAAGTACTGTATGCCACGGGCCTGCGCGCAAGCGAAGTTGTCTCTGTCCAATTGGGTGACCTGGATCTCGACCACTCGCTGTTGTCGTGCCACCATGGCAAGATGCATCGGCAGATTCACTTGACGCCGGAGGTCAGCCAGCTTGTCCGCGAGTATATCAGCAACGGACGACTGGACCTGCTCTACAACGAAAAAGAAGGCGCCGTGTTCCTCAATCGTCGCGGCCATCAACTCACCCGCCAGGGCTTCTGGCAGATAGTGAAGAATTACGCCATCAAGGCCGGTTTGGGTGAACGAGTCACCCCGCATACCTTGCGGCATAGCTTCGCCGTTAGAAAGATGCAGAGTGGGTCTGATTTGAGGTCCTTGCAGCAGGCACTCGGCCACGCATATATCTCCAGTACGAGGGTGTACAAGCAGCCACTGTCGACGGTGAAGTAGTTCCTATGGCTAAGAAACAGAACCGCAAACAGCAATCGAAACGAATCGTCAGGCAGGCGCCGTCCCCTGCAGCGGCGACGCCGGTGACAAGTGCGCCGGCTTCGGTTCCGCAGCAGCGTCCAGTTGCGTCCTCGCCCGCGACCGCGAAGGCGCGACCCGCCCTGGCTTGGTGCGACTTTCAAGAACGCTACCGCCACGTGAATGGTGAACTCAAACAGATCGGCATCATAGCCGGCTCCTTTCTTGTGGTGTTGCTCGTGCTTGCCGTAATTCTACGGTAGGCATCGAACGAGTGTGTGCGTGGACCTTGAAGCAGCGAAGTCGCAGCTCTTCCAGCATCTCGCGTGGGACGTGAGGGATACGCGCGTTCTCGACGCGATGCGAAAGGTTCCTCGCGAGTTGTTCGTCCCCGTCGAGCAGAGGAACTTCGCGTATGAAGACCGCCCCTTGAGCATCGGCTCCGGCCAGACCATCTCTCAACCCTTCATTATCGCCATGATGCTTGAGGCGCTGGAACTCAAGAGTTCGGACAAAGTTCTCGAAGTCGGAGCCGGAAGCGGCTACGTATCCGCGATACTGGGAGAACTGGTCGACCGCGTCGTCGGGGTTGAAATCATTCCTGCGCTGGCTTCGACCGCTGCGTCGCTTGTCTCACAATTGGGATATGACGCGGTGGACATCAGGCTCGTGTCGAAAGCGACTCTAGGGTATCTGCCCGAAGCGCCGTACGACGCAATCGTGGTCTCCGCCGGAGCGCCGACCGTCCCACCGCTGCTGCTTGCGCAGTTGAAATGGAATGGCCGTCTCGTCATTCCCATAGGGTCACGCTGGCGCCAGAACCTCATCAGGGTGAAGCGAGCTCCCGAGGGCGACTACGTCGATGACCTGGGCACCTGCTACTTTGTCCCCTTGCTGGGGCAAGGTGCATGGAATGGTTAACAACGGGAGGAAATGCCCCCAAGGGGGTTCGAACCCCTGATCTCCAGCTTGAAAGGCTGGCGTCCTAGGCCTCTAGACGATGAGGGCGTGAAACAACACCACTAAGGATACACCGGAAGAGCCGTCAGCCCGCTGGTCTCGTCAAACCCCAGCATCAGGTTCATGTTCTGCACGGCTTCACCGGCCCCACCTTTAACTAGATTATCAATTGCGCTGATAACGAGCAAGCGTCGAGTCCTCGCGTCGAACGTCGGGAACACGTGACAGTAGTTGCTGCCCCAGACATGCTTGGTGGCAGGAGGCGCCTCGACGACTTTGACGAACGGCGACTTCGCATAGAACTCGTGGTACAGAGCCATCAGGTCCTGCCCGGGATTGTCGTGTCCGTCGAGCCATGTGTCCGATATACGCGCATAGCATGAACTGAGTATGCCTCTCGTCATGGGGATAAGATGAGGCAGGAATAGCAACTCGGTCACGCGGGGGTTGAGGCGACGGCACTCCTGGCGGATCTCAGGCAGGTGGCGGTGCCCGCTGACCGCGTAGGCGCTTACGCTTTCATTGCACTCAGCGAAGTGCGTCGTGAGGGTCAAGCTACGTCCGGCGCCCGACACTCCCGACTTGCTGTCCACGATTATGTCGCTGTCTGCGACGCCGGATGACAGCGCCGGAGCAAGCGCGAGCAGGGCGCCGGTCGGATAGCATCCCGGATTAGCGACGAGGCCGGCCGCTCCGATTTCATCATGGTGCAGCTCCGGCAGGCCGTATACAGCCGACTCCAGCAGTTCGGGACATGGATGTTCAACCGCGTACCAGGTCTCGTATTCAGAAAGGCTCTTGAGTCGAAAATCCGCACTTACGTCGATGACGCGCACTCCCTGTTTGACCAGAGGCATGCACGCCTCGGCGCTGGCCTTGTGCGGCATGGCCGAGAACACCACGTCGACGGACACGTCGATATCAGGCTTGATCACCAGCTCTGAGCTCTCAAAATGGGGAAATACTTCGGAGAGTCGCTTCCCCGCGGCGCTTCGCCCGGTGACGCAGGCCAGGTCAACTTCGGGATGCCGCAGCACTATGCGGGCAATGTCTGCCCCGATATAGCCGGTGACGTTGATTATTGCTGCCTTCATGCGTGTCATAGATGCGAATGCGAATTATACACTACCCCGTATCGTGTCTCCTACCTTCGCACGCCGCGCCGCAGATGACGGGCGTCGGCTTTGACGAGAATGCGGGATTCCTGTAAATTTGATTGTTCATTCTTTCGATGGAGGCCCACCAGCGATGCCCAGCATATACTTCGTAGACGTTACTAATCGCGATGGCGTTCAGACCGCGCGGCTCGGACTCTCCAAGCTGCAGAAGACCATGATTAACCGGTACCTGAACAAACTCGGAGTGTTCCAATCAGAATTCGGCTTCCCGACAACCAAGCACGAAACGATGTACCTGCAGGCCAACCTTGATCACCAGGAGAACGGGCACATGCGCCCGATGCGGCTTGCGGGCTGGTTGCGGGCCACGCCCGAGGATGTGCAGTTGGCCTTCAACATGGTGCCAAAACTCAAGCATCTGACACTGTCTATCTCTACTTCCGAGCAGATGATCAACGGGAAGTGGGGAGGCAGGCTTGGGGAGAACGACGTGATTGACAGCATGACGCGATCGCTGGATACCGCGCACCAGCTTGGTGCCGAGTCGATCGGGGTGACGGCGGAAGATGGCTCACGGACGAACCTTGACTTTCTGCTTCGCTTCGCGCGCGCTGCCAAGGAACATGGCGCCGACAGGATCCGCTATGCGGATACGCTCGGCTACGACAACCCGTTCTCGATATACGACACCGTCAAGACGCTTGCGGAAGCTGTGGAGCTGCCCATCGAAGTCCACTGCCATGGCGACCTTGGTATGGCGGTCGCCAATTCCCTCGCCGGTGCCAAAGGCGCATTGGACGGTGGGCAGGACGTCTACATCAATACGACAATCAACGGGATCGGCGAGCGCGCCGGCAATGCCGACCTTGTCGCTTCCGTCCTGGCGGTGACGAGGTCCAAGAACTTCGCCAATAAGTACCAACTGGGGCGTCCAATCGACCTGAAGCAGGCATGGCGCACGGCCCAGTACGCAAGCTACGCTTTTGGCGTCCCGATTCCTATCAATCAACCCGGCGTCGGCGCCAATGCGTTCGCCCACGCTTCCGGAATTCATGCTGACGGAGTCCTTAAAGACCCTGAGAACTACGAGCTATACAGCTATGAGGATCTCGGGCGCGGCGAGCCGGAAATGGTGGAGACAGGCCGCGAGATATGCTCCGGCGAGTACGGTGGCGTGTCCGGTTTTCGTCACCTCATGGGAAAGATGGCCGTGTCGTTCGAAGACGCCGACGACGCACGCCGCAAGGTTGAACTCGTGCGTTACGCAAACGTTCTTGCGCAGAAGCCGCTCGTCACCGATGAATTGAAGTTCATCTGCCGGTATCCGGACATCTGTCGAAAGCTGATGACGCTGGTCCCCGAGTAGTCACGTCTACTCTTGACAGGTGTTTCGGCGCGCGTTGATAATAGAGACACTCCCCGAGCGGGTGTAACTCAGTGGTAGAGTTCCTGCTTCCCAAGCAGGCTGTCGCGGGTTCGAATCCCGTCGCCCGCTCCATTCATCCTTCTTGCGGTCGGCGGCCATTGACCGGTGCATTCAGCGTGCACTCTGAGCGGTGTCGACGAGACGCGGGCCAGTGCGATAACCGCCCCGCCAACCGCCCACACCGGCCAGCGGTTCGCGCGTCAGTCGCCCCGGTCGTTTGCCTTGCCGGAGGCATCTCGAAGGGCCTCTACGACCCGGTGGCCCGAAGCACGAAATACAGCGGGGGTCAAGCCGATTGACGATTTCGCCCGGTGAAGGGCCCCCCGGGGCAGCGAGGGATGAAGCAACAGGCGCACGGCGAGGTACACTCGATTCCGATGCCTTCCGGGGACTGTTGGCCACTACCCGTACCCTGACCGCGCGGCGTGCTCGCGGCATCCGCCTGTTGCCTTCTGCGGGACCGGCGGCCCGTTAGATTGGTTGGACCGGGTGCGCTAAGCCTCACGCCCCGCTTGACAACGATTTTTCGCGGCGCAGATAATTGCCCGCTTACACTGGCTTATCTCTAGCCCGGCCGGTTGCCGGGCGGAGAGTGCGCCGCTGGCAGCCAAATGACGCACCGCCGGGAGTTGGCAGCTGACTCGACGTGGACAGATTGATCGATGAACACTCCCCGCAAAGTCACGCATCCATGCCGCAACGCCGTCTGTCATGTCGCAGGTGACGGGAGGGGAGTTCAACTGCGGCGACTCCTAGCCCGGACACAGTCCCACGTGGCCGGATTTCCGGTATGCCTCACGACAATGCGCGGTGCTCGGCCGCGCACGTTGCTCTCCAATCACGGGTGTAACTACGAACGAATACTCGGCGGGAATGATAGGCTCGTGGTCCATTGAGAGGACAGGAAAACGATGCGACTTCGAAAGTTGTCGGCCCGGTTATCATTATTGATCTCGGTCGCTGCCATCATCTGCTCGGCGACGTCATGCGACGCGGGCAGTGAACTCATTCACGATGCCTTGTCGCAGTTGCCATCCGGTGAATCGCCTTCCGGCGTGGTTCACCGGCCGCCTCGTCCGACGGGACAAATTGCCACCGGCCCCGCAATACTCGTGTCTTCCCGGATAGTTGACTCCTCAGGCGGCTCGGTGAGAGTGCAAAAGCCGGGTGACCCGCTGGACGGGCTTGAGTTGAATATTCCGGCTGGCGCCTACGCTGACGCACGGCAGGTGAATATCTCCTACGCTCCGGTAACCAACCATACATTTGGGGACAATTTTCAACCGGCTACGCCCCTTATCACCATCGAAACCGGAGGAACATATTCCGACAAGCTGATGTCGCTGCGAATCCCAGTCGATATTCCTGCGGACGACTATGCCATGGCGTTTTACTACGACGAATCTACGGGCACGCTGGAAGGAATACCGTTTATCAGCATCGAACAGGACTCCATCACCATTGCGACGCGCCATTTCAGCACATTGCTCGTCAGCATCATCAGCAACACGGTTCTGGATGATCTTTTGAAGGGCGATATCGACTCCGGCTTTAGGCCCGGCGCGGATGACTGGCAATTCGTCAATCGCGGGTCTTACATCGCGCCGAGCGGGCACTGCGCCGGGCAGTCCGTCAGTGCCATGTGGTACTTCTGCGAGAAACCCGATGGCCCGGACCCGTTCCTGTGGGAGTTGTACGACAGGAACGGTAAGGAGCCGGCGACCCCCGACCTCTGGGATGACGACTCATACGGCTACCGGCTCGCATCTGTCATCCAGCAGGACATCGACTGGGACAATTTCGGGGTGCAGTTTCAGATGGAGTTGCGCGGGAAGGACGATCTGGCTCACTACAAAGCGTTTGCGTACGCCATCACGCTCACTGGTGAACCACAATACGTGGGGATTGCCAGCAACGCGGGTGGTGGCCACGCCATGATCGTCTACCGGGTATACAAGAACAACCTCTATATCGCCGACCCCAACTACCCGGGCGATCTGCAACGGAGAATCGAACTCGTCAACGGCCAGTTCAAACCATACAACTCCGGAGCCAATGCTGATGAGATTGCAGCCGGCCACGGCAAGGCATACGAAAGCATCGGCTACCGGGCAAAGTCCGCTATGGTGGATTGGCAACAGATCGGCCGCCGTTGGGCTGAGTTCAAAGCGGGAACTATCGGTGACGACTTGTTCCCCCAATGCGAAGTGATGGTCGTGGACGATGAAGGCCACCAAACGCCGCTGGCCGACGGGTATGAGAGCCCCACCAAGGGCATCCAAATCCGGATCAACAGCATGGCCAAGATAGGCACAAAAGTCTTCGTCAATGGCACCCGTGCCAAAGCCGACGCTCAAGGTAAGTACATGCTGGAGGACGGGAACAACACCCTTGGAGTTGATATCTGGGGCGACGTGAGCGGCGACCCCGCCCAGCCCAATTACAAGTACATCAACTTCAAATATTTTGATGTCACGTACGGCCAACCAGAATGCTACGGCTGGAGACTTGAGTCCGTCACTCCGGCTGTTACCCGCTCAGACGGCGGCGACCCGCGTTACGCGAATGGATTCACTTTTGACGTTTCGGATGGCTCGTACGCGAGCGAAGGCAATATGGTCATACCGATGTTGGAAGAGGACGCTGTGGCTCACTTCAAACACACCGGCACATGGTCACCGTTGCCCCACTGCCTTCAGCCGGACGAGTCGGTGACTGTCACTATTTCAGCATCATCCGCGCTTGAGATTACTCCGCCCGTCGATTGGGGCAACGTGTACAACTACCTTGCAGTCTCGGTCGACGTGCCGCAAAACGAGCTGGGCCGTATCAGCCTTGAGTCGCGCTTCGGCGCTGTGGCGCCTATGACCACTCGCGAGATGGAACTCAATTTGGGGGACGGATGGGAGGGTCTCTCGCACGACGTCATAGTCCAATTCAACACAGAGAGTGGCTACGGTGAGTACCGATACACGTACGTGTACCACGAGTAGTGTCCGCCATCCTGCGGTGGTCCACCGACCCAGGCACCCGTTCCACTTCGATGCGGTTCAGCGGTCCGCGCGAGTGCGGCGCGGAGGGTGGCGGCCCCGCTCCGGACTGAATGCGATTGGGTCGTCAGGGCAAGAGCGAGATCACGGAACTTGGGGGTGCGAGCCGCTCGAATGTTAGCCCGGCTTCCGCGAACAACTCGACGAACGTCTGCTCCGCATACGTGCCGCACGTCACAAACCGTGCGATGCGGGCGTTAATGAGCATCTTTGCACAGAGTACGCACGGTGAGTGCGTGCAGTAGATCGTGGCCCCGGACAGGCTGACGCCGTGTAGAGCGGCCTGTATGATGACGTTTTGCTCGGCGTGGATGGCGCGACAGATTTCGTGCCGGGTGCCGGAGGGGATGCCCAATTCGTCTCGCAGGCAGCCGAGTTCAAGGCAATCCCGGAGCCCCGCAGCCGCGCCATTGTATCCCGTCGTCAAAATATGTTTGTCGCGAACAGCGACGGCGCCGACATGGTGGCGTCTGCATGTGGACCGTTCCGCTACCACCGACGCAATCTTCAAAAAATAGTCATCGATGCCCGGGCGTCCATCCACTCTCATCTCAACGCCTCCAGGACTCGCTCCGATTGAGCGACCAATTCTCCCACCGTACCCTCGTTCACTAACATTATGTCAGCAATAGCGATCGGCCCGCCTTTGTGCAGATTCTCAATCTCGCTACGGTCGCGCATTGCCAGCTCGGCGGCGGTCAGAGGACGAATCGCTCGAGTGGATAGCCTCCTTGCCCGCGTTGCCGGGGATGCGGTCACCGCAACCACCACGAGCCGGTCCCCGAAACGTTCTTTCAATACGAGATACTCCTCCCAGGAATACAACCCATCCACCACCACGGAGGAAGATTGGAGGCACGCATCGATTCGGTCCAGATTCAGCAAGGCGTATGCCGCCATGCCGTGGGCCGCGCGGATATCCTCACGTACGAGTCGCTCGTTAGCCTCGTTTGACCGGCATCCGGCGTCGGGAGAGCTCCGTTTGGGTCAGATCACCGAAGTGGATGCACGTGAGCCCCCGGTCAGCGAGAAAGCGCGAGACTTCCGACTTGCCGGCTCCGGCCATACCCACAATAGCAGCAATGCGGTTGGTCATATCACCACGAAGCAACACGAGCTGTGCGAGCGTGCCACGGCCCATTATATACGGACGGCACGATGTCTGGACACCGTATGGTTCTCTGCGGTGGCTGGGATACAATACTGGACCATGCGACCAGAAACAGCGACTCGTGGCATCCTTACCGATCATGACATACGTGCTCGAATGGCCGGTCCACTGCCACTCATCTATGGCCTCAAGGACGCGCAGATTCAGATACAACCGTGCGGCGTCGATATCTCGGTGAGTACTGTCTCTCGCTTTGCGTCCGCCGGAGCCGTTGATTTCGACAATTCTCAGCGGGCATTGTCTGCGCTTGATGCCTTACCATGGGTGGACAATTGGCTGGTTCTGCCCGCGGGCGCATATCACCTCGTCTACAATGAATTGGTAAACCTCCCGTCCGGCATCATGGCTCTCGCGTATCCCCGTTCGTCATTGCTGCGATGCGGCGTATCTCTCTACACGGCTGTGTGGGACCCCGGCTATTCCGGCAGAGCCGAAAGCCTCCTGGTTGTTCATAATCCCCACGGATTGCGCCTCGGCCGGGATGCGAGAGTCGCTCAACTTGTCTTTTCCGCGCTCGAGCATCCCGTAAGCAACGAATATGCGGGTCGCTTCAAAGGCGAGCACATTGACTCCTGAGTCATCGCCTTGCGATGTAATAGATGTAGCACGCAGGCGCAATGCCACAGCGGGTGAATCACAAGGGGGAGTGTATGCGGTCTCTACTGAGAAAATGGCAAGTCAGGCTGGGCATCGCGCTTGTCGCCCTGTCCGTGCTCTTCTATGCCATTCACTACGCCATCTTCCGCGATCTGCACCACATCTTTCTGTATCTCATTGGTGATATCGCGTTCGTGTTCCTTGAGGTGCTGCTTGTCACGCTCATCATCCATGAACTTCTCACCCGGCACGAGAAGGAAATCAGGCTTGAGAAGCTCAACATGGTCGTCGGAGCATTCTTCAGCGAGCTGGGCACATCCCTGCTGCGCGATTTCGCCGATTGGGACGAAGGCCTTGGGGCGCGGCGCGACCAGCTCAAGGTGAGCACTCTGTGGACAGAGGAACAGTTCGACACCGTTGCTCTATCGATGAAGGACTACACCTACAGTGTGCTTCCGTCTCGCGTTCGGTTTGAAGACTTGCGGGCGACTCTCTGCGAGAAGCTGGAGTTTCTGCTGCGTCTGCTTGAAAACCCCAACCTGCTGGAGCACGAGCGCTTTACAAATCTGCTTATGGCCACCTTCCACCTGGCCGAGGAACTGGCGGCGCGAGCAGATACCAGTGGACTGCCTGAAAAGGACCTGCAGCATGTCGCCGGTGACATCGACCGCGTATATGGCCAGCTTGCGCGCTTCTGGCTGGAGTACATGAAGTACCTGAAAGCGAACTATCCTTTCCTGTTCTCGCTCGCGGTGCGAATGAACCCGTTCGACCGGAACGCGTCCCCCACGGTGCGTTGACAGCTACCGTGGAGAACCGCTCAGGTGCGCACGTCCCGGGAGACGGACCGGTTTCGGTGGTGCCGGCGCCCGCCGTCAATCCCGGCTATCGTCCGCCGCCGGTGCGCGCGTTGACTCCCTTCTGATGGTCAGCCAATGATACAGGTACACCGGAAGGCCGACGAGGATGAGGGCTAATGCCGTCGCTGCCTGCCTGTCTCGCCGCGCAGCGGTGACATCCAACTTGGCTTGCTGTTCGGTCCACCGCTGATAGTCGTCCAACCACTGCGCAACCAACGCCATCTGGTCCGGCGTAAGTTCATTCGATGCTTCGAGGTCGCGGACCGAATCGAGCATGTACGGTGCAGGCGGCTGCCTGGCATAGAGTTGGTCTTCGGCGTCGGCCTGTGTCAACACCGTGGCCTTCAATAGCAGCTCGAATGCCTGGACACCGCCCGAAATCAACAGGCCAAGACCGACAAGCGTGGCGACGTACAGGTAGACGGTCCTCACCGTCCGGTTTCTGTTTCTCTCCATAGTGGGGTAACTCCTCTCGTAACGTGGCAGCACCCGACCTCAGCCGGGGCGCGTTCGAGGCAATTGTACCCCGATTCCATCGAGATTGGGTCACATCAGGCGCGCACTCCGGCACACGAGGCTTCATGCCCTGATAGCGAGGCTGCCTTTGACGCTCGTTGGGGCGCAATGCTATTGTGTCACTGCACACCCGAGCGTGACCATCGGTTTTGGCCGGGTCGCGCGCTACGCGGGGTGCGAAGGCGGAACGTGCCAATGAGCCAACTGCAGAACGATTTTGAACGCTGGTTCGGCAAGAGCGGGAATTCAGCTAAGAAGAGCAATCCGGGGCGCGGCGGCGGACATCTGTTGCTTCTGGTTGTGATTGTGCTGGTTGTCGTCATTCTTGCGGGCGTTGGACGTTCGATCTATACCGAGTGGCTCTGGTTCAGCACCGTGGGGTACGCGAGTGTGTACACCAAGATACTGGGCACTCGGATTCTCCTGTTCGTCGCCGCATTCGCCTTATTCGCCGTTATTTTCGCCGGCAACATCGTTATCGCATCGCGGCTCTCCCCAAAGGGAAATGCCTCGGCCACAGCTCAGGCGGTCTTGCCGCTGTTGCGGCACGCGAGTCGCGCCGCCATAGTGGGCATTACCGGTTTCCTTGCTCTGATGTTCGCGCTGGCAGCGCAAGCCAATTGGGAAGTGGTCTTGCGGTTTACCAACGGACAGGCCTTTGGCGCCACTGATCCAGTGTTCTTCCGCGATGCCGGCTTCTATGTGTTCTCTTTGCCATTCCTTAGTTTCATCCGCGGATGGTTGCTTACGGCAGTCATATTCACCTTGATAGCCGTGGCCGCTGTGTACGCCCTCAGCTACAGTTCGCAACGCAAAGCGTTCGACAATTCTCGCGGTGTTCTGGCGCATGTCGGGGCGCTGGTCATCGCTGTAGCGGCGCTGGCGGCAATGAGCTACTGGCTCGGCGTCTGGGAGTTGGTATATTCGCCGCGTGGAGCCGTGTTTGGCGCCGGCTACACCGACATGATGGCGCAAGTGCCCGCGCAGTGGATTCTATTCTTCTCGACTCTGCTGCTCGGGGTTCTTATTATGGTCGCGCTCATTCGGCGGCGTGTTCGATGGGCCGCTTATGGAGTTGGCCTGTGGCTCGTCCTTGGAATAGTCGTCGGACAGGTTATTCCCGGTCTGATTCAACGCCTGCAGGTGGAGCCCAACGAGCTTCAGTTGGAGACTCCGTATATCGACTACAACATCGCGGCTACGCGCGAAGCATTCGGCTTGACGCGTATCGATGACCGCGATTTTCCCGCTGAGCCGATGCCTACCGCGGCTGACATCGCCAGTTCGCAACTGACGGTCACCAACATACGGTTGTGGGACTACCGGCCGCTCCTGGATACGTACAACCAGATACAGACGATTCGCACGTACTACGACTTCCTCGATATAGACATCGACCGCTACGTGGTGGACGGCCAGTATCGAGAAGTCATGCTGGCAGCCAGGGAGCTTTCGAAGGAGAAACTGCAGACGACGGCCCAGACGTGGCTTAACCAGACGCTGCAATACACTCACGGCTACGGTGTGGCGATGAGTCCGGTAAATGAGGTGAGCCCCGAGGGAGGGCTGCCCGTCCTCTGGTTACGAGACATCCCGACAATAGGCAAATTGCCGGTGACGCGGCCCGAGATCTACTATGGCGAGAAGACTAGAGATTACGTGATAGTCGGCAGCGACACAGAGGAATTCGACTACCCCGTTGGCGACACCAACGCGTGGACTCACTATGAAGGCACGGGCGGCGTGTCCATCGGCAGTCTGTTCCGGAGGGTCCTGTACGCGTGGGAGTTTTCCGACTTCAACATTCTCATCAGCTCGCAGATAACGTCCGAAAGCCGGATTCTCTACCATCGCGAGATTGGGGAGCGCGTCACACGAATCGCGCCGTTCCTGACCATTGACTCCGATCCCTATGTCGTCGTCCTCGACGGGCGGCTGTTGTGGGTTGTCGATTGTTATACCACCAGCACAAGATACCCCTACTCCGATCCGCTGGGAAACGGCGTCAACTATATCCGCAACAGCGTGAAGGCGGTTGTGGATGCATACAACGGGACAGTCGACTTCTATGTGTCCGAACCGAACGACCCCATACTGCAGACCTACGCGTCCATCTTCCCGACGATGTTCCAGCCTCTGAGCGCGATGCCGGCCGGACTGAGGGCGCATCTGCGCTATCCGGTCGACATGTTCAACATCCAGGCGGATGTGTATCGCACGTACCACATGCAGGACGCACGCGTCTTCTACAACAAAGAAGACCTCTGGGCGGTTCCGCAGGAGTTCTATTTCGACCGCGAACAGCCGGTCGAACCCTACTACGTCATCATGCGCCTCCCCGATGAACCACAGGAGGAATTCCTTCTCATGCTGCCCTTTACTCCCGCCAACCGCAATAACGCCATCGGATGGATGGGGGCAAGGTGTGATGGCGAGGACTACGGCAGCCTTGTGGTGTATCACTTCCCCAAGGATCGGCTCATCTATGGCCCGAGCCAGATCGAGAACCGCATTCAACAGAATACGGTCATAACCGAGCAGTTGGCCCTCTGGAGCCGTGGCGGTTCGCAGGTGATCCGAGGCAATCTGCTGGTGATTCCTATCGGCTCATCGACGCTCTATGTTGAGGGCGTATTCCTTCAGGCCGATGTCGGCGGGCTGCCGGAACTCAAGCGAGTCATCGTTTCCGCAGGCGACGATATCGCCATGACTGAAACGCTTGAGGGGTCACTGTACGAGATATTTGGAGGCGGAACGCCACCTCCTCCGGCGACGGAACCGACGGAACCAACCATCGGAATGCCTGACAGTATTCGCGGGCTGATAGAACAAGCGCAGGAACAGTTTACCGAGGCGCAGGCAGACCTGCAGAGGGGAGACTGGGCGGGCTACGGCGAGTCTCTGGCTGCGTTGGAGACTACGCTGACGCAATTGGCGACCCTGGCAAACCAGACCGAAGGCACTTCATAGCCGCGTCCCCTCGGCCTCGGACAGATTCCGGGCACGGGACTCGGCTACGAGAACTCGCGCATCGACTCCAGGAGACTCTGCATGATGCGGAGCTTCTGGAGTTGCGCCGGCGTTAGTGAAGCCTCGTAATCCTCGATAGCGCGATCCAGTCGCTCCCGCAGGATATCGCGGGGCTGGCCCCGCCTCACACCCCGGCTCTGCCGCGGCTCGGTTTGAGCCTCGTCTTGCGGGAAGTAATCGTCGTCAATTTCTCGGTATTCGCCGCTGACACGCTCAGTCGCCGCGCCACTTGCCGTCGCCTCAGCGCGCCTTCGCCGACGCAGTAACTGCTCTTCATAAGCACGCTCGAAATCGGTGGCCGGACCTCTCGTTCGCCCTGCAGGCGGCGCGTCTGCACGGACACGCGGCCGCATCGGCTGTTCTTCGTAAGACGGGTCATAATCGGTGGCCGGCCGCCTGATTCGCCTACCGGGAGCCGGGTCGGCGCGCTCAACCCGCCGCATCGGCTCCTCCTCATACGCCTGGTCGAAGTCGATGGCCGGCCTCCTTGCTCGCCCGCCGAACGCCCCGTCAGCCCGGTCGCGTCGCAGAGGGCGGTCTTCGTAAGGCGCATCGTAGTCAGTGCGATAGTCTTCGCGTGTTCGCCGCCGTGGCCCATGCCGCACCGGCGCGGGAGTGAGCAGGATGCGCGCGAACACGTCACCGGAGTCCATGACAATGCCATCGATGAAGCCCAGCCAGGGGCTGAAGAAGAATGGCGGCCGTCCTCGGCTGCCGAGAGCCGCCTGCAGCAGTGAGCCTGCCGCAGCATAGTAGAACGTCATGGCGAACACGAAGCCCAAAACCACCATTATGAGCAGGAACCATCCGATAACGGACCCCGGGGACGTCGATCCCACGAATAGCCGAAGAATCAACCCACCGGCTCCGCACGCGGCTGCGAGCAAGAGATACAGAATCAAGCGAATCTCGATGGGGTCCGCCCAGCTGAGCGGTACACGCAAGTCCAACGTTCCCCCGTCGCCCTGGCGCGAAAGGACGAAGAGTACCGCGGCCGCGGCCACCGCAACGCCACATATCACGGCTAGAAGCGGCGGGGAGAATATGCCGGCAATCGTATTCATTCAATACCCCTGCATCGAGCAAGACATCGGGCGCCTGAGTTATGATGACTAGAGTATCAGGTGTCGGCACTTCGCTGCCACGGCACGCGCGTGGGTTGGCCAGGGCCAGCCAGTGTACTCCCTGTATACCAACTACAACGCCGGCGAGACGCAAAAGGTTGCGACTCGACGCCAACTGCCGCTAGGCAGCAATGCGGTAATACAGCTTTACGCCTAGCCACAGCCGAACGTGCGATTGATTGACACTCCATTGACCCCGACGTATAATCGCCACACGTACATGAGGGTGAAGCTGAAGACGGAGCAATTGAACGAACTTAAACAGCAATTGCCGTTTGAGGTCGTTTTGGACCAGCCCCGGGACGTGAAGGGGTTTCTCGAGATTCTCGGGCACAACATGCCCTGGAACGACGCCGGCTACAGCAAGTTCGGCGATCCTCTTAAGCGACCCAACCGCGTGGCGTTCTCGGTCGAGCAGACCGAGGATGGGTATATCTGTGACGTGCATCCTGCGTTTGCCTGCTACGTGTCGGGCATGCTCGATCACAACCGCAGCCACGAATAGTCCTACGTTGTCCCATGGGCCGTTAGCTCAGCTGGCAGAGCACCTGACTTTTAATCAGGGTGTCGTGGGTTCGAATCCCACACGGCCTACTCGTAATCCCCTCATCACTTGCTGACATTTTGCCAACCGAGGCGTGTGAACATCGTGTGCCCCCAGCCAAAGGCTACCTGCCTGCGGTGTTGATCCCCGTGCGTCTGGATGTCCCAATCATGTTCAAGTGCAACGCAACGAAGGCGGCCTGTGTATTGTTTCCAGCCTGTAGTTTCTTAAGTAGATGCTGCAGGTGGTTCTTGACCGACTGATGTTCTATCTTCAGTATCTTGCCAATCTCTTTGTTCTTGTAGCCCTCGACCACCAGCGCCAGCACCTCAAGCTCTCGATGGGACACGCCGGCTCTCCGCCTCCGGAGCCCACTCGTAGCTTGGGCTGATGTCCACCTTGAAATGAATGTCGCTGATTGCCCTGCGTTTGAATGGAATCTGCATAAGTACTAAAGTACCCCGCAACGGTGTCTGTCAAATCCTCCCGGATGACATTTCGGCGGGATTGCTATCAGCTAGCGGCGACGCGATGTTAAGACTTTGCCCCAGAGTCAGTTCCACTGTCTTGGCTCCTTCAGGGAGGTGGGCGTTTGACAGGATTCAGGTCGCGTCGGCTTCAACTGGACCATGAACGGATGGACTTCTTGCTAAGGGTGAAGCTACACCACGACAAGTTGTTCTGGGGGAGAATCCAAACGCTGTATGTCGTCCAGGCTGCGCTGCTCGGGGACTTATACGCCCTTCGTACACAGTGGTACGGATTTGCGCTGTTGTTGTTTGGAGCGGTGTTAACACTAGGTCTGGCTCTGCTGGCCTGTTATGACTATCAAGACGCCAAGTCCACCAATGGGCGCCTCTTTGAGCTAACGCGCAAGTATCTGGTACACGTCAGCGCCCTTCCATCGGGCGTGCGAGCACGAATCCCTGGAAACAGACTCCTGCTCATCACAGTACTGCTATTGGTCTCCGCAGACTGGTTTCTAGCGTGGCACTACTTCTGGTGGCCGTACGCGCAGCAGGCACAATTTGACGTGACGCGAATCGACGACTTCCGGTTTGCGACAGCTGTGGCTGGTCTTACGCCTTGGCTTTGGACTATTGACCGCCTTTGGCACTACTGGGGACAGCCCGCTGTCGAGCCCAACAAGAGTCAGGAGCCCAGCGACCTGTGACGCTTGCGATTGGCACGCGATACCCTTGGCGATCGACGCTATTGATGTGTCCGAAAGGCACCACGCCGCAGTCGGCTGTCATCCTCGTATCGGACAGTTTCTGGACTTTCCAGCACCCAGGCCGGTGCACAAGCTACGACTCCGGAGCAACAAAACTATTTGCGGTCGATGGCTGCACTGTCGCCGGCATTGCGGGGAGGTCGGAGATCGGCGAGTCTGCCCTTGACAATTTGCGCAAGAAGCTGCAAAAGACCCGAATGCCATGGCGATTTCCGGACGTCGTTTGGCGCAGATGGTCATCTCTGAGACCTACGAGGAATCGTGCAATTCTCAACACCTGTCCCAAGATGAACGGCCGGGGCTTGAATTCCTAATTGGCGGTTGCTCCGACACAGTTCACAGTGAGCTGTGTTGGCTAAGGAACATCCACGGCTTTTTCCCTTATTCAATCCCCATCGGGCACACTTACGCCATTGGCGCCGGTGACGCCGTGTCGGATGTGCGGAAACGCGTTGGGACGGGCTACTGGTCAACCGTCCACCGACTGCTCAAACTTCAGGGTCAGTCTCGCACGGTTGGAGCACGGGGCAGCGCTTTTCTCAGAGTGGAGCACCTAGCCCTCATCCTTGTTAGCGCGGTGCAAGACATCATTAATTCTGGCAAGCACCCAACGGTCGGCGGTAGCGTCCAGTGCATGATTGCGATTTCCGATGGCATCATTATCCCACAAATTGAAGCGATCGGACCGACCGACGGCGTGTCTATTAATGCAACGACGGAGTTTGGCCAACTGCGCACGTGCAGCGGCGTGCCAGGTACCTTCGACACTGCCGAGTTCGAATGGCCCGAGTTTCAGAGCAGCGCTGGGCAATGGTCTGGTGGCGGTAGGCTGTTTCCTCGGCCGTCGACAGACTAGCCTCCGCCTCTCGGAGGCGCCACCAACCAATGTCCCGTCCTTGGTTCGAGGGGTCCTCGACGACATAATTTTGATTTGCAGTGCGGTAGACGGCTTGCCCCATGCCAGTGACCGCGCCGCGACGTGGTAGTGAGTCTCGACTTCTAGCTTTGGGACTCACCGTTCTGCAACTCAGCTTGGGCGGTCTCAGTGTGGTCTTTTCAGGTGCGCCGGAAGCCCTGATAACCCGCATTTTCCGAGCGCTGGCGGAAGGAGGCGGATGGTCACCGGTCTGCTAACATTCTTGCTAACGAACTCTTCGCCACCACGCCAGGCTAGCCATGGCGCAGCGGTACAATTCGTAGCTAGATGCTATACAGCGGCACTACTTCGGCCTGCGTAGCGCCACTTCTTGGGAAGTGTCCTTTGAGTCTTTTAATCAGGGTGTCGTGGGTTCGAATCCCACACGGCCTACTAATCATTTCGCCGGTGAGTGCCCACGGTTCCTAACGTTCCTGTCCGAGGTTCGATACCCCGCGGCGAGCAATTCAACAGGACCATCAGCGGGCTGCCTTCTGGAGGCCAGAAAGTACTTGGCTGCAGGCATCCCGCCTGATTGTCCCGCTCGCGTGACCGGCCACTCTGTAGCGATTCTCCGGTGAACGCCGTCAGGACGTGAATGAGGCATGGGTCTGCCAGAGGTCGCGCACGCGTGAGTGTCGCAAGCCCGCCCGCCGGCACACGATGCGCACGAACACGAACGTCATGCGTTCGGGCTCCTCGGACCGCGAATCCAGACCCTGGCGGGGGCGGCTCAGGCCCTGCCCCACTACGACCACGATACACCTCGCTCAGGCGAAGCAATGCACCTCCAGCCGTCGCCTCCCGGCCACATTCGCCACCAACGACGATAGCTGATGAACCGGAACGAGTCAGCCAGTCAGCCTTCTAGATCGGAGCCACAGGAATGCAACCTTCTTTCACCAGGGCGTCGTGGGATGCCCTTGCCCCGTTGATCATGGTCTCAGCCTTCTTGCGCAACTCCTCGGCGGTGGCTGACACTGCGGCAACACCCTGCTCCTGCGCCTTCATGCCTACCGCCACGGCCTCCCTGATGAAGGCCTCAGGCTCGTTCATGGTGGGAGAGATGTAGTCGTCGCTGATGCCGCGTTCTACCGCGTAGTCTGCAAGCGCTGTCGCGGCGGCTATGCACATCTCGTCCGTGATGGTGCTGGCCTCGATATCGAGCACGCCACGGAATAGCGCCGGGAAGACGGTGGAGTTGTTCACCTGGTTGGGAAAGTCAGAGCGGCCGGTAGCCACAATCCTCGCACCCGCCTCCTTCGCCTCCCAGGGCCAGATCTCCGGTATGGGATTGGCGCAGACAAAACAGATGGCGTCCTTCGCCATGCCGGCAATCTGTTTCTGCGTGATGACGTCAGGTCCCGACTTGGCCAGCGAAATCAGCACGTCCGCTCCCCTCAACGCCTCAGCCAGACCTCCGGTCCTGCGCTCGGCGTTCGTAGTCAAGCAGAACTGCCATTTGTGCGTGTAGATTTCCTTCTCGCGTTCGATATCGTGTCGCCCCGGGTTCAGTATCCCCTTGCTGTCAACCACAATCGTGGTCGCCGGGTTGACTCCCATCGCAAACAACAGCCGCGCACAGGCGACGTTGGCAGCGCCGGCGCCGTTCAGCACGACGCGCGCACTCTCGATGCTCTTGCCCACTATTCGCAGGGCGTTTATCAGTCCGGAAAGGATTACGGTCGCAGTGCCCTGCTGGTCATCATGAAAGATGGGGATCTCCGCCTCCGCTCGCAACTGGTCCAGGATTCGGAAGCACTTGGGGCTGGAGAGGTCCTCGAGATTGATGGCCGAAAACGAAGGCTGAAGCCACTTCACCGCCTGAATGATCTCATCCGGATCCTTAGTACCCAGGCATATCGGCACAGCATCGACGCCACCCAGATGTTTGAAAAGCATGCACTTGCCTTCCATCACGGGATAACCGGCCTTGGGACCGATATCGCCCAGTCCAAGGACGCGCGTGCCGTCGGTGACGACAGCTATCGTGTTCCACCTGCCGGTGAATTCGTTGACTCTACGTTCATCAGCCTGGATAGCGCGGCACGGGGCAGCCACGCCCGGGCTATAGTAGCTGGCGAAGTCGGCGAAGCTGCGAATCTGGCAGCGAGGAAGAGTCTGCATCTTCCCTCTGTAGAAGGCGTGGAGTTTCATGGCGTCTTCGGCCGGTTTGTTAGCTTTCGCCAGAAGTTCTTCTTTGGTCACTCTCTGTGTCATTTGACCTTTCCTCCCGATGCGATTGGCGCCGCCTCTCACACTCTCACGATTAGTGCCCGTGAGCCCGTTTCCACACTGTGCAGCGTCTTCGGCGACATTATACAGGTCGAGGTAGATTCCAGTCTCGATCTGCCGGCGCGGTCTTGCAAGGGATGGGGACGCTTATGCGGAGCCGCTGGCGGGACATCCCAATCCACATTTGAATCCGGTGACCCAGGAGAACCCGGATGTGCCAGCCCACACATTCTGTGTTAGGATGTGCGACAAAGCAGTGTGGGCTGTCGAACGCGTAGGTAGGGACTGATGATTTCCTACCTGCGGAGACGCAAGGAGCGCTGCCGCGGATGTGCGAAGTACTACTCGGTTCTCGCGCTGACGGAGGTTGAAAGTCCATGAGAGAGATTGAAGTCACCCAGGTGACTGATGCCGTGGCCCGGCTCTTCGAGCACTCATGTTACTACCTTCCCGACGACGTTCTGGACGCGCTGAAGAAAGCACGCACGCAGGAGGAGTCTCCTGTCTCATGCGAGGTCCTTGACAGGATGCTTGAGAATGCAGACCTGGCGGGTAAGGAAGGAACACCTCTGTGCCAGGATACCGGTACCGCAGTGGTGGTGCTTGAGGCCGGACAGGACGTACACTTCGTGGGTGGAGACCTGTACCAGGCCATACACGAGGGAGTCCGCCAGGGGTACGACAAGGGATATCTGCGCAAGTCAATGGTCGCACGTCCCTTCACAGTCCGGACAAACACCAAGGACAATACTCCCGCGATGATCCACACCGACATCGTGCCAGGCGACAAGGTCAAGATTAAGGTCCTGCCGAAGGGGGGAGGTTCTGAGAACATGTCCCGGCTCACGGTGTTATCTCCGTCGAAGGGGCGTGCCGGGGTCATCGACTTCGTCGTCAACCGCATCGATGAGTCGGGCGCCAGCCCGTGTCCACCCGTCATTGTGGGGGTCGGCATCGGCGGAACGACCGATCAGACCATGTTCCTCGCCAAGAAAGCACTTCTGCGCAAGGTTGGCCAGCCCAATCCCGACCCCGAAGTGGCCGAGCTGGAACGGGACATCCTCGAGCGCATTAACAAGCTCGGAATCGGCGCCATGGGATACGGCGGACGGATCACCGCGCTGGCGGTACACGCCGAGGTCATGCCCTCGCATATCGCGAGCCTGCCGGTTGCGGTGAACGTCCAGTGCTGGTGCGACAGATACGAGGAGACTATCCTGTAAAGGGGGACGCCAATGGCAGAAGCCACCGACACGCAGGAACTCGTTGACATCTACGTGATGGGCAAGCACTTCCGAGTGCCCAAGGGACTGACAATTCAGGCTGCGCTTGAGTATTCAGGCTACAACCTGATTCGAGGCGTGGGCTGCCGCGCGGGCTTCTGCGGGGCATGCGCCACCATCTACTGCTTCAAGAATGATCCCCAGCTCAGGTACGCGCTCGCCTGTCAGAAAGCAGTCGAGCCTGACATGTACCTCACGCAGATACCGTTCTTCCCCGCTACCGCGGCCCAATACGACATCGCGGAGCTTGAGCCCGTTGAGGGCAAGAACCGCCTGCTGGAACTCTACCCGGACATACTGACCTGCTTCGGGTGCAACAATTGCACCAAGAGTTGTCCGCAGGACCTGAAGGTCATGGAGTGCATGACCGCGGCGATACGGGGCGACTACGAGAAGCTGTACGAGGCTTCATTCGATTGCCTCATGTGCGGCCTGTGCGCGGCCAGATGCCCGCAGGGACTGCGTCCGTACATGGTGGCTATCGCGGGCCGGCGGTTGCGAGGTGCGCATCTCGCGCCCACGTCTCAGCACAATTTGGATCGCATCGGCGAGATAGATGAAGGCAAGTTCGACGAGGAGATGGACCGTCTGAAGACGATGTCCAAGGATGAGCTGCGCAAACTCTACTCCGAGCGCGAAATCGAGCCCGTGAGCTAGCCGAGGCGTGGTCCCGTACTCCCGCTCCAAGGAGGTCAACCAGGATGCCATACCCAGCATCGATGGAAGAGAGTAAGCGACGAGTCGAACAGACCAGGGCCGCCCGAATGGAGAAAGGCCCGTTCCCCCGGATATCGGCCGAGGAACGAGACGTCCTGGTCAACACCTTTCATCCCGACTATAAGAAGGAACAGTTCCGCGCCCTCAAGGTAGGACCAAGCAAGGGAGAGAAGGCCCCGCTCGAGATTGCCGACCTGCTGGAGGGCAACAGCCGTCTCGACCCCGACAGGGTTGATCTCTCGCACGTAGACAGAGATGTCGACGTGCTGGTCATCGGCGCAGGAGGGGCTGGTGGCTCTGCGGCGCTCCTCGCGGAGGAGAACGGCGCGAGCGTACTCATATCGTCCAAGCTTCGTCTTGGCGATGCCAACACGGTCGGCGCCCAGGCGGGGACCCAGGCGTGCGACCGGCCCAACGACTCTCCCGCGATGCACTACCTCGACACCATGGGAGGAGGCCACTACGCCAATGATCCTGCCCTGGTCGAAGCGCTGGTGAAGGACTCCCCCGATGTCGTCCGCTGGCTCGAATCGCTTGGCGTCAACTGGGACAAGGAGGCGGACTCCTCGTACCATGAGCTTTCCGGCGGCGGGGCGTCACGACGTCGCCTGCATTCCTGCCGCGACTACACCGGGCTCGAGGAGATGCGGGTTATTCGCGACGAGATACGCCAGCGCAATGCGCGCGGGAGGCGCATCGACTGGCTTGAATTCGAGCCTGCGATAGAGTTGGTGCTCGACACGAACGGGCACGTTGCAGGCGCTCTATTGATGAACCTGGAGACACGCGAGACGACGCTTGTACGCGCGAAGGCGGTGGTGATAGCAACCGGCGGACTGGGTCGGACGCACATCCAGGGCTTCCCGACCACGAATCACTACGGCGCTACGGCTGACGGACTCGTGCTGGCCTACCGTGCCGGCGCGCCGTTGGTGCACGTGGACACGGTGCAGTACCACCCGACCGGCGCCATCTTCCCGCCTCAGATTCTCGGCTTCCTGGTGACAGAGAAGGTGAGGACCCTGGGCGCTGAGCTTGTCAACTCACACGGCGAGCAGTTCGTCCACCCCCTCGAGGCGAGGGACACGGAAGCGTCGGCCGAAATACGGGAGTGCATCGAACGTGGCAACGGCGTGATGACTCCGACGGGTGAGGTTGGAGTCTGGCTGGACTCCCCGATGATAGAGATTCTTCGGGGTGAGGGAACCATCAGGAAGGAACTGCCGGCTATGGTACGCCAGTTCGGCCGCTTCGACGTCGACATCGTCAAGGAGCCTATGCTGGTGTACCCGACGCTGCACTACCAGAACGGGGGCATCAAGATAGAGGCAGACGCGTCCACGGCGATACCAGGGCTGTTCGCCGCCGGCGAGGTGACGGGCGGTGTGCACGGGAGAAACAGGCTTATCGGCAACTCGACGCTCGACCTCTTCGTCTTTGGTCGTCGGGCGGGACGCTCCGCCGCTTCATACGCCAAAGAAGCGAAGCTCGCCGACCTCACACTCGACCACGTACGGAAGTGGCAGCAGGAAATACACAAGGCTGGTCTTGATGATATGCCTGTGTCGCCGATGCTGCTGCCCAACTATGCCCGACAGGAACGCCCCGCTCCCGGGTTCCGTCCGCTGGGACAGGTGAGTGGCTACACACCCTTCGGTGACAGAGCGGTCCGCTGGGTATAGGAGGAGACAATGCCACAGCGCGAGCAAACTGAAGTCATCGGCGGCCTGGAGACCGTACTCAACGAGGTCCTCAACACCCACTGCCCACCGGTCGCGCGGTGCAGACTTCTCTCGAGCGGATTCAATCCGGGCCACGCCCTCAATATCGTGGAGGATATCGGCGGTCACAAAGAGTGCCTCGCATGTGGGTGCTGCGTGGACGCGTGTCCCTTTCTTTTCAGGGAGCCGTCGCGCCGTGACCGGACCGAGCAGCGCACGTCGATGGCGCTTGAGACAATCGTGGGGGAGGATTGCGACCAATGTGACGCCTGCGTCCTCGCATGCCCCCAGGTAGATACGACCATCAAGAACTACATCGTGAACCGTCGAATGATCGATGTGATGTCCCGCCTCGAGCAGAGAATCGGAGACGAAGACGAACCGGACCTGGACCTGTTCGTCGAGGAAGCGCTGGAATAGTAGCGCCGCGTTCCTGACATGAGACAACTCAACAGGCCCGTATTTGGGAAGGTACGCTGATGGATTTTGAGAAGCCGGAAGAACTGACGATGGTCCAGAGCACCGTGCACGATTTCGTGACGGACCAGCTGAAGCCGCTCGAGCGAGCAGTCCTTGGTCGCGCGGCGGACCTCAGCGACGCGCAGATGTACTTGCCGCCCGACGAGGAACAACGCCTCGCGGATATGGCCAGGGAGATGGGACTGTGGGGCATCGGATTGCCGGACGAACTGGGTGGGGCGGGGCTCGGGACCCTGGGCGCATGCCTTGTCGAGGAAGAGTTGGCCCAGAGTGTGGTGCCCTTCACATTTGGCGATGTGCCGCCCGTACTGTTCGAGTGCAGTCAGCAACAGCAAGAGGACTACCTGAAGCCGGCTGTTGACAGGCAGAAGTACCCTCTAGTCGCGCTCCTCGAACCGGGAGGCAAGTCCAACGCGGAAGACATCCGGACGAAAGCGGTGAAGAAGGATGGTCACTACGAGCTGACCGGCGAAAAGGTGACGTTCTCGCGGACTGGTGACCGTTGCTTCGCCATCGTCTTCGCCGTGACGGACGAGGACGCGCCGCCGCGCGAAGGTGTGAGCTGCTTCCTCGTGGACCAGGACGCCAGCGGATTTCTGATCGAGGGCGCGGCTGACCGAGTGGGCTGGGAGGCTCGCATCAGGCGACCGGTATCGCTAAGCTTCGATCGTTGCGAAGTAGGCCCGGAGAAGCTGCTCGGCAGCGAGGGGAAGGCGTTCCAGCTTGCCGCGCGTTGGCTACCCGCGCGACGCATCGTGCGCGCCGCACGATCGGTTGGAGCGGCTCTGCGGATACTGGACGAGTGCACCGTCCAAGCCCAATCCTGGATTTCGTTTGGACAGGTCATCTCCGGTCGACCCAGCGTCCAGGCCGGGCTTGGGGACATCGCCGCGAACATCCAGGCGGCACGGCTGCTCGTCTACGAGGCAGCGTGGAAAGCAGACCAGGGGCAGCCCGTAAGGCGCGAGGCGGCCATGGCGAAGCTTATTGCCACGCAGATGCTGAACCTCGTGGCGGACAACGCGGCACATATCTTCAATGGACCTGCGTACGTCGCGGGACTGCCACTGGAGAGGTTCTGTCGCAACGCCGTCGCGGGAAGCCTGTCCGAGCAGTCCCTGCAGCTTCAGCGCACCATCATCGCGAAGGATGTGCTGCGAGGCCTGCGATTGTAGAGGAGGCACAACTCATGCCGAAGCCAAAGAGAATCAATCTGCCATTAACGGAGGAGATGCTCAGCGACCTCCGAGCGGGAGACAGCCTGCTACTCAACGGCGTCATCTACGTGGCCCGGGACGCAGCCCACAAGAGAATGGTGGAAGCCCTCGATCAGGGCAAGCCCCTGCCCATCGACCTTGCAGGACAGACCATCTACTTTATGGGTCCCTCCCCCGCCAGGCCAGGCAGGCCGATTGGCGCGGCCGGTCCTACGACGAGCGGCCGCATGGACGCCTACTCGCCCAGGCTGATGGCTGAGGGACTCAAAGGCATGATTGGCAAGGGACCGCGGTCCAAAGAAGTCAAGGATGCGATGGTCACGTACAAGGCGATCTACATGGGCGCCATCGGAGGCGCCGGGGCGATAATCTCCAAGAGCATTCTGAAGTCAGAGGTGGTCGCCTACGACGAGTTGGGCGCCGAGGCACTTCGTCGGCTGGAAGTACGGGATTTCCCAGTCACCGTAATCAACGACATCTACGGCGGGGACTTGTATGAAGAAGGAAAGAGCACGTATCGTCTCCCCTCATCGTAGACGGCGAACACCGTAGTTCGGCCTGGCCCAAGAACTTCTGATACGCGGTGCGCACCCGTTCATCGTCAGAGCGCACCGGGTCTTTCAGCCTCCGCAACTCCTTGATGTGCGAGAGGACTCGTTCTTCCTGGCTGGCTTGCCCGCCACCTGCGCCTATTGCATCGGTGTGGCTCACTCGCACAACCCGACGGTACCCGACCTCCCCGCGACATGATCCGTGACAGGTCACGTCACATTGCGGCTGATGAACGCCTCAGCCTTCTGGTCGGAGGCGCCGGCCCGCACAGGAAGTTGGTAAGGGTGTGCCTCATGACATTTCGGTTCGGGCGAAATGGTACCCGAAGTCCGGCGACCCGAAGCCTCTCTCACCATCACCTCCTGGGTGACAAGCCACTACGTACGATTTACCGCTGCACATCTTCTCAAATCGACGGTGCTTGGCGAGCCTGTTACCATAGCATGGGGGGCTGTTGCTGGCTATTCGGCTACGGTCTCTCACACCAGTCTGGAACGAGTTCTCTGACCGGGAGGATGACACCAGTGAGCAAGAGCAAGCGGGAATGGCAGGAGACGACACTTTCATCGGCGCTGGAGGGGCACCCCGAACGCAAAGACAAGTTCGCGACGACATCGGGCATCGAGATTCAGCCCGTCTACACTCCGGAGGACCTTCCGGGTTTTGACCACGTACTCCAGTTAGGGTATCCGGGAGAATACCCGTATGCACGCGGAGTCCAGCCGAACATGTACCGGGGCCGGGTATGGACTGTACGGCAGTATGCCGGCTTTGGCGGCGCCGAGGACACGAACCAACGGTTCAAGAAACTGCTCGTCGAGGGCCAGAGCGGTCTCTCTGTTGCTTTTCACCTTCCGACACAGATTGGCTACGACTCAGACCATCCGCTCGCCAGAGGCGAGGTGGGCAAGGTGGGCGTGGCCATAGACAGCCTGCGTGACCTGGAGATTCTGTTCCAGGACATTCCCCTGGACAAAGTGACCACCTCGATGACTATCAACGCCACCGCTCCTATCTTGCTCGCCATGTACATCGCGCTTGGCAAGAAGGAAGGAATCGAGCAGTCGAAGCTCGCCGGTACCGTTCAGAACGACACGCTTAAGGACTACATTGCCAGGGGTACGTACATTTTTCCTCCGCGTCCGTCGCTGCGCCTGACTACCGATATCATTGCCTATTGCGCCAAGAATATGCCGCGATGGAATTCCATCAGCATCAGCGGATACCACATGCGCGAGGCAGGGTCCACAGCCGTGCAGGAGGTAGCGTTCACTCTCGCAAATGGCATTGCCTATGTTGAAGCAGCGCTGAATGCGGGAATGGAGGTGGACTCCTTTGCCCCGCGGCTGTCCTTCTTCTTCAACAGCCACATCAACTTCCTGGAAGAAATCGCCAAGTTCCGGGCGGCCCGCCGCCTGTGGGCGAATATCATGAAGGAGAGATTTGGGGCTCGTGACCCCCGTTCGATGATGCTCAGGTTTCATACCCAGACCGCCGGCGTCAGCCTGATGGCGCAGCAACCGATGAACAACATCATGCGCGCCACCGTTGAATCGCTGGCCGCAGTACTCGGGGGAACTCAATCTCTGCACACCGATTCCTACGACGAAGCGTATGCCACACCTTCAGAGGAAGCGGCAACGCTGGCGGTGCGCACGCAGCAGCTCATCGCCTTCGAGAGTGGTGTGGCCGATGTTGTGGACCCCCTCGGTGGTTCGTACTACATTGAGTATCTGACGGACCGGATTGAAGGGGAGGCCCGGAAGTATCTCGAGAAGATCGACAGCCTCGGAGGCGCGGTTGCCGGCATTGAGCAAGGATTCCAGCAGGCGGAGATACAGGAAGCGTCGTACCGGTACCAGAGAATGATTGAGCAGAAAGAACAGGTGATTGTTGGCGTGAACGAGTTTGTCTCTGACTACGCCAGGATCACCAACATGCTCAAGTTCAATCCCGAAGTTGAAGGCCGGCAGAAGCAACGCCTTGCTGAGGTGAAACAACAGAGAGATAGCGGGCTCGTACAGCGCGCGTTGCAACGACTGGAAGACGTGGCGCGCAGCAGCGAGAACACAATGCCTGCGCTCATCGACTGCGCTGAATCGTACGCCACAGTGGGTGAGACGAGCGATACTCTCCGGAAGGTGTTCGGAACGCAGAAGGAATTCCTCACCATTTAGACCCTTCCGCCGAACCGCTCCAAAGAATCGACGGGCATCGATACCAAAGACTGACACGAGGAGGGGAGATGATACAGGGCGTCGGACACATCGGAATCCTTGTGCGGGATCTCGAGCAGAGTGCCAGGCTGTACACCGAGATGTTCGGAGCGACACTGGACGAGGTGAAAGTGGTGGAAGAACAGGGGGTCAAGGTGGGCATGCTGAGCTTCCAACATGGGCCTCGTCTTGAACTGTTGGAGCCGCTTCCCGACAGCAGGATGGCTGCAATTCTCGATAAGCGTGGCGAGGGAGTGCAACACATCTCGTTAGAAGTTGATGATATCGAGAAAGACCTCGCAAAGCTCAAGGACAAATCGGTGAGCCTCATTGACCAGAATCCACGCCAGGGCGTCGAAGGCAAAGTTGCGTTTCTTCACCCTCGGTCGACCAATGGCGTACTCGTAGAGTTGTGTCAGAAGGAGTAGCTGAGGTGAGTCAAGTCCAGCAGCATAAGAAGAGAATACGCGTTCTGGTTGCCAAACTGGGACTGGATGGGCATGACCGTGGGGCAAAGGTCATAGCGAGGGCTCTGCGCGATGCGGGGATGGAGGTGATTTATACCGGAATCCGGCAGACCCCCGAGGCCATAGTATCTGCGGCCGTCCAAGAAGACGTAGACGTGATCGGTTTGAGCATCCTGTCCGGCGCCCATCTGGAGCTCTTCCCCATACTCATGGAGGGCCTGAGACAGGCCGGAATGGACGACATTCTGGTTATCGCCGGGGGCATCATTCCCGAAGACGACGTGCCGGTGGTGAAACAGATGGGCGTCGCCGAAGTATTTGGTCCGGGGACGTTCACAAGGGACATCATCGATTGCATCCACAAGCGCCTGGCGGGCTAGCCCCTGGTGTGCAGTCCACTGAATAGCTTTCATTGTCTGGTCGGGCCCTGGTACGACTTGTCCTGCTGTCCACTGTCCATCCAGGAGGCTTGGCCCGCTGTTGCCTCGAGCGATGAAGGACACTATCACCTCAACCAGACAGATGACACTGTTTCAAATGCCTCGCATCGAGAACACAATCCTCCCGAATCCTATCCCCGATTTGTGGCAAGCATGAGTCGCAGCGCCCCAAGGCCATCCCTCTGGAAGAATCAACTGCACAAGTGGTATCGTTAGCCGGACAGTCGACAAGCGCAGTCGCGCACAATGGTCGCCAGCCGACCTAACCTCAATAAGCCAGGGAAAGGAGATGCCCACGATGATTGATGTTGATGCTCTCAGGCGCATCGTCGGCGACGACTGGGTGGTCACGGAGAGGGAGCAGATCGAGGGATATCTAGCCGATGAAGCGTTCCTCGGCGTGCGTCCCAAACCCGCCGAGAACGTCGTAGTGGTGAAGCCCGCCAATCCCGAGGAGATCTCCGCGATCTTGAAGCTGGCCAATGAAGAACTTACGCCCGTCTATCCGCGTGGAGGCGGGACGGGCCTCTGTGGTGGCGCGGTCCCAACCAGAGATGGAATCGTGCTGTCGATGGAGCGACTCGACAAGATCATAGAAATGGACAAGGACAACATGATGATTGTCGCTGAGGGCGGCGTCACGCTCGAACACCTGCTGAAGGAAGTCGAGAACGCCGGCCTGCTGTTTCCCCCGCATCCTGGCGACGAAGGCGCGCAACTCGGCGGCATTGTTGCCTGCAATGCGGGCGGAACGCGTGCGTTGAAATACGGAGTGGTTCGCAATTACGTCAAAGGTCTTGAGGTCGTGCTCCCCTCCGGCGAAATCGTCCGCATGGGTGGCAAACTCCTCAAGAACAACACGGGTCTTGACCTCATGCATCTCATCATCGATTCTGAGGGAATCCTTGGGATTATCACCAAGGCCACAATGAGGCTATATCCCAGGTTCGGTGCGACCGCCACTCTGGTCATCTCCTATGATGACCGCCATGCCGCCATCGCGACGGTGCCGAAGATACTGCAGGAGGGAATCATACCGCTGGCAGTTGAATTCACGGAGAAATCGCTGATGGAAGAGACTGCCGCTCATCTCGGCATGACCTGGCCTGCCAAGCAGGGCAAGGCGCAACTCATCGTCATAATGGCGGAATCTAACGAAGACCAGTTGTACGGGATGTGCGAGCAGCTTTCCGCCATCGCGGACCGGAACGGCGCACTGGATGTGCTGATGGCAGAGACCACAGCCGAGCAGGCAGACATACTCAAGATAAGGAGTGGAGTTGCCAACGCTCTGAAACACAGACAGGCTGACGCGCTCGATGTCACAGTTCCTCCCGCGGCAATCGCCGACATGCTCGATGAGATAGAGAATGTGTCTCAGAAATACGGAATCGTTATACCTGTGGTGGGACATGCCGGTGACGGCAATTTGCATCCCGCCATGTTCTGGGAGTTTGCCGAGCGGGGGATACTGAAGCAGGCCAAGCACGAAATCTACGAGGCTGCAATCAGGCTTGGAGGTGTTATCTCGGGCGAACACGGACTGGGCAAGACGAGGCTTCCGGAAATCGAGTTATGCTTCGATTCCAAGCAGAGGGAGCTAATGATGGGCATCAAGAAACTGTTCGACCCCAACAACATTCTGAGCCCTGACAATGCAATCTGCTGATGGTCATCCGGCGTCAACTCTCGAGAGTGTTCCGATGTGCGCGAGGCAGAGGCTTACGTTTTTTGCCCACTCGTATTCCAGGTTAGCCGTTTGCGGCTCCGCGCCCATATGACTCCTGTTATGTGTGATGGCCCGGCCCCTGGAAGCATCGAGCGCCCGCCGGGTGGAGTCTGGGGCACACCAGGCCTCAGGCAGTGGGATAGCTGTGCACGCGGCTGGCCGATAATCGTTGTCGCACATCGCCAGGGCGATGGATGACGCGCCAATTCTCGGAAGCCGAAGAGTCCAGCAAGACACGGCCCCTTGTCCGGTCAACGGCAATGGTAGCTTGCTCCAACACTTCTTCTCCGCACACATAGTTACCATGACGTGACCGACGCGCCGTCGTCGGCAGGCCGCCGTGTCCCCTGCTCTTCCAGCGCCGATTCCATGAACGCGTCGCATAGCGAACTATTATGTCTCCTTGCTCTCTTACCACGATGGTCGCCGCTGGCATACAACCAATCGGCCTCAGCCGACCACCAAGGCCCCGGGGCCTTAGCGATTGACACGCCGGCACTGAAAGGCCAGCGGTGTGGTGTGATGGAAGAGGAAGTGCGAACCGAGGTGGAAAGAGCACCTGATTCGCCAAATTCGGGGTGGCGTGGTCGGCCGGTTCAGCTTTGAAAATGGTCTTCGAGGCCTGCAAAATCGGCCCCGTTCCCTTGGATCAGGGTGTCGTGGGTTCGATTCCCTCACGGTCTACTTACAATCCCCTCATCACTTGCCGATGCTTTTGCGAAAGGTCTGCGCAACAAGCACGGGTCCCGCGCCAAAGAGCCTTCACAACATCCGCGTGGACTCACCGTGAGCCATATACCTCACCGGCACACGTTGACGCAACGGCCGTGATTCGCCGGTGGGTCGATGTCATGCCGATACGCGGCGGCACCCGACGGACCTTGTCGTGATGCTCCGAAGCTAAGAACCAGGCGAGCAGCGAGTCAAGGAACGAGAACCACCTTGAATCGGGGTCGAGTGGGGGCCGGGAACGGCAATCGACCTCCGCGCGTTCCCGCGGACCCTTTGCTCAGTTCTCTTCGCGGGTGCGTCCCGCAAGCGACGCGCGGCGGCGGTCCGGCCACCAGTCACGCTCAAGCACCGTGAAAAGCATCGTTCAGGGGAAGGGCGTCTCGCCCGCCACGTCTATACGAACAGCTCCGGTTCCGCTCGTCTGGTCAACCCTTCCTCAAGTTCGCGCTTGTGGTACAGATAACTCGGGTCATCGTAGTACCTGGCGTGCTGAGGGCAGTTCTTGACACACGCGCCGCACCTGATGCAGATACCCGTGTACTCTCGCACGTCGTCGCGGCTGATTGAACCCATTGGACACAAGTCCGCGCACATCTTGCAGTCGGTGCAATCCTCGTTCGTCACTGGCCTGACCTTGCGCATATCGACGGTATTGCCGTGAATGTCGCGAGGCAGATAGTACCCGTGATACGGATACGGATTTCCCTTCACTTCGACCGGCGGGAGCGCAGCAGCATCATCGATGGTACGTAGTCTGTCTACCACCATTTGTGCAAATTCATCGGCAACGGCCATGTCGGCGTCATCCGGCCTGCCCTTTGCCAACGTGTAAGAGAAGGAATGTTCGCCGATGAACGCCGCGGCAGCGACGGTGCGAAATCCATCCTTCACCAGGAGGTCTCTCAGCTCGATGAGGGCATCGTCATAGGCACGATTGCCGAACAATACCACCGGCACCGCAACGGCGCCGTGGCCCTGCAGCGTTCCGAGGTACTTCAGCAGGACGTTTGGAACTCGCCCGGCGTACACAGGCGTTCCGAGTACAACCATGTCGCCTTCCGAGAACTTCAATGCGGTCTCTCTTGCCTGAGGCAAAGTGAAGTCGAACGCTTCATACGCGACGTCCAGTTTTCGGGCAATCGCTTCCGCGACCCTCGTCACTGCCTTGCGAGTAGTGCCGGTGGCGCTGAAGAACACAGCCCACACTTTCTTCACGTTCATGGTGCGCAAACCCTCCTGGCGCCGGTCAGTGGCGCATGCGACGTCCATTATGCCATTGCGGGAGGTCGCGTTGCTGCTCACCAGGCCCGCTCGTCCTCGCCCGCTGCGACTAGCGCTGTGGCGTACGAACCCTTTCGTTGCCTTGCAGTTCCGCGACCCGCTTACTCCGCCCCGCGGGGTGGGCCGGCGGAGATACTATCCAGTCGCTGTCATTCGTCGAATGTTGCGCTCGTGCGACTTGTTATGTCACGTCACCAACGTCGCCAACAGTCTCCGGCATGGTGCTTCCGCGGGCGTCCCGCTCGACGTTGAACGCCGGAATGCGCAGGCGCACGTAGCCAATCCGTGTGTTCACGTGACACGGTCCGGACAGTGGCCAGTGAAAACCGTGCGTGGCGGACCCGTGGCGAGTGAGAGCCCACCACGCCACCTCCCGGAATGGGCGTCATCGCCGGGTCGGTCGGACCCCGGCGCACGCCCGCATACGCGTCGCCGCAAAGCCGGCCACGTCACCTGATACTTGGAACCGCGCACGCTGGTTTCCGATTACAGAAGCCCGGCCTTCTCCAGGATGATCCTGACCTCATCCTTTTGCTGCGGCTCCAGCGGCAGCAAGGGCGGTCGCACGGGGCCTCCGTACATTCCGATCAGGTCGACTGCTGTCTTGAGTCCAGCGACCCCGAACTGAGACGTGACTGCCGCATTGGGGGCGATGAGCCCCAGTTGTATCTCCTTCGCCGTGGCGAGATTGCCTCGCTCGAAATTGGTGACAATCTCATGCAGGGCGCGGGGCGCCACCGAGGCGAGGGCCATTACTCCCCCCACCGCGCCAACGGCAAGTGCCGGAAGAAGAAAGCTGCCGGAGCCCGCGAGCACCTGGAAGCTATCGCCGGTTGCCTGCAGCACCTGCGCCATCTTGACCACGTTGCCGGAACTCTCCTTGAGTCCGACTATCCCGGGATGCGCCGCCAACTCGATGATGACTTCGGCGCCCATGTCTACGCCGGTCGAGGCCGGAACGTTGTAGAGAATGATGGGAATCGGAGAACGGTCGGCGATCGCCGTGTAATGCGCGACGAGCGCCCGGCGGTCCATTCTCCCCTTGTAGTAGTGCGGAGTCACCACCAGCGCTGCATGCGCTCCGAGCCGGGCGGCCTGCTCGGTAAGCTCACTCGTTTCCATCGTGGCTTCGCACCCGGTGCCGGCGATGAAGAGATGGTCCTTGTCGATGACCTGGCCGGCTGTCCTCCATACATCGAGCTTCTCCGCCTCTCTCAGAAGGACGGCTTCACCATTAGAACCCAACACCGCAAAACCACGCAGCGGGGTCTTCTGCCACCGTTCGAGGTTGGCTGCGAGATGGTCGCGGTCAACCCTTCCCGCGGCGTCGAAAGGCGTCGGAATCGGCGGGAAACAGCCCTTCAGGGAAATGTGATTGTTCATCCAACTCTCCTTTGCCAAAGCGGCGGCTCTCTACTCTATCGGCCCGGTGTCTCCACGATATGCGACGAAGTGACATACGACCAAGGCGGCAAGAAACTGCGGTACCGAACGCGTCCCGGTACGGAAAGTTGAGCAGCGGGTGGGTAACTCACCAGGCCGGGTAACGTTGCCGCACGGTTGCTCAGCCGTCCGATGCACTGCGCAAATAGTGATCACGTCAAACGGGAATCCGCGCACTCGCCCGCACTCAGTCTAAAAGGCTACTGCGCAGACGTCAATGGCCGCTATGCACGGGGCTTCCGATTGGCGCTGGCGCAACCTCGCGCTTTGGCGTCGTGAGTGGCGCCGAATCCCTCCGAAACCCGCATCCGCCTTCCTGACCAAAGCTGCCGGCTCCTGCCCGCGTCTCTGTGGCGGTGGGAAAGTCACACATGGTATCGTTGTGGGACACGCCACATGGTACCAACCACGATCAGGACGTGAAATTCAGGGCTGTCAGGGGGAACACTTTGAACATGAAGGTAAGCGAGTTCAAGACGACTGCTATGTCAATCCCGGTTGAGCCGCCTCGCGCGAGCGCGGTGAACTTCGCGAAGGTTAACCCCGTGGTCCTTGAATTCACGACGGCGGACGGGCTCTCGGCCCATGGCATCGCCCACGCCTACAACGATCGCGACGTCGCGATATTGAAAGGATGCGTTGATTCGCTGGCGGAGTTGATGATAGGGCAGGACGTCTTCAGATTTGCCCAAGCGTGGCAGAAGCTCTGGCAATCAACGCTGCGAATGGGACGGCAGGGATACGGCATCGGCGCGTTATCCGCAGTTGACATGGCCTTGTGGAACTTGAGGGCAAAGGCCATGGATATGCCGTTGTCGAAGCTCCTCGGCGGTTATCGCGAAGAAGTCCCTGCCTATGCAAGTCATTCGCTCTGGCGGGACTGGCCTATCGACCGATTGCAGCGCGACGCTTCGTCGCTGGTCGAGCAGGGATTCCGGGCCATGAAACTCAGGATGGGAGACAAACCCCTGGCGATCGAGATAGAGCGGCTGAAGGCGGTGCGGGAAGCTGTGGGCCCGGAGACTAAGCTCATGGTGGACGTCCGAGGCGATTGGACTGTGACAGACTCCATTCGCATGGGACGCAAAATGGAACAATACGACTTGTACTGGTTGGAAGACCCCATACCGATTCATGACCTGGATGGGCTGGCGGAAATCGCACGTGCGCTCGACGTTTCCGTGGTCGTCGGCGAAGACGTCAATACGCGATACGGATTCCATCGGCTGCTTGAGAAGAAGGCCACTGACATCGTGATGATAGACGTCGCGATGGTCGGCGGAATCACTGAATGGATGCGCGTGGCAACACTGGCAGATGCGCGCAATCTCCAGGTAGTCAGCCACTTGTATACCGAGTTCTCGTGCCACCTGGTGGCTGCGGTTCCGAATGGTCTGACCGTGGAGTATCTGCCGTTCTGGCACCAGCTCTACACCGAGCAGCCCACGGTCGCCGACGGGATGATGAGGATTCCGGACAAGCCCGGGATCGGGTACGAACTTGATCACCAGGTAATGGAGAGGTACCGAGTCTAGGACAGACGAACGCAAATGCGCACCCCGGTTTTCCCGCCGGACGAACGGAGAATCCAGTGACCACAGTGCCCCGCAGCACTCTAGCGCCGGGGGCCTCGGGCGCGACATCGCCGTCACAGGCGCCTGCGCCTCCACGCCGACAATTGCGGCCTTCCTCTCTAGGGCCACTCCTGCGCATATCCGGGTAAGGAGCGTTTGGGCAATTGGCGGTAAGGACGTTCTCGTAGCGCCGTCTCGTTCAGTTCGATGCCCAGACCCGGCCGCGTCGGCAGCTCGATGGTGCTGTCGCGGACCACGAAAGGTTCATCCACTATTTCGCCGGCAGTGGTGGCGAAGTTCAGGAAATACTCCGTGATAAGGAAGTTGGGGATACAAGCCGCCACCTGCAACGTGGCAGCCAGCCCGATGGCCGTGCTGTTGTAGTTGTGAGGAGACATGACCACCATGTACGGCTCCGCCATCGCAGCCATCTCTTTGAGCTCGAGAATGCCGCCGCAACTGCACACGTCAGGGTTCAGAATATCGGCGGCCCGCTGTTCGAGAACGGCACAGAGGTCGCTTTTCTGATACAGCGTCTCACCGGTGACCACCGGGATGCTTGTTTGCCGCCGCACCTCGGCCAGTGCTGCGACGTTGGTGACCGGCACGGGCTCTTCGAACCAGAAGGGCTGGTACTCCTCCAGCAGGTGCGATACCCGAATGGCATGCATGGGCGCCAACCGGCGGTGCACCTCGATAAGCAGGTCAACGTCCGGGCCAACGGCTGCACGTACGGCACGAACGTTGGCCACCGCAGCCTGTTCCACTTTCTTGTCGACGTACAGACGCCACGGCCCCGGAAAAGGATCGAACTTCAGTGCCGTGAAACCGCGCTGTACGGTGGCGGCAGCCATCTCCGCGTACTGGTCGGGAGACTTTGCCCCGCCATACCACCCGTTCGCGTAGACCCGTATCCTGGCCCGGCAGGCGCCGCCGAGAAGGCGGTAGACGGGCTGACCAAGCGACTTACCCACTATGTCCCACAGCGCCTGCTCGATTCCGCTGAGGGCGGAAAAGAGGTCCATGGAACCCCTGCGGCCGGCGAAATCATCGTACACGCTGCGCGTAAGGTTCTTGATGTTGAACGGGTCCTCGCCCACCACATACCGCTTGAGTTCATGCACATTGAGTTCGATAGCTCTGTCACGATCAAGTTGAGTGTAGCATTCGCCCCAGCCGACGACCTCCTCATCCGTCTCCACCTTGACGAAAAGCCAGTTCTTGGCCCCGATCATCCCTGCATGATGGCTTTCGGGATACACGAGAAAGGTCTTCACGTTCGTGACTTTCATGCATTGTCTCCCAATCTACGTCTCCAACCTGCGCCAGTCTCAGGACGCCCGGCGTCCGGTCACGCCGTTTGCCAGCCAGGTTCGGGGCCCCGCGATATCCGAAGCCCGTGACCAGGTCGCATCTGGCGACCGCAGCCCATCACGACAGGCACGATAACGATACCACCGGGTAACTCAAGCTGCCATGGCGCGTACGCGCGCTCGCAGCTACGGACGCATCTCATCGACCCGGATAAGCTCATAACTTGTGCTGCCGAGGCCGAGACCCTCGGCGTGCGTGAGCGTGTGCACCGCGTGCCTTGACTCGAAACGCTCTATCAAGTCACGCCCGTCGGGAGCGGCATACGTCAAATCGACGCACGCCTGGTCGAGCGCTACAGGATCAAGGGACGCAAGAATGCCGATATCGGCCATGGTGGGCGCGGCCGGGTGGCCGACACAATCGCAATCGACCGACAGGTTATTCATCACATTGATATACAGAATGCGGTCGCCGAACAGGTCTGCAACGGCACTCGCCGCCTCGGCCATCGACTCAAGGAACTCGTCCTGATCGCCGCCCCAGATGCTTGTGGTGCTCGCGCCGGCAGTATGAATCAAGCACTTGCCGCTTGGCGAGGCGATGCCAATCGACATGTTCTTTACCGCCCCACCAAAGCCTCCCATCATGTGCCCCTTGAAGTGTGACAGGACCACAAGGAAGTCATAGCTGTGCAGATGCGAGCCGACGACATCCTCCTTCAAGTGGATACCATGTCTGATGGGCAAGCCAACCGTGCCGTCCTTGTCCATGATGTCCAGCGAGGTATAGGCGGTGAAGCCGTGATCTTTCGCGACTTTCATGTGTGTCGCCGAGTCATCCCGCGAACCGCCATACGCCGTATTGCACTCCACAAAGGAACCGCCCACCGAGAGGACGAAGTCCTTGATGAGGCCGGACTTAAGATAGTGGCTGCCACCAGGCTCTCCGGTGGATATCTTTACCGCAACATGCCCGTTTGCCTTGCGGCCCAGAGCCGCGTAGGTTGCCATCAGTCCTCGTGGGCTTATATCAGCCGTCATGTACACTACGGGGGTTCTGCCGCTGTGAGACTCGATTTCTGCCTGTGGCGATTCGGAGATGTGGTGGACGTTCGTGTCAGGCGCTTCGAGAGTCGATGAGTGCGCCGTTTGGTGTCGAAGCACGGACGCTGGTCGCGCGCCGCCGGGGAGCGCAGCAGTTCGTCCAACAAGTTTGTCTCCGTTTCGGGCCGCGTCGCCAGATAGTTGGCCGTGTCCGGCGAAAGGCGCCGGCTTTCCGGGTGGCAATATCCCCGATGCTCTGAAGACCATAGCTATCCCTCCTCACACTTTTCCACGGCCGGTCGCCCGCTGACAGGTGGACCGGCCTCTGTGCCATCACCCGGTGAAAGCATAGCACCTGGCGCAGCCGCACTCAGCGCGCATCTTTGAGGACAGGTCAGCCGGAGAGCACCGCGGTGGCTCGTGATGGAACGACTCCCGCTGTAATCGCTGCCCCCATCCGCACCGCGGTGCCGCACATCACCCACGAGGTCTGTATCGTTCAGCCACGCTCGGCGGCGCATGGGTGCAAACGGCGTGTCGCCCGCACCGTCGCTCACGCAATCAAGGCAACTCATTTAGCTCAGTCGCCCATCGGATTGGTCCGGGACTCCTTCGCAGTGCAACGGCATCGTCACGGTGACGCGCGTACCTTTGCCGGGCATGCCGGCGACAGCGAGCGTGCCACCAAATGGCGCCAAACGCTCGCGGATGCCCATGAATCCCAGAGAACTTCCTCTATCGGCGACGGCCTCGTCCATCCCACAGCCGTCGTCGGCAACAGTGAGGACGTAGAAAGAGTCTGCCAATTTGAACGAGGCGGACATGGACTTCGCTGCAGCGTGGCGGGCCACGTTGGTCAACAGTTCCTGAAATATGCGGTACAACGCAGTCGACCTATTGCGGTCCACATTCGGCTCCTCCGGCACGTCCAATCGACACAGTATTCCGGTCCTTGTCTGAAACTGTTGTTGATACCATTCCATGGCGGCAACAAACCCGAAGTCATCGAGGATAACCGGCCTCAACTCGGAGGAGATTCGCCTCACGTCATTTGCGGTCGATTCAACGAGTCGAATCGTAGAAGCGATCTTTTCGAGATCAACCGATTGTCCCCTGGCAAGTCCCTGCCTCATCGACGCGAGGTCCATCTTGATAACGGTTAGCGCCTGGCCAAGCTGATCGTGCAACTCGCGTGCAATGCCCGCCCTCTCATCTTCTCGAACTTTCTCGAGATGCGCGGCGTAGTGATGAATGCGTTCGTGGGAGTCTTTGAGTTCCTCCTCCCATCGTTTCCTCTCGGTAACATCGCGGATGACGTTCTGGAAACCGAGGACCTTTCCGTCCGCCGCGCGGCGGGTTACAACGCTCCGCAAGCAGTCCATCACCGTGCCATCCTTCTTGCGCAGCTTGACCTCATCATCGACGAGCGTGTCATGCGACTCCATCCGTGCAAGAAACCTGCCTCGAGCCTGGGGGTCAACATACTGCTGCGCCACGTCGACTTCATCAATCTCATCCCTCACGTAGCCGAAGAGCCGCAGATATGCCTCGTTCGCCTCCAGAAGTTGGCCGTCCGGGCTGGCAAGGGATATGGCGTCCATCGAGTGCTCGACCAGCGCGCGGTATTTCTCCTCGCTCGCCAGAAGTTCGCGCACCGCCTCCTTGTGACGCGTTATGTCGCGTATGACGTTCTGGAAGCCGATTACCTCGCCATGCTCGCCCCGGCGGGTCACCACCGTGCGTAGACAGTCCATGACCGAACCGTCCAGCCTCCTGAGTTGAACCTCGTCATCCACCAGTGCGTCGTGCGACTCGGCCCACTGCAGAAAACGCGTGCGCCCGTCCCCGTCGGTGTACAGGCTCGCGACGTTAAGCCGGCCGACCTCTTCTCTCGAGCATCCGAAAAGGTCCAGGTAGGCCTGATTTGCTTCGAGAATGCGGCCGTCCGGACTCACGAGCGCTATCGCATCCATCGACTGTTCGAAGAGAGCCCGGTACTTCTCCTCACTTGCAAGAAGGATACCTTCAGTCTGTTTCTGACGCGTGATATCGCGAAGCACACTGAGATACCCGATGACGGTTGAATCTTCGGCCCGCAATGCGGTGACGGTGCGTATACAGTCCTTGATGGCGCCATCGCTATTCTTGAGCCTGACCTCGTCGTCCACGAGGGCATCGTGCGATGCCATCCACGCCAGAAGTTTGCTGCGCCCTCCGGCGTCGGCGTACACGTCCTCCACGTTAATGGGGACACTCTCTGTGCCTGAGTAGCCGAAGAGAGAGAGATAGGCGCGATTGGCCTCGACAAGCTGTCCCCCTGGACTGACTACTGATATCGCGTCCATCGACTGCTCGAACAGCGCACGATAGCGCTGTTCACTTGCGCGGAGTTCTTGTATCGATTGCCGTTCACGTTCAAGGTTGTCCAGCCATTGATCAACCTCCCGGGCTTCATGCGGCGTGTCAGGGAGTTCGTCCGGCGGGACGTAGTAGAAGTTGCGGTAGACGTGATTGCCCCGCGCCAGCAGAGGGTGCGCCATCAGTATCTCCCGGACGACCTCGGGCGGCAACTTCTTTCGGTCGTACTGACACATGATCACGCATGACAGACCGGGAAACAGGCCTCTGTTCACCTTGGATTCGTACGAGTGAACACGCGCCCAATTCGTCTGCCCGTTCGCTATTCCCGTCATCTCTGCGGCGAGTCTCAGCCCTCGATAGCCACTGGCATTTGCCGTGGCGGCCTCATGAGCCAGCATAGTAACCGCACGGTCCGGGTCGAAGTTGCCCTGCTCGGTGCAGACCTGCGTCATGCGCAGCACGCTCAACTGCCCGGTGCACTCCAACCGCGCAACATCGACGCCCGCGTCTATGAGACAACCACGCACGTGTGCCGAATCGGCATCATCCTCGAGGCAGATACACTTTTCGCCCAACTCCAGTCCGCTGAGAATGAAGCGTGCGAATCCCTGGCGCCACTCGTCGACGGAGTCAAACAGAAGACAAACATGATTGTGGGGATCCTTTTCGTAAGGCGGAGTGCCGGCGCGTCCGAATTCGGATACCATGTGGCCTCCCTCGATACACCTTTGGCACTTGCGTCGCAAGACCGGGTTTGTGGCGGACCTTACAGACGGCGCCACGACTGCACCGGCCAGCCCGGCACGGCGTTCTCAGCCACTTCATCCGTCCCCACCGCAAGCACAGGCCTTCCGGGCGGATGCATTAGGATAGCGCCGCCGCCATCCTCGCGCCAATCCCGCTGTCGACACAGTTTTCGCCGACCGGCCGCAACCGCGCACTTCATCGACGTGCACGCGAGTTGTTGGAGCTACTGCGGGCCACTCACCGCTCCCTGATCCATCGTCTGCCGCCCGCCGGACTCCTGTCCGGTTCAATCGACCCAACAAGCCCGCTGCGTCATGAGCGCCGTGGGATATCATAAGGCGGCGCCCCTGTTGGGAGGCGCAATCCAGCGTTGGCCCGACAGAGATGGCCGTGCGGGCGCGTTGCGTGACACGGCCCGCTCGAAGGTCAACGACCGCAGAGTGCGTGCGCTCGGTAGCGCGCGGACCGCGTCGCGATAGAAGGTGTCCGCGCGAAGAGGCGCCGGGGCCGCGGGCACGTCTCCGCCACAGTGGCCGCCGGGGCAGAAACCGCGGCCTCGCATCATAGGACAACGGCCGGCGTCAGATATCGCGTTGCACGTCAGTTGCTCGCGGCGTATTGCGTGTCGGGCAGCGCTAAGCCGGGCAGCGAGCCCCCGGACGGCTCGCCGTTCTCAAACTGACTTTGGTACAGTGAAGCGTAGAAGCCGTTCGCAGCGAGTAGCTGTTCGTGCTTGCCTTGCTCAACAATATCGCCGTCCCGCATCACGAGAATCAAATCGGCGTCTCGTATCGTGGACAGCCGGTGGGCGATAACGAAACTGGTACGGTCTCGCATAAGGTCTTCCATGGCCTTCTGGATGAGGACCTCTGTCCGTGTGTCCACCGAACTCGTCGCTTCGTCCAGAATAAGAATCCTGGGGTTGGCCAGGAAGGCGCGAGCAATCGTCATCAACTGTTTCTGGCCCTGCGATATGTTGCTCGACTCCTCGTTGACAACCAGATCATACCCCAGGGGCAACGTCCGTACGAAGTGATCGACATAGGCCATCCGGGCGGCTGCCACCACTTCCTCGTCGGTCGCGTCCAGCTTGCCGTATCGGATATTCTCTCGAACCGTCCCGTCGAACAGCCACGTGTCCTGCAGCACCATGCCAAACATCGCCCGCAGGTCTTCACGAGTGAACTCCTTGATGTCGATTCCATCTACCGCTATCGAGCCCCCGTTCAGTTCGTAGAATCGCATCAGCAATTTGACGATAGTCGTCTTCCCTGCGCCGGTCGGCCCCACGATGGCAACCTTCTGTCCCGGCTGGATGTCGGCAGAAAAGTCGTGAATCACGATTCGGTCCGGAGTGTACCCGAAGCTCACGTTCTGGAAGACTACCCGGCCGCTCACGTCACTCGGCTTGACGGCGTCAACCGCATCGGCGATTTCTTCCGGCTCATCCAGAAATTGGAACACGCGCTCAGCCGCCGCGATGGTGGACTGGAGCACGTTAGAGATGTTGGCCACCTGCATGACCGGTTGAGTGAATGAGCGCACATATTGCACGAAGGCAAGAATGTCTCCAACGGCTATCGTGCCCACGACGGCAAGGTATCCTCCCAGTATGGCGACTCCGACGAATGCCAGGTTGCCCACCAGGTTCATTATCGGCATGATCAGTCCTGACAGGAACTGCGACTTCCACACCGCCCCCTTCAGTTGGTCGTTCAAGACGTCGAACTGCTCCAGCGCTTTCCCTTCACCGTTGAACGCCTTGACCACGGATTGCCCGCTGTAAGTCTCCTCGACGTGGCCATTCACGTGTCCAAGGTATTCCTGCTGCATCCTGAAGTAGCGTTGCGAACGCTTGACAACGATACGTATGAGCGCGAACGACACGGGCAGTATCAACAGTGCCACAACCGTCATCATCCAACTGATGGTGAGCATCATTACGAGCACACCGAGAATGGTGGTCACAGAAGTGACTATCTGGGACAGATTCTGCGTCAGCGTCGTATTGATGGTATCGACGTCGTTAGTTACATGGCTCAGTATTTCGCCATGAGATTTCGTGTCGAAATACTTGAGAGGCAGCCGGCTGATTTTTTCGGCGATGCTCTTCCGCATCTCGTAGGTCACCCTGGTCGAGATTCCCGACATGATGAAGCCCAGCGCGTACAGGAGCCCGGCACTCAGAAGATACAGGCCGACTAGAATGACGATGATTTCGCGGATCGACGCGAAATCAATCGAGGCCCCCGGCACGTGGCTGAGTTTTGCGGCTGCTCCCTGGAACAATATCGTCGTGGCGTTGCCCAACAGTTTCGGGCCCACGATCGAGAAACCGGCACTTGCAATACCAAATACCAGCGCAACCATCATCCTGACTTTGAACGGCGCCAACAGCCCGGCAAACGTTATCAACGTCTTTCGAAAGCTCTTCGGCTTGTCGCCGGGCAACATGCTCATCATTGGACCGCCCCGTCCAGGACCGCCGCGCGGGTTTCCGCGCATGGCCGCAGGCGAAAGTCCGCCTGCCGGAGTCCGGTCGACTTTGGGTTGATTGACGTTTTGCTGTGTCATCTGCTGAGTTCTCTACTTGATAGCTGCGACAGCGCGATTTCCCGGTACACTTCGCAGTCCTGCATCAATTCCTTGTGTGTTCCAACGCCGCACACCATGCCGTCGTCGAGCACGACGATCTGGTCCGCGCCCATAATGCTGCTGATGCGCTGAGCAACTATCAGCACGGTAGCCCCGGAGGTTTCGCTCGCGAGGGCTCTGCGCAACGCCGCCTCGGTCTTGAAATCAAGGGCGGACAGGCTGTCATCAAAGACGTATATCTCCGGTTTCCTCGCCAGCGCGCGTGCGATGCAGAGTCGTTGCTTTTGACCACCGGATAGGTTGCTGCCTCCCTGCGAAACCGGAGCCTCGTAGCCCTTGTCACTCACATCGACGATGTCCTGCGCCTGCGCGATGGCCGCGTATCTGGCTATGTCGCCGTCTGTGGCGCTCTCATCTCCGTACCGGATATTGCTTGCGAGGGTGCCCGAGAACAGCACCGCCTTCTGTGGCACGTAACCGATCTTCTCGCGCAGGTCGTGCGTCGACACATCGCGCACGTCGATTCCATCCACCAGTACTTTCCCGGCGGTTACATCGTAGAAGCGCGGAATCAGGTTAACCAGAGTTGTCTTGCCACTGCCGGTGCTTCCGATGAACGCCGTCGTCTGGCCCGGTCGCGCGGTAAAACTGATGTCCTTCAGGACATCATCTTCGGCGGAGGGGTAATGAAAGGACACCCGGTCGAACTCCACGACCCCCTTGGGTTGCCCTTCGTATGTATGTGGGACGGCCGGTTCCTCAATGACGGGCTTCGTTTCCAGCACTTCGCTTATGCGCCTTGCAGAGATGCTGGCCCGTGGAATCATGATGAACATGAATGATACGAACAGGAATGACATGATTATCTGCATCGAATATTGAATGAAGGCCATCATGTCGCCAACTTGCATCGAACCCACGTCCACCTGATGTGACCCGACCCATACAATCAAGATCATTGTGCCGTTCATCACCAGCATCATTACCGGCATCATCAGCATCATGATCCGGTTGACGAAGAGATTTGTGGTTGTCAGTTCGGCGTTTGCTTCCTCGAACTTCGCCTCTTCGTGCCTGTGGGTATTGAACGCGCGAATCACGATCTGCCCGGTCAAGAACTGCCTGGCAACCAGATTCAACCTGTCGATCAACCGCTGTATCGCTGCGAACCTCGGGAGCATGAAGGTGAACATCAGCGCTATGAATGCGACCATAGACGCGACCGCTGCGCCGATGATCCAAAGCATCGAGCTGTCCGCGCTGAGCACGCGGAGAATTCCGCCGATGCCGAGAATCGGTGCGTAAAAGAGGGAGCGGAACATCATCGTCATCAGCAGCTGAATCTGCGTGACATCATTGGTGGACCTGGTTATGAGGGAAGCTGTCGAGAACCGGTCAAGCTCGGTATTGGAGAAGTTGACCACCTTATCGAATTGCTGGCGGCGCAGGTTCTGTCCGAGTCCGGCGGCGATTCCCGCTGACAGGTACCCCACCGACACCGAAGCTGCTGCCCCGGCGAGGGTCAGAAGGAGCATAAACAGCCCAATCCTCAGCATGTACGCCGTCTGCACGCCGGCGACATCGAGCCCGATTGCCTGGTATTCGTTCGCTACATATGCGATGTCGTATTGCTTTGCCAGCGTGCCCGGTGCGGCGGCCGTCTGCCCGGCCACCACGTCCTGCAGACTCGCAAGCTGGTCCGCCGGCAGATGCGCGACAACCGCAAACGGATCGGCTCCAGGCGGGACTGGAATACCATGGGCCGCCAGGAACGGGCCGCCGCCGCTCTCGATTGCGCTGACAACAGGAATCGCGCGGCTGAAGATGACATCCAGTTCCGCTACGGCAGATTTGTCGCTTGACTGCAGAACGTAGATGGGTTGTTCGGCCAGAGCCGGATATGTACGTACGTATTCGTCATAGGCGCTCGCAGACAGGCTGTTCCTGTCGAGCAGTGCGTAATCCGATGACACGGTCGTTGCGGCATCGCCAGGCATGAATAGAGTCAGCTTCTGCAACTCGCTCAGACGTATCGCCTCGGGAACGGCGTTGACGATCCCATGCTGTGAGATACCGACGTTGGTGATGTCCGCCAGGTAGCCCGGCAATGCCAGGTCCGCCATGGCCTGACCAAGCAGCAACAGGAATATCACCGCGGCCACTCGTCGGAATGGCCGCAAGTAGTTGATTAGTTTCCACAAGGCGATTGTCCTCCAGGTTGATATCCGGTATCGGGCTTCTTTGCGCAGATTCCCGTTCAGGAAGCCGGCGCATCGTTCCCGCGGCTCGCAGCACTGACCTTGTTCAGCAGACCGTTCAATTCTCTCAGTTCGCTCGTGGTCAGCACATCGAAATGCCCGGCCAGAGATGCAACAAACCCGCGTTTGAAGTCCCGCATACGGCTCTGCGCCTCAGCGGTAGGCCTCAATCTGACAACGCGTCTATCGTCCGGGTCCTCTTCACGGCTCACAAAGCCCTTCTCTATGAGTGCATCGGCAAACTGCGTGATGGCCCCGGGTGTCATATGGGACAGGCGGGCCAACTCCTTGACCGAAATTCCGGTCTCAGAGCACTTTGCAATGGTGAACATCAGTCTCGCCTGCGCCTGGCTCAACATGAGGTCCTGAGGCGCGGCGCCACGATGTATCTGCCGAACCAGTGAGAACAGCGACTCGACCGTACGTTGCAGCAGATCCTCCCGCGTGAGTTCGCGGTTCTCAGTCTTGTGCGGCTCCAGCATGATGTTTTCTCCCGGACGTCGATGCAAGTTACTTTACCGGCTGAATGATATAGCAACTAAGCTAATGAGTCAAAAGTGGGTTTGGCAGTCTCTGAGTCCGAGCGTCCGACCTGGCGCGTTGACCCTCACGTGGCCCTCAATCCTCGTCTTGCCTCCGGGGCTACCGTAAGCATGTTTGCGCGCGAGTGTCAGAACCGGCCTGCCATCGGCTCGCTGCAACGCTCACTTGTCGATGCCCACACGACGTCGACTTGTGCGAGTCAATCGCAACGACTAGAATCCTGTATCGGGACTTGACCCCGTCGCCTCCAGACCGCGAGCGTGCAGTTGGGGGCGGATCGGCCTCGATAGCACCGCATGACAGTAAAAGTTGTCACCGACAGTATCGCGGACCTGCCCGACAGCGTCGTGCAAGATCTTGGAATCACGGTCGTCCCGTTGCTCATCCACATTGACGATGAGACCTTTGAAGATGGGGCAACGATTTCGACCGACGGGTTCTACAATCTGCTGACCACGGGCGACGTGTCGCCAAAGACTTCCGCGCCATCGTCCGGCATGTTCCTGGAGGCATACAGGCGGCTCGCGCAGGAGACCGACGAGATCATCTCGATACACGTGTCCACCAAGTTGAGTGCGGTGCACGCCTCGGCGCTGGTGGCGCGAGCGGGCATTGAGGCGCCATGCCGGATAGAGGTCGTCGACTCTTTGTCGGCGTCGGTAGGGTTGGGTTTGCTGGTGGTCCAAGCCGCCACAATGGCCAGGGACGGAGCCGGTTTGTCCGAAATCACGCGGCTTACTGAGGCGTCAATACCCTGTACACAATTCTTCGGTGTACTGGACACGCTGGACTACCTGCACAAGGGGGGCCGAATCGGGCGTGCGGTCACATTCCTGGGCTCCGTGCTGAAGTTGAAGCCGATCCTGTGTCTGCACGAGGGCGTAGCCTATCCAGTCGAGCGGGTTCGCGGCCGTGAGCAAGCCATAGATCGGCTGTGCGAGATGGTCGGCGCCATGGGCACGGTGTCACACATGGCCGTGACCTATACCACGGACAAAGCGGAGATGGATGAACTGGCCTTCCGGCTCTCGCAGTACTTCCCTGCCGACCAAATCATTCGTTCGCGCTGCGGTGCAACGACCGGAACATATTTCGGTCCCGGCGCGCTCGGGGTCGGCGTGATTCAATCCGGAGCCGGCCGCGCGAGGGGGCCACTCGTGCTGGCCGCGGACACCAACCTGACCGATTAACTCACGCAGCGGTGAGACCACGTTCCGTGTTGCTTATCGCAGGCATGCGCATAGCGCCAACGACGTCCGTGCCCGCGACCAACACCTCCACAAGAGGTTCCCGACCGGAGGGAGGAGTTATGTACGGTCCGGCCCAGGCATTGAGCGCGGCACCCGGTGTGTGTTTCGCCCGCGGGGTTGCGACCTCCGTGTCTCCGACAAATCCAAGAGCGGAACTGCTGTCTCACAGGACTCGGCGCATTTGCAGGTCGTTCCCCACCGTTGAACGTACACATGCACGAATATCGGACGAGATTCCCCCTACTAAGGTGCGAGCCTCCACTATGTCGGGCTTGGGCCGTTTGTTGAACCAGGATAACCGCCGAGTTAGACTGCAATTGGGGCGCAACCCCGGAGGCGAATGATCACATGTAGGAACTGCGGTGCTCAGTCCGCTGACGACGCTCGAGATTGCCAGTGTTGTGGTCTACGAATCGCTCCCTACAGCGAGGAAGAAACGCGAGCCTATGTGCAGAGCCTGCAACCGGGCGTCCATGGGAGCATGTCCGAGGCGCAATTGCCGGACGCGGATGCCCCTCGCGACGATGCGATCGTCGCAATCTGTTCCAATTGTCTTTATCAGGGCAGTCCTATCACCCGAACGAAGGGAAACTTCTGGATGGAAGTCTTTCTCTGGAGCTTCATCGTGCCGGGGGTGTTGTACACCATGTGGCGAATACGATCACGCGAGCGGGTGTGCCCGAATTGCCAGCGTCCACACATGATACCGCTGGAGTCTCCAGTGGGCCAGCGGTTGCTTGCCCACATTGAAAAGTCCGCCTCGCATCAGCAACCGGGCTCACCGCGCGCTGACGCCACCGACGCGCCGCAGTGACAGTATGTCTTCGGAGGCAGAAGCGCCGTGACCCGCGAAGTCCGACTGCGACGCTCCAACCATCTATCGTCTATGCAGATTCACCGAGCCATGAGCGGACATGTCCGCGGTCTTCTGCCTGTTGTGCTCAGCGGGCCGGTGTCGGGCGTTAGGAACGCCCCAAATCAGGCTGCGTTCAGTTGCGGCTATTCCATCGCCGGAGCAGTCTGAAAGCGTTCCCATCAACCCGGAGCCGACCCCACTCTGCGCCCTTCCTCGGCCCGACTCATGCCAACGTCGATATTCGTCTGTCATTCTTTTGCCGCGCAGCCGAACACGTGGGACTGCAAATATGCGGAGCATCCGCGCACCACGAATATCATCTTGCAGGGCAGCTTGGGAAAACGCACCTTGCGTCCAACAACGAGCGGGCCGGCAAGCGCGGCCCGGGACGTCGTATCGTCCCCAACGCTTCGCCGGGCGCGCCAGGTCTCGTCGCCGCCTGGGCGCGCACAACCTGTTATGGGGCAGCGAAAGCGAAGCCTTTATCCACGAAGACCGAGACGCACGCGTCAACCACGTCCCGATAATACCGCGTACCGGCCCCGGCCACGACCTCCGCAAGCGCGGCGTCGACGCCAAGCGAAGGGCGGTAAGGGCGGTGCGACGACATCGCCTCCACCACATCGGCAACGGCAAGTATCTGGGCCTCGGGCAGTATATCGTCGTTCGCAAGACCCTGGGGATAGCCACTGCCATCCAGGCGTTCGTGGTGTTGCAGCACGACTTCCGGCACCGGATACGGCAACCGGGCGCGCTTGAGAATGTCGTACCCGCGTTGCGCATGCTCGCGGATAAGCTGAAACTCCGCGTCGGTGAGCCTCCCGGGACGGCTCAGTATCTCGATGGGCACGGCAATCTTGCCTATGTCATGAATCAGTGCTGCCGTATACATCGGCGACACGCATGATTCTTCAGGTAGCAACATTTCGCGTCCGATCGCTGCCGTCAGATCGGCGACACGCCTCTGGTGCCCCGCTGTGTACGGGTCTCTCGCCTCGGTCAATTGCTGTATGACGTCCATGGTTCCGCGAAGGACTTCCTCGAGGCGGGTGTTCGTTTCCTGCAGTTTCGACTCTGCGCGGGCACGAGCGATGGCCACGCCAAGTTGCCTCGCGATGTCGCTGAGCATGCGACATTCTTCTTCGAGGAACGGACCACCGGAGGGCGTCGAGACTTCCTTCAGGTAGCAGATTTCCACGGCTCCAACAGCCTGGTCCAAGAGGGTGATGTCCTCAGACTTCTTCCACTCGGTTTCCTTGAAATTGGCGGTCGTGTACGCGTGCTCGGCAAATGTGATACGGGCTCCGCAAATATCCGGATACTGAAGGCCGGGCGGTATCAGGTCGACTGCGCGTCTCAGCGTCTCGTGAATCGAAGCGCGCGGCGACGCCGCCAGACCCAGAACGTTATTGAGACAGCTGATCTCCTTCATGCGCTCGGTGAGTTGCGCGGTCCCGTCGGCAACCAGTGCCGCAAGGTGGTCGCGGTGACGCTGCAACTCTCGTTTGTGCCGGTCCAGTTCCAGGAATATCCTGACTTTGCCCAGTAGTATCAGCGGATTGTAGGGCTTCATGATGTAATCGATGCCGCCCACGTCATAGCCCTCGAACATCTTGTGCTCGTCGGCTGACGAGGCCGTAACGAAAACGAGCGGGATAGTTCGGGTTTTCTCGTCACCTCGAAGGTGTGTGGCAAGCTCGAATCCGTCCATCCCCGGCATCATGACGTCCAGGATTGCCATAGCAAACTCGTGGTCGAGCGTGGCGGCGAGAGCCTGGTTGCCATTGGTCGCTTCGACAATCTCGGCATCCAGATCGCGCAGTACTCGCCGCAGGATGACGAGGTTCTCCTTCTTGTCGTCTACTATCAGTATCTTCTGAGTTTCGTTCATGTCGATATCCTCGCGCGTCTATAGCGAACGTTGTGACGTCAGCCCTTGGCGCCGATCTGCATTGCGCCAAGACACACCAGCAGCGGCCCAATCTCCGACAAACGAAGCACCCGATCGACTGCGCCGGTGTCGATGGCTGCCTGAGGCATGAAGCCGTGCTCAGCTTCTCCCGGGTCCTGGGCAATCGCCAGGCCGCCAGCCGCTTTGACAGCCTGAACTCCTCTGGCCCCATCAGCGCTCGCACCCGAAAGAATGACAGCGACGACCGATTGCCTCCAGGCGGAAGCCGCCGTCTCGAAGAGCACATCGATGGACGGCCTGGAATGGTTGACTCTGTCTTCCAGAGATAGAGCGATGGTCTCATCTCGCTCAACCAGCATGTGGTAGTCGGCCGGCGCCACATAGATATGGCTCGGCACTATGGGTTCTTTGTCGCTGGGTTCGATCACGGGCAGCGCGGTCAGCCGGGACAGGTGTCTGGCGAGGGCCCCGCCATCGCTCGCGTGCAGATGCAGAACCACCAGGATTGATGGGCGAAAGAATTGAGGAATGAACGACAGGATTTCCGCCAGCGCCTTCAGTCCACCCGCCGAGCCGCCAACAACCACAGCCCTGTATCGTGCCGTCACCAAACCCGGCTGCGCCGTGTTTGACTTCATTGCAGAGCCTTCTTCCGGTAGATGCGCGCTTTGCTATCGACTATCTCGTACATGCTGCTGACATCACTGAAGCGCAAGTCCTCCTTGCTGCCAAGGCACAGAAATCCGCCACGTACGAGGCTTTCTGTGAAGAGTCCCAGCGCACGATTCTGCAGTTCGCGGTTAAAATAGATGAGTACGTTCCTGCAGAACACCAGGTGCATCTCACCGAATACCTGGTCCGACGCGAGGTTGTGGACGGAGAAGGTGACCCTCTGTTTGAGGGCTGGGTCCATCTGCACGGCGCCATACCGCGCGTGATAGTACTCCGCGAACGAGCCTTTCCCGCCGGATAGCTGGTAGTTTCTCGTGGCCTCCTGCAGCCGGTCGATAGGATAGATTCCGTCACGAGCTTTCTCCAGGGCCTCGTCGTTGAAATCAGTGGCGTAGATAGTGGCCCTGGGATAGACCCCCTCCTCCTTCAACACGATTGCGAGCGAGTAGACCTCCTCTCCGGTGGCGCAGCCGGCGTGCCACACCTTGAAGTTGGGCCACGTCCTGAGAAGAGGCACCACATTCTCTCTGACGGACAGATAGACAGAGGGATCCCGGAACAGTTCCGTCACCGAGATAGAGAAATACCGGGCGAGCCGCGAGAACAACTCCTGATCGTGGAGAACCCTCGAAGTTAATTCTGCCACGGTGTTGCATCCGGACTGGGACAGGAATTGCCGGATACGTCGTTCTATAGACGCCCTGGCGTAGGAACGAAAATCGTATCCGTATCGCCGGAATATCGCCTCTAACAGGAGGTCAATCTCGAGCCGTTCCGTATCAACTTGTTCCACCATACCGTCCTTCGCCTGCATGGGCCGTTCAACGATAGAGCCACACGCGCATCATGGACAGAAGTCTCCCTGCGTCGACCGGCTTGGGCAGATAATCGCTGGCGCCCGCGGCGATAGACTTCTCCCGGTCCTGCGGCATGGCTTTGGCCGTCAGCGTGATAATCGGCAGTGCACGAAACCGTTCCTGTGCACGTATTTTGCCGATGGCCTCGTAGCCATCCATGACCGGCATCATGATGTCCATCAATACCAGGTCAATGTCGGGATGCTGGTCCAATACCCGCAGCGCTCTCTCTCCGTTCTCCGCCTTCAAAGGTTCGATTCCCTTGCCGGACAGTAGATGGGCAAGGGCGAACGTCGTGCGCATGTCGTCGTCAACAATAAGCACCTTCTTGCCTTTGAAGAGTGAATCGGTGTCGTGCAAATCCCGGATGATCTTTCCCTTGCTTTCCGGCATAGTGCTGACGACCCGATGGAGAAAGAGCGATACCTCGTCCAGCAGCCGTTCGGGGGAGCGCACGTCCTTGATGACGATGGATTCAGCGTGTTCCCGCAAGGTCGCCTCTTCGTCCGGAGTCAGTGCGCGTGCAGTATAGATGACCACCGGGGGCAACGCGCGACCTTCATCCTCGAGATGCGTCAGAAGTTCCCCGCCATCCATGTCCGGCAATCCAAGGTCCAGGATGACGACGTCATACGCTGTTGGACCTCAGCTCCTCCAGGGCTTCCGCTCCGGACCGTGCCTCGTCCACGCTCACGTCCGCCTCACTGACCAGCTCAACGGTTCTCCTTCGTATCTCGGGATTGTCCTCCACCACCAGCACGCGGCGCTGTCTGTCACCTGACGCCTCGGCGATCTTGCTGAACGCCTCATCCAGGGCCTGCTGTGTGAGCGGCTTCGTGGCATGCCCCACAGCACCCAGGGAGATAGACTCGGTGGAGGATTCGTCGGCTGACAGGATATGTACCGGAATATGTCGAGTATGGATGTCATCTTTCAGGGCCGCCAGTACCGCCCATCCGTTCATTCCCGGCAGGTGAATATCCAGTAGCACGGCGTTGGGTACATACTTCATTGCAAGTTCAAGCGCATCTTCGCCGGTGGCGGCGGCCAGGCATCTGAATCCCTTTTCGTGGCACTTATTCTGTAGTATCTTCGCGAACGCTGGATCGTCGTCAATCACGAGCACGACTCTGTCACCCGGTTGAATGTTCAGCCGGTCGTCTTCGATATACGCGGCGGTGGACTGCTCGGTTCGCAGTCTGTGTGGTGTCCGGTCTAGATTCGCCGGGGCGGGCGCCGACAGAGTGCCGGCAGTCGCCTTGCGATTCACCGTGACGGCTACAGGCAGGTACAACGTGAACGTAGAACCCTCTCCCGGTATGCTATCGAGGCGGATGACTCCCTGAAGTAGCCGCGCCAACTCCCTGGAAATAGTGAGCCCCAGACCCGTGCCGCCGTATTTCCTGGCGGTGCTGCCGTCCGCCTGCTGAAAGGCTTCAAAGATGACCTTCTGCTGGGCAGGCGCTATACCGATTCCAGTGTCGGATATGGCAACCGCAAGAGATGCATCCACAGACAGGCCGGTTCCCGACAAGTCCGTCCCAACAGCCGGGCGTCCGAACGTCACTGTGACATCCCCCACCTCTGTAAACTTAACGGCGTTTGACACCAGATTTCTGATAATCTGCTCGACCCGCATTCGATCGGTGGTAATCTCTTCAGGGACGTTGTTTTGAACAATGATTTCGAGGCGCAACCCTTTGTCTTCTGCCACGTGTTGGAACGTTGTGCGGATGCCGTCCGCGAGATCGGCAACCCGCACGTTCTCAACCTGGAGGTCCATACGGCCAGCCTCAATCTTTGACAGGTCCAATATCTCGTTAATGAGATTCGCCAGGTCGGTTCCACCTCCCTGGATGATTTTCGCCGACTCGACCTGCTCCGCGGTGAGATTCCCCTCTTTGTTCTGCGCCAATTCTTGTGCCAGCAGCAAGAGACTATTGAGAGGAGTGCGAAGCTCGTGTGACATGTTGGCAAGGAACTCCGACTTATACTTGCTCGCCAAAGCGACTTCTTCCGATTTCTGCACGATGTCTCTCTGAGCGCGTTCCACCTCACGTTTCTGCCGCTCCAGCAGCTCGTTCTTCTCTTCGAGTTCCTCGTTGGAGACCTGCAACTCTTCCTGCTGCGCCTTCAACCTTTCTTCGGACTCGCTCAAACGCTGTGTCTGCGTCTCCAACTCCTCGTTGGCGGTCTGAAGTTCCTCTTGTTGCGTCTGCAGTTCCTCCGTAAGCTGCTGGGATTCTTCGAGGAGCTTCGCCAGTTCGGAACGGCTTTGCCCACTCTGCACTGCAATGGCGAGCGCTGGCATCGCCGTTGACAGGTACTCAAGTTCGCGATCGGACATTTGGTTCAGCGTACCGATTTCAATCACGCCTTTAACGCGCTTCTCATAGATGAACGGTGTAACGCACACGAATCGAGGGACGCGTTCACCCAATCCTGAAGTCACTCGTATGTAATCTTCAGGCACATTCTTCAGAAGAATCTGTTTCTTCTCCAGAGCGGCCTGACCGACGAGTCCCTCTCCAAACGCAAAAACGTTCGAAAGGTTCTTCCGCTTTGTGAAGGCATAACTTGCCTTAAGGACGAGAGTCGGTTTCGCCCCATCTTCAGTCAGATAGAAGGCCCCCACCTGTGCATCAAGGTACGCGGCGACTTCGGACATGACGTTGGAAGCCAACGTATCGATATCCGGGTCTCCTCTCATCACCTCGTCGAGCCGCGAAATGCCGGTCTTCAGCCAGTCCTGCCTCGCCGTCACTGCCCGATTCGTCCGGAGAGTATCCAGCATCAATCCCATGGCCGCACGAATGCCGGTACCGGCGCCGGGGGCGCCTTCAAGCTTCGCGTCCAGGTTTCCCCGCGCGATGTCGTCGGCGGTAGCGGCAATCATTGCCGGTTCTCCACCCACTTGTCTCAGAACGGTGCGGACGGTAATGACCATGGCGACAGCGCCAAGCAGGATTCCAAGCATGGTTCCCAGCAACACAACCCAGAGACTGCGCATGGCGGCGCTGTCGGCACTCTCACGCCGCTGGGCCAGAATCTCATCATTCGCCGATACGAACTCGTCGAGGCGGCTTCGAACGGCATCCATGAGATTGTCTCCAGTCCCCGCCTGGAACAGGGCCACGACCTTGCTGAGGTCCGCTGTCGGCGCCGTGCTTGCCACCGCCTGGCGAGCGTTAATGAGAGGCGTAGCGGCCTCATCCACCCAGTCACTGGTCAGCATTCCAATTCCGTCAAGGCGTCCGCGTTGTGCCGGGTCGGTAACTTCCGTCTTCAAGTCTGACAGCGCCGTAGTGGAATTCGTCTCTGCTTCACGATAGTTGGTCAGGTAGCTGTCATCACCTGAGAGGGCATACGCTCGCACCGCGGCGGCCATGTCAACCTGAAGCCTGCCGTAGAGTCGGGCGTTGGTCTTCACCTCCTGCGCGAGCAATTCCGACTTCTGGTTCTCGATCAACATGTTGACACTCTGGTAGGTAACCAGAGCGAGCACGATCATGATCGCGAAGACCACCATATACCCAACGAGAAGCTGCGTCCGCAATTTCATAATTTTGTCCTCCTGCTACGCGACACGCACGATTTCGGCACGCCGCACCACGGCGCAACCCGCGTCGACGCGCGCAGCCCGAGCAGGTTCATAGAACGTTCCCCGTTTGGCTCCGCACCGCCTCTATGGGCTGCGCAATATTTGATGCGAGAATGATGCGGCGCCGCGTTCTCAGCGGCGCGCTGCCGGTTGACCTGATGGCTTCCGACGGCGAGATAGAAACAAGACGCGCACCAGTCGCCAACCGACTCACTACATCCCACCGGGGCTGCCGTACCTCCGTGGAGTTCAAGTGATACGCGCTCCCCAGCCGCCGGTGCGCCCCACGATTCACAGCGGCGAAACGAGAGGGGGCCGCATTAACGCCCATTCTTCCGCGTGGAACTGTGCTAGCCCAACATAGCACCGCGACATGCACCTGACAAACGTAGACATTCCGCAGGAACATCTGGTCAACCCACCCGGATCATCGGCGTGATTCCACAAAGTGGACGCACAGGCTGATGCCGATGGCAACGCACTTGTCTGCCATGTCTTCCGGACCCGCCGCGGAGGCTCAATACACGTAGCAGCTGTCTCCAGACATCAGGGTGCTGATGCGCTCATGCGAATGACCCGGATGGCGATGCACTGCTGCAGGACCGGCACTGCCCGGGAGCGGGTCATCACCGCATGGTCAGGACATCCCCATAGGGAAGTCCCGCAATACCTATGGTACAGATGCGCGTAGGCTCCGGCAAGTCATATTCGGCCACACCCGGCGACTCCCCAACCGCTGACGGTTCGTTTCGGGCTCCGCCCGCTTGAGACAGAAGCCCCGCTCAGTCTGCTACTGCTCGCACGAGATGCCTGAGGGCGCGGCTTCGACGGGCCACTGGACCCACGCAACAGGCGCGGCGACAGAGACTACTGGTCCTCAGTGCCAGGGCAGGTGGGGTCGAGGTTGGATGGAATCGAATGCTTGACTGCACCGCATGTGCCCACGTGCAGGTGGATCATGTATACCTCGTTGACGCTCGCAATGGAGAGCGGTCGGTACTCCCTTAGCCCTGCCTCAGCAGAGTACGGGTCAGGGTGCACCATAACGCAGGGGCCATGATGACACTCGAAGTGGCCGCCCTCCCGGAAGTTGCGGCCACCTCGAGTGGTTCTCCTGTCGCATTACCGGCGAGCTCTCGGCCTTGCGCCGGCTGCGGGCGCCACGGCCCGGACCGCGCAACAGCGGCGCAGTCCGAGTCGAGCTATCTTACGTGACTACAAACGTTCCAGTCATCGTCTTCGGGTGCACGTCACAGCGGAAGAAATAGGAGCCGGGTGTTTCCGGCGCCGTGAAGTGATACGTAATCATGGCCGGACCCTGTATGGTATCTCCCACAAAGATGGCCGTCGTCGCAGCCGGCGAGTCATACACGGCGAAGTTATGATAGATAGTGTCATTGTTGGTGAACTCCACCGTAACATCCGCGCCAGCCGGAACCGTAATCGTGTTGGTGTCGAACGCTGTATGGGTCGCGCTCAATTGTATGGTAACCGAGGGTCTTGCCACGTCTACAGTCACCTGGGCGACGACAGGTGGTTCGAGCGGGGTATGGTTATTGTTTACCAACTCAACCGCCAGCGTATGGGTGCCCGGCGCCACATTCGCCCAAACGTGGGACAATTCGGCCGTAGCGGCGTACGTACCTGCGGCAGTAACGGCCGGTTGCCCAGGGGTTGTCGGCGGAGTCGCGTCGAGGAAATAGTGCACGTGGCCCTCTCCCGTCACATTGGCCTGACCCAGCTTATCCACCACCGCGAAGTCACTTACCGCGATCGTCACTGTAATCGGGCCCAGGGGTAGCGAGGCTCCTTGCATCGGCGATGTGATGCTCAGGCCGGGAGACGGAATCGACGTAGCCGGTGGCGTGGCCGCGCCACCGGTGGCGCAGCCGGCAAACGCGCTGCCCGCCATGATCACCACTGAGATAATTGCCAACCTGCTCCTCATCATCTACTTCCTCCCTCGTCTCCTCTGACGGCTGACAGGAACCCACCTGGCGCAACGGCCCTAGCACTGCGGCGCCATTTGAAACGTATTCCGGACCGCCGGCGGCACGCACGGACGAGCGTACCGCCGAAAGGCCCGGTATTCAGCCCCTGCCGGACTTCATGTGACTCCGCGAGATACGCGGGCTCGGCCCGCGATTCAACTCCGTATGTCAACCGGCCGGCTGCTCGGCGGAACCGCCTACCGTCACGCGACCGATATCGCCTTCTCCGACCTCCAGAGACCATGTATGTTGCACAGAGACGTGGCGTACACAGTCCCCGGTTTGCCTGTCTTCATCGAGATGGAGACTTCATGGTGCGTATACACGGAACTGGTATCGACACCCTGCGGCGACTCTCCGTGAGCGTTGAACTCGCAGTGTCCGATCTCAATGGGAAATTTCTCTCCAGCCGGCAAGAAATAGAGAGATATCCAACGAATGTGATGGGCGGTGGTGTTGGGGTGCGCCACTTCCTTGCCGACTGTAGCCTTCACCGTGAACATATCGCCAGCCTTCACTTTGTCAGGGCAATCGATGGCCGGAATGTGTTTCTCAGTCTTCCAATCCGCCGTCTGGAACAATTCGCCAAATGCTTGCATGCTTCACCTCCAATAACTTTGTAACTCACCACATGTCGAAGCAGCGGCATTCGAGCCAAACATGTGCGCCGCCTCGCGTGCGATTCCGGGAGATCAAACCGTCGGGCAGAGCCCGACAGCAGGCATAATTACGTACTGTATGATTCGTCCGTCGTCGCGCAATACGCTTTCGACGCAGCCGCCATGCGGCCGCAATTCTTCACGCACACGGCCCACTGCGGATCTGAACGCCGACGTTTCCTTTCCGGCTTCCATATCGGTGCTGACCACCAGAAGCCAATAGTGTTCGTTTGCGTCAAGCACGACGTCGGCTCTGTGGGCATACTGGCCAACCTCGGCGAGCATCTCCTCCGCGACATGATAGAGGACGGTGCATTTTCGGGCGTCCAGGGAGAATCGCCCCTCGCTCCTGTCCTTGAAAGAGCATGCCACTCCGTCGCGGGATTCCATCTCGCTCAGCCTCCACTCGATAGCTGCCGCAACACCGTGATGGTCCCAGACGTCCGGCCAGCATGCAGACGTCAGGGCGGCGGCATTTGCGGCCGCCTCCTGAATCTCGAAGGCAATCACGTCCACGCACCCCGAGGTCACGGGTTCGTTAGCACTGACCAGCTCCCGACGAAAGGAATCGAACTCAAGCCAGGCGCGCTGCAGTTGGTCCAGAACGCCCCATTGGAGTTGCCTCGCTATGGCGGCGCGTGCGGTAACTGCTTTCGTGTTCACTACGTTGATCAGTGCTCGCACCTCACTCCACGTCGGACGATCCTCATCGTCATCTTCCTTCCTGTCATCGGCGTGGCGCAACGTCAGGACAACACTGTTCAGCCTATGTCGACTCAAATTATCACCGGCGGCATCCACGACGAGCGCCTGGGGGCCGCGGTCCTTCGTCACAACCACGCAACGAACGCCCCGCACGACCTCGCCTCGGGCCAGTCTGCGCGCGGTGCGAACATATCCGGCGGCCGGTTCACTACCATCCATGCTCGCGAGCGTGCAGGCCTGCAAACGATTATCGCCATCACCGGCAGCCGCATGCGACAGGCCAAGCAGGTCGCCCGCCTCCTTGTTGAACCACACAACTTCACCCTCGCGGTTCAGTTGGATCAGTCCAATCGGGGCCGCATCGAGGGTCTGCTCAATGCTGAAACGCTCCACCAGCTTGTTCAGCGCGAGGGAGCGGTAGCGGTCAACCTCAGCATCCAGGGATTGAACCGCGGACGCCGCTTCGGAAACCAGTTCTGATACCAGGTTGACGATGGCGACCGCATTACGGGTGGCCTCGCACTGCGTCTCTGGGAGAACGCGAAGTGCACTCATGCCACTGCCGGCTTCGGGGGCGTTTGTATCCGCCGGCTCCGCGCGCAAAGCCTACTTTCTCGTACTCCGCGACAGGCCCGTCACCGATGTACCATGTTGCTGCTCGCCGGCCATTGACGTTCAAAGGTACCGACCGATCGCGAGGGCGCCCGCCGCCGTCCCACGCCAAATCGTCGCTATCGTCGGACTCGACGCCCGCACAACCACCGAATTCCGCCTCGATTCCCCCAGACTCCCAGTCCGGTGACGTGACAAACGGAGCGCCATGCTCGTCGACCAGCGAAATCGTCACGCCAAGCGCGTCCGAAAGTTGATTACCCACGCGTTGCAGAACCGACATATCGATCAGTTCACTTAAGTCCATGTCCCGCACCTCCCCACCACGCACGTCCACCCACCGTTGATCAAACTTAGCCGGCGCTCACATCACGCGGTGGACGATGCCGTCCCACCGGGATGCCCAGCTACTCATCTTCGCTTCGCAACCTTCCATTGGGAGAGGACTTTCGAGTCGCCGTCGCCACCGGACTGCGTGACGCTCGCCAGCGTGATCGTTACGACATCACCTCGAAAACTCCCATCGATTCGGGAATCTCCCATCTGTTGGCATAGTCCCCGGTCAGCCACGAGAACGGTGCGATCCCTGAACATGCCAATGCAGTCTTCCTCGCGCGCTTCTCCCAATTCCAGGCAGTAACCGGGCTCCCGAAACAGCAATCTGAACGTCTGTCGCGGCTCAGGGCCTGCCGCCTCGAGAGCCTCGTACAGAAAGAGCCCGGCCAGCCCCGAAATTCTAATCTCTGCCATGCCACTATGCCCTGCGAATCCTCACCGCAACTCTTACAAATCGCGCCGGAAAATTCCATTGGGGGGGCGGAAGGCTCGCCAGGCAAGCAGGCGCTCGCGAGCCTCCTTCCGATGCGACCCTTCCACCCCACAAGGACCAGGCTGAAGGCTGCGTAACGATAGCCTCCACATCAGCCGCCGCCCCACCCCACATCTTCGTCACGCCGCTGCACCATAGGTGCGCCCCGCCGGTCCAACGACCAACCTTACTCGGTCCGCAGTCCACATCCCGCACCACCACCATCCCAACCACACCCTCCACACACACCCCAACGCCTGCGAACTTTTCGTCTGGTCGCGTGAAAGAATGGTGCTCCGAAAGAAGATGGCGCACATCGCCCTGACGGATAGACAACCGTGCCGCAGAGAACTATTACCAGAGGGAAGAACGCGCAGAGGTGCGTGAGGCTCGCAATGATGGACCGATGGGACTAGGACTCGCGGTCTTGCAATTGAATGTCGTTCAACAGGCCAAAATGAGCCACGTACGCGGCGATCTGATGCCGGTTCCGCAAATTCAATTTGGTAAGGATACTCCCTACGTGAATCTTGACGGTATGCACCGAGATCGACAGTTCGTCCGATATCTCTTCGTTGGTGGAACCCCGTCCGATGAGAGTGGCCACCTGGACTTCGCGGCCGCTGAGATGCAGCACGCCCGCCGGGTCGGCTCGAGTGTGGGGCTCTTTGAACACAAGCTTCGTGCAGGCGGGTGTAACGACGAGGGCGCCCTGGACCATCAGTTCGAGCGCCGAGAGAAACTGATGAGAGGAATCATCGAAGGAAACGCACCCTCTGGCCCCTGCCGCCATGGCGTCCATAACGAGCGCTTCGGGCCGGCTTTCGCCAATCATCAGCACGACGAGCAACTCGCGGCCATCGACAAGCTTCTTGACCAGGGCCGCATCAGGTGTGACGAGAGAACTATCGAGGAATACCACCTCGGGCATTGCCGACAGGGCCAGTTCAACAATGCCCTCGGCGTCCTCTGCTCGTCCCGATATCCGATATCCGCCCGAGGACAGTATCCTAGCCAAACCCTCGGCTGCCAGCGGCCGAGGGTGGCCGATTACCACGGATATCGTCTTGTTAATAATGTGCTCTCAGTGTGCCCTATGTCGTTCAGCAACCAGCGTATTCATTCTACACTACGCGGAGCGTCAGTGCGAACACGCCGTGGCAATGGGCCTTGCGTGTGGAACCCGCGCCAATCAAGCGTCAAGGATGCACAGACACCCGCGTAAACTAGCTTGCATCCGGATGCAGGCGCGACCACTCAGATTCGACGGAGGAGACCGTATGGAATAGGTTGGATTGCGAAGCCGACGTCACTCCGCCCGCCGTGCCAACGGCTCACGAACCGCCACGGCACCTTTCCATGGAACGGCACGAGAACCCGGCGCCCGCCAGCTGCACGAGTACCTCAGCCGATGCGTTCCAATTTACCATCGTTACCCTCGCCGTCTCCGCACTTCTCACGAAGCTCGGTCAACAGCCGTCGCCTTTCCGATATCGAACGGATACCGCCGGCATAGTGCCGCAACACCCGTGAATGACCGACTGGTAGACCATCAATAAGTCGGCAGTTGCTTATTGACACTCCGCCGCAAGTGTGGGACACTCTGACGGCAGGTTAATTCGCATGCGCTCCCGATGCGTGGGCACCCGATGCAGACACGCGATAACGATGCACCTAGCCGCGTGGCTGGTCGCCCTCTTGGAGTAGGGCCGGCGGAGGATCAGTTGGAAGTCTCCGACAGAATCCTGTTTGAACCACAAGGTGACTCAGGAGATACGCAGCAGCCGCGTCAGGGCTGTGCAGTAGCGATCGTGAGCCCTCACCTCCTTGAGGCTGATGGCCTGGCGGGCATATTGTTGGACGCGGGCTTCAGCGTGCCGCTGCTTGCATCGCAACTCGAGCCCTCGCGTCTCATCGGCGCAAAGCACCGTCCGGATGTCACGCTGTTGGACGCGTGTCTTTGCGGCGATGATCTCAGCGCAATCCGTAGCCTTATCTCGCAAGGTCTGGTGACGGCGGTGCTCATCGGACAGGAACGCGACGGTCAGTTCATACAGCAATTGCTTCAAGCCGGAGCCAGGGGATGCCTTTCCTGCGACGAGGAGCCGTCGAGATTCGCGGAATGCGTCAAGATGATTGCACGGGGCGCCGTTGTCCTGTCGTCGAGCGCGGCGGCTCTCATCACCGCCACACCGCCAACGGCGGAGATTGTCGAGTCCCGGAACCAACTCACGGAACGAGAGAAACAGATCGCCCTCATGGTCTCCCAGGGAGCCACCAACAGGGAAATAGGCGAAGCTCTCTATATTTCTGAACACACCGTCAAGATTTACCTCGGACACGTCCTGGACAAGTTTCACCTCCGCAACCGTCAACAGCTCGCCGCGTATGTGGCGGACCACGGCATCGTGCCGGACTCGCCCGCCGGGTGATTCGCTGCTTGCCCCCGGTTCGAGGCGTGCCTCTTCGCCCGGGGCCATCGGAGCTAGTACCGATTACCAGCGCGTCCGGACTCCGCGAGATTCGCCACTCTCAACCGTCCAACTAATTCATTTAGCCACTGCATCTTACCCGTCAGGGCGATGCGGAGGAACCGTGGTCGAGGCACAATTTCAGCATCTTTACCGGGCCACAATTGAGGTGTTCGAGGGGCGGTATGGTCTCCGCGACCGATACGAACGGCCTGAGAAAGGCCCGGTAGCCTGGCGGGGAGCGTCGCAAACGGAATTCGGGATGAAATGGTCTTGGGGCGGACCGCTACAGACCGGCGGTCAAGGGGGCTCCGGTGCGGCGCGTCCCGGCCAGCATGCATTGAGCGCCCAAGAGAGGGATCTACGCGGCCTCGAGTCTGGGCAATCCGTGGGGGGGCGGATACATGGAAAGCAGGACTACGTTCGATGTCTTCCGGCAAATGGTCGAAGTCAACAAGACTATTCTCGGCATGAGGGCAGCCATTGCGCGAGACCGAAACGCGCGCCTCGAGCAGTTGCTTGCAGATAAGGAGACGTACCTCGAGTATCTCGAGGGTCTCATCCATCACGGCGCAGCACGCGCGTCCGCCAGGTGAATTTGCCACAGAACCGCCGCGACCCCATAGTGGGCCGGGCGCCAACAGCCGACTCACGCGATGCGTCTCTGTTCTGTGTTCCGGGGAGTTCGGTTAATGTCCGTGTTTTCCGTACGCCGGCTGTCCACGGCGAATGCGCATTCGGTCGCCTGCAGGTACCATGGTTGGCGAAGCAGCCGGAAAACTCCTGCAGTGTTCCCAGTCGATGAATAGCCTCCAGATGCAGTATGGTCGGCATGTCGCGTGTGAATCGTGCATGGTGTTCAGCCTCTCTGCAGCCGCCCATCGAATGTTACCCGCGCCGCTGGCGGCCGTCAGGCAAGGTTGCCAGGATGCAATTGCGGCGAATGCGCGATTCTTCTGCGGCAGTGTCGAGTTCTCGACGGACGAGACAGAGAAGGGGGACCGAGCCTAAATGTCGATGGGAGAGAAAGAGTCACCAGACACCTTCGCGGCGGCAGTCAACTGCTATGCGATGGGCGCATACGGGAACCCGTCACCGCCTGGATGAGGAGCACGATGGGTGTTCGATACGTCGAAGTGATAGCCGAGGCGGGACCGGCCAGGCTCCCGGCCGAAAACACGCGACGCTTCGGCTGTGGACTCGATACGCCGCAGGCTCGGCTTCTCGGTCACGAAACACGGAGCCCGGATGATTGCTATCGTCGCCCAACGCGATTGTGCCGGCAATCCGGCCAGCGACTGTCAGCAGGCGCACCACCTTTCCCTGGCGGTGCAGCCCGTGAAGTCCTGGGGTTCTAAAACCGGCGTTACCGGTCTATGGCTCGCCGAATTGGATCGTGCATATCCACGACCCAGCAACAGGCGGCGTCACACCGCCGCTGTGTTCGGACCAGGTCGAGGTCCGGGGCCGGCCCGCCTCCCGGCATTCACCCGTGACACCTGACCCTGCGCACTATCGCACACGGCAAGCGGCAAGCGGACTCAAGGGGGTCACCATCGTTGGTTCAGCGCGGCCTGCGCTCGAATCGAACCTGTGGGGACACGCGCGCAGCGGGCAACGGCCAATTGTCCCGTTGCACAATCGTGGGCGCGCCGGTCCGCGATAGCTACAGTCGAAACCTCGCCATGGCATCGCGGTCGAGCTCGAATCCGATGCCCGGTGTCTGGGGCACACGGATCTTGCCGTCTTTCGGCTGGGGTGGTTCGCGGTAGATGTCCTCCCACCACGGCATGTGCTCGGTCCACGTCCCGTTGGGGATAGCTGCCACAAGATGCAGCGAGAATTCGTCGAACAGATGACTTACCACCGGCAAATTGTACGCTTCGGCCATCGCGGCTACCTTCATCCATTCTGTTACGCCGCCTACGGCCGAAACATCGATCATGGCGACATCCGTGGCCCGTCGTTCAAACAGTTCCCGATGACCTCTCTTGCTGCTCACGGTCTCGCCGGCAACCACAGGCATGTCGAGGGCGCGGGCAATCTCGGCCAACCCGGCGACGTCATGCGTGGGGATTGGATCCTCCAGCCAGTACACACCGAGCTTCTCCATCTCCCGGCCCATCACTATGGAGTCGTAGACCGTCCAGACCCACAGTACGTCGACCATTATGTCGACTTCCGGGCCCACGGCCTCACGCACCGCGACGAGCCGTTTCAAGTCTTCGTGCCGCGTCTTCCAGCCCATGCGCATCTTCATCGCCTTGTAACCCTGGGCCACCAGCGCCGAAGCTTCCTTCTGCAGTTCTGCGATGGACCTGTCCCGCCACAGGTAATTGCTGGCGTACACCGGCACTTCGTCGCGGCAGCCGCCGAGCAGCTTTGCGAGAGGCATCTGAAGCGCCTTGGCGCGAAGATTCCATAGCGCCATATCCACCGCCGCCATCGCCGCCACACCCAAGCCGTCACTACCAATCCGAACGCTGCACTTGCGCAGGGTCTCCCAAGACTCGGCCCATTTCGCCAGGTCCGCGCCTACGACGACTTCAGCTACGGCATCGACGCACGTCTTCAGAATATTCACGTGAAACTTGTTGAAGACCATCGCGACGCCATGGGCGCGGAGCCCTTCGTCCGTCAATAGTTCTACCACCACGGGGTTGAAGCACTCGAACTTCACGGAACCAACGAACGATTTCCGCACGGGAACCGACAGGGCCGTAGTCTCGAATCCGGTAATTTTCACGGCGCGCCCTCCTCAACGGCGGTAAGCCCGTGCTGTCTTCTCCACGTGTGCACAGCCCGGGTAATGGTGCGCAGTATACCAGCCGAACCCGCTTCGCAACAGACTGAGGCGGTACGACAACACGTCTGCTACACTTGGCGACACGCGTAGCGCGGTCGAACGACCGGGCACAAGGAGGCAATCGATGGCGCGATACGGAACCGGCACACTCCAATACGAAGAAATCCCTGCCTGGGCGAAAGTCCCCGACGGGTGGTCGTTCGTGGACATCGGTGGGATCGCCATCGATGGCGAGGACAATGTATACGTCTTGAGCCGCAGCGAGTATCCGGTACTTGTTTTCGACAGGGGCGGAGCCATCCAGCGTAAATGGGGAGAGGGCCTGTTCACTCGCGCCCACGGTGCGCGTCTTTCGCCCGATGGGTCCATATTCTGCACGGACGACGGAGCGCATTTTGTGGCCAAGTTCACACCCACGGGCGAACTGCTGATGACGCTCGGACAGAAAGGCGTCAGCGCGGAAACGGGATATCGTCACACCTGGGACGTCTTTCAGAGTACCTCCACGATTGCCCAGGCTGGTCCTCCGTTCAATCGCCCCACAGGTGTCGCAATCACCGGTGCCGGTGACATCTTCGTATCGGACGGCTACGGCAACTCCAGGGTGCACCACTTCGATGCCGCAGGCAAGCTCTTGCACTCCTGGGGGAACCCGGGGGTCGCCCGGGCCAGTTCCGCCTGCCCCACGACGTTGCGCTGGACAGCCGCGGACGTCTTCTCGTCGCCGACCGCGAGAACGGCCGCATCCAATTATTCGATCAGGCCGGAACGCTGCTCGAGATTTGGCACGACGTCATTCGACCAACGGGCATCGGCATCGACGCACATGGGCTGGTGTACGTCTCCGAGTTGAGCCTCCGCGTCAGCATCTTCAGTCCCGACGGGGTGCTCCTCTCGCGCCTTGTCAACACAAGCGCAAACAGAGCCGAGGCCTTGTTCCTCGCTCCCCACACGGTGGCGGTAGACTCTCGGGGAGACGTCTATGTGGGAGAGGTGTCGAAGACCCACGCCGGCACAGACCGCGGCGCCAATACGATTCACAAGTTCAAACGAATCGCATAGCGGGTCGACTGTGAGGTCACATCCATCAGGCCCCGGCGTGGCGCGAATCACCCGGTACAACCCTCACGGCCTGCGCCGCATGGTTTGACGAACGTCCCGCGCCATTCTAATCTTGCGCTATGGTTTCGCGCAGGCTCAGGGTTGTCTCGAGATCGGTGCCGGCAACCGCCGCCGTGCTTATCCTTGTGAGCCTCGTTGGGTGTCAGCCCACACCCACGCAGACTCCTCTGGAGATCGCCGCCGCCGCTCAGGTTCGAGAATACGACGGTCAAACGTTGTCTTCCATCACCGACTCGCGCAACACTTCCATCTCAGGACCTCGATACGTCGACCCATCCACGTACACGTTGTCCGTGGACGGGGCCGTCAACAAGGACCTGACCCTCACTTACAGCGAGGTCATCGGCGGTTTTGAACGGCACCGCAAGATAGTGACCCTCGAGTGCGAAGAGGGGTGGGGCGTGACATGGCTATGGGAAGGGGTACTCGTGCGTGACGTCCTGGACGCCGCAGGCGTGTCGCCGGACGCGAAGGTAGCCGTCTTCTATTCCGCGGATGGCTACAGCACTTCTTTGCCGCTCGATTACCTGTATGACAACGACATCATCATGGCTGACACCATCAACGCGGTAACGCTGCCGCCGGAGCTCGGGTTTCCGTTCCAGATTGTTGCCGAGGGGAAGTGGGGCTACAAGTGGAGCAAGTGGGTCCAGCGGATAGAGCTGTCCACGGATGCCGATTACGAAGGGTACTGGGAATCGCGCGGGTTTTCGGACACCGCCAACCTGGACGAGCCCTTCCTGGACTGATGCCAGGTTTGAACCCCGCATGTAACTGAAGCGGTGCGGGTCTTACCGGCGAATCGGCGAGTTGCCCCTTGCCGCCGGCAACGGTTCCGTTGCTGCGCACCAGAATCGACCTCCACTGCCACGTGCGGTCGAAAGCCGTCTTCGATGGCTCACGATGTTCCCGAGCAAGGTCCCACCCATTGCGTCACTCAGTGTCGGATACTACAATCGCGTGGATGCGGTCACGTCCACACAACCGCAGATGCGTTACGCGGCACTTCATGCCCCCGGTTGCGCGCAGATGGCGGCAACTGATTGAGCAGCCGCCCCGTGGCGTGTGGACCGGTTGCGCCGCACCGAGTGCGCTCGCCGGCGGCAGATTGGCGTGAGACCAATGATTTCCGCGCGGGAGTTCCTTCGTGACGACCCCTGGAGGGCAGGCGGTATCGCCGCAGACGCCGTGCGAATCGAAAGGAGGACAAGCCGATGAGCAGAGTACTTATCACAGGTGGCTACGGATACGTGGGGAGAAGCCTGGCACGGCATCTCCTCGCCGAAGGGGAAGAAGTCATCCTGTTTGACGTTGTCGCGCCGGCGGAAGCTCAGCGAACCTCCGTGGGAGCAACGGCGTCAATCGTCGGCGATCTTGGTTCTCTCCCCGAGGTGCTGGAGGCCGTCCGCACATACCGTCCCGACTGCATCTACCACATGGGCGCCTTGCTCAGTGTCGCTGCGGAGGCAAATCCCTGGGCGGCGTATCGCGCAAACGCCGACGGCACGATGCACGTATTGGAGGCGGCCCGCATCTTCGACGTGGGCCCGGTGCTCTTCCTGAGCGGCATCGCAACCTATGGTCCGGCAGCCACTTCTACCGTCAACGAAGATACCTTCCAGTCCAATCCTTCCCAGATGTACGCCGCAACAAAGATCTTCGGCGAGCGGCTCGGGGAATATTATCACCAGCGGTTCAAGGTGGACTTCCGCTGCGCCAGTCTCCCCGCGATATGCGGGCCGGGGCGCCGCGAGGGTCTGGCCGCGTATCCGAGCCTCATGATCCACGAGGCGACGCGGGGTCGGCCTTGCATTCTCCCCGTAAGTGAGGACACGCAACTTCCCTTCATCTACATCAAGGACGTCGTCAGATGCCTGCAATCTTTGCGTTGCGCCGAACCGTTGCGGTTGCGGCGCCGCGTCTACAGCATCTCCGGTTTCTCCATGGCCGCGGGCGCGATGGCCGACGTCGTCAAGCGGTTTCTGCCGGCTGCGCGCATAGAATTCCTGGCGGACCAGAGGATTACTTCTCTTACCGGCCAGATGCCCAAGCACGTGGACGACAGCAGAGCGCGCGAAGATTGGGGCTGGCATACGGAATACGACTGGAGCGAGTCCGTCAGCGATTTCATAGCAACCATTGAAGCGCAACCAGCGCTGTACCCATAGCCACCACGATAATTGCACAGGAGGCTCACATTGCTCGACACGAAGAAGCTCCGACTTATCACATTGAGCGAGAACACGGCCAAGTGGCTTTGGGTCCTCGGTGAGTGGGGATGGAGTATGCTCATCGAAGCCGACGGCTTCAAGGTCCTGTTTGACACCGGTCTGCGGGTCTCAGTGCCCTATAACGCGGCTGCATTGGGCATCGACCTGGCTTCCGTCGACACTATCGCCTTGAGTCACGGCCACGTCGACCACACGGGAGGGTTGCGAGATGTACTCGAACTCATGCGTGGCACCATCGGCCACTCCAATTTCGTCAGCAGCCGCCCAACGCCCATCGACATTGTTGCTCACCCCGAGGTCTGGGGGCCAAAATTTATCAAGCATGGCGACCCCGCCTACAGCTTCCGCGGCATCCCCTTTGTGAAACCCGAGCTTGAAGAAAGGCAGGGTGCGCGCTTTGTCGAGAGCCGAGTGCCGGTGTGGCTGACGAATGACATAGTGTGGAGCGGCGAGGTTCCGATGAAGAACGACTACGAGGAAATTGCGCCGATCTGTTTTCTCAAGGTGGGCGGCGGAAGGTACGTCGATGGAGATGCGGAATTCATACCGGACCCCCTCAACGACGACGCCTCGCTGTACATCAAGACGGAACGCGGTCTGATCGTCATCCTCGGGTGCGCACACCACGGCATGATGAACACCGTGCAACATGCGCGCGAAGTCACCGGAATGGAACAGGTTTACATGATAGTCGGCGGCACCCACCTGGTGGGCGCGTCCGAGTACCAGCTGGAAAGCACGATATCCGAACTGCGCCGCCTCCGCGTGGCAAAAGTGGGAGTCTCACATTGCACGGGACTGGGCTCAGCCGCGCGGCTCGCGGCGGAACTCGGAAGCGAAGTCTTCTTCCATAACAATGCGGGGCACGTGCTCTCGTTTTGACGGGCGGCCGCGCTCCGTCGGCGCCGCCCCGCCGCGGAGCGTGCAAATCAGCATTGGCGGAGAGGTCGTGAGGGAATGAGCCGCCCTCGCGGTGGATTCTGCGGCCGGGCGCCATTGGCCGGCGTTGGTTGTTGCGTGGCCGGTGTGCCGGCACGACGTTTACCGATTCAGTGTGCATCCTCCGCGTTCATGAGCGCCACAATGCCGCTTCATGCTGCGCGTACGGGTGGAACGAGTGACCGTTGCAGGCGTGGCCGGCGCGGCCGGCAGACCTCCAGTTGAACCAAGTCCGCCGCCCGACGGCACGCGACGCCAGCCAGGCCGCTGTCTTCACCCGTGAACGCAACAGCCATGTATGGACAATGCGAGCACGACGGCCTATAGTCGTGCGCATCCCCTGTGGATGACCTGCGATGGCCGGTATGATTACGGTTGTTCTATCGCAGAACCACGTTACCTCGGGTCATCGGCCAGGCATGCTCGCCGGACCGTCTCTGTCCGGAAGGCGCACCTGAGAAGGAGGCCGGTCAACTGCGGCGATGCTTGTTCACGCTGCGTCGAATGCTGGAATCCTGACAGCAAAGGAGTGATTGAAGTGAATTCGATCCAGAAGAAGAATGCACACAGGGCACAACAACTGGAGCGGCACCTTCGCCTGACGACTCTTCCCGTCGGGATCCGGCTCTGGAAGACGGGGGAAGCATTGCCGGCAGGGGCAGGCAAGCGGCCGGTCACACAACATTCGTGGTGTCAGTACCTTACCATCGCAAGGACGAGCGCCGCCGACGTTCGCCCGACGTTCTTGCTGAAGGCTGATGATTTTTCGTGCAAGATCGGTCCCGGAATGCTCGGCATCACCGAGCCACTTGAGAGCATTCTCAGCGGAGAGCACGTCGAGAATATTCACTTCGAGAGCAAGGAACTGGCGAAAAGCACGATGGAGACGCTGGCCAGCTTGCCTGCACACACGATGCAGGCCGCCACCATAACGGCCCTTGAAAGCATGGAAGTGGAACCAGACCTGGTGTTCGCCACGGTCTATCCCGGCATGGTGAACCGCATCATGGATGCGTCACTATGGTACACGGGGGGACCGTACACCACATCTTACGGCAGCCTGGCAGGAATCTGCTCGTCAGCGACAGCGAAGGCCTATGTGGATGATTCCAAAGTGTCCGTTGTCGCATTCCCGTGTATGGGAGCGCGCCGCTGGGGCGGGTACAGTGACATGGACCTGGCCCTGGCCATCAACATCAAGCAGTTCGAGCGCTTCATAAAGGGACTGGAGAACACGTGGCTCACCGGACACTCGTATCCTATTGCGTTGCACGTGGGCGAGGTCTATGAAACTCACCATCCGGTGCCGGACAAAGAGTACTCTGAGGTGTACCCGTACTGCTACGAGCAAGAGTAAACGCAGGCGTGCACCGCCAGGTGTCAGCCTGACAGTCCGGCCATGACGCCGCTATCGTGCGCCCTGGTTCAAAGGGGTTGAGCCGGGGGATGACCGGGTTGCCGCGCCTTCGGACGGGCAACCGAGACATTCGGCGCCGGCGCTGCGGCTAGAGATGAGGCCGGAGGGCGGCTCGCCTCCAAAGAATGCACCTCGAGCGTCCTTGAGCGCCGGTGCTCGTACGGCATGCAATCCGGGCCGGTGGAACGGCCTGCGACCAGGGCGAAGAAGCTCACCCGGCGGTCAGCGAGATTCAACCGATAGCGCGCGTGGCGATGACATCCACGTCCAGACCCAGGAGGTTGGCAATAATCGTGTCGCCGACCTTCACTGCATGCTTCACTTTCACCTTGTGTATCTCGGCGAGGGCCTCCTGGCGTCGCGCGCGCGGAATCGGGCGGCTCGTACGCACGGGAAGCATGCGGACGGAGAATCCCGATACGCGGCACCGTCGTGGTGAGCAACCTCTCGGGGTGTTCAACCTCAGCCACCGCATAGTCGTGCCCCCTCCGGCATCCGAAACCCTCGAGGTGCACGGCCTTGCCGTCCTCCACAACCACGCTGATAGTGCAGCCCGTAGGGCATTCGATACACGTCACATCTCTCTGCATATGTCCCTCACCGCGCGGCCAGATATTGGGCCGCCTGGCGGCCGGCAGTCACGCTGTCACGCGTCACGGAGTCCACAATGTCATACACGCGAAACGCATTGCCACATACGAACAGTCCCGGCACCGAGGTGTAATTCAGATCGCTCGACACGGGGGTGTTGGTACGCCGGTCCAGCTCGACCCCGGCCATCTCGATAAGTTCATTCTCAGGTATAAGTCCGACCGAGACCAGCACGGTATCGCATTCGAGTGACCGCCGGCTACCCGGCACCTCCGCCCCGGATTCGTCCACTGCAACGATGTCTACTGCCTCGACCCGGTCTCTGCCGTGTATCCACGAGACTCGATGACTGAGGTGGATCGGAATCCCGAAGTCATCGAGGCATTGCACGATGTTGCGCTTCAATCCCGAGGGTTGCCTCTGTATCTCGACGACAGCCCCCACGCTCGCCCCTTCCAGCGACAGGCGCCTCGCCATAATGAGTCCGATGTCTCCTGAGCCGATGATCACGGCACGTCTGCCGGGAAGCAGCCCCTCGATGTTAATCATCCGCTGTGCGAGGCCGGCCGAGAAGATGCCGGCTGGTCTCGTGCCGGGTATTTGAATCATCTCACGTGTGCGTTCGCGACAGCCTGTGGCCATAACCAGGGCCGTGGCCTTCACCGTCTCCACGGCCCCCGGCCTGAAGTAGGTCAGTACTTTGCCCGGTTTGAGTTCCGCCACAAACGAGTGAACGCTGACCTCGATCTCAGGCGCGTTTGCCACAGAGCGTACGAACCGGTCGGCGTACTCCGGACCGGTGAGGACCTCCTTGAAGTAAGCCAGCCCGAAACCGGGATGTATGCATTGGTTCAGGATTCCGCCCAGATACTCGTCCCTGTCCAACAACAAGATGTCCCGCACTCCGTTGTCGCGTGCTGACAATGCTGCTGCCATGCCCGCGGGGCCTCCGCCAACCACAACGAGTTCGCGTTCATCCATCGGACCGGTCCTCCACAACGAGTTCCGAGCCCTTGCCGCGCTTCGTGATTGCTGTTATCGGTTTACCAGTCTCCTCAGCGAGGACACGCATGACGCGACACGTGCAGAAACTTCCGTGGCATCTGCCAGCCCCGGCCCTGGTTCGGAATTTGACCCCGTCCAAGGTTGCGGCTCCCGCTGCGATAGCTTCCTTGACCTCGCGCAGCGACACGGTTTCGCAACGACATACGATGTCGCCGCATTCAGGATCGCTATGCACCAGTGGCTGCGCCTCGGTCACGGGCATGGAGAACAGATGAACAGCCCTGGATAGTTGATTACGCGGGCCAGGCTTCGCCGCCAGAGGCAGCCCGGCGTCTTCAAGGAGACCGGCCACATACCGGCCGATGGCCGGTGCCGCTGTAAGTCCCGGCGACTGTATGCCCGCGACGTTGATGAAGCCGCGGACGCGGTCTTCGTGCCTGATGACGAAGTCTTCGCCCGCGACCGGCCGCAAGCCGGCGAAATACGCGATGATGTCAGATGGGTCGAGGGCTGGAACAAGTCTCTGCGCAACACTCAACACCTGCCTTAGTCCGTCGTCGGTGGTCGACAGGTCCTCTTTGTCTTCAATCGGGTAAGCGCTCGGTCCGATCATCGGGTTCCCGTCGGAGGTTCTGGTCACGAGTATTCCCTTCGATTCTGGGGTGGGAACCGGAAACAGCAGATGCCGGGTGAGATAGCGGCGCTTCTTGTCAAGGATGTATTCCTCGCCCTTGCGCGGCCTGATCTTGAAATCGTCGACGCCCACCATTGACGAAACGTCATCGGCAAACAGCCCCGCGCAATTGACCACGTACCGTGAGCGGTACTCACCCGCTGAAGTCTGCAGTCGGAAGGACGGTGTACCATCGGACGTCATCGCGCCGTCTCGAACAATCCCCTGGACTTCCGTGGACGTGAAGATATCAACGCCATTACGGGTCGCGCTCTCAGCGAGTGCGTACACGAAGCGATACGGACTGATGATTCCGGCGGTCGGAGCAAGCAGGGCCGCAACAGCCTTCTGGCTGAGATTAGGTTCGTTGTCCCTCAGCCATTCCCGCGAGACAACTTCCAACGCGGGCACGCCCAACATCTCGGCTTCTTGCTTCATCTGCCAGAGGCGGCCAATCTCCATCTCATCGAAAGCGACGATCAACTCCCCCACCTGCAAGAAGTCCAGGCCAAGCTCCTCGGACAGTTCGCGGACGAGCAGGTTTCCCTGAACGCAAAGCCGTCCTTTCAATGAGTGCGGCGGATTCTGCGTCCCGGGATGAATTATGCCGCTGTTCGCTTTCGAAACGCCGAACGATAGCTCCTGTTCTTTCTCGACCACCGCGACTCGCAATTCGTAGTGCGACAGTTCGTAGGCAATGGCAGCGCCTACCACGCCCCCTCCGATGATTGCTACGTCATACACTGCCATTCCCCTTATTCCTGCCATGGCTCGAACTAGAGTGCCCGGTGAACTGCCCGCGTCCATTGATCATAGAGGAGCTCCCTACGCTCCTCCGGCATGGAAGGCTCAAATGTGCGGTCAACCGCAAGCGCCCCGTCAACTTCGGCGACATCGCTCCAGAATCCACTTCCAACACCGGCAAGATACGCTGCGCCGCGCGCGGTGGTCTCCACGTCACGCGGCCTGACGACATTGACCCGGAGTATGTCCGCCTGAAATCCGCACACGAAATCGTTTGCGCTCGCGCCACCATCAACTCGCAGTGTGACGAGGGGAACGCCGGCTGACTCCACCATCGCGTCGACCACGTCTCTGGTGCGGTAACACATCGACTCGAGGGCCGCGCGTACGATGTGGTTCCTTGTGGTCCCTCTCGTGATGCCGGTTATCATTCCTCGCGCATCCGAATCCCAGAAGGGCGCACCGATGCCCGCCAGAGCCGGCACAAAATAGACTCCACCATTGTCGAGAACAGCCTCCGCCATGCGCTGTGATTCGCCCGCCGATTCCAACAGGTTCAATTCATCTCGCAACCACTGTATGACCGCTCCCGCAGTGAATATGGCCCCTTCGAGCACGTATACGGGCGCGGCGCCGATGCCGCATCCGAGCGTCGTTATAAGCCTGCAGTCTCCCGCCGGCCTGCGCGTCCCGGCGTTCATCAGTACAAACGCGCCCGTTCCGTAGGTGTTCTTTGCCTGACCGGGCTCGGTGCATCCTTGCCCGAACAATGCAGCCTGCTGGTCTCCCGCCACTCCACAGATGGGAATGCCGGCCGGCAGTCCCGCGCCCCCGGCCGTAAGTCCGAACCTTCCCGATGAGCTACGAACTTCCGGCATTGCGCCTCGCGGGATGCCGAAAAGATGCAGCAAGTCATCGCTCCAGCAGAGACGATCGATGTCGAACAACATGGTGCGGGCGGCGTTGGTGAAGTCCGTTCCGTGCACGGCGCCACCGGTAAGATTCCACAAGAGCCATGAATCAACCGTCCCAAGCCGCAGCGTCCCGCGCTTCGCGCTGGAGGCGATTTCCGGCACATGAGTCATCAGCCACTCGAATTTGGTGGCAGAAAAATATGCGTCCACAGGTAGACCGGTGCGATTTCGTATCGACTTGACCGATGAGCGGTCGCCATTCAGCGCCGCGCAACGTTCTGCCGTGCGCCTGCATTGCCATACTATCGCGTTGTGAAGAGGCTGAGACGTCCCGGCATCCCAGGCTATCGCGGTCTCGCGCTGATTCGTAATACCAACAGCGATGATGACGGCGGAAGGACTTCGTGCGACAACATCCCGAATGCACTCAGTTACACTGCTCAGTATTTCCAGAGGGTCATGCTCTACCCATCCGGGGGTGGGAAAGTGCTGCGCGAATTCCCGGTACGACGAGGCCACCTGAATCCCGCGAGCGTCGTAGAGTACAGCCCGGCTTCCGGTCGTACCCTGGTCGATAGCAAGAACGCACTCCATACGCTGTGCCTCCGAAGATGTGGCCCAGGCCCGGCCCGGCGGCGCATCCAAAGATGCAAGTCAGACGCGTCGGCTGGCGATTTCCGAATCTGCACCCGCCCGCACGGTCCCTGCATCAGGGCAGCGCACGCCATCAATCGCTGGCACAGCGAGGACACACGCGTTCCCAGACAACCGCCGCTCAGCGCACGGCCAAAGCGTGCCCGGGCTTTTCACGCATCGCCCAGCACCTGCGCGGCCGCCAGAGAGAAGCGCTGCCACTCGTCCAGCTTAAGGCGCAACCGTTTGCGTCCATCCTCTGTGAGCTGATAACAGCGCCGCCGAGGGCTACGGGCGACCGTTTCCCATGTGCTGCACACAAGACCGTCGTCTTCAAGCCGCCGCAGGGCGGAATATACTGTGCTCGCCGTCAGATTCAGATAACCGGCGCTTCGACGCTCAATCTCCCTGGCGATGCGGTAGCCGTGGCTGGGCAGTTCACCGATGATGAACAACATGAGAGGTTCAACCACCCCACGGAGCAACTGGTCCAGATAACGGCCTACGCCCGAATCAACCATGCCCCATTATATCACCAGCGTTCGTGGGCAACTCGGCTCGGCGGTTGCTGCGACTCTGGACCGTGGTGATATACTTTTTGCCATGAATAAAGTGAATGGAAGGGCGCGTCTCGCGGTTGCGGCGGTAATCACTTTAGTAGGTTTCTCAGGACTCGGGGGGTGCTTCATCGCCCCGTCAATGCCTGCAGTGTCCACTCCAACTTCCACACAGCCGGCGGCCCCAAGTCAATATGTCGACCCGTCGTGGACGTTTCCGTCCAGTCCAGGCGCTTCCCGGTCGGACCTTCCCTCAATAGTCGATGTTGTGTCCGCAGTCCGGCCCTCGGTCGTTTCGGTGGTGACCGAAATGGTTGCGTACGACATTTTCAACCAGGCTTACACCCAGGAAGCGGCGGGTTCCGGAGTGATTCTCGACGGATCGGGTTACATAGTCACCAACAACCATGTGGTCGAGGGTGCGCAAGACATCCAGATCGAATTGCACGATGGAACCACATATCCGGCCAGCATAGTCGGTACCGACGTACTCACTGACCTCGCCGTTATTCGGGCCGACGCGTCGGCACTCCCTTATGCGACTCTCGGCGTCTCCGGCGACCTTGCGGTCGGCGAGTGGGTTGTGGCGATAGGCAATGCCCTCGGGGAGGGCATCTCAGCCAGCGAGGGTATCGTGAGCCGCCTCGACGTATCGCTCTCAGTGAATGGCAATACCCTGCGTGACCTGATACAGACAACGGCTGCGATTAACCCTGGCAACAGTGGCGGACCGCTCGTCAACATGGCGGGAGACGTCATTGGCATCAGCAGTGTGAAGGTCGCCTCGATCGGCGTCGAAGGCATGAGTTATGCCATCTCGATTGACGGAGCACGCCCAATCATCCAATCGCTCATCAATCAAGGATACGTTACCAGGCCTTGGCTCGGGGTGTCCTTGTACACAGTGGACGCGTTCACTGCAAGCGTCAACCAACTGTCTGTTCAAGAGGGAGCGCTGGTGGTCGACGTCACAAATCCGAGTCCGGCCGCGCAAGCCGGTTTGCAGAAGGGCGATGTCATTGTCGAGTTCAATGGCACTCCGGTGAAGACCACCGACGACCTGCTGGTGGCGCTGCTCAACAGCAACATCGGTGAAACAGTAGAGATTATGTATGTGCGCGGCGAACAACACCTCGCGACCACTGCCCAACTGACAGAAAGTCCGCCTCCGTGGAGTTGACGGGGCACGAAGTCAGCAAGCCTGACCACGGAGAGCTGCGAAGACCGCCGGGTCATCCGGCGCGTTTGATGCCGATAGCCATCTCGTTGCCGTCCAGCTTCACCGACTGGACGTACATGTCCTCAGACGGCGCGCCCTCTCTCAGTTCCACGCTCAGGGTCTCTTGCCGTATGTACTCAGAGAATCGGTCAAAGACGTTCTGCAGCACGCGACTTCCCTGATAGGACACCAGGATGTGGTCCGATATCTCAAGCTCGGCCGAGCGCCTCATCGTCTGCAACCGCCGAACCAACTCGCGGGCGAATCCCTCGGCAACAAGTTCATCAGACAGTTCGGTGACTATCACCACGGAATAGCGATCGTCGCCTGCTGTCACGCTTGCACCCTCGAATTGGGGCACTTCGTCTACCACCTGGACGTCCTTGACGTTCAACTCATCCTTAATATGTTCGCACAGGGCTGCCACACCCACGCGTTCATCCTCGTTGGGTACGACGATGATGGCTCGTGGCAAGGGCTGCCGCACTTTGATGGCGGCCTTCGAACGTGCCGCACGGCCGAGGCTCGCCAGGTTCATCACCAATTCCATGTGGTTATTGAGAACCTGGTCGATCTCGTCGACGCGGGCAACCGGGTAATCGGTGAGGTGCACGCTCTCCGGAGCATCGGGATTCACGGACAGCACGAGGTTGCGATATATCTCTTCCACAAGGAATGGGGCGATGGGCGCGAGCAGCTTCACGGTGGTCGTGAGACATCGATAGAGGGTCTCATGTGCCGCGAGCTTGTCAGCGTCGCTTTCGCTCTTCCAGAATCGACGCCGGCTCCGGCGCACGTACCAGTTCGAGAGCAGATCGATAAATTTCTCGATGCGCCGTATGGCCTGTGTGAACGCGTAGGAATCCATCGCCGCGGTGACATCCAGCACCAGTTGATTCAACTCCGACACTATCCATCGATCCAATTCAGCCAGTTCGGCTACTCCGCCGCGACCAGGCACAAACCCGTCGATGTTTGCATAGAGGACGAAGAACGAATACGTATTCCAGAGCGTGAGCAGATGGCGCCGCATCGTCTCTGACAGCCCCTGCACGGAAAAACGGTGCGTGTTTTCAGGGGGGACAGAAGACAACATATACCAGCGCAAAGCGTCGGCGCCGTATTCGTTCACGACAGCCCACGGGTCCACGATGTTCCCCTTGGATTTGCTCATTTTCTCGCCATTGGCATCAACCACGTGCCCCAGGCAATGCACGGTCTTGAAGCATGGGCCGTCGAAGAGCATCGTCGAGAGCGCATGCAGGCTGTAGAACCAGCCTCGCGTCTGGTCGATGGCCTCCGTGATGTAGTCGACCGGGAACATCTGCGAGAACGTGTCCTGGTTCTCGAAAGGATAGTGCCACTGCGCCCACGTCATCGCGCCCGAATCGAACCAGCAGTCGAGCACTTCGGGGGCTCGCCGCATCGTGCCTCCGCACTTTCCGCAGGCGAACGTTACGGCGTCCACGTAGGGGCGATGCAGTTCGATGCCCTCCTGGTATCCCTCAATCTGGGGTTTGGCAGCCAATTCCGCGCGACTACCCACGCACTCGAACTGCCCGCAGTCGGGACATTCCCATACCGGGAGGGGCGTGCCCCAGTAGCGCTCGCGCGACACCGCCCAGTCAACATTGTTCTCCAGCCAGTCACCGAACCGGCCGTACTTGATATATTCGGGGTACCAGGTAACCTCTAGATTGCCGGACACCAGCCTGTCCTTCTTTGCGGTTGTCTTGATGTACCACGATCTCTTCACGTAGTACAGCAGCGGGGTCGAACATCTCCAACAGAACGGATAGGTATGGCGGATGGTCTCACTGCGGAACATGAGTCCGCGAGAGAACAGGTCCTGAATCACATCGGGGTCCGCCGCCTTGACGAATTTGCCCGCGAACGAATAGGTGCCCGTCACCTTGCCGTCGAGGTCGACCTGCTGCACAAAGTCGAGCTTCTCACGCATCCCGGCATCGAAGTCGACCTCGCCGAACGAGGGAGCCATGTGCACGATTCCCGTTCCATCCTCGAGAGAAACGAAATCGGCCATCACCACGCGGTATGTCAGATGCTCGGGCCTCGGTTGTGCCTCGAATTCAGGCATCGACAGACGCGGTACTCCGTAATCATGGGGATTGAACAACGGTTCATAGCGCAATCCTGCGAGGTCTTTCCCCCGTACAGTGCCTATAGGTTGGTATCCCTCGGGTTTGACGGAGTCAACCAGTGCCGACGCCATAACGAGATATTCGCCGCCCCCGGATAGCACAACGTAGTCGGCATCACCCGACACAGCCAATGCCGTGTTGCCGGGCAGTGTCCATGGTGTGGTGGTCCACGCCAGGAGGTACACCGGCGCCTGGACCTCGCCCACAAGCGCGCGTAGCTGCGGGGGGGCATCGGCAAGCGCTTCGGGAGTGACGCGGAATTTGACGTACACGGACGGATCTTCGGTATTCTCCTCGTAGCCAAGCGCTACTTCGTGGGAACTGAGCGAGGTGCCGCACCTCGGACAATGAGGAGTGGTCCTGTAGCCGCGGTAGATGAGCCCCTGGTCCCATAGCTGCTTGATGCCCCACCAGCCTGACTCGATATAGTCGTTCTTCAGAGTCACGTACGGATCGTCCATGTCGATCCAGTGGCCGACGCGGTCGACGAGTGCTTCCCACTGGCGGATGTACTTGAAGACACTCTCCTTGCAGCGTTCGTTGAACGCAGCAACGCCGTACTCCTCAATCTGCTTCTTGCTTTTCAACCCGAGGCTATGCTCGACCTCGAGCTCCACCGGCAGGCCGTGCGTGTCCCAGCCAGCCTTGCGAGGCGCACAATACCCGCGCATCGTCTTATAGCGGCACGGGATGTCCTTGAACAGGCGCGACAACACATGATGAATGCCCGGGCTACCGTTGGTGGTAGGGGGGCCATCATTGAACGTGTAGAGCGGCTGGCCGCGACGCGCCTCGATGCTCTTTTTGAAGGTGCCGTTCTCTTTCCAGAAACGAAGTACCTCGACCTCGATCTCGGGAAAGCGCGCCTTGGGATCAACACTCTTGAACATGGCTAGACCTTCTTCGGATGAATGACGACCTTCCGTTCGCTGTCTTCGCCGATGCTCTCTGTATAGACGTCGGAATTGTTTGCGAGCGCGAGATGAATCACCCGGCGTTCATCTGCCGGCATGGGCTCGAGAGTGACGGGCCTGTGGCGGTAACGCGCCTGATCAGCAAGCTTTCTAGCCAATTCCTCGAGCGCCACGTGACGCCTGCGCTTGTACCCGCACACATCGACACTAACCGGCGGCCATTCGCCTTCCCGTGAAGCAATCATGAGCCGAACAATGTACTGCAGAGCCGCCAACGTCAAACCCCGGCGGCCGATGAGGACGCCAAGATCGTCACCTTCGATGTTCAGGACGACTGTGTCAGCCGTACGTTCACAGATTACGTCGCCATCCAACCCCATCAGGTCGAGTAGCGTGGTAAGCATCTTGACGCCGCTATCGGCCCAGGGCGCAATGTCTCCCGGCGTCGACAGCTCAACATCATCATCGTCATTGTCAGCGCTGACTGCTTCGGCCCTTCCAAGATCGCGAATTTGAGCGTCCGCATCATCCTCGTCGGGTGTCGCAGCGTCATCCGCGGCATCCGGTTCAGCACCGAAACCAGGTTGCGGTCTTTCCGATTTCCAGTCACTCATCATGTCACCTCGCAGGCACCGGCGTTGGACACGTCGCAATCACAGGACAGTTCACCCGGCTGCGGGGACAACAGCCCCGCGCTTGAGGTAGCCCCAACCACCGCCAACAACATACTGAGTTCCGATGCCGATGAGGTTGGACACAAGCCAGAAGATCGGCAATCCACTCGGAAACATTATCGTGAACAGACCGAACATGAGAGGCATCATCAGAAGCATCATCTGGTTGGTCGACGCCTGCCTCGGATCGGGAGAAGGCGCAGTCGTCATCTTCTGCTGAACCCACATGGAGCCACCAACCAGGATGGCGAGTATCATCGTCGTGTCAGGCTGTCCAAGGTCAAGCCACAAGAAGCTGCTGTTTACCGGAATCGCGTGTGCGATTATGTCAGACCGGTAAAGATTCTGGGCCATGTCCAGAAGATTCTCCGGGCTGGTGGCAAGAGTCTTCATAATGGACTGATACAGAGCGATCCAAACGGGAAACTGAATCAACATCGGCCACATACAGCCGACGGGGTTCACCCCGGCTTCTTTGTACAGCCGCATAGTTTCCTGCTGCAGCTTCTGCTTGTTCTTGCCGTACTTCTTCTGGAGCTCTTTCATCTTGGGCTGCAGTTCCTGCATGGCCCTGGTGGACTTAGTCTGCTTGATAGTCACCGGAGTAAGCACAAGACGGACTATGAGAGTGAAGATGATGATGGCAAGCCCGAACTGCACCGCATGGGGCAGCACTCCGGACAATGCGATGAGACCATTCATCGCCGGACGCAAGATTATGACATTCCACAAGTTGACCATTTAGTGCATCACTCCGTCGTCAGAGAAAACGTATAAGTAATCGTCCTCGAAACAGGGTTAATTGCATACAGAGTATTGTTCTGTGCCCGCACGTACACAACACCGTCGAGATAGCACGGAGAGGCAATAACCTGTGCGTTGCAGGTCGTGGCAGTTGGATTGATCGGGTTGACGACATGAATCCCCACGCCCGTCTGCGCATCAATCACGTGAACATCACCTGTCTCCGTCACCACCACAATGTTGTCGCCCGCCAACACCGGCGCAGCGGCTATGGAACTGCCGGCGTCGTAAGGAGTGCTCCATGTCGGCACACCGGTTTGCGCATTCAACGCGTAAAGCTTCCCGTCAAGGCTCGCGGCGAACACCACGCCATTGGAGATGAGGGGGGCCGCCCAGAACCAGTTGTCAGCCTGGAACGTCCACGCCGGTTGCGCTGCGCCTATCGGCACCGCGCTCAGCGTACTGTCAAACGACCCAAGGTAAAGAGTTCCATCCGCGGCGAAGGGCGACGACACAAATCCGAACTCACCCTGGAAGACCCAGGGCAACACCTGCCCCGTGGTGGCGTCCAGCGAGTAAATACGGCCATCGAAAGTGCTGACGTAGACGATGCCATCGACGACCGCCGGCGTCACCCAGAGTTTGCCGTCAAGGGGCTCGGACACCCACAGTTGATCGCCGAACTGCCGGTCGAGAGCATAGACAACGCCCAGTGTGTGACTTCCATCCTTCACCGAACTGGAGATGAATACGGAATCGCCGTTCACAGCGGGGCCGCCGACGACGGCTCCTATCTTGCTATCGGTGCGCGGAAACTCCCATTCGCCCTCGCGAACCTGCGGGAAGGTTTCATCCGCCGACCGGGCCGCCGCCTGCATCATCAGTACTTTGCCGTCATAGGTGCCGATGCACACGGAGCCGTCCTGCACCACAGGCGTCCCATAGAGCACGGAAGGCACCTGGGACGTCCCGCATCCGAATGTGCCCTTGGACTCCGTCTTGATTGCATACTGCCATTCGTCCCCCGACGGAAACGGCTCGCCAACAGCGCGGGCGGCAGGATCAAGTACGACCATGCGCCCGTCGGCGGAACCCATGTACAAATGGACTCCGTCAGTCACGATTCCGGAGTAGCCTTTGGGCGCGACGGTGCCGGTGCACCCTACGGACGACGCCAGAACGGCAAATATCAACGCGGCTGGTATCACAAATCGAACAAGCTTCATATATTCCTGTCTTGTACCTCATCAGTTAATGCGAGCCGGGGAACGGGATCGTATCTCGCCTCAGAAAAAGGATGGCAGCGGGCGACTCGCTTGACGCCGAGCCACACGCCTCGTGCGACCCCGTAGGTCTGAATCGCCTCGACGGTGTACTCGGAGCAGGTAGGCTGGAAACGGCACCTGTGCGGCGTCACTTCAGACACGGTCGTCTGATACAACCGAATCAGGGCAACCACCAGGGGCGCCACGCGCCTCGATAATCCCCGTCCTGTCGAGGAGGCGGTCCAGTTCTCGCTCCAAGTCTCGGAACTTTGCACTACGTATGCCCGATCGGGCGACCACCACCACGTCCCATCCCGGCATCAGCGCCCGGCCATTCACGATTTGTCGAATTCGCCGTTTCGCGCGGTTGCGCTCTACAGCGCCCCCGACCTTCTTACCCACCACCAGCCCAAGCTGACTTCGGTCCAAGCAGTTCGGAAGCACCCGTACAACCACGACACTACCGAAATATGCCCGGCCCCGGCGAAAAACGGCAGCGAACTGCTCGCTTGTGGCCAGCGACCGCAGTCTTCTCATACACAGACTAGACGGGGGTCAGTTTCAGGCGTCCCTTGACACGGCGCGACTTCAACACGCGGATGCCCGCCTTGGTGGACATCCTGGCTCGGAAACCAAGCTTCCTCGCACGTGGTATCCTCTTCGGTTGATAGGTTCGTTTCGGCATTTCCTCTCCTAAGAAACGGTTGGCCCCGAACTGGATGCGGTCCATCCCGTCTGCCATATGTGACTGGGCCCGTACGGCAGGAGAGCAAGGAACCTGGCGCGCTTTATCGCTTGCGACAAACGTCTCTGGTGACTCGAACACGCACGCGACTTATGGCGCGAAGCTATCTTACCGCCGCCTTGGATGTACCTCGCCAGCAACGCCGAATCTTTGTAGTCGATCTGTATCCTGTCGGCACAGAACGGACACACCCTCGGCCTGGTGCTGCGGAATTTTGATCTCCTTCTGGTAGGACTCGAGAAACGGAAATTCGGCATTCACTCACTCCTCAATTCTGGTCGAACGGCATGTCATCAGGTACAATGTCGCCCTCGTCAGGCAGTCCCGCGGACCCCGATGGCCTGCCGAGGAACACTACGCTGTTGGCGGTAACCTCAAGACTTGTACGCATCTGGCCATCCTGCGCCTGCCATTCACGCGCATGCAGCCGGCCTTCAACATACACCTGTTGACCTTTCTTCAAATACTGGTTGCACTGCTCAGCCTGTTTACCCCACACCGTCACCCGAAACCAGTCGGTCTCCTCTCGAGTTTCACCCTTCGAGGTAGTGTAGCGGTGCGTGGTGGCCATTCTAAACGAGGTGACCGACTTCCCGTCCGGCGTGTAGCGCATCTCAGGGTCGGCCCCAAGATGGCCGATTAAGATTACTTTGTTCAGTGTCGCCAACGCCTACTTGCTCCTCTTCACAACGAGGTAGCGCAGAATATCGACGTCACTCTCAAGAATCTCGCGAATCTCGCGGATGTAGGCGGGCTCCACCTTGAAGCGCATGAGGGTATACGTGCCCTCGATGTACTTCTTTATGGGATAGGCCAATCTCCGTTTACCCCACTTCTGCGTTTCATCGACAACGCCCTCATGTCCGGTGATTAGCTGGCTGACACCGTCTATTTTTGCCGCGACGACTTCGTCGCTCGATTCGGGACTCGCAATAGCCACAAGTTCATACTCGCACATGGCGTGCATTATAGCATGTCAGTATCCCGCGTGTAATCGCCTGGCCAAAGCTGCCGGCAACCCGAGACGCAACATCAGGTCGGAAGTTGCGCGCACATCGTAGGACACGCGATGGAAACGAACCGTCGCGTCCCGGGTGTCATACATGGCGTATGCCGCACGAGGGTCCCCGTCCCTCGGCTGCCCCACCGACCCGGGATTGACAATCATTCTGCCGTCAAGCGTCACAACCGGGCACGCTGCGGGTACGCCGGCGAATCCCTCTGGCGCGCCCTGCATGCTGAAGACCGCTTGACAGTGGGTGTGTCCGACGAAGCAGTGTGGCTCTTCGCAGAAGGCTAGCAGACCAGCCGCCTGTCTTGCCGAGGTTACGTATTCCCAAACGGGATCGCGAGGCGAACCGTGCACCAGCAGAACCGGTGCTTCGCTCTGTCGCAGGGGCAACTCCTGCAGGAACCGCGTGGACGACACGGTGAGCCGGCTGCGGCTCCACATGCAGACCGTCGCGGCGTCGCTATTGAAGTAATCCAAGTCGGCCCGTCCGGTCACACCGAGGTCGTGGTTACCGGCGACACAGGCCATGGATTCTTCGCGCAGACGTTCGATACATTCGTCCGGCTGTGGCCCGTAGCCCACAATATCACCAAGAACCCAGACAGAGTCGAAACCGCCACGCCGGGCAGCGTCACCAAAGACCGCTTCCAGAGCCTGGAGATTCGCGTGCACATCGGCAAGCAGGAGGTAACGCGCCATCGCAAGGGACTATAGCACGCGGCCGTCCGCTGTTCAGTCGTGTGCCGCTCACTCGCGCGATGGTATAATCGCCGCGATGGAAGTGTCGTCGGTCGGCGAATTTGGCCTGATAGGACTGATTGAACAGGCCGTGCGGCCGACGCATCCGTCGTCATCGGTCGCGTCACAGCGCACTATCATCGGCATCGGCGATGACACTGCAGCGTGGCGGGGTTCCGACCTCGTGCAACTTGCGACCATCGATTCGCTCATCGAAGACGTTCACTTTCGATTCGACTGGTGCAGTTGGGAAGACCTCGGGTATAAGTCACTTGCGGTCAATCTCAGCGACATCGCCGCGATGGGTGGCTATGCCCGGTATGCCCTCGTAGCTTTGTCCTGTCCGGCCAACGTCGACTCCGACTCCGTACTCGACTACTACCGCGGCATGACGGAATTGGCCCTCGAACATGGCGTGGTGATAATCGGTGGCAATCTCACCTCGTCCCCCATAGTTACATCCACCATCGCCGTCGTAGGAGAAACGCCGCCCGGCCGGATGACGACACGGGACGCGGCCCGACCGGGCGATGCGATTGCCGTCACGGGGGTTCTCGGTGGGGCGGCCGCAGCCGTTGCTCTCCTCGATATGCACAAGCGGGACTGCAATGGGGTGCCCGCCTCCCTGATGCAGGCGTTGTTGCGCCCGCATGTCCGACTGAACGAGGCACGCAGTCTCGTTGAGTCCGGGGTCCGCTGCGCTATCGACATCAGCGACGGTCTACTGGGCGACCTCGAGCACATCTGCGCACGTAGCGGAGTATCGGCAACGATTCGCAGCGCGCTCGTTCCTCGTCCTTCTGTCGATTCGGTTTCCCCGGAAGACCTGACGATGTTTGCGTTGACGGGAGGCGAGAATTATGAACTCCTCTTCACGTGTTCCCCCGAACTCGTAACATCCGTGGCTTCCCGGTTGGAGTGCCGGGTAACGGTTGTGGGTGAGATCGGCGCCCGGACGCAGTCACCTTCCATCACTGTGTTGGATGCTGGCGGAGTTCCGTTCGATGTCAAGCGCCGCGGCTGGAGACATTTCACCGCATGAAGCAAGCAACGCTGGTCACCCATAGTGAGGACGAAACGGCCGCGCTGGGACAGCGAATTGCGTCGCTGGCTGCAGCAGGCGATGTGTATCTGTTGTGTGGTGAACTCGGTGCGGGCAAGACTTGTCTCATCCGCGGTCTCGCCGCCGGACTGGGAGCCGCCGAGCCCGCGTTCAGCCCCTCGTTCGTACTGATGAGGGAATACCACGGGCGACTGCCCCTGTTTCACATGGACCTGTACAGGTTGTCGGCCCTGGCCGAGATAGCCGACCTTGGAATCGACGAGTACCTGCAAGGCGAAGGTGTGTGCGCCATCGAGTGGGCAGAAAGAGCTGCCGGCATTCTTCCGGAAGAGTGCCTATCCATAGAGCTGGATTACGAAGGTTCCAGCGAGGATACAAGAATGGTCCGTCTTGCCGCGACGGGCCAGCGGTACGAAACCCTCCTATCACACCTTATGGCGCACGCCGGGGATCAAGTCGCGTGGAACTGATTATCGATGCCGCTTCTCCGCGCGCCAGTGCGGGACTGTCCTCGCGCGGGTCGCTCGTCTGGACCAGTGGACTTCTGGGCCTGCAGGAACATACAAGGGAACTCATACCGGCGATTGTGAACGGGCTGCGGGAGTCGGCTTCGACTTTCAGCAGCCTTGACGCAATCGTTGTGAGTCTTGGACCGGGGCCGTTCAACGGACTGCGAGTCGCAGTCTCAACCGCAAAGGGATTGGCCGCGGGCACCGGTGCGGCGGTCGTCGGCATCTCAGCGCTGGAGGCGGAGGCCTGTCGATGCGAGCCGTCATTGAGCAGCATCCGTCCGTTTCTGTGCGCCGGCCGAACGGGATTCACCACGGCCCTTTTTGAGTGGCGAGATTTCCACTGGGCTCTGGTGGAAGACAACCGGCACGTCGAGGCTAAAGATATTGCGGACCTTGCGAGCAAACGTGAGTTGATTTGCGGAGATGTTGCGGCCGTGCAGGCGGCCCTCGGCCAGACAACGAGTGTCCTCGAAGGGTTCCGCGTTGCCGCCTGCCTGGTCTCGCGCCTCGAGATCCTTGCCTCGCTCGGTTGGGAGCGGTACACATGTGGGCAAATCGACTCGCCGGCTTCACTGCAGCCGCTCTACGTGCGTCCGCCGCACATCACCGTCGCAAAAGACAGGAGGCCATAGAATGGATTTGCCACATCTTGCCATTCCAACCGAAGACGAGCCGCTTGGGCACTGCTTCGGTTGTGGAGAGTTGAATCCCATCGGGCTGCACCTGAAGCCTGTGTTTGACGGCGAGAGAGTCAGTGCGCCGTTCATCCCAAGCGTTGACCATCAGGGATGGCACAACGTGACCCACGGTGGCATCGTCTATTGCGTCCTCGATGAGATTACGGCCTACGCCGTACTCTGCTCGGGTTATCGTTTCGGCGTGACCGCGCGGAGCGCCATCCGCTTCAGGAAAGCGGCCACAACCGACGTGCCTCTGATAGCAACTTCCTGGGCCACGAAGGTTACGTCGCGATTGATCGAAGTGCGGGGTCACCTCAGCACCGCTGACGGCGACATAGTGGCGGAGGTCGAATCTTCGTTCATTCCGGGTCCCCGATATGAACGCGCGTTCCTGTGGGACATGGACGGCGTGATTGTAGATTCCGGGGCCCCTCATTTCGAATCCTGGCGCCAGGCTTTTGCAGTACACGGCGTGATTTACACCCTGGCCCAATTCGAATCGTTCTTTGGGACCCGGGACGATTACATCATCCGCCAGGTGATGGGCTCACTGCCGGATGACACAGTGAGACAGATTGCCGACGACAAGGAACGCCGCTACAGGGACCTCATTCGCAACAACGCGCGCATCTTCCCCGGTGTGATTCCCCTGCTCAAAGCGATGAAACAGGGAGGATTCAAGATTGCGCTGGGCACCTCGGCCCCCATGGAGAATGTCGAGGCGGTCGCCCAACAAATTGGCCTGCACGAGTATTTCGATGCCGTTGTCACGGGTGAGGAAGTCACCGAGGGCAAACCCAGCCCGGAAATATACCTCCTGGCGGCAGCCAAGCTGGGGGCTAACCCCGAACGCTGCGTGGTCTTCGAGGACTCTCCCCACGGAGTTGTGGCAGCCAGACGAGCAGGAATGAAGTGCGTGGCGGTGACAAATAGTCACCCGGCGACGCTACTGCAGGAGGCCGACCGGGTGGTCGAATCTATGGAAGAGATGGACCTTGTTCAGTTGATACGATGGCTATAGCCACTAAAGGAGAACGCAGCACCATGGGAACTCTGCCAACTAACCAGCGGACACTCGTGCTTGTAAAACCTGACGGGATGAACCGTGCGCTCGCCGGCGAGATAATTTCGAGGCTGGAGCGCAAAGGACTGAGGATCGCCGCAATCAGACTCGTTCAGGTGACAGAGGAGCTTGCCGGGAGACATTACGAAGCCCACAGAGATAAGCCCTTCTTCGGGAGCCTCGTCCAGTTCATTACGTCCTGCCCTATCATCGCCATGGTTGTCGAAGGCAAGAACGCGATTGAGGTAGTCCGCCAGACAATGGGGCAAACCGACCCTGCGAAAGCCGCGCCCGGAACTATCAGGGGAGACCTGGCCATGGACATCCAGAACAACCTTGTTCACGGATCGGACTCAGCTGACAGCGCAACACGCGAGATTGGACTGTTCTTTGACGATGATGAGATACTCGACTACACACGGAGCATCGACACCTGGTTGGGAGCAGCCTAGCGAGAATCACTGAATGCGCAGCAGCGGCACGGCGTCCCGCCACAATTGCTCTAGCTGGTAGTATTCCCGTTCCGCAGGCCCAAAGATGTGGATAACGACCGCGCCGAAATCGGCGAGGAGCCATCCCGACCCCTGCGGTCCCTCCTTGTGAAGAGGGCGCACGCCATGGGCCTCCAGCGAGTCGAGAATGGCTTCCCAGATGGCATTGAGTTGCCGCTCGCTGTCACCGCTGCATACGACGAAGTAGTCGGCAAACGAACAGGAGGCACGGACGTCAAGCAACGCGATGTCGATTGCCTGCTTATCGGCGGCGACTTCGGTTACGAGACGCGCTATCTCTGCTGGTTCCAGTACCATACCTCCAAAGCAGCATTATAGCATTGACGAGCGTCTACGCCGAACGCCACTGAATGCGCTCCTGCGACCGAGGGGACCAGAGGTCCAACAGGCGGCACGCACAGCTGCAAGGCCCCCTTGCCACGTTCATTCACGAACGAGGCTTTCACGTACAAAGGCGTAGTTGCTATAATGTCGAGGTGCAGAATTTAACGCCTCGCCGATGGCAAAGCAGCATCTACTATCTGCTTCTCTTCATCGCCGCCCTCGCATTGCTGGTCCTCTTCATGCCGGACTCATCGGGCCCTGAGAACGTGCCTATCACGGACTTCGTGACGTACGCGAGTGAAGGGCAGATAGACCGCGTGACCCAGCAAGATAATACGCTGACCGGCTACGCCGGCGACACCGCGAAGTACACTGCCGATTTCTACGGCAGCACCAATGACCTCATCGCGTTGCTGGCCGATGGTGGCGTCAAGGTTGGCGAAGGCGGAATCGCCCTCGAAGTCATGGCATCGGGTTACGATTGGGGACAGATCGCCCTTACGGTGTTCCTGCCAATCGTCTTGTTTGCGGGATTGTTCATCTTCATCATCAGGTCCGCCCGGGGCGCCGGCTCACAGGCGTTCAGCTTCGGCAAAAGCCGTGCACGGCTCAACTCGCCTGACAGGCCACAAATCACGTTCGCCGATGTAGCAGGCACCGAGGAGGCGAAAGAAGAGGTCGAGGAAGTCGTCGACTTTCTGAAGTCTCCCGACAGGTTCCGCGCACTTGGCGGCCGGATACCCCGCGGCGTGTTGCTGGTGGGCCCTCCCGGTACGGGCAAGACGTTGCTCGCAAAAGCGATTGCCGGCGAGGCGCAGGTCCCGTTCTACTCTATCAGTGGAAGCGAATTCGTGGAGATGTTCGTCGGTGTGGGCGCCGCCCGAGTTCGCGACCTCTTCGAGCAGGCAAAGCGCAACTCCCCGTGCATCATCTTTGTAGACGAAATCGACGCCGTCGGACGGCACCGTGGTGCGGGCGTGGGTGGTGGACATGACGAGCGGGAGCAGACTCTTAACCAGATCCTGTCCGAGATGGACGGATTCGACACGAATACCAAAGTGATTGTGGTCGCTGCCACCAACCGTCCGGACATCCTTGACCCGGCGCTTCTCAGGCCGGGTAGATTCGACCGGCACATCGTCATCGACCTGCCGGATATCCGAGAGCGGTTGGCCATACTCAAGGTTCACACGAAAGACAAGCCATTGGCTGAAGGTATCAACCTGGAAGTAATCGCGCGGGAGACCCCCGGCTTCAGCGGGGCCGACCTTGCCAATCTGGCAAACGAAGCGGCGCTGCTTTCAGCACGACGCGGCCTCAAGCAGATCGGAGCGCGTGAGATGGAAGACGCCACGGACAGGGTGATGATGGGACCCGAGCGCAAGAGCCGGGTAATCAGTCCGCACGAGAAGGAAATCACGGCCTACCACGAGAGCGGTCACGCGCTTGTGGCCAAGATGCTGCCCAACGCCGATCCGGTGCACAAGGTGTCCATCGTCGCGCGAGGTGTGGCAGGTGGCTGGACGAAGTTCCTCCCCAGCGAGGACAGGCATCTGTGGTCACGATCGCAACTGAATGACCAGATTGCGACTCTGCTCGGAGGCCGTGCGGCCGAGGAACTCCAGTTCGGTGACATCACGACTGGTGCCCAAAACGATCTCGAGAAGGCGACAAAACTGGCGCGGAAGATGGTGACGGAATTCGGCATGAGTGACAAGCTTGGACCGCGCACCTTCGGACAACGACAGGAGTTGGTGTTCCTCGGTAAGGAAATCAGCGAGCAACGCGACTACGGTGACGAGGTGGCGCAGCAGATCGATGATGATGTTCACAATCGTATTCAGCGTGCGTATGCCGCCGCGCGGAAGATACTTGAGGAGAATTTCGGCAAGCTGCAGCAGCTGGCGGACATGCTCATCGAAAAGGAGACGGTCGTTGATGAAGACATCGCGGCTATCTTCGAGGCAGCAAAGCCCCGTGCCGCCGCGAGTTGACGGGGCTGCCAGTTGCCTCACTCAGCGTGAACTTCCACCGCGCGCCTAGGTTCCCAGGCGCGCGGTTTCTTCTTCGATAACAGACTCGTCCAGCTTGGTGAACAGTGGCTTCACCACCCCCAACGCCTGCCCCGGCACCGGGCGGACCATTCTCCAGCCGCGCTCTGCAAGCGTTCCGCCAAATCCGAGCGACTCATGCAGCGCAGTCGAACTGAAAGGAAGATAAGGAGCAAGCAGCGTGCTTAACGCAGACAGCACGCACATGATGGTGTATACGGAGCGACCGGCGACCTGGGGTGATTGCTTGATGGCTTTCCAGGGGGCCTGGTCGTCGAGATACCGATTCCCCTTCTGGGCCAGCGCCATCGCATTTCGTATCCCCTCCTTGAAGCTGCACCTGCGCAGCGAGTCGCCAACCACAACGAATGCTTCCTCGGCGTCGGCAATCAACTGCATCGACGCGGAGTCCAGTTCGCCCGGGTCCGGAACGACTCCGTTGAAGTGTCGCGCTGCGAAGGTCAGGACGCGGTGCGCCAGATTCCCGTACGTCGCCACCAACTCCTCGTTATTGCGGTGCACGAACTTATCCCAGGAGAAGTCACTGTCCTGCGTCTCAGGCATTGCTGCTGACAGGAAATAGCGCAGGGGGTCCGGATCGTATCTTTCAAGGTACTCGTGCACCCACACGGCGAAATTGCGGCTTGTTGACAGTTTCTGGCCCTGAATATTCAGAAATTCGTTCGACGGAACATCATACGGGAGATTGAGGCCTCCATACCCCATGAGCGTCGCGGGCCAACTCAGCGTGTGAAAGAAGATATTGTCCTTGCCGATGAAGTTGTATATCTTCGCCGGCTGCTTCCAGTACCGTTCCCAAAGACTATCGTCTCCCTGCAGATGCGCCCACTCTTTGGTGGCGGAAAGATAGCCGATACACGCTTCAAACCATACGTAGATACGCTTACCTTCAAACCCGGGCAGGGGCACGGGTATTCCCCAATCTATGTCACGCGTGATTGCGCGGTCCCTCAGTCCTTCGTCCAGAAAGCGCCGAGTCGCGCCAATAACATTGGGCCGCCAATGGGTCATTCCGCTCACCCACGCTTCCAGTTGATCCTGGAACGCGGACAGGCGCAGGAAGAAGTGTTCGGACTGCTCAAAACGCGGGGTTCCCTGGCAGATCACGCAGCGCGGCTCTTTGAGTTCCGCGGGATCGAGCGGTTTGCCGCACGCTTCGCACTCGTCGCCACGCGCGTTGGCCGAACCACAATTGGGGCACGTCCCCAGCACGTAGCGGTCAGGCAGAAATCGCTGGCAGGACGGACAATAGGCCTGTAACACCCAGTTCTTGTAGAGATGTCCTTTGTCGAGCAGAGTCAGAAACATGTCCTGGGTCACTTCAGCATGGTTCCTGGTTCCCGTCGTGGTGAACAGGTCCCAGGAAATACCCAGCTTCCCCCAGCATTCCATGAACTGCGCGTGATACTTCCGCGCTATCTCACCGGGGGTCGTATGCTCCTTTTCAGCGCGAATTGTTATCGGCGCGCCATGCTGGTCACTCCCCGACACCATGAGTACCTCGTTGCCGACAAGCCGATTGAAGCGTGCAAAGATGTCCGCGGGCAAGTAGGCGCCGGCAATGTGCCCCAGATGCAGTGGACCGTTTGCGTACGGCCACGCAACGCCAACATGTATTCGCTCAGTCAAGTTCCCCTCCTTCAGGCAATGCCATGCGCGGCTATGGCGCGACGGCGTAGGTTGAATCGCACACGCAGGACAACATTCGATTATAGCTGACGTCGAATTTCGATTCCAGCGCTTCCTTGACTCAAACGTGTGGGCGCGGTATATTCTTCCTCACTTCTATCCGCTGGAGGGTCCATGCAGTATCCCAAATTCAAGGAAATGGAACGTGCCTACGGCTTCGACGAAGTGGCCCTCGTTCCCGGCGACATCACGGTCAATCCCGACCAGACTGACATCCGGTTCTCCATCGGGAAACACGAGTTCCAGTTCCCCATTTTGGCCTCCGCGATGGACGCGGTCGTGAGTCCCTCAAGCGCTATTGCGTACGGCAAACTGGGCGGGCTGGCCGTCCTTAATCTTGAGGGCGTGCAGACTCGCTATGAGGACGCGGACGCCGTGCTTCAGCAGATAGCAGAGACTCCCCAGTCCGGCGTGACCGCCCTACTGCAGAGGCTATATGCCGAGCCCATCAAGGATAGCCTTGTGGCCGCGCGAGTGAGGACTATCAAGCAGGCTGGTGTCCCTTGTGCGGTTTCGGTCACCCCCGCGAACACCAAACGACTTGTGCCCATTGCGCTGGACGCAGGCATGGATATCCTCGTCGTCCAATCTACCGTCACCACCGCTACTCACATCTCGAAGAGCGCCAAGGGGTTGATTCTTAGTGACTTATGTCAATCTCTCGCCATTCCGGTTGTGGTCGGTAATTGCTGCAGTTACAACGCTGCGCTCGAGTTGATGAAGACCGGCGTCGCCTCTCTTCTCGTCGGAGTCGGCCCCGGGGCGGCGTGCACCTCGCGAGAGGTGCTGGGCATCGGCGTGCCGCAGGTGTCTGCCACTTCGGAGTGCGCCGCAGCCCGCGAAACGTACCTCAAGGAGTCGGGGCGGTACGTGTCACTCATAACCGACGGCGGATTCAGGGTCGGCAGCGACGTCTGCAAAGCGTTCGCGGCCGGCGCGGATGCCGTGATGATCGGGTCACCACTTGCTCAGGCAATCGGAGCACCGGGCCACGGCTATCACTGGGGCATGTCACATCCACACCCGGCACTGCCGCGCGGCACTCGCGTCAAGGTCGGCAGTGTCGCCACGCTTGAGCAGATACTGTTTGGCCCCACATCCGTGACGGATGGTACTCAGAACTTTGTCGGGGCACTGCGCACCAGCATGGGCATGTGCGGCGCCAGAGACCTCCGCGAGATGCAGCGCACGCGGATGATAATCGCACCGTCCATCAAGACCGAGGGCAAGTACCTGCAGATGGTTCAGAGGGTGTAGACCAACAATCGTCGAGCGTCATGAACGCAGAAAGCATGCCATCGATGGCATGCTTTTTTGTTGCCGCGCGATGCGGGAAATCACCGATAAGCCGAGGCGCGTGCCTCAGGCCTAGTCGTCGTCGTCGTCGTCCTGTTCCTCGCCACCCTCTTCTTCATTCTCATGCGCGTCGGCAAGCCCCAAAGCGCCGATGTGTGCACCAATGACAACTTCCGAGTCGTGGGGTGCAACTCTTGACTCGTACGGGGCGGCGTCCATGGCTATACGGATGGTCTCAATGACCTGTACGCCGACGGAGGAGTCGGTCAGGAGCGCATCGACGCCTGCACGCCAGAATATGGCAATCGCAGAAGGCTCAATCGCACCATGCACGTGGAGCACCACAGGTCTGCCACTGACCGAGTGCATGCGGCGACATTCGGCAACCGACGACACGCTTCGCATGTCCAGGGACTGCGAATCGGCGACCACCGCGTCGATCCCCAACTCAGCGATTGCGCGCAAGCGACTCGGTTCAATGCCGGAGTCGATCCGCATCAACTTGCCCTTGTCCTTGTCGGCGAGAACTGACAAAGGACCGTCCAAAGCACATGCGTAGAAGTCACAATCCGGCCCATCTGCCTCGCCGGAAATCGCAACTCCGGAGTCGATCCAGCAACCTGTCGGCACCGGCGGGCGGCGCTCCGCCGCACTCTTTTCGATCCGGGACCGGTCGCCAGCCCCGGCAACGGTGATCGCGATGTCTGAGAGCCCCAAGATGCGGTCAATGTCTTCATCCTGAAGTACCCTGTCAATGCGAACCGCCAACAACATGCGCCGCTTGGGAGCGGCAGAGGCGGCATTGCTGAACCCCAGCGACGCCGCAGGTTTGTGCAAACCCTTAAGTAGTTCCCTGATCCTGCTCACCCACGTACTCCTGCGTCAATTACAGCGTATGGGTAACCTTCCATGCGCACCCTGTCCACCGCAAGACGAATACCTACTATCCCGCGTCCTGCATCGTTCGCGAGATCCAAACGCCCTTCCCCTAATCCGTCTACGCGCTCGGCTTGCCTTCGGTTGCGGGGGCGGCTTCAGCAGGCTTCTCTTCTTCGACAACCTTACGCTCCATCTCGATCTTCACGACGACGAGTTCGTGATCGTTCGTGATGGTTACGCCATCCGGCGGCCGTATGTCACCAACTCGTATGACGTCCGACGCCAGCTTAAGCATACTTGTGTCCACATCGATGCGCGCGGGAAGGTCAGCCGGCAGGCACTCAATGTCGAGACTGGGCAGCTCAATCACCACCTTGTTTGTCCGCAAAACAAGCGCAGGCGCTGTACCCACCAGGTGTACAGGTACTTCGCCCGTCATCTTCTCTTTGCTGCTCACCTGGTACAGATCGATATGGAGCAGGAGGCCTGACGCCGGCTTCCTCTGAATCTCACGAACGAGGACGCTCCTTGCGTGCCGCTCACCTCGTATCTTAAGGCTGATGAGCCGCGACATACCGGCACGAGACAACGTTTGCTCAAGTTCTGTAGTGGCTCCCTCCAAGGACAGCGATTCCACACCGTGCCCGAACAAATGGGCCGGCGTAGTTCCACTGCGACGCAAAGCGCGATTGTGTTTTCCTGCAGTTTCGCGTTTCTGCAGTTCCAAGGTTATCTTATCCATCTCAGCACTCCATTCTTCCGGCCTGCCGCCGTGACGTATCGAAGAATCCTAACACTCGGACCCTCGCGAGGCAAGCCGACACACAGTGCGCTTGCGTAGCCGAGGCCCCTTCCCTATTATTCATATGTGGAAAGCGGCTGGTGAGCCGCAGCAATACTTTCGGAGTCTTCAAAGGGAGGTTGCGTACATGAAACAGGATTACCTACTTCCCAGCCCACCCGCACCGGCGATCCGTGAGGCGATGGCGAAAGCCGTGCAACGAAAAGAGAAAGGACTCGACGTCTACGATTTCAGCAGTGGCAACATCGGCAACCTGATGGTGAGTCAGCAGATCTTCTCGCAAATGAACGTGACGGTCGCTGAGTCCGTTATCCCCGAACTGCGGCCGGTCGTCGAGGGCCTCAGGGAAGGGCTTCTCGCATCGTATTATCCAACCCCACAGGCTGTCGCGTATTCGCCCACCGGGGGGACCGATTCGATTCGCGCCCTGGTGGCCAGATATTTCAGAGAGCTTCATGGGATCCCTATCGAGGATGACGCAAGTGACCGCGTGATTGTCACTGCCGGTGGACAACAGGCTATGACCGCCGCGCTGCGTTCTATCAAACCCGGCACGCGCGTCCTGCTTCCGCAGTGGGAGTATGGCCCCGCTGCCGGCGTCATTGCAGCCCACGGCCTGGAAGCGGTGCGCGTAGCGATGAAGGACGACCTGTCGATAGACATGGACGATTTCCGCGCAAAGGCAACCCCCGCGTCCGTGTGTTATGTCAGTATGCCCAACAACCCGACCGGGTATATGTCAGCGGATCAACTCAGAGAGATGGTCAAGGTGATGGCTGACCTGGAGGGTGCCGTCGTTTGGGACGCTCCCTACTTGCTGACGCTCGTGCGACTCGAGAACGGGACCGCTTCGTTCGATGCAAGACTGTTGCAGGACACGTTGAATTCGTTGCGGGAACTTGGCGAGGAATTTCACCCCCACTTGTGCGTCCTTTCCAGCCTTTCCAAGTCGTGCCTGATCGCCGGATTGCGCTTCGGCTTCGCCTACGGCAGCAAGCAGTGGGTGGACAACATGGAGGCGATTGTGGGGCGGGAGAACCTCAGCAGCCCGACGCCGTCATTCATCGCCGGGAAGGAAGTGCTGCGGCGTTTCCTCGACGAGCCGAGGAGCTATGAGTGGGTCTGCCGGGTGCTGGCTAACCGGCTCACCATCCTCGTGAGCGAACTTGGCGACCATCTACTGTTGCCCGGCAACGGTCTATTTGGCGCCCTGTACGTTCTGGTGAAGACAGGGGATCAGCCATGCAAGCCGTTTGCCGACCTGCTCATCGAGAAGAATGGCATCGTGACGGTTCCATGCAACCAGTTCTATGGTGGCGAAGCGCATGCCGTCCGACTGTCGCTCGTTTCCGTCCCGTGGACCGAGGCAGAGGAAGGCTGGATCGCCAGCGTTAAGGCCCTCAAGTCCGCCCTGTCCTGATTCCAGGCTGCATATTCGCACGGAACTCCACCCATGGGCCATGCGAGGAAAGTGAGTCGCATGGCCCGTCGGTGATGCAATGGCCTCCGCCACGGTTTACTTGTCACATTCGGGCTGGCTATAATTGGCCACCGGAGGTGCACTATGAACGAAGCAGACGCCCTGGCCATCGTCAACCAGATCCTCGACGAGCATCAGGACATACACGAAAACTTCCAGAACCTTGGCGCCATCAGCGGCGACATCGAGGCTGAGGCGGCGTTGCGTAGCGACAAGACGAAGGACTATTTCGTACCGAGGAGCCTCAACGATGAAGGCAGGGGTCTTACCAAGTGGAGGCAGATACTCGAGTCCATCGATGTCGGTTTGAAGGCGCACTTCCACAAAGAAGAGACGGCCCTCACCGAGGCTTTTGAACGTGAAGGCACCCCGGAACTAGCAGCAGCGCTCAAGCAATTGCTCTCGGAGCACCAGACCATCAACAAGCACGTCGCGAAACTCATGAAGGATGCCAACGATATCGCTTCCGGCGGTGAAATGATCGAGGTATGGGAAGGAACCGGTTGGGGGATGAAGACCAACATTATGAGCTTGCAGGCCGAGATAGCGGCCCACGCAGAACAGGAACGCGCGCTCCTGGGCCTGATGAAGACCCATCTCAGCCAGAAGAAGCGCTAGGGGCAGAGCATTCGTCTTCTCGTGTGACTTTGGAAGAGGGCGCATCATGCATGATGCGCCCTCTTGCGGTCTCCGGCCGGTAAGGGGCGAAGCCTGTTGAGCCCCGTCGGCCTGACGGTACTCCGGTGCGGCCCAGCTGCGGATTACGCTCGAACGGATAGAACAGTCGGCCCCGATGTGTCTATAATGAGGACTATGCTCCGTGCAGTACGGGGCATGGCATAGCGCCTAATTCCGGGCGGTCGCACCAGCGCCATGTCGGGTGCGAAAGGGGGGGATCATGAGGTCAGGCTCAGTCTGCAAGGCATTCGGAATCATTCTCTCACTTCTTCTGCTGGCTGGTTGTTCCAGCGGCACGCAAGGCAAGGGACCGATAGTGGTCGGGTCCAAAATCGACACCGAAGGTTCGCTGCTCGCAAACACCATCATCTTGCTCCTTGAAAGTAACGGTTTTGCAGTAGTGGACAAGTCTCAGTTCGGCCCAACAAACATCGTACGGAGTGCGATTCTCAGCGGCGAGCTCGATATCTACCCCGAGTACACTGGCAATGGGGCGATCTTCTTTCCAGACACGGACCCGGCAATCTGGAAAGATGCCACCAAGGGATACGAAACCGTCAAACAACTCGACCTGCAGACCAACAACATTGTTTGGCTGACACCCGCTCCCGCTAACAACACGTGGGCGATCGCGATTCCCAGCACGCTCCAGGAGAGTGCCGGATTGCACACTCTTGATGACCTTGCGGCATACGTGAACAGTGGTGGCAACTTCAAGCTAGCCTGCTCCGAAGAGTTCGTGACGAGTCCCGCGGCGCTGCCAGCGTTTCAACAGGCGTATGGCTTCCAACTGACCGCTGGTCAGCTTCTGACGTTGGCCGGTGGAAACACCGCTCAGACCGAGCAGGCCGCCGCGCAGGCCATCGACGGAGTCAATGCCGCAATGGCCTACGGCACGGATGGCTCACTATCCGCGCTCGGCCTTGTCGTCCTCGGTGACCCGAGAGGCGCACAGCCTGTATACGAACCGACGCCGATTATCCGTGGCGACGTGTATGCCAAGTATCCCGAGATTGGGACCATACTTGAACCGGCATTCAAGTCGTTCACGCTTGAGGTTCTGCAGACACTCAATGCCAAGATCGCATTGGAAGGGGTACAGGCCTCCGATGTTGCGCGGGAATACCTCACAACCAACGGCTTCCTCCAGTGATGACCGGGGCTATGGAGCACGAACGAACCCTGCCGGCAACGAGCTGAGCCGCGTCGGAACGATAGGGTCGCTGCTCGGGCTGGTGTCGCTCGCCCTGCCGTGGTTGAATATCCGACCGAACAGGCTCGCGGCCGGCCAGGATGTCGGGCTGCTCGGCGCGACCAGTCTGCCTCTCGCAGTTGCGCTCGGGGCGCTGTGGATTGCGGCATTCGCTCTGAGTTTGCGCAGGCCGACGCCACGTCGCATAGGTCTCATGGGAATCATCGCTGCTGCGGCGTTGCCGGTGGCCCTGTTCATTGCGGGGACCGGCGCAACAACGCTCCTGGCCTCTGCCCCTGCCGTTGCCCGCGCGTCGCTCGGTGGAGCGGTATGGCTAAGCGTCCTGGCCGTGTACCTCGTCCTGCATTCCGCCCTCTCGAGCATGACAGAACACCGGCGGCTCGGAGCCGCGCTGGCCCTGACAGGTCCTGTCATTGTTGCCGCGATGGCGGCATCGGGGTTGTTTAACAACTTGTCGCTCGTCGTTGAATTCATAGGCAACGAACCCCGATTCTTCCAGGAGGTAGTGCGGCATCTGTCCCTCGCGCTCGGCAGCGTTGTCATCGGCGCCGCCATCGCCATACCGCTCGGATTGACGGCGGCCCGTCACGACAGACTCAGGCGCCCAATCTTCCTCGTGAGCAATACGGTGGAGACCATCCCAAGTCTAGCTCTGTTCGGTTTGATCATTGCCCCGTTGGCGGCGCTCTCGTTCGCTTACCCGGCGCTTCGCGATATCGGCATACGCGGCGTCGGCGCCGCACCTGCGCTCATTGCGTTAGTGCTCTATTCGCTGTTGCCGATAGTTCACAACACCTACGCAGGATTGAAACAAGTGAGTCCGGCAGCCCTGGACGCCGGTCTCGGCATGGGCATGAGCCGCCGACAACTCTCCTGGCGGGTCGAGTACCCGCTTGCGTTGCCGCTGATTGGTGAGGGGGTAAGGACCGCCACAGTTCAGTCTATCGGAAACACGGCAGTCGCAGCACTCATCGGCGCTGGAGGGCTCGGGCAGTTCATCTTCCAGGGATTGGGCCAGGCGGCGCCGGACCTGATTCTCATGGGTGCTCTTGGCGTGATCGCACTCGCTCTCACCATCGACGTGGTCGCGCGGAATGTCATCAAGGCTCTTACCCCACGGGGTCTGCGAAGCAAGGGTGGTCAATGATTCAAATCGAGGCAATCACCAAACGGTACGGGGACAAACTCGCAGTCGACGCGATTTCATTCGAGGTGCCAGATGGAGAGGTCTGCGTCCTCATTGGGCCGTCCGGTTGCGGCAAGACAACAACCCTTCGCATGATTAATCGACTCGTCGAACCGACGGCGGGCCGCGTGCTTATCGATGGAGCCGATACGCGCGCGAGTCATCCTGAGGTACTCCGGCGCTCCATCGGCTACGCGATTCAGAGCGTCGGTCTATTCCCTCACATGACGGTCGAGCAGAACATAGGCATCGTTCCCAGCATTCTCAACTGGGAGACGGCACACATCGCCTCGCGCGTGCACGAGCTGCTGCTGCTGGTGGGGCTTGCTCCCGATGCCTATTCAACCAAATATCCAGCGGAGTTGTCGGGCGGAGAAGCACAGCGCGTCGGGGTCGCCCGGGCGCTCGCCGCAGACCCCCCGATACTCTTGATGGACGAGCCTTTCGGCGCTGTTGACCCCCTCACCCGGGAGAGACTGCAACGCCAATTTATGGCCATTCAGAAGCAATTGAAGAAGACTGTGGTATTGGTCACTCACGACATGGACGAAGCCGTCCGCCTCGCGGATAGAGTGGCGGTGATGCGGGACGGCCGCCTTGTGCAGTACGATACACCTGACACCCTGCTTGCCAATCCCATCAACGGGTTCGTTCGTAGTTTCGTCGGCACCGACCGTGCGCTCAAACGCATCTCACGGATTCCGGTCACGTCTCTGATGCGGCCAACCGCAAACCTCGTAAGGACCGGCTCCGGGCTGACCGGCGACGTACCGCCCGAACAGCGGTACGCGTGGGTGACCGACCATGACGGACGGCTGATCGGGTGGGTGGACACTCATTCCAGCGCGGACGCATCTGCCGTCACTGAAATCGCGGCCGAGGACATGGACAACTTAAGCGTGGGAGAATCCGCAAGCGCTCGCGAAGCCCTCTCCCGAATGCTCGGGCAGGGAGTCCGTTCGGTGCCGGTCGTCAATGCGCAATTTCATCTCGTGGGCGAAGTGACACTTCGGGCCATTGAGGAGGTCACCGCTGGATAGCCGCCGCGCGAGCACGAGCGTAACTCTGCGCTGGACCGTGCTGGCCGCCGCAGTTCTCGCGTTCGTTGTGCTCGTGAGCCAGGCCAATTGGTGGACGTGGTTCCTGGGGACGCTGTTCCCGTCTGAGACTCAACTTCTCCACCCCAGGGCGAGCCTGATGACTTTGGTGATGCAACACGTCGCCCTGGTCGCTGTCTCCAGTTCCCTCACGATTGCGGTCGGTGTGCCACTCGGCATCTTTGTCACCCGCGACGCCGGCAAACCGTTTCTGTCCGTGACCAACGACATCACTGCGTTGGGGCAGACATTTCCTCCCGTGGCGGTGCTGGCCCTGGCGGTGCCGCTCACCGGCTTCGGGTTCACCCCAACGATTTTGGCCCTCTTTCTCTACGGGCTGCTGCCAGTGGTCCGTAACACCATTGTCGGTCTGCTGGGAGTCCCGCAAATGGTCAGCGATACAGCCCGAGGCGTGGGAATGACCGATGCCCAGGTTCTTCTCCGCGTCGAGTTGCCTTTGGCTGCGCGAGTCATCCTTGCGGGCGTGCGCACTTCGGTCGTCATCAACGTCGGTACCGCAATGATAGGAGCCGTCATCGGCGCGGGCGGATTGGGCTCGCCGATAGTCGCCGGTCTTATCCAGAATAATCTGGCGTTCGTGATAGAAGGGGCCTTGCCCGCTGCCATGCTTGCGCTCCTGCTGGATCAACTCATCGGAGGCGTTGAGACTCTCGTGCCGGGGTTCACGGCGCCGAACTAGTCAGAATGCGGCAGCCTGTCCGTCCTTGCGCGGGTCAGACGCGGCGCAGTATCCGCGCGGAATTGAGAGCGCCATTTGCCCCCCACCAAACACGGGGTCGCCATAATTGAGTCGCTGCACGCGATGTCCCCGTCTGCGGAGATCCTCGTATGTCGACTCAGGGAACCCCTGCTCAAGCAACACCGAGCCATCCGCAGCAACATGCCAGCGAGGAGCGTCGCAGGCCGCCTGCGGGTTCTGCCTGTGCGCGCAGACGCGCAGAAACACCTGCACGTGCCCCTGGGGCTGCATTGGGCCTCCCATTACGCCAAAACTCATGACCGGGCGGCCTCCCGAGGAAACAAAGGCGGGGCACAGTGTGTGGAAAGGCAGTTTTCCACCGGCTACCTCGTTCGGGTGTCCCGGTTCGAGGCTGAAACACGCACCCCTGGAATGGAGGCTGATGCCGGTTTCCGGCACCACAAGTCCCGAGCCGAAGTCAAAGTAGTTCGATTGAATAAACGATACCATCATGCCCGAAGAATCCGCCGCCGTCAGATAGACAGTGTCGCCATTCGATGTCCCGCGGCAGCCCTGTGTCGGTGCATCGGGCCACTTCTCCATATGACCCCGCAATTCCGCAACATGGGTTTCGGAGAGGAGCCAGGAGTGGTTCCGGTTCATGTATTCCGGGTCGGCCACGTGCGCCCGCACATCACTGTGTGCCACGTACATAGCCCTCACTTGAAGGTCGACGCTCTCCGCTGAATCCGGCGGCAGGTCTTGAACCCTGCTGCCACGAAGCAAGGCAAGTGCCAAAAGGGCCGCGATGCCTTGGCTGTTCGGAGGCATCTCGTGCAGCGTGTAGTCGCCGAAATCCATCGAGAGTGGCTCAACCCATGCGGGTACATGGCTCGCCAGGTCTTCAGCGTCGAGTAGACCACCGCTTTGCCTGGAGAAGTCCGCTATGACAGCCCCCAGCCGCCCTCGATAGAACGACTCACCGAACGTCTCGGCAATCTCAGCCAGAGTGTCGCCGAACTCCTGCCACCGAAAGATCTCCCCCGCTCGGGGTGGACGTCCTCCCGGCAGAAACGTATCGACGTACGAGGGGAACTGTCGGTACTTTTCCGCAGCCTGCGCCCATGTCGTGGCGATGAACGGCGAAACCGGGAAACCGTCTCGGGCGTACTCGATTGCCGGCTGGAACAGCTCAGCAAACGGAAGAATCCCAAACTTCCTGGAGAGGGCAATCCAGGACGACACCGCTCCCGGTACGGTGACGCTCTGCCACCCCGTGGCCGGCATTTCAGACACGCCGGCATACTGCTCCGCAGACCACGCACGGGGAGCCCGTCCAGACGCGTTCAGTGCGTGCAACATCTGCCCATCCCAGACAAGTGCAAACGCATCGCTCCCCACGCCGTTCATGGTGGGCTCAACGACAGTCAGCGTTATTGCCGTCGCAATCGCTGCGTCCGCCGCGTTGCCGCCTCGCAGGAGAATGCGAATACCCGCTTGCGTGGCCAGCGGCTGAGACGTTGCCACGACGTTGGCCCCAAACACTGGCGTGCGCGCTGTGCGATACGGGTTCACCCAATCCATCTGGTTCGCATCCATACAGGTAACCTCCCGCAGTGGAAGTTGTGAGCGACACGCGAGTATAGCAGACGGTGGCTTACGCGCTCCTCGGACCAGCCGACACGTTCCGCTCCTTCTTCGGCGGTGTGGACAACCGACCTGGCTTCGTGTAAGGTGACAGGTTGCTATGGGCAACCAATCGAACGATTCCAGGACATTCGTATTCCGCGAGATTGAATTCAGCACCTCCAGTGAAAACGTGCTGCGCGCGATGAAGATACGCAAGATTTCTCCGTCGCTGACCAGGCTCGTGGATGAGCTGGTCGAAGCCGCCCTTCAAATTACCCGTCCGAAGGGGCTGTGCCGCGTGTGCTTTGTGGACGCCAGAACCGACACCAGCGTCACCATCGAGGGGCACGTGTTCACGAGCCAGGTTCTGAGAAGGAACGTCGAGGGTATCGAACGCGTGTTTCCCTTCGTGGCCACATGCGGCACGGAAGTCGAAGGGCTCCTGGCGGACCGCTCCGATATCATGGCCGCCTATTGCCTTGACACTATTATGTTGCTCGCCGTTCAAAGTGCGCGCCGGCACGTTGAACAATTCATCAAGAATACGTATTCGGTGGGCCAGCTGTCACGCATGGCTCCGGGCTCGCTGCCTGATTGGCCTCTCCCCGAGCAACGACCTCTGTTCGAGCTGTTGGGCAACGTAGAGGGAACTATCGGAGTCAAACTCAGTGATAGATTTCTCATGACTCCAATCAAATCGATATCGGGAATCTACTTCCCCACCGAGGTGCGCTTCGAAAGCTGCCAACTGTGTGAGCGGCAGAACTGTTCCGGAAGACGCGCTCCTCATGACCCTGCGCTGTCGGCGAAATATGGTGTTTGACAGCTTGCGGGATCGCTGCCCAAAGCTGGTGTGCGGTGTCGTGTCAGCGCGCCAGCGCCGCCAGAAGCGAGAGGGGCAATGCGTCTGGGAGTCTGTGCCGGTGAACTGCCATGGATGAGAAAAGTCTCGAATTGCTTGAGTTTGACGGAGCTAAGGCCAGGGTGGCACGTTTCGCGTCCTTCGAACTGAGCCGTGCCGCCATTCTTGACCTCATGCCGTTGACGAATCGCCGTCGGGTTGAGGAGCGGCTGCAGGAGAGCGCGGAGGCGCGCAAGCTGCTATCACTACGCCCCGGGTTCTCTCTGGGTCAAGTCGAAGACATACGGCACCAGGCGACGCTTGCTGCGCAAGGACACGTGCTGCAGGCTCTCGACCTGGTCACCGCAGCACGAACGTTAGAGGCTGTGGCAGATGCGCGGCAGGACGTATCCGAAGTGAAGCAGGATGCGCCTCACCTTTGGGCAATAGCAGAGATAATGAGCGACCTGCGTCCGCTCGCGCACGATATCACGAAGGGCATCAGTCCCGCCGGGGACATTCTCGATTCCGCCTCGCCGAGACTTACTGAGATTCGCAGGCGCCTTATCGACGCACGCAGAGATATCATCGAACACCTCGAGACCTTCATGGCCACCCAGGACGGGCAGGGACTTGTCACCGATTACGTCGTTACGCAAAGAGAGGGACGATACGTCATACCCGTCAAGGCAGAATACAGGCGCACGGTGCAGGGCATCGTGCATGACGTCTCCAACAGCGGCGCCACTGTGTTCATGGAGCCGTGGACCACAGTGGAGCAAGGTAACGCCTTGCGCGAGCTTGAGGCGGGAGAGCGGGACGAGATTCTACGCATACTGCGTGAACGCAGTGAGGCACTGGGCGCGCATCGAGCGGCCATCGAGCGTGACGTGCCGGCCATGACCGCGCTTGACGTAGCAATCTCCAAAGCTCGCTATGCTCTCGAGGAGCGGGCAATTGAGCCTATACTTCTTGACGAAAAGACGCGCGGCGGCCAGGCCACTCGCCTGGACCTTCGCCAGGCCCGTCATCCACTACTCGGACCTGGTGCCGTGCCGGTATCCCTCAAGCTGGGAGATGGCTTTCGCGTACTCGTGGTAACAGGCCCAAATACCGGCGGCAAGACCGTACTCCTCAAAACCGTCGGCTTGCTGTCCGCAATGGCCCAGGCCGGACTGCCGATCCCTGTTGCGGAAGGCACGGTGCTGCCGGTATTCGATCAGATATTTGCCGACATCGGCGATGAACAGAGTATCGAACAGACCCTGTCCACGTTCAGTTGGCATATCGGCAATGTGGTTCGCATCGTAAGCAACACCACGGATCATAGCCTCGTTCTGCTTGACGAGCCTGGCTCGGCGACCGACCCCGCAGAAGGCTCCGCGCTCGCCCGCGCGCTTCTGCAGCGATTTCTCGAGATCGGTGCTCTGGCTCTCGCTGCCACCCATTACACCGACGTCAAAGTGTTCGCCCACTCCACGCCGGGGCTTCAGAATGCCTCTTTGGAATTTGACCCCGCAACAAACAGGCCCACCTTCCGCTTGCAGATGGGATTTCCCGGCGTCAGCAACGCGCTGGCGACAGCAGAGAGGCTTGGGCTTCCGGCAGACTTGATTGAAAACGCACGCCAGATGTTGCCGAAGGCCGAAAGGGACCTTGCAGAATTGCTTAGCGACCTCGAGGCGGACAAACGGGCCATCGAAGTGCAGAAAGCATCCCTCGACGATGAGGCGGCGGTTGTCGAGAACCTCCGCATGGCGCTCGAGGCCGAACTGTCGCGGCTGGAGAATGAGGACCGCGAGGCGGCGCGCGAGGCAAGAGTTGGTGTCGCCAGAGAAGCAGCCATTCTGAATCGCCAGATTCGCGAGGTGGCCGCCGAACTAAAACGACTGCGCAACAAGGAGCAACTCGAGCGCGCGCGCACGACCCTGGGGGTGGCCCAGGAGAAGCTGCGCTCGGAAGAGCTGCAAGTCCTGCCTGCCCCGACCGAGGGTGTCGACACCCACGGCGCCGTCGATGAGGACCTGAGGCCCGGGGACATCGTGCGCATCCGGGGTACCTCAACCGAGGCCGCAGTCGTGTCAGTGAATGAGAAGACTTTCCAGGTCGAAGTCCAGTGCGCTTCAGTGCGTCTCTGGCTCGGCGCGGATAGCATCGATAAGGTCGCTGCGACCACCAGGCGCGTCGAAGGAGCGGTCACCCTCAAGTTACGAAAACCGGACCGTGACGTGCCGCAGGAACTCGACCTGCGGGGCAAGCGCGCGGACGAGATTGAACCCGCGCTTGACGCCTATTTCAATGCAGCCGCCGTGGCGCATCTTCCGTCGGTGCGAATCATCCACGGATTCGGCACGGGCACTGTGCGAACCATCGTCCGTGACTACTTGAAAGGGCACCGGCTGATCAGCTCATTTCGGCCCGGCGAGCAGGGCGAAGGCGGTGACGGCGTCACCGTCGCCGAACTCTAGCCCCTAGTGCGTCATACCGTACCGCGCTGCAGCCTTCCTGAATCCTTCCAGCGAATTGTCGAGCGTTCGGTCATCCACACAATATGAGATGCGGAAGTATCCCTGGGAACCAAATCCCCGCCCGGGAACCACAAGTATGAGCAGGCTCAGCAGCTCCCGCACGAACTCCACATCATCATCCACCGGTGCCTTCGGGAACATGTAGAATGCGCCCTGCGGCCGCACGATCTCGTACCCCATGGCCGTCAACTCGCGATAAAGAAGGTCCCGCTTCCTCTCGTATTCAGGTACAGACACGGTGATATGCTGCAAATTTCGCACAAGGTGCTGCATGAGTGCAGGAGCGTTAACAAACCCCAACACGCGGTTGCAGTGGATGAACCCCGCCATCAGATCCTCGTGCTCATCGCTGTCCGGATTTAGAGCAGCGTACCCGATCCTCTCACCTGGAAGCGCCAGGTCCTTCGAATGTGACGCCACCATTATGCTGTTGCGGTAGTGCCGGAACACCGGGATGGGTACAAGGCCGTCGAACAGTATCCTCCGATATGGCTCATCGCTGATGAGATATATCTGGCTGCCGAATTCAGCCTCCTTGCGCGCGAGCACCTCACCCAGTTCACGTATCACGCTCTCCGGATACACCACTCCGGTAGGATTGTTGGGGGAGTTGAGAATAACTGCCTTGGTCTGTGGACCGATAGCCTGGGCGAATTTCTCCATATCCGGCAAGAAATCATTACCGCAGCGCACAATCCGCGGTTTGCCTCCGTGGTTATCGACATAGCCGAGGAATTCCACGAAGAAGGGGGCAAAGACGATAACTTCATCACCCGGGTTCAACACCGTCTTCAGAACCACGTTCATCGCGCCGGAAGCACCGCACGTCATCACGACGTCTCGAAAGGACATCGTCACTCCGGTTTCCCGCTCAAGTTCGGCCGCGACGGCGGCTCGAGTCTCCTGATAGCCGGCGTTGGCCATGTAGCGGTGCATCCCGGGTATGGGGTGTTCGGCAAGCCGTCTGAACTCAGCATTGAACTCTGCCGGGGGCTCGACGATTGGATTGCCTAGAGAAAGGTCACAAACCTTGTCAGCGCCATGAAGTGCTTTGAGTGCGGTACCTTCCTCGAACATCCGTCGTATCCACGAACCCTCAACCATCTGCTGCCGGACATTCTCTGACATGAACGTTGACATGGCGCTCCTTTCTGCCCGTCGGAACCCTGTGTTAGCCGTACGCGGTGACGGAAACTGGCGCGAATTCTAACACAGCGGCCCTGCCCAACGGCCGCCATGCGATTGCGAAGTTGAGCGGGGGACTCGATTCCCCTCCAAATCTTGCCTCAGAGTGGCTCGTACCGTAATCTGTGGGCATGCGCTCCCGCAAGCGGTTGCTTCTCGCACTTCTCACGGCGTCGTTTCTCCTTGTGCCGCTTGCGGCCGTGAGCGTCGTGCCGTCCGACACGGTGGAGCCATACGTATTCAAAGGCCGCATCACTGAGAGCCTGGGGCACTCGGCAAACGGACAACTACACTACTACGGTGCCGACGTCATTGAGGGTGAGGCTCCCGCGGCGAGCATCGTCGTCGCTCTCGACGGCAGCTACACGCGTGGATTGGATCGGATCGATGTCGAACCAGGTCTTGAAGCATGGTTCCAGGGCGGCCTTATGACTGCAGACATCTTCTACGGCGAGCAGTATCTGTTCTTCGGCCTGCCGCAGGTATACGTGCGCCAGGTAAAGAGTGTCCTGTTGTGGCCGGACCAGTGGACGGAACTGCGTGTTCTCTACGCATCGCCGCTGGAGACACTGGCCGCCCCTGTCGAGGTTGCGATTCTCGCGCGTTCTGATGGGGTGACGATGCTCATCATGGGCGTGCTGCTCGCCCGGTGCGCGCTGGTCGCCGCCGCGATGGTGGCGATCATACGCAGGCGCCCCAGGAGCGGAGCACTGGCCACTGTTCTCCTTGGCTATGCGGTGATTGCCGTGTTGCTCACCATTCCTATCATTGGAGACCTCTATTGACCCCGGCGGGCGGGTCAAACACAGAAAAGGGGCGCGCCTTCACCGCTTCCGCTGCACTGCAAGAAACCGCAGTTCAAAGCCGGCAAGGCGCGCCCCGTAGCCACCGGCCTATCAGTCGGCGCTGGTGTCAATGAGGACTTTCATGAAGTTGGCCTTGCCGCCCACGATGTCCTCGAACGTCTCCTGAACCCTATCAACGGGCCGGATATCCGAAACCATCTTGTCCAACGGCAGGTTGCCCTCCACCACAAGACGTATAGCCTCATCGAAGTCTTCCTTAAGGTAATTCCTGGCGCCAATCATGGTGTACTCGCGCCACATCATGTTTCTCAGGTCCACCATCATCGGCTCAGCGAAGATGGCCACAATGACGATTCGGCCGCGAGTGCGCGGCAACTTCGTCATCATCGTGGCTCCCGCCTGCGTCCCCGTCACCTCGAACACAACATCGGCGCCGGCGCCGCCGGTCTTCTCGAACACGTGCTTGACCAGGTCAGATTCGGCCGGATTCACCACGTCATATCCCAATTCCCGCGCCAATTCCAGACGAGATGCATTCACTTCCGAGATTATGACGTTTGCACCCTTCTCCTTGCACACCATCGCCTCGAACATGCCTATCGGTCCGGCACCGATTACCACGCACCACTCACCGGCTTTGACCTCTCCATAGCGAACGTCGTGCGCAGCCACGGCAAGTGGCTCGATGAGCGCGGCGTGAACGAGGTTGATGTTGGCGGGCACTTTGTGAAGCAGGTGCGCGGGCACAGTCCACGAACCCTGAAACGCCCCGGGCGTCGTGATGCCGATAAAGTTGAGCGTCGGACAGATGTTGATATGTCCCCTCGCACACGAAGGACATTTCCCGCACGCATCCGTCGGCCTCAGCACGACGTGGTCGCCCACCTTGAAGTTCGTAACGCCCTTTCCTACCTCCACAACCTCACCAACAGCTTCGTGTCCTACCACTTGAGGCGGCGTGAGCCGCTGATCCATATGCCCCAGGAAGATGTGCACGTCGGTGCCGCAGATTCCTGCGTACGCTACCTTCATGCGCACCTGTCCTTCGCCGGGGGGAATTATCTTCGACTCTCCGACTGAGAACCTCTTGTTGCCTTCGTAGTACGCCGCTTTCATTGAACCTCCGCTCGTCTCTTATCGTTCGAGGGCATTGCTGGATGCATCCCAGAGTTTCTTGCGAGCTTGTTCCATCTCGAGCATGACCGCCTCAGGATCCGCGCCACACACCTGGGCGATGGCGGCAACCATCTCGGCCTCCTTGGGCGGACAACCGGCCACGTGGGCCAGGGAGCCATGCAGCCCGACCGCACACTTGCCCAGTGCCACCACCTTGTCGCTGGTTCCGGCATCGGGCGCGTTTCCGATGACCACGGTAAGGCCCTGCATCTTGTCACCATATCCAGCTTGTTTCATGTAGGTGATAGCGCTGACGAGTTCGTTTGTACAACCGCTGCAGGCGGATTCACCCTGCACGATGGTGACCTCGGGATAGCGCGACCGAAACACGTCGAAGCCAGTAGCAAAGACCTTCTTGTTCGCCTCGATCGTCTCCCCGACGACGTCGATGGCATCCAGCGCAACTCTCTTACCTTCGCGTTCTCCCATATACTGCAGGTGCATGATCTGCGCCGGATCTATGCTCATCAACTCGGCACCGACCACGTCGACGTACAGGGGATCGCTGCCTGCCACGATAAGGCCCATCTCCCTGGTATCCTGCGGATATTGCCAGACCCCTTCCATGCCGACGGTGGCATCGATGACCGCGTAGTGCGGATGAACCACGGTGCACAGATCGACGATGGCCTGATCCAGTCCCAGTCGATGCGTCTTGCGCTTCTCCGCACCAGGCATGACGCCCTTCATGTTCTTCAACGATAGTGTCGCATGCGTGCGAATGTGGGTCTTGAGTACGGGAATACTGATTATCACATCGCTCTCAAGCGCGGTTCTAGCGATGCGTACGCTGTGCATGATGTAAGCGTTCGGAATCTGCACCTCTTCAGCCACGTCCGTGTTGAGATTGCGCAACTCCACCCCCAGCCGCTTCGCCACGTCCGTAACACCGGAAGAGTCAAAAGCCTCCTGGGTGCTGAAGCCACCGAAGTCATATCCCGCGATGGCGCCGTCGCCAATCACCAGCGAGGCGGGATTGCATTCAAGGGCAAGCTTGGTCACCGCCTCAACAACCGCGCCGTCCGCCATGCAGCCGCTGTGCCGCGGGGACGGCTTGCACTGGTTCGGTTTGATAAGCACCCTGCTATTGGTGCCGATAAGCTCCTTGAAACCCCCGGCAAGTCGAACCGCCTCACGCACGGCGCGCTCAACATCTCCGGCTTCCACTCTCGTGATTGACACTCGATTCGTCATCGTACCCCCCTCATAGCTGTTGCAGCCCCTGAAAAACAGGGCAAAACCCAGTGTACCCTCGTGTCTGCGGGGTGTCAAAAACTTAGCTTCGTGCGCATGCGACTCAATAACCCCGTGACTTGTCCACCACGTTCAGTAGGGGCTGGCCAGACAAGTAGCGCCTGAGGTTATCGGCAAACAGTCTCGCCGCGTACACGTCGTATTCAGCAATATCGCCGGAGACGTGAGGGCTGAATATCACATTCTGCATGTGCCGGAGGGGGCTGTCTGCCGGCAAAGGCTCAACGGCGAACACGTCCAGTCCTGCTCCGGCTATCCACTTTTCCTGAAGTGCGCGGATCAGCGCCGGCTCGTCGACTATTCCGCCCCGAGACACGTTGATGAGTCGCGCCGTGGGTCTCATGGCCCTGAAGGCAGCTTCCCCAATCAGGCCCCGAGATTCATCCGTCAGAGGAAGGCCAAGTACCACGAAATCGCTCTGCCCCAGCAACTCAGCGAGGCGCGCCAGAGGCAACACCAGATCAGCATTCTCTCCTACCTCACCTTCAACCGCTGTGCGTCTCGTGGCAATGACCTTCATTCCGAAGAACTTCGAAACCCTTGCCACCTCTCGTCCGATGCGGCCGAATCCCACGATACCCACCGTCTTGCCCGTAAGCACGTCCATGGGAAACCACTTGAACCGGCCTTCTATCTGCTGGTAGAAGCTCCTTGGCGCACCCTTCACGAACATCAACATGAGCATCAGCACGAACTCGCCCATGGTCACTTCGTGGATGCCGCTCATATTGGTCACGATGACGGAACTCAGGGCGAGTTCAGGCGTCATTATCCGGTCCACGCCCGTCGAGATGGTCTGAACCCACTTGAGGTTCGTTGCTCGCTCAACAAATTTCTCCGGTAGCTTGAGAGCGAAGACGACTTCCGCATTGGCGAGCGCGCGGTCAAGTTCGGCGCTACGAGACTTGTCCCCTTTCCGTTCAGCACGGGTGAGGTCGGACAAGTCAACGATGTCTATGCACTCCGAGACATTTCTGATGATGTCGATAGCCTCAGGGACTATCGAATTGACCAGAGCCACCTGTACCTTTTCCGTCATGTCGTCTCCTCTCGAGTTCCTTGCCGCATGAGGCCGGCCTCACAGCGGAGACCTCATATTACACGTTGACAGCGGGTATCTTCCATGCCTAGTATTCGCCCGAAAGGAGAGAAACATGGCTACATATCGCTATGACCACGCACACATCATCAGCCCCAACCCTGAAGCAGCGGCCGCTTTCTTCGTCGACAAGTTCGGCGCGACAATCAAGAGCAAGGGCACCGCGCCCGATGGCACGACCATGGTTTCGGTGGACTTCCACGGTTCCAACATTTTCCTGAAGGGGCGCGCCGTCAAGCCGACGGTCAAAACCCCAGCACCCGGGAGCACCTACGGTTTGGAACATCTGGGGATAATCACCGACGACCTCGATGCCGCCGTGGCAGAATTGAAAGCCAAGGGCGTCACGTTCATCCAGGACATCACCAATTTCCGTCCTGGTATCCGCATCTCGTTCCTTCTCGGACCTGACGACACGATGTTCGAACTTCTCGAGCGCAAGCCGGTCTAACCGAGTCGCACTCTTGTCCCAATCCGCATCGCGCCAGAGCCGGGACGTCACGTCCCGGCTCTGGCTATTTGAAGTCCCGACCCCACCTATGTCACTCATTCTGTAGCTTGACGGACCCTCTTAGCGGCTATACACTCATGGCGGAAAAAGTGCGATGAAATGCCCGCGTTGTGAGTCCGCTCTTATTGTCGTGGAGTACAACGACGTCGAACTGGACTGGTGCCCTAAATGCGAGGGGCTCTGGTTCGACAGTGGCGAGATGGAGCTTGTTGCGGCCCAGATGGGGAATCCCAGCGCGTCGGCATCGCTGGCCCGGCCGGCCATCACTGCTGAGAAGAAGCTCAAGTGCCCGGAATGTGGCAAGACGATGGAGAAGCGACTCCTCGGTGATTTTGCTCCGGTTGTCGCCGATGTATGTCCGCGCTGCAACGGCCTCTGGCTGGATCATGGTGAATTGGAGCAGGTAGTCAGCGGGCAGCCTGAACCAGCACAAGACAGCAGTCCAATAGTCGAGCACCTGCGTGGCACATTCTGCGCGGGGCCGAGCAGTCACGCGAAGACGCCGGACGTGGGTCCCGGCGATGCGCGAAAGTGAGGAGTGTGGATATGTCGTGGGTTTGGATAGCGGTCATCGTCATCCTGGTAATCATTGTCCTTGCGTTCGTCGGGATCTACAATGGGCTCGTCCGCTTGCGGAACCAGGTCAAGAATGCCTGGGCGCAGATCGACGTCCAGTTGAAGAGGCGGTATGACCTGATCCCTAATCTGGTTGAAACCGTCAAGGGCTATGCCAAACACGAGCGTGAGACCTTCGAGATGGTCACGAAGGCGCGCAATCTTGCGCAACAGTCGTCCTCCGCGGGGGTTGCGGACCGGGCGAAGGTGGAAGGTGAGTTGTCTTCCGCACTTGGCAGGCTGTTGGCCGTAGCCGAGAATTATCCCGAATTGAAAGCCAGCCAGAACTTCCTCGCATTACAGGAAGAACTGACTTCCACCGAAAACAAGATCTCGTTCTCGCGGCAGTTCTACAATGACTCCGTCCTGCGCTTCAACAACAAGACGCAGGAGTTCCCGTCCAGCGTGGTGGCCGGGATGACGGGTTTCAAGGCCGCGGAGTTCTTCCAGACTACCACTGAGGTCGAGCGCCAGGCGCCAAAGGTCAGTTTCTCGTAAGCGGGGGAAATCCGGCACATGTGGGAACAGATACGGGCGAATGAAATTCGCTCTGCCCTGGTGATGGTCTTCATGGGCGCGCTGCTCGTCGCGCTGGGCTATGCCCTGGGATACTACTTCGCTGACAATGGCACCTTAGGCGTTATTGTCGCGCTTATCGTCTGGGGCATCATGAACCTTGTGGCCCTGATTCCAGGGAGACAACATCATGTTGTCTCTCGGCAAGGCCAAGCAAATCAAGAAGGAAGATTTTCCACAGCTCTACAACGTCGTGGAGGAGATGTCCATAGCGTCAGGGCTGCCAAAGGTCCCCGATATCTATATCGTGGACGACCCGGCGCCCAACGCCTTCGCGACAGGACGAAAGCCCGAGAACGCGTCTATCGCCGTGACGTCGGGACTGCTGCAGAAACTCAACCGCGACGAGCTTCAGGGCGTCGTCGCGCACGAACTCGGCCACGTCAAGAATCGCGATACCATGTTAATGGCTATTGGTGGCGTCCTCCTCGGCACTATCGTCATCCTTGCGTATTTCGCAAGTCGTATGATCTTCTTCGGTGGGATGGCGGGAGGAAGGCGAAGCAGCAGAAGCTCGGGCGGCGGCGGCGCACAGATTATCATCCTGATTGTAGGACTCGTGCTCATTATCCTCGCCCCCATCGCCGCGCAACTTCTGTACTTCGCACTATCGCGAAAGCGAGAGTACCTGGCCGACGCTTCGTCCGCGCTCTACACCCGGTACCCGGAAGGACTTGCGTCAGCTCTTGAAAAGATAGCTTCCACTCCCATTCAGCTTGCCTCCGCCAACAACGCCACTGCGCCAATGTACATCGTCAATCCCTTCCGCAAGGCGGGACAGTCCTTGGCGAATCTTACGAGCACGCATCCCCCCACGGCCGACCGTATTCGAGTGCTTCGAGCGATGGGGGGTACCTCATTGAAGGATTACGATGCCGCATTTCGGCAGGTTCGCGGCGACAAGAGCGGCGTGATACCGCACGGCGAGTTGGGAGTGGTGGCCGCCACGGCGGCGGCGCCCATACGGGCTGCCTCAGAGGAACCCGCAGCGGTTCAAAATTCTGAGGCCAAGCGGGCCCGCCAAATTTCGAACGCAATGTGGAACGCCAACGACTACAAGACCATTGATTGCCCGTGCGGTACCAAGCTTCGCGTCCCGCCGGGCATGGATGCAAGCCAGGTCAAGTGTCCGCGGTGTGACACTGTTCACCAACTCTGAATCCGCGACAACGTCACTTCGACGCGTGGTCCGCTATGCGCACACCGGACAGCATCTCGTACGCAACGGCCAGCGCTTGATGTCCCTTCTTGCCCTTCCCATCAGCCTCCACCGCGTTGTAGAGTTGCTGTACCAGTGAGCTGCCCGGCAACGTCATGTGGATATCCCGGCCGGCCGCCATCAGTATATCCAGGTCCTTCTGAACAGTCTCAACAGTCCCGCCGGGTTCGAGGTCACCGTCGAGCAGTTTTGCCCCGAGGACCTCGAGTTGAAATGACCCTGCTGCTCCGCCTTTCACAGCTTCAAACACCCGTCGCAGGTCGAGTCCCAGACCGGCTCCCAGCGTCAACGCCTCGCACGTAGCCAGAAGATTGACGAGAACCAGTACCTGGTTACACAACTTGGCGCCCTGGCCCGCTCCGTTTTCGTTCCCGATATGGACGATGCTGCTGCCCATGGTCTGCAACACCGGCAGGGCACGCTCGAACGCCTCACTCGGACCACCAACCATGATGGACAGCGTCCCGGCTTCGGCCCGGGGAGTGCTCCCGCTCACCGGAGCGTCCAGCATTAACACCCCGAACTCTTTGAGTCGAGAGGCAATGGACGCCGCGTCAGATGGGGCAATGGTGCTCATGTCCACAAGAATCATTCCAGCTCGCGCGCCGGACGACAGGCCATTATGTCCCAAAGCGACCTCTGCGGTATCACCGCCGTGCTTCACCATGGTAACCACGATATCTGAGGCCTCCGCAACCTCCCTCGCCGAATTTGACTCCACAGCTCCGTGCGATACGGCAAAGTCGATTCCGGCCCGGCTGCGATTCCATACGGTCACGGGATAGCCGGCTTTGAGAAGGTTCCTGCACATCGGCCTTCCCATGTAGCCCAGTCCGATGAATCCTACGTTCAACTCTGACATCTTGTACCTTCCTCCTGGTTTCGCGACTCTTTGTGTCCCGCCGCGACAGGGAAGAGCGACATTCACGAGTGAGGAATCATGCAGGCGAGAGACGTGCTATTCTAGGTACCTGCACCACTGTCGTCAAACAGTCTGGAGGGTTAACCGCATGACATCGATTCCCCTGGTGAGGATGCTCACCGATGCTGGCTACGGCTCACGCCGTGATGCCTCAAAGCTCGTCAACGCAGGACTGGTCCAGGTCAATGGCCAGCTCGCATCATCCTACACCGCGAAGGTCGACCCCGAGACTGACTCCGTCGTCGTAACGGGAAGCAAGGTTGCCGCTATCGCGACGCGACGTGTCTATCTGCTCATGAATAAGCCGGAGGGCTACCTCACCGCCACGGAAGATGACAGAGACAGGCCGACCGTCATGGAACTGCTGCCCGAATCCGTCCGAGCGGCGGGCCTCCATCCGGCAGGACGGCTCGATGAGGACACCACTGGATTACTGATACTGACAAACGACGGCCAGTTGACTTACGAACTGACGCACCCCCGGTTTGAACACGAGAAAGAGTACTGGGTGGCCACCACGGGTCGACTGACCGACGACGACCTCACACAGCTTGAGGAAGGCGTGGAGATTGAGGACCAGGTGACATGGCCGGCTAAGGTCAAGCTTCTCCTCGGCCAGTCTCCCTACACGTACAGCATAACGATTCATGAAGGCCGCAAGCGCCAGGTGCGCATGATGTTCGCTGCCATCGGTCAACAAGTCGCCTTGTTGAAGAGGGTGAGGATGGGCGGTCTTCTTCTCGGGGACCTCGCCGAAGGCTCGTGGAGGGAACTGACGCCACCTGAATTAAAGGATCTCATGCGAAAGCGTCCGCCTGACAAACGGCCGTCGACGGCGCATGCAATCACGCCCCATGCTGAGCGTCGCCGCGTTTCGGCACCGGTTTACGAGGCGACACGTCGCTTGACCCTCGACTCTCAGACGCGCCGTTTTGCGGCCGAGAGTGACGAGATAAATGCTCAGCATCCGGATAGGCCATCAGTTGCCAACGATTCGCCGGCACGTGACACGCCTGATCGAGTTCTGGTCTGGCGTTCGTCGGATGAACGCCTGCGTTACGAAGGTCCTGCCGAACCTCGATACGGCCATTCATCTGAGAACGTCGCTACACCTTCGCGCTCGAGTCGAGAGACCCCGCAGTTTCATGGCGATAGACACGTGCATTCGTCCGAACGACGAGACTTCGATGGCGGCGAGACACGACGAACCAGTCCTGCTATGGGCCATCAGCGCGATTATCGCAGTTCAGACATCAACGCGGCACTCCCTGCACCGCGGGCTGCGTTCCGGCGTCCACCCCAGGAGGGTGAGCCCGGTTCCTTCGGGCGGCAGGAATTCGGCGCCCGTGATGACGGACGCGGCGGCCCGGCGATGCGCGAGCGGGATTCACGTCCTTTCGACCGCCGCGATTCGGGTCCGCGCACCTGCGCGACCTTTCAGGCGTCCGACCGACGACAGAGGCCCGCGTTCCTTCGAGCGGCGGGACTTCAGCGGCGGTGACAACCGGCGAGGCGCCCCCCCGGTGGGCGCGCGGGACTCACGTCCTTTCGAGCGCCGGATTCAGGTCCCGCACCTGAGCGGCCTTTCAGGCGTCCGACTGACGGCGGCGGCCCGCGTTCCTTCGAGCGACGGGACTTCAGCGGCGGTGACAAGACGAGGTGGCCCCCCGGTGGGCGCGCGGGATTCACGTCCTTTCGACCGTCGCGATTCGGGTCGCGCACCTGCGCGGCCTTTCAGCCGTCCAACCGACGACAGAGGCCCGCGTTCGTTCGAGCGGCGGGACTTCAGCGGCGGCGATTCGAGAAGAGATGGCCCGGCGATGGGCGCGCGGGATTCTCGTCCTTTCGACCATCGCGATTCAGGTCGCGCTCCTGTGCGGCCTTTCAGCCGTCCAACCGGCGACAGAGGCCCGCGTTCCTTCGAGCGACGGGACTTCAGCGGCGGTGATTCGAGAAGAGATGGCCCGGCGATGCGTGGGCGGGATTCACGTCCTTTCGACCGTCGCGATTCGGGTCGCGCACCTGCGCGGCCTTTCAGCCGTCCAACCGGCGACAGAGGCCCGCGTTCGTTCGAGCGGCGGGACTTCACCGGCGGCGATTCGAGAAGAGATGGCCCGGCGATGCGTGGGCGGGATTCTCGTCCTTTCGACCATCGCGATTCAGGTCGCGCACCAGCGCGGCCTTTCAGCGCGTCCGGCCGACGACAGAGGCCCGCGTTCCTTCGAGCGACGGGACTTCACCGGCGGTGATTCGAGAAGAGATGGCCCGGCGATGCGCGGGCGGGATTCGCGTCCTTTCGACCGTCGCGATTCAGGTCGCGCACCTGTGCGGACGTTCAGCCGTCCAACCGACGACAGGGGCCCGCGTTCCTTCGAGCGGCGGAACTTCGCCGGTGCTGATTCGAGAAGAGATGGCCCGGCGACGCGCGGGCGGGATTCACGTCCTTTCGAGCGCCGCGATTCTTCCGCAACAAGCGAGCGGTCGTACCACCGTTCTTCTGAGGAGGGACGAGGTGGTCCACACAAAGAACACAGAACTCCACAGGCAGGGGGCGGTTACCCGCGTGCGCAATCGTCAAGGCTTCAAGTGAAGGACCACCAGGCCCGCGAGGGCGTCCGCAATATGCGGCACGAGCCGGCTAGTCGGGCCGATGGTGTTTCACGACCGCCGCGCCGACAGGCGCATTGAGATCGCGCGACACGACGTCGCATTTCACCATCAGCAGAAAAAACACGTCTCTGGCGATATCGCTCAGGGCCTCGTAGTTGCCCTGTCCTTTGGCGATTACCATGTCAGCTCCACCCACGAGTTCACGCACTCCGGCTGGAACAAGCGGACAGCAGCAGACCGGGCGCGCCGGAGCCCCCGCTGCACCAGTTCCGCAACGTGGTGCATGCCGACGGAACGTGCATCCTCGATGGTGACGTCATTGATGACCGGTCGCCCCCGTACTATGTATGTGTACCGGCATGGCCGCACCTTTGCCATTTCCTCGATGAGCAGCCGGTCGAACACGATCTCGCCGTTGTTGTCGCCCACGACCACCACGTGATTCGCGCGCGACAGTGTGTCCCGGAAGGAAGGGTAATCATCGATGCCGAGAGGACTGGAGAGCAATGACTTCTGCCAGTGCACCGACATCCCCGTAATCGCGGACCACGCCAAGGTCCATGGAATTGCCGGCGATAGAGAACTGCACTGCGGCACGTACAGAATCCCGGGCAGACTCCAGCAGTGCGCGGAATCGCGGCACCAGGCTCAGGGCCAGCTCGTTCGCACGCGCCTTCTCCGCAACAAACGGGTCGCTTTGCCCGTTATCATCCGCTATCGCGTCATACACACGTTCAGCGAACTCGGGTGGGCACGTGTTCGGAGTCACTTCACTCGACGAGTGCGCATACCGAACGCATGACACGCCACCGCAGGGTGTCATCTGTCGTCGCGCGCTCCGCGGTCTCTCGCGCCTGGCGCACGAAGCAGGCGATGCACTCGTAGTCGATGTTCACAATAAATCCTTCAACGCCAGTGACCACGCGCAGCCGCCAAAACGCCGTCACGAGCGTGGTCGCATTGCGACGGGCCGCCCGCTGCGAATCGCACGAATAAGCAAATGGGACGATGAACCCCGCAGCGATGAGGCTCAGCACGGCACACACGAGAAAGACAAAACTCACTCCGCGTGACTCCGCAACGTAACCGAGAGCGCTGGCGGAAAATGAACCTACTCCGAACGAACAGAAGAAATAGAATCCATACATGCGGCCGCGCCAGCAATCAGGACAATAGTCGGCAATCAACGAATTGAACACAGGCTGGCTCATGAAACTGAAGAACGCGAATCCGGCCGCAGCAACCAGCAGCGCAGTGCCAGTGAAAGCCCAGACCCCCAGCAGCGCGGGCGCGGCAACACCAAGAGAGATGAGCGCCAGCCCCTCGCGACGCCGCTTGTCAGAGAAATACCCTCCGGAAAACTGTCCGGCAACGCCGAATATCAGCGCAACCGTCGTGAATGACCCACCCAGCATTACCGGATCGAGTCCGGCAATAGACCTGCCCACACTCGAACTCAAGTGGGTCGGCAGGAATGTCACTACACCGCGGTAAACCAAGCCGTTCATGACATTCGCCATGACGATCAGTCCAAGCGGAATCAAGAAACGGACGCAGGACGGCGAAGCTCCGGTCCTCCGGCGGGCAATCTGCGGCCACAGCCACCGGATGAATCTTGTGCGGCAGCCGCATTATCAAGAGCCCCAGGACGATGCACGGTATCGCGAATCCGGCGTAGGCGAAACGCCACCCCAGCCCGGCAGCAATGGCGCCCACCGTGATGGGGCCCAGCGCAAGACCTAGATTGCCGCCGGTGCCCAGATAGGCGAAGCCGAGCCCTGTCTTGCTCGCGGTCCGGGCTATGAACGCCGTAGCTACGGGGTGAAACAGTCCCAAAGCCACTCCGAGAAACCCCAGGCAACACCCAGCATGCACGACGCCATGAGAAAGGCTGACAGCAATTGCTGCGGCACCCATCCCCAGAGCGCAGATGGCGAGGAGTCGCGTCTCGCTCATGCGGTCCGCGAGGACACCGACCGGAAGCGCCGTCAAGCCGTAAGCAAATCCAAATACGTTGGCCAGAATGCCAAGGACCAGCAAGCTCGCGCCAAACTCCGCGGCCACCGCAACGAGCACAACGCCATACGCGAGTTCAAGGACGTGCAACAGGCCATGCACCGTTGAGACGTACGCTATGCTGCGGCGTTCAAGGGGGTTCTCTGCCACGAGGCTCTCCTTCGACTGCGGCGACCGAGAAGCAGCGTGACGCGCCACTCTCAACCACTCGATGCGCAAAGTCGCGCCAGTCTATCACACCCGGCGTCAGAAGCGCACTCGTTTCCACTAAGGCCGTGATCATCGGCGACGATTGACTTGTCCGTCAGCCGACTGCGAAGTAACGGGGCCACTGCCAGATTCTCACGGCCGCGATGCGTAAAGGCTGGAACCATAGGGCACGATAGCCGGACTCCACGATTCTTGGTGTACGAAGAAGCAAATGCCGGTTTGCGACCGTGCTTTGAAGGCTTTCGCGCTGAAGGAACGCGGCACCGGCAGCGCCTATCGCCCATGATGCAAGATGCCCCAAGTGGTCTCACACTGTTTGAGACGCGTGCTGGTTCATTCCCCGGCTCCCGGTCCTCCTGGCTTGCACCCTGGAGGCCTGGCGACCCTGACGGATCCCCACCCGCGAGAACTCCAACCTGCATCCCCGGTGCTTGACGGCTTGGGGCAACGCGAACACTAACAGAGGCTGATAGCGTCTGTCAATCGATGTGATTTCCCGCCGAACGGGGTCCGTTTGGAGGCATCTCGGGCCTCCAGCCCCCAGTGACGAAGTTCCAATAGCTCGCGGCCACGCGTCACTCCTCCCTTGGCGAAGAGCGCCACGGCGCCGTGCACCAGAAGACGAAAACGGCCCCCATTTCTGGAGGCCGTTCTACGTTTGGATTACGAATGGAGCCAGCGATCGGAGTCGAACCGATGACCAGCGGTTTACGAAACCGCTGCTCTACCTCTGAGCTACGCTGGCATGCTGCGCCGACGGATGCAACTTCGGGCATTTCCGCGACGGAGACCTGCCCACGCCGCATATTATATGTGAACACGCGACCATGGTGAAAGCCGCCGCTGCACGATTATCGCGTTTTCACGTCACCTCGACGTGGGGCGCCCCACATGAGCATCGGACGTCGCGATGAGGCTCTCGGTCTGACAGTTGATATAGCCACCGTTGCTGCCTGTCCGCGTGGTACCCGCGAATGGAGATTGCCCTGGCGCCTCGAGCCCGTCGTCTGAGGATGCCTCAAATCATTTGCGCCACCAGCCGAAGACTGGTCCCCCAGAGCGAATACGGCGGCATCACGTTGCATGTGTGTTACGATTTCAGCACGCGTGAACCCTGTGAATCGCTGCGGCCGGATCATATGCTGTCAATGGGCATAGAATCCAGACCGAGACTGGCAGCCAGTTTCGCGTGGTGACTCCGCGAGCCTCACGCTCTCCGAACTTCGCCCATCTCGCAGGAAGGAGGACGTATGTCGAGTCTACGTATCACGAATATCGAAGCGGTGATGTGTGGGCCTCTGCCCTTCACCAGGGTACATACCAACGAGGGCATTACCGGCCTGGGTGAGAACGTGGTAAGCCATCCGGCGATCTTCGCGGCCCAGGTGCAGATGCTCAATTCGATTCTCGTGGGAGAGGATCCTTTCAATATCGAGCGACTCTGGATCAAGATGGTCCAGCAGACGTCATTCTCGTACATGAACAGCATGATCAGCGCGGCCGACATCGCCCTGTACGACATCAAGGGCAAGGCGCTCGGCGTGCCGGTCTACGACCTGATTGGCGGCCTGTACCGAAAACGTATCAGGTTGTATCCCCACCTGCGTGGCACATGGAACTCGTTCCCGGACTCCAGACAGGCCGACCTGTTCTCGGAGCCATGGGGAGCTGTTGAATACACGCCTCAGCAACTCGGCGTCTTCGCGAAGGACCTGGTCGCCAAAGGATACACCGCTATCAAGTTCGACCCGTTCAGGCCGGGACGTGACGGCTATCATGGCTACCGGCCGGAAGAAATCGAAGCTGTGGTCGACCGCGTGGCCGCAATCCGGGAGGCCGTGGGACCAACCGTCGACCTTATGGTGGAGTGTCACGCCAAGTTCAACGCCGGCACCGCTATCAAGATTGGCAAGAAACTCGAGCAGTTTGCTCTGTTCTGGTACGAGGAACCCGTGCCGGTGGGCATGATTAGCATGATGAAGCGCGTCGCAGACGCCGTCGACATACCGATAGCGGCCTGCGAACGGCTGAACAGCAAGCTCGAACTGAAGGAGTACCTCGAGCAGGGTGCGATCGACGTCGTAATGTTCGATGTGGGCAAGATCGGCGGCATCACCGAAGCCATGAAGATCTGCGCGATGTGCGAGGCATACCAGGCCAAGGCGGCTCCCCATAACCCCTTCGGGCCCGTTGCAGCCATCGCCAATGCGCACCTATCGGCAGCGGTGCACCCATTCCTCATCCAGGAGCACGAGCAGATGGCCCCGTGGGCCGTTGAACCCCGTCTCAAGATTGTGGATGGTTACCTCGAAGTGCCGGAATTGCCCGGACTGGGCATCGAACTGAACATGGAGGCCATCGAAGAGGCGAACGCCAAGGTGGCCGAGGGCACGTACAAGCCTTTCAGCAACGCGCGTGAACTGGACCGGGGCAAGTTCCATCCGGCTCTGTAGTTGAGCGAGCCGCGCGGTGCAACACCGGCAAAGCGCTGCCGTTTGAACAGTGGGTGCGCTGCGGGCGGTGCGACCTCTTATTTGCGCGTCCGTCGCCCCGTCGACCTGCTGAGTGGCGCTCACTGACAACCAGCCACCGGGACCAACGGGCGCCGGAGCCCGACGCCTAGAACAGCCCGGGAAAGACGCTGCTGTCGTCGCCCGGCACCCTAAGGGGCTTCTCCTCATCAAGGCGCCAATTGGTACGCCCGCAATGTGGACACTTCTTGGGCTTGTCCTTCCTCGGGGTCCAGGTGTGGCTGCAGTGCTTGCAGGTCTGTCTCGCTCTCTTCATCGTGCCACCCGTTACTCCTGCGGTTCCGTGACAACCTCGCTCCTGGCTCATATGCCGATTGAGTCGAGGTGTTCAAAACCAAGCTGTATGCGCATTCTTGCCGGCGTCACGCACCGGGTTTTGCCTTCCCCTGCCCCACCACCTTGTCGATTGCTTTCTTGATGGCATCGGCATCGCCCAAATAGTAATGCTTAAGCGGCTTCAAGTCCTGGTCGAGTTCATATACCAGGGGTATTCCCGTAGGAATATTGAGCCCGGTTATGTCGCTCTCGCTGATGCCGTCAAGATACTTGACCAGCGCTCTGAGACTGTTACCGTGTGCAGAGACCAACACTCGTTGCCCCAACTTCAGTGCGGGCGCAATGGTCTCGTGCCAGTAGGGTAGGAATCTGTCCACGGTGTCCTTCAGACTCTCCGTGAGCGGCAGCGCGGCTGCGGGAACGTCTCTATATCGGGGGTCGAGTCGCGGGCTTCTTGGGTCCGCGGCCTCCAACGCCGGCGGTCTGACGTCATAGCCCCTCCGCCACGAGTGCACCTGCTCCTCTCCAACCTTGGCAGCCATTTCCGACTTGCTGAGTCCCTGCAAAGCGCCATAGTGGCGCTCGTTCAATCGCCAGGAGCGGTACACGGGAATCCACATCAAGTCCATGTCATCCAGAACGATCCACAACGTTCGGATTGCTCTCTTGAGCACCGAAGTGTAGGCCACGTCGAATTGATAGCCATACTTCTTCAACGCAGCGGCCGCCTGGCCGGCTTCGGCCACACCCTGTTCGGACAGGTCAACATCGGTCCAACCCGTGAACTTGTCCGCCTTATTCCAGATGCTCTCTCCGTGTCTGAGCAGCACAAGTCTGATCGTCATTCTCCACACTCCTCGCCGCAGAACGGGTTTTCAACCGTAGGCGCGAGCGGCCCTGCCAACAAGAACCGAGTCTCGCGATGGGCATCCTCAGCCCCGCAACGTCTACCATGTTAGGTGATGATAGCGACCCGCGCAACCATATCTTCAGACCGGGGATGCGGGCGATCCTCGCGACCGCGGCACCCACAGTCATCGGCACATTTCAGGCGACTCCTCAACCCGTGGTGACGATTCCCAGAAACCGGCCGACGTATGGAAGTCGCTCAACTCATTTAGAAAGCCGTCGGTGGTCAAATAGAGCACTTCAGACATGAGTCTGGTATTCTGATAAATGCGTTGTCAACCCACCACAGGTGGCAACGAGGGTGCGCAAACCGTGTCCGATATCACCGGTGTAGGGCGTGCTCATTGAGGAGGTGTGAGATGACGAAGGTGGACATACTCATCATCGGGGCCGGCACGGCAGGCGAATACGCCGCCGGCTACGCCGCCGAGAACGGCCGGTCGGTCGCCATGGTCGAACGGGGCGAGATTGGTGGTTCCTGCATCTTCAACGCTTGTATCCCGACCAAAGCTCTCGTCCATGCTTCCACCGCTTTCACCAGGATGCGGGGGGCTGACTTCTTCGGATTGCCCCGACTCAGGGAAGAAGTGGATTACCGCCTGGTAAAAGCCTTTAAGGACGGAGTGATTGCAGGCCTCGCGACCGGCCGCTCAGAGCGTTGGAAATCTCGGGGAGTCCGGCTATTCGAGGGCGTGGCGCGGTTCAGGACGCCGCACGAAGTCGTCGTCGGGGATGACGTCATCAACGCCGGCAAGGTTATTGTCTGCACAGGCTCCTCGGCCGCAATTCCGCCGATTCCAGGATTGCAGGAAGCTGGCTATATTACCAACATCGAAGCGCTTCAACTGGAAAGCGTGCCGCCGAGACTGGCCATCATTGGAGGTGGCGCCGTCGGAGTCGAGTTCGCCCAGATTTTCTCTGCCTTCGGCGCCCAGGTGCACATCATCGAATTTATGGACCGGGTGCTTGCAAACGAGGACCCTGAGGTGTCTGCGGCGATAGAGGACTCGATGCGTCTCAGGAGGACGACCGTCCTGACGTCAACGAAGGTCGTCGCCGTCAAGACAGGTCCGTCGACGAAGATAGTGCAGGTGCAACCTGCGAACGGCGCCACGCAGGATATCGAATGCGACGAAATACTGGTGGCCACCGGCCGCAAACCGAACCTCGAAGATCTGAATCTTTCGGCAGCGGGCATCGAGACGGGCAAGCGGGGCATCACTGTTGATGCCTCAATGCAGACCAACGTACCGCACATCTGGGCCGCGGGTGATGTAACCGGCACCTACCTGTTTACCTATGTCGCGGGTGAGCAGGGCAAGACGGCTGCGCTGAACGCGACCACGCAGACTCGCTAGATTGGATTACCATCTCTTGCCCAGGGCAACCTATTGTGATCCGGAAGTCGCCAGTGTCGGAATGACCGAATCGCAGGCAAAGGAAGAGGGGCACAAGGTGAAGACGGGCGTCTTCAGGTACGCCGACCTCACGAGGCCGCTGGTCACGGGCGAGACGGTTGGGTTCATCAAGATTGTCGCCGACCAATCCACCGGACGGATTCTGGGCGGCCACATCGTGGGCAGCCAGGCATCGAATCTGATACACGAAGTGGCTGTTACCATCGCGCTGAGGGGCACCGCATCTGATGTGGGAAACATGCTTCATGCGTATCCGACGTTGTCAGAAGGGGTCCGTTATGCATGCCAGGCGGCCATGCAGTGAATGCCTGCGCGGCGTCCAAAGCACCGACATGGCCAGATTCCTTCGGGCGACGACCCCAGAATACTTCATGAGCGCGGCGCGCGAACTAAAACGCCGCCTCGGAGAGGCTGTTCTGGCCATCCGGTTAGGCGAGGCCCTGCGGGGCCAGGAATCGAGTGCAGCTGGAGGACCAAGATGGGATACAAGCCGATCGCTGACTACGGCATCATCGGCAACATGACGTCCACTGCGCTCGTCGCCAAAGACGGGTCCATCGATTGGTGTTGCCTGCCCCGATTCGATTCTCCAAGCATCTTCGCAGCCATCCTGGACGATGAGCGTGGAGGTCAGTTTCAACTGCACCCTGAGGGGTCTTCGACGCTGTGCAGCGGTATGTGCCCGATACCAATGTCCTCGAGACCACATTCACCACGCACTCCGGCACGACAACGATGGTGGACTTCATGCCCTGTTACAAGGACTCAGGCGGCGCATTGAGCCTGCCTCATCAGGTGCATCGTCTCATTCGATGTGACAAAGGCTCTATGGGCGTGGAAGTGGCATTTCGCCCAAGGCTGGACTATGCCAGGAACGACACCGTACTTGAGACGTCGAAGCACGGAGTCATCGCACGCAACAAGGACGACAGGGTGACCCTATCGTCCGGACACCCGTTCGAACTCCGGGGAGATGCGGCAACCTGCCGTTTCGCCCTGAGAGAGGGCCAGCAGAGCGCGTTCATACTGAACCATGGCTCGGGCGTGCCCCTGGCGCCGGCAACCTACCGCTCAGCGGCTCGACTGGACAAGACAAGGACTTACTGGCAGCAAGTCGCTGCGGAATGCTCGTGTGACGGCGCATGGAGAGACGCTATCGTGCGTTCGTACCTTACGCTTCATTTGCTCGTGTACCACAGGACGGGTGCGATGGTTGCCGCAGCCACGACATCTCTGCCCGAGAATATCGGAGGCGAGCGGAACTGGGATTACCGATTCAGTTGGTTGCGCGACGCCTCGCTCACCATCGACGCCTTCACCCGATTGCATCATACTGAAGAAGTTGTTCGCCACATGGCGTGGCTGATGAAGGTGTGCGCGGAACGCGGGCCGAGGGGGCAGACTATGTTCGGATCGAGGAGACCGATCCCATGGAAGAACAGACTCTGGACCACCTGAGCGGGTACCGCGACTCCCGTCCCGTCCGCATCGGGAACGCCGCCTATCTGCAACGCCAGCTTGACGTGTTCGGCGAAGTCCTTGACGCCGCCTACAACTACTCGCACATAGGCGGATACACGTCAAAGAGTATGTGGAGCCTGTTGGAGGATTATGTCGCGTCAGCGGTGAAGCTCTGGACGGAACCCGACCGGGGAATCTGGGAGATGAGAGGTGGCCCCTTTCATTTCGTACACTCAAAGATGATGTGTTGGGTGGCGGTGGACAGGGGGATTCGTCTCGCCGAGGAACTCGGCTACGGGAAGACCCACTTGAAGGAATGGCGACGGACTGCTGACACTATCAGGGAAGATATACTCGCGAAGGGGTGGAATGCGGAGCGCCAATCATTCACACAACACTATGGAACTTCTGCGCTTGATGCCTCCACTCTGCTCATGCCGCTGATGGGGTTCCTGCCGGCCACGGACGAAAAGATGAAGGCGACCATCGAACACACGGTGAGCGACCTGGCTGTGGATGGTTTGCTGCGCCGTTACAGGACCGACGAAACCGACGACGGGTTGAAGGGCCCCGAGGGAGCTTTCTTGTGGTGCTCGTTCTGGTTGGTGCGAGACCTCATCCGGTTGGACAGGACTGACGAGGCTAAGTCACTATTCGAAAGACTCCTTGGCTATCGGAACCACGTGGGACTGTATTCTGAGATGATTGATGCCTCAACCGGTCAATCTCTCGGCAATGTGCCTCAGGCACTGAGTCATCTCGCGGTCATCGTCGCTGGACTCGAGTTGACCGAAGCCCTGCGGGCGTCCGCGTAACAACGGGCCTGTCACTCACTTGTACCACGTCTCCGGCGTGAGCAGGATAATGGTGAACTCGGTCTGGAACCCTCCCGTCTGCCGCGCCGCAGAGCAAGTGGTATCGGTGTACGTCCAGTGTTCGTCGGGGAACACACTTGGCTCATCTCCAAGCCATGTCTTGTCCAGCCGATACTCGAGACGGGTGAGATACTTCTGCATGGCGACGCCGCTGCTTTCGGAATATATCGCCCTGAGTTCGTGTCCCGGGGCCAGGTTGAAGGCGTTGGCGTCGAGTGGTATGTTGGTGATGGTATAGGATGTCAATCCCACATCGTGCCAGTCGTAGCCCGTGGCATCGTAGGTCTCTGTATAGTTCAACGTGAGAAGCGTCGGCTCCGTGGAAGAAGGCAGCCGCGACAGACTGCCGCTCACCACAACACTCCCACTCCCCGACATCCCTGCAAGAGGCTGCAAGGTGGCGCTGCCAGAGAAATTGAGGCCGTTCCACGTAATGGCGATCGCGCTCCCATTCTGCCCTTCTATACCCAGGTAGGACCATGCAAACGGGCCGGTGTAGCGGTGGTCTTCACGCCATCTCTCAAAGACATCGCCCATGGTTCCACCGCAGAACAGGGCAACGTAGGGCATCTCTGAAGGCGCAGGCTCCTCCTGCCCATACACGATGTTGAAGTACTTGAAATCAACGTACTTGTACTTCCGATGTTGAGGATCGTTGTTGGCGTCTCCTTTGACAACGATACCTATCAAGTTGTTGCCTTCCTTCAGGTCAATCTTTCCATCCTTGTCCCAATTCAGAGTCACGCCGTCTCTGTAGGCATGGATGGAACCGGCGAATTGGGACACGAGCGAGATGTCGATCTTGTTAGTCTTGCTCACGTAGCCATCGATCAGCGGTTCATTCTTGCCATCGCCATCGACGACCACGAGTTCATACTGCGGGAACCTGTCGTTGCCGATGGTGCCGGCCTTGAATTCGTTCCAGCGCCGGGCAATCCCCTTCCAATCGACGGTTGCTGTCTTGGCGCAGTACTCAATCTTCTCGTAGGCCTTGCCATTGCCCGCCGCAATCTCATCGGCATTCGCTCCCGAGTTATAGGGAGTGAACCTGCCGTTCGAGTACTGGATCCGGCGCTCAGTATTGCCCGGGTAGTTTGGGTCGGCGATCTGCAGAGAGTATCGATCAACGCCGTAGCAGATCATATCGTGGCCGCCGCCTGCAGCACTGAATATGCCCACCTCTTGCGGTTCCCCTGTAGCCTGCATCGCATAGGCGAAGGCCTTATACGTTACTTCGTCATTCACACCCGCCAAGTCCGTCATCAGTATGTTCGCAAAGCTGTCCCAGTGGATATCCTCTTGCACCGTGGAAGCCAATCGGTAGCCATATGAATCGTCTTCATCGAAACCGGGCGTTGCTGGCTTCGTGCCGTTGTTGTCGTATAGGCCGAACAGGAACGGGTCAGTGCCGTCGGGACGCTCGCAGTAGTACCAGAGGGCGGTGAGAGATTGACCAGCGCAGTGGCCGCCGGGGGCAACGTAGGAGCCCCGGTTGACAAACTGCCAGTCATCCGCACCCGGCCGGAACCCGGAGTCGATCCCGTCGTGCAGCAGCCCATCGAGCACTTCATTCTCGATGCCGCTTACGGTGAACCAGGAGAAGTGCCGGGTGACAACAGTAATAGACTGGTCGTCCACCCCGGCAAGAGGCAAACCCTCCAGCGTACCTGTCGCGTCGTCGTAGAAGAACGCCATCGCGAAATGGTCGGGTGGTACCTGGCAGGGAATCTTCACCGTCATCAGTTCCTCTGAGTAGTCTCCGCCATTCTCCACCATGATGAGAGGCGTCAATGGATCAAAATATTCGCCGAAGGTATGGTCCGAGATGAGGGCCGATGAAACGTTGAATTGACGCGAATCGGCGTATGAGCCGGAGGGCACCTGTATCTCCAGCCCATCAAGAGGGTCTCCGGGCTTCTGCACGAGCACTCTGCCTCCGGAGGCATCGATGACAGTTGACGCGAGCACAGTTGCAGGCCCAGTCGAGATTGCGCCAGTAGGTCTCGGAGGACGGTTGGCTGTAACCGCGCCGGGCTGGTCAGATGGCAGATATCCCTTAGCCTCGTCAACCACATCCTGGGCGGCATTCCCGACTTCCTGCGCTACGTCACCCGCCTGCTCGAGCAATTCGTCCACGGAACCGCAGGAGACGGCGGCCGGAATGGGCAGCAGCACCAGGCAGACTGTGGAGACCCAACGAACGAGCCGTTCACGTCGCATGACGGGTATCCCCCTGTTCACACCCGATTTCGGGCGACCGGACAGCTACACACGAAGGGTTAATGTCGAATGAAGACCATGCCGTATTGGCGCAATGATTCAATCGGGGCGACGGTCCGAAGACGCGAGAACTTGAACCCTCCCGGGCATCCGCACCCATTGACGGCCGACAGGTCACCCGGCCGGCGAACCGATGGCGGGCTCTACATACCCCTACGGGGGCACACAAACGTTCCCACATGTTGTGCAGGACCGTCCTGCTACTGCCCATCAGCGTGCACCAATGTGCTGCGATTATCAATAGCGGTTGACCGGACTGCCCACACGCCAGCTAGCCGCGGACGGGGCGCGGTACAACTTGGCCAGCACCAGCCGACCACCCATATTCAGAAACGTGAATCCCGCATGCCGGGTAAGGCCCAGACGGTCTAGCTCTTTGCCTCCAGCACCTGCGGCAGCAGATCCCGCCTGCGCTTGCCGCGGAGTTCCTGCAACTCGTCAGTTACGGCAAGGCGCGCCCACGTGAGTTCATCATCTTCCCGAAGCGCCATCGTGAAAGGCCGGGACACAATCACGGGAGACTCGCGAACTATGGGCTTCAGCACGAATTCCGTGGTAGTCGTCGGGGCGCGAAAGATTGCCAGTCCCAGGTCAAAACACTCGACGAGCAGCGTGAATCCCTTCGCTTCCTTGCGCACATCCCAGTCCTCGACCTTCTCCTGCCGGCGAAGGCCGGTCTGGTGCAACACCAGCATCGTTGCCCCGGCGTCGCGCAATTCATGACAGAGACCGCTGAGCGGCAGGGAATCCCCGGCGGCGCCGATGTCCCGTCCACCCATGATGTGCTCAAGATTGTCGATAATCACCAGGGGCGTCCCGCGTTGTTTCTTGATGAGATTACGCAGCCATTGGCGTCTCTCTTCATCGTACAGTAGAAAACCGCAACGCGAGTAGCACTCGACCTGAGCCGCCGCAAGGTCGACGTTCAATCCGTGGGCGAGACGTTCGAAACGTCGTTTGAAACTCGCCGTTCCCGAGTCCTCGTCGATGAGAATGACATGCTGTTTCTGGACTTGAAACGTGTCAAGGAAGTCGTGACCGGTTGCGACACACAGTGCAAGTTCCTCGGCGAACCACGCCTTGCCTGAATGCAGCCCTCCCATGAGGATGACCGAACTGCCCGAAGGAATCAGACCATGCGCTAACCATCGTGCCATGCAACACCCCCTCTTCGCGTGGCCAACCTGGTTTTAGTATGCCATACCGGTTGCTCTTGTCAAACAAGCGAAAACCCCGTCACGGTGGCCGCTACTCAAACGGATGGCCGGGGCGAAGGAAATCAGGCACGTAGTGCGACACCGCCTCCCGGTGTTGCGCCCACACGTGGTCGAAGCGCAGGGACTGAGCCACCTGAATCACGTTCCCGTATTCCCGTTCATTCACAGGCCGCGACAGGACTGCCGTGTCGAGAGCCCGGTGCGACGGACGGTACTGCGACATGATGCTGAGCGTGACTTCCGTAGACACAGCGTCCGCCAACCATTGAAGCGACTTGCTGCTGCCCGCCAGGCCGCCAGGTAGCACAAGATGGCGTACTATCACTCCTCGGACAACCGTCTCTTCGTCATCCAGGATTACCGCCACGCCCACCTGTCTGCACATTTCGACTATCGCGGACTGCGCGACTTCCACGTAGTCGTGTGCTCCGGAAAGCCGGGCCGCAACTCGGGCTGAGGAGTACTTTATGTCAGGCAAATAGATGTCAACGATGCCATCCAGCGCGTGTAACGTTTCGATCGAATCATATGCGTTCGTGTTATACACCAGGGGCAATCGCAGCCCGCGTGGAATCGCCAGACACAGGGCTTGGACTATCTGCGGAACGTAGTGCGACGGCGAGACCAGGTTGATGTTGTGACAATGCTTCTCGTTCTGCAATTGCAGCATTGTGTCCGCAAGGCTCTCGACGCTGCCCGGCCGGCGCGCGAACGCCTCCGGCTGCTGGCTTATCTGGTAGTTCTGGCAATAGACGCACCGCAGGTTGCAGTTGGCAAAGAATATCGCGCCGCTGCCACGGCTCCCGGAGATTGGCGGCTCCTCCCCCATGTGCGCGCAAGACGATGCAACTATCGGGCGGTACGGCGATCCGCAGAAACCTGTTTCATCCTTCAAGCGGTCGACTCGGCACTCGCGTGGACACATATCACAGGACGCGAGCCGTTGGTGAAGTGCGCGCGCGCGCCGTTCCAATTCCCCTGTCTCATACAGGTGGACGTATGAAGGTTCTATCCCCACGTGTTGTTTACCCAATTCGGATAGCTGCGGCATGAGTAACGCCGCACAACGAGTGACTTGCCGATTACCAAGTCTCACCTCAATTGTAGCGTGAATGAGGTCTTGGTCCCCTCGTTGCCACGGCACCGTCTCTTTTGCTCGCGCCCGCCTCGAGCGCGTATGCTGTGTCAACCGCGTCAGCGTCAAAGGTGGCACGCGGATCGAAGGGGCGCATTCTCGCGATGGAAGGAAACAGGCTGACCCGCAAACAGATGCTCACGTTACTGCGTGAACTGGCGGCTGCACCCGGCGAATGGCTCTCCGTGTATCTGCGTCCTGAGTCGCTCGAGGTGCGACCGTCACGCCTGGTGCTCGAATCGCACGTCGACCGCCGCCTTGTGGAAGCAGCTGCGCTCATCGAAGACGAGTCCCTCCAGAAAGAGATTGAGCGCTTCAGAACGGGACTGGTTGTCTTCTATTCCAGCGCCGGCGCTGTCGCCGTGGTGCCGCCGTTCGCTGTCGCGCAGGACTCGGTTGTGATTGGCCCTCCGAACACGGACCCGCTGAGCGCGACGCTTGAATGTCCACATCGCACCCTGGTCATTCTTGTAACCTGGGGGGCATACGTCATCGCGCTCTACGACGGCGAGTCGCTGATTCGCTACAAGAAGGGGACCGGCCACATCCACCCTCCCCACAAGAAGGGAGGCAGCAGTCAGGCGCGCTTTGCTCGAAGGACAGAGAACCAGAGGTCAGAGTTCCTCGGCCGGGTAGGCGGACATATCGACGAACTGCTCGGCCAGGAGCGCGTGGACCACATCTTCTTCGGTGGCAACCGCCTTGTCGTCAAACCCTTGATGCAGGAATCTCGCTTCCTTCGAGATCACGCTCCCGCGCTCTCCCCCAGGACCATACTTATCAAGCGGGCTACTTTGGACACAAGAGACGGAGCGATGGTCGAAGCCTACAGCTCGACGGTCTTCCGCACGTAGTCCCGCATCCTTGAATGCCGCTCGTACAAACGAAGGAGCCGTTCAACACGGCTCCTTATGAAATCCAGAATAAGATGTGACCTATGCCTTGCCGATGCGGAACACCTTGGTGCCGCAACTTGGACAAACGCCCTGCATCGCGGGTCGTCCGTTCTTGAGTGTTATCTGCTTGGCATCTTTGATGTCAACCTTCTTCCTGCACTTCATGCAATACGCTGTAGCCATAACTATATCCCTCCTCTCTACCGATTGGGCTCGTACCAAAGCCTAAAGCTATTATTACTAGGTGGCCCTCGCGTTGTCAATACTCCCAAACGTGTTTCGACGCAAAAGCACGCGCACCAGTACGATTAGGCCGATGCCGCCCAGCAGCAACACTTTGCGCGAGAGGGGCATCACCGTCCACAGTCCCTCCTTCGTACTGTCGATCAATAGCTTCCAATCGATGTGCGGAAGCTGAAAGAAGCGCTGCCCGGTCTCAGGGTCCTGCTGGTAGAACTTGGCGCCGGGGTTCTCGAATGCATTCTCCGCCTTGTTGTCATACTCGACCCACACGTGTATCAGCGAGCTGTTGATACGGTACGGGATTCCAAGTCGCTCGAACACCGATGCCAGCACCTCGGCCCTTGCCTTGCAATCCCCTACGCCTGCCTGAACAACATTGGCAGTCGTGGGGAAATACCACGGCATACCGTGGGCCTCCCAGTCGTACTCGTACGGTATACGACGTAGTATCTCCTGCTCGATGGCGGCAGGGTCAGACGGGAGCCCGACCAGAAGCGAATCCACGGCCGCCGGGTCGATATCAGGGTTGAACATGCGGTACGCGCTCACTGCGATATTGAACGGGTTGGGATACAACACGAGGAGCACCCACAAGCCGATAAGCGGCAGTGTCCTGTACGCAAATTGAAACCTCAGGGCCGGTAACACGCGCACGCGCAATCTGTTGAGTTCACGTTTGATTCGAGCCACCATACACTTAACCCGTACGTACGTACAGTGTGGAGTTTAGCACGCACCACGAGGGGCAACGAATAACCCTGCGCGGGCCGGGAGTCTGACGACAAGTCCCGAAAAGCAGCCGCGATACATACCTGGGTCACGCGCGGCGCCGGCCCCCCAACAAGGATGAAGTCAAAGCCCGGCGTGACGCACGAGATCGGAACTGGATTGCACCTTGCCACCACCTACGTTGAATACCATCTCGATGCCGAGGTCCGCGCACACCGCGGCCTCGGGTATGTCGGCAACATCGCGACGGTCCCCGCCGTTAGCGAACACATGCGGTTTGACGCGTCTCAGCGTCTCGCAGACAGTCTGGTCCGCATCAACCGCAGCCACGACTTCGTCGACGTCGCGCAAGGCGCGAACTATCTCCATCCGCTCCGCAAGCGGCATGAAGGCATACCCCTTCTTGCGCACAAGGAAGTCATCCCCGTTTACGATGACAACGAGCCGGGTGCCCAGACTCTTAGCCTCGCGTATCATCCTCACGTGACCGATGTGCATAGGGTCGAAACCGCCCGATACCGCCACGATCCGTTCAGGCATATACCCCCCTTCCAAGAGGCGAGCTTTCCACACATGGTGTGAGTGAACACCGCGCACAGGAAGCCACTCTGAAGTTGCCTCCCTTAAGAGTAGCAGACGGGATTCGCATTCGTCGGAGCGCGGTGCAAATCCAACCTCACATTGAATGCACTCGGCGGCTCGACCGATGGTGTAGGACAATTCACTACACGCGATATCGACTGTGTCTGACACACTGAACGCATATTCCTCGACGGAACAGTGCGTGGCGGGCTTACGTACGTCGAAGTATCAGGGTATAATGGCGTACTCTCTCCCCAGAGGTGTACCTTCACAATGCCGGGTAGTATCCGCGATAATGCTCCCTTAGTCGCTGTCGTAGGCCTGGGCTACGTTGGGCTGCCGCTTGCAGAAGCGTTCGCGAGCCACATGCCTGTCGTAGGTGTGGACAGCAACGAGCGCAAAGTCGCAGAGTTACGGGCGCAGCTGCACTCCGACAATCTCGACATCACCACAGACGCTGCGGCCATTACTCCCGCCCGATTCGTCATCATCGCCGTTCCAACGCCGGTGACCCGTTTCAAGGAGCCCGACCTTGGATACGTGCGCGGCGCGGCCGAAAGCGTCGGCCGCCATATGCGCACCGGCATGACCATCATTCTCGAATCCACCGTATACCCGGGCGTTACCGAGGAGGTCATGGTCCCCATCCTCGAGAAGATATCCGGACTGACGTGTGGCTGCGACTTCACCGTCGCGTACTGCCCGGAACGGATCAACCCGGGCGACGTCGAGCACACCATAGAGAAGAGCACCAAAGTAGTCTCGGGCAGTGACGAGGAGACAGCCCGCAACGTTGCGGCGCTCTACGGCAAGATAGCGGGCAGTGTATTCATGGCACGGGACATCCGAACCGCCGAGGCTGCCAAGGTCATCGAGAATGTACAGCGCGACTTGAATATCGCACTGGTCAACGAACTATCCATCATCTTCTCCAAGATGGGGCTCGACACAAAGTCGGTCCTGGATGCTGCGGCAACGAAGTGGAACTTCCACCGGTATGCCCCCGGCATGGTCGGAGGTCACTGCATACCGGTAGACCCGTACTACCTTGTGTACCGGGCCAAGGAGCTGGGCTATCATCCCCAGGTTATCCTTGCCGGGCGCTCAATCAATGACTCGATGCCGAAACTCGTCGCGGAAATGACGGTGAAAGCGTTGAATGACGCCCGAAAGGTCATTCGCGATTCGCGCGTCCTCGTCATGGGAGTGACCTACAAGGAAGATGTGCCGGACACCCGGGAGTCTCCCTCGCTGCATCTCATGGATGAATTGCGCGCCTTCGGCTGCGCGGTTGCGGCGTGGGACCCGATGGTCAGGAATGGGGATCTACCCGGCAACACCGACCTCGTAGCCACACTCGACGATGCCGCCGACTTCGATGCCGTGGTGGTCGCGGTCGCCCACGCAGCATTCAGAACCCTGTCACTGGACGTTCTGCGCCGCCACACACGGCGCGACCCTGTACTGATGGACGTGCGACGGCTGTACGATGGAACCCGGGCGCAAGAACTCGGCTTCATCTACCGAACTCTGTGAGCTTAAGAACGATGGAACAGACAATCGCGGTAATCGGTGCCGGTTACTGGGGCAAGAACCTCGTCCGCAATTTTGCCGAATTGGGCGCCCTCCAAATGGTATGCGACCGTGACGCACAGAATCTCGCTGCATTGAAATTGCCGTCCAGCGTGGCTGCGGTGCGTGATTACCGTCAGGTTATTGCGAATCCGTCCATCGCAGGTGTCGTCCTCGCTACTCCGGCGCTACTGCATTTCGCCATGGCGAAAGAGGCGCTGCTGGCGGGAAAGGACGTCTTCGTTGAGAAGCCGCTCGCCCTGACCACCGCTGAGGGCCTCGAACTGGTGGACCTCGCCGAGGCGCGGGGACGAGTCTTGCTGGTGGGCCATCTTCTCGAATACCACCCCGCACTCCGCGCTCTGCGCGAAATGGTGGCGAACGGCGAACTCGGCAAGATCCAGTACATCTACTCCAACCGGCTCAACCTCGGCAAACTGCGAACCGAAGAGAACGTGCTGTGGAGCTTCGCGCCACATGATATCGCCGCCATCCTGGGGCTTATGGGCGACGCCTTGCCGGTCGAGGTTGCAGCACACGGGGGCTCGTACCTCAATTCCAAGATTGCCGACGTCACGCTCAGCGCGCTCACATTCTCAAATGACGTACGCGCGCATATCTTTGTCAGTTGGCTGCATCCGTTCAAAGAGCAGCGGCTGGTCGTGGTGGGCGACCGCAGGATGGCCGAGTTCGCAGACACCGACCCTCAGGACAAACTCAAGGTCTATGAACACCAGGTGGGCTGGTCGGGGCAAGTCCCCCACCCGATCAAGGGCGAAGCGCACGCGGTGCCCTTCGCCGGAGACGAACCGCTGCGATTGGAGTGTCTGGACTTCCTGCGCTGCATCAACGAGCGCGGTCTTCCGCTCTCCAATGGCAGGCGCGCGCTGGGCGTATTGCGAGTGCTTGCTGCATGCCAGGAGTCTCTGGAACGGGGCGGCGACACTGTGCGCATTGAGCAGCATGCGATGCAGTATGTCGTTCATCCCACGGCCATCGTAGAGGAACCGGCAACCATAGGAGCGGGTACCAGGATCTGGCATTTTGCCCACATCATGCCGGGCGTCCGAATCGGTCGCGGGTGCGTCTTTGGACAGAACGTCTTTGTGGCTGGAGGCGTACGCATTGGCGACAACGTCAAGGTGGAGAACAACGTCTCGGTATTCGAGGGGGTGACACTTGAAGACGATGTCTTCTGCGGGCCCTCGTGCGTCTTCACCAACGTAGTCAATCCACGGAGTCATGTGTCGCGGAAGCACGAATTTCGACCAACGCTTGTCAAGAGAGGCGCATCGCTGGGGGCAAATTCAGTGATTGTGTGCGGCCACACCGTTGGCCGGTACGCGTTCGTTGGAGCGGGAGCCGTAGTCACGCATGACGTACCAGATTACGCCCTTGTTGTGGGGAATCCGGCGCGGCGCATCGCCTGGGTTTGCGCCTGCGGAGTGCGACTGGGCACGCGTGCAGACCCATTCACCTGCCCCGACTGCGGTGCCCGCTACGTCCAGAACGCTCCCGACGCCATTTCGCCCAGCGAGGAGAATCACCATGCCGGTACCGCTGACTGACCTCACCGCTCAGTATCGTTCCATCAAGGGCGAGATAGACGCCGCCATCACGAGAACTCTGGAATCCGGCGGCTTCATTCTTGGCCCTGAAGTCGAGTCCCTCGAACGGGAGATTTCGGCATTCTGCGGAACCGCGCATGGCGTGGGAGTTGCTTCAGGAACCGACGCTTTGCACCTCGCTCTTCTGGCATGTGACATCGGCCCGGGCGACGAAGTACTCACCACCCCATTCACGTTCATCGCAACCGCGGAATCCATCCGCAAGTGCGGGGCTACCCCGGTATTCGTCGACATCGAACCTGACACCTGCAACATGGACCCGGACAAACTGCATGAATGCGTGACCCCACGCACCAGGGCCATTGTCCCCGTGCACCTTTACGGGCACCCCTGTGACATGACTCGCCTCATGGAGTTCGCCTCATTGCACGGATTGAAAGTTATCGAGGACTGCGCGCAGGCGCTTGGGGCGACGTGGCAGGGCTCCAGGGTCGGCTCTTTCGGCCACGCCGGTTGTCTCAGCTTCTTTCCCAGCAAGATACTCGGTGCCTACGGGGATGGCGGGATGGTGGTCTGCAACGATGCATCGGTTGCTGAGCGCGTGCGGATACTGCGCAGCCATGGCTCAAAGAAGAAGTACTTCCATGACGTGCCCGGCTTCAACAGTCGACTTGATTCACTACAGGCGTCCGTCCTGAGAACCAAGCTGAAACACCTTGAAGACTGGATTGAACGACGGCGTTCGCTGGCCGCCACGTACGCGCGAATGCTTGCGGATGTTCCGGGCCTTGGCCTGCCCGCCGAACATGCCGGTGCGAGACACGTGTACAACTACTACACGGTGCGAATCAATGATGAGCGCCAGGCACGCGAGGCGCTCGCAACCCATCTCAAATCCCGCGGCATCGCCAGCGCAATCTACTATCCGATGTCGCTCCACCTCCAGCCTGTCTTTGCCGCACTCGGATACGGTCCGGGCAGCTTCCCCGTCGCCGAGACCGCGCAGTCCCAGATGCTGTCTCTGCCGATGTACCCCGAACTCGCCATCCAGCAAGTGGCGGCCGTGGTCGATGCAGTCAGGTCATTTTACGGGATACCGCCCACTACTTAGCCGGCATGGCCGCCTGGACCAGGCTGCTCAGAGACGCGCCTCCGTTGCGGCGCCATTCGAAGGACTCTCGTTCCGCGTTCAGACATACCGGGCAGATAAGCTGTCGCAAGGCGCGGCGCTCCGTAGCGAGGCAGTCCACAGGCATCCCTGCACCTACTGTGATTCCAGGATGATTTCCGCCGCCATTCGCGCCGCTTTGCCCACTATGCCCGAACACAGCACGTAGCCGCCCGCTTCCTCAAACTTCTTTGCCTCACCAGGGTCCGAGCTATCGAAGGACCTACCCAGCCCAACTTCCCGGATGTCATAGCAGCGCACGTGCCCGATCTCTTTCTCGAAACGCCGGTATAGCCTCTTGCCGGCCGCGAATGAGGCTTTCCGCTGCTCGACATCGTCGATGCGCGGGCTGCTCTTCACCATCGCCAGGCCGATGGCCATGATGCCGCCGATTAGCGCTCCACAGTGATTCTTGGTGCCAACGATGCCGCCGCTCAACGGGATAGCAGCCCTCAAGGCTGTGTCGATGCAGTCATCATCAGCAAGTTTCAAGTTCTGCGCCACAGCCATAAGAGCGCACCGAGCGCAGGCATGCAACTTCAGTTCGTACTCAGTCGCCTCGCGCTCAATCTTGTCCAAAAGTTGCTGCTTCTCAACTTCCTTCATTCCAATCTCCTTGTCTCTATTCCGCTCGCCGTTTGACGTAGCTTCGCGGAAGCTCTCGCCCGTCATAGAATCTCTGACCTTTCATACAGTATGCGGCCTCCAGACGTCAGCTATCTCGCCATTCTCTCCGTACACCACAAAGCGACAGGTGCTGCAACGCTCGATCACGACTGGAGGTAGCATGATCACGACCATTCAGCACATCAACTCCACCGTGAGCAATCTGGAGGAAGCACGCGCGTTCTTCACAGACAAGCTCGGAGTCGAAGGCACGCCGATCCGCGCGGACAGTGGCGAGAGAGTCGAACAGATAGTCGAATTCTCTGACCTCAGAATGAAAAACTCGAACATCATCAGAGGGAATGGCCTCCAACTCATTGAGTATGTCAGCCCGAAAGGCCCGCCCATTGATCCGGCCGCCCATAACACAGGCGTGGCGCACGTCCCCTTCGCCGTTGACGGCGTTCAGAGCACCCGGGACGAGTGGACCTCGAACGGCGTACCGTTCATCCACCCTCCTCTGTGGGCCAGGGCCGCCGCTCTGAAGGGGGGACATCGGCTATTTCCGCGGTCCCGACGGTACCACTATTGAGATCAGAAGCGCCTGAGGGCGTCGTACTGTACCCAGCAGCCGGCTTTCCGATTGACAGCTAGCGCCAGAAGGTCTTCGTCCAAGATAGGAGGGAACCAGCACGACTTCGGTGCCAGTTCCCTTCCAGAATCTCGCAACCGATCTCACAGTCCACGGACCGGGGTATGCGGCTAGGCGTTGCGAGCTTCGAGAATCATCTCCGCGGCCTTACGCGCGGCCTTGCCAACAATGCCCGCGCACATCTCATTGCCACCGGCCTCGATATATTTCTGGTTCTCCACCGGGTCCGCCTGATCGTAGAATCGGCCGAGGTTCGCATCGCGGATGTCGTAACACGATGCGTGGCCGATTTCCTTCTCGAACCATCGAAAGAACTTCTTGGACGTGGACATTGGCAGCTTGCGGGCTTCAGGATTCTTTGTACGGGGATCGTAGTTCACCAATCCCATGCCGATGGCCATCACGCCGCCAACGAGCGCCCCGCACTCATTGCGTGTGCCCGCAATGCCGCCGCTCAAAGGAATGGCGGTCTTGAGGGCGCCGTCGATAGCCTCATCGGACCCGAGTTTAAGGTTTCGTGCAACAGCCAGCAGAGTCGAGCGAGCGCACACCCCGATTTCTCGATGAATCGCTTCGCCGTCCGCCTGTACCTTATCGAGCAGTGCAATCTGTTCCGCGGTAAGAGCCATATCGCTGAGCCTCCTTGGTCGATCGCCAGCAACGCTGGGCGCGCCTGCGGAATTCTACCAGTTACATACCCAAATGAGAACGATTCCGACGGAGCGGGCGACTCCTCGCTACGCGCGCACGGCAGTGCATCCCGCCCGCGCCACGGCAACCCCGCGTGCCGGCCCGGGCCGTCCGTGACGCCTGAGGAATCTGGCTCCGCTAGAACTCGGGGACCGGGTAATCGAGCAACTCGCGGTGTGCAGCGCATTGCGCGACGTAGTCTCGCATCGACGCGTCAAGATCATACTGCGGAGCGAAGCCCCAGTCCTGCCTCGCGGGCTCGATATCCATTTGCCGGGCCAGATTCAAGGACTTGACCTTGGCCATCATGTCCGGGTTCACGCGGAACGTCAGGTCGGCGTCGGGAACGTACTTCTTCGCCACATCCACGAGTTGCCGCGCAGTCACGCTGTAGCCCATGACCGGGTAGATTCGATGGCGCAGCTTCGCCTCGGGCGCGTCATGCAGATCCATAAGCGCCTTCGCGGCATCTTTCACGTAGATGCTGGCCACTTGCACATCGGGGTCGACGAAAACCTTGAAGGGCCGCTTCAACGCAGCCATCTGCAACGTCCAGACGACAAATTGGCCCGGGTTGACGCCGCCACGGCCGGGGCCGTTGACGATGCAATAGCGTACCCCGCGAAAATTGACTCCGAAGTGACTCCAGTACGATTCACCCATGCGTTCACCACACACCTTGGTCATTCCATACACGGTTCCAGGCCTCTGCGGGAAGTCGATCGGGATGAACGCGTCGCCATCCGAGTACGATGACTGAGTGCTGGCGAAGATGACGCTCTGCACGCCGAATTGGCGTGCCGCCTCGAGGATGTTATACGTGCCAAGGATGTTCGCGTTGTAGGCGGCGGACGGGTCGCGCTCAGTCACCGGCGGTATCACTGCGCCGACATGGTAGATGGTATCGATGTGGTCCGCCTGAATCGCCTCGGCGAGATGCACCCAGTTGGCGAAGTCACCGACTTTCACCTTGAACTTGTCCTTGATGTCTTTCAGGAACAACGAGCCGGGCACCATATCGAACACCGTGACACTGTCTCCCCGTTCCACCAGCATTCTCACGAGATGGCGTCCCACAAAACCGAAACCTCCGGTGACGAGCGAATGTGACATGTCGTGTTGCCTCCTCTCTCTGTGCGCGTGTCCAGGCCGCCATAGCCACGGCCGGCGGCGAAATCGAAATCCGGTCAGCCCTTCGGAAGCTGTCTTGCCACAAGCCAGCCTCCATCGACCGGCAACGTCACGCCTGTGATGTACTTCGCCGCATCAGACACGAGAAACAGCGCAGCATCGGCGATGTCCTGCGGCAAGGCGAGGCGCCCGAGCGGAATGTCATTGCCAATCTTCGAGAGATCGGCGCCGGCACGTCTGAACGCCTCCTCCGCCAGAGGGCGTCAGGCAGAAGCCCGGCGTGATGCAGTTCACGTTGATGCCATGCCGCGCCCATTCAACCGCAAGCGTATGCGTGAGGGCGATAACGGCCCCTTTCGCGGGCACATACGCCGGACGTGGGGCAAGCCCCGTGAGACCCGCGACGGAACTGATGTTCACGATCTTCCCGGTCCCATGCTCCACCATCCACTTGCCCGCGCTGCGGCAGCACAGATACGTTCCTCTCACAATCACACGCATCACCTCGTCCCACCGCTCGACCGACGATTCGACCGTGGGCACGCCCTGGTCGACGATTCCCGCGTTGTTGACGAGAATATGGACGCCGCCGAGCTCGGAGATTACCCGCGCCACCATGGCGTCCACGCTCGACGGGTCTCCGACGTCAGCCGCGACCGCGATTGCCTTTCTGCCGAGCGCGTGAATCTCACGTACGGCATCCTCTGCCGCCTCCATGCTGACATCGTTGATGGCCAGGTCCGCACCTGCGCTGGCAAAGGTAACGGCCATCGCCCTGCCTATACCTCGCCCTGACCCGGTGATGAGCGCCACTTTCCCATCGAGCAGCATGGAATCCTCCTCGCGGAAATGCCTACGGGGAATATACTCTCCCGCGCTTCAACAGTGAAGGACCGTCCGAAGTGTCGCGGAGAGGCACGTCCCAGATTATCGCCCTCCGAACAACCGAGAGGAGGTCACCAAGCCGGGACGATCTGCGAGACACCGGGGGCGCAACAGAACGACGAGACCCGCGGGGAAACGTACCGGTGGGCCGAAGACTAGAACTCCGGGATAGGCACGTCGATGAGTCCGCGATGCGTCTTGCACTCCGCGATGTAGTCCTGCATGGTGCGGTCCAGGTCGAACGCGGGCTTGTAGTCCCAGTCCTTCCTTGCGGGCTCAAGGTCCATGACGCGGTTGAGGCTGAGTGCCCGTATCTTGCCCATCATCTCATCGTTGACTCGAAATGTGAGCTGCGCGTCAGGCACATACTTCCTGGCCACATCGACAAGTTGTCGGGCAGTCACCGTATAGCTCATGCTATTGTAGATGCGCCTGGTCAGACGGGACTCCTCAGCGTCGTTGAGGTCGATAAGCACCTTCGCAGCATCCTTCACGTAGATGCTGGCGACTTCCACGTCAGGCTCGACGAACACCTTGAACGGATGCCCCAGTGCAGCCATCTGTAACGTCCAGACTACGAACATGCCGGGAGTAACACCGGTCCGGCCCGGACCGTTGACTATGCAGTACCGCACACCGCGGAAGTTGATGCCGTAATGTTGCCAGTAGCCCTCTCCGAGGCGTTCCCCGCAGACCTTGGTGCTGCCGTAGAACGTGTTCGGCTTCTGAGGATAGTCGTCGGGTATAAACTGGTCGCCATCGGAGTATGTCGACTGGGTACTCGAGTAGATGAAGCTCTTCACACCACATAGCCTGGCAGCTTCCAGGAAGTGATACGTGCCGAGGACGTTCGCGTTGAAACAGAACGAAGGGTCCGTCTCGGAACGAGGTGGGATGAGTGCGCCAACATGATAGATAGTCTCGATGTTGTTCTCACGCACCGCTTCGATGGCGTGCGACAGATTCTCGAAATCTCCCAGCTTCACGTTGAACCGCGACTTGATATCCTCAAGGTACGGAGAACTCGCGATGCGGTCGAACACGGTGACCGCGTCACCACGCTCAACAAGCATTCTCACGAGGTGACGTCCCACGAATCCGAAACCCCCGGTCACCAGGCAATTCGCCATCGTGTTTCCTCCTCCAAAGTCGTGGTTCGAAATTCCGGATGTTACGCCGCTTCACGGGCGAGACGGTCCGCAATCTGCCAGTACGGGTCGACCACCGGATGCACCAAATCGCGAGACCCCGTGCCGCTGACCACCTTCAAGCCGTCCGTCGCAGGCACCACCTCGCCAATAACAGCGGCGGCGATGCCGTTGCGTTCGAAGTCGGTGAGCAACGATGCTGCCTGCGCGGAATGCACCATCAGCAACAGAGTACCCTCGCTGATGGCGCAGAAGGGGTCGAATCCGAATAATTCGGCCGTGCGCTTGATGACAGGTTGAACGGGAATTGCAGCCTCGTCTATCCGCAGCCCGTAGCCGCCGGCACGGGCCATCTCATACAGTCCGCCCCACACGCCGCACTCGGTTGCGTCGTGCATTGCATGGACTCCGGAGTACGTACGAGCGATAGCGCAATCGTCGAGGACAGACATCTGGTAATAGATATCCTGGGCTTCTTTCAGGAACGCCGGCCCCCCCGCCTTCATGAAATGACCGGGGAAGGATACGGCCAGCAAACCGGTGGCTTCGACGGCTGCACCTTTCGTGATGACCACCGCGTCGCCGGGACGCACAAGGTGTGGACCGCGCAGATCGGACTCCGGACCCACGGCGATGGCGGTCGCTCCACCCACCATCGGGTAGTTGCATCCCGCATACCGGGCGGTGTGCCCGGTAACCACGCTGATGTTGTACTTGAGCGCCTCCTGGTGCACCGACTCCCACATCTCGGCGAGTTCATCGCCCGTCATTTCCGGTGGCAGATTGAGATCGATGCTGAGGTAGCGCGGCACGAGGCCCGACACGGCAACGTCGCAGAAGATAATGTGGAACCCGAACCACGCCGCCCGGGTGAATCCGAAGGCTGGTACGATGAAGAAGGGGTCGGTGGCCAGAGACATGCACTGGTCGCCAAAGCGCAGGACTCCGTAGTCGACACCGTGGCGGGGGCCGATGATGATGGAGGGATCAGGCACGCCAAGACGCGGATAGATGACCTTGTCGAAGAACTCGGGCGGTATTTTGCCAAGTGCAGGCAGGTCGCTGAAATCGGACATCTCTATTCCTCCCTTCGCAGGTCTTAACCTGTTCAGGTTCAAAGGGTCCCCCGCCAAGCGGGGTTCTCAGCCTCGTGAGGGAGGCTCCCCCGGAACCACGATGGAATTCTACGAACGTCGATTAATTGTGTCAACCAACCGGCCGGGACGTGCCCACGAGCGCCTGGGCGCGTGCGATAATTAGTGCTGCAGCGCGGCCCGGACGTCGTCCGCATCTTGACAGGCGGGGCCGCACACACCTACAGTGGTGCGGTTCACCGGATGCGCGCCCTATAGCTGCGCGTCCGTGTTGTGGCGTCCAGCGGCAACGCGGTGCATGCGCGAAGGCATCCGAAAGAGAGGCTTGGTGCATGGAAATCAGCGGACCAAACATCAGAGAGACAATCGAACGGAATATCGCAATGGAACTGGTTCGCGTCACCGAGGCGGCGGCGATGTCTGCCGCCCGGCATATGGGCAAGGGCGACAAGAACCTGGTCGACCAGGAAGCGGTCACGGCAATGCGCTACGTACTTGACCACGTGGCGATGGACGGCATCGTAGTCATCGGCGAAGGCGAGAAAGACGAAGCGCCGATGTTATACATCGGAGAGCATATCGGCGACGGCTCCAGCCCTCAGGTAGACATCGCCGTCGACCCCATTGATGGAACCACGCTGTGCGCCAGGGGATTGCCGGGCGCAATCTCCGCCGTGGCGCTGTCCGAGCGAGGCACCATGCACTGCCCCCGCGATTTCTTCTACATGGACAAGATAGTCACGGGTATTGAGGCCCGCGACTTCATCGACATTGATGCGCCTGTCGCAATGAACCTGAAAGCGATTGCCGCAGCCAAGGGGCGCAAGGTCTCAGAGCTGACAATCGTGGTGCTCGACCGTCCGCGTCACGAGAAACTGCTCGCGCAAATACGCTCTACGGGCGCCCGGGTCAAGCTCATCTCGGACGGTGATGTGGCCGCAGCAATTGAAGCGACCATGCCGGACAGGGAGGTGGATGCTCTGTTCGGCATCGGTGGCACTCCGGAAGCGGTGCTTTCGGCTGCAGCCATTCGCTGCCTCGGCGGCGCCATACAGTGCAAGGTGTGGCCGCGCGATGAGAAGGAGAAGCAGGCCGCGCTGGACCGGGGCGAGGACCTTGGCAAGGTATACCGGACGGAGGACCTCGTGTCCGGCGACGAAATATTCTTTGCCGCCACCGGAGTCAGCAGCGGAGTGCTGCTTAAAGGCGTTCGGTATTTCCGTGGTGGCGCCCAGACCAACTCCGTTGCGATGCGCAACAAGTCCGGCACTGTCCGCTGGATCGATTCCGTTCACAATTTCGAAAGGCTGGACAAGCTGAGCGACTTCGATACGCACTAGCAAGCGGCCCGCAAGCCGCTTCCGCGTGTCGCGTCACGATTGGGCACCTGCTGCCAGCGGCGGCTCGGCTTTTCGACGGCCTCTTTGCCGGATTCCACCAGGGAGATATCCGCGTGCTCTCCCGCACGCGCCGCACCACTGCGCCAGCCTGCGCACAACGCCAATAGCTCGTTATGTCACCTATCGGGCCACGGTGTTCAGACCCGCGAGGTGAATTCGTCTGTTCGCGTTAATCGCGGTTGGGAACGGATCATGCTTGCTCAACTCCGTCTGCGTCTGCCTTCAGCGTCGGCAAGTTTCAGTGCGGCAATCACCATTTCAGGGGTCACCGCCATAGGTTCGTGATGTATCGACTCCCCTTTGACCGTGGACACCGTGGCAACTGACAGAAGGTCTTCGTCGGAGATATCGGCCAGCCCAATGTCTGCCAGAGTGGTCGGAAGGCCGACCTCCTCGCAGAAGTCGTACACCTCATCGATAAGTTCAGATGATTTGTCAGTCAAAAAGAGCGACGCGAGGACGCCGATGGCGACCTTCTCTCCGTGGAAGTAGTTGTGGACCTGAGGCAGCACGGTAAGTCCGTTATGGATAGCATGGGCGGCCGCCATGCCTCCACTTTCGAATCCCACTCCGCTCAGAAGCGTATTTGCCTCCACTATGTGGTCGAGCGCAGGTGTCACGACGTGAGCGTCACAGGACATCTTCGCAGTCAGCCCGTATTCGAGCAGGGTGTCATAGCAAAGGCGGGCAAGGGCGTACGCCGTGAGCGACCCAAGGTCCCTGGTTACATTGCGTGCATACTTCTGCCGGCAGGACTCGGCCTCAAACCAGGTTGAGAGTGCGTCCCCCATTCCAGATACCAGGAAACGCGAGGGGGCCTGCGCAATCACAGACGTGTCCATGATAACGAGGTCGGGATTCTTCACGTGAAAGATGAACCGCTTGACCTTGCCATCAGGCGTGTAGATGACGGATTCGGCGCTGCAGGGAGCATCCGTGGAGGCGATGGTGGGCGCGACCGCCACAGGCAATTCAAGCGCCCCGGCGACCGCCTTGGCGGTGTCGACGGTCTTGCCACCGCCCATACCGGCCACGATGCCGCAGCCCATGGTGGCCGCAATCGCCACTATCCTCGCTATCTCTTCGTCGGAGCACTCTCCGCCGAAGCGTTCGACGACCAGTTCCACGTCTTTCTCGATGTCTCCCCGAAAGAGCGACAGCAGATTGTCGAGGACGAACGGGTCGCAGATGAGAAACGCTTTCTTGCTGAAACGCGCCATTTCAGCGCCAAGGCGCGTGAACGCGTGCGCGCCCTGCACATATCTGCCGGGGAATACCGTTGTGCTGATCATCGTTCCTCCCACGCGGTCTGAAGACCGCGAGGCTCACTGTACACCACCTGCAACCGTTCCCACCACAGTCAGCAAGCAGTGCATTGAGATGGGCGTTCCGCATCAGCACATCAGGGTCATGTGCATATCACTCGCGATCCAGGGCACTGCTGGGCGGCTTTGCGGGCGCATATCCAGGCCTGGATTACCGCTTGACGCCCGTGATTAGAGCAGAGCGGACGAAGTCCTGGTAGCAGGTCTCCCCCCACCCGGCAATGATGTCCGAGCTCTCGGCTATGATATCTACGGTAACGTCCGCGAAACCGGCGTCCCGCAGCATCCGTTCAATATCAGAGGCGGCAGCCGCACCGCTCAGGCAACTGCAGTGCGCGTTGGGATCCGCTCGCATGCTCTCGGGCAGCGGCTTTATCGCCACCACGTCCGAAATGGCCAACCTTCCGCCGGGGCGCAGCACGCGGAATGCGTCGCTGAACACAGAAGGCTTGTCCGGCGACAGGTTGACCACGCAGTTCGAGATGACTACATCAACGCTTCCATCTGCCAGTGGCAGATGTTCAATCTCACCGAGCCGGAATTCGACATTCGAGTAACCGGCATCCCGGGCGGCGCGGCGCGCCACGGTCACCATGTCAGGAGTCATGTCAACACCGATGACTTTGCCTTGCGGCCCAACTCGCCGGGAGGCAAGAAAGCAGTCAAGACCACCGCCACTTCCCAGGTCGAGCACCGTTTCGCCCAGCTTGAGCCCCGCAATGAGGTGAGGATTGCCGCAACCCAAACCCATGTTGGCCCCGACAGGCACGGCCGCCAGGTCGGCGGCTGCATAACCCAATTTGGCCGAGTACGTGGCGTACCCTTCGTTGTCTGCTTCTCCCCCGCCGCAGCAACGTGAACTTTCGCTTCGCGCGATGGCTCCATACCGCGTGCGGACCTGTTCGCGTAACGCATCATTGTCAGCCTGGCTCATTGCATCACCATCCTTGTTGAGTACCTGGTTCACTTCGCGTCGTCATCTGCTCAAGCACCGGTATGAAGTCGGCTTCTCTGACAGCGACAGAGTTCTCCGGGATCGCAGGTAAGCAGCCGCGCCACCACGGTCCGGTCGGACTCAGCTTCGGCAGACTCTTCGAGGGCTTCAGCCAACCACTGCCGCAACCGCGGGGGAAACCCGTCGGCGAGGCGATAGTAGACCCAGCGGCCTTCCTTTCGGCTGCGCACAAGCCCGGCAGAGTGGAGGATGCTCATGTGTCGCGATACTGTCGGGGTGGCGAGTCCCAGCAGAGTGGTCAACTGGCAAACGCACAGTTCGTCGAACTTCATCAGAACCGAGAGGACGCGCATCCGATTGAGGTCGGCCAGCGCCTTCACAACGGCGAGTGTCTCATGCATCAGTTGGCTCGATATTTCGTTGTTTCGCTAAATGACGAAGCACACAATAGCGCGACAAGTAGATGGCTGTCAATGCCGACTCAGTAGAGCGAAGGATACGAATCAGGCACAACCGCCCGCCGTCTCAATCAAGGTATAGAATGCACCTCCACGGCAGACAAAGGAGAAAGGCGTGAGCAACAGACAGGGCCTCCTGGCAGCACTGTTCAGCATCCTGGTGATATCCGTGGTTGTGGTCTCGGTGGTATCCCTTGTCCTCTACCGAATGCCCTTCATCGGCCCCGTCATGTTCCTGCTGGGCTTGGTCCCGTGGCTTCCTATTGTGCTCTCGGGACGGAGCATCCGCTCCACCGGAGCAGACATTGTCTTCGGCGCAGTGGATACAGGGTTCCTGGGAGTCGCCGCGTTGATCGGAGCGGAGTTAGGCGGTGTGTTGGGCGCAATCGTGGGCGGCCTGGTGGGCGATGCCATTACTGACGGTCTTGCGGGCATCTTCGAAGGGCAGGTGTCGGAGTACCTGCGGGCACATGGCATTGAGGAAGCGCGCACACCCCTCAGCGCGTCCATGGGGAAGATGTCCGGCTGCCTGCTCGGCGCAGGCACCACGCTGACGCTCGCCTGGACAATCATCGGCATTGCGATGCCGTAGGCTTCAACTGAGTCGACGGCATTTGCCGCTGCCGCCTCACCGCCGGTACTGACAGCCCTCCTCGATGGCCGTGCGGCCGTCACGCCGCGTGCGTGCGATTCTCGCGCCACGGGTCACTCACCGTGTGGACCACGGATGACCGACGCGGAAACAGCGTCCCTGGCCATCGGACCGGGTGCGGCGCCTGCAAGAAAAGGTCCGCGTGGACTCTTGACTCGCGACGCCGGTTGGTCTTGACTATGATTGACGGCTGTCCTGACCTTGCCGCAAGACTGAGCGAGGAGAGAGCGATGCGTAAATCAGTCATCATCATAGGAGCAGGTATCGCGGGGTTGTCCGCCGGCTGCTACCTGCAGATGAACGGATACCAAACACGTATCTTCGAGATGGCCTCGACGCCGGGCGGCCTATGCACGTCATGGAAACGCAAGGGCTACACCATCGACGGTTGCGTTCACTGGCTGGTGGGCTCCGGCCCCAACAGCCAATTGCACGCCGTCTGGGAGGAACTTGGCGTCACTCAGAGGCACACCTTCGTCAATCATGACGAATACCTCAGGGTCGAAGGACTGGACGGACGCAGTCTCGTCCTGTACACGGATCCGACCCGGCTCGAGCAGCACATGAAACAACTGGCGCCCGAGGACAGTAAGGTTATCGACGAGTTCGTCCAGAGCCTACGGAAACTGAAGGGCTTCGATATGCCTGTCCCCCGGCCACGAGAACTGCAGGGACCCTTCGACAAGGCAAAGGGAATGCTTGGTTACCTTCCCTACCTGGGCGTGCTCAACAAATGGCGCAAAGTGACGCTTTCCGCCTTCGCGTCCCGCTTCACGAATCCCCTTCTTCGAGAGGCAATCTCCGCGACGGCTTTCGACATTCCCGACTTCCCGATGTTTGCCTTGCTCATGCCGATGGCGTGGGTGCATGCCGGGGCGGCGGGATATCCACTGGGCGGGTCTCTTGAGTTCGCCAAGACCATCGAGCAACGGTACGTCGACCTTGGGGGCGTGGTGGGCTACAACGCGCGGGTGGCAAAGATACTCGTCGAGAACAAGCGTGCGGTGGGCGTGAGGCTGGCTGACGGCACTGAACACACTGCGGACATAGTTGTCTCCGCGGCGGACGGCAGAACCACCATCTTCGACATGTTGGATGGGAAGTTCGCCGACGACAGAGTACGGGGCTACTATCGCGACCTGAATCTGTTTGCCCCGCTTGTGTACGTTGCCTTCGGGGTGGCACGCTCCTTCGAAGACGTTCCGTCGTCGGTGTCCGGCACCCACATGCAACTCGAGGAGCCCATCAAGGTCGCAGGCAAGGAAATCAAGTGGCTGTCGGTGTATGTCTATAACTTCGACCCCTCACTCGCGCCCAAAGGCAAGAGCGTGGTCAAAGTGATGATCACGACCGAATGGGAGTACTGGGAGAAGCTGCACCAGGAGCCTGAGAGGTATCGCGCGGAGAAACAGCGCATTGCCGGCGACGTGCTGGCCAGGCTGGACAAGCGCTTTCCGGGGCTGGCTTCACAGGTTGAGGTGCAAGATGTTGCAACGCCCACGACCTTCGAGCGCTATACGGGAAACTGGAAAGGGAGCTTCGAAGGCTGGATGGTGGACGCCAAGACCTGGGGTATGCAGATGCGCAAGACTCTGCCGGGCCTCGCCAACTTCTACATGGTGGGTCAGTGGGTTGAACCGGGCGGCGGGCTGCCGCCTGCGGCGATGTCCGGCAGAAACCTCGCCCAGATACTGTGCAGGAAGGACGGCAGGCAGTTCGTGGCCACAAAACCGTGAGCACGAGCGACGGCTCATCCCTCGTCACGTCTTCTCGGCAACGATGAGGTGCTCCAGCCCGAACGGCTGGTCGAATGAGAATTCGCGGGCCAGGGGCACCATCACTTTCAACGTCAGCCACGGAATGAAGACCCCGTAGGTCCGTGCTCGCAGGATTCGCAGGCCGTTCCGCGCAACGATATCCTCGAACGCAGAACGCGCAGGAAGCGGCGGGCCTTCCACTCGGACGGAACGAGCACGCTGCTGAGAAGGTTCGCGAGATTGAGGATGTTGGGCTCGGCGACCACGACGTACTTCTTCGATACCCGTTTCATCTCCTGCAATGCCAGATTCATGTCAGGGACCGTGCGAAGCAGGTCATGCTCAAAGACAACATCATACGAATCATCGTCAAGACTGAGGTGCTGCACGTCCATCACTGAAGTGTTGTCCACCGGGTTCAGCGCGAGTTTTCCGGGAGAACTGTCGATGCCGTGCACAGTGCAGACTCTATCCAGGTGAAACGTCAGCAGTCCGGTTCCGCAGCCAACTTCCAGCAGCTTCGTCTCTTTCGTGATGGGGATGTCCCGCTTCACCAGTTCAATCATGAGATTGGCATCCGCCGCGATGCCGGGATGCAGCGGCGACCGAAACCGCTTCGGAATCTTGTTGTCCCCACCACCACGTTCTTCACTCATGGCGGATAGGTATAGCACAAAGGGAACGGGGACGTCACGGACAATGGCTGCGTCGTGCCCATTTGTGCAGGAAGTAGCCGGCACATGTACTAGGCGCTGGGTCACACCAATCCCTCGGGTGACTGACTCGATTTCAGTTTCTGCAACGTATCGTCACAACCGCAAGAGAGGTGATGTGCATCAGAACTGCCGAGCGAGCACACGGCCTTGCTCCAACACCTGCTTTCGCTTTACAATTATCGCTTCACGGCTCATTATGTGGCCTTCGTCACATCAACCGCCGCACCACACAGCCAACCCAGCGATGTACGCCCGCCGTGCGGGCTGCAAATAGAGACAGGAGGTCAGGTAGCACTACATGTCCCAACCTAGCGGCCACAAAAAGCGCACCTCTCAACGCGTGGACAGGATCGCGGGCATCGGCTTCGCCCGGTTTCTCAAGATCCTCCACAGCATGTCAAAGGAGGGACTCATCTCGCTCAGTGTAGGCGAGCCGGACTTCGGTACGGCAACCTGCATCTGCGAGGCAGCAGCACAGGCCGCATCTGAGGGCTGGACCAAGTACACGCCGTCCTCCGGATTCCCTGAGTTGCGGAAGGCCATCGCCGCGAACCTGAAGAAGCGCCACGGCCTCGAGTACGATTACGATACCGAGATTCTCGTCACCGTCGGCGTCTCCCAGGCCATGGACCTCGGATTCCGTGCTTTGCTGGACCCCGGGCGATGAGGTCATCACGCCAGACCCACACTACATCTGCTACCCGCCCAACATCACCCTCGCCGAAGGCGTTACCGTGCGTGTACCGACTAAACAATCCGACAATTACGCGCTCGAGCCCGACGAGATGGAGAAGAAGATCGGTCCAAAGACCAAGGCCCTGCTGTTCGGCAACCCCGCCAACCCGACCGGAGCGCTTATGGAGAAGAAGACGCTCCAGGGCGTCGCGAAGATCGCCGCGAAACATGACCTCGTGGTCATCGCAGACGAGATATACAGCTCCTTTGTGTACGGAGACGCTCAATTCACCAGCTTCGCCACCCTTCCCGGAATGAAGGAGCGCACGCTGCTGCTCGACGGCTTCTCAAAGCGCTACGGTATGCCCGGCTGGAGACTCGGCTATGCAGCAGGACCGGCGGACATCATCCAGGCGATGCTCGACATGGCGCAGCACACCATGCTCTGCCCACCCAACCCCACGCAGTGGGCCGCGCTGGCGGCGCTGAACATGGATGATGACGCCGACTTCGAGAAGATACGTCAACACTATGACAGGCGACGCACGCTGCTCTACACCGAGTTGAACCGCATCGGACTGAAGACGGCGGAGCCGAAAGGCGCCTTCTATATCTTCCCCGATGTCTCAATCACCGGTCTGTCCTCGGAGGCATTCTGCGAGAAATTGCTGTTGGAAGAGAAGGTCATGGTCCTCCCCGGCGATTCGTTCGGCCACGAGGGCAAGGACCACATCCGCATCTGCTACGCCACTCCTTACGAGGGCATCAAGGAAGCACTGCAGCGGATAGAGCGGTTCACCAGCAAGTACCGCAAGTAGGCCGGCCGAAGGCCGGAGTGAGCGAATAGCGAGTTTCGAGTTTCGGAAACGGGCCGCCGGATATCCGGCGGCCCTTCGTTTTCCACACCGATTTTTCCTGCTGTTGTCTGGCCATAACCTATATGTTATATTCTGGTCGTGTCCTGGCGAGTGTTCTACTACGAAGACGAAACCGGACACGAATCGGTGGCGGACGAACTGGCTGCCTTTCCCAAGAAGGCGCAGGCAAAGATACTGCGCTTCATCGACCTGCTCGAAGAAGAGGGGCCAATCGGGCTGGGAGGCGACTACACGAGCCACGTCGAGAATGACATCTGGGAGTTGCGCATTGATTTCGGCTCCGACCGTTTTCGGGTGCTCTACATCACGGTGGTCGACCGAACGGTGATTCTGTTGAGAGCGTTTCACAAGAAGACGAAGAGAACGCCGCCACTTGAAATCGCCACCTCAGTGCGCCGCCGCGAGGACTGCTTGAAACGCAGTCCCTGGAGCTGACTTGAGGGATGAGTGGCAGAAATAGGAGGACTATCTACGTTGAAGACACATGAAGAAGTGAAGAGCAATCTGCTCAAAGATCCCGAGGTACGTGCTGAGTACGAACGACTGGAGGGCGAATCCAGCCTCCGCCGCGCTATCGTCCAACTGCGCAACGCCTCGGGACTAACGCAGCATGCTGTCGCGGAGAAGCTCGGCACCTACCAATCGGCCCTGTCCAGGCTGGAGTCCAGCAACACCAACGTGACCATCGAGTACCTTGCCAGGCTGGCGGACGCCATGGATTCGGACCTCTCCGTGTGCTTCATCCCTCGAACTGGCGCCAGAGATAGAAAGCCGATAGAGGTCAGGGTGCCAGCTCCGAAAGCCTAGGCAGGGGATAGGGTGTCCCCATTCTGTTGTAGGGGCGAGACATGTCTCGCCCGTAGTTGTGAAGTGGCCCACCTCCGTACCTGCAGGCAAATCGCTTGCGCTCAGACTTCTGACCGGCCGTTTCTTCTCGTTGGGTTCTCCTCATCAAGCTCCCAACTGAGCGGGTTGTCCACGATGTACTGCCGGATATCCCCGAGAGCTCTCTCCGACCGAATGACGTCATCATAGAACGTGCGCTGCCACGCCCGCACCGCGCCACAACCAGCCATCCTACGAATCTCCCTGCTCAGGCCCCCTTAAATCTCCCACGATATTCGAGATTGAGGGGCGACCGTTATCTGAAGCCTGCCCATTCCCCACGGCGCCAATCACGATTATGCCGTGGACATGATTGGGCATGACGACGTACTCGTCGAGTTGGACAGCAGGAAAATGCCGGGGGATGTCCCGCCAACACGCGTCGACTATCTCTCCGGCCCGGGACAGACCCATCACGCCGTCATCGACTGCGCCGAAAAGACACGCGCGCCTATGGGTGCACACGGTTATGAAGTACATCCCATCTTCGCCATAGTCAAACGTGCTGAGGCGAAGTGACTTGCGGCTGGCCGGCGTGACCCAATCCGGCGGCAACAATTGATCGTTCACGTGCGTGATTGTAGAGCTTGACGGCCGTCGACGTGAAGCTGCGTTCGAGTCCGTAACAGTTCATGGACTACGGGCGGGACATGTCCCGCCCCTACGGCAAGACTACCAGCCCCGTCCCCCTGGCATTTCACCAGCGCCGTCAGCCAGAAAAGGCGCGGGGAGTTGCCTGTCGCCGCTGGCCAAGTGCTCGTGCGGCTCTGGTCCACACCGTACTGCATCCAGCGCTACGGGCGGGACATGTCCCGCCCCTACGGGAAAACCGGCAATCGCATCTACCGGCCGCTTCTACCAGGAAAGCTATTCACAGCCGTCCAGTTCTTCCTTCACTGACGGGCGGGACATGTCCCGCCCCTACGGATAGGGGACGGTGCCGTTGGACACAGAAAAGGGCCGCCGGATATCCGGCGGCCCGTTGTTTCCTGAACCAGGTTCGCCGATGGCTAGCCGACCGCCACCCCGCACGTCGCCAGTTGATGGTACCGCTTCCACTCGTCATCGAGGGACTGCCGGATGCTCGCCAGCGCTTCTTCGTCCCGCTTGGGGCGGAACAGGTGTCCGAAACGGCCCTGGGGCTGCCAGGTACTCCTCGATGGGCTTCCGCGCGACCTTGCCGTCCAGTATCTGCTTGGAGCGCAGGTTGAACTCGACCTTCCCGTCCTCCACCTCGAACAGCGCCCACGCGCCCGTCTCCACGGCAAGCCGGCCTATCTCGATGGTCTTCTCCTGCGGGAAACGCCAGGCCGGCGCACACGGGATGTGGAACTCCAGGTACTTCGGTCCCTTGATGCTCGCCGCTTTCTGTACCTTGCGGTACAGATCCTCTATGTACGATGGCGAGGCCGTCGCGATGTACGGCAGCCGGTGCGCCATCATGATGCCCGGCAAGTCTTTGCGCTGCTCTACCTTGCCCTTCCAGGTGGTGGTGGTCCACGCACCGAAAGGCGTGGCCCCGCTGCGCTGGATGCCGGTATTGGAATACGCCTCGTTGTTGTAGCAGATGAACATGAAGTTCGTGCCGCGCTCCATCGCGCCCGACAACGACTGCAGACCGATGTCATACGTTCCGCCATCGCCCGCCCACACGACGACGTTGACGTCGTCCTCGCCAAGCCGCTTCAGGGCAGCCACGACCCCGGACGCCGCCGCGCCGCCCGCCGCGAAAGCCATGGTCAATACCGGCACGTTGAACGGGGTGTTGGGATAACTGGTAGCCACGGAAGCCGTGCATGAAGCGGGGCTGACCACGATCGTCTTCGGACCGAGCGCCTTGAGCGTGGTGCGAAGCGACAGCAGGTCAACGCATCCCGGGCACGAGCCGGCGCCCGGAAGCATGAGTTCTTCCCTGACCATATCCTTGATAGCCATCTAGTTGCCTCCTGTGGTCTTGAGGTCCCACCAGCCAACCACATCCGGGTCCATCTCGCCATTGATGACCTGCAACGCCATGCCTTCGACGTCTTCGAACGTCACGTCGCGTCCCCCCACGCCACACAGAGTAGCTGTACACCTTGCAGCCCTGGACGCCAAGCACCGCCGCGCGCGTCTCGTGGCCCACGATGCCACCGGAGCCGACCGAGATGTTCCTGTCCAGCACGATCAGGTTGCGGCCCTTACCGATACGGCGCAGCTCCTCGTCCGGGAAAGGCCTGATGACACGCACGCGCGCCAGGCCGACGTTGTGCCCCTGCTGCCTCAGATTGTCCACCGCCACTTTCGCTTCCGAGCCGATGGCGGCCGTGGCCAACAGCACGTACTGCGCGCCATCGAGTCGATATTCCTCTATCAGAGCGCCGTGGTACCGGCCGAACTTCTGCTCGTAATCGCGCGCAATCTCAGGGATGAGCCGCTTCGCGCTCTCCATGCTTTGCTGCATGGTATACCGCTTCTCCATGTGGTACTCATCAGACAATACGTTGCCGAAGGTCACGGGATTGCGCCAATCAAGACGCCAATATGGCTTGAACGGCGGCAGAAACGCGTCGACGTCTTCCTGCGACAGTATGTCAGCGGGCATCATCGTATGTGAGATGGTGAATGCGCTGTAGTTGATCATCACCGGCAACTGGACGTCCCTGTGCTCCGCGAGCTTGAAGGCCTGAATAATAGTGTCGAATATCTCCTGGGCCGTGGAACAATAGAACTGCAACCATCCGGTGTCCCGCTGCGCCATCGAGTCCAACTCGTCAACCCAGATGCTCCAGCCGGGGCCAAGGCCACGGTTGACGTTGATCATCACGATGGGAAGCCGCGACAGGCTCGCCCAGTGCAGCATCTCATGCATGTAGGCGAGCCCCTGTGACGACGTCGCCGTGAATGTGCGCACGCCTGTAGACGCCGCCGAACAGATTGCCGCCATAACCGAGTGCTCGCTCTCGACACGAAGGTACTCGGCGGAAAGCTCACCGACTTCCACCATCCTGGCCAGTTCCTCAACAATGACGGTTTGAGGTGTGATGGGATAGGCCGCGATAACCTCGGGCCTGCACAGTTGCACGGCTTTGGCCGCGATCTTGTTGCCGACGTCGAACATTATCGTCATCGCTAGTCCTCCCTCTCCATGGTAATGGCCTTCTTCGGGCACTCATTCGCGCACACGCCGCAGCCCTTACAGTAGACGTAGTCAATGCTGACGGAGTCATCCTCCGCCCGTTGGACGGTATTCTCAGGGCAGTATGCCCAACACCGAAGGCACTTGATACACTTCGACTGGTCGATGACCGGTTTGAAGTCACGCCACCCGCCGGTCTTGCCCGCCGCCCCCGAACATGGATACGACAGCGTAGTGTCGGCCTCGAAACGCTCCATCAGCGGTTCACCTCCGTCTTTTCATAGGCTTCTTTCGCCGCCGCGGCATTGGACTCACCGGCAGCTCCCTTCCACTGTTCGCGGATGACCGCCTGGATGGACTCCAGAGACACCTGGTCGGTCATCTTCGCGACCGCGCCGAGCATGGGGGTGTTCAGAGCCGGAATCCCGCTTACCAACAGACCGCGCGCAATCGAGATTCCGGCGGCATCGACCACCGCAACCCTGAACTTCGAGGAGAAGTCGAACTCGTCGGGCTTCTTGCGCGTATTGATGATGATGGTGCCGCCCTCTTTGACTCCTGCGGTCACGTCGGTGGACTCCAGGGTCTGGCGGTCCAGCACCACGACGATGTCGGGGTGATACACGCGGCTGCGCAGACGCACCTCCTCATCGGCGATGCGCACGAAGGAAGCCACCGGCGCGCCACGCCGTTCACCTCCGAAATGCGGGAAAGCCTGCACTCCTATCTTGCCGTCGCGAAGCGCGGCCGCCGCCAGCAGGTTTGCTGCCGTGACTGCTCCCTGCCCCCCGCGACCGTGGAAACGGACTTCAAGCATGTGAGTCACCCTCCTTCAGTCTGTCCACCAACGATGCGATAGCTTGCCGCCGTGGGAGCGGCGACGAGCAGCGGGCGTTTCAGCCCGCCACTGGGTTCCGAGGACATCCTCCAATCGATGGCAGCGGCGGCAATGCACGCTGGCTGACGAGCTGTGGATTGACGCCGCACTCGTGTAGGCACCTGGATGGCATCTCCCGCTGTACCTTTCGTTGTCTCGCCGTCCAGTGCACTCGCGACCACACGTTCACCTCGCTAAACCACAACTCCGATTGCGCCCGACACGGCCCGCAACGTGAGCCGCCCGAATCGCGCTCCTGGAATTCACCGGCTGCGCAATGTCCGTGCGCGATAAGTGCTCGATGCTGTTTCAACGCCGTGTGCATTCTAGCGAAATCGCCACCCGCTAGTGCGAGTAGTCGTAGAATCCTTTCCCCGTCTTTCGACCAAGCTGACCGGCCTTGACCATCTTCTCAAGCAGAATCGGCGCCGCAAACTTCGGGTCTTTGAACGAGTCATACAGTGTGTTCGCAATATTCAGCAGCACATCAAGTCCGATGAGGTCGGAAAGTGTCAGCGGGCCCATCGGATAGTTGAATGACAGTACACAACACGAGTCGATGTCTTCCTTCTTGGCGAATCCGTTTTCATACAGCCGTATGGCATCGATGAGGTATGGCGCCAGGAGCCGTGTGCTCAGAAAGCCGGGCGCGTCCTTGGCCACCCACGTCTCCTTGCCAAGCGAGACAGAAAACTGCCGCGCCGCCTCCAGCGTCTGAAATGACGTCATGATGGTGCACACCAACTCGACACCTTTCATCAGGGGCACCGGGTTGAAGAAATGAATACCCACGACGCTCTCCGGCCTGTTGGTTGCCATTGCAATGTCGAGGATCGAAAGCGAAGAACTGTTGCTGCCGAGAATAGCTCCCTCGCGGCATACCTCATCCAAACGCGAGAAGAGTTTCTTCTTGGCCTCCAGGTCTTCGAATATCGCCTCGACAATTATGTCAGCCTCGGACATGTCACGAAGGTCGGTGCTCGTCTTGACGCGAGACAGCAACGCGTCTCTCGCGGTGGCTTCTATCTTTCCCTTGTCGACCAGTCGTCCCAGTTCTGTCTGGAGGCGTTCGCGGGACCGGCTAACGAGATCTGTCGAGACATCATTGAGGATAACGTCGTAGCCAACGCCGGCGGCAACCTGCGCAATGCCCCGCCCCATGGTGCCTGACCCGACGACTCCAACAGTGCCGCGCTGCATTCAGCCCTCCTGTGTGCGCATGTCCCATCCGACACCCGGACAGCGACGATGCCCGTCGGATTCTACCATCAGTCGATGCCTGATTTCCATCGAACCGGTTCGATTTGCCGGTGAGCATACACGGCCGCGCTCGAGTTCCTGCCGTCTCGCATGACGGCTCATATGCCTGCCCACACCGTAATCGCTACGAGCGCCGCGCATGCGCGCCGAGGTCGCTGAGAACCGACTCGCACGCCGCACGCACGGAACGAGCGTCAAGCCCGGCCTCCGCCAACAGCCTGTCGCGAGTCCCATGGGGCACGAAACAATCCGGCACGCCGAGACGCGACACCGGTATACGATGCAGCCCGGCGTCATGCAGCGCCGCCCCGACTGCCGAGCCGAATCCGCCGCAGAGGACATGCTCCTCCACCGTCACAATCGCCTCGTATCGCAACGCCGCGCACTTCAGCGCTTCAATGTCGACAGGATGCGCAATCCCGGCGTCCATGACGCCAACCTCTACGCCCGCCCTATGCAGAAGTTCCGCCGCCTCCATGGCCACTGACGTCATCGAACCAACCGACACTACAAGCACATCACGGCCATCGCGCATCATCTCAGAAGTCGGCTGCCTGCGAGAGACTTCCGCCGTGCCCGGCAAAGGTGCAGGAACCCGCGCACGCGGGTACCGGATGGCAACCGGACCATCACACGACAAAGCGTGGCGCATCATCATGGAAAGACTTGCGCCGTCACGCGGCGCGAGAACCTTCATGTGGGGCATCAGACTCAGGTAGGCCAGGTCGAAGATACCCTGGTGCGTCTTGCCGTCCTCCCCCACGATGCCTGCGCGATCCACGGCGAACACCACTGGCAGCGCCGGCAAACAGACGTCATGCAATATCTGGTCGAATCCCCGCTGGAGAAAGGTCGAATAAATGGCGACCACCGGCCGCATTCCGCCGGCTGCCAGCCCTCCCGCGAGCGTGACCGCGTGCTGCTCCGAGATACCGACGTCCAGAACCCGTCCGGGAAACTCCCGGGCAATCGCGGCGAGGCCGGTGCCCTCGAGCATCGCCGCCGCCACAACAACGATGCGGGAATCTTCCCGCATCAACTCTCGGATACTCGACGCGAATACGGCGCTGTACGTCTCGCAGTTGACCTCACGTTCGACGCAGGGGGCCACTCCGTGAAACCGAACCGGATCAAGTTCAGCCGGCCCGTAGCCTTTGCCCTTCTGTGTGATTACGTGAACTACCACCGGCCTCTTCAGCGTACGTGCGCGCCGTAGCGCACTCTCGATGGAGACCACGTCGTGCCCGTCGAGGGGCCCGAGATACGTGATGCCGAGTTCTTCGAATAACATCACGGGTGTCACCATCGACTTGACTCCGGACTTCAGTCTGCGCAATAGCCAGCGCACCCGGCTCCCCAACGGCAAGTTGAACAGTGCGTGGTCCGTGTCCCGTTTTATGCGCGTGTACGTGGGCCCGGTTCGCAACATGTGCAGCCTTCTAGCCAGGGCGCCGGCCGTCGGCGATATCGACATGCCGTTGTCGTTCAGCACGATGATGAGTCGAGCACCAGTCTGGCCGGCGTGATTGAGTGCTTCGTACGACATGCCCGCGGTGAGTGAGCCGTCACCGACCACCGCCACCACGTCGTGCTTCTGTCCCGCGCGGTCGCGCGCGAGGGCCAGACCGAGAGCGGCGGAAACCGCGTTTCCCGCATGCCCACCCACAAACGCGTCATGCCGGCTCTCCATCGGGTCCGGAAAGCCGGAAATGCCGCCATACTGACGCAGGGTGTCAAACGCGTCCGCCCTGCCTGTCAGCAGCTTGTGCGCGTAGGCCTGGTGGCCGACGTCCCACACGATGCGGTCGCGTGCCGAATCGAATACGCGGTGCAAGGCCACAGCGACCTCGACCGCACCCAGACTCGAAGACAGGTGTCCACCCGATTGCAGGACTGTAGACACCATCCGCGCACGAAGGCCCGCACACAATTGTGCAAGCTCGTCACGGTTCAACTCGCGCAATTCCTTCATCGCGGTCATAACAATCATCCGCCGCAACCCGTGCTTTGCACCGTCGCCCGGCCGGATACAGCTTCCACGGCCATGGTAACACGCGCCGGAATCGTCCGCAGACCGGCCGCCAGACAGTCGACCTCCACCGTGACCTTCATCGCGGCGCAACCACAGCCGGCATGGCGCCCCACGGCAATCGCTTCATTCCACTACACCGGCACACGCGCTCGTGACACACGCGACGTTCTCGTGCGTCGACCCGGCGCAGGCAAGCTCACATCTATTAGCCTGGTCCGCACTCCCCTGCGGTCAAATTCGTGAAGCCCGCTCAGTATGGCCTCGGCGTCATCGTGCATCGCGCTTAGCACGACGCACCAGGCCGGCGACTGTTGACCTGTCATTGTTTGCGCCAGGGCATCGCCAAGCAGTTCAGCGGCATCATTTCGCAATCCCCGCTCCCTGATTCCAAGCAGATGGCCCAGCTGCTTGGCGCCAGCGGCGTGGGAATTACGCATACGAACCACCCTGCGATGCATTTCTTGAGAACCGGCAGGCTGAAGCGAAGTCCGCCACTCAGGGACGATGCGGACACTGGAGCAGTCCCCAAGCGCCATGCGCACCAGCGCATCGCCAAATAGCAGGGGTGAGAGCGAATGACTACTTACCAGGCCCCCGTACAGGGCAATCGACGCACCGTGAGACGCACCGGCGATCGTGAGCGCCGTCGACAGAAACTCATACACGAGGCGGTCAGCCTCCTCGGCATTGGTGACCGAAAGATTCACAATGACGAGTCCGGCGGAGTTCGAGCCATCGTCAAAGGTCTTCACCACAAGCGAACCCAGCCGCGAAGTGTGCTTCCAGTCCACGGACAACAGCATGTCTCCGGGAACGTACTGGCGACTTGACTCGTATTCGACCCCGTGTCGCGCACCAAGTAAGCCGGCCACCTCGCCCGACAGCGCGGCAGCAGACTCGCCACGTAAACCGCGGTGGGATAGAAATTCGTCGGCAGCCCAGGCGGCAACCCGGGCCCTCGGCACTACATTGAGGTGGGCTACGTGCAGACTCTGTTCGAGGCGCATGAGCCCCATCGAATCCGTCAACGACGCATCCACCACGACCTCGCGCGGTCCACCGGCCCGCGTGACAACCGCCACCGAATCCCACAGGGTCTCCCGGAGCACAAACGGTCCGGAATCATGCACCACATCACCGCCACGGCCGTCGAGGCGGAACAACGCACTGCCTGGAACACGTTTGAGACGCATCTCGAACTCAATCTGAACCGTATCGCCTGCCCGAACTGACACGTCCGCACGTTCCACAATCAGGGGAAAGCGGCCAAGGCGCCACGTCTGTCTCGCCAGTCCGATTCCAAGGGCCAGAAGCAGACCCGCAGTCGCCAGCGTGAGAACGGGAAGCGACACCACTATAGAGACCAACAGAACGACCGCAAGCGCCGTCATCAGCGAGCGTGTCAGAGAAGTCACCGACCGGCCGACCAACGGATGCACGGGAACAAGCAGGGGCGCGACCCCCATGAGTCCACGCGCGATGGCGCCCAGCGCAGGGAACTCAAACAGAACCGACCATGCTCCAAGGTATGGGGCCAGGAGTAGAGGAGCGACTAGCGCGGATGCAAGCGCCGCCGTCAGAAACCCAGGCCACCATCCGGCAAGGAGACAGGCGACGTACAGTGTGGTCAGTCCGACCGTCACACTGGCGGTCGCCGCGCCTGAAACGAGTGATCCGGCTGCCAGCACGATCGGGGGGTAGACCAGCAGGGCTCGAAGTGCGCCGCGAGAGGTCAGCGCCCGCCCCCTGGAACATGAAACCGTACTTGGCCTACGATGCAGCCGCAAACGCCGCCGCGCGATTCGCCTGTTTTCTCAACCATGCCTCGCCCCTAACCGGCTACGTCCAGACCCTTAGGAACCGGCACGTCGGCAAGTACCGAACGAATGACCTCTTCACGGGAAGACCCATCCGCTTCGGCCTCGGGCCTCAGAACGAGCCGATGATACACGACGCTGTTGAACAGTTCTTTCACGTCATCCGGCAACACGAAATCCCTGCCGTTGAGATACGCGGCTGCACGGCTGGTCTTGAACAGCGCTATGCCCACGCGCGGACTGACAGACTCAGCCACGTCATCGCGGCGCCGAACGGTGTCAACGAGGGACAGTATATAGTTCAAGACGGGTGGCGAGACATGCACAGCCGCCGATTCGCCACGTAACGCCATGATGTCTGCCGGACACACGACGGGACTAACGACGGTACGTTCAATACGGTCGATGGATTCGACAATTCGCCGTTCCTCGTCAGGCGAGGGCATGCCACTCGACGCGTGCAGCAGGAAACGATCGGCTTGCACGGACGTCAGAGGATAGGTTCCGGGCCCGCCGTAAGGCAGCTGGCTCCCGATAACCATCATGGGCTGAGGCAGCGCATGGGTGATTCCCTCGATAGTCACCTGCCCCTCTTGCATTGACTCCAGCAAGGCGGCTTGCGTACGCGGCGTCGTACGGTTGAGTTCGTCAGCCAGCACGACGTTGGCAAACACAGGTCCTTCAATGAACCGGGAGTCGCCGGTCGTGTGATAGAGGTAGAATCCCGTCACGTCGCTGGGCAACATGTCGGGGGTAAATTGGATGCGTTTGAACGTACCGCCGAGAGCCTTGCAGAACGAGCGGGCAGTCGTGGTCTTGCCGGTGCCCGGAGGCCCTTCGATCAGCACATGGCCGCCCGCCAGCATACCGATAAGCAGCAAGCGCTTCAGTTCTCGCTTACCGATTACCGCTTCGTCGAGGTCGTCCAGGATGCGCTGAGGGAGCTTGCGCAATTCACTCATAATCGTGCCCCGCGATTATACCATGCGTACGCCACTGCAAGACCGCAGGACAGGACCACCAGACCCGCCGCGCCAGCCCCCGAACCCAGTGCCGCACCCGCTGCATCGAGGTCGCCCTTACCTTCGTCGACCTTCGCTTCGGGCAGATGCACCTGATCAATAAAGACGTCCCCTTGCACAAAGCGCGTCACGGCCTCGATATTGTCACCGGCTTGCACCATGCTGTTGAGCAGTAGACTGGAATCCGAGACGACAACGACCGTGCCCGGACCTCTGTGGGCCACGGCTCCCACGGGAAGCGGGCCGTCAGGGTCATGGCCGTTGCGGATGCCATCGGCGTCTTCATCCCCATAGCTGAAGTAAGACGACCGCGCCCATACCTCGACGCCACCGCCTGCCTCGAGCCACGTGGCTCGATTCAGTACCACTGAGATTGGCCCCGCCTCCGCCGACACACCGGCGACTTCAATCTTCGGCATGGTTGCATCCCTGTAGCAATACAGCGGGTCCATCAGCAACGCGCCGTTCAGTTTCACCCCGACTCCCAGTTCCTGCAACAGGTCGTTCCCATACCCGAAGTCGTCCATCACGATTACCGTTCCACCGTCTTCGAGAAAGCTGTCTATCGCCGCCTCGGCCGCCGGCTCCAGCTCCAGTTGCGGCATCACTATGAGGGTCGCCGGTTGTGTAACTTCCGGCAAATCGCCGTAGGACAGCAGCGCGGATGCATGCAAAGCCTCCGACGCTTCACTCAGGCCGTTCCATCCTCTGTTGAGGAAGCTTGAGTCACGATCGTTCGGATGGGCCCACACAAACACCATGACGGCCACCAAACCAACAAGCACGAGCCACAGCATATCAGTCCAGCGGCGTGTCATTGAATGCCGTCCTCATCCTTGGAGCTATCACGGCGCCGCATCCGCAGCAGTGCCGCCACCAGCCTCCGGCTCGCGGTCACGTCCGTGCGCCGTGGCTCCCGCGGCCCGTACAGCGCCTGTTCCGCGAGCGATGTCAATCTGTCGAACAGCCTGGACGTCGCAGGCAGGCGGCGAATCGTGGCCGCAAGATATTCGCGAAGCGTCATCTCACTTCGCAGCGTAACGTCAAATCTGGTTTGAAAGAACTGCACGGCCCTGTAGTAGAGCATCACCAACGACAGGCGCATGCCCGCGTCCACAGAATACAGCGCGTTTTCGGCGCGAACGAACCCGGGGGGTGAACCGGCGCCGGAAGCCAGCGGTAGGCCGACACCGCGAGGGTTGACCGCGACCCAACGTCTTCGTGCGGCCAATCCCAACGCAAGGGCGGTCACGAGGGCGGCGAACCACACAACAGGCATGAACAGGTTGACCACGAGCAAGTGCGCACTGGTTTCGACGGGCTTCAGCCAGGGTTCCCGGGGAGTTATACGAACCGTCACAGAGCGCACACCCATGGACCAGATGGACGTCACCAGCGGAGTATCGCGCTCGAACACGGCTCCCTGTTGCTGCCAGTGTACCTGCCGTTCGCCCCAATATGCGCTCATGGAGGGCAGGTCCATCGGAAGTGCAGAACCAACGTCGCCCGAGACCGGCACCATACGCACGAAATCACCTCCCAGTAGCTGGCGCAGAAGTGACATGGACGGCGCCGGCACGAGAAGAACACGCGGGACGGATACCTTGATGCTCGGTGCGAGACGCACGATGTCAATGGGCGCTTGCACAAGACCCGGCGCCGTGAGAGCTGCATCATCTCCGGCGACCATCAGTGTCAGCGTATCGGCACCTTCCGCTGCATCGGACGGCAGGGTGACCTGGCAACTGAATGCTCCGGCCGCTCCCGTCACTGTCTGGCCCACGATCTCGTCCCCGCACCGCAACTCAACCTGTCGCGCGTCCATCCTGCCGGACGACACAACCATGCCGCCGACGGTTCCCGCAAGACCCGGATAGAGATTTCCATACGGGTCCAGCGTCACTTGGGTTGCATGGAACCGAACGGTGAGTTCCACGGGGTTGCTCGATGCACGGCGATAGCGGTCCAGGTCGCTTCCAACCGGCAGAAAAGACACCTGCAACACGCGAAGCGGCACGTACTCGAATGGAATCGGCAATTCGTACGAGAAGGAACCCTCACTCCCACTTCGCACTCGCGCCACTTCCAGTCCGTCCATCAGAATGAGCATTTCGCGATCCGCCAACGGACTTCCACCGACGCCGGCTGTCCCTGAGAGCGCCACCCGCTCACCCACCCACGCAGCGTCGTTACCGAGGAACAAACGTATCACCGGCTGGGCAAGTCCCCGCTTCTCGTCGGCAACGCTCTGAACCACCTCCAGACGACTGGCGTAATCAATCGTCAACTGCGAGAGGCGCGCGATAGCCGCCTCAAGAGACTGTCGCGCTTCAGCAAGCTGCGCTGTGGTACCGCCTGAGCCCGAACGCTGCAGCATCGCGAACATCTCGAGCGTCGCATCTTCGAGAGCAGCCAACTGTTCTTGAGCCTGTACGACAAGCGCCCTGCATGCGGCCAGTTGGACACCGGCGTGTTGAACGTCGTTCGTCGCCAGCAATTCCTCGACCTGCTGCAGAGAGTCGTACACGTCCTGGACGGTGTCGGCGAGTTCATTGCACAGGTCAACGTACCGGCTCGCCATATCGACCAGACCGGAGGGCAAGTGCGCGCGGTCTATCGTCACAGCCGCGAGCTGTCCTCGAGAGCTGTCGAACTGCTCGGAAGCCACCGCCTGCAAGGCGTTGCCCAGTTGCGCGAAGAGCAACCACGACTCGAAATGCTCTCTGACCGTAGATGGGTCCCGATGGAACACCGGGCTGGATGGCAAGGTAGGCCCGGCGCACCCGGACACAGTCAACAGGACGGCGAACGACAGGCCTGCGGCCAGGCGTCGAAACCCAGGACCGCCCGGCCATCGACGGGTCCCTGGCAAGGCCGGGTTCGTCTTCGGCGATTCCGGAAACCAATCACTTTGAATCTGCATCACCGCTGCCAGAATCAACCGGATACCCGTTACCCGGTGCTATCCGGTCAGAATGCGCACGACCTCTGTGACCAATACGACTGCGAAGCAGGCCACGAGAATGCGTTCAACGACTCTCAAAGCGCTCCGCGCCTGCTCGCTCAGCCACACGAATACCTGATTGATTGCGAGCGTCTCAATTATGTACACGGAGAGGAACAGATTGACCCGTGTCTCGCCGGACCACGCAAATATGACGGATGTCCCCATAAGTACCGCTGTAAGCGAGAGTACATATCGGTCAGTGATGGACATAGCACACCTACTGTGGCAGCAACGCGAGCATGACAGTGCGCGTCGAGCCGGCGACTGTTTCCGACTCCACAGTCACCCTGCGATGTCTGCCCTCAGATACGAGCGCCGCCGCAATTGAGGCAGACAGCGAGCCGAGACAGAGCTCGACGACCGAGGACAACCATCGTTCCGGCACGGATTCGTGAACGAAGGTCACTTCAATGGTATCCCCATACTCATGCATCTCGACGCCGCGCGCTATTCGCAGGGACGAGATAGCAACCTGAGTGATTGCCACGGTTAATTCATCCATAGTGGCGCCCGGTGGATATGGCAGCAAGCCGAGTGCCGCGCAGCCCGGGGCGGTTACCAGCAGCCCAACGTCATCAGCGCCCTCGCCGTAGAAGACGATGAAGCGGTCGTTCAACGGCTTCGTATCCAGCGACGTCCAGGCACCGTCGCCAAGGGGAACCATGGCGCGGGCAGCGCCTGCTACCGCTGACGACGGTAGATATACCGCGCGCGACTGAGTCCCCAATTCCTCGAGAAGCCTCCCGAGATTCTCGTACCCGGTTCGAGCCAGAAGGCCGGCGAGTTCGGCCGACAGCGCTGGAGCAGTCTTGCCGAGCATCAGAACTACCAGTCCGACAACCACCATCGCCAGTCCGGTCGACATGCCCGGATATGAGCCAAGCAGAAACACAGAGGCGAGCAATATGAATGCTCCGGCTGTGAACAGCGCGGCACCCAATCGTACGTATCTCGGTCTGTCCATTATTTCGACGTGCGGTCCAACCGGAGCTCACTCGCGTGCTATTCGGGGAGAGCTACAGCACACTCGGCACGCCAAGTATAGACGAGAGCGTGCGGGATAACCATCGGCAACCGTTCCCGCATGACAGCTTACTCCTGCAAACGGGAGCAGGGCAGCCATCGGCGGACTTACGCTCAGCCATCCGGCAGGATGCCGGCGCCTCATCCAGCAGCGCGGTCGGTCATCATCCCCTTGATGACTTCAGCGAGAATCACCGCATTGTTATGTTCAGTGTCCTTTGCGCTGTAGATGAGGGTGACGTTCCGGGCACGGGCCAACTCAGCGATTCGACGTAGCTCCTCGGCCTTGTCCGCATCGGACAGTTCATGCAGATATCTTTCTCGAAATCCGGCGAACCTGCCGGGGTCATGACCGAACCAGCGGCGCAGGTCGTCACTTGGAGACAAGACCTTCAGCCACTCGTCATAGATGAATTCCTGCTTGCTCAAGCCACGCGGCCATAGCCTGTCGACGTAGATGCGCGTGCCATCGTCGTCAGTCCGCTTCTCATACGCTCTCTTGATATTCAGCATCCCTCACCCCTCTCTTCCGGAACGCACATGACAATCGCCGGCCGCCACGCCCGTCCTATGGAGCCGCAGACGGCCGGCGGCTCACCCATAAACTTAACACGTCATTCTTGTGCAAGGATGCACCGGGAACTCAGCTTACGCAACACCTGAGAACACGTGTTTTGCAGACCCATGTTGTCATATCCGATTGCGTCAATCCCATCGACGGGCGACGGGCAACCGGCAGGTGATCGCCTGATACAGGGGCGGGCATCGCCCCGTCGTTCAGCAGCCAGGGTGGAAACTCCACGCGGGGCGACGCCCCGCCAGATAGCTGTTGCGGACACGCCGACCGCCGAGGTCAGCCAATAGCGGCACAACGAGGGCAGAGGTGGAACGCAGTCCGTCTGAGTTGATCAACTGCGTTGGTTCATTGAAACCAAACATCGCCGCCGCAGCAAGCGTTCGGGGGGGGCGATTTAGCTACAAGAATGGTGGAGGCGGGGGAGGGTTGAACTCCCCGTCCAGAAAAAGGTTGCCAGAATCTACTACAGGCTTAGTCGGTCGCCAATTTTCTCGCCTGACCGTCGTCCGCCGACCGAGTCCGGTCACGCCATCCAGCTTATCTTAGCCAGGTTTCGCCGGCCCTAACCTGGAGCACCCCGGCATTTCGTCGCCCACTCTCAACCCACCGGAGAGAGATTGAGGTGGACGCGCAACCTTATCTAGGCCGCGACGGGAACTAAGTCGTTCTCGTTTATTTTTTGCCACCTGATTATTGAGGTTGATGGCACCTCAGCCTGCAATCCTGTAGGCCCTCCCCTGTCGAACCCACGCGCCCCCATGCCCTACTGATTGGCGCTCGCACTTGTTCACTTCATCCGCGATTTCATCACCCGGTCCAGTTCTCTATCCTGGTCACGCTGAGCAATCGCTTCGCGCTTGTCGTACTGTTTCTTCCCGCGGGCGACACCAAGTGCCAACTTTGCAACGCCACCTTTAATGTACATTCGAAGCGGGACTATCGTCAAACTCTTCTGCTTCACGATCGCGTCGAGTTCGTCCACTTCCTTGCGATGTAGCAGCAACTTCCGCGCGCGGCCGGGCTCATGACCGTTGTAACTCGCCGCCGTGTACGCGGAGATGTGGCAGTTGAACAGCCATGCCTCGCCGTTTTCCACCCTGGCATAGGCGTCCTTCAAGTTGACATGACCCGCCCGGATCGACTTGATTTCGGAACCTTGCAGCACCAGACCGGCCTCATACGTGTCGGTGATGAGATAATCATGGTAAGCTTTGCGATTGACGGTAATGGTGCGAGTTTCGCCACTCATGCCAGCATTCTACCGCACCCGAAGGCAATGAAGAAGACCGAACTCTCTTGAGCAGAGCGGAAATCGCCACCCGGGCCCTTGTCTTAACCCTGATCGTCGCGACAATCGTGGGCGGTTACAGCCTCGTCCCGGTTATCCGCGCGGAGAGATTTGCGCCGGTTGTGCTCGAGGCGCCCAAAGATCAAGAGGCTCCGCTAATCACCGTCAACATACTGGGCGATGTGGAATACCCGGGGCTATACACGCTCGATGCGTCCATTTCGCTTGCGGACATGATGGGCATCGCGTTAGGAGAGGCCGGGCAACTGCCGAAGTCTACGTCGCTGGTCATCGGTGACGACGTTGCCCCGACGAGCCCGCAGAGGATAGACCTCAACCACGCCGACGCGTGGCTGCTTGACGCGCTACCTGGCATCGGACCCGAGAAAGCGCAGGCTATCGTTGCATTTCGCGACCAGAATGGACCTTTCGCCACCGCGCAAGAACTGGTGATGGTGCCGGGCTTTGGCGAGGCCACATATGAGGCATTGAAGGAGTTCGTGACGGTTACACCGTAGCCCTCCTGTCATGTGGTTACTTGCGTTCAGTTGCGCATTCGTCGCGGGCCTGGCCCTGAGCGCATCTCATGACCCCGGATGGTGCGCCATCCTCTGTCCCTGCGGTCGCATTCGTGTTCCTCCTGGCAAGACGAACACGCACCACCATTCTGTTGCTCGTCGTCGGGTCGATTGTATTCGGTGTGCTTGGCGCCGCGCGATATGAAGACTCGCTGCCGCAGCAGGGACCTTCGCTCATCTCGCACTACAACGGTCTGGGAGAACTCGAGATTCAGGCCACGGTCTGTGAGGAACCGGATTCGGGAGGCCAATATGGCTTCGTCCTCCTCGATGATATCAGCGTCGACCTCAATGGTCATATGACACCGTTGGATGGACGCGTTGGCGTAACGACAAGCGACCCGCGGCCCCTTCATTACGGCGACACTCTTTCACTTCGCGCGTCGCTTGAGACGCCACCTCAGTTGGGTGATTTCGACTATGCAGGCTATCTTGCCCTGAGCGGGGTGTATTCGACTGCGTTCTGCCCGGAGATTGTCATTCTTCCACCCACCAGCCCGTCTGTGACAGCACGCCTGATGCGGTTGAACTCAACGATTGGGATGGCAATTACGAAGATATTGCCTGAACCCGAGTCATCCCTTGCTGAATCGTTGCTGCTGGGAAGGAGAGGCGGTCTGCCGGAATCAGTGTCCGACGCGTTCGTTCGCACCGGAACCGCTCATCTCCTCGCAATCTCAGGTCTTCATCTCGGAATCCTTGTTGCCATGGTGATGACGCTGCTGCTGGCGGCACTGGGCCGCAGGCATTATTTCTATGTGTGGCTCTGTCTCGCAGTGTTGTGGACGTACGCAGTGTTCACCGGCATGCGGCCCCCTGTCATCAGGGCGGCCATCATGGCCAGTACGTTCTTGATTGCGGAGCTGGCCGGCAGGCAAAAGCATGCGCCAACGGCGCTCGCATTCGCCGCCGCAATCATGGTGGGCATTGAACCTCAATTGCTGTGGCGGACATCCTTTCAGTTGAGCGTCCTTGCCATGGCGGGTCTCGTACTACTTTTCCCCGCGGTTCGCGCCCTCTTGCTGCAAACCACGGACTGGGTGACCGAAAGGTATGGCATTCGTGTGCCCGCCGGCGACACCGTGATAGACATCGTCGCGGCGACGCTGTCGGCAACCGTGGCGGTGATGCCTGTATGCGTCGACACATTCGGACAATTGTCACTTGTTTCCGTCCCAGTATCCCTGCTTACCCTTCCGGCGCTCCCGTTCGCGGTCGGCGCGTCCGGACTATCGGGACTGATCGCTCTACTATCTCCATCACTCGCCGCACCACTCGCGTGGATTGCCTGGCTGTTCCTGACCTATATCATCAAGGCAGTCCAATTGTTCGCCGCCTGGCCACAGGCAATGGTGCAGATAGGGGGCGCCGCAGTCTGGCTGACCGTCGTCTATTACGCACTTCTTAGTTGCGTGCCGGTGCTGCGGCTTCACCTTCGAAGACACGACGCGGAAGAGCGGGTCCCGTTGCCGGCCACCACTGAGGGACGGTTCACCAGGTGGTCGTGGGCGCTGCCACCACTGCTGCTGGCGGCTGCGCTGATGATTTCCGCCGTCATGGCCGCACCAGACGGCAAGCTGCATGTTGTCTTTCTGGACGCAGGACAGGGTGACTCCATACTGATTCAAACACCGTCAGGCAGAACGATGCTCGTAGACGGCGGACCTGACGGCAGGGATACGTGTGCGCTCGTCGATGGGTACCTTCCCTTCTGGGACAGGAGTCTCGATGTTGTGGTGCTCACTCACCCCCATTCCGACCACCTGACCGGACTGCTCACCGCGATAGACCGCTACAAGACGAGTCTGATTCTCGAACCAGCGACGGACTCCTCATCGCTCCTGCAGGAGGAGTGGACGCGGCGTCTCCGTGAGGCCTCCACGGAGCCCCACATCGTCACGGCAGGTGAGCAACTGGATATGGCAGACGGCACGCACATCGAGTTTCTGAACCCATGGCCCGACCGGTTGACAAACACTACAGACGACACTGACAACAACGGTGTCGTTCTCAAAGTGACACTTGGCGACATCAGCTTCCTGCTTACAGCGGACATCCGAGTTGAAGCCGAGACCCAACTCCTGCACAGGGTGGCAGGCGGACTCGGCAGCCAGGTGTTGAAGGTTGGCCACCACGGCAGCAATTCTTCATCTACCTATCAGTTCCTCGCGGCCGTCGCGCCACAGATTGCGGTTATATCCGTCGGCGCGGATAATCCCTACGGACATCCGCATGCCGACGTGCTTGACCGCCTCGCACCTTGGGGGTGGACACTCTGACCACCGAAGACTGCGGTACCATCGAATTCGTCACCGACGGACGTCAACTCTGGGTCAAGACCGAACGTCCGTCAGCTCCGCCCGTAGGCGAGCCGAGGTAATAGGGAGTCTATCTACCCAGCCAACCCCCATCGACAGGCAACACAATCCCGTGCACGTACGATGACGCCTCGGATGCAAGGAAGACGACGGCTCCCGCCATGTCATCGGGCAGTCCCCATCTGCCTGCGGGGATGCGGTCAACCAATGACTTGTTAATCACGGGGTCAGCTCTCAGTTCAGGATTGATATCCGTCGCGATATACCCCGGGGCTATGGCGTTCACATTGACGCCGTACGGGGCCCATTCGTTGGCGAGGGCCTTAGTCAGTTGACCGATAGCGCCTTTGCTCGCTGTGTAGCTGGGAATCAGCATGCCTCCGTGGAATGTCATCATCGACGCGGTGAATATGATCTTGCCGCGGCCTCGTGCGACCATTTCTTTGCCCAATTCGCGGGCGACGATGAAGTGCGACGACAGATTGAGCTCGATGATGCGGTCCCATATCTCATCGCTGTGGACCACGGCAGGACACCGCGAGATGCCACCGGCATTACTGACGACGATGTCGATAACAGGATTCTCAGCCTTCACTCGTCTCACGAAGTCATGCGTCTGCTGCCGCCGGGAAAAGTCACAACGATAGCCTTTGAATTGTCGGCCGAGTTCGACTACCCTCGTCTCAATCTCGGAACCGCTGTCCTCCAGCGTTGCACTTACGCCGATAATGTCCGCTCCGGCGGATGCCAGAGCCATGGTGAGTCCACGTCCGATTCCACGTCGGCAACCGGTCACCAGCGCCACCTTCCCATCAAGCCTGAACGCATCAATGATGCTCATGACGGACCTCCTTCACTCGAAATTGCACGAAACGTTGTCTTGTCGGCGCGCGCCCGAGCGCTTCAACAGCTCAACGGGCAAGTACGCTAGCGCAGCAGCCCGTATTTGCGCGAGTAGAAGATCGCAAGTCCGACCAATATCGCTCCTACAAAGATGAGGAACGTCCACTTCAACGCGATCGCAAGAACAAGCATGTATACCAGATTGATGGCAACGGCCGCGAAGGAAGACACGGTGAGAAGTCGGGGTCTGACATGAACGCCAGCCTTGATGTAGGCCGCCGGGTGCCGCCTGAGAAGCCTCACCGCCCCGCAGAGCACGAGCGTAACCATGAATAGCAGGCCGAAGTTCAGCACGGCCCCCAACGTCATGAGGGGCGGATTTACAAGAAGTGTGACGATGGTCATGAGATAGACCAGCGCGAGCCCATTGTGGGGCGTTCCGAATCGTTGATTGACACGAGAGAACACTCGTGGGAAATACCCGTCAAATGAGAAGGCCAGGGCGTACCTGCCCGCCGCCGCCAGTGCAAGGTTGATCGTTGTGGCGCTGGCAGTGATACCGCCACCCACCACGAACAACGCCAACCATCCGCCCGACAAGAACGTCCCTGCCACGTCGCCGAGTGTTCCAAGTGAGAACTGCTCCCAGCCCACCGTGCCGAGCGCCACCACCTCAACGAGAACATACAGACAAAGGACTACGCCGATGCTGATGAACAGCGCGCGGGGAATCACCGTGCGGGCGTTCCGAATCTCGTCACCCATCTCGATCCCGAACAGGCCTCCGGCGAGCAACGTGTAGAGCAGAGCTGACGCCCCAATCAAACCGACCGGACCCCCCACGAACACGGGCGCCAGATTGTCCAACTGCACAGAAGGCAGGCCGCCGACGATGAATGTCAGCAACGCTGCGAGCAACACCGCGACACCCACGAACTGTGCCTGGGTCGCGAGACGCACCCCGAGTACGTTGACCAGGAACAGCAGGCTCATGACGATCACAGCCCACAGAGTCACGTCGAGACCGGGAACCAGCACCGCCACAAGTTTTGCAATGGCCAGCGCAAAGAGCGGGAGCATCCCCATTGGAATCGCAATGAACAGTACCATCCATGCAGCCACCGCAAGCGGGCGAGAAAACAGTTTCGCGTATTGATAGTTCGCGCAGGTCACGGGCAGCGCGGAAGACAGAGCCGCGTAGGCAGGGAGCGCAAGCAAAATTGGCGTGGCCGATATCAACTGAGCAACCAGGAGCGATGAACCCGTCAGTCCCGCGGCAACTGCGGTCAGCAGGAAGAGCGACCCGCCGATGTTCAGGCCGATCATCACCGCAATCAGCCCAACCATCCCGATATCCCGTCGCAAGTTGGCCGAAACCGCGCGACCGGCCATGAACCTCAAGTCATACCCTGTGTCCACTGTCCTCCCTCCGCGTTCGCCCCCGGTCCGGCTCGTCAGTCTCCTCAAGCAACCGGGCAGTGATAGACCTCGGGTGGCGCAACTGTCGAAGGTTACGCAGAGCAATGAAGGCGACAACTCCAGTCGCATACACGGTAAGCACCGCGGAACGTCCCACAACATACACGAAAATCGGCAGGAATGGTGCGGCGCAAGCCACGACGAGGAACAGACGACGCGAAAGGCCGCTGCGCACGTTCAGGAGGAGGACGATTCCCATTATTCCGGCCGTGAGCAGCATTGCCAGGGGAGCGAGAGCCAGGAAAACGCCCATCGACGTAGCCACGCCCTGTCCGCCGCGGAACCCTATGTACACCGGATAGACATGTCCCGCGATCGCCATGGCGCCTGCAGCCAGCACCCAATACAAACCCACTCCCAGCATCTGCGCGACGACGATGGCCGCCCATCCTTTGCCCACATCCGCGGCCAGAGTGAGCAACCCTTCTTTAAGACCTACGGCTCGGATCACGCTTCCAGCGCCAACGTTACCGATATCCACATTCCTGATGTCGACACCTGACTTCGCCCGCGCGATCATATACGCGAACGGAATCGAGCCGAGGAGATATCCGGCAACGACGGCACCAAGTTCAGTAACGCTCACCATAGGACCTGATTGCAGCGACAGGGCCGCTCAGCACACTGCAGAGTTGTCTCGGCACCGGGACTCGGGCGCGACAGCGAACGGGCAGTCGAATGGTATCGTACTACGGCACGAAAACGCCAGTGTCCGCCGGCGGAAGCCCATGGCAGACAGATGGGGCGGTCGCGTAGCTACGCGACCGCCCCATGCAGCAGCTAGATAGAGCGTATCTCTTCGCGCATGAACCGTATATAAGAACCGGCGAAGCAGACGACGCAGAGAGCAATGATGGTGACGATTTGCGGCCAGACGATGAGCAGGCTGTCCTGAAGCGGCAGCGGGTTGGACATCCTCCCCGCATAGGAGCTAATCACAAAGAGAGCGGAGTTCAATGTGCCGACTTCAGGAGTGAGGAGCCCGATGGTCGCCTCGCCGTACAGGGTGCTGGGCGAGATTCGCGCAAGTCCCCCTTCGAGGGTTGCGTTGCTGGTATACGTGTCGATGGTCGAGTTAGCATCAACCGGGATTGCGGCGCTTGCGATTGCGCCGGCTATCGCGGTGACAAAGAAGAAGAACACTATCCATACTGCGAGAGAGGCCAGCATGGAGGTGGCTGTCCGCCGGAAGAACACACTGAAGAGAACGGCGAGCGCAAGCCAGAAGCCGGCATAGACGATGCTTACCGCGACAAAAGCCATCAGCCGGACCACTTCCTCTCCGCTCGGCGGCACACCAACGATGCGAATGCCCAAACCCGCCACTATGGCCACGACGCCGACTATCATGATCGAGAGCACCGCAAGTCCGGCGAGGAACTTGCCGTTGATGATGGCGTCCCGGTAGATAGGTTGCGATACCAGCCGGCTCAGGTTGCCGGTGCTGCGCTCGTTGTTGACCGCATCGAAGCCGAGGGCAATGCCGACGATGGGGATAAACAGCGAAAGAAAGAACAAGAACGAGGGTAGATTGCTGCCGGACGTCGTGAATATCTTCAGAAAGATGAAGTCGCTCGTCGGGCCGACGACGCCGCGAATCGTCTGAATGGCAATGTATATCGCGAATACCGCGGATAGCAGCACGAGCGAGAACAGGATGATGAAGCGCTTGCTGCTCAGGTGATCGGCCAGTTCCTTACGAAATATCGCATACATACTCAGGCCTCTTTGGAGAACCGCTTGTAGATTTTTTCCAGGTCAAACTCCTCGATCTTCATGCCCAGGAGCAGCGCCCCGCTGTCAATGACGGCGCGTGATACCTGTCCGCGCAGGTCGCGGTCTGCAGTAACAATCAGAGTCCTCTCAACAACGTCAACCTGCTGAACGCCGGAGATGTTGCGTATCGCATCAACAACAGCAGGCTTGGGATCATCGACCTCGGCCTCCATTCGATAGACGCCGCTGGCCGACGAACTGCGGCCCAGCATGTCGATGGGTCCATCGGCGACGAGGTTGCCTTTAGACATTATGCCCACGCGAGTACAGAGTCTCTGCACCTGAGGCAGTACATGGGAGCAGAAGATTACAGTGATTCCACGCTTACCCATGCCGGCAATCAACTTAAGGATATCGTCGATGCCGTTCGGATCGATGCCCGTCGTCGGTTCATCGAGGAACGCGAGTCGAGGCTCTTTCAGCCAGATCTCCGCGATACCGAGGCGTTGCTTCATGCCGCGCGAGAACGTGCTGACCGTATGGTCCTTGACTTTCGCCAGTCCAACGGTTCCGAGTATTGAGTCGATACGTTCGTCAGACTTCGCTCTGGGCATGCGGTTCAGTTCAGCGGAGAAACGCAAGTTCTCCCGCGCCGTCATCTCTTCATAGAAGCCGATGCGCTCGGGGAGATACCCGACCTGCCGCTTCACCTCCAGCGGCTCGCGCGCCGGGTCCTTGCCGCATACGCGTACAGTCCCCGCGGTCGGCTCCGTCAGTCCGAGGAGCATGAGAAGCGTGGTCGTCTTGCCGGCGCCGTTAGCACCGAGGAAGCCGAACATCTCCCCTTCCTCAATCCTGAGATTGAGTTTGTTGACGGCAGTGAAACTGCCGTACATCTTGGTCAGATCCGTGGTCTCTACAACCAGTTGTCCCACGGCTTACCTCCGTCCATACTTCCGGAATGCCCATACGAGTCCTCCCACGACGAGAAGAACTATGAGCGCACCGATAAGACCCCAGGTTGTCTTAGGAGAGACAGAGACTCTGATGTCGAGAGACGGCGGAGCAGTGGAAAGGGCCGGGTCTCCCGTATAGTTCAGTGTCACAAGGTAGTCACCGGGAACAGTATTGGCCGGTGGCGTGACGGATACCTGCACCTCGGTCTCGTCCCCAGGCGCGAGATTCTCGATGGTTGCGGGCTCAAACTTAACCTGCCACTCCTCGCTCCCGATGCCCGAGGGATTGGTGGAAGACATCGTGACCTTGTCCAATGGGGCTGTGCCCGAATTAGTGATAGTCACGCCAAACGTGGTGGTGCTGCCGGCAGCCGTCTTCGTGTTGAGTCGGCCGCTGGTCGTCGCGGCATCCAACCCGTACCGCGCAGTGATAGTGGCGGTAAGCGTCACTACTTGCTGCAAGTCTCCGGAGGATACTCTCAACTCGATGGGGTAATCTCCCGGTTCAGGGTAAAGCCAGAACGGCGCAACCGCCACAACCACGATCGGTTCCTTCACCGAATACGGCTCAAGGAAGATGGCCGACACCTGGCTGTCCAGCTTGTATACCGACTCTGCGATGTAAGTGAGCCACCCGGGAGGGCCGGTGACGGCCAGGTCGAATGTCCTGCCAGTGGGCTGGCCCGAGCGGAACGTGAATTCCACTTCATACTGGAATGACGTGTCCGCCGACCCGGTCATGGAAGGGAACTTAGGGTTCACCTGCAACAGGTCCGGAATGACCGGGACCGTCGTTTGATCGTCCTGTGCCAGCACTGCCGCTGGCGCTAAAAGCGCTCCACTGACGACAGTGGCACAGAAGAAAGCAGTGATAAGTTTTCGGAAACTGGGTTTGTGCATACGCTATGACCTCCCGAGCAACGAGCTTTACATGATAGCCCGACCACGGCTACCATATCAATAGACGAGTGGCTCTAGCCTAGCAGGCAAATATCAATTTCTCGTGAAGAACACCCCTGGAGAACAGATGCCAAGAATAGACAAGCGAGCCGATAATGAACTTCGCCCGGTTCGGATGACGTTGGGGTACCAAACCTTTGCTGAGGGTTCCGTTCTCATCGAACTAGGCCGGACATCTGTTCTCTGCGCCGTAACGATGGAGGAGCGCGTTCCTCCGTTTCTCAAGGGTAGCGGTGAGGGTTGGGTCACCGCGGAGTATTCGATGCTGCCCCGCTCGACCCTTACTCGAACACCGCGTGAACGGAAATCCGGGCGCACAGAAGAGATACAGCGGCTCATCGGCAGAAGTCTACGGGCGGCCACCGACCTCACTGCGTTCGGCGAACGGCAATTGATAGTAGATTGCGACGTTCTGCAGGCAGATGGCGGGACTCGCACGGCGGCGATCACCGGCGCCTACGTGGCTCTCTGCCAGGCATTTCATAACCTCAGGAAGGCTGGGATGATGCGCATCAACCCTCTGAACAAGTTGATTGCGGCCACCAGTGTCGGCATTGTCGACGGCGCATATCTTCTCGATCTATGCTACGAGGAGGATTTTCGTGCGCAGGTGGATTTCAACGTCGTCATGACTGACAAGAATGAGTTCGTCGAGATTCAGGGAACGGCGGAGCATCGCCCGTTCACAAAGGCCGATTCGGACAACATGTTATCGGTGGCTCAGGCGGGAATCGAGCAACTCTTCCTGCTGCAACGCCAAACTCTGAAGGACCTCAAGTAGTCTGACGTTTACGTATCGCCCCCGGCACATCGCGGACCTACGCCCGCGTCTGCCCATCGCCGAGGGCTACCCATTTGTAGCTGGTAATCTCCTCCAGCGCCATTGGGCCCCGCGCATGAAATTTCTGAGTGCTTATACCTATCTCCGCTCCCATTCCGAACTGCGAGCCGTCCGTGAACCTGGTGCTCGCGTTTACGTAGACGCAGGCTGCGTCGACCTCCGCCTGGAAACGACGCGAAGACGTGTAGTCGCGAGTGATGATAGCCTCGGAATGGCCCGACCCGAAGCGTTCTATATGCGCGAGTGCTTCATCGAGACTGTGCACCACCTTGACCGCGGCAATCAGGGACAAGAACTCCTTTCCCCAGTCGCCATCGGTAGCGGCCACTACGCGCCCCCCTTCGGCTCCTCCAAGTATTGACAGCGCCGCATCGTCGCAGCGCATCTCGACACCGGCAGTGCGCCACAACTCTCTCAGGCGAGGCAGAAACGCGGGCGCAGTGTCACTGTGCACGAGGACACAATCGAGGGCGTTGCACACGGTGGGACGCTGCACCTTCGCATTGTCCACGATGCGCAGCGCCATATCGATGTCCGCACCGCGGTCGACGTACGCATGACATACCCCGATGCCACCGGTGACAACCGCCATCGCAGCATTTTCCGCAACGAGGCGGATGAGTTCCGCCCCACCACGGGGTATCACCAGGTCGATGTACTCCCGCATCTTCAGTAACCTGGTCACAAGCGACCTGTCAGCGGATTCGATGAACTCGACCGCGCCTTCAGGCACCCCCTCCGCGCGACATGCTGATTGCACCACGCCGGCCAGAGCAAGGTTGGAGCGCCGTGCCTCACGACCTCCGCGCAATATGCACGCATTTCCCGCCTTCAGACACAGGGATGCAATGTCAACGGTGACGTTTGGACGACTTTCGTAAATCGCGGCGATGACTCCGAGAGGCACCCGGCGCTTGGACAGTTCCAGACCATTCGGAAGTGTCCGACTATCGATTACCTGCCCGATCGGGTCGGGCAGGCCTGCAATCGTCAAAACGTCCGCCGCGATGGTTCCAATGCGTGCATCATCCAGCAAGAGACGGTCCAGCATCGACGGACTCATCCCGGCCGCCTTGGCCTCCTCATAGTCATCGCGATTGGCCGCGATGACCAGTTCTCTGCTGTCCTGCAGTGCCGCGGATACTGTCCTGAGGGCCCGATTCTTAACCGTGGTCGACAGGAACGACAGTCGCCGGGTAGCGGCTCTGGCTCGCCTCCCCTTGGTTTCCAGTTCGTCAAGCTCCTGCTGCAACACTCCTCCTCGCTAGAGCACCACCATGTTATTACGGTGAACGATCTCGTCTCCGTACAGGTGTTCAAGGGCTCCGGCCATGCAGTCCGAGTGCTGTCCTCGAACCCGCTCCACGTCAGCCGAGTCATAGTTCACGATTCCCGCTGCCACGCGCGTACCATCCTGAGCCACGATATCCACGATGTCACCGCGTTTGAACATGCCGGACACGCCCACAATGCCGGGGGCCAGCAGGCTACCGGTTCCTTTCTTCATGGCGCGAACGGCCCCGCCATCCACGACGATACGTCCGTGCGACGCCAGGCCGCTGGCCATCCACCTCTTGCGACTTTCGAGCTTGCTGCTGGAAGCGGGGAAGAGCGTCCCAAGGCGCTCGCCCGCGTCAAGTCTAGCCAAGACGTCGGGCTCATGGCCGCTCGCAATCACGACGTCAATACCGGAACATGTAGCCAACTTTGCGGCTTCAATCTTGGTGGACATCCCGCCGATGCCCTGCCCGCTCAGAGAACCGCCCGCGAGTGATTCTATCCTCGAATCGATCGTCTCCACGAGCGGGATGAGCTCGGCCTCCGGGTGCAGTCTTGGATCAGCGCGATAGAGGCCCCCGGTGTCGGTGAGCAAGACCAGAAGCTCGGCATCCACGAGGTTGGCGACCATGGCAGAAAGATTATCGTTGTCGCCGAAGCAGCGCTCCTCCAGTTCCTCCACCGCGACGACGTCGTTTTCGTTCACGATGCACACGACGCCGATGTCACACAGCGACAACAAGGTATTTCGGGCGTTGAGGTAACCCGCTCTGTCAGTGAGAGCATCTCGCGTCAACAGCGCCTGAGCGACCGTTATGTCATGTCGAGAGAACAACATGTCGTAGGTAGTCATGAGGTGGCTCTGCCCCACCGACGCCAGTACCTGCTTCAGCGGAGTCCCATGCACGCCTGCGGCGGTTCGGCGTCGAAGTCTCTCGCGTCCTGCCGCAACCGCTCCGGATGAGACAACTATCACTTCCCTTCCCCTGGAATGCAGCAGGGCGATCTGCTCAACGAGCATCGCCATAACCGACAGGTCGAGATGATCACGACCGCTCGTCAGCAGGGTCGTCCCGACCTTCACCACCATTCTGCGAGGCGACACAGCCGAGATTATAGCAGCGCCCCTGAACTGCGACCATAGCGGGCAATCTTGCTATACTCCGGCACGCGTATGCATCTCCATGGACTCCTTCCTCTGCTAAGAGAAAACGACGAGTACCGGCAACTTCGATTGAAGCTTGCAGCCGAGGGTTCGTCGCATGCGATGTCACTGCCCGAAGCTGCCGCAGCCTATTTCGTCGCGTCGCTGCAGCAGGACCAGGCGACGCCGGTATTCGTCATCGTCGCCGACCCGGAACGGGCCGAAACGATGCGAGGTGAACTGGAGAACTGGCTGCAGCCGGGTATCGAGGTGGTCCGGTTGCCTGAACCTGACTTTCCGTTCGTCGGGCCCGAAGGCGCGTCCAACGAGCCGATGATTGCCCGTTCGCAGCTGGCGAATCGACTCGCCCTTGAACACGCTGGAGGGTCCCGCCTGGTCATCGTGGCGTCCGTTCTGGCGACCATCGGTGCAATGCGTTCGCCATCCGACGTGGCGTCGACGGCGCTTGACCTGCGTCGGGGCAGCGTCACGCGCCCGGGCGACCTCCTTACGGCGCTCCAGAATCTGGGCTACGACCGTGTTGATTTCGTATCACAGCCGGGCCAGATGGGTGCGCGAGGCGGAATCGTCGACGTCTATTCGCCGTCTGAGCAGGAGCCGTTCCGCGTAGAGTTCTTCGGGGATTCAATCGAGAGTCTCAGAGTGTTCGACCCAACAACCCAGATGAGCAACAGGGCAGTAGATCACGCTGTCATCACTACGACCATCACCAGCGGCCGCGCTTCCTGCATCGTCGACTACCTGCCACGAACCACAATCGTCGTCCTCGATGACCCGGGCGGGCTGAATCTCCGCTCTCTGCGGCTTCATGTCGAACTGGCGGAATACAGTGCCACGTGCACGCCAGCGGCGGAGTCGGGCGCCCCGGCGCCGGGCAACTACCTCGAGTGGTCGGAGGTGGAATCGAAACTCTCCTCTTCGCGCCGTGTCTCCATCCTTCCGTGGGGCGACAACCTCGATGCCGCTAATCCACCGCTCTTCAGTCCGGCCGCATCGCTCACGCAGCGAATCCCGGCCCTGATGGCTCTCGTGCCCGCCGCAATGGACCGTGGCGAACGTCTGGTTTTCGTATCTTTGCAGGCACAGCGGTTGCAGGAGCTATTCGAAGAGGCCGACGTGTCCGTTCCGATAGCCGCCAACCTCGAAGCACTGCCTCCCGGAGGTTCGCTTTCCCTTATCGAGGGCTCGCTCTCCCACGGCTGGAAACTCAGGAACGGCCTCACGGTGTTCACGGATCTCGAGCTGTTTGGGTTCGTGAAGCAATCAAGACGACAGGTGCGCTCAGGCACGTGTCCGGCTCCGTTCGCACTGCCTTTCTCGCCCGGCGACCTCGTTGCCCACATTGACCACGGCATAGGCAGATTCACGGGGCTTACCACGCTCACTACGGGGGGAATGGAACACGAGTATCTGGCCATCTCCTACCTTGGCGATGACACGTTGTATGTGCCAACGGACCAGATACGTCGTGTGACACGTTACATAGGCGGAGGAGAACACGGGCCGGCTCTGAGCAGGCTCGGCTCCACCGAATGGGAATCCGCCAAACAGCGCGCCAGGCAGTCGTCACGGACGCTCGCGAGAGAGCTCATCGACCTCTATGCGCGTCGTCAACTGACTACCGGCCACTCATACTCGCCAGACACGCCCTGGCAGCAGGAAATGGAGGCGGCATTTCCTTACGTCGAGACACCGGACCAGATGGACGCGATAGAGGCGGTCAAGCGCGATATGGAGAGCGACCGCCCCATGGACAGACTCATCTGTGGTGATGTCGGCTACGGAAAGACTGAAATCGCGCTGCGGGCGGCATTCAAAGCAGTTATGGACAGCAGGCAAGTGGCCGTACTCACCCCCACGACCGTACTTGCGCAGCAGCACTTCGCCACATTCACGGAGAGGCTCACTCCCTTCCCTGTGCGTACGGCAGTGTTGAGCAGGTTGTCTACGGCGGAGCAGGAGGCCGAAACGCTCGAAGGTCTCGCCTCCGGCGCCATCGACATCTGCATCGGCACGCATCGCCTGCTTCAGAAGGACGTCCAGTTCAAGAATCTGGGATTGCTCGTCGTGGATGAGGAACAGCGTTTCGGAGTCCTTCAGAAGGAGTCGCTGCGCTCGCTCAGAACGGAATTGGACACCCTAACACTGAGTGCAACGCCCATTCCGCGTACGTTGCACATGTCCCTGACAGGCATCCGCGACATGTGCACCATGGAGACACCGCCGGAACAGAGACTGGCGGTGCGCACACACGTGGGGGCGTACGACAGTGCGCTGGTCAGGCAGGCCATCCTGCGTGAGTTGGAGAGAAACGGGCAGACGTTCTTCGTGCACAACCGGGTGGCGAGTATACACGCGGTGATGCAGGTTCTCCAGCAACTGGTTCCCGAAGCACGGTTTGCAGTGGCGCACGGCCAGATGCCGGAAAATGAACTGGAGCGAACGATGAATGCGTTCGCGGCGCGCGAGATTGACGTGCTGCTGGCAACCACCATCATCCAGTTGGGACTGGATATGCCGAATGCCAACACGCTCATCGTCAACCAGTCTGAGCGGTTGGGTTTGACGCAACTGTACCAGCTGCGAGGGCGAGTGGGTCGTGGCAAGAACCAGGCGTACGCCTACTTCTTCTTTGAGCGCAACAGAGAACTTTCGCCCCAGGCCAACCGGCGATTGCGCACAATCTTCGAGGCGAACGAGCTGGGGGCCGGTCTGGAGATAGCCCTGCGCGACCTTGAAATCAGGGGCACCGGCAGTCTTCTCGGCACGAGGCAGAGCGGTCACATCGCCGCCATTGGATTCGAGTTGTACTGCCAGATTCTTGCCGAAGAGGTACAGCGGTTGAAGGGCGAAACGCCTCAAGGACTGCCACCCTGGGAGTCCAAGACGGTGCCGTCGCTCGACCTCCCCGTCTCAGCGTACATCCCTGAAGAGTACGTTGCTCCCGAGGGCACCCGTATCGGACTATACCGGCGACTCGCCGACGCCTCCACCGTGCGTCAGATTGAAGCAATTGCCGCGGAATTGAAAGACCGGTTCGGCCCACTTCCGGCTCCCGTGAGCGACCTGCTTTACGTGGCCCGCATCCGGGTGCTTTCCGTCGACGCGGGGATTAAGTCCATCACACGGGCCGGGTCCGACCTCGTAATTGTCCCCACGCGGATGCGAAACCTGGCAACTGACCTCAACCTCGGCCCTGCGGTGCGCGTGGGCCACGAACAGATTCGCATCACCACAACCCGCATAGGCGGGAAATGGCGGCCGCTCCTTGAGATGCTGTTGAGAAAAGCCGAGGGGAGCGCGGCCGCGCCCCCTCGGCATCGTCTTGAGACGAAATCAGGCAGTAGTCTTACTTCTTGGCCAGCCAACCTTTTCCGAGAGGCAGTTTGTAGCCGAAGTCCCCGAGAACGATCGAGCCCATGATGTAGAGGGCGGTCAGCGCGCAGAGGATAAGATCAAGGGCGGCTGCGATCAACCAGGGATGGCTCCCCTGAAGGAAGCTGACATCAAGGCAGATGAATCCGATGAACAGCGTGACAAACAGAAGCGAGTGAGCTCCGCTGGCACGGCAGGCAGCCAATGTGTAGATGAAGGTAGGCACGGTGAACGCAAACAGGAACCAGCCGACGTCGGTGCCGCTGGGCGTGAATATCTCGTACTTCATGCCGAGCAGAATTCCGGCAAAAGCCATCCAGAAAGCACCATAGGTGGTAAACGCGGCGAATCCGAAATTGTTGCCGGTGCCGTACTCTTTGATACCCGCGATAAGCTGGGCCATACCCCCAAAGAAAAGCGCGGTAAAGAGCACAACGCCAGCGCCGCTGAGACCGAGATTATGAAGTTGCAGCAGCAGGGTTGTCGTTCCGAATCCCGCCAAGCCTACCACAGCGGGATTGCCCAGTTTGGTTTCAGCCATGTATCTATCTCCTCCCGATTGATTTGAGAAGGGGGCGCTGACCGCTCTCGCGCCCAGCCCCCCGCTGTCTCCAACGACTGTGCTACACGTGGTGCTTAACGAGGTCGTCTACAACCGACGGGTCCGCAAGCGTGCTGGTATCGCCAAGGTTGCTCACATCGCCCGCGGCTATCTTCACGAGGACGCGCCGCATGATCTTTCCGCTGCGTGTCTTCGGAAGACCGTCCGCAAACTGAATGACGTCAGGCGTCGCGATTGGACCAATCTCCTTGCGCACATGCGCCACCAGCTCTTTCTTCAGAGCTTCGGATTTCTCCTCGCCCGCGTTCAGGGTCACGTAGGCGTAGATGCCCTGTCCTTTGAGGTCATGGGGCATGCCAACCACAGCGGCTTCAGCTACCTTAGGATGGGATACAAGCGCGCTCTCCACTTCGGCCGTGCCGATGCGGTGACCGGAAACGTTGATGACGTCATCGATGCGTCCCATCAACCAGATAGAAGCCATCCTCGTCTCTCCGCGCACCGTCGCCGGTCGTGTACATCCCGGGGAATCGCACGAAGTAGGTGTCCTTGAACCGATTGGGATCGCCGTACACGCGACGCATCAGACCCGGCCACGGCTTCTTGATAACGAGGTAGCCGCCCTCATTGGTCTCGGCGCGCGTGCCATCCTCGCGCAGTATGTCGACGTCCACGCCGGGGAACGGGAATGACGCAGAACCAGGCTTCAGAGGCATCGCCCCCGGCAGCGGCGTAATAAGGATACCGCCCGTCTCGGTCTGCCACCAGGTGTCAACGATAGGACAGCGCGACTTGCCGACCACCGTGTAGTACCACATCCAAGCCTCGGGATTGATAGGTTCGCCCACGCTGCCGAGCAGCCGGAGCGATGAGAGGTCGCGCTTATTGACCCACTCATCCCCCTCGCGCATCAGAGCACGAAGGGCCGTGGGCGCCGTGTAGAAGATGTTGACACGGTATTTCTCCACGATCTCCCAGAAGCGGTCCGGCTTAGGGAAGGTCGGCACGCCCTCAAACATGAGACTGGTAGCTCCAGAACACATCGGTCCGTACACGATATAGCTGTGTCCGGTAACCCAGCCGATATCGGCTGTGCACCAGAATGTGTCCTCGTCGCGGTAGTCGAAAACCCACTTGAAAGTCTGCATCACATACACAAGATATCCGGCAGTCGTGTGAAGCACGCCCTTGGGTTTGCCGGTGCTGCCGCTCGTGTACAGGATGAAGAGAGGATCCTCGGCGTCCATCCACTCGGGTTCACACACGGCGCTGATATCAGGCGCGGAGACTTCGTCATGCCACCAGTGGTCGCGGCCCGCAACCATCGGCACATCGGGGCCGGCACGTTTGACGACAAACGCCCGCTTGACGCTGGGACTGTCCGCCATCGCGACGTCGGCGTTGGCTTTGCTGCCGACGACCTTGCCGTTTCGATAGTACCCATCGCAACAGATGACCGTGTCCGAGCCGCAGTCCTGTATGCGGTCACGTAATGCCTCGGCGCTGAAGCCACCAAACACCACACTGTGGATGGCGCCGATGCGCGCACACGCCAGCAACGCCATGGGCAGCTCGGGAATCATGGGCAGATAGATGGTCACCCGATCGCCCTTCTTCACGCCGTGCTTCTTGAGCACATTCGCGAAACGGCACACCTCGTAGTACATGTCCTGGTAGGTGTACGTCCGGCGCTCGCCCTCGGGCTCGCCTTCCCAGATGATGGCGGCCTTGTTCTTGCGCTCGGTCGTGAGGTGCCGGTCGATGCAGTTGTAGCTAACGTTGAGTTTGCCACCAATGAACCACTCGTGCTTCGCATTTGCGAAGTCAGCCACCATGACCTTGTCCCACTTCTTGAACCAGTCTATCTGTTCGGCTCGTTCCGCCCAGAACCCTTCGGGATCGGAGATGGACCTTTCATAGATCTTCTTGTATTCCTCGAAGCTCTTGATCTGGGCCTTCTCGCTGAACGCTTTGGGCGCCGGGAAGACTCTCCTCTCGTCCATCATGGACATCATGCCTTTGTCTGCAGCCATATGTATAAGCCCTCCGAAAACTTGTATTTGGAATCGAATTTGATGGGTCCACAAACCCGGTCCCCACCGCACCAACCCAGTCGCTGAATGTACCATGGAGTTTTTCATTATGCAATTCTGTAGACCACCGCGGAACGCACTTGGGCCTATGGTAGAATTGGCCGGCCGCGAGTGCAGACAGGAGGTACGGATGACGGCAAGAATCATTGACGGCGGCGCCATCGCGGCCACAATCCGGGAAGAACTCAAGTTCAGAATCTCCAACCTGTCCGGCCTGGTGCCTGGTCTTGCAGCGGTGCTCATCGGTGATGATCCGGCAGCGGCGTCATACTTGAAAGCAATCTCGCGCGGGTGTGAAGCTGTTGGCATCAAACTCGAGTTGATCGCGCTTCCGGGAGATGCGGGCCAGTCGCAGCTTGAGGACACCATTGCCCAACTCAATCAGTCGCGTGCCATCCACGGAATCATCCTTCAGTTGCCTCTTCCACGACATCTTGACGTGCTCAGGGCGGAGAGCGCCATCGCACCCGAGAAGGACATCGACGGCACGAATCCGGTCAGCGCGGGGCGGCTTCTACTTGGGGAAAAGACCTTTTACCCATCGACCGCGCGGGGCGTGCAGGAGTTGCTGATTCGAAGTGGCCACAGTCCCGATGGGCGGCACGTCGTCATATGCGGCCGCAGCAATATCGTTGGGAAGCCACTTGCCGCCATCCTGATGCAGAAGCAAGCAGGAGCTAACGCCACGGTTACGGTCTGTCACACCGGCACGCCTGACATGGCGGCATTCACGCGCGCCGCAGACATCGTTGTGGCGGCGATGGGGAGGCCGCACGCCATCACCGCCGATATGGTGAATCCTGAATCTATCGTAATCGATGTGGGCGTCAATCAGGTGGCTGACCCGTTGACCGGCAAGACCAGGCTCATTGGAGACGTTGACTTCGACCCGGTTGCGCGCGTCGTATCCGCCATCACACCTGTGCCCGGAGGAGTTGGCCCCGTGACCGCCGCTATGTTGCTCAGTAACACCGTAGTCGCCGCCGAGAGGCAGTCCGCCCGTTGACCTTATCGCGCCGCAAGGAGGCGTATCATGCCTGGCAACATTCTTGACGGCCGAAAGGTGTCAACCGATATCCGACTGGAGTTACGGGACCGAGTAACCGCGCTTCAGGCACGAGGCGTCTTCCCTGCCCTCGCGGGTATTCTGGTTGGCGACGACCCCGGCTCTACGAGCTACGTGCGCCTCAAGGAGAAGGCCGCCAGGGAAACGGGCCTGAAGGTGGAGATGCATCGACTGCCGCCCGATTGCTCGCAAGAAGATATGGCCAAACTGGTCAATGCGCTGAACGCCAGGTCGAACGTGCACGGCGTCTTTGTTCAACTTCCTTTGCCACCGCACATCGAGGAACATTCGATGCTTGCACTCGTTGCTCCTGAGAAGGACATCGAAGGTTTTCACCCGTGCAATGTGGGACGCGCATGGATAGGAGAGGAGTCGTTCGCACCTGCGACGCCGGCGGGCATCATCGAGTTGCTCAACCGCACGGGATACGGAAACCTTCGACGGCGTCACGCGGTCATCGTCAATACTGACAACCTCGTGGGCAAACCACTGGCGGCCCTGCTGTTGCAAGAGCGCATTGGCGCCAACGTCACCCTTTGCCACCCGGACTCGCCCCAGGTGCCTGATTGGACACGCATGGCGGACCTGCTGGTGGTCTCCGTGAACCGGCCCCGATTCATCACAGCGGACATGGTGAAGGACGGCGTTATCGCCGTCGATTTCGGAGCGAACTACATCGACGATGCCTCGAGCCCAAACGGCACGCGACTGATTGGAGATATCGACTTCGAGCCGGTGCGCGCCAAAGCCGAGGCACTGACGCCGGTGCCGGGCGGTCTGGGTCCTATGACAGTAACGATGCTTCTCGCGCATACAGTAACTGCTGCAGAGCGGTGCGGTGCGGCCGGTTAGCGCCTTGGGCCACCATTCCAGGAAGTCTGTTTCGCCTCGTACAGAGGACGGAGCCCCCCATTCAGCATAACTACGAGCCATCGCGCTTCTTGACAGCCGCATTACGGGACGGCTAGAATTCGGAGAGTCGTGAGTCATTCCCTCCGCAACTCCGGTTCCTCCTGCCCCATGATTTTCCTGGACAGAACGTTGTAGTCACATGGCGAAGTACGTATTCGTCACCGGTGGTGTTCTCAGCTCTGTTGGCAAGGGCGTCTCAGTCGCATCTCTTGGGCGCATCCTCAAGAGTCGCGCGTTCACCGTTGGCGCACAGAAGCTGGACCCCTACTTGAACGCCGATCCCGGAATCATGTCGCCCGCGCAACACGGTGAGCTATTTCTCACCAAAGACGGTGCGGCTGCGGATCTCGACCTCGGTCACTACGAGAGGTTCATCGGTGCGGAGTTGAGCAGGTTTTCCAATGTGAGCGCCGGTCAGGTATACCGCACTGTGCTTGAGAAGGAACGCCGAGGCGATTATCTCGGAGGCACAATTCAGGTTGTCCCCCAATTGACTGACGAGATCAAGCGGCTAATACGGCGGGGCGCGGACGCCAATGAAGCGGATATTGCCATCGTGGAGGTTGGGGGAACCGTCGGAGATATCGAGGGGCAGCCATTCCTCGAAGCCATCAGACAGATGCGCAACGAACTGGGCCGCGACAACGTTATGTACGTCCACGTTACGTTCTTGCCCTATATCGGCGCAACTCATGAATTGAAGACCAAGCCGACGCAACACAGCGTGAACGAACTGCGCAGGATCGGTATCCAGCCGGACGTCGTCCTGTGCCGCAGTGATTACCCGGTCTCCGACTCGATTCGTGACAAGATATCTCTATTCTGCGACGTGGACAAAGATGCCGTGGTGGCTCTGGAAACCAGCGCGACCATTTACGAAGTGCCGCTCGTGCTCGAAAGGGCTGGTCTCGGCGCCTATATCTGCAACCGGCTTGGACTTCCCTCGCACGCGCCGGACCTCGCCGGGTGGCAGACGCTGGTGGACAGACTGAAGGAACCCCGCGAGCCGGTGCACATCGCCATTGTGGGCAACCACGTTCGGCTGCAGGACGCGTATTACTCGGTGCGCGAGGCGCTCGTGCACGCAGCGCTGGTGCACGACTGTGAGCCACTGTTCCATTGGATCGATGCCCGCACATTGGCCGCCAGCGATTGCGCCCAATTGCGCAGCGTCCAGGGCATCGTCTTGCCGGGAAGTTCACACGACGGAAGCATCGACGGACTGATTGCGGCGGCCAACTACGCGCGTACAAACGGGGTGCCCTGCTTCGGCATCGACACCGGCATGCACGCGATGATTGTCGAATATGCGCGCACCATCCCCGGTCTTGAGGATGCCCATTCCAGCGAGTTCGACGCCACGACTTCACATGCAGTTGTTGACCGTGTGGCGGCGGATGACGCGTCCTACCTGCGACAAGGCACCGTCCCGTGCAAACTCGTTCCGGGCACAAAGGCGGCTTCGGCCTTCGACATCCTGCTCACGTATGAAAGGCATCGCCACTCCCACGAACTGAACGGTCACTATCGCGCGACGTTGAGAAACGCAGGGCTCATACCTTCGGGCGTCTCGGCTGACGATCAGTTCGTCGACGTCGTGGAGGTCAGGGACCACGTTTGGATGGTGGGTTGCCAGTTCCATCCGGAATTCAAGTCTCGGCCCGACCAGCCGCATCCATTGTTCGTTGCCTTTGTAGAGGCGGCCAAACACACGCTGCGGGAAGGCGCGCAGCCCACGCTTCCGATAGCCTAGGAGGACATGCCATGCAACTCTTCCTCGACACCGCCAACCTCATCCACATCAAGCACGGAGTCGAACTGGGAGTGGTTTCCGGAGTTACCACGAACCCGAGTCTGGTCTCGAAAGAAGGCAAAGTCGACTACAAGTCCCTTGTAAAGGAGATATGTTCAGTCGTGCCCGGCCCCGTCTCGACCGAGGTGCTGAGCCTGGACGCCACGGGCATGGTAGCCGAGGCGCACGAGATAGCCAGGTGGGCTGAGAACATCGTCGTCAAGATACCCCTGACGCTGGAGGGTCTGACCGCTGCCGCCAGACTGTCCAAAGAGGGGATCAAGGTGAACATGACGCTGTGCTTCTCGCTCAATCAGGCTATAATGGCAGCCGAGGCCGGCGCCTCATACGTGAGCCCATTTGTAGGGAGGCTCGATGACATAGGGGAGGATGGGATGGGTCTCGTGGTTGACATCGTCGAGTACCTGCGCTACCATAATCTCTCCACTCGGGTCATTGCCGCCAGCATCAGGCACACCGCCCATTGTCTCGCTGCCGCCAAGGCTGGTGCTCACATCGCAACGGTGCCCTATGGGGTTCTACTCCAGATGGTTGAGCATCCGTTGACAACGATCGGCATACGCCGATTCGCCGACGATTGGAGCAAGGTAATGGGCAACACCGGGGTCTTATCCCAGGAGTAACTCCACATCCGCGCATACCCAGGAGAGAATCATGCTAACTATGGCACAACTTGAAGCCAAGAACCGCGACGAGGTCGAAGCACTGGCAAAAGAACAAGGTGTGACAGGCTATTCCGCGCTCAGGAAGGCCGAGCTCATCACATTGCTGCTCAAGAATCAGGCCGAGCAGCAGGGTAACCTGTTTCTCGAGGGCATTCTTGAGATAATGGGTGAAGGCTATGGATTCTTGAGGCAGGAAAACTTCCTGCGTGGCGCGAGCGATGTTTACGTTTCGAATTCACAGATACGCCGGTTCAATCTTCGCGACGGCGATCATGTATCCGGTCAGGCGCGACCGCCCAAAGAGGGCGAGAAGTACTACGGTCTGCTGAGGGTCGAGAGCATCAACGGTCTGGACCCGGAAGCGGCGAAGAAGCGCCCGACATTTGCCTCGTTGACTCCGCTCTTTCCCGAGAAGCGCATCACACTGGAAACCACCCAAGAAGAACTCTCCACACGCCTCATCGACCTGGTTGCTCCTATCGGACGCGGCCAGCGAGGTCTTATCGTTTCGCCCCCGAAGGCAGGCAAGACCGTCCTGTTGAAGAAGATAGCCAATGCGATCGCGACAAACTACCCCGATATCCACCTGATTGTCTGCCTCATCGGTGAACGCCCCGAAGAAGTGACCGACATGCGCAGGTCCGTCAACGCCGAGGTCATCGCGGCCACGTTTGACGAGCCGGTAGAGACGCAGACCCGCGTCGCCGAACTGGCTCTCGAGCGCTCAAAACGATTGGTGGAATTAGGTAAGGACGTTGTCGTGCTGCTCGATGGCATCACGCGGTTGACGAGGGCCTACAATCTCGCGATGCCCGCCAGCGGCCGAACGCTCTCCGGAGGTATCGACTCCGCGGCGCTTCATCCGCCAAAGCGGTTCTTCGGCGCTGCGCGCAACACCGATCAGGGCGGCAGTCTCACTATCATCGCCACCTGCCTTGTCGACACCGGCAGCAGAATGGATGAACTCATCTACGAGGAATTCAAAGGCACCGGCAACATGGAGTTGCACCTCGACCGGAAGATGTCCGAGAAGCGCATGTTCCCCGCCATCAACATTGTCCCCAGCGGAACCAGACGAGAGGAACTTCTGCTTGACGCGGAGACACTACGGCAGGTGTGGTTGCTCCGACGTATGGTGAGCATGCTCAACGACGATTCCCAGAACCTCGGAGAGGCTACCGAACGCGTTCTGCAACGGATGGCAAAATCACGCAACAACGCGGAATTCCTTGCCAATCTGACGAAGGACATCTAGCTCGGGCGCAATCAGGTGGTTCAGTTCTCGCGAACACGAGAAATTTAAGTCATGACTGCATCGGGACCAAACTGGGTGCATCGCTCGAGAACCCGGCTGCGACGGGCACTGGGTTTCAACGTGATCGTTTGCGACAGCTGCAAATGGAACTGGCGCAGCGCATGTCACCGGCCCGAACGGCCTCACGCAACGTGGTGCCCTGACTACGCCAAGAAGGGAAGCTGACTAAGCTTCCCTCTCGAACACCGCGGCCATGCCCTGGCCGCCACCGATACACATGCTGACCAGTCCGTAGCGCAATCCCCGGCGCACCATGTCGTGCATCAGTGTGACCACCTGCCGCGCTCCTGTGCAGCCTATCGGGTGACCAAGCGAGATGCCGCTCCCGTGCGGATTTGTCTTGTCCCAATCGAAGCCAAGCTCGTGCACACAGGCGGCCGCCTGCGCTGCAAACGCCTCATTCAGTTCAATCACGTCCAGGTCAGCGACTGACAGTCCGGCGCGTGAAAGTGCTTTTCGAATTGCCGGTATCGGACCGATTCCCATGTACTTAGGATCAACGCCACCTGATGCGAACGACTTCAGGGTCACCATAGGATGGAGCCCCAACTCGACCGCCTTCTCTCGCGACATCATCACAACGGCGGCGGCGGCATCGTTGATTCCGGATGAGTTCCCGGCAGTCACCGTGCCATTTGGCCGGAACGCGGGACGTAACTTGGCCATCTTCTCCTTGCTGGTATCCATGGGCCGTTCATCGGTATCGAAGACAACAGGTTCGCCCTTGCGCTGAGGCAAATCAACGGGAAGAATCTCCTGTTTGAACAGGCCGGCCGCGATTGCAGCGCGGGCCCGTTGGTGGCTCATCGCACCGACTTCGTCCTGTTCTTCACGAGTGATGCCGTACAGAGCCGCAACCTCTTCGGCCGTGTTGCCCATGTGAAATCCGTAGAATATCTCCCACAGGCCGTCGAAGACCATCAGGTCGCGCATCTCAGCAACGCCATTCACATCCATTCGATAGCCCCAGCGGGCCTTCGGCAGGCCGTACGGAGCACAACTCATATTCTCCATGCCTCCTGCGACCACCACGTCTGCCTCACCCAGCAGGATAGGCTGAGCGCCAACGGTGATCGCCTTCAACCCGGAGCCGCACACTTTGTTGACGGTGTATGCGGGAGTCTCCTTCGGAATGCCGGCCCGGATCGAGGCCTGCCGCGCCGAGTTCTGGCCAAGGCCGGCCTGCAGCACGTTGCCCATTACCACCTCGTCAACCTGAACTTCGCGCAAACTACTGTCCCACGCGTCGAACTGCCGCTCCAGTTCCACGAGGCCCTGTCCCTTGACGTTGTCGGGGCTCACCTCGTGAAACCATTCGCCGGTTCGAGGCCTCAGCCCCGCACGCCGCAGCGCCTCACGCATCACCAACGAACCCAATTCTATGGCCGGGATATCTTTCAGGCTGCCGCCAAATGCACCTATCGCTGTTCGACAGCCGCTCACTATGACAACTTCGCGCATGACTCTCCTTTCCTTTCCGCAGGCTCAGCCTCACATTGTGCCGCAAAACGCGGGAATCTGGCAAACGTCGCCGGATTGGCACCCGCGCGGACTGCGCGTTGCACAGCAAGGGGAGGTGTCATACAATTGCGAGCCGGAACGTCTCGCGCGACCCCGCAGTTGCGCTGTCCGGCATGTGCCACTCGACACAGTCAGAAGGAGGTCTATCCATGGCATGGAATCGCACCGACCTTGCGAATGCGGTTCAGAATGGCGACGACGAGGAAGCCGTACAGATGGTCAAAGAGGCCCTCGCTGAGGGCGTCCCGGCGCTCGAGATACTTGACCAGGCGCTCGTTCCCGGCATCCAGCAGCTTGGGGAGTTGTTCAAGGACGGCGAGGTCTTCCTCCCGGAAGTGCTCATCGCTTGTCGAGCCATGGACAAAGGAGTGGCTGAACTCAAGCCCTACCTTGCGGCAGGGGATGTCCACAAGAAGGGGAAGGTCGTGATAGGCACGGTGGAAGGCGACCTGCACGACATCGGCAAGAACATCGTGCGGCTGATGCTCGAGTGCGCAGGCTTCGAGGTCGTTGACCTCGGAGTGGACGTGCCGGCCACCGCCTTCGTGAACGCCGTCAAGGAGCACTCGCCGGATATCATAGCGATGTCCGCGCTGCTTACCATCACGATGACGAATATGCCTGAGGTAATCCAGTTGCTCGATAAGGCAGGATTGCGCGACAGAGTCCGCGTGATGATTGGCGGAGCGCCCATTACCCGCGAATACGCGGACCAGATTGGCGCCGAAGGCTTCGCCGAAGATTGTGCGTCTGCAGTGCAAGAGGCAGAGCGACTGAAGGCAGCGTAATCCCCAACGACACGGCGGAGGCAGGACATGACTGAATCATTGCGACAGCGATTCCTCGACATCTGCAGGTTCAAGCGCACAGGCGATTTGTGTCTGCTTGCCCCGTGGCTGAACGATTTCTGGATGGAGACGCCGGATGTCTGGGTCAGCCAGGGCGCGCCCGCCGAATTGGCGGATCCGCGTACGCTCCGCTCATACTTTGAGTTTGACCACATCCGTGTGTTGCGCGAGATTCAGACGGGTCTGTACATGGACAAACGGCTCGAGGTGCTCGGCAGGAATTACGTGTACGCCATCCCCCCGATATTGCCGACATACGAGACGAAGATGCTTGGCGAGGATGAGCACACGCTGTCCCTGCTGAACGAAGGCGGGCAGGTCGTTCGTATCGATAAACGTGATCCGCAGAAGATGCCTATGTACCTCGACCATCCGGTGAAGGATAGGGCGACGTGGCAGGAATACAAGAAGAGGCTCGACCCCGCAACCCCGGAGCGCTTCCCGGCCGATTGGCGGGCATACGTGGAGCGTATGAACGCCAAGGAGGAGCCGCTTCTGATCAATGTCGGAAGCTTCTTCGGCTTTCTTCGCGAGTGGATGGGCCTCGAGCCGATGCTCTACGCGCTGCACGACGATCCGTCTCTTATCGAAGACATGATGGATACCATCTGCGACCTGGAGACGGTCTGCCTCACCAAGGCTCTGAAGGACGTGCGAGTGGACGCCGCGATGTTCTGGGAAGACATGGCATTCAAGACCGGCCCGCTCATCTCACCAAAGATGTTCCGGCAGTTCATGATGCCGCGATACAAGGTCATCACCGACTTGCTGCGCTCGCATGGCGTGGACATTATCTTCGTGGACAGCGATGGAGCACTGAACCAGCTTATCCCGCTGTGGATGGAGAGCGGCATCAACTTCTTCTGGCCCCTGGAGTGCGCGGCCGGCAATGACGCTGTCGCCTTGCGCAAGAAATATGGCAGGGATGCCATTCTGGGCGGCAATATCGACAAGAGGGCTTTGCTCAAGGGTAAAGACATCATTCGCGACGAGGTGATGTCGAAGGTCCCCTACCTTCTCGAGACCGGCGGCTATTTTCCCTCGGTGGACCATTTCGTGCCGCCGGACGTCCCGTTCGAGAACTATGTCTACTTAATCAACACGTTGCGCGAAGTTGCGGGAATGCCCCCGCTCAAGCCGTTCCAGAGTCGGAAGGGTATCGCTTGAGCGCTTCGAGCATCGCATACATCCGGCCATAGGCATTGGCAGCGCGGTGATCCTGCTCTTCGAGTTGTTTGCCGAGCGCCGACAGCTCGCCTATGAGGACACCCCTGTCGCGTTGCTCCACCAACTCGGCAAGATAGGCTGCGCTATCCCGCAGCGCGAACGCCACCGACGTCGAACGAGGCAACTCGGCCAGGAGGGTCCCATACAGTTCACTCCCCCCACACAACATGCTCTCGGTAAGCGACATCAGAACCTCGAGTGACGTGCCGCTGACGTCGCGCGCGACGGCAAAATGCCCGCTTGTCAGGGCCGTCCGCGCGACAGCCGCCACCACCAGGGCGGGAAGACCAAGCACGATGGCCATAACTTCGTCATGCGCCTCCGGGGTCAAAGTGACCACGTGCGCGCCGTAGGGCTCGATGTAACGTCGCACTCTTTCAGACAGAGCTTCAGCCGCGACGCCCACCGGAGTAAGAATTACGTTCTGTCCGGTGAAGCCTTCCGCTCCCGGGCCGAACATGGGATGCACTCCAAGAAAACAGGCCTGCGGCATAAACCTATCCGCAGCGGCCTGCGGCGCCGTCTTCAGCGAACTGAGGTCGACGACCATCTGTCCCGGTTGCACGTAAGGGCCAAGCTGCTCCATTACCGACGCAACCGCGTTCAGAGGGACTGCGACTATCACAAGGTCAGCCCGGGCAGCATCTGATAACTGCCCCGCGACGCAACGCTCCATGCCGTTCGCGAGTTGCTCAACCAACTCTCGGCGTCGCCCCATCAGTATCAGCTCATGGCCGCGTTCATGCAGGAAAGCAGAAAACCAGCGACCCATCTTCCCGGTAGAGCCGACTATGGCGATTCTCATAGCGTCTTCCACACAGGCTTGGCCTGCGGATACGAGCCCAGCACGCGTACGAAGAGGCAATACGGCTTGATGCTTTCCAGAGCCTCCGCGAATTGCGGATCGAGACGGTGTCCCTCGAAATCCAGGTAGAAATTGTATTCCCACGGTTTCTGCCGCGTGGGGCGGGATTCAATCTTTGTCAGGTTGACACCACGCTCCGCCAGCACCCTGAGCGCCGCGTACAGCGCTCCCGGTTCATGCCTGACCGAGAACACGATCGATGTCTTGTCGGCACCGGATGGAGGCACGTCGCGCTTTGACAGGATGAAGAACCGTGTGTAGTTGTTCTTGCTATCCTCGATGCCGCTTGCAATCACGCGCATGTCGTACAGTTCTGCGGCACGGGCGCCGGCCACGGCGCCGGCGTCCATGAAGCCGTGCTCATGAACCATTTTCACGCTGCCGGCCGTGTCATATTCGGGAATCAGCTCGCACCCCAGATGCGTAAGAAACTCGCGGCACTGCCCCAGAGCCTGGGGGTGAGAATACACGCGCCGTATATCTCCGAGAGCGACGCCCTCCCTGGCAATCAGGCAGTGTACGATGCGCAACGCAGTCTCGCCGCATACGCGGACATCGTGTTCGAGAAACAGGTCATACACCCGGCTGATGCTACCCTCAGAGGAATTCTCGACCGGCACGATGCCGAACCGCGTCCGCTCTTCGGCAACCGCACTGAACACCGCGTCGAATGTTTCGAATGGGCACGAAGTGACTGACCGTCCAAAATACTCGAGGGCTGCCTGCTCGCTGAAGGCCCCTGGTTCACCCTGATACGCAACGGTGGTGTGTTGCACCGCCTTTGCGGCTTCAATGATGCGCTCGTAGATGCGTTCGACGTCGGATGGATCGATGTTAAGGTCCGTCGCCATAGCACGTACTTTCTCGATTACGCGACGCTCCCGCGCCGCGTCGAGCACGGGAAGACCCTCCCTGGTCTTGACCTCTCCGATGTTCGAGGTCAGCTTCAGTCTTTCGGCCAGCAACCGAACCAACTCTCGGTCGGCCGCGTCGATTCCCTCTCGGTATTCGTCTATTTTCATCGCATTACCCTCGGTATCAAGCCTGACTGCAATCCGACATCGCACAGGACACACATGACCATAGCCTCCACGACAACAACCGCGCGCGGAACAATGCAAGCGTCATGGCGTCCTTGAATCATCAACCGACCCTCACCGCGCGTTTCCAAATCAACGGTGCGCTGTTCCACACCTATCGACGGTGTCGGTTTGAATGCCACTCGCAGGACAAAGGGCATTCCCGTGGTCAAGCCTCCCAGCGCACCGCCACAGTCATTCTTGGTCGTGACAACTGTACCATCCTCAAACGCGAATGGGTCGTTGGCCGCAGCCCCGGTCATGGCCGACAGCTGGAATCCGGCGCCGAATTCCACGCCTTTCACTGCGGGAATCGCGAGAACCGCATGCGCAATCTCGCCCTCCACTCCCCCGAAGACCGGCTCGCCCAGTCCAGCCGGTAGCCCGCGAGCGACGCATTCAACTACACCGCCGACACTGTCTCCGCGGTCACGCGCCTGCTCGATCGCTTGCGCCATCAAGCGAGCGCTCTCCTGGTCGCAACAGGACAGGCTATTCAGCTGCCTGCGTTCGCGCACCAACCCGGCATCACAGGGCTGGGCCGTGACGCCACCGATGGCGACCGTATACGCATCAACCTCCACGCCGACGCGCCGGAGTACCGTGCGCGCAACCGCGCCGGCCATTACAAACCCCGCGGTGATGCGACCCGAGAATCTGCCCCCACCACGCGGGTCGTTCAGGCCGCCATACTTCACTCCCGCTGGATAGTCGGCGTGGCCGGGGCGAGGCAACCTGACAAACTGCTCGTACGCACGGGATTCAGTGTTGATATTGTCGACTACCATGGCTATAGGCGCCCCGGTGGTGTGGCCCTCGTGAAGCCCGGACAGAAAGCGCACTACGTCCGGTTCCTTTCGCGGCGTTGCACCCGGCTGCACGCCAGCCCGCCTGCGCTCCAAGTCGCGCTGAACATCGTCGGAATCCAGACTGAGTCCAGCAGGGCAACCGTCTACAATCACCCCCACGGACGGTCCGTGGCTCTCACCGAAACTCGTAATTCGAAACAATGTTCCCAGACTGTTACTCATCGGATGTCACCTTCACACCGAGGCCGGTCAGCACATTCCAGAAGCCCGGATAAGTCTTTGAGACGCACTCGGCCCCGTCTACTGTTATGTCACCCACGGCCGCCCCAAGAATGCCAAATGCCATGGCGATACGATGGTCTCCCGCCGACGAAACACTCCCCCCTCGAGCGACACCGCCGCGGATGCGCATCTCGTCCTCACCAACCTCGACGTCGACCCCCAACCGGGTCAATCCGTCGGCCATGGCGGTCACGCGGTCGGATTCCTTATCACGCGCTCTCGCTATCCCGCTGAGTTTGGTGACCCCACGTGCGGTGGCGGCCAGGGCACACGCCACTGGCAAGAGGTCGATGGCATCGGATAATTGAAAATCACACGCGTCAAGTGGCGCCTGAGTTACGCCGACGATGCCGTCAACGACGTTCACACCTGCGCCCATGCGTTCAAGCAAGCTGAGTATCTTCACGTCTGCCTGGAGGCTTGTTTCCCACAGCGTTGCAACCCTCACATCACCCACGAGCGCCCCGAGCGCGAGCAACGCTGCAGCGCCCGACCAGTCACCCTCAACACTATAGCGGGCAGGCACCAGTCCGCCCGCCGAAACGACAAATTCGTCATTGTTCTGCAACGCGCCGACGTCAGCACCAAAGGCGCACATGCACGCTTTTGTCATTTCCACATAGCGTTCGGAGACGACCGGCGTCGACAGCTTCACCCGAAGTCCTGCCTCATATCGCGGCCCGGACATCAACATCGCGGAAAGGAATTGGGAACTCACGTCCGCGCGCAGGGTCACAAGGCCGGAGGATTGCCGTCGCCCATACACAACGAGCGTTCCCGTTGCCGCATCGAACCGGCACGGCACGCTCAGTTGCAGGATGGCGTCAACGAGCGGCGCCATGGGCCTCCGGGCAAGCGATGGTGCGCAACGAAGCGTGGTTTCCCCGGGGACTGTCGCTGCAAGCGCTGCAAGAAACCGGAAGGTCGCCCCGGATTCCCCGCACCACAGCGCTTCGCGCGGCGCGTGTAAGTCGCCTCCTTCTACGTGGATGAGGTCATCGACGTCGCCTATGCCCGGGCCAAGTTGGCGCAGACATTGAAAGGCCGCAGTGGCATCATCGGATATCTGGGCGCCGCTGATAACGCTCTCGCCGTCAGCAATCGCTGCGCACACCGCAGCCCTGATCGTGTAACTCTTGGAGCCGGGCACGTGCACCAATCCGCAGACTCTGCTCGGGGCTATGTGCACTCTCATCGGCCAACCAGCCGCCGTTCGACGGTACGCACCACCTCATCGACGCCAAGCCCATCAGTGGGCACGCATAGTTCCGCCGCGGCGGCGTATATCGGTTGTCGTTGCTGCATCAAATCAACCACACGCTGTTCACGTTCAGGACCGCTCAGTAGAGGCCTCACCGCCGAGCGCGGACCAAGCCTTTCCAACACGGACGCCGGCGATACCTCGAGATACACCATCACTGCGGACGCTCTGAGCGCCGCGACGTTGGCGTCGTTCAGAACTACCCCGCCGCCACAGGCGATGACGCAATCTCGCAACTGAGCCACTTCCTGCACCACCGCGGACTCCAGTTCCCTGAAATAAGGCTCGCCATGCTGCGAGAAGATATCCGCAATCGGCATCCCCACCCTTTCCTCGACGAGGGCGTCGGTCTCAACGAACCGTTTTCCGGACCGCGCCGCAAGCTCCCGCCCCACAGTGGATTTGCCGCAGCCCATGAAGCCCACGAGCGCCACGTTAGTGCGATGCACGTTCCAACTCCTCTGTTACCACCGAGCGCATCAACTCCACCGGGGCGGCCACGCCGGTCCACAGTTCGAATGCCCGGGCGCCCTGGCGAACGAGCATCTCCACACCATCGATGGTGGCTGCTCCGCAACTAGCCGCCTCGCGAAGGAGCAACGTATCGCGCGGGTTGTACACGATATCACACACAGCAAGATCGGGGCGCAGCAAACGGCGCGGACACGAAGACTCACCTTCCAACGGGTGCATACCGACACTGGTCGTGTTCACGAGAAGCACTGCCCGGGGCAGCCGCAACTCAAGTTCGGCGTCTGTCAGGCCCCCATTCTTGACCGGCCCAAGTCCCGTGGCCGATACGTCGCGCGCCAGAGATGCCGCACGGGCCGCATCGCGATTCAATATCGTAACCAGCGCCCCGCGCTCATACAGAGAGAACACAACAGCCCGGGCAGCGCCTCCCGCGCCCATGACGACGACTTCGGCCCCGTCGACGTCAATGTTGCACCGGCTGAGCCCTTCAGTGAAACCGGCTGCGTCCGTATTGAACCCCGTGAGCAGTCCATCCTCATTCAGAATGGTATTGACTGCGCCGATCCGGCGCGCCTGGGGGTCCACCGAATCGAGGAAGGGCAAGATGTCGACCTTGTGAGGTACGGTCACGTTAAGCCCGCGGATGCCAAGCGCCCGCATGGACTCGGCGCCTATCCTGGCCGCCCCCCGCGGTAGTCGTAGCGGCACATACACGTAGTTCAAACCGACGGCGTCGAACGCCGCATTCTGCATGGCGGGAGACAGAGAGTGGGCGATAGGATCGCCCACGATGCCGCATACAACGGTAGCCCCGGAGAGACGCATGTCATGCTCCTCCAATTGAGTGATAGAGCGCCCGCAGTGTACCCACCGTCAACTGTCCCGGCGCTGCCTCGCGCCCGGAGGACAGCGACGCGTAGGTGAACATCGCTCCCGCAAGCGGGGCGAGCACACGACTGACCATGCCAAGCGGCCCCATAGCAAACGCGACAATATGCTCCGAGCGAAAACGCCTTGCGAGTTGCACCATTCTGACCGAGTCCTGGACCGTTCTGGCGGTGGTCACCAGTTTGCACACATCCGCGCCGAGGGCGCGCTCGCGTTCTACGATCCCGATGAGCCGATCGTCGCTTTCCGTCTGTTCAAAATCATGATGGGAGACCACAACGCGAGTCTTGTCTTTCACGGTATTTACGAATGATTGTACATTCGGAGACGCCATCTCGATATCGACGAACGCGGCGCCGAGTTCGATTGCGCGCATGAGCGAATCCAATCGTTCAACTTCCGTAACGCGACAACGGCCCCCCTCGGACGCAATGCGATTGCAGGCTATCCATGGCAGAGGCAGTTCACCCACCACTCGAACCCAATCTTCACCGATCAGGTCCATACGCACTTCGTAAAGCGCCACGTGGTCGCGGACGGCGTGTGCCATGTCGAGATCATCGGCCGACGTAACGCACGCACATATATCAGGCGACGGCATAGGACCTCTCCAGTGTCTCTTTCACCAGGTCCATCGGCACATCGTCTCGCATCACAACTTCCCCGATCTTCGTCGGCAGAATGAAGCGAAGCCGCTTCTTCGCAATCTTCTTGTCTCGAGTCATCGCTGTCATCACCGCGTCCATGTCCACGTATTCAGGCACAACAACGGGAAGCCCCGCACGCACGAGCAACGACCTCAGACGCTGAACTTCCGACGGGGCGACGATACCCATCGCGGATGCAATCAGTCCTGCCGCAATCATGCCGATTGCTACGCATTCTCCGTGACACAGCGCAAACGCGGAAGCACTTTCCACTCCATGCCCCACGGTGTGCCCGAAGTTGAGAATATTGCGCAAACCTGTGTCCTTCTCGTCCTCCTCCACCACGGACGCCTTGATGCCGGCGGTCACCGCCACCATGCGTTCGAGAGCCGACTCATTCCGACTCAACACCTGTTCGATCCCCGACTCCAGGTAACTGAAGAAGGCCTCGTCCCGCAACGCGGCGCTCTTGATGACCTCGGACAGCCCATTGCGGAATTCGCGCTCGGGCAAATGGGCCAGCGCCCGGGTATCCGCGAGAATCGCCAGGGGTTGATGGAATGCACCCACGTTATTCTTCAACATGCCATGATTCACGGCAACCTTGCCGCCGATGCTACTATCGACCTGCGCCAACAGAGTGGTGGGCACGTGGATGAGTGGCAGGCCGCGGAAATATGTGGCAGCAACGAAGCCCGTGAGGTCGCCAATGACACCGCCGCCAAGAGCGACGAGAGGGGTTGAGCGTTCGGCGCCCAGCTCATTGAGTCGCCCGTACAGCAGACCCGCGGTATCAAGTGACTTTCTCTCTTCACCCGGAGGTATGACGATGAACTGGGGCGAAAGACCGGCCCCCGCGAGGGAGCTTTTCACTGCGTCGCCAAACAGGGCTTCGACATTCTCGTCGGTCACCACCACGGCGGCACCCGAGAAGCCAAGCCGCGCCAATTCATCTCCCACCATATCCAGGGCCCCGGCACCCACGCTCATGCGGTACAGATTGCCGGAGCACCATACGTGAGACGTCCTCATTTCAATTCCTGTGCACCGTCGCATGCAATCGCTTGCAGGCGTCAATGATTTCTTTGAGTTCGTCAGGCGTGACCATCTGAGGTCCATCAACAAGCGCTTCAGCCGGGTTGTAGTGCGACTCAATCATCAATCCATCGGCGCCCGCAGCGATCGCCGCGCAGCTCATCGAGAAGATCAGGTCACGTCGCCCTGTGCCATGACTGGGATCAACCACAACAGGCAGGTACGTCTCCTGGTGAATCACAGGAACCGCCGCCAGGTCCAGCGTATAGCGGGTGAAGCTCTTGCCCTTGCCCATGGGCACTATGCCCCGCTCGCACAGGATGATGTCTTTGTTGCCCTCCGCCGCGATGTATTCGCTGAATGACAGCAACTCCTCGATACTGGCGCCAAAGTGCCGCTTGAGCAGTACGGGCTTCTTCTGCCTCGCCACCGCGACCAGGAGGTCCTGGTCGTACATATTGCGCGCCCCGATGTGCATAATGTCAACATACTTGGAAACGAGCTCTACGGTAGACTCTCCACGAACCTCCGTGATAACCGGCATGTCGAAGGCGTCACCGGCCTCTCTGAGCCAATGCAGCGCCTCCTCGGCGCCCTCGATTCCAGAGGCGCCCAGTCCCTGAAATGCGTGCACTGAACTCCTGGGCTTGAACACGCCTCCGCGGAGAACCTGCGCCCCCGCCTTCTTCACCTCTTCGGCGATGCGCATCAGCTGTTGGCGGCTTTCGACAGCGCAAGGTCCTGCAATGATTACGGGTTCGCCGTTCCCCATGCGAACGTGCCCGATCCGCACGGTCTTGTGTGCACCAGGTTCACCATAGAACCGCGCGTATTCGCGACTGATGAGCTTGTACGGAGTCTCGACCATGGTGGCTTCCTTCACTCCCGGCAGAGTGGCGATACGATCGAACGCCAGTTTACGTTCATCCCCAACGGGTCCGATCACCGTGATGTACTCGCCTCGTGACACATCGGCACGCAGTCCGCTTGTCTCGATCTCATTCACCACCCGCCGGATATCCTCATCGGTCGCATCAGTCTTCATGATAATCATTGTGTCTCCTTCGTTCGTGCTGCCTTCAAGTCACCAAAAAAAGGACCCTCCCGCCGGGAGGGTCCTTCTTGTCTGCTCTACTCTGACTGTGTTCTACGTCAAGTGACCGCTCCCGGGCGAACAACGGGTATAAAAGTAATACCAATAACCTGCAAACGCCCGGAAGCTATTCATCACGTGCATGAACTCCACTGTGACGCGATTGTAGACAGACGCACTCGCCATTGTCAAACCGCTGCCAGAAACACGGAATGAAATCATTCTTCGGGAATGCGTGCTGCGAGCAGAACAATGTGCCGTACACGCTTAGACAACCATGCGACTGCTGTAATAGAATTGCGTTCAATCATTTCAAGCAATCTGTCGTACGAGAGGGAGCTAGTGGTGACAAGAAACGTCAATTTCAACCCCGGTCCAGCAGCCTTACCTTTGGATGTCCTGAAGACCGTGCAGGCAGAACTACTCGACTACCAGGGCACCGGAATTTCGATCCTGGAGAGTTCCCACCGCTCCAAGGAATTCGAGGCCATCAACGACCAGACCATTGCGCTGGTGCGCGAGGTTCTTGGCCTCGGGACGAACTACCACGTGCTGTTCCTGGGTGGCGGTGCCTCCACACAGTTCGCCATGCTGCCGATGAACTTCGTTGGCGCCGGGCGGACCGCTGCCTACGTGGACACGGGCGAATTTGCATCCAAGGCGATGAAAGAATGCCAGAACGTGGCCAACGTGCACGTCGCGTTCTCCTCGAAAGAGGAGAAGTACCGCAGAGTGCCCCAGATGAGTGAAATCAGGTACCCGGGCGATGTGGCTTACCTGCATATCTGCACGAATAACACGATCGAAGGGACCCAGTTTCACGAGTTTCCGCAGACCGGGAATGTGCCGCTGGTAGCTGACATGTCCTCAGACATCGCCTCAAGGCGCATCGACTACACGAAATTCGCGCTATTTTACGCAGGAGCCCAGAAGAACCTGGGACCCGCAGGCGTTGCACTGGTGGTGATCCGCGATGACTTCCTTGCCACGGCAAACAAAGGGCTTCCCACCATCCTGAGCTACAAGACCCATGCGGACAGCAAATCGCTCTTCAACACTCCGCCCGTATTCGGGGTCTACATGATGAAGCTGGTTCTTGAATGGATGAAGAAACAGGGCGGGTTAGCCGGAATTGAGAAGGTCAACCAGGCCAAGAAGGATCTCCTGTACAGCGCCATAGATGCTGCACCGGATTTCTATCGAGGACCCGCGGACAAGACGAGCCGCAGTTGGATGAACGTAACCATGCGCCTGCCCAGTGAGGAACTCGAGGCGAAGTTCATCTCGGATGCAAAGAAAGCCGGTCTGCTGGGGCTGAAGGGGCATCGCTCCGTTGGCGGTATCCGGTTCTCCATCTACAACGCGGTGTCTCTCGAAGACATCCAGAAGACTGTTGCCTTCATGGACGTCGTTCCGCAAGGACCTCGTGACAGCCGGAAGGGCCCCTTCAGCCGCTGAGGGGTCCTTTCCTTGACTCGAGGGCCCAGTGTAGCGGCCAAGCGGCTATCCTGTGGAGCCTTTCTCCACAGCCGTGCCTGTGCCACCGCCGGCATGTCACCGCTTTGCGCAGGAACGCATCGCGCGGCCAACACCGCGTTCCCGTCTCACCGGCCCCACAGTTGCCCCAGCATGCCCGCCTACCCAAAACGGATGTGATATCTTTCGCCGGAAAGAGAGGAGATAGATATGAGCACCTACTTGATATCGACCATGGCCATTCATGACCCGGCAACCTACCGCAAGTATCTCGCCCTCACACCCCCTACCGTCAAGCGGCACGGCGGCAAGTTCCTCACCAGAGGCGACGAGGTGATTACACTGGAAGGCGAACCCTTCAAGGACCGGATGGTCATCATGGAATTCCCGGACAGGGCACACGTCGAAGCCTGGATGAAGGACCCCGAGTATGTCGCTGCAGCGCAGTTTCGCTATGCGGCGTCAACGGGGCGAGTCATAATCCAGGATGGGCGGCCCAACACGGAAGACCCGGACGGAAAGGTCTGATATACAGGGCGGGGACGGCCACCTCGAAGCGCTGTTCCCATCTCGCGCCGGATTTTGTGCGTCACTGCGAGGCACGCTGAGGCAGAATACGGTCAGACATTCCAGTCGCATGCACCGGACACTAGCCGGCGCGCGATGCGGCTCCGATTTTGCCCCCTGCCGGTCAGGGAGGGCCTTGCCCCTCACGCCATCCGTGGATTGATACTGGCAGCCGTCCGGTGTGTTGCGTGAGTCACGCCTGCACTGTGTTCGCCGGGGCCCTCTTCCGTCCAGGACAGTTGTCTTCGACGCGTAATAACGGGGAGACCGGGCAGTCAGCGCACGACGTCTGGTCCAGAGTTTCGCCCCACTCCCCAAGCCCGGGCTTCTCCCACGAACGTCCTTTCGGCATCCCATCAAGGAGATGTGCACGTAGTAAGTTCCTGCCTTATGATGCGCCCCGGTTCCGCACAGGATGCGGTTTGACGTACGACCACGAATGACATAGGCTATTTACCGAATCTCGTCGGCTAGCTGTGGCGCCTGGCAACCGCCGCCCGGGACACATCTCACATCACATGTAACAATGAGCGCAGCAGAGGAACTCGCTAGATACACGCCCGGCTCGCACACGCTCATCACCCTGGGAGTTTTCGACGGCGTTCACGAGGGACACTTGTCCCTTATCGAGACACTCAAGCGGGAAGCGAATGACCGTAACCTGCTCCCCGGTGTGATCACCTTCTCACCCCACCCGATGGAAGTGCTCCATCCAGGGGAGCCCATCCCTCTGCTGACAAGTCTGGCGGAGAGGATCCAACTCCTGCACGAGGCTGGCGTAATGCTGGTGATTCCTCTCACCTTCACTCGGGAATTGAGCCAAATGAGCCCCGCGGAGTTCGTGCAGCTTCTCGTTCGTTACGTGAGAATGTCCGGCCTGATTCTGGGACCTGATTTTAGCCTCGGCAAGGATAGGGCAGGCACCATCGCAACGCTGCATAAACTCGGGGAATGCCTGGGATTCTCCGTTGCCAACGTACCCCCTTATGTCCTCGACGGGCAGGTGGTCAGCAGCACAGCGATCCGCGCGGCACTGGCTGACGGAGACGTCGAAGACGCCGCGCGCATGCTTGGCCGCCCCTTCACGATATGCGGTCAGATTGTCTCCACAAGCCACCGCGGCACCGGCCTGGGCTTCCCCACCGCCAACCTGTTCGCCGAGGCGGGGCGCGCGTTGCCTCGTGATGGGGTTTATGCTACCATCGCCCGAATACCGGACGGCTCGTTTGGGGCCGTCACAAACATCGGATACCGCCCGACCTTTGGCCACGCTGAGCACGTTGTGGAGACCCACTTGCTGGATTTCTGTGGGGACATCTACGGAGCAGCGCTGACTGTTGAGTTCGTCGCCAGACTAAGAGATGAGGTTGCGTTCCAGAATCCCGATGCTCTGATTGCCCAGATTCATCGCGATGTCGGGGCCGCCCGCAGTATTCTCGGGGAGCATGTATGACTGATAGTTCCAAGGTAACCCTTCTTCGCGACCTTCCGAAATCCAGGCAGGATTTCCTGCTGCGCCGCGGCGTCGCCGAAATCATTCCCGAGTCGGAATTCATCGCCTCCCTTAACAGCGGCTTTCCCGCGCGCCTCAAGGAGGGTTTTGACCCGAGTTCTCCTGATATACATCTCGGCCATGTGGTCGGCCTGCGCAAGCTTCGTCAGTTGCAGGACCTCGGACACAAGGTCATTCTCATTGTTGGCAACTGGACGGCCCGCATTGGTGACCCGAGCGGACAGTCCGCCACCAGGCCCATGTTGACTGAGGCGCAGATAGAGCAGAACGCCCAGACCTACATGGCACAGTTCTTCAAAGTTGTCGATAAAGACCGCACCGAGGTTCGCTGGCAAGCCGAATGGTTTTCGAAGTTCACATTGGACACGGTCATTCGGCTGACCGCCCGCTTCACCGTGGCCCAGATACTCGCTCGAGAGGACTTCAACAAGCGTTACAACTCCGGGAGCCCGATATCGTTGTGTGAGACGCTCTACCCCTTGCTTCAGGCGTATGACTCGTATGCTATCGATTCAGACGTCGAGTTCGGAGGCACGGACCAGAAATTCAACTGCCTTCTCGGCCGTGAGTTGCAGCAGATGATGGGACAAACCCCTCAACAGGTGTTCTTCACACCCATACTTATCGGTACCGATGGCAAGAGCAAGATGAGCAAGAGTCTTGGCAACTATATCGGGGTTGCCGAGCCGGCCGACCAGATGTACGGAAAGGTCATGTCTCTGGAAGATGGACTGATAGTCGACTATTTCGAACTCGTGACTGATATGCCCGACGAAGAATTGGTGGAGCTCAAGAACGAGTTTGCCAGCGGTTCTGCCAACCCGATGCTCACCAAGAAGCGATTGGCCTACACGATAACCGCTCAATTCCACGGTGAATCAGCCGCGCAGCAGGCAGAGGACCATTTTACCCGCGTCCACCAACAGCACGAATTGCCCGATGAGATGCCTGAGGTAGCGATGGACGGCGTTCCGGAGGGCGACGGCCTGTTCAGGGTTGACCTGTCCCGGTATATGGTCACGGGTGGTTACGTGAAGAGCACGAGTGAGCTCAAGCGTCTTGTGGCCCAGAACGCGGTGGAGGTTGATGGCAACAAAGTCGACGAGCTCAGCGTCCTCGTGCGGGATGGCTCCGTGGTGAAGCTGGGACGGCGAACGTTCGTCCGTGTTCGAGTGTAAGTAGAGGATTTCCTTCCCCGGTTAGCGGCCAACAGCCTGTGCTCGGTTCATTCAGGTCTGTGTGCGTAGTTCCACTGCGTGCCGGCGGGCGGCCGGGTACCATCACACTACTGAAGTTCACACGAGACGTCTCGCTTGTGCCATAATCATGGCCACCGATGAGATAGTCTGCGCGCTCGTGAGCATTTAGTCGCGGGCGAAACGAGAGGGGTTAGCATGAACGTGCTCGTCACTGATCCCATTGCTGAAGAGGGAATCGCTCGCCTCAAGCGGAGCGCCACGGTGGACGTCAAGACCTCGCTGTCGGCCGATGAGCTTCTCGACGAGGTGCAACACTACGATGCACTCGTTGTTCGCAGCCAAACCACGGTGACTGCTGACGTCATTGAACACGGCCGCAACCTGAAGGTCATCGGTCGAGCCGGTGTGGGCGTGGACAACATCGACGTCGAGGCTGCCACTCGTTGCGGCATCGTGGTGGTCAACGCGCCGTCAGGCAATACGGTGTCTGCGGCGGAACACACCATGGCGCTGATGCTGTCCCTGGCCCGTAATGTGCCACAGGCCGATGCATCGATCCGTTCAGGGGCCTGGTCCCGCAGCAAGCTCACCGGAGTGGAACTGAGAAACAAGGTTCTCGGCATCATAGGACTGGGCAATGTTGGGACACAGGTTGCCGTGCGGGCACAGTCGTTCGAGATGCGCACGATAGCCTACGATCCATTTGTCTCCGCCGACTATGCCCGGACGTTCAAGGTTGTGATGATGCCGCTCGAGGAATTGCTCGCCCAGTCTGACTTCATCACGCTGCACGTCCCCCTATCGCCGGCGACCAGGAACCTGCTTGGTCCCGCCCAGTTAGAGATGCTCAAGCCCACGGCACGCATTATCAACTGCGCGCGAGGCGGCGTGGTGGACGAGGACGCGGTGGCGGCAGCGCTGCAGGATGGCTCCCTGGCGGGCGCAGCGTTCGACGTATTCGGCAAGGAGCCCCCGACCGGCAGTCCTCTGCTGACTACCGCACACTCCGTATTCACCCCGCACCTGGGCGCATCAACCGTCGAGGCGCAGACCAACGTGGCGATCGACGTCGCCGGCGAGGTCATCGCCATACTCGAGGGACAAATCAGCCGATACGCCGTCAACGCGCCCCACGCGTCGCCGGAAATAGTGCCATATATCCGCATGAGCGAAATCGTGGGCAGCTTTGCGAGTCAACTCATGGATGGGCAGATACGCAAAGTGGACGTCCGTTACGGGGGCGAACTGCAACCGGGCAGTTGCGAGCCGCTCAAGGCCGCGGTGATAAGCGGCGTCCTGGCCCACGTGACCGAGGAACGTGTCAATCTTGTCAACGCTGAACTGATCGCGCGGCAACGGGGTCTGCATATCGTTGAAGAATCGGACCCTGAATGCGGCAACTACGGCAACCTGTTGACGGTCACGCTTGAGACGGACAACGGCGCCACCACCGTGGGCGGGATGGTTCGCGACGGAGTCACGCGCATCGTTCGCATTAACGATTTCTGGATGGACATCAGTCTCACTGAGAAACACTACCTCGTGAGCGACCACATCGATGGCCCCGGGCTGGTCGGCACCATCGGGACAGTGTTGGGACAAGCGAACATCAACATCAGTTCGATGCATCTCAGCCGGTTGACGCCAAGGGGCAAGGCTCTGTTCGTGATGGCGCTGGATGAACCTCTCGGCGAAGCGGAGAGAAACATCATCCTGGCAATACCCAACATACAGACTGCACGAACCGTGAGTCTCCAGGACTGACCTGCCGTCTAGTCCAGGGCGTACGCAACGAGGCCCGTGGGAGGCTTGGGATAGAAGTAGGTGGACTTCCGAGGCATCCGCTCCATCTGATCGGCAATCTTCTTCACGAGGCGCGGATGGGCCGGGGAAAGCAGAAACGCCAGCTGCGCCTCGCCTGACCGCACACGCCTCACCACGTCTTCCAGATGGGGACTGTAGCTCACGCCCTCCCCGTCCGGGTTGATGTCGAGTACCTTGCTCATTACGATGCTGTTCAGGATACTCACGTTGAAAGTACGATACTCGCTCGAGTGTTCTCCCTGCACCAACGAGCCCAGATCAATACCGGGACGCTGCCGCAACTCGCCAACTTCGTCATCTCTCAACCCAACGACAGCCATCAATGCCATCTCGCCGACGGGCGCGCTCCTTGCAAGTGCCTTCGCAATCGGCACGTAATCTATCGTGAAGAACTCTTCAAGTCTTTTCTCGATTGCCGCCCTGTCCGGCAGCTTGAATCCTGTCAGAACCCTGTACACCGGCGAAATAAACAGTCCCGGGTCGTGAAAAGCAGTGAGCGTCATCGGAATGTAGTCGAACGACTGCGAGCCCTCCGCGGACTGCGCAGCCGCGGCGCGTCGTTCGGCCTGATACACCAATCCCGTTTCGTAGCGGTGATGTCCATCGGCCACGTAGATGGATTCATTCGCGAAAGCCTGCTCAATGCGGCTGCGCAGACCCTCATCGCGAATGACCCGAAACAGGTGACTATCCACCTCCTCCTCTATCTCGATGGCTGGCGCGCGCAGCGTGGCCTGCTCGATAAGTGAGGCGATCTCGCCATCCGCATCTTCGTAAAGGCCGAGCGGGTAGCTGAAGCTGGTTTCGCAGGCCCTCATCAAGTCCAGGCGATCCTGTTTTGCTTTTGTCCCCGTCAGTTCGTGGGGATAGACGCCGTCATACCACGGGCGAAGACGGACCGCACCTACGAGCCCCCGCCGTACGTGTCTACTCCCCCGCCAGACAAAGGAGTGGTCGTGCACGTAGAATGCAGGCGCCTCCTCGCGGACCAGCACCCCATGGCGCAGCCACTCACGGTAGGTAGAAGCGGCGAGAGAGTACTTCGCGGACTCGTCATCCTCGCAGCCTTCAACGGGCAGCGGATACTCGAGACGGATCATGTTGAACCGGCTCCTCATATATAACTCACGCTGTTGTTGGGGAGCGATGATGTCGTAGGGGGGACACAATAGACGGGACAGTTCGCCCGACACAGCCTGGTCGTATCTGATTCCAGCGAAAGGCCTTATGCGCGTCGGGGCGTCAGGCTGCGACATGACGATACTTGACCAATCTAACAACTTCGATGCATACCCCTCGGTCGAGGGGCAACCGTCGCAGTGCGATGCACTACGTTGACGACAATAACCCCGTCACAACCTCGTTCACATCCTTGCCGTCGGCCTTCCCTTTCACGAGCGGCATGAGGCGAGACATGACTTTGCCTTTATCCTTCAGAGTTGTGGCACCGGCGCCCGCGACGGCTTCCTTCGCGAGTGCCACAAGTTCATCGCGGCTCATCGGCGCGGGTAGATACTCCTTGATGATAGCGAGTGCTGCCTCCTGCTCGGCCACGAGGTCCGGCCGGTTGCCGGCACGGAAGGCATCGATGCTCTCGTTGCGGCGGCGCGCTTCGCGGCTTAATACCTCAATGGTCTCAGCCTCATCCAGGCCGTGCATGCGCGCTTTCTCTTCGTTGCGGCACTCGGCGAGGAGAACGCGAATGATAAGTAACCTGCCAGCATCGCGCTGCCTGAGCGCAATCTTCAGGTCATCACGGAGCGTATCCTGCAGGCCCATGGTGCAAGCTAGCGCGAGCTTTTGCGCTTCTTGACCGCTTCCTTCTTCTTTCTGATTGCGCTGGGCTTCTCGTAGAACCTGCGCCTTCGTACCTCTGCAAGTATCCTGTCTGTCTCAACCTGCTTGCCGAATCGACGCAGCATGCTCTCGAAACTTTCGCCGGAACCCAATCTTACGTTAGCCATAATATGGGGGACATTGTACCTGCACGCTCGTACACATGTCAACCGGAATGTGCGACTGAACCGAAGCGCGCCAACACATACTTCCGCGGCCTCAGGTCACGATCTCAATGAGTCGTCGGCAGGCTTCAGAACGCATAACCGGTCCAGAACCGCCATGCGATTCAACCGACTGCAGACGCTTCAATATCGAAACAAGAACAGCTACATACCGCCATCGATTCCGATGACCTGGGCGGTGATGTACGAAGCGCGGTCGCTGGCAAGGAACGCGACGAGTTCGGCCACTTCCTCGGCTTCGCCCGGTCTGCGAAGCGCGATCATCTCAATGAACTTGTTGCGAATCTCCTCGGGCAGCACATCCGTCATCTGGGTGCGGATGTAGCCGGGAGCGATTGCGTTCACCGTGATGCCGCGTGAGCCCACTTCGCGCGCGAGGCTCTTGCTGAACGCGATAATGCCGCCTTTGGACGCAGAATAGTTGGTTTGTCCGGGATTTCCGATTATCCCCGCAATCGAGGCGAGACTCACGATTCTGCCCCACCCTCCGCGCATCATGGGCTTCAGCGCGTATTTGGAGCACAGAAAAGTCCCCCGCAGGTTTATGTCAATGACATCATCCCAGGCTTTCTCAGACATGCGCAGAAGGAGCGTGTCGCGCGTGATGCCGGCGTTATTGACGAGGATGTCGAGCCGTTCCCACTTCGCCACCACCTCATCGATCATGCGTTTGACGGCCTCGGCATCCCGAACATCAGCTTCGACCGCAAACGCTTCCACGTTCGCCGCACACAGCCTGTCAACTACCTCCTGAGCGTCAGCCACGTTTTGAGGATCCACCGCAACATAGTTGACGGCGATCCGGGCGCCCAGGCTGCCTAATTTCAAGGCGATCGCCCGCCCCATGCCGCGCGACGCGCCTGTCACCAGCGCGACTCTGCCTTCAAGTTCCATTCTACCTCCGCAATGTGCCCCCAGTGGAGGCAGCGTGGTCGCTTATGTTCTAGCCCTCAAACTTCCGGAAGGCCAGGCAGCAATTCTCGCCACCCAGACCGAAACTGTTTGTCACGCACGCGCGCACGTCAGCATTCCGGGCCACGTTCGGCACGTAGTCGAGGTCGCAGAGTGGATCGGGAGTCCGATAATGGATGGTCGGATGGAGGACGCCGCTCAACAGCGTCATGATGCACACGATAGATTCCACGGCGCCGGCGGCAGTAATGGCGTGGCCGGTCATCGACTTGGTCGAATTCACCGCGAGCTTGTACGCGAGGTCGCCGAAAGCCAGCTTTATCGCTTGAGTCTCGGTTGGATCGTTCAAACGGGTGCTGGTGCCATGCGCATTGACGTAAGTAACGTCTGCCGGCGTCAGGCCTCCACGCTCCATCGCCAACTTCATCGCATACGCTTCAAGCTCAGGCGCAGGCGCTGTCTGATCATACGCGTCGAACGACCATCCGGCGCCCGCCAACTCGACAAGTATGTTGGCGCCGCGAGCCTGCGCATGTTCGAGCGACTCAAGTACCACGATGCCCGCCCCTTCGCCAAAGACGAAACCGCTTCGTTCCGCATCGAACGGACGACAGGCGATGGCAGGGTCAGGTTCACGCGTGACCGCTCCGAGGATATCGAGACCGGCCACTCCAAGCGGTGAGAGACATGAGTCCGTTCCGCCGGCCAACATCACGTCGGCATACCCAAGCTTGATGAAATTCATCGCCGTGCCGATGGAGTCGGCACCGGAGGCACACAAACTGTTGACGCTGGTATTGGGCCCCCGCGCCTGCAGCGCCATGCCAATCTGCATCGCCGGAGCACTTGGACCAGAACGAGCCACGAAAAGCGGGTCGACGCGTCTCGACCCTCGCCGCTCAAGAATGGCGGCCTGTCGTACGATATAGTCGCTCTCCGACATGCAGGCGACGCTTATGCCCACACGTTCGTTTACCTCGCGGCTCATGTCGATTCCGGCCTGCGCCATGGCTTCTTTCGCTGCAGCAAGACCGAAATGCACCGCCCTGGGATTGCGATCCGCGACCTTGGGATCCATGTGCAGATACGCATCGAATCCCTTGACCTCTCCGGCCACCTTCACATAGAAATTGGTCGCATCGAAACGCGTGATGGGCCCAATGCCGGAAATGCCGGCAACGGCATTCTTCCAGAATTCGTCAACGGTGAGTCCAAGCGGGTTGACAGTGCCAACCCCCGTGACGACGACTCGCGGGTCACTCATCAGGCTTCCCCCTTCTCAACAACCGACCCCCAGGGCGCCACGCATGTGCCGCCATCAACGATGATAGTCTGCCCCCGAATCATAAATGCCTCTTCGCTGCACAGGAACGCCACGACGTTCGCAACGTCTTCAGGCGTCACCATCCTGCCGACCGGAGTTGTTTGCTTTACGTCCTTGACGAGCCCTTCCCTGATGTAAAACTTGAGTGCCTCGGTATCAACCGCCGACGCGGACACCGCGTTAACCGCGATGTTCTTGGGGCAGAATTCGATGGCCAGATAGCGCGTCACTGCCTCGAGGGCCGCCTTGGAGACGCCTACCGCCGCGTACGTCGGCCAGACAAACTTCGAACCCAGGCTCGATATGCTGACAATCTTGCCGTTTCGGCCTTCCATCAGTCCGGACGCACGTTGTGCGCACAACAGAAGCGCCTTGGCGTTGATGCCGAGCGTCCAATCCCACGCCTTCTCATCAATCTCCATGATTGGGCGGCCCACGCCTGAAGCTGCGTTACTGATGAAGATATCGAGGTACCCGTGACTCTCCGCTATGGTGTCAAACATCTCCTCGATCTTGGCGGAGTCACCCACATTCGCCTTGATGAGGTCGACTTTCACCCCAAGCTGCCGCAATTCCTCCGCGGTCTGCTCGGCTGCCTCACGCCGCCTGAAGTAATTGACAACGATGTCGCATCCCTGGGACGCCAGCTTCAACGCGATCGCCTTGCCGATACCGCGACCGCTACCGGTAATGAGCGCCAGTTTTCCTTGCAATGGCTTCACGATGTTTACCCCTTCTTCGCAACCTCTTGCTGTACGAAATCGACAAAGTCGCCGAAATTCCGAAACTTCTGAGCCTCTTCGTCAGGTATCTCGATATCGAACGTCTCCTCGACGGCCACAAGCGCCTGCACCACGTCCAGCGAATCGGCCTTCATCTCTTTGAATGTCGACTCACGGCTCATGATCCCCTTGTCGATGTGCGCGATCTTTGAGACGATGTCTTTGACCTGTTCTTCGACAGTCATTTGCTCGGTCCTCCTTACTGCAGCTTGCCTTGCTGTCTAAACAGCGCGATCTCGTTCTTGAGGCTCCCGACTATGTCGTTCTGGACGGCTTTTCGGGCGGCGTTGATTCCGTGAGTGATATGTTCGGCTTTGCAGGCCCCGTGAGCGATCCGAACAACGCCGTCAACACCCCACAGGATTCCGCTGCCCTCCTCTTCGCCCTCGTAGGACAGCTTCTTGATGGGAAGCACCTGGTCGAACAGGTAGCCGATGAGACCCTTCACCCTCGGGTGTTTGCCCATCAACCATACCTTGGCCCGGTCTCCGATGCTTTCGTAGAACTTGAGAATCACGTTACCGACAAATCCGTCGCACACAATGACGTTCGCCTTGCCGGTAACGATGTCGTTCCCCTCGATGTTGCCCACGAAGTTCAGCCCGCTGGACTTGAGAAGCTTGAACGTCTCTTTTGACAGGTCGTTACCCTTGCCCTCTTCGCTGCCGGTGCTCAGCACCCCCACCGTGGGATTGGCGATGCCGTAGATGGTGCGCGCATATACGGTGCCGGCTATCGCGAACGAGAGCAGTTGGTGCGGTTTGCAGTCCACATTTGCGCCCAGGTCCATCACCACGATATTCGGCGCGAAACTGCTGAATCCCCCGCCGACCGTGGGCCGCTCCATGCCATCCACCATTCCCAGGTACGTTGCTGCGGCGGCGGCCACCGCCCCCGATGAACCCGCGCTCACAAACGCATCAGCGTCGCCACTGCGGATGAGCTTGACCCCAACCACAACGGAAGATTGTCGTTTCTGCCGAATCGCAATGGCGGGAGGCTCACCTTCGATAATGACATCGGCCGCATGCACGGAGCGCATCAAGTCGGGCGGAATCCCCTGCGCGCCCAATTCCGCCGCAATAACGTCTTGCCGGCCAACAAGGATCACCTCGGCATCGCCCGCCCGGGCTGCTGCGGCTGCGCCTTTGACAATCTCGCCGGGCGCATAGTCGCCGCCCATGGCGTCCACAGCCACTCTCACCTTGCCGGACAACTGTGACATATCCGTCTCCTCGCAAACCTGCACAATCGGATACACCAAGAGATGTGACTTACGGAACGATCGAGCGCCGCTGTCACACCGAGGCCGGAACGCGCACTCGCGCCTCACCGGACACAACCACTTCTTCTGCCTGGGTGCGACACCACAGCGAACAAGTGGTCAATACTATATCACTGTCGTATTGCAAGGACTCAACCTGACCCGCGACTGTCAGTGTGTCTCCCGGCCGCACTGGACTTCGAAACTTCGTCGTGAGCTGGCCGGATTGGTCCCACGCGTCACCAAAGACGCGCACAAGCATCTCGGACATGAACGCCAGAACGAGCATCCCGTGCGCTATTGTGCCTTTCAACGGGGTGGACGCCGCAAACGCCGGGTCGATGTGTATGGGATTGTAATCACCAGAGGCTTCTGCATATCGATTGATATCAGACTGCGTGACCCGCCTCACGAACTCGGGCAACGGTGCTCCTTCGCGTAGGGCAAATCCCATAATCTATGCCTCCGGCAGAACGATGGTCGAGCGTCCTTTCTGTACGGGTCTGCCCGCGTCATCGGTGATACTCATCTCGAGGGTGAGCATGCGAACGCCGCCTCGCGCAAGTTTGCGCACAACACGCGCGACGCAGGTGACACGCCCGCCGACAGGAACCAGGCTGTAGAACTCAAAGTCCTGCGCCGCGTGAATGGTTCCCGCCGGGAATGCCACCAGTCCTCCCAAAGAAGCGATTGCCCGAGCAGCAATGGCCAGCGGAGGCACATGCCCGCGTTGCTCGGAACCGACGGCTTCCGCGTAGGCCGCCACGCTGTCCGCATCGAGCACGTAGTTCACCGGAGGAAACTCGTGGCCGTTGGTCAGCTCATCATATGCGACGGACAATGCTGCACCACCTGTTTCCTGAAGCCGGCCCCCGCGCTGTCAACAAACGTAAGGGGCGGCGGCCGCACGTTCGGCTTATGATGCCACCAGCCCGCAAAGGTGTCAATAGCCGCTTGAATCAGCGAAGCTACGCGACTACCATAGCGATGGACCGTTCGTTCCAGACTCCGGAGTACGCCAATTGGTGCAACTACATCAACTGTTCAGTAACTCGATGATTGTCTCCGCCGCACTTTCGTGGGTAGCCGCGCAGTTGTTGAAGACCCTCGTCGATGGGCTGCGCCATCGGCGATTCAACCCGCACATGCTGGTCGGTCCGGGAGGCATGCCCAGCGCCCACTCGGCATTGGTGTGCGGACTTGCAACGGCGACAGGGTTCAGCGAGGGCATCAGCTCCGCCTCGTTCGCGATTGCCGCCGTGCTCGCCGGCATAGTGATGTACGATGCCGCGGGAGTCAGGCAGGCGGTGGACCGGCAGTCTGAGATACTGACCCACATACTCACACACCTCCCGCGCACGGCGGATGACTTTGACCGGTTCCTTGAGGGCCTGGTCGGTCACACCCGCGTCCAGGTGGTGGCCGGGGCTCTACTCGGCATCGCCGTCGGCGCCCTGCTGAGCTGACCATCTCACCGTAATCTCCATCCTTGGAGCTTGCACCGCCATTCGTTTATAATCACCGGATGCGCCGATATGACTCGTCGGGAATGAACGCCGTCGCGTTCCTTGTCTCACTCAACGTCCTCGCTTATGTATTCACGATATTCAGGCCCACTCTGATCACCACACTTGGACTTACGCCGGCGCTTGTTGCCCAACAGCCGTGGACCCTCATCACTGCAATGTTCATACACGGCAGCTTCACCCATATCCTGTTCAACATGATCAGCCTGTTCTTCCTGGGAAGCTTCTTCCTCCGCCTGGTTGGAGAAGGGGATTTCCTGAAGGTCTACTTCCTGGGTGGCCTGGCGGGTAACCTTCTGTACGTACTTCTCGGCCCCTCCATGGTGCCGGCAGTGGGGGCATCCGGCGCTATCTTCGCAATCGGCGGAGCGCTCGCCGTGATGGCGCCCAAATTACCGGTGATAGTCTTTCCCTTGCCCATTCCCGTCCCGCTGTGGGGCGCCATGGTCTTCTTCCTCCTGATCGGCTTTGTCATAACCGGCATCGCATGGCAGGGCCACCTCGGGGGATTTCTGTTCGGAATGGCGGCCGGCTGGTACTTGAACAAACGCAGACGCCGTCCCGCCTACTACTAGGGACAGGTCGACCCGCATCATGATTCGTTCCATTGTTCTGGAGAGTGACGGCCTGCGCCTCGCAGGGCAGTTGTATGAACCACCTGGAGCCGGACTTCATCCGGCCCTGTGCATCTGCCACGGCATTCCAGCCGTTCCCTACAACCCTGCGGACACGGGCTACCGCGACCTTGCCGCACGATTTGCGGACCTTGGCTTCGTGACTCTCGTCTTCAACATGCGTGGCGCAGGCGCCAGCGAAGGCAATTTCGACATGCCCGGATGGTCCAGAGACATCGGTTCGGCGGTCGGGTTCCTGTCTCGGGAGACCGCTGCAGACCCATCAAAGGTATTTCTGATGGGCTTCAGCGGAGGAGCCGCTGCGGGGATTCACCGTGCCTCAACGGACACACGGGTGGCGGGCGTTGTCTCCTGCGCCTCTCCGGCGCATTTCCGCGACCTCATCGACGACGGCGCGCTGAACGTGTGCATCGCCCGGTGGCGAGACATCGGAATCATCCGGGACGCAGACTTCCCCGGAGATATCGACCGATGGGCGCAGGGATTCGTTGAAATATCCCCGGCAGCGCATGTCGGACTCCTCGCGCCCCGTCCCCTCTTGCTGCTCCATGGCGACGCCGACGAGGTCGTCCCCATCTCACACGCCTACGCGCTGTTCGACGCTGCGCGCGACCCGAAGCAACTTGCCGTAATACCCGGCGGCGTACACAGGCTGAGAGTCGACGAGCGAGCGATGTTGACGGCCGCGAACTGGCTCCTCTCACACACCGCAAGTTGACGCTGCGTTCGAGGTAATGCTACAATCACACGTTGTTTCGGAGGTGCACAGATTTACGCCATAGTTGAGTCCGGTGGAAAACAATATAAAGTCACTCCGAGCCAGACGCTTGACGTCGACCTGCTCGATGTACCGGAAGGCGACACCGTGGAGCTTGACAGGGTTCTGCTCGTCTCGGATGGCGACAGCACTCTCGTAGGTTCCCCGACCGTGGCCGGTGCAAAGATAGTGGCCACATCGAAAGGCATGGTGAAGGGCAAGAAGATTGTCGTCTTCAGATACAAGAACAAGACGAGGCACCGCAAGAAGAACGGCTTCAGAGCGCAATACACGCGGTTGGCTATCGATCGCGTCGTCATGCCCGGGGAGTAAAGAATGGCACATAAGAAAGGTGGCGGCAGCACACGATGCGGTCGCGATAGTCAGTCGAAGCGGCTCGGAGTCAAGAAGTACGGCGGCGAGGTCGTCCGCGCCGGCAACATTATCGTCCGCCAGCGCGGCACGCATGTGAAGCCCGGCATGAACGTCGGACTCGGCCGGGACCACACGCTCTTCGCGCTCGTCGACGGCTCCGTCAAGTTCGAGCCGGCAAACAAGTTTCAGAATAAGGTGAGCGTATATCCATGAAGGAAAAGATTCATCCCAAGTACTACGAAGACGCCAAAGTAACGTGCCTTTGCGGCAACGTGTTTCAGTGCGGCGCGAGCAAGCCTGAGATCCGCGTCGAGATCTGCAGCGCATGCCACCCGTTCTATACCGGCCAGCAGAGAATCGTCGATACCATGGGGCGTGTCGAGCGCTTCAAGAAGAAGTACGGAATCAAGGACTGAGTGTCTCTTATCCTGTCACTTCCGAGAGGAATGGCGGTCTTCTGCCATTCCTCTCTTTGTTTGTGCGGTTGACGAATAATGGCTAATTCATTCCACTACGGCGGCCAGGCTCTCATCGAGGGCGTCATGATGCGCGGTCCTCGCGACATAGCCATGGCTGTGCGCCTGCCGGATGGCCAGCTTGAAACCACCCACAAGCGGATTCCGGCCTTCTTCTCCGGCAAGTTCCGCACACTGCCCTTCGTCCGCGGCGTCTTTGTCCTTCTGGAAGCGTTGGTAATCGGCACCCAGGCATTGCTCTATTCCGCGGAGAAAGCCACCACAGGGGAAGAGGGACAGGAGCTTCCAAAGGCGGCACTGTTCCTGGCGGTCGCCGCGAGTCTCGGCTTCAGCGTGCTGCTGTTCTTTGTCGTGCCGCTCCTTATCTCGCGCAGCCTTGACGCGCTCATCACGTCAGACCTGCTCAGCAATCTGATCGAAGGCGTAGTTCGAATCGCCATCTTCGTCCTGTACGTTGCACTTATCGGTCTCATGCCCGACGTCAAACGCGTGTTTGCCTACCACGGCGCGGAGCACAGGGTCATTAATGCGTACGAGGCAGGCGTACCGTTGACCCCACAGGCAGTACAGGACTACTCGACGTCTCACTCGCGGTGCGGCACGAGCTTCATATTCGTGGTGCTCGTGATGTCGATCCTGGTGTTGGGACTTCTGGGCAGACCGCCGGTCCTGCTCGCGATACTCTCCCGCGTGGTACTGCTGCCGCTCATCGCGGCCGCGAGTTACGAAATCATCAGATGGTCGGCCGACAGACAGGGCAACCCGCTCGTTCGCGCCTTCACCATGCCCGGGCTGCTTCTGCAGAAGCTGGTCACCCGGCAGCCGGACGTTGCACAGGTGGAAGCAGCCATAGCTGCGCTGCAACTGGTGCTGGACAAGCCGGCGGCTACGATCGACTCGGCCTAGAGAAGGTCATCCGGCTCAATGCCGCGCATCTCGCCGTTCTCCATAACGAAGCAGGTACGCGTATTGAGATGGCAGACCGGTCCTACAGGCTCAGCCTTGACGAGGATGGTGTCGTCGTCGCAATCCTTGTAGATGGACCGCACGCGCAGGAAGTTTCCTGATGTCTCACCCTTGTGCCACAGTTTCTGCCGACTGCGGCTGTAGAACCACACATCGCCGGTCTCGACGGTGAGCCGCAGCGATTCTTTGTTCATATACCCCAGCATCAGCACTTCGCCGCTCACCGCGTCCTGGATTACCGCGGGTACAAGTCCGCTACTGTCAAGCTTGAGCAATTGATCCTCCGTACAAAGTGATTGCCTCGCACAGGTCGATGGACCCGACGTAGATAGCCTTTCCAAGTATGGCTCCGGACGCGCCAACGTCCTGCAGCCGTCGCAGATGCTCGAGGGTGCTTATACCCCCGGCTGCGGTCACTCGAGCCGAGGTGCTGTGCACGAGCCGCTCGAGCGCCTGGAAGTTCGGCTCCGTCATGGTGCCGTCCCGGCGTACGTCGGTGTAGATGAACCGCGACACACCGGCGTCCTGCATACGTTCGCACAGCTCCAGAACAGGGATCAACGTGCCCACGAGCCAGCCTCGAGTAGTGACGTAGCCGTCCCGCGCATCGAGGCTCACCACAACGGCGTCCGGATGAGCCGCCAACAGCGAAGTCACGAGAGAAGGCTCTTCAACAGCCGCAGTTCCCAACACGACCCGCTGGACACCCCGGTCAAAGAGCCAGTTCGCGTCATCCACCGTCCGGATACCACCGCCGACCTCTAGTCCCAGGCCCTCGGTCATCAGGATCGACGTGATGCAATCCTTGTTTATGAGACGGCCCTCGGCTGCACCATCCAGATCCACAACGTGAAGCAACGTCGCGCCGCAATCGCGCCACTTACGCGCGGCTGAGGGCGGGTCGAGGTCAAAGACCTCCTCGCGGCCGTAGTCGCCCTGATACAGCCGTACACATGCACCATGACACAGGTCGACTGCGGGAATTATCTCCATGCCATTCCTCCGAGGCCAACATCGCCTCAATCGCCGGACACGTCTGTCCCTCGGCCACCCTCCCACGCTCACCAAATGCCGAACCGGCGGCACAGTGTCGTCGTAGGGTGTTCCGCAGGACTACTCCTGCGCGGGGGCGGCGACCGGAACGCTCGAAACCGGCACGCCGAGCAACTCGTCCAGGGTCACCGCATCCTCGATATGATAGTCGCCCACCCTGATTCGGCGGACTTCCTCAACCGTGGCTCCCACGCCGATCTTTTCTCCGAGGTCGTGCACCAGGCTCCTCACGTAGAAGCCGGAGGACACTTCGCACTCCAGCATGAAATTCGGATAGTCGAACGAAACGAGACGCAGGGAATACACGGTCACCTTGGACGCGGGAATATCCACCGGTAGCCCCTGGCGGGCCAGTTCATACGCCTTCTTACCACCGATCTTCTTGGCGGAGAACGCGGGAGGTACCTGCAGCAGTTCGCCGGCGAAGTGCTTGAGGTTCTCCTCCATTTCCTCCCGAGCGACGGGGCGGTCGCAAGTGGTCACCACGTCACCGGCGATATCGTAGGTGGTTGTAGACGAGCCCAGAAACGCCCGCACCTGATAGCTCTTATCCATGTGCAGGAAGGTCCCTGCCTGCTTCGTGCGTTTCCCTGTCAGCAGTATCAACAGACCCGTTGCCAGCGGGTCAAGCGTACCAGTGTGGCCGACCTTTGTCTGAAAACGCTTCTTGACGAGCGCGACGGCCTTGGCGGAAGTGATGCCTTTGGGTTTATCGATGAGGAGAATGGAATCCATGCCGTAAGTATAACCTAACCCGGCGAACAGAATCGGGACGCGGCATCTGCGCGGGCGCACTCAGCCTACTGGTATGAACTCCAGTCGAACTACGTCCCGCGTCCCGGGAGTTACCTTGACCCGGTCATCGATGCGCCACCCCACCACCCATACGATGTGCTCCGCAGAGCACACGAGAGGGATGCTGTCGCGCGAGGCAGCTGCGACGTGCGCATCTACCATGAAATCCTGCAGTTTCTTCTTGTCCGACATTCCGAACGGCTGAAACCTGTCTCCGGGCATGCGGCGACGCACGACAAGCTCCCTCCCCGCGCGTGCCATATCGAGGAACGCCACCAGAGGCGAATGCCCACATTCCTCACCCGGCGGCACGACACGCGCCACGAGGCGGCCACCGGGAAGACTCACCTCGCCGGGAACAGTGAGAGCAACCGGAGACACAGGCATTAAGAGGCGGGTGTCAGGCACGTCTCTGCGTCGGCGGCATACGGTCAAGAGGCTTTCATCGCGTCGCCACACGATGCCCCGGGGCAGGTCAACCTGCTTTCCCGCCGGTCTCCCGGCCAAGGAGCGCACCGCCAGGATGTGTTCGGACGACACGTCCCTCACGCTGCCGCTGAGGTACGCAATCGCATCGAGGATAAGCCTTGACTGAACTGAGGGAGGCAACTCGAGGAACCCGGACAACTCGATGCCGACACTGTCGTTGAACGGAGTCGCCAAACGCTCCCACTGCTCTCGTGCGATGGACATGAGATGGTCGTCGTCCTCAGCGGCGAGACTGCCGAGTCGCAGCAGCGCCTCGTCGACTCGTGGATTCAACTCCCTCATCGCCGGCAGCAGTTCCAGCCTGAGACGGTTCCGCACGTACGCAACTGAGTCGTTCGAGGCGTCCTCCCGCGGCTCCAATGCAAGGGCACGGCAGTATTCGCGCGCGTCGCGCCGCGAAACCGCCAGCAGCGGCCGCACCAGCAGCTGGCTCGTTCCGCGCGGACCCATCCGGACCTGCAACCGGGTACGGGGCAATTGCCTCAAGACCGCGCAAACCATGCACCCCCGTCCCTCGGAGTATGTGCAGCATGATCGTCTCGACGGCATCGTCTCGGGTGTGCCCGGTAAGCACCGCCCTTGCCCCCGCGCGAGACGCCACGTCACGAAGAAACGAGTAACGGACCTCTCGCGCTGCCTCTTCAAGCGAGCAGCGGCGCCTGTCGCGATATGCACCGACGTCGCGGGCTTCGACGGTGGACCGCAATCCCAGGGCGTCTGCCTGTGCCGCCACGAACGCGGCATCGGCACGAGACTCGGCGTCGCGCAACATGTGGTCGAGGTGAGCCACGTGCATCACGAGCCCCAGGCTGCCGGACACCCGGTGCAGAGCATGAAGCAGGCACAGGGAATCCGCACCACCGGAGACCGCCACCACGAGCGTATCACCGGGCTTCAGCACTGCAACGACGGATAGTGACTCACGAACGGCGCAGTCCACCTGCTCCACGAGCGACCGGCTGCCTCGTCCTGCCAACGGCTAGACCACCTGGTACGACGTGTCGTTGAAACGCGACAGCCGCGGGCCCAATTTCCCGAACTCGAGCATGCTGATGCAGCCCGGGTCCATTCGAAACTTGACGAGCATGTTCATGGGAAACTCAAGCGCCTTGAAGATGATCGACAGCGTGGTGAAATAGTGGCTCACCACCAGTACATTCTTGGGCTCACGCTCGCGAACGTACGGTTCCACGACGCCCCAGGTGCGCGCCTGCAGCTCTTCGAAGCTCTCACCGCCCGGCAGCCTCTCGCACCCGCCTTTCCACCAATCGAGCAGAAGTTCAGTAAATGTCTGCGGCATATTCACCGTCGACAGCCCGTCCAACTCTCCGACGTTGACTTCCTTGAGTCCGGCGTCAGTGAGTATCGGCGCTTCGTGGTGGCGGCCGATGGTTTCAGCCGTTATGACCGCGCGGCTCAAGGGACTCGACAATATCAGGTCGATGGGCTCGTCGCGCAGGACCTCTGCGAGTCGCGCAATCTGCCGCTGTCCCTTCTCGCTCAGTGCCGTGTCCACCTTGCCGCCCTGGACGCGGAATTGCGCGTTCCATACCGTCTCTCCATGCCTGACCAGGATTAATCTCAACTACAGTCTCCTCTCCGTAATCTTGCTGGAGTCAGCACACACCATCCCCAGCCCACGGCGTCCCCGTCCTCGTCGCCGCCGGGTTCTTCGAACGAAAGAGATGCACGATGAATCGACGTTGCCGGCAGCTTGAATCCGAGCGCGCTCAGCACGTGGTCGGGCCGCGCGCCGCCTTCCTGCCCGATGCTGACCTTCATCGCCACATTACAGGAGCCGTCGGGGCGCGGCTCGATCGAGATGGAATGCACAAATGGCCGCAGGTCGATCGATCTCGCCTCTTCGCCTCTTACGAAGCGGTGAACCACGCTCTCCGACTGCAGAAACTCGCGTGCCGCTTGCCGGGCCGCCGCTATACCGGCCTCGTGTACGGCGACACACTCGTACCGTGCCGCCCGCACCATCGCCTGCAGCGCGGGAGCCCCCTGAGGCACTTCCCACACGTCAAGCAGGGAGAATCCGGCGGGCAATTGTGCCCTGGCCATCATCATCGCGGCCTGGGGCGGGACCCACTTGCGGAGCCACACATCCAGCAACTCGGACTCACTGGTCACGCCGACGGCAAGCGGCGCCGCCACGGATATCCTCGGATGCGGCGTGAAGCCCTGAGTGTACTCGAGCGGGATGACCGCGCGTCTGAATACTCTCTCCCAGCATCGCACCGTATCCAGATGCGAAATGAACCGTACGGGCTCTCCGCGCCCGAACTTAAGACGAAGTCGTTGCATTGCGGTTCTTCCCAACGTCATCGCGGGGCGGGGCGGCAGCCACTTCCTTCGTCACCACCACCTTTTCAATCTTGATGCCACGCATCTCCGCAACTACAAGCTTCAAATTGCCGTACTTGAGCGGCTCTCCCTCATGAGGGACACGACCGAGGTAGCTTAACACGAAACCCGCCACCGTTTCGTAGTCGCCCGTCGGCAACCCGAGGCCCAGCTCCTCGTTGGCGTCCTCGACACGAAAGCCACCATCGATCACGTACGTGTTGGCTGATGTCTCGACGAAGTCTTCTTCGTCACTGTGGTACTCATCCTTGACATCGCCCAGCACTTCTTCCGTAAGCAGCCCGAGGGTCACCATGCCCTCGACGCCGCCATATTCGTCCACCACCAGCGCAACGTGGTGCCCTCCGTCACGCATCTCCGCCAGCAGGCGTCCCAGAGGTTGGTTCTCGGGCACAAAGAAGGCAGGACGAATGACCTCGTCCACAAGCAGCTCGGACGGCGTGCATGACGCCGTGAGCTTCATCAACACGTCCTTGGCCGAGAGTATGCCAACGACATTGTCCGTGTTGTCCCTGTAGACGGGAAAGCGGCTATAGGGCTCGTCAGCGTAGATGCTCAGGAAGTCGGCGATGGTGGTTCCCACTTCCACCCATGCGATTTCCGTACGTGGCACCATGACCCTGCTCACCGGCGTGCTGGTAAACTCGAGCACCTTGTGCATCATCTCCGCCTGGTCTTCGGCCACGACCCCCTCGCTTTCGCCGACATCGATAGCGGAGCGCAAATCTCCCGCACTGACGAGGGAAGTGCGGCCTCCCGCCTTGGAAACAAGACGCCCAAAACCGATCCCGATCCGGTCAAGCAGCACCACGACGGGCAGCAGCGCGAGTTCGAAAGCACGAACCGGGTACACATAGAACATCGCCAGCCGCTCGCCAAGATGCACCGCGATGGTCTTAGGCAGCATCTCACCGAATATCAGCACGATGCCTGTAACTGCGGCCGTGGCAATGACCGGACCCCATGGCACACCAAACGCTGCAACACACACGATTGTGCCGATGGTTCCGGCGGCGATATTCACGAGGTTGTTGCCGAGGAGCACCGTCGCGAGAAACCGTTCCGGCCGGTCAAGCACGTGAGCAAGCTGTTGCGCCCTCCTGCCGCCCTTTTCGCGTAGATAGTGCACACGCAGCTTGGAAACCGAGATGAAAGAGGACTCCGCGCTGGAGAAGAACGCCGACAGCATCAGGCAAAGGAAAAAAACGGGCAGAAGCCCGTTGACCGTTTCATTCACTCGTCACCCCGCCGCAACGTCACTCTGGGTTGAGGCAACGGGTCCGTCTTTCGTCACCACCACCTTTTCAATCTTGATGCCGCGCATCTCCGCAACCACCAGTTTCAAATCTCCGTACCTGAGTTGCTCCCCCTCGTGGGGAACGTGACCGAGGTAGCTTAACACGAAACCTGCCACCGTTTCGTAGTCTCCGACCGGCAAACCAAGCTCAAGCTCTTCGTTGGCGTCGTCGACGCGGTACCCGCCATCCAGCTCGTAAGTGTTGGCGCCTGTCACAACGAACTCCTCGTCGTCGTCCCGCAATTCGTCCTTGATGTCGCCAACCACCTCTTCGGTGAGCAGTCCCAACGTCACCATGCCTTCGATGCCGCCGTATTCGTCCACAACGAGAGCAACGTGGTGCCCCTCGTCGCGCATCTCGGTCAAGAGCCGGCCGAGCGGCTGCCCTTCAGGTACGAAGAACGCCGGACGAATCAACTCATCGACCTTCACTTCCGCGGGCGTGCACGACGACGTCAACTTCATCAGGACGTCCTTCGCGGACAGTATGCCAACCACGTTATCCGTATTCTCTCGATAGACGGGAAAGCGGCTGTAGGGCTTGTCCGCATAGATGCTCAGGAAGTCGGATATGGCCGTCCCTTCCACCACCCAGGCAATCTCGGTGCGCGGCACCATCACTTTGCTGACCGGGGTATTGGTCAGTTCGAGAACCTTATGTAACATTTCAGCCTGGTCTTCCTCAACCACGCCTTCGCTCTCTCCCACATCGATGGCGGTTCGAATCTCACCGGTGCTGACCAGTATCTTGCGGACTTCCACATCGGAGACCAGGCGTCTGAAACCGATGCCTATCTTGTCGAGCAGCACCACGAACGGCAGCAGCGCCGCTTCAAAGAAGCGGATGGGGACGATGTAGGAGGTAGCCAGGCGTTCAGGAAAGTGAACCGCAACCGTCTTCGGGAGCATCTCTCCGAACACCAGCACAATGGCGGTCACCGAAGCGGTAGCGATAACCGGGCCCCATGGCAGCCCGAACACTGCAACACAGAAGACGCTGCCGATAGTAGCGCCGGCGATGTTAACGAGGGTGTTCCCGAGAAGCACCATCGCGAGGAAGCGTTCGGTTCTGTCGAGCACACGGGCCAACTGCTGGCCGGTGCGGCCTCCGTTCTCACGCAGATAGTGCACACGCAGCCGGGATAAGGAGATAAACGCTGTTTCGGCGCTTGAGAAGAAAGCCGCAAGCAAAACGCACAGAAAAAACGCTGGTAGGAGCCAACTGGCAGGTTCGTCCACTTGTTACGCTATCCCGACGCCCGCACGACCGCCGCGCATCCTCGCCACCGAGCCGTCTTGAATCGACAACGTACGTGCAACGAACTAATCGTACCATCGAGCCCATTTGATGTCAAAGCACTGCACTCGCCCAGGGGAAAAAGGCAGCCTGCCTGCATACCGATGCAACGAGGTCATCGAACAACCGCGCAGGTCGCTGTGCGCATGACCGGGTGACGGCCGCCGGCGGCGGAGTATGACCCCGCTCCACTGCCGGGGCAATTCGAGAACAGTCCACAGCGCCTGGCACAACACGCCCAAGTCGCAAACCACGCGGACTCATCCTTCGCGGGCGCTTCTCCCAGCGCCGCCTTCATGGCCATTCGCCCCGATCGAGGTCCGGCATCGAGGGCCGCGACTGCAGGGGCCGTTGACGAACGGCCCGCCACGCCCGTTCACAAGGGCGTTTGGCGCAACACCACTCCACCTCGCCGCGGGCGCCTCTCGAAGCGCCCCTGCATCAGGCAATCACTGCGGACTGCCCACACAAACCACCGCCCCTCCGCCTTACTCGCTATTTCGCTCTTTGCGCCACGTCGACGTTTGCGCCGAACAGGGGGTTGGCAGTCCCGTAGGCGTCGATGGCCGTTCCGGTAATGGCCCTGCTCCGGTCCGAACAGAGGAACAGGATAACGGACGCTATCTCCTCGGGCGGCATGGCGGTGGATGGCACGTTCCCGCCGGTGATATCGCGCATCATGTCCGTATTGGTGGGCCCTGGACAGACCGCGTTCACATCGATGCCGTGCTGCTTCACCTCGGCGGCAAGGCACTCCGTGAAGTTGATGAGCGCCGCCTTCGTCGGCCGGTACGGAGTCCTACCAGCAGCCCCCTGGCGTCCGCCTATCGACGCGAGATTGATTATCTTTCCGCTGCCCTGCGCAGTCATGACCGGCAGCACAGCCCTGCAACACAGAAACGTGCCGGTCAGATTCGTTCCGACCACCCAGTTCCATTGCTCGAGAGTGAGTTCCGCAACCGTGGTGAACGGAAGATTCACGCCGGCGCTGTTCACGAGAACGTCGATCCGGCCGTACATCTGCTGCGCCTTGCTCACCACCGCGGCAACTTCTGATTCCTTGGCAACGTCAGCCCGGACTCCTATCGCGTCGCCGCCCTCAGCCGTAATCTGTGCGGCTGCGGAATCGCAAGCCGACTGGTTCCTCCCGACCACCACTACCTTTGCACCTTCTCGAGCAAACGCCACACACACCGCGCGGCCGATTCCGCGAGTGCCTCCGGTTACTATGGCGACTTTCCCTGCAAGACTCATCGTGTCACCTCCCTGAAATGCGTCTACATCTGCGTGCGCGCAACTATACGTCCCGTCTCACGACCACAGCCGATTGTACGCGTCCCGGAAGGGCCGGTCACATCGCGTGCACATTTTCAGGAGTGACGGCGCCGGCGCTCCTCACGGCAGCCGGGTGGAAGCCATTCATAGCGAAGGTAGAGTGGTCCGTCTTTGCCTGTCCTGTATCCCGGCCCATCTCCTTTCGGATGAATCTCTCGCGCCGCTCACCGTCCTTGTGGTGCACGAGACCATGGCCTGCGAGCATGGGTGCGAGGAGGCTTGTGAACGCCGCGGCAGGGACCAACAGAACAAGCAACCAGCGGACATGTCGAAAAAGAGCGGGGACACAGCGCGCTTGCGGGCGCCGTGTCCCCCCAGAATATCATTGCACGACAGGCGGTTCAGAAACCGCTGCCGTCAGGAATGCCGTCGCCGGAGTTCGGCGCCGGACCCACACCACCATCCGCGTTGCCATTGCTCCCGTTAGGGCCATCGAACCCGCTACCATCGGGAATGCAATCGCCCGAACTCGGAGCCGGACCGGCGGGTCCGCCGGCAGCCAGAGCGGTGCCCGCGGTAACCAGAACCAGGATCAGGACGGTGATCAGCACAAGCACTTTCCTCACAGGTACCTCCTTATAACCACGCAGTCGTTCTCGGCGACCGGCTTCCGGCTCGCCTCGCCACATCCCCACAACACCAGCCCGGCGCTCCCAAGCGACGCCTTTCAACAGGAAACGCCGGGGCCGCCGGTTTGTCAGGAGTATTCGGTGAATTAGTGCCGTGTCTCGAAGCGACCCTCCCAGCCGGTTGACGAAGGCGGGTCGGCGTGGGAGCCGCCCCCTGCATCGGAAAGGCCCGCGCCCCCCCGACCGGAATGCATAACCACCTCTCCGCACTACGTCGCCGTCCGTCCATTTCCGTCCATCGTTGTCCGTTCTCGTCCACTCCCCCTCCTCGTAACCCGCCAACCCCGGCCTCGGGCTGGCCCTCTTGAACCCCACCCCGCCGCGTGCCTATGATAGGCGGTCCTGACAATCCAAATTCAGACCTGACGCGCGTTGTCGCGGAAAGAGGAGAAATGGATACACCGGCAGAGAAGGGCACCCAGGAACGAATACAGGAATGGGAGGCGAAGAAGAACCGTCTCCTTGAGATGGGTGGCGAGAAGGCCATCGCGGACAGGCACGCCAAGGGGCAGATGTCTGCCCGCGAACGCATCGACTACTTTTTCGATAAAGGCACGTTCACCGAGATCGGCATGTGGGTCAAGCACCGCACCACCGCCTTCGGCATGGCCGGGCGCGAAGTGCCCGCAGAGGGCATCATCACCGGTTTCGGCGAGGTGAACGGCCGCACCGTCGTGGCCGCCGCCGAGGACTTCACCGCGATGATGGGAACGTTCGGTGAGTACCACGGCAAGAAGCTGGCTCACGCCATCGGCTTCGCCGCCGAGAAGGGCTGGCCGTTCGTCACGCATGAACGACTCCGCCGGCGCGCGACTCCACGAAGGCATGGACACGCTGGAGGCGTACGGCTGGACCTTCAGGGCGCAGATAGAGGCGTCCGGCGTCATCCCGCAGATATCGCTGCTGCTGGGGCCATGCCTCGGCGGCCAGGCGTACCACCCGGTGATGATGGACTTCATCATCCAGAACCGGACCACCGGATTCATGGGCATCGCCGGCCCGGCGTTCGTCAAGACGCAGACCGGCGAGGAGATTAGCCTGGAGGACCTTTCCGGCTGGAGGGCGCACGCCACGAAGTCGGGCCAGACGCACATCCTGGCCGACTCCGACGAGGAGTGCCTGGACCGCTGCAAGGAACTGCTCGCGTATCTGCCGTCGAACAACGCTGCCCAGCCTCAACGCCTGGAGCCATCCGACCCCGCTGACAGGCAGAGCCCTGAGCTGGACACCATCATCCCCGACAATCCGAACCGCGCGTACGACATGATGAAGGCCATCAACGCCGTCGTGGACGGCGGCAGCTTCCTCGAGATACTGCCCTACTATGCCACCAACTCCATCTGCGGCTTCGCACGTTTCGGCGGCCGTCCCGTCGGCCTCGTCGCCAACCAGCCGAAGGTGAAAGCCGGCGTGCTGGACATCAATGCCTGCGACAAGCTCGCGCGGTTCATCCGCACCTGCGACCTGTTCAACATCCCGCTGGTCTCGCTGGCGGACTGCCCCGGCTATCTCATCGGCTCGCAGCAGGACTGGAACGGCATACTGCGGCATGGCGCCAAGCTGCTGTTCTCCTGGGCGGACGCCACCGTGCCGCTCATCGCCGTGATGCTCAGGAAGTCATACGCCGGAGCGCACTACGGCATGCTGGACAAGTCCATCGGCGCCGACTTCGTGTTCGCGTGGCCCACCGCCCGCGTCTCCATCGTCGGTGCGGAGACCGCGGCCAGCGTCATCTTCGCGCGGGAGATCAAGAACGCCGCGAACCCCGAAGAGGTGCGTCAGGCAAAGCTCAAGGAGTACGCGGACATGTACGAGAGCCCGTACCAGGCGGCGGAGCGCGGCTACATCGACGACATCATCCGGCCGTCCGAGACGCGGCAGACCATCATCCGCGCGCTGGACGCCCTCGCCGGCAAACGCATGGCGAAGCTGCCGCGGAAGTATTCGAACATCACGCTCTAGGGAGAACACCTATGGATTTCGCATTTACGAAAGAACAAGAGGCACTCCGCAAGGACGTGCGTACGTTCCTCGAGCACGAACTCTTTGAGGGTCGGTGGAAGCCGCAATGCGACGCGTGGATTCAGGGCTTCGACCCCGCGTTCACGAAGCGTGTGGCCTCACACGGCTGGATAGGCCTTACCTGGCCGAAGCAGTACGGCGGACACGAGCGCAGCTTCGTCGACCGCCTCATCGTCACCGATGAGATGCTGCGCTACGGCGCGCCTGCCGCGCTGCACTGGTTCGCGGACCGGCAGATAGGCGGCGGCATACTGCGCTACGGCAACGAGGAGCAGAAACAACAGTATCTGCCGATGATCATGCGCGGCGAGATGTACGTGGGGCTCGGCATGAGCGAGCCCGAGGCCGGCTCCGACCTTGCCTCCCTCATCACCAAGGCTGAGGAGCAGGACGACTACTTCCTCGTCAACGGACAGAAGACCTGGACCAGCGGCGGGTCGTTCATCAACTACATCGACCTCTTCGCGCGCACCGATCCCCAGGTGGCGAAGCACAAGGGCATCTCCGAGTTCCTCGTGCCGATGAACCTGCCGGGCATCTCGCGCGTCCCGATGGTTGACATCACCGGCACCGAGGCGTGGAACGACGTGTTCTTCGACAACGTCAAAGTGCCGAAGGAATGCCTCCTCGGCGAGCGCAACAAGGGCTTCTACCACGTGGTGGAGGAGCTGGCGTACGAGCGCGGCGGGATGGAGCGCCTGATGGGCAACTACCCGCTCTACGATGGGCTGCGGCGATTCGTGGCCGCGCAGAAGAAGGACGGCCGCCTCCTCATCGAGGAGCCACGCGTCCGCACGCTGATGAGCGAGCTTGAGGTGGAGTTCGAGGTGGGCCGGCTGCTGATGTACCAGGCAGCATCCGTGATGGACGAGGGCACTCCGCCCACCGTGGAAGCATCCACATCCAAGATATTCGGCACCAATTTCGAGCAGCGCCTCGCCAACACCGCGATGGAGATACTCGGACCGTACGGCGGACTTGCCGCCGGCTCGCCGTTCGGCGTGGTGGACGGCCACACGGTGCATTCCTATCTCGCCTCGAAGGGCTACAGCCTGCAGGCGGGAAGCACCGAGGTCCTGAAAGGCATCATCGCCTCGCGCGGACTGGGGATGTCGTCCTGATCCCGGCACATCGCCTCACGGAGTAACGCCATGAAGATGCAGATAGATGAAGCACAAGAGATGCTCCGGGCGAGCGCCCGCGAGTTCCTTTCCGATAGTTTCCCCCTGAAGAAGGTGCGCGAGATACGCTCCAAAGAGGCAGGCTTCTCCGCGGACCTGTGGAAACAGATGGGCGAGCTTGGCTGGCTGGGACTCGCGTTGCCCGAGGCCGCGGGCGGCAGCGGCATGCAGCTTCTCGACCTCTGTCTCCTCATCGAGGAGATGGGGCATGCCTGCGTTCCCTCGCCGTTCATCGAGGCCGTCGCCGGCAGCGGGCTGCTGCTCGCCGAGGCAGGCAACCAGTCCGGTGTGCTCAAGAATGTCGCGTCGGGAGCCGCCATCGTCGTCCCCGCCTTCGGCGGTCTGGATGACGAGGATGGCTACGCACAACTGCCGGTGGCGCAACGCGACGCGGCAAGGTTCATCATCGACGGCTCGCACCTGTTCGTGCCGTATGCCCGAGTGGCCACCCATTTCCTGTGCCTGGCGCAGGGAGACGACCCCGCACTCGGGAAGGCGCTGTTCCTGGTGTCCGCTTCCGAGCCGGGCATCACCGTGACGGCCCTGGAGTCGATGCGGGATGAGCGGCCCTGCAAAGTCGACTTCTCCCGCGTGCTGCTGCCTCCGGATGCGCTGGTGGCGTCAGGCGATGATGCCATCCGGCTGGTCAACCACGCCATGCAGCACATGGACGTTGCGCGCTGCTGTGACAACGCGGGCGCGATGGCGTGGGTGCTTGAGGACACGGTGAACTACGCGAAGGACCGCAAGCAGTTCGGTCAACCCCTCGCTTCGTTCCAGGTCATCCAGCACTACTGCGCCGATATGCACATCATGCTGGAAGGCGCGAAGATGAGTGCGTACCACGCGGCGTGGAAGATGAGCGACGGCCGGGCGGCGGAGAGAGACGTCGCCATCGCCTGCGCCTACGCGCACGACGTCATCCCGCGCTTCATCGGCATCGCGCACCAGATACACGGCGCCATGGGCGTCACCATCGAGCACGACCTGCACCTGTACTCCACCCGCGCGTTCGCACCGGCCCGGACCCTCGCGCCGCTGACGGGGTACCTGGAGATGGCGCTGACGGTGTAGTTATGTCACGTTGTGGGGCGGTTCACGCGCGGATAATCATGTCGACGTTCGTGCAGGGATGGGTAGCTTCGAGTATCTTGCAGCGCTCAACCGTGAATCTACACGTGTAGCGTGATGGTCTTGTCCTCCATGACCGCGACCCAGTAGCCCTGGATCGGGCTCCAACACGGTTGGGACGGCGTACGACTCGACCGGATTCCACAAGTAAATGGCGACGATCTCGTTGCCGAAGACCTCCGCGACGGTGCTGCTGCCGCCGGACAACCCCGCCGGCACAGAGACCATGTTCCAGCCCGCTTTCACCTCAATCTGCACCTCGTTAAAGGTCAGGAACGGATAGCCTCTCGCGACAACCATGTTCCATACGGCGTAGGGGAGCGTTCCGCCTGCGGCGACACCGGGAGGATGTCCCAGGGCCAACTGAGTCCGGTCGTTCCCTCATTCCTGGAGGACAAAG
>CAVXGE010000002.1:0-16689 GCA_963761225.1 uncultured Chloroflexia bacterium | reverse complement strand
CGATACGAATCGGTCGCATTGTTTTGTTACGAGCGCACTCCGCTCTTTCCTGTGCCGACGCCACGGGTGTCACCGTAGCGGCGTTTCACACTGAACCCTCGTTGCACCAGGCCTTGTCGCTGGCCGTTGCTCACGGTGTCTCGGTGGCTCAAGGGGCGTGACCACGCGGGTCGAGCCTCAGATTCCCGGCGACCGCCGCATGACTTCGGGCTCCTCTCTGTCCGACCATGGACGGGGGCGCGATACCCTGAGGCACCTGTTGGAGAGGGACCGTTCAGCTTCAAACCGGTATGGTTGGTTGCGTCACCCGGGTCTCGCACTATTCGCACTTCGATGGGAGTTACGAATGACGCAAGCGTATCATACGCGAAGGCGCTGGAGTCATCCCCGCGACCCTTGATAGCGCCGTGTGTACATCGGGGCTGGAACGGTGATGGACGCGTGCGGTCACGCATCAACGGCATTTGTTGTCACGTCGACCGGCAGTCTCGTCCTGACGCGAGTACCTTCGGAGGGGCGAGTCCGAATGGTGACTGTGCCGTTGAGGGACGCGACTCTCTCCCTGATTCCCAGCAGCCCGAGATGCCCGTCGAGAGCCGCCTTCTTCATAGTGCTGCCCGACGCAAATCCCACACCGTTGTCGGAGACCTCCAGCACCACGTGGTCGGAGGCAAAAGAGAGGATGACGTTGACTTCTGAGGCGTGTGCGTGACGGCCCACGTTATTGAGTGCTTCTTGCGCGATGCGGAACGCGGTTGTTTCGACGGCGGCTCCGAGCCTTCTGGGCTTGCCCTGGACAAACATCTTGACGCTCACCATTGCTTCCTTGCGCAGGCGATTGCAGAGCCAGTTGACTGCCGGTACCAGTCCCAGGTTGTCGAGGATGCTTGGCCGGAGGTCGTAGCTAAGCCGACGGAGCTCGTCTGACAGTTGAACGCTCTCGTCCCTGATCATCAGAGCCTGGCTGGTGACCTCATGTGAGCTGGCTGCCGGATTGCTTCCCATCCTTTCGGCCATGTAGGCGATGCTGAGCAGGCGCTGCAGCACATCGTCATGCAGCCCTTGAGAGATCCGCTGACGCTCCTCTTCCTGCACAGAGAACACCCGGTCGATGTGCAACCGGCGCTCACGCTCACGGTCGAGCATCATCTGGTGGTGCCGTTCGCGCCACTGCAGTTCAAGTAGAACGATGGCAACGATGAGAAGCGGGATGCTGAGATGGGCGACGTTGTTGATGAACGAGTCTATCCCCAGGTAGTAGCGCAGAAATCGAGGCATCACTATCACGAGGCTGACCGCCCAGGACGCAGTCGCGCCAACCAGCCCCAGTCGCAGAGTCGCGTAGGCAAAGGGAATCAGGTACAGAATGCCTATGACGTCATTCTTGAGTTCGAAGAAGAAGAATCCGATGAAGCTGTTCCTGCTGTCACAGAAGCCGTAGTAGAAGATTGTCACGAGCGCGATAAGCGTGAGGGTCACCCACCAGTGCCGGTTGGTGAACAGTCTCTCGATGGTACCGCGAAACAGAATGGCCCGGGACATCGACCGTTGCCTTTACAGGTCCTCCATGCCGAGGATGCCCAGGCGAAGTGCGGCGGTGACTGCCGCGGTGCGACTGTCGACCTCCAGTTTGGAGAATATCTCCTCGAGATGGCCTTTCACAGTCGCTGTACTGAGGCTCAGTCGAATCGCGATCTCCCTGTTGCTCAAGCCTTGAGCGAGCAGCGCCATCACTTCGATCTCACGATGTGTGAGCTTTGGGTTGCTGGCACTCGCGGAGGGTGCGTCGGTCACAGCGGAAGCAACCACGTGGCGCAACGCTGCCGGGCAAAGATAGATGTCGCCGCGTGCGACGCAGCGTATCGCCTCCACTATCTCTCCTCCTAAAACGTCCTTGGTGAGGAAACCGCTGGCGCCGCCCTGAAGCATCGCTTTCACATGCTCCGCATCGTCGTGCACCGTCAATGCGAGAACCGCGGTCCGGGGTGAGTTCGCCCGGATGCGGCCGACAGCGAACACTCCGTTCTCTCCCCGCAGACCGATGTCGAGCACCGCCACCGTCGGCTGCAACTCGGTCGCCAGCCTCACCGCTTCGGCGCCATCACCTGTCTCCGCGATCACGAGGAGATCCGGGTGTTCTTCTATCACGCGCTTCACGGCGTCGCGAAACAGCGGATGATCATCCACAAGGAGAATCGAGATGCGCTTGGTTTCAAGAGCCATTGACGCCGCGCCCGCGCCTGACGTGGATCGGCCGGCATCACCCACGTACGGGTGGACGAGATCCTCGTCCGGGGTCTTCACCGCTCTCGCAACAGGCTTGTCAGGTGACAACGTTTCGACACTCCTTGTTTCTCGAGACGATGCCGGGGGGCCATTTGTCCCCCCGCCTCTCGGCCCCCTTCAAGGGGATAACAGGCTCTTGAAACACCTTGTTCCCGAAAGTAGTCTGTTCCTACGGTTGAATTGAGCCGCCACGTGCGCGCGCAACGGGGGCACCACAGTGGCGCAAGTTGCACTCGTACGAAGTCTAGCATCGCCTCGTCACTGTGGCAACTGTATTATGTGGTGTTTGAATGCTCCTCCCCAAGGCTCGACGATTTGGACTGCGTGAGACGGGGGAGCTATCCTGTCAATCGAAATGTTGCAGACTGAGACTGACATGATTGGTCAACCACGGGAGGTACATGCCTATGAGGGACTTGTAGAGTTGCGCCGGCACTTTGCACAGAGCCGACCAAGACTAGCTATGAACGAATTGGAGGTTCAACTGCTATGAAGACCCGTTTTCGATCGATTCTGATGGTAGGCATGGTAGTGGCGTTGACGTTGGCTGTAGTGGGTTGCGCTCAGGGCACCCCTGCCCCCACGACCCCCACCACTCCTACCACTCCTACCACTCCCACCACCCCGACAACCCCCACTACTCCGTCCCAGCCATCCGCGCAGACTGTGAAGTGGGTTCAGGCGACTCCCTGGACGGACGTTGAACTCGGCTTCAAGGGACTGGAACTGCGAAATCAGATATTGAAGGACATAAGCGGCGGCCGGTTCATCATCGACACGTATCCCTCTGGAGCCATCATGGGCGCCGAGGACGCGTTCGATGCGACGCAGAACGGGACTATCGACCTGTTCAACGGCACGCTGCACACATGGATAGGCAAGATGCCGGCCAGCCCCATGTTCGCGGCTATGCCCCTTGGTCTGCAGAAGGATGAGTACCAGACATGGTTGGACTACTACGGTGGGCAGGAAATGCTGATGGAGATGTTGTCCCCGTACAACATCGGCTACTGCCAGAATGTCGTTACCCAGACTCCTGAAGGTCTTTGCTGGTCCAATGTGAAACTCGACACCCTGGCAGCCTGGAGGGGCGTCAAGTTCCGCACAAAGGGCATCTGGGCCAACATCCTACAGGGCCCGGAGGTCGGCGCCGCGGTGACCACGCTGTCCAGCTCAGAGCTCTACTCGGGACTGGAGCGAGGCATCCTCGATGCACTGGAGTATTCGACTCCTGCGACGGACTATGCGCTCGCGTTCTATGAGGTCGCCAAGTACTACATGATGCCCGGCTTCCACCAGCCGGCGACTCAGTTGTCTGACGGCGTCAACGCCGACAGCTGGAGCAAGCTTCCGGATGACATGAAAGCCATGTACCAGATGGCCAACAGGGCGGCCAACCAGAAGTGGTATGGCACCTATGTCCTGGCGGATGCCGAGGCGCTTGCTGCATACGAGGCAATGCCGAACGTAGAGATTGTCATCTGCCCTGCTGAACTCCAGGCCAAGTTCGCCCAACTCGCCGATGAGGAGTACCAGAAGCAGTCGGCAGCCGATCCGTTCTTCGCGACGGTTTACGCCAGCCAACGCGAGTTCAAGAAAGAGTACGACTACTGGAAGGGCTACGAGACAATGAACTTCTAACCCTGGGGCAAAGCGGCTCTGGCCGGTGGGGAATTCCTCATCGGCCAGGGCCCGCCCCTGTTAAGTAGAGGCAGGTTCGTAATGGAGAATGAAAACAAGGTGAAGGGGGGAAGAGGGATCCTGTCGTGGATCGACAGGATCATATCGTGGCTCGGAGAGGCATCAGGGTTCCTGGTCCTCCCACTCATGATGGTCATTGTGATTGAGGTCGTTTCCCGTTACGTGTTTCACGCACCCACTATCTGGGCCTGGGAAATGAGCCGCTTCTTCGGCGGCGCCATGTTCGTGCTCGCGCTGGGTTACATCTACTTGCGGGACCAGCACGTGCGGGTGGATATCCTGTACAACAAGTGGAGCGTGCGCACGCGCGCCATCGTCAACGTAGTCATGGTGCTGTTGATCGTGCTGCCCGTGCTGATTCCCAGCCTCATCAAGATGTATGACACTGCGGCGCTGTCCTGGGTTACCAAAGAGGTCAGTTCCGACAGCGCGTGGCGCGTGCCTATCTACCCGTTCAAAGCGATAATGCCATTTTCGATCGGATTGCTGCTGATTTCTGTTGTGGTCAAGTTGGTGCGAGATGCGCGTACCCTCATCAAGGGAGATTCAGATGCTTGACGTTGTACCTTCCCCACAAGTGGTTACGCTCATCATGTTCGGCCTCCTCGTCGTGCTCATCTTCACGGGCTTCCCTCTCGGCCTCGTGATTCTCGGCACGGCATTCGTTGCTGGATTCCTATTCCTTGGACCCGACCGCGTCTACGGCCTTGTGAGCGCCCATACCTACAAGCTCATGGTCAACTACATCCTGCTGGCCCTGCCACTCTTCGTGTTCATGGGGTCGATGATCGGATCGTCCGGCATGGCTGAGAGGCTCTTCGGCACCCTCTACACGATTCTTGGTGGGATGCGGGGCGGCCTGGCTATCACGGTTATCGTTGTGGCGACCGTGTTTGCCGCCTGCACCGGCGTCATCGCAGCTTCAGTGACAACCATGGGGATTATTGCCATGGCTCCCATGGTCGCCCGCGGGTACGATAAATCGCTCGCATCGGGTGCTGTGGCAGCGGGGGGGACGCTTGGCATTCTTATCCCTCCAAGTATCATGATCGTCATCTACGGCCCCATGGCCGAGGTGTCCGTCGGCAAGATGTTTGCCGGGGCAATCTTCCCCGGCCTTGTGTTGTCGGCCCTGTACGTTCTCTATATCGTTGTATACTGCCGCGTTCGACCGCAGGCAGGTCCGCCCATCCCCTTGTCGGAACGACACACGGTTTCCGCTTCCCGCCAGCTCCTTCTCGTGCTCAAATACATGGTCCCGCCGCTTGCCATCATCTTCGCTGTCCTCGGCACGATACTGTTTGGAGTCGCGACTCCGACCGAGGCAGCCGGTATGGGCGCTTTCGCCTCGCTGGTCGTGGCTGCGGCGTTCAAGTCCCTCACCTGGCAGACGCTGAGAAAGGCGATATCGGAGACCTTGCGGATTACCGCGTTTGCCGGACTTCTCACCATCGGCGCGGGCGTGTTCGCCAGCATATTCCTGTTTCTGGGCGGGGGCGACTTCGTGACGTCGGCGGTGACGGGTGTTCCCGGAGGAAAATGGGGCAGCCTTATAGTCATCCTCCTAATCATCTACCTGTTGGGGATGTTCATCGAATGGATCGGCTCCATCTACATCGTGGTGCCCGTGTTCACCCCCATCGGTCTGGCTCTGGGATTCGACCCGGTATGGTTCGCCATCATGGTCTGTATGGCCTATCAGACGGGATTCCTCAGTCCTCCCAACGCCCATGCCATCTTCTACCTGAAGGCGGTTTCCCCGCCTGAGGTCACTATTGGGGACATCATAAAGGGTGTGGTGCCGTTCATAGGCCTGGTGACTATCGGCATTATCCTGTGCATTGTCTTCCCCAGCATTATCACCTGGTTGCCGTCGGTTACCGTAGGCTAGTGTTGCCCGCGGTTGTGTTCGAGGAGTGCTAAGCGTATGCGAATCAACGACAATCTATGCATCGGCTGTGGACAATGCGTGTTGGATTGCACAGTCGGTGCCATCAGCCTGATTGACGGCGTTGCACACATCGACCGGGACGAGTGTGTCGAGTGTGGCGTCTGCTACCGTTTCAAGATCTGCCCCGTGGACGCGATTGAGGAGGAGGAACTCAGCTGGCCACGGCAGGTTCGTGCCGACTTCTCAAATCCAACCACTCTGCACAAGACCACCGGTCTCGCGGGGCGCGGAACCGAAGAGATGAAGACGAATGAGGTCACGGGCAGATTCCAGCGGGGTTGGATCGGGCTTGGACTGGAATTCGGGCGGCCTGGAATTGGCGCACGACTCCGGGATGTGGACAAGGCGAGTCGGAGGCTTGCTGCCCTCGGCGCGCATTTCGAACCGCAGAGTCCCGTGACTATTCTCATGGAGGACGTCAAGACCGGCAAGCTGCGAGAGGATGTCCTCGACGAGAAGTGCCTGTCCGCCATCATTGAGTGCGCCCTGCCCTTCGACAAGATCCGTGAGGGACTGATGGCGCTCGGGGAAGTCGCGAGGGAAGTTCACACCGTATTCACTGTCGATTGCATCAACGTGGTGGAACCAGACGACTCCCTGCCAATGGACCCCGTTCTCGAAGAGATGGGAATCGCACGGTATCCCAACGGCAAGACTAACGTGGGGTTGGGGCGTCCCCTATTTGCGGGAGGTGCCAAATGACCCACACGCTGCACAGACGAGGTAGTCGCGAGAGTCTTGCCGGTGATTTCCCGGTGCTCTGCATGGTCGCCATGGGAATCAACAACGTCGGCTCCAAACCCGCCCTGCAGGAGTTCTTCCGGATTGCGGCCCGGCACAATCCTGCCAACCTGGGCAGCGTCACGGCGAACTTCATTGTGACGCCTCTCGAAGAAGTGATTGCCGGCGCCCACAATCTCTCCCAGACGGTGTTCTCCAGCAAGGAAGACCTCATCGCGATGCTCAAGGACCTCAAGGAAGCTGACCTCGGCATCTCCATCATCGTCAGCGGACTGGTTGATGTGGTCAATGAGTGCTGCAAGGAGGCCGGTCTGAAGCGTCACACGGTGGAGTTCTCCCTCGGCATCTGGGGGATGACGGAGTTGCTTCCACCGGACGACGTGCTCGAAGTGACCACGATGTGCGGTCATGGAATGGTTTCCCCCAGGTATGTCGAAGCGGCCGTTGAGCGTGTCAGATCAGGCAAGCTGACTGCCGAAGCGGCTGGAAGGGCTATGGCAGCGAAATGCACGTGCGGTGTCTTCAACCCCGTGCGTGCCGCGGAGTTGATTGCAGCGATGGCTGCCAAAGAGTCGTGATGCCGCGAAGCACGTCTTGCCGGTGGTATCCCGGCACGGCGGATGAGTTGTTATCGGTTTGTGCGGGGACGACCACCCGTGACTAAATGGAAGGAGTAAGTAACCTATGCGAATCAATGAAGATGTGTGCATCGGCTGCGGGCAGTGCGTCCTGCGCTGTACGGTAGGCGCGATCAGCTTGGTTGATGGCGTCGCCAACATCGATAGGGATGAATGCGTCGAATGCGGTGTCTGTTACAGATTCAAGGTCTGTCCGGTCAGCGCGATCGAACAGGAAGAACTGACGTGGCCGCGGGAGGTCCGTTCCACGTTCTCCGACCCGACGACCGTGCACAAGAACACCGGAATTGCCGGACGTGGCACTGAAGAGATGAAGACCAACGAGGTCACCGGCAGGTTCCAGCCTGGCTGGATCGGCCTTGGACTCGAATTCGGACGGCCCGGTATCGGTGCACGCTTGAGGGATGTAGACAAGGCGAGCCGAAGGCTTGCCGCCCTCGGCGCTCACTTTGAAGCGAACAGCCCCGTGACGTTCCTCATGGAGGACGTCAAGACCGGCAAGCTGCGCGAAGACGTACTTGACGAGAAGTGCCTTTCCGCAATCATCGAATGCGCCTTGCCCGTTGACAAGATTCGAGAAGGCCTCCAGGCGCTCAAGGAAGTGGCGAAGGAAGTCGACACCGTGTTCACGGTCGATTGCATCAATGTAGTCGCACCGGATAACTCGCTGCCCATGGAACCCATCCTCAAAGAGATGGGCATCGCTCGCTATCCGAACGGCAAGACGAACGTGGGGCTCGGTCGACCGCTCTTCAAAGGAGGCAAGTAATGACCCATACACTACATCGCAGAGGCAGTCGCGAAAGCCTTTCCCACGATTTCCCGGTGATGTGCATCGTAGCTATGGGCTACAACAACGTGGGTTCTGAGCCGGCGTTGGCGGAGTTCTTCCGGATTGCTGCTCGCCACCATCCGGTGAACATGGGCAGTAGCGTCGCCAACATGTACCAGGTGCCGATCGAGAATCTCGAAGCGAACGCCAGTAAGATCGCGCACACCGTGCTCACAAGCCCCGAGGAACTCACCGCCATGTTGAAGGAACTCAAGGAAGCCGACCTTGGTCTCTCTATCATCGTGAGCGGACTCGTCGACGTTGTCGATGAATGTTGCCGCAAGGCAGGGATTCAGCGACATACCGTCGAGTTCTCTCTTGGCATATGGGGAAAGACGGAGAAACTCCCCCCTGACGATATCCTGGAAGTGGTCACAATGTGTGGGCACGCCATGATTTCCCCGAAGTTCGTCGCGTCGACCGTGGAAGATGTCCGCGCGGGCAAACTCACTGCTGAGGCCGCAGGCAAGGCCCTCGCCCCGCAGTGCACCTGCGGTGTATTCAACCCCGTTCGTGCGGGGCAGTTGGTGGCGGCGATGGCCGCCAAGAAGTAGTTCGGTCCAGTGGGCACTGGCGGCATCTCCCTTGTGCTTGAAGCCGCCGGTGCCCCGGGTGAGTCGAGAGGATGTTCGCCGACTGCTCTGTACTACTACAGTGCGGAAATGCAGCCGCCAGCCGGAGAAGCGTTTCGACTTGTCTTGCCGTGGCACGGCGGATGGTTGGCATGTGGCGAAGATGACTCTTGGTCGTGTCCTTTGAGTGACGATTGATGATTCTAGTCCTTGGAGAAGCTTCATGAGAATCGATGAGAATTTGTGTATCGCGTGCGGCTCTTGTGTGCCGTATTGTCCGATGAAGGCGATCAACCTCGGTGAAGTAGCCGTGATCGATCAGGACGAGTGTGTTGATTGCGGGGTATGTTTCCGAGCCGGCGTGTGCCCGACTGACGCTATCGTTGATGAACCGTCATCCTGGCCTCGCTCTGTGCGGTCGGCGTTTTCCAATCCTACCGTCGAACACAAAGAGACGAGGGTCGCAGGACGTGGCACCGAAGAAATGAAGACCAACGAGATTACCGGTCTCTTCAAGCCTGGTTGGATTGGCATGGGCTTTGAGTTTGGACGACCTGGCATCGGGACGCGTTTCCGCGATGTCGACATGGTCGCTCAGGCGTTGGCGCGTCTCGGGGTTACGTTTGCTGATAACAATCCTGTCACCAGGTTGATGGTCGACCGGACTACCGGCAAGATCAGTGATGAGGTGATGGATGAGAAGGTGATGTCCGCAATCATAGAATGCGTCTTCCCCATCGAGAAGATGAAAGATGTGTTGCTCACCTTCCGCAGACTCGCACCCCAGTTGCACACGGTGGTGAGCGTTGAATGTATCAACAAGGTGGAGCCGGACGACTCGTTGCCGATGGACAAGATACTGAGCGAGTTGGGAATTGCACGACGCATCAATGGGAAGACCAACGTTGGCCTTGGCCGTCCCCTGGCGAAGTGAGGGACGATACCCTTCTTCATGCCCGGTTACCTGGTACCCGTTTTCTTCTGCAATCATACGTGGTAGGAGGACGATAGCATGACCCACACACTACATCGGCGAGGTAGCGCGGAGAGTCTCGCAAATGACTTCCCGATGTTGTCTATCAGGGCGGTTGGTTTCAATGACGAAGGCTCTGACGCGAAGCTGGAACAGTTTCTGCGCATCGCGTCGCGGCACAAGCCGGTGAACATGGGCGCCGTCAGTCTCGGCAACGTGTATTGCCATGACACGGAGGAGGTCATCTCCAAAGCCCATGGCGTTGTGCACGCTGTGTTCAATTCCCCGGAGGCGGTCGTGGCGTGTCTGCGCGACTTGAAGGCGGCTGACCTTGGGATGTCGGTAGTCGTGAGCGGCATTCTCGACAAGGTCAATCAGTGCTGCAAAGAGGCCGGATTGAAGCGCCACACTGTTGAGTATTCGTTGGGAATATGGGGAGAGACGGACAGACTCCCTTCCGAAGAAGTGCTCGAGGTCACGACGATGTGTGGCCACGGACTCATATCCGCGAGCCTTGTCACCGCCATGGTTGAACAGGTGCGCAGCGGGGCTCGGACGGCAGAGAGCGCTGCGGTCGAACTCACAAAACAATGCACGTGCGGTGTGTTCAACCCCGAACGGGCGGCCAGACTTCTCACTGCTATGGCCGCAAGCTGACTCTTTGATAGTGCGGTTACGAGGCCTTCAGGTTGCGTGCGGCAATGCGCGTCACGAGCCTGAAGGCCTCTCTTGTTGCACCAGCCCGGGCTACACCTTTCCCGGCAATGTCGAATGCCGTACCGTGTGCCGGCGTCGCTATCGGCACAGGCAAGCCGCCACACACCGTGACACCCCTGTCGAACCCCAGCAGTTTGGTGGCGATCTGGCCCTGGTCGTGGTACATGGAGACGATGCCGTCGTAGTGTTCCGGTTTCACCCGGTTGAAGATCGTGTCAGCCGGGAAAGGGCCGAACGCCGAGATGCCCTCCGCCATCGCCTCTGTTATCGCGGGGCCGATTTCCCTGCTCTCCTCGCAGCCAAATAGGCCTCCGTCCCCTCCGTGCGGATTCAGCGCAGCCACGGCGATACGAGGGGCCGCGATGCCGTACCGGCGCAGAGAATTGTTCAGCAGTTCGACAGTTCCACGCACCCGGTCTCTTGTGACGAGTGCGGCCACCTCGGACAGAGGTACGTGGGAGGTCACGCGGGACGTCCACAGGTTGCGCAGCACGTTGTGCTCACCGCAGGGTCCCGTCCATCCCAGTTCATCGGCGAATAGCGGCAGGTCACTTGTGTACGGGGATCCGGCAAGATGCAGTGCCTCCTTGCTCAGTGGGGCAAACAGTATGCCGTCCAGTTTGCCGGCGCGCGCCAGTCGCAGGGCGGACCGGAGCGTAACCAGAGCATAGGTTCCGGCCTCAAAGCTGACCCGGCCCGGAGCTCACCGGACCGACTTTCGACTGCGGGCACATGCAGGAAGGCAACATGATCGCCCGGGGTCATCTCATCGATATCGGAGATTCTCCGTAGTGCTACGTGGACACCCGCGACGCGCTGCCCTTCGTCCAGTGCCACCGTGTCACCGATGACTACTACCTGGGCTCCACGACCGACGTTTGTCGTCGACAGCAGTCTCGCTACGAGTTCCGGGCCAATGCCGGCCGGGTCTCCCAACAGTATCGCGATTCTCGGTTTCACGTGTCCCCCCTTGGCGCTCACTTGGGCGAAGCCTATCGTCACGACAGTTCCCTGTCAATTGCACCCATCAGCACGCAGTCGTCTTGCTGGAGTACGTGAGTTGTCGTGCGTACCATGTCTGTCAGTCGCGCGACGATACAAGCCCACCGGTGTCCTGAAGACATCTATGCATCCTTGAGGAAGATTGGTGTCGACAAGATGCCTCTTGCCGTACCCGGTAGCCACCTGTATTCGGGCGCGGCTTCTCAGGAAACACGTCCTGATGATGTGATCAATCCGAACGGCATGGCCTCCGGAATCATTGCAGGCCAGGCAATTTCGAAGCTCGGCGTTTCCAACATGGGTTGTAGTCAAGCGCCGCACACGATATCCACGCATGGCGAGATGCGCGGTGACGTGGCCACCCGCGATAGTCAGGAGCACCACACGGACACTCGCGAAGAACACGCTTGGAATGGGTATCCGTCCGGCCATGTTGTGGTCGGGGACTGCGGCTGGTAGTCAGGCTGAGGCCTTGATCCGCTTCTGTGCAAGTTTCTCAGCGAGAGGTCCCAGCACTTCACGCGCACCCGCAAGAACAATGGCCCCTTTTATTCCGGTCACGAAGAGTTCCAGCCGACGCTTCTTGACGATTGCCCCGAACAGGATCAGGATCGCGCCGGCGACCGGGAAGAGAGTGCTGGTTCCGCCCAATGCGAACAGCGCGACGCCGATTAAGATGACCCATGCGTTCGAAGTGGAGACATCGCGTGTGGTGGAGATACGGTCATATGTGAGGCTTGTCGGTTCACCGCCTCGCAGAATTATGAGCCGAGTGCTCGTCGCGTACGCTTCCGCGTCCTTCAGTACGTAACGGGCTTCCACCTCTTCACCCTTCTCAAGGAGCCTCGTCACGACCGCGGGCACCAGGCCATCCTGGCCTGCGGACTCACCGGACGCAGTCATCAGCATGGGCAGAGACTATCGGGAGATGCGGGCAGTGTCAAGCCACGTGGTTGTGCTGGTAACTTGACCCGCGACTGGTGGCGGTTCGACTGGCAGGACGCCCGCGGCCGCCGCGCCGTGGAAGCCCATTTTCGCGTTTGCTGGTTGGTGGAATCAGTATTTCAGCTTCTTGCCAGTCGACTTGCAGAAATCTTCAAGGGCCGAATGTTGAATCAGATAGGCACGCCCGACCCGAAAAGCCTCAAGCTTGGAGCCGCCCACGCCGCGCTTGATCCACTGGTGCACCGCCTGGCGCGTGACAGGAGGGTCGATGAACTTCCCGGCCTCTTCCACACTGTGATATTCGCGCATCCCACCATCGACGGGACGCTCTTTCTTGCCGGGGCGGCTCACACGGAAACGAGCTAACGTATCGCCAATGTTCACGAGTGTCAACTATAACACACCTTTGTCAAGCGCGCGATGGGTTTTGGCCCCTTGCGAAGCCTTTTTCTCTTAATCAGTCGCACGATATGGGGAGACTCTGTCCGGGGACGACGACAATTCTCGTCGCGGCTGCGGCAGAGGCGACTGGCTGCTCCCGGCGGCTGCTGTTGCGAGTATCGTTGGTACCGCATTCCGTCTTGATTGGCCGTTTCGGGCCGCGTGCCGCGCCGAGGGGGCTGGTTCACGGAGTATCCGCGTGACCGGGCGCCGACGTCACGTGTTGCGTACGTGTTGTGTGCAATTGTAAACACCATGTCGGGATAGTCCTGAGGTGGCATACATGTCCCGTATGTGGCACACTTGCGGGGAGATGGACGAAGGTACACACCGTCTGCCTGACCATCGCGAGGCTCGGCACCCGTCACGAGTCTACAGCGGCTCGTGCGCCGATAAGCGCTGGTTGGTTACGGTGTTTGACTCTGCGCTTCCGAAGGGCTTCGACAATCCTCGCGCCCTGAACGAGTCTCAGTCACGGCAGGTCAAGGATTGTTGCCCCATATTTCAGTGGGGTGATGATTCGCCCGGAGCTCGCCAGCTTGCGGTTGCGTTGCTGCTGGATGTCAGCGGCGATGTGGAAACCGCAGCGAAGTGGCACGAACGTTTTGCGCAGACTTACGTGAGCAAGCTTGGCCTGACATGGACAGTCCCCGAGATCGATGTCGCGCTCTGGCTCTACTGTTTCGAGAATGCGCGTCCCGGCTGCTCATGAGGTTCGGTGGCGGCCCAGTGAAACAAGTGCTCACAGGCCGTTGTAGGCGGGATGCCCGTAATGTAGGATATGCGGGTTCTGCGTGAAATTCGGAGGTCTACGTCACATGAAGATGAGCAGGTTGCTTCGCGGCATGGTGTTCGTGTTGTGCGCAATGGTGCTATTGTCCTTCGGGGCTGTCGCCGCAGACTCTTTGGACAAGCCAGTGCCGGGAATCGGCCCGGGGAACGGCGGAAATGTTACGGTCCTGTCGAACGGCATCTACAAGGTCAGTATTTTCAATGACGCGGCGTCCTCCACGGGCATCTATACGGTTGGCACCGGCGGCAATCACCCTGTCGCGGATGCGAACATGCTCTATGGTGGTGGAGAGGAGAGCCCGGGAACCTCGTATCTCTCCGTGTGTGACTACAGCGGCGACGTTGTCTACACATCCGATGCGACAATCTCGTCAGCGGAGCCGACGGGGTACGCTATCGCGTATCTTGGAGGGTGCGGGGTTACCTTTCATGCAACTTCCACACGCGCAACGACAGTCTGGTCGCCGAGCGGCGCCCTCGAGGTCGAGCAGGTTGTTGCGGTTGAGGGTTCAACCATTGCCGACTCGCGCGTGAGGGTCACGACAAAGGTGACCAACCGGGATAGCAGCATACGCCAAGTGGGAATTCGCTACCTGTGGGACATGATGGTTGCTGACGAGGACGGGGCTTGGTTTGCCACGCGAGACCCGGATTCCTCATTCACTCACGAGGAGCGAATCTACACACCGCCTCAGTTCGATCGCTATGTAGAGGCCGACCGTTCCAGCCATCCGTCGTTAATGTTCTTCGGCTCGGTGAGTGGCCCACAGGGAATCTTCTCGCCCACGCCCACCGCACCCGGGCGGTTCATCAATGCGGCGTGGGGTGCGGCTTCCAGCAACGCTTGGGAATATCCCTCGGGTCAGGATCCGTCATCCGACAACGCCGTTCTGTACTACTGGGGCTGGGATGATAAACACTCTCCGATCAGCCTATCTCCGGGGAAGAGCGTGAGCGTAACGGCATATCTTTATGGGATTCCGCCTGACTACGACGAACCTGGCGTGAAGAAGGCCAGGCCACTTTATGAGCCGTCTGAGGACCGGCCGCTTGAGCCTGCGCACATGATGGCGAACTATCTCAGCATCGATCCGCAGCAGGTGTTGCCAGGACAGGAAGTCCGCATCTCCGCGAATGTCTGCAATTCCGGTGAGGAGAAAGGTTCTCTGACGGCAAGCCTCGAGGTGAACGGCGACGCCGAGCAGTCCCAGTCCATTGCGGTCTCCGGAGGTTCCTGCAAGGCAGTCGTGTTTGTGGTTTCACGGGCGGTGCCCGGTACCTACCAGGTGTCGGTTGGTGGCATGCAGGGACAGTTCACCGTGCTGGCCCCCCTCGTGGTACAGGGAACCACAGCGTCAGTTCAAGACATCGGTTTGGGCACGTGGGGTATCGTTGCAATCCTTGCCGTGGCCCTGGTTCTCATCGTCGGTCTGGTTGTCGTCTTCAGGACCTAGACGCTCAACTCATCGTGGACGAACCAAAGGGGGCCTTCGAAGGCCCCCTTTCAGTTTCGTGACCCTATCTCGATGATGTGTCAACTGGTCGCCTGTGGTCGATGGTACACCTGCGATTTGACACAGACGTAGCGTTGTTTCTAACATATGTCAGAAACTCTACAGGCAGTAGGAAGCAAGATGCCAAGACCGATGAAACTGAGACAGGTGACCGGTATTCCGGCGGTGACGTTGTTCAAGCCTGCAGGGGTGCCGATGAGCGCGCTCCAGATGGTGACGCTTGCATTTGAGGAGGTCGAGGCGATTCGGCTCAAGGATATCGAGGCCCTTCACCAGGAGGAATGTGCCGGACGGATGGGAGTGTCACGCGCAACCTTCCACACGATACTCGAGTCGGCCAGGGGCAAACTGGCTGACGCCATTCTGAACGGCAAGGCCATTCAGGTTGAGGGAGGCACAGTGGCCTTCCCGGGCGCCCGCTTCCGCTGCCGGCGTGACGGTAGTGAATGGAACCTGCCGCCGGGGCCTCTCCCGGGTGCGGCGTCGGTCGCCTGCCCATCGTGCAACGGCCGCGACGTTCTTCCGGTGCTTGAAACGCCAGGCGTGTGCGGAGGGCCACATGGGTGGGGGCACGGTCGGGGCCGCCGAGGACCTGCCGGCTGGCACGGTCATTGGGGGCCTCCAGGTCCGCGTGAGAGCTCCGCTCGGTCTGATACTTCGTCCGCATTGCAGGCGGAGGCAGGGGAGCCGGGATGTCAAAGAGTTGAAGAAAGCTGATGCAACGGTGGTGTGAGAGCTTCGTGTTCCGCAGCACTGGGATGTAGATTGACGCAAGGAGGAGGGTAGGATGCCAAGAGGAAATGGAACTGGACCAATGGGTATGGGACCTATGACTGGCCGTGGCGCCGGGTATTGCGCAGGATTCGGACAGCCGGGCTACGGAACTCCCGGTCCCGGTCGGGGAATCGCGTTTGGACGCGGTTGCGGCAGAGGATTCGGCCGTGGTTTCGGCTGGAGGGAATGGGGCTATCGAGGCGCCGGATTTCGCAACCCGGAGCAGGGCGCCGTGGCTCCTGGAGCCAGTGCGTACGCAGGTCCCTGGGGAGCGCGCCAGGTGACACGCGAAGAGGAGTTGGACTACCTTCGCGGTCAGGCCGGAATGCTGAAGGAAGAGCTCGATGCCATCTCCGGACGCATGCGCGATCTCGAAGGTGAGTCTGCTGGAGGTGAGAGATGAAGGTTGCGGTATCGGCTTCTTCGTCTTCGCTTGATTCCGTTGTGCATCCCGCTTCGGACGTTGCGCGTACTTTGTGGTGGTAGACCCCGAGACGATGCAGTTCGAAGCTGTGGACAATGCGAATGCCGCATCAGCACAGGGCGCGGGAATAGCCACCGCTCAGATGGTATCGCAGTTGGGCGCCACGGTGGTTCTCACCGGCAACTGCGGACCGAACGCATTTCAGGCGCTGGAGGCTGCGGGTGTTACTGTGGTCACCGGTGTCAGTGGGATCGTACGTGAGGTAGTTGCAGGATTCAAGGAGGCGCTACCGGGGCAGCGCCGCGCCTAACGTCGAATCTCACTTCGGCATGGGCGCATTGGGGCTGGCCGGCCGTGGAATGGGTAGTACTACCGGCGCCGCGGGG
>CAVXGE010000001.1:0-19759 GCA_963761225.1 uncultured Chloroflexia bacterium | reverse complement strand
ATGTATTGCTCGCCGAAATCTTCACGACCGCCTTCATTCGCGGATGTGTCCCTGGTGATCGGCGCCCCAGATGTCGATGACACGATCGAAACCTCTGCGTATGAACTTGTCGTAGTGGTACGCGACGTCGGAAGCGAAGTACGTGGGGCTGCCGTCGCTCCGCACGAGAACGTTGTCCTTCTCCTCCCCGAGGACGCTCGATTCGAACCATGTTGCGTTGTCGCGCTCCACGACGTAGCCGCCTTCCCGCAGCATCGTGAGGACTTCGTCGTATTCGCCGCTTTCGTGGAGGGATCTCTCGCTGAACCACTCGTCGAACTCGACATTGAGCGACGCAAGGTCAACCCTGATGCCGTCCGTCATCAGGGCCATGCCCAGGTCTCCGATTGCCGTGACTCCGGCTTCATCTGGCATGTCGCGGAATCGTGTTCCGTAGGATTCGACTATCGAGCGCGCCAGTTCGATGACATAGTCACCCATGTAACCATCGGCGGGCACCTCTGCCTTGTCGCCAAGAACCTGCAGATAGCGCGCATACACGGATTTCGCGAACGTTCGTATCTGATTGCCCATGTTGTTCAGGTAGTACTCACGTTGTACGTCGTAGCCGGCCGCAGCCAGAACGTTTGCCAGAGTGCTGCCCAGTACGGCGCCGCGGCCATGACCTACGTGGAGCGGACCGGTCGGATTGGCGCTCACAAACTCGATTTGAACGCGCGCGCCGTGTCCATAATCGAGGCAGCCGTAGTCCTCAGGCGCCGCGAGAATCGCCGCCACCAGTCCGGCGAGCCACTCGCGCCGCAGGGTGAAGTTGATGAATCCCGGAGCCGCTACGCTCACGGATTCTATTTCGCTGATGGGCTCCAGCCGCCGCACGATGACATGTGCCAATTGGAGCGGGCTCATGCGGACCGATCGCGCCAGCCTGAGAGCGATGCCCGATGCGAAGTCGCCGTGCGTGGGATCCTGAGGGCGTTCTATGAGGATGGCCGGCAGCGTCGTAAACGCGATTTCGCCGCTCTCCTGCGCCTGCAAAATCGCGCGTTTCAGTCCGTCAGCCAGCTTGTTCCTAACCATCTTGTCAACTCCACTCAACGTTCGTCTTCCAAAGGGTCGCGACCCGCTCAAGCATCTGCGTGTAGCCGGGGGTCTGGAGCAGTCCTTTGACGCGGACCAGCCTCTCGGCTTCTGCACGCGCCTTTTCAACCGTCGCGAGGTCCGATAGTGTAGCAACTCTCAACGGCGGTAGGCCACTTTGTTGTGTCCCGAGGAAGTCGCCCACTCCTCGTATCTCCATGTCCTGCTTTGCCAGTTCGAAGCCGTCATGGGTGTCCTCAAGGGCTTTGAGTCTGCGTGCGGCATCGGGTGACAGCGGGTCTCCCACGAGGAAGCAGTAGCTTTGCTCCGCGCCGCGCCCCACCCTGCCTCTCAACTGATGCAGTTGCGACAGTCCGAATCTTTCGGCGCCGAGCACCACCATGACGGCGGCATTGGGGACGTCAATGCCAACCTCGATGACCGTGGTGCTGACGAGGATGTCGATATCGCCGTCCCGGAACCTGCGCATCACGTCGTCCTTATCCGCCGGGCGCATCGCGCCGTGCAGCAGGCCGAGTCGAAGGTCGGGAAAGATAGATCGGCTCAGCAGTTCGTACTCCTCGGTGGCCGCCCGGACCGCAAGCCGCTCCGATTCATTGATGAGCGGGCATATGACGTATGCCTGCCGTCCGTGCTGCACCTGTTCGCGCACCTTCCCGTAGACAGAGTGGATATCATTCGAGCTGAATACCGTGGTCTCGATGACCTGGCGGCCCGGCGGCATTGCGTCGATAACCGAGAGGTCGAGGTCGCCATATACCGACAGTGCCAGGCTCCTCGGGATGGGAGTGGCGGTCATTACGAGAACGTGAGGATTGTAACCCTTCTGCCGCAAACCGCCCCGCTGCAGCACCCCAAAGCGGTGCTGTTCGTCCACGATTGCCATGCCGAGCGAGCGAAATTCGACTCCTTCCTGGATGAGCGCCTGCGTGCCCACCACGATGTCGATGTCTCCGGAGGCCAGCTGCGACCGCACATGGCGGCGGTGAGCCGCAGTCAGGGAACCCGTGAGCAACGCAACGGTGAGAGGGCGCTCCAGTACTCCCGTGATGGCCTGCACCGGATTCCCCCTCAGCGATTGATCCGGTAGTGCTGAAGCCGGTTGTTGCGCGGGAGGCGAGGGACTCTGTTCCTGGAGCAACGTGAGCAACGTGCGGAAATGCTGTTCCGCGAGCACCTCCGTCGGCGCCATGAGCGCCGCCTGGAGGTCGTGCGCGGCTGTTATCACCATTGCGGCCAGTGCGACCACGGTCTTTCCGCTGCCAACGTCGCCTTGCAGGAGGCGCGACATGGCCACCGGCTTCTCGATATCACGCAGCACCTCGGACAGAACACGCTTCTGCGCATCGGTCAGCGTGAATGGAAGCCGAGTCAACATGGAATTGACGAGGCCGGGGTCGGCCTTGAGCGCGTGACCCGGCTGACTGAGTTGCCACTGCTGCCGTGTGAGCAGTAGCCCGAGTTGCAGCGCCAGCAACTCGTCAAATGCCAGTCGCTGTCGTGCGGCAGTCGCCTGGGCCATCGTGTCCGGGAAATGGGCCTGTCGGAGTGCATGCGCAAGCGAGGGGAGCTTGCCACGATGAAGCACGTCGGCCGGCAGGTACTCGGCGGGTCCCGGTGCACACAGTTCGAGCGCCTCGGTTACCCAGTTGCGCATCGATTTCGCATATAGCCCCCGGGTGAGGGGGTGGACCGGCACCAGCCGTCCCGTGTGGATGCCGCTGGACTCCAATTCCTCCCACTCCGGAGATATGAACTGCATGCGTCTGCCGAAGGAACTGACCATGCCGCTCACAACGATGTCGACGTTGGTAGGCAGCTTCTTCGCAACCCAGGGCTGATTGAACCAGATGACCTTGATGGTTCCCGTGCGATCGCCGATGACTGCTTCGGTGGAGCGCCGCCCTCCGGGGAAGCCCCATGACGCCTTCAACACTCGACCCACAATCGTCTGCTCTGTGTAGGGCTGCAGGTCAGCTATTGCCCTTGTCTGGGTGTAATCGAGATACCGTCGCGGCAACAGGTAAAGCAGGTCGTTCAGCGTGTAGACGCCGAGGTGGGCGAAGAGCGCAGCCGTCTTAGTGGAAACGCGGGTGAGCACGGTCACCGGTTGAAGCTCGGGAGACGGCCGTCGGGGCTCAGGTTCGGTGATGAGTGCGAGCACGGTTGCCACCCATGCCTTCCGCTCCTCAATGCTCCAGCCATGGTACCCGCCGGGCGAGGTGCGCGCTCGTTCCATGGCAGCTTGAAGCGACTGAGGCAGCGCGGAGCCGTCTCGCGACAGAAATGCGTCAAGACCGCCGATAACGGCCCGGTCGTCAAAGTGCCTCTGCGTCTCGAGTTCCAGGAACTTCCGCAATGATTCCAGAGGGCTGGATTCGGTCACGTACACCTCAAATGCGTGAAGAGGGAAGAAACATGGAGCAGGGACGCAGACCACAGAAGGACACGTGCACGAACGACACTCGCCGCTCGCGCGTTCGGCTACTCGACCGAGATGATGAATTCGTAATGCGGTTGGCCGCCGTTGACCAGTTCAACTTCGATGCCATAGCGCTCGCGCACACACGCTGCGACCGACTCCGCGACGGTGACATCGGTCTCTCCGCCCCTGTAGAGTGTGACCAATTCGGCCTCCGCAGCGTTGACCTTCTCCAGGGCAGCGACTACAACGTCTGACAACTCATCGCCCACAGCCACGAGTTCCTTGTCGTTCTTGATTGCGATGAACTGCCCCCTGCGGATCTTCGTGCCCTCCATTTCGGACTTACGAACCGCGCGTGCAATCTCGATGGTGTTGACAGTCTTAAGCGCCTCGGACATGGCCCTGGCGTTTTCCTCGGCCCCGAGGTCATAGTTGAACGCAAGCAGTGCCGCGATGCCCTGCGGAAGTGTACGGCTCGCCACGACATACACTTTCTTCTTGCTCAATTCCTGCACCTGGCCCGCGGTCAGCACGATATTTTTATTGTTCGGGAGAAGGATGACCTGGTCCGACGGGGCGTGTTCCACCGCCTGCAGGATCTGCCTGACGCTGGGATTCATCGTCTGCCCGCCCGGCACTACGATGGTGGCGCCAAGACTGGTGAAAACCTCGAACAGCCCGTCCCCCGACGCGATGGTGACGATTGCGGTCTCAACTTGCGGCAGTTTCGAGCGCTGCAGCTTGATGAAGTCCTCGTATTGGTCATCCATGTTGTGAATTTCAATCTGGTGCAGCGAACCGAGTTTCCCCGCCCAATCGATGACCTCACCCGGCTTGAACGTGTGCAGATGCACCCGGATAACAGACACGTCCGTGGAGCCATTCGCGCTGATGACCAGTGACTGGCCTCTGTGGCTCAGCTTTCTGGACACCCTTTCGACATCAAGGTTCTTTCCCTGAATCACGAAGTTGGTGCAATACCCGTAAGGAATCTCCACCTGTGTGCTGGCGGCCGCGGACTTCTGCAGAGGTTGGATGTCAACCGAGACAAGGTCCGGTCCCCCACATTTCTGATCGTTACTGCGGCCATTGAGAGAAGACAGTGCTCCATCGAGCAGGACATAGAGACCCTGCGCGCCGGCATCCACCACACCCGCCTCTTTCAGCACCGGAAGGAGTTCCGGAGTTGCCGCCACCGTCTCTCGCGCAGCCTGGACTGCGGACTCGAACACTCCGAGAAGGTCTGCTCCCTCCTCGTTTGCAGTGGCGGTCGCCGCCGCAGCGGCAGTACGCAGAACCGTAAGGATGGTGCCCTCGATGGGATGGACGAGCCCCCCGTAAGCCGTCGCGGTTGCCCGCGTCAGTGCCTCGGCCAGCGCCTGGCCGTCCAGAGTTGCCTTGCCGTCGAGAGAATCCGCAAATCCACGCCAGAATTGCGACAGGATGACGCCGGAGTTTCCGCGGGCCCCCATGAGCGCGCCATATGCCATCGAACGGGCTACGATGCCGACCGGTTCACCATTGAGCATGCCCGCCTCGTCCACGGCGGACCGCATGGTCAGCAGCATATTCGTCCCGGTGTCGCCGTCCGGCACAGGGAAAACGTTGATGGCGTTGATGTCGGGAACCGCTCGTTCCAGCCAGCGGGTACCGACCGAGAACATCTTCTTGAAAGCCTTGCCGTCGGCGAATTTCACGTTTGTCATGGTCAACGGAGGTGTCTTGATGTGCGGACCTTATTCGTGTTACCATCCCATTGTAGCGATTGTCAACACAAAGGTAAAGCAGGGATTAACTAGATGAGATGTGATATCTGCGGTAAGAAACCAGAGTACGGCAACAAGGTCAGCCACTCCAAGCGGCATACCCGCAGGCGCTGGATGCCCAACGTCCACAGGACCAACCTGCTCGTGCAGGGTGCTGAGTACTCTGTCAAGATCTGCACACGGTGCCTGAGAACTTTCTACAAGACCCAGTCTGCGTAGCGTGCACAGCAACGCCCGCCCCGCCGGCGGGTGTCTTTGATGGGAGCGCGGTCAATCTTCTGGCCGTATGCGTCCAGCATCCATATCCACGAGAGAACGTGCTGCCGCCGTGGCGGCTGCCACTCTGCGGGGGGCCGTACCGCCCGGCACATCCCGCGCCGCGATGGACCGCTCCAAGGACAGTTCGAGTATGTCGGCGCCGAAAAGGCTGGAGAAACGGCGGTACTCGTCCGCTGACAACTCTGAAAGTGACTTGCCTGCTTCAATCGCATGGCGGCTGAGCGCCGCCGAGATGCCGTGGGCCGTCCTGAAGGGCACACCCCTGGCCACAAGGTAGTCCGCCACGTCCGTGGCGAGTACGTAGTCGCGTATCGCGGCGCGCATGCGCCTGGCATCCACGTCAACTGTACGCAGCATCGCCGCACACATAGTCAACGTATCCTTCGCGGTATCAACGGTATCAAAGAGGACTTGTTTGTCCTCCTGCATGTCACGGTTGTACGCCAGGGGCAGTGATTTGAGCGTGGTAAGTATTGCCATCAGGTTGCCGTAGGTGCGGCCCGTCTTGCCGCGGGCGAGTTCTGCAACGTCGGGGTTGCGTTTCTGCGGCATGATGCTGGAGCCTGTGGTGAAATCATCCCCGAGGCGAATGAATCCGAATTCCGAGCTGGACCACAGCACCAGCTCCTCGGCGAGGCGCGACATGTGCATCATGAGGATAGCGCAACACGCGTTGAACTCGACAACGAAGTCTCTGTCGGAGACCGCATCGATGCTGTTTGCGCTGACCGCTGCAAACTTCAACTGTTGGGCCACAAACTCCCGGTCGATGGGGTACGGAACTCCGGCCAGTGCGCCGCTGCCCAGGGGCAGGACGTTCACCCGCTTCGCGCAGTCCGCGAGCCTGGCATCGTCACGAGTGAACATCTCGAAGTATGCGAGCATGTGGTGAGCGAACAGGACGGGTTGCGCCTGCTGCAGATGGGTGTAACCGGCCATCACCACGGCCGGATAGCGCTCCGCTAATTCGACGAGCGAGCGTCGAAGGTCGAGCAGCAGCACGCCTACCGTGCGGATCTCGTCGCGCAGGTACATACGGACATCGAGCGCCACCTGATCGTTGCGGGAGCGTCCTGTGTGAAGCTTGCCCGCAACGTCACCCACGACCGCGAAAAGGCGAGCTTCGACGGCCATATGGATGTCTTCATCGGCGGCATCGAAGACGAACACGCCGCGGTCAATCTCATCTCGCACGGACTCAAGACCCGAGACAAGCGCGGAAGCCTCGTCAGGCGAGATGATGCCCTGGCGCCCCAACATCCGGGCGTGCGCGATGCTGCCGGCAATGTCATGCCTGTATAGACGCCGGTCGAACTGCAGCGACCCTACGTAGTTCTGAACTCCCCGACTCTTCGATTCGAGCATCACTTGGAACCGATGATTCCCCTCTGAGCACGAGCCTGGAGGCGCGCCGGAAGTCCCCATATCTGGATGAATCCCGGCGAATCGGACTGGTTGAACGTGTCGCCCTTGTCATAGGTGGCGAGACCCATGTCGTACAAGGAATAGGGTGACTTGCGTCCGACCACCGAGCAGGTTCCCCGGTGCAGCTTGAGACGCACGGTGCCTGTCACGTATTCCTGAGTATCGTTCACGTAGGCGGCCAGGTTGTGGCGCAGCCCGCCGAACCACAGGCCGTTGTAGATGAGGTCGGAGTAGTGTGTCGCCACGAGCGACTTGAAGCGCAACTGGTCCTTTGTCAGAACGAGGTTCTGCAACGCAGCATGTGCTTTCAGCAGCACGGAGGCCGCGGGAGCTTCATATACCTCGCGGGACTTGATGCCGACCAGTCGATTTTCTACGTGGTCCACGCGTCCGACGCCGTATTCGCCCGCGAGGGAGTGGAGGCTCTCGATAAGTCGCACGCCATCCATGCGAACCCCATCCAGCGCAACGGGGATACCCTGCTCGAACTCAACCTCTACATAGCGGGGCATGGCGGGCGTCTTCTCGGGGTCCCGCGTCCACGAATACACATCTGCGGGCGGCTCAACCCAGGGATTCTCCAGCACGCCCGTTTCGATGCTCCGACCCCATAAGTTCTCATCGATGGAATACGGACTCTTTCTCGTAACAGGTATGGGAATGTGGTTCTCCTCCGCGTAGCGGATGAGTTCTTCGCGCGTCATGCCCCACTCGCGTGCCGGCGCGACAATCTTCAGGTCCGGCCCGAGCGTCCCTATGCCAACGTCAAGGCGCACCTGGTCGTTGCCCTTGCCCGTACATCCGTGAGCGACCGCTACCGCGCCCTTCTCTCGCGCCACATTCACCAGCAATTGGGCGATCAGAGGGCGGCCAATGGCGGTCGCCATCGAGTACTCGCCCTCGTAGAGTGCGTCGGCCTTCAGCGAAGGCCATACGAAGTCAGTCACGAATCGATCCTTTGCGTCGGCCACCACCGCATCCACCGCTCCTACGTCCAGAGCTTTCTGCCGGATCGCCTCGAGGTTGGAGACGTTGCCGATGTCGACGGTGAACGTCACGATGTCATAGCCATACTTCTCTTTGATCCACTTTATGGCGACGGATGTATCGAGTCCGCCCGAATATGCGAGTACTGCCTTCTCAGCCACTTCTATCTCCTTTTACACTGAGGCCAGGACGGTCCTCAGGATAGCTACTGCCTCATCTATGTCACTGTCGCTCGCGATCAGCGGCGGCATGAATCGTACCGTGTTCGGTCTCACCTTGTTGATAAGCAAACCCTGGCGAAGACATTCCAGCGTGACTTCCTCGGCCACATCCTTGTTGAGGACGAGCGCCAGCAACAAGCCACGGCCGCGCGCTTGTTGCGCGATGGGAATGTCGCGCACGACGTCATCGAGCAGTCGCAGAAAACGGTCGCCGACCCGCCGGACCTGCCCCGGTATATCATGCTCGATGATGTACTTCACGACCGCAAAGCCGGCGGCGCATGCGAGGGGGTTGCCGCCAAATGTGGACCCGTGGTCGCCTGGCTGAAACGCCGAGGCGCGTTCTTTGGCAAGAAAAGCACCGATAGGGACGCCGGACGCGAGCCCCTTTGCTAAAACCATGATGTCAGGCTCGACGCCCGCTTGCTCGTAGGCAAACAGGGTCCCGGTGCGCCCGACTCCGGTTTGCACCTCGTCGAGGATCAACAGTATCCCTTTCTCATCGCACCAGCGCCGCACGAGCGGCAGATAATCGTCGTCCGGGATTCGCACTCCCGCCTCGCCCTGCACAGGCTCGATCATGACCGCGCATGTGTTTACCCCTGTGGCGTCTCGTATCGCCTGCGGGTCATTCCATTCCACATTAACAAAGCCAGGCGGCAGCGGTGTGTACAGTTCCTGATACTTATGCTGAGCGGTCGCAGCCGTCATCGCGAGCGTGCGTCCGTGGAACGAGTCGCTTACCGTAATTATCTCGTATGCCCCTTGCAGGTGCAGTTTGCCGTAGCGCCTCGCCAGTTTGACGGCGCCCTCCGCCGCCTCGACGCCGCTGTTGGCGAAGAACACTCGATCAAGGCAGCTGTGTGCTATCAGCAGTTCTGCCAGTTCGAGTTGCGGTATGGTATAGAACTGATTCGAGGTGTGAATCAGCGTTCTGGCCTGGCGTTCTATGGCCTCGACCAGGACCGGGTGGCAATGCCCAAGCGAGTTGACTGCCCAGCCTCCAACGAAGTCCAGGTACTGTCGCCCGTTCTCATCCCAGACGCGCATGCCCTGTCCTCGCACGATGGTGAGCGGAATGCGGCGAAACGTCGTCAGATAGAGTTGCGATTCAAGTTCAGGCCAGTTCGTCTGCGACAATGGTGGTGCCTCCCGGAGCCGCTTCGTCTTCACGCAGCAACGCGTGAGCAGCCGTTCCGTCAATGATACGCGTCCTTGGCATGTGGCGCGAAGCCCGCATGCAAGCGCGTGCCTTGGGTATCATTCCACCGCGGATAGTGCCTCGGCTGATAAGTGACTCAACCGCGCCTGCCGACACGCGCGAGATAACCTCGCCTCCCGAGTCCAGTATGCCGGGAACGTCGGTAAGGTAGATGAGGCTCGTTGCTCCCACGGCGACTGCAATTTCCGCAGCCACATCGTCGGCGTTCACATTCAGAATGCCGCGCTGACCGCCGGCAGAGTTCCAGCAGACGGGGGAGATCACGGGGATGAAACCAGCACCCAAGAGTGTGGCGAGCAGACGCGGGTCAACGCGGTCAATCTCCCCGACGTTGCCGAGCTCAGGATTCGTAACGGCGGCGCTGACACTCCCTCCATCTATCCCGGACAGTCCCACCGCCTTGCCGCCCAGTGCCAATACCTGAGCCACCAGCGACTTGTTCACCAGCCCGGCAAGTACCGCGGTAACCACCCGCAACTCTTCATCTCCAGTGACACGCAGGCCGTCGACGAACCTGGACTCCAGGCCGAGACGGGATAGCCATGAACTGACCTCAGCTCCCCCGCCATGAACGATCACCACGTTCGTTCTGCGTTCATGTAGTGCGACGACATCTGCAAGCGAGGTGTCGCCGTGTCCCAGGGTGCTTCCACCGATCTTGATGACGACAGTCTGTGCGGTCACCGGCGTTCCGGACTACGTAGTATACGAGGCGTTAATGGTAACATACTCGTGAGACAGGTCACACCCCCACGCAGTTGCGCAGCTTTCACCCAGCCCCAGGTCGACGGAGACGCATACCCGGTCTTCCGCAAGCCGCGCACGTAGCGCACATTCGTCGAATGGGACTGGCATACCGAGCGACATCACCGGTTCGCCACACAACGTCATGCTCACCCGTTCCGGTTTCATAACCGCGCCGCTCCTGCCCGCGGCGCACACAACGCGGCCCCAGTTTGGATCCGCGCCGTTCATCGCGGCCTTAACGAGTGCTGAACCCGCAATGGTGCGGGCTGCAATCCTGGCGTCGGCCACGCTCAAAGCTCCGGTGACGTGCACCTCAAGGAGTTTGGTTGCGCCCTCTCCGTCAGCCGCCACTTGCTTGGCGAGGCTCTCGCACACGAATCCCAGCGCCTCTTCGAAGGTCGCACCGTTGCCGTCGTCCAGCTCCGCGTTGCCGGCGACACCGTTGGCAAACAACACGACCGTGTCGCTGGGGCTGGTGTCTCCATCGATGGACACCATGTTAAACGTGCGATCCACGCATCGAGCCAACGCGGCGCGAAGGAAGGAAGGCGTGACTGACGCGTCCGTAGTGATGAAGCACAGCATGGTCCCCATGTTGGGGTGAATCATCCCGGAGCCCTTGACCGCCGCCCCGATAGTGAAGGATTCTGACCCGGCCTCGGCGCGCACAGCAATCTGTTTGCATTTCGTGTCCGTTGTCATGATTGCCCGGGCGAATTCATCGCCGCCGCTGCGGTGCAGCACTATGCGCTCGATACCATCGGTCACACGTTCCAGGGGCAGAAGAGTGCCAATCACGCCGGTGCCCGCGATAAGAACGTCGTCCGGCGCCAGTCCGAGGCGCCCGGCTACCAGAGCGGTCATGCACTCGGCGTCTTGATAGCCTCGTTCCCCGGTGCACGCATTCGCGCATCCCGAGTTGACGACCACGGCGCGTGAGGCGCCACGCGCGACGCGCCGTGCGCTCAACTGCACCGGAGCCGACTGAACGGCGTTGCGCGTAAACAGGCCGGCGACCGCACACGGATGTTCCGAACAGAGTATGCCCAGATCAAGGCGCTTCTCGTACTTGATGCCGGCCGCCGTTGCTCCGGCGATGAACCCTTTGGGCGACGTGACGCCTCCGCCTGGTATTTCGGTTATCACTTCTCGTCTCCTCTCATCGGCGGGGAATTGTACCGCATATGAAGTCACTGAAGCAGAGGAGTATCCTTTGCTGAGTAATCGTGCCTGACGTAATAGTCTATAATGTGGGGCGATTGCCCGAAAATCCGAGTGTCATCAGAACGGATGGCGCTCAATACCATGACCAATGGGGGGAGAAACACAATGCCGTGGCGTAATGTTCCGAGTGTTCTCAAACCGGGTCGACACTTCCTCTCTGGGGCGGATGCCATCGTTGAAGCCGCGTTGGCCGCGCGTTGTGGATACTTCGCGGGCTACCCGATAACTCCCACCACCGAGGTGCTCGAGGGCATTGCCGAGCGTTTCCCTGAGGCGGGAGCGGCTTTCGCCCAGATGGAGGACGAGATCGCCTCCGTATGCTCGTGCGTCGGTGCGTCGTGGGCGGGCAAGAAGGCGATGACCGTCACGTCGGGACCCGGATTCAGCCTGATGCAGGAAGGTATCGGACATGCTCAGATGACGGAGGCGCCTCTCGTAGTGGTGGATGGACAGCGTGCAGGGCCCAGCACGGGGCAGGTGCTCGTTGGCTCGGGCGACGTGATGCAGGCTCGATGGGGAATGCACGGCGGCATACCCACGATTGCCCTGGCTCCGTGGTCCGTTCAGGAACTCTACGACGGCACGATACGCGCTTTCAATCTTGCGGAGAAGTTTCGCACTCCCGTCTTTGTCATGGCCGAGGCGGCCACGATGCATCTGCGCGAGATACTTGACGTCGCTCCTGAGGTTCGGTTGTACGAGCGCGACAAGAGTCCCGGCGTTCCTCCGTTCGGGTGTGATACTCCCGACGGTGTGCCGCCCATGCCGAGCTTCGGTGAGGGCGAGAAGCTGCTGGTGACCGCTTCCACCCATGATGCACGCGGCTTCCGGCGGACCGAGGATGCGGCTACACACCGTACGCTGACCTCGAGGTTGTACAACAAGATAATGATGCACGTGCCTGAGATTGCGGAGGTCGAGGGCTACCAATTGGACGACGCGGAAGCGGCGTTCGTTGCCTATGGATTCACCGCGCGCAGCGCGTTGTCGGCAGTCGAAATGCTGAGAAGCGAGGGTCACAAGGTTGGGCTCCTCAGGCTGAAGACCCTGTGGCCGTTCCCGGAAAGCGAAGTCGAGTCGCTCGGAAGGCGGGTCCGCAACATCGTTGTCCCGGAGCTGAACTTGGGACAGATGGTAACTGTCGTGCGCGCGGTCGCGCCATGCAACGTCACCGCATACGACCAGATGGACGGCACCGTCATGTATCCGTCGGCGGTAGCCGACGCAATGAGGAGGGTACTCTCATGAGCGAAGGTTGGAAGGCACTCCTCCGTCCCGGCGTAACGCTGCCATTCTGCCCCGGTTGCGGCCACCGTCTCGTGCTCCGGCACTTGCTGACCGCTATCGACGAGTTGGGCCTCGACATGGACGGCACGTTGTTCGTGTCCGGCATTGGATGCGGTGGCTGGATACCGAGTCCCTGCATCTACGGAGATACGCTGCACTGCCTGCACGGCAGGGCGATACCATTCGCGGTGGGCGCCAAGCTGGCCAATCCGGCTCTGACCACGCTGGTGGTCAGTGGAGATGGCGACCTTGCGGACATAGGAGGCAACCATCTTATTCATGCTGCGCGGCGCAATCATGACATAACAGTCATCTGTGCGAACAACATGAACTATGGCATGACCGGCGGACAGGTGTGCGCTACCACGCCGTTGGGTGCAACCACTCACACGACCCCGCGGGGAAACAAGAACCGGCCTTTCGACTTGTGCGCACTCGTGCGAGCTGCGGGAGCACAGTACGCGGCACGGTATGTCGTGACACAGGGTCCTCAACTGGTATCGGCTATCAAGAGGGCCATTACAACCCCCGGATTCACGTTCGTGGAGGCTGTGTCACCCTGTCCCACCCAATTCGGCCGTCAGAATCGGCTGGACAGTGTTAAGGAAGCGTACGCATTCGTCGAGGCGATGACGGCACCGCGTGAGGCGGTCGGTGCAGCAACCGGCCCCGGTGGAAGTCCGAAACTTCTGACAGGTGAGTTCTACGATGAGTAATACGAAGCAGGTGCTACTCTGTGGACTGGGCGGACAAGGCGTGGTGCTGGCAGGAGCGCTTCTCGGCGCGGCGGGTTTCCAGCAGGGACTCCAGGTGTCGGGGACAAGCTCCTATGGGTCCGCCGCACGTGGCGGGGCGTGTCGCTCCGAAGTGGTGCTGTCAAATGAAGACATAGCGTTTCCCTACGTAACCAAGGCTGATATCCTGGTGGCATTTTCCCAATCCGCATATGACGTGTACCTCAAGTGGACGGCGAATCCGGAGGGCCAGGTGTTCTTTGACAGTTCGTTGATTCAGCCCGACTCCTCTGCGCCGCAGCAGCACGTCGCTATCTCCGCGACCCAGGCCGCGGAAACCAGTCTGGGCACAAAGGTTGGAGCCAACATTGTGATGCTGGCTGCCGTGGTCGCGATCGCCGGCCTGGTAACCCGGGAGGCGCTCACCGCGGCAGTGATGGAAGGGTCACCCTCGAGATTTCGAGAACTCAACCAGAAAGCGCTTGAACTTGGTTTCGCATTGGCGCGGGAAGCTGCCGTATAACCTTGTTGGATTCGGCGCCGGCGAGCGCAACGGTGATAATATTCGCTCAGAGGATGAAACATGTCTGGACACTCTAAGTGGGCACAAATCAAGCGGCAGAAAGGCGTCACCGATGCACGCCGAGGCCAGGTCTTCACCAAACTGACGCGTGAAATAATGTTGGCTTCACGTACCGGCGGCCCTAACCTCGAGAGCAACTACCAGTTGCGGCTCGTGGTGCAGAAGGCTCGCGACAGCAACATGCCGTCCGAGAACATCGACCGGGCCATCAAGCGTGGCGCCGGCGGCGGCGAAGGCACCAACCTGGTGGAAATCCTTTTCGAGGGTTACGGCACCAATGGTGTCGCGGTCCTCATGGAGACGCTGACGGATAACCGAAACCGGACCGTTCAAGAGGTGCGCAGCACTCTCACGCGACACGGAGGGAGCCTCGGTGAGACGGGTAGCGTTGCGTGGATGTTCGACACCCGGGGCGTCATCACACTGGATGCCAGTGAAGGTGGGACGGACGACATCGCACTTCAGGCGATAGATGCAGGCGCCGATGACGTCAAGACGGACGGCGATTACGTTGAGGTATATACCGAGCCGAGCCGCATGGAGGACATACGTAAGGCACTCGAGGCAGATTTCAAGGTGCTTTCCGCCGAGGTCTCGCGCGTCCCGAAGACGACCGTGATGGTGGACGACTCCAAGGCCGGTCAGGTCATGTCGTTTCTTGACCAGTTGGACCAGCTCGACGACGTGCAACGAGTGTACTCCAACGCGGAATTCTCGGATGCGGCGTTGCAGGGGCTGCAGCAGGCGTAGCGTCATGCGGGTGCTCGGCGTTGACCCCGGCACGGTCCTTCTTGGCTATGGCGTTGTCGATGGCGATTCGTCTCCAACTCTCGTCGAGTGTGGGGTTCTGAAAGCCTCGCCGCGGCTCTCCGTCGAGCGCCGTCTGTGTCTACTGTTCGATGGCATCTGCAGCATCATTGCAAACTTTCAGCCCGATGAGGTCGCTATTGAAGAGCCTTTCGCCGGCGTGAACGTCCGTTCTGCATTCATGGTCGGAAGGGCCCAGGCTCTCGCGATTCTGGCTGCCGCGCGCAGCGACCGTCCAGTCGCCTACTATGCGCCCACCGAGGTGAAGCGCAGCGTCAGCGGCTACGGGCGCGGGGACAAGGCGCAGGTGCGCGCTATGGTCATGCTCCAGTTGGGCTTGAAGGACCTTGATTTCCAGATGGACGCGACCGACGCTCTTGCCGTGGCACTCTGTCACCTCCAGGCGCGGCACGCGGCGCATCAATTGAAGCGTGGACAGTCATGATTTCGTTTCTGGAAGGCATAATCGATTCCCGCGGGCCTGACCATGTCATCCTGAACGTTGGTGGCATCGGGTTCCTGGTCAAGACCACCGCTCAGACGGCCGATAGCATCGGTGCGCCGGGAGCAACGGTTGTGCTGCATACCTGCCTGATGATTCGGGATGAGAATCCGGTGCTCTACGGGTTTGACACAGTTGAGGAACGCGCCCTATTCTTGGAACTGATATCGGTGTCCGGCGTGGGGCCGCGGCTTGGGGTTGCCTTACTCGGCGCGCTGAGGCCGGGTGACCTCGCCCGTGCAATCATAACGGGAGACACGGTACTTCTCTCCAAGGTGCCCGGCGTTGGCAAGAAGACTGCGGCCCGGGTGTGCGTTGAGCTGGCTTCGAAGGTTGAGGCCTACGTGGGGGCCGAAGGAGTGGGGGGGCAAGCAGGGGATGCGGAACTCATCGAAGCACTCATCGCCCTCGGCTATACCATGCGGGAAGCGGTGGATGCTGCCAGAGGCGTGGAGTCGAGCGACGGCGCTCCACTTGAAACACGCATCAGGAGAGCCCTGCGCTCGCTTTCCGGGCGGTGACACTGCCGCCTTCGTTCATGTTCTTAACCCCTGTGTGATGCCGTAATGGACAGACTGTTTCGTATCACCTCCGAGTTGCGACCTACCGGCGATCAGCCCGAGGCCATCAATGGACTCGGTGTGCGGCCTCGAGAAGGGGCTCCGGGAGCAGACGCTCCTGGGCGTAACCGGGAGCGGCAAGACGTTCACCATGGCGCACGTCATTGCGCGCGTGCAGAGGCCCACGCTTGTTCTCTGCCACAACAAGACCCTGGCAGCCCAACTTGCCGCCGAGTTCCAGGACTTCTTCAAGGAGAATTCCGTCGGTTACTTCGTCAGCTATTACGACTACTATCAACCCGAGGCGTATATCCCCAGTACGGATACCTACATAGAGAAAGAGACCGACATCAATGAGGAGATTGACCGGCTTCGCCATGCCGCCACTAAGGCGCTGTTCGAACGGCGCGACGTCGTGATCGTGGCGTCCGTGTCGTGCATCTACTCGCTCGGGTCGCCGGAGGAGTATCACAGCTTCGCGTTGCCCGTGGTTCGCGGCAAAGCCATCGGCCTGCAGCGGATGGCGCGCATGCTGGTGGGCATGCAGTACGAACGAAATGACGTTGATCTGACAAGAGGCAGGTTCCGTGTCCGCGGAGACACGCTCGAGGTGTGTCCCGCCTACGAAGAGACGGCGTTGCGCGTGGAGTTCTTTGGAGATGTGGTTGAGCGGATTACTGAGCTTGATACCGTCACCGGTGAACTGTTGGCCGAAATCGACACCATCGACATATACCCTGCGAAACACTTCGTGACGCCCGATGAGAAACTGCAGGCCGCAATGGTCGATATCCGGGCCGAACTCGTGCAGCGAGTCGACGAGCTTCGCCGGCAAGGAAAATTGCTCGAGGCGCAGCGGCTTGAGTCGCGCACGAACTATGATCTCGAGATGATGACCGAGGTCGGGTACTGTTCGGGGGTGGAGAACTACTCGCGGCATCTTCAGCGCAGGGAGCCCGGCAGCACGCCGTGGACCCTGATGGACTACTTCCCTCCCGATTATCTGCTCATGGTTGACGAATCTCATATGACGTTGCCCCAAGTCAGGGGAATGTATTTTGGCGATCTTGCCCGAAAGCAGGTGCTCATCGACCATGGCTTCAGACTGCCGTCCGCGCTTGATAATCGGCCGCTGAGATTCGACGAGTTTGCGGAACGCATCAATCAAGTGGTGTACGTCTCCGCGACGCCTCGCGAATACGAATTGACCCGGAGCGCGCAGATATGCGAACAACTGGTTCGACCAACCGGGTTGTTGGAGCCGACCGTGGAGGTCAGGCCCACTCGGGGGCAAATCGATGACCTGATGGGCGAAATCAGGAGTCGCGTAAGCCGCAGCGAGCGGTGTCTCGTGACCACGCTCACCAAGAGGATGGCAGAGGACCTGAGTGAGTACCTGGCCGAGATGGGTATCAAGACGCACCATATCCACTCGGAGGTGGATACGCTTGAGCGGACCGCTATTCTTCGGGACCTGCGCCTTGGCGTATACGACGTAATCGTTGGCATCAATCTCCTGCGCGAAGGTCTGGACCTGCCGGAAGTCAGCCTCGTCGCGATATTGGATGCCGACAAAGAGGGGTACCTGCGCTCGGCTGAGGCGCTCATTCAGACCATAGGGCGGGCGGCGCGGCACGTGAATGCGCACGCCATCCTGTACGCCGATACCGTGACAAAATCCATGCAGGCCGCTATCGACGAGACCTCAAGGCGGCGAGCGATTCAGGAAACATACAATCTCGAGCACGGAATCACACCCCAGGGCGTGTCCAAGGCGATTCGCGATATCGCCGTGCAGGTTCAGAAGATAGCCGAGCCGCTACGCGAATACGGCGACCGCCCTGCCACCGCGCGTGAACTCAATACTCTCCTGAAACAGCTCGAACGCGATATGAAGCAGGCTGCGCGCGACCTTGAATTCGAGAAGGCTGCTCTCATCCGCGACCGCATAATGGAACTGCGCCGCGAAACCCAGGGACTTCGGCCGGCGCACCCATCGAGGCGAGGTTCGTGAGCGCGAATGAGCGGGTGGCGAAGTGGGCGTGAGACTCGCTCTACGCGACGTGTACCGCAGAATAGTTCGTATGCGACCTCTTTTTTTCATCACATAAAGAGGATACAATTATGGGTTCGGAACACGATTGGGGAGTTGCACGAGTGAGAATTGAAGTTGTTCCCGGAGATATTACTACCACCCAGGCCGACGGAATCGTCGTCAGTCTGTGCGAGGACTCCGAACGCCTCGGTTTGCCGACGGCGGCGGTGGTCGCGGTTGACGCCTTACTGGGCGGAGCGGTCGGCACGCTCCTGGACACGAAGGCATTCAAGGGCAAGGCGAACGAAGTAGTCGTGCTCCACTCTCTCGGACGGATTCCGGCCCGGCTCATTGCGGTATGCGGTCTTGGCAAGAAGAGTGAGGTGACCGTCGACCGCGTTCGCGACGCCGCAGCGGAGTCCGTAAGGGCGTTGCGGAGATTCGGCTGCACCAGTATCGCTTCAACGCTTCTCGGCTCAGGGGGCGCGGGCATCGAAGCCTCTGTTGCGGCCCGGGTCATTGCCGAGGGCGCCTGCCTCGGCGGGTACATGTTCACGAAGTACAAGGCTCCGGAAGGTCCCAATGTCGAGTCCCTGCGCATCGTGACGCGTGACGCCGCCACTGTTACTGCGTTGAACAGGGCGGCCGATAAAGGTGTGATTCTCGCAGAAGCGACGAATCTTGCGCGAGACATGGTGAATGAACCTGCTAACTACATGACGCCCACACGTATGGCACAGGTGTCTCAGGACATGGCCGCCACGTATGGACTCCGTGTCACCGTGTTGAGCAAAGACGACATGGTATCGCTGGGAATGGGGGCTTTGCTGGGCGTTGCACAGGGCAGCGCCGAACCGCCGAAATTCATACAACTGGACTATATCGCAGGTAGACCTGACGAGCCCCGAACCGCTCTGATCGGTAAAGCCATCACGTTCGATTCGGGGGGCATCTCGATCAAGCCCTCCGAGGGCATGGCTGAGATGAAGGATGACATGGCCGGAGGCGCATCGGTCATCGCCGCTATGGTCGCGCTCGCGCGAAATCAGGTACACGCAAATGTGTCGGCGCTGGTTCCCGCCACGGAGAATCTCCCCGGCGGACACGCGTATCGTCCCGGTGATGTGCTCAAATCCCTGAGTGGCAAGACAATCGAGATAATCAGCACCGATGCAGAGGGGAGACTGGCACTTGCTGATGCAGTCAGCTACGCCATTCAACAGAAGATGTCGCCGCTCATCGACATCGCAACGTTGACTGGAGCATGCAGGGTTGCTCTCGGAAACTCGTACAGCGGTGTCTTCAGCAATAACGAGGCTGTCTTCGACCGGTTCATGAGGGCGGCCGCGGCTTCGGGCGAGAAGATGTGGCGGTTGCCGCTGCCCGACGAGTACCGGGAGCTGAACAAGAGTCTCATTGCAGACATCAAGAACACCGGCAATCGCTATGGGGGCGCCATCACTGCGGCGCTGTTCATTTCTGAATTCGCCGGAACCGTTCCGTGGCTGCATGTCGATATCGCGGGTACATCCAACAGCAGCAAAGAAGCAGGTGTGGCGGTGAAAGGAGCAACCGGAGTCCCTGTGAGGACTTTATGCGAGTTCGTGGAGAAGGAATAGCGCTCGCGGCCGGCTGCGGTGCTCCGCAGGTTGGCCCCAGGCTGTTGAAGGATTATGGCCACGATATTTGAAGCCTCGAGCTTCCATTTCAACCCACCGGCGCAGCTTGCCTGGGCACGCAGAGTGCTCATCAAGCCTTACGCGTCCATCGACGCACCGTACCCGGTTACTACCAGCCCGGGCCTCATCGAGAACATCATTTCCGGGATTCGGCGTGTTACCGATGCCGAAATACTCA